>NZ_DDPB01000009.1:617560-1336983 GCF_002341985.1 Leclercia sp. UBA2479 | reverse complement strand
GCGGGGTTTTTTGCTTTGCATTCGCATACGGCACGTTCACTATTCTCTGGCTAAAATAATAAAATAAATCACAGCAGTGAGGTTATTTTGCCGAACCCTCCTTTTAACTACCAACAAGATTTCGCCAACATAAACTTTCGCGAGCATCCGGAGCTCTACCAGGTCGGACGAGGAGAGCAGGGGGTGTTATTGGTTGAACCTTATAAAAGTGAAATCCTCCCCCACTGGCGCTATAAAAATGCTGAAGTTGCCACGACGTCTGCCCAGGAAATTTACGCTTTGTTCGAGCAATATCGGCAGAAGAATGACTTTGTCGGCATGGACATGGCCCGTAAATTCATTCAGATGGGATATACCCGTGCCAGACGCTATGCGAACCATAAAGGAGGAAAAAAATATGACGAAGATCGTAACGTGAAGCCATTAGATCACGATCCGGTGAAGGCCGAAGCGGCTAAAATCTTTAAAACGTGGTGGGATAAAATCCGCGCAGATGAGGACTATCTGCAACGAAAACAAGAGCATCAAAAGAAATGGGGCTAGCAGACATCACCAGAGGTTATCTTTTTTATGATTTGCCTCACAAAATTTAATGAAACATAAAAATAACAAGTTTTTTACCTAACGCTACATTTTAAATGCGGTTTTACTTGGTATGGGTGCAATGGCCCGCAATGTAAGACAGGGGATTTAAAATGACAGAAACCGTAGCCAGTACAGATACGGATCATAAACAGAGCGCGGTGCAAGATACCCGCCGCAGAATCTGGGCAATCGTTGGTGCCTCTTCAGGTAACCTGGTGGAGTGGTTTGACTTCTACGTCTACTCATTCTGTTCACTCTATTTTGCTCATATTTTCTTTCCATCCGGTAATACCACGACCCAGTTGCTGCAGACAGCAGGCGTTTTTGCAGCTGGATTTTTGATGCGTCCTATCGGTGGCTGGCTATTTGGCCGCATTGCCGATCGTAAAGGGCGTAAAACCTCTATGCTGATTTCAGTCTGCATGATGTGCTTTGGATCGCTAGTGATCGCGTGTCTGCCCGGCTATGCCGTTATCGGCACCTGGGCTCCGGCGCTCTTACTGCTCGCTCGTCTATTCCAGGGATTATCCGTCGGCGGTGAATATGGCACGAGCGCGACCTATATGAGTGAAGTTGCCGTGGAAGGCCGTAAAGGTTTTTATGCTTCCTTCCAGTACGTAACGCTCATAGGCGGTCAACTGTTAGCCATACTGGCTGTGGTGATCCTGCAGCAGGTGCTGAGCGATGAAGACCTACGTGCATGGGGATGGCGCATACCTTTTGCGCTGGGTGCAGTGTTGGCAATAGTGGCACTGTGGCTACGCCGTCAACTGGATGAAACGTCACAGAAAGAGGTGCGCTCGCTGAAAGAGGCGGGTTCATTCAAGGGGCTATGGCGCAACCGAAAGGCATTTTTGATGGTGCTCGGTTTTACGGCGGGGGGATCGCTTACCTTCTATACCTTCACTACCTATATGCAGAAGTATCTGGTCAATACGACGGGTATGCACGCTAATGTGGCGAGTATGGTTATGACCGTGGCGCTTTTTGTCTTTATGTTGATCCAGCCTGTTATTGGCGCGCTGTCGGATAAAATTGGTCGCCGTAGTTCAATGCTTATATTCGGGGGAATGTCGACGTTATGCACCGTGCCTATCCTGACGGCATTACAACATGTCTCCTCACCTTACGCGGCCTTCGCGCTGGTGATGGTGGCACTTGTTATCGCCAGCTTTTACACCTCGATCAGTGGGATTCTTAAAGCCGAAATGTTTCCAGCTCAGGTGCGTGCGCTTGGGGTTGGGTTGTCTTATGCGGTGGCCAATGCCCTTTTTGGTGGCTCGGCCGAGTATGTGGCGCTTTCATTGAAATCGATAGGTAGCGAGACGATCTTTTTCTGGTACGTCACGCTCATGGGCGCGCTGGCGTTCATCGTCTCCTTAATGCTGCACCGTAAAGGCAAAGGTATTCGTCTTTAGTGATCAGCCAGCTGCCATAGGGTATAGCCGGTGGTTGCGCCGGCGATATCCCAGGCAAAATCCTTCAAGCTCCAGCCGCTTCCAGCCGGGCGGCTGTCCCAAAATTCCTTGCTGGCCCCCAGACTGACCGAGAACATCAGTCCGTAAGCTGCGCTGCGATCGCGGCTATAGCCCTGGTGCCGGGCATATTCATTCCCGGCGGCGGAGAGCACAGCGGAAGCCAGAAAGTGTTGGGCTTTATCCTGGCCCGCCCAGCTGTCTTGTGCCATGTGGCTACAGCCGCACAGTAGACAACAGCCCAGGAGAAGGAGATATCGCACGGCAACCTCCATAAAAAAGCCCCGTCAATGACGGGGCAGGTGCATTACAGAATACGGCTGATAAGCCGATCAATACGAATGCGGCGTAAACGGCGTATCAGCTTACGCACTTTTACCGGATAGTCAGCGATACTTTGCAGATCGCGGTAGTGGTTCACTATGGTGGTGTGCGTGCGGATCAGATCCAGCTCGCGTTCACGCTGTACCGATAGCTCTTTACGCGGATCGTGGATCAGGATCGCATTCTCAAGATCAAGTCGCCATGCGCGCGGGTTAAGGTTATTCCCCGTCAGCAGCATCCATTCATCGTCAACCCACATTCCCTTCAGGTGATAGCTATTATCTTCGTGCTTCCACAGACGCACGATCAGCTGATCGGTATTTACATAATACTGAAGGCGGCTCAGGAAGCGGCGCAGGTTGATCTCGTAGAGATAAGGCAGCGCACCGATGATTTTAAAAGGTTGATCTTCAGGGATATAAAAATCGTTTGCCGTTTTATCGCCAACGATGATTTCCACTTTTTTACCATCGCGCAGTAGCTGGATGATGCTACGAACCAACACTGCCGGCAAATTGAAGTAGGGGGTACAAATCGTCAGTTTCTCGTTTGTACAGGGCATCAAATGGAAGATGGTTTTATTTAACAGGCTCGATTTGCCAAGGCCGACCAGCGGTGTAACCGAGAGCTGGTCGTTATCGGCATCGCCCTGGAAATGGAATGCAGCATCACGCAACTCCTGACGGAATAAGCGAATGTCATTTTTGATTTCCGGGCTTTTAGGGCGATGGGGATCATCAAGGCGATTAACGCCACGGCCGTGTACCAGGTTCTGATCGACCCATGCAAACATCACGTCCGTCATACGCGCATTGCGTACCAGGTGGTAACGATCGTAACGGTACTTATCAAGCTGATGCAGGTAAACGTCATTCAGGCTGGCGCCGCTATAGAGCACGCTGTCATCAATGATGAAACCTTTGAAATGCAATACGCCCAAAGCTTCACGGGTGTTTACAGGGACACCGTAAACCGGAACGTCAACGCCCGGATTCTGCTGGGCCATGCGGCAATACCAGTCAGCGTTGGTGTTAGAGGCAGCATCGCCGATGCGTCCGCGCTGTGCCCGATGCCAGTCGACCAGTACACGCACGTCCAGTTCCGGACGCTGGCGCTTTGCTTCATAAATTGCGTGTAATATAGCGCTGCCGCCTTCATCCTGTTCAAGATAAAGCGCCACGATGCAAATACGTTGCGTCGCGCTGGCAATTTTTTCCAGAAGCGTTTCCCGAAAATGGGCGGGAGCGTAAAAGAACTCGACATCATCAACTGACTGAGAAATCTTCGGTAGTTGAGCAAGGTGTTGTTGATGTTTGTTGCGCTTAAATTTTGACAACATCACAGTGCGTTTCTTCTCTGTTCATTGAAGGGTTATCTGTACTAAGCAGACAACAGAAGCGGACAATCATATCATTAGTACCCGCGAAAGTGGTCAACATTTCCAGTACCTTACTCTTGTTTACCCTGCTGCATCAGATGCAGCGTTAGCCCCACGATGCCTTCTTCAAGCTGCACATCTATGGTAAATCCAAGTTTTCGCGCCAGGGCGATCATGCCCCTATTGTTAGGCATAGTAATACCATTAAGGCGCAGTAATCCGTGATCGCGCGTATAGCTAATGAGCTTCTCCAGCAGCCGCCGCCCAAGACCTAATCCTTTCAGATCCGAGCGAACCAGCACGGCGAATTCGGCATCGACGTTATCAGGATCCGAAATGGCGCGCGTTACGCCGAGTATCTCATCACCTTCAGAGGTTCGCCGAACGGCAACAAACGCCATTTCCCGATCGTAGTCGATCTGCGTCATGTTAGCTAAATCTTCATGGGTAAATTCATTGATTTCGCTGAAATAGCGATAGTAGAGATCCTCTTTAGTCACCTGAGCGATAAAGCGCTGCAGCTGTGGTTCATCTTCCGGCAGGATAGGGCGGAACAGCGATTTTTCACCGTTTTTCATCTCGACCCACTCTTCCAGCTGCTGTGGGTAAGGGCGAATAGCCAGCCGGCTTTCGCGATCGCCGCTGAAGGCTGCTACATCCATGGTGACATCCAGAGCGGTCATCTCACTCCCTGATGCCAGCAGAGGATGAATATCCAGACGCTGAATTTCTGGGGTATCCACGATCAGGTTGGAGACTTGCACCAGGAATTGGCTCAGCCCGGCAATATCCAGAGGTCGGAGTGCACTGCGTCCGCGGATCTTTTTGCTCTTGATCGCCTGGATCACCAGATATCGTGCCAGGTTCATGTTCAGCGGCGGCAGAGCCACCACAGCCTGCTCCTCCGGATGCCATTCCACGCCCCCTTCACCAAGCATGATCAACGGACCAAATACTGGATCGTGCTCAACGACCACCCTCAACTCTTGCGCGCCGGCGCGGTTGGCCATGCTTTGTACCAACAGGCCATGGATGCGTGCCCGGGGCCAGGTCATTTTAACGCGATCGATGATGGCATCGGCCGCCTGCTGAACCTCTGCGGCTGTGCGCAGATAGAGCATGACGCCCTGAACTTCAGACTTATGGGGAATATCCGGAGAACGCAGCTTAAGGGCGACCGGATAGCCGATCTGCTCGGCGATATGTACGGCTTCAGCGCTATCGCTGGCAATCCACGTGGGTAGAGTATTCAGGCCGTACGCCTGAAGTATCGGTTGCACCTCATGGGTGTCCAGCGCACGCGCGCCCTCATCAATGGCCCGCTGTAACAGGTTACGGGCACCGCTGGTGTTCGCGGTCAGATTGCCGGGAAGCGCGGGGGTTTCACGCAACTGTTTCTGGTTACGTCGGTACTCCACCATATGCATAAACGCGGTGATAGTCCCTTCGGGGGTCCGGTAGGTCGGCAGTCCTGCTTCACTGAAAAGGCGGCGTGCCTCCTGGGATGAAAATTCACCACACCAGTTGGTCAGTACAGAGACATACTTGCCACGTTGATGATTTTTAATGCCATCAATCAGCGCCCGCGCGCTCTCGCTGCCCGGAGCCACGGCACTGGGCGAGTGAATGACCATCAGAGCATCGAAATCCTGACTGTCGAGCAGAAGGCTTAGGGCCGTTAAATAGTGCTGATTGCTGGCATCGTCACGGAGATCAAGCGGATTGCCCGGCTCAACGCCTGCAGGCAAGGCCTCGCGCAGTCGTTGTAACGTCTCTTCGCTAAGGGTGGCGAGTTTACCATTACGCAACCAGAGCTCATCGAGGGCTAGTGCGGCCGGGGCTGCGCCATTACTGATAATCATCAGCCTCTCCCCACGAAGCGGGCGCATATGGCTCAGCGTTTCAACGGCGGAGAAGAGTTCATGCGTGTCCTGCACGCGTAACAGACCCGCGCGCTGAATGGCGGCATCCCAGGCCGGATCCATTCCGGAGTGGGAGTGCAATAACCGTTGGGCTGCCGGACTACGTCCGCTTTTGATCACCAGGATAGGTTTATTGCGCGACGCGCTACGCGCCGCAGAGACAAACCGCCGCGCATCACTCAGATGTTCAAGATAGAGCAGGATAGCGCTGGTTTTACTGTCTCTCGCCAAAAAATCGAGCAGCTCATCCACGTCGATGTCGAGGCTATCACCCAGCGCGATAAAATACGAAAAGCCCATCTCACGTTGCTGAGCCCAGTCGAGAATAGTATTGGAAACCGCTGCCGACTGGGAAATAAATGCCAGCTTGCCTTTACGAATGGGCACCGGAGAAAAACTGGCATTCAGACCCTGCCAGGGAGCCAGCAGGCCGAGGCTGTTTGGGCCAAGCAAACGCATTTGATAACGTGCCGCGCAGGCCAGCAGGTCGTTGTGCTGTTCAGGAGGAGAGGAGAGGATGATGCAGGTTTTACACCC
Organism: Leclercia sp. UBA2479; assembly: GCF_002341985.1. NCBI lineage: Bacteria > Pseudomonadati > Pseudomonadota > Gammaproteobacteria > Enterobacterales > Enterobacteriaceae > Leclercia > Leclercia sp. UBA2479. Next base: position 1,330,762 of record NZ_DDPB01000009.1, on the reverse strand, counting down.
TTTCTTGCCGAGCGCTTCTAGCAGATCCAGATTGCGCCGGGCGTGCGTGCAGAGCACCGCCAGGTCGGGGATATAAGGCAAGCTTTCGACATCCGGCCAGGCAAGCACCCCCTGCACCGCCTTCCAGGCAGGGGTAACGGGCAGCACAGGCCCGCTGAAGCCGCCAGCCAACAGGTTGCGCATCATCAGATAGCCAGCGCGTTCGGGCTTCATTGACGCGCCGATAACGGCGATGGATTTGGGGCGGAGTAAGGCTTCTAACCCACGCTGGCTCATTCAGGTCTCCTGAAAGTACGAGTGACCTGATGATTTTAAACGCTTTCTGACTCGGCTGCTGTGACGCTTCCCTTATGTACGGTTTTTCCAGCCAGATAACGTTCGCGAAAACAGGAAAAATGCTGACCCAATGCGCCAGCCGCCTGGCGATCGCCTGCCAGATCCAGCAAGGCAATGGCAACCTCGGCGGTACAATACTGGCCGTCCGCATGCGCTTCACGTAGCCGGTAGGCAGAGACGCGAGAGAGATCTACAGAGATCACCGGCAGCGCATCAAGATAAGGGCTTTTACGAAACATTTTGCGCGCTTCTGTCCAGGTACCGTCCAGCATGATGAACAGCGGCGGTTTTCCCGTCGCCGGCGTCGTCAACACCTGGCGATCCGGGCCGGCATAAGAGGCGGGGAATACCACCATCGGCTGATAAGCGTCACTGGCTACCAGCTCTAGTAGCGCCTCTGGCGGCTCGGTGCGCGACCATTGAAACGCGACGGTATCTGGCAGGATATCGGCAATCAATCGCCCGGTATTGCTGGGTTTCATGGGTTCTGTATCGAACATCACCAGGCAAAAGCGGCTGGTAGCATGGCTTGGCGTCAGGGTAGCGCACAGACACTGTTTCAGCGGTAACAAACAGCGTTGGCAGCGTCGGATGCGGTTGCCACGGGCGAGAAAAGGGCGCGTTGCGCGGGCAAGGCGTTCAGCACGCAGTTGCAATACGGCGTTATCAGTCATGAGAGATGCGCAGAAAAAACGCCATTTTCGCAGAGGAGTGGGCGGGGCACAAGCGGTGTGCCCCGGGTATGTCAGAGGGATTCGTTCAGCCAGCTATCGAAGGGGGCTTTGGGTACCGCGCCGTTCAGCATATCGATGACTTCACCATTCTTGAAAATCATAATGGTGGGAATACTGCGAATGCGGAAGCGAGCACTCAGTTCGCGCTCCGCTTCGGTGTTCACTTTCACAAAGCGCATCTTCCCGCTACGCTCTTCGGCCACATCTTCAAAGATAGGGGCAAAGTTACGGCAAGGACCGCACCATGGCGCCCAGAAATCCACGACCACCGGCAGATCGTCCTTCAGCAGTTTATCCAGAGTTGCACCGGTAGCGTTGATGACATCACCATCGAACAATTCATGACCGCAACGTCCGCATTTAGCCACATCATCAATTCGGTCTTCCGGAATGCGATTAAGGGCCTGGCAGTTGGCACATACGGTATTCATAACTAACCTCAGGAATAGCAGTGGAACATAGCGGCCCAGGGCCGGAGTGTTTCTAATATGTTACATATTATCAGTGACCCTGTTTGAAACGACAATGCGTTTTATTCAATAAGAACAATAGTCATAAGCTTTGATACGAAATAATGGCTATGAGTGGATACATCGGGTAATCTGCGCGCTTCGCGCAGCGCTGGTGGAGAAAAGCATGAACGACGAACTGAAAAACAAAAGCGGCAAGGTCAAAGTGATGTATGTCCGCAGTGATGATGACTCTGATAAACGCACCGCAAATCCGCGTACCGGAAAAGGCGGCGGACGTCCGGGTCCATCTCGTGCAGACGGTGGCCGTCGCCCCGCCCGCGATGAAAGAAACAACCGCGGTGAAGACCGCAAACGCGATGACCGTAAACGTGACGATGCCGGTCGTGACGGGGGATCACCATGGCGTACCGTATCCCGTGCACCGGGCGAAGAGACCTCGGCTAAAACCGATCACGGCGGTATTAGCGGAAAAAGCTTTATCGATCCGGAAGTGTTGCGCCGTCAGCGTGCTGAAGAGACCCGCGTCTACGGTGAAAACGCATGTCAGGCTCTGTTCCAGAGCCGTCCGGACTGTATTGTTCGCGCCTGGTTTATTCAGAGCGTAACGCCGCGCTTCAAAGAAGCATTGCGCTGGATGGCGGCCAATCGCAAGGCGTACCATGTGGTCGATGATGCCGAACTGACAAAAGCATCGGGTACTGAGCACCACGGTGGCGTTTGCTTCCTGATTAAAAAACGTAACGGTACCACCGTGCAGCAGTGGGTAAGCGAGGCAGAGGCCGATGACTGTGTGTTGGCGCTGGAGGATGTGGGTAACCCGCATAACCTCGGTGCGATGATGCGCAGCTGTGCTCACTTTGGCGTAAAAGGTGTTTTACTGCAGGATGCCGCACTGCTGGAATCTGGCGCGGCTATCCGCACGGCGGAAGGCGGCGCGGAACATGTGCAGCCTATCACGGGTGACAGCGTTCTGGATGCCCTCGAGCAGTTCCGCAAAGCGGGTTACGCTATCGTAACCACCTCCAGCCACGCTGGTACGCCGCTGTTCAAAGCGACGCTGCCACGTAAAATGGTACTGGTATTAGGCCAGGAGCGAGATGGTCTGTCTGATGCTGCGCTGTCCAGTGCGGATCTGAGTGTCTCTATCGATGGAACAGGCAATGTTGAAAGTCTGAACGTTTCCGTGGCTACCGGCGTACTGCTGGCAGAGTGGTGGCGTCAGAATAAAGCCTAAGCATTGATGTTACCTGTATGCCCGGTTAACCGGGCATACAATCAAGACTACTCCCCTTCAGCCGGTAACACTGGCATCCAGTCAACAGGCTTCTCGCCGCGTTTTTCCAGCCACTCATTCGCCAGTACAAAGTGATTACAGCCAAAGAAACCGCGATGTGCTGATAGCGGTGAAGGGTGCGGCGCTTTAAGAACATGATGACGCTCCGGGTCGATAATCGCCCCTTTCTTCTGCGCATGCGATCCCCAGAGTAAAAACACCACCCCTTCGCAATGCGTGTTAATCAGACCGATCACTTTGTCCGTAAAGGTCTCCCAGCCGAGGCTGGCATGGGAATGCGCCTGGCCTGCACGTACCGTCAGCACGGTGTTTAATAACAACACCCCCTGGCGAGCCCAGCTTTCAAGATAACCGTGTTTTGGTCGGGTAAAACCGGGAATCGACCCTTCAAGCTCTTTATACATGTTCAGTAGTGAAGGGGGGATAGCAATACCAGGGCGTACGGAAAAGGCCAGTCCGTGTGCTTGTCCGGGTCCGTGATAGGGATCCTGCCCAAGGATAACCACCTTCACATCGCTCAGTTCGGTATAGCGAAAAGCGTTGAAAACATCTTTCTGTGGCGGGTAAATCGTCTGGCCGGCCTGCCGTTCAGCGGCAACAGTACTGAGGGTATTAACAAAATAGGGTTGTTGTTTCTCTTCTGCCAGTACGTCGTGCCATGTTAAGGATGTCGTCATTTCGCTCTCCTGCAAATCTCAATCGCCTAAGCTTACCTGTTAAATCCTGATGAGCAAAATTCCACGCTGAAATTGCCGCTAAGTCATTCAATTTATATTGAGTATCTGCGCGATAAATTGATTCGGTGAAGGCGTTAAATTGATCTAAAACAACAAAATCAGACCACACAGTTTGTGTGGTTGGCATTTCTGTTGATTTAAATCAATAAATGACGGGTGGGTGAGTGATATATATACACACAAGCAACAATGGTTTTACCAATTGCCCGAAGCCGGGCAGACACCAAATTAATGTAGTCTAAGGGAGACACCACATGATTACGGGTATTCAGATTACTAAAGCAGCAAACGATGACCTGTTGAACTCATTCTGGCTGCTGGATAGCGAAAAAGGCGAAGCGCGCTGTGTTGCAGCAAAAGCGGGTTTTGCTGAAGACGAAATCGTACCGGTTAGCAAACTGGGCGAAATCGAATATCGCGAAATTCCTATGGAAGTGAAACCAGAAGTGCGCGTTGAAGGCGGTCAGCACCTGAACGTGAACGTGCTGCGTCGTGAAACGCTGGAAGATGCCGTTAAGCATCCGGAAAAATATCCACAACTGACCATTCGCGTGTCCGGTTATGCAGTGCGTTTCAACTCGCTGACGCCAGAGCAGCAACGCGACGTTATCGCGCGTACCTTTACTGAAAGCCTCTAAGGTTCAGTTATTGGGCAAAAAAAAAGCCGGGTTATCACCCGGCTTTTTTTTACTCTTCAGTTTTGGATTCGGCCGCCGAACTGCTTGGCTTACGACGCTTACCAATGTTTTTGGTGTCGCGGTGGCGCTGTTTAACGCGTGGCTTCTCTTTTTCTTTCTCTTTTCTCTCTGCACGTTTCGCGAGTGCTTTTTTGGACGGTTTACCCGTCATTTTCTCACTCGGTGCACGCGTGGTCGGACGAAGCTCATCGATAACACGCGCTTTCAGCGGCTCCTCGACGTAGCGGCCGATTTTCTGCAGCAGCAGGTAGTCATGCGCCTCGACCAACGAAATCGCAATACCTTTACGGCCAGCACGACCCGTACGGCCAATGCGGTGCAGGTAGGTATCGCCGCTACGTGGCATATCGAAGTTGATGACATGGCTCACGTCAGGGATATCGATACCACGCGCCGCAACGTCGGTAGCGACCAGGACATTCACGCGGCCATCGGTCAAACGCTTAATCCCTTCAGTACGCTTGACCTGCGCCATCTCACCTTCGAGATAACAGTTATTGATCCCGGCGTTACGCAGCATTTCTGCTAACTCATGCACACGCTCACGCTTGCGTACAAACACAATGGTACGGGTCGCATCGTCCTGTTTGAGCAGGTGCTTCAGCAACTCCACTTTGTGCTCGAGGTTATCGGCGCGGTAATACCACTGATGAATTTTCTTGCGCTCACGGGTGGATGGCGTGGCTGACACTTCTACGGGATCTTCCAGCAGACGCTCTGCAAAGTCTTTGATGGCATCGCCTTCCAGCGTTGCGGAGAACAGCAGGGTCTGTTTACGCCAGCGAGTTTCACCGGCGATATGTTCGATATCTTGCGCGAAGCCCATGTCCAGCATGCGGTCAGCTTCGTCCAGAATGAGTGTCTCAACGGCGCGGCAGTCGAAGTTCTCTTCTTTGATGTACTGCAGCAGACGGCCCGTTGTGGCAACCACAATATCCTGGTTTTCGCTGAATACTTCGGCGTGGTTCATATAGGCTACGCCGCCGGTGATAGTGGCGATGTCCAGATGGGTATTCGCCGCCAGTTCACGCGCATGTTCGGCAACCTGTGTCGCCAGTTCGCGGGTAGGCGTCAGGATTAAAATGCGCGGTGGGCCTGATTTTTTACGGGGGAAATCGAGCAGATGCTGCAACACCGGCAGCAAGTATGCTGCTGTTTTCCCCGTGCCGGTTGGCGCAGAACCGAGCACATCACGGCCCTCCAGTGCAGGCGGAATGGCCGCAGCCTGAATGGCGGTCGGGCGTGTGAAGCCTTTGCTCTCAAGCGCATTGAGCAGGCTTTCATCGAGTTCAAGTTCGGAAAAAGTCGTTACAGTCATGTTCTACCTCTGTGTGGGGCGCTGATTATAGACGTTACCGCTGCAATCTTCATCTGTTTGTGTGGATATCCCTTTTCCACCGTTACGCTTTCCCCTATGCTACTTCAGTTTCGTTTAGAAGGTTGCTCTGACATGTCTCAACTCAAAGCGCAATTGCGCCGCGATGGATTTACGTTTAAACAATTTTTCGTTGCACACGATCGCTGTGCAATGAAAGTGGGTACCGATGGCATCCTGCTTGGCGCCTGGGCGCCGGTAGCCGGCGCTAAACGTATTCTGGATATTGGCACCGGGAGCGGCCTGCTGGCGCTTATGCTGGCGCAGCGAACGGAGCAGTCGACGACCGTCGATGCCGTCGAGCTGGATCCCGATGCAGCAGAGCAGGCGAGCGAAAACCAGGCCGAATCGCCCTGGGCCTCGCGCATCACTATTCATTGTGCGGATGTCCTTAGCTGGGCGCCAGAACAAACCGCACGTTATGATCTTATCGTGAGTAATCCGCCTTATTATGAACCCGGCGTCGAGTGTGCGACGCCGCAGCGCGAACAAGCGCGATATACCGGTTCACTCAGCCACAGTGCCTTGCTTGCCTGTGCCGCGGCGCTTATTTCGGAAGAGGGATTTTTCTGTGTCGTGCTGCCGGAAAGCACGGGTAGCCATTTCATAAATATGGCGACAGAGATGGGCTGGCATCTGCGCCTGCGCACCGATATCGCCGATACCGAAGGCAGGTTGCCGCACCGGGTGCTGCTGGCCTTGTCGCCGAAAGAGGGAGAGTGCTTCAGCGACAGAATGGTTATCCGTGGCTCAGACCAGCGCTATTCCGAGGATTACACCGCGCTGACCCACCCTTTCTATCTCTTTATGTGAGCCAGCGGCGAGAGCACGGACGGCCCGGAGTGTTCCAGTTGCTCCGGATAATCCAGCGTATAGTGCAATCCGCGGCTCTCTTTACGCATCATCGCACAGCGAACAATCAACTCTGCCACCTGCACCAGGTTACGTAGCTCCAGCAAATTGTTAGAGACGCGGAAGTGGGCATAGTACTCATCAATTTCTTGCTGCAACATGGTAATACGACGCAGGGCGCGCTCCAGACGTTTGCTGGTGCGTACGATACCGACGTAATCCCACATAAACAGGCGCAACTCATGCCAGTTGTGCTGGATCACGACCAGTTCATCCGGATTTTCGACCCGGCTCTCATCCCAGGCGGGCAGGGTATGGGCATGGCGCGCATAGGGCATGCGCTTAACGATATCTTCCGCCGCCGACCAACCGTACACCAGACACTCCAGCAGAGAGTTAGAGGCCATGCGGTTTGCGCCGTGCAGGCCGGTATAACTCACTTCGCCAATCGCATACAACCCATCCACATCGGTACGACCATGATCGTCCACCATCACGCCGCCGCAAGTGTAGTGCGCGGCAGGTACTACGGGTACCGGATCCCGGGTGAGATCAATGCCTAATCCGAGCAGCTTTTCGTAGATTGTCGGGAAATGCTGACGGACAAACTCGGCGGGCTTATGGCTGATGTCCAGATACATACAGTCCACTCCCAGGCGTTTCATCTCATGGTCGATAGCGCGGGCAACAATGTCACGTGGGGCAAGTTCGCCTCGCGGATCAAAGTCGGGCATAAAGCGTGTGCCATCGGGCCGCTTCAGGTGTGCGCCTTCACCGCGCAAGGCTTCTGTTAGCAGAAAATTGCGAGCTTGCGGATGGAAGAGGGCTGTCGGGTGGAACTGATTAAATTCCAGATTCGCCACACGGCAGCCTGCACGCCACGCCATGGCGATACCATCTCCTGAGGAGATGTCCGGGTTAGTGGTGTACTGATAAACTTTTGACGCACCGCCGGTGGCCAGCACAACGGCTTTGGCCTGACAGGTTTCAACCGTCTCTTTATTACGGTTCCAGACCCAGGCCCCGACAACCCGACGCGTGCCGGGCAAGCCGATTTTGTCAGAGACAATTAAATCTACGGCGTTGCTGCGCTCCAGCACCTGGATATTTGGGTGACTCAACGCCTGGCTCACCAGGGTGGTTTCCACCGCTTTACCCGTGGCGTCGGCAGCATGCAGAATACGGCGATGGCTATGACCGCCTTCACGCGTCAGGTGATAACCCTCTTCCCCGTTTGGCTGCACGTGGGTATCAAACAAAACACCCTGATCGATCAGCCACTGGACGCAGTGGCGTGCGTTACTGGCAACATATTCTGCGGCGTGTTTATCAACAATTCCGGCCCCGGCAATCAGGGTGTCTTCAACATGTGAAGCTATGCTGTCTGTTTCGTCAAACACGGCTGCGATACCGCCCTGGGCGTAGAAAGTTGACCCTTCGCTTACCGGACCTTTACTCAGGACAATGACTTTTTGGTGTTTGGCGAGCCGCAGGGCGAGAGAGAGGCCCGCTGCACCACTGCCGACGATCAGGACGTCGCAAGAGAGTTCTGGAAGTGTGTTCATGATCTTTGTTTAATTTACTAAACAGTGTCTGGCCAGCATAGCACCCGAATGCGAGAAATCGCACGTTTTTTTTACTGGGTGTTGCAATGACTAAACAAGCCTGGGGGGCCACTCTGGGGCAAAAATGGGAGAAATATTTTGCGAAGCAGATCGTTAGCTTCAGATTATGTGGTGAAATAAAGCCCGCGTTGCGGTACTCTGCTGGCGGAAATGCCATTTCTTATCAGAAACTGGGTGTGTATCGTGAACAGACTTATAATGATAGAAAACGAACAGTCTGCGGCGCGATTAACAAAAACAAAGGCGTGACGGAACTTTTTAAGAAAACAGCCCTCTACACAACTGCTTGCTCACAGTGCAGTGTTTAGAGTGGCGTTTCGATAACGCGTGGATTTTAGGTTTGGGGAGACATTACCTCGGATGAGCGAGCAGTTAACGGACCAGATTCTGGTTGAACGGGTCCAGAAGGGAGATCAGAAAGCTTTTAACCTACTGGTGGTGCGCTACCAGCATAAGGTGGCGAGTCTGGTTTCCCGCTATGTACCTTCAGGGGATGTCCCTGATGTCGTACAGGAATCTTTTATTAAGGCCTATCGCGCGCTGGAATCATTCCGGGGGGATAGTGCTTTTTATACCTGGCTGTATCGAATTGCTGTCAATACGGCAAAGAATTACCTGGTCGCTCAGGGCCGTCGTCCGCCTTCCAGTGATGTTGATGCGATAGACGCAGAAAACTTCGAAAGCGGCGGCGCGTTGAAAGAAATTTCGAACCCTGAGAACTTAATGTTGTCAGAAGAACTGAGACAAATAGTTTTTCGTACCATCGAGTCGCTTCCGGAAGATTTACGCATGGCAATTACGTTGCGGGAGCTTGATGGCCTGAGCTATGAAGAGATAGCCGCTATCATGGATTGTCCGGTTGGTACGGTTCGTTCACGTATTTTCCGTGCGCGAGAAGCTATTGATAATAAAGTTCAACCGCTTATCAGGCGTTGACGATAGCGGGATACTGGAAAAGGTATTAGGCATGCAGAAAGAACAACTTTCCGCTTTAATGGATGGTGAAACGCTGGACAGTGAGCTGCTTCATGAGCTCTCTCGCTCTCCTGAGATGCAAAAAGCCTGGGAGAGTTATCATCTTATTCGCGATTCTATGCGCGGCGATACCAGCGAGCTCCTCCATTTCGATATCTCGTCACGCGTAATGGCGGCGATAGAGAACGAACCTGTTACTCAGGCCACTCCGCTGATCCCTGAAGCCCAGCCTGCACCACACCTGTGGCAAAAAATGCCATTCTGGAATAAAGTGCGCCCGTGGGCGAGTCAACTGACCCAGATGGGTGTCGCAGCTTGCGTGTCGCTTGCGGTTATTGTTGGCGTCCAGCAGTATAACAGCCAATCTGAAGTCAACCAGCAACCTGAAGCGCCAGTGTTTAACACGCTGCCGATGATGGGCAAAGCCAGCCCGGTTAGCCTGGGTATTCCTTCCGACGCGTCGGCGGGTGCTGGCCAGCAGCAGCAGGTACAGGAGCAGCGTCGTCGCATTAATGCGATGTTGCAGGACTATGAATTGCAACGTCGTTTGCATTCAGAGCAGCTTCAGTTTGAACAGGCACAAACCCAGCAAGCCGCTGTGCAAGTGCCCGGGAACCAAACTTTAGGAACGCAATCGCAGTAATGAAGCAACTTTGGTGCGCCATGTCTTTGATGGCGGGTAGCTTGCTCTTCTCTGTCAACGCCTCGGCTGATGTATCGTCCGGGGCGTTGTTGCAGCAGATGAACCTCGCTAGCCAGTCACTCAACTATGAACTGGCTTTTATCAGTATCAATAAGCAGGGCGTCGAGTCGTTACGCTATCGCCACGCCCGTCTTGATAAACAGCCTCTCGCTCAGCTCTTGCAGATGGATGGCCCGCGCCGTGAAGTTGTGCAGCGTGGTAATGAAATCAGCTATTTTGAGCCTGGCCTTGAGCCTTTCACCCTTAATGGCGACTACATCGTCGATTCGCTGCCATCGCTGGTTTATACCGACTTTAAGCGTCTTGCCCCCTACTACGACTTTATTTCCGTTGGCCGTACGCGCATTGCAGACCGGTTATGTGAAGTCATCCGGGTCGTGGCCCGGGACGGGACGCGCTACAGTTATATCGTCTGGATGGATGCCGAAACCAAGCTTCCGATGCGGGTCGATCTACTTGATCGCGATGGTGAAACGCTGGAACAGTTCCGCGTGATCTCCTTCAGCGTCGATGATCAGGTCGGCAATAGCATGCAGAATCTTGCTAAAGCCAGTCTGCCGCCGCTGCTCTCTGTACCGGTAGGGGATACCATTAACTTTAACTGGGCCCCGACCTGGATCCCGCAAGGGTTCAGCGAGATCTCCAGCAGCAAACGCCAGCTTCCTACGATTGATACGCCGGTTGAATCGCGTCTCTACTCGGATGGTCTGTTCAGCTTCTCGGTGAATATCAACCGCGCCACCGCGATCAGTGCCGACCAGATGCTGCGTACCGGTCGTCGCACTGTGAGCACGACGGTGCGTGATAATGCCGAAATTACGGTCGTGGGTGAGCTTCCGCCGCAAACTGCAAAGCGTATCGCCGACAGTATCAAATTTAGGGCAGCACAATGATTAAAGAGTGGGCTACGGTCGTATCATGGCAAAATGGCGTCGCGCTGGTGAGTTGCGACGTTAAGGCCTCCTGCAGCAGCTGCGCCTCCCGCGCAGGATGCGGCAGCCGCGTGCTGAATAAACTGGGCCCGCAAACTACCCACACGCTTTCCGTTCCTAGCGAGCAACCGCTGGTGAAAGGGCAAAAAGTGGAGTTGGGGATTGCCGAAGCGAGCCTGCTGGGCTCGGCGATGCTGGTTTATCTCTCTCCGCTGGTGGGCTTGTTTGCCGTGGGTGGTCTTTTCCAGCTCCTGTTTGCCACCGATCTTGCCGCCATGTGCGGGGCCGCTCTTGGCGGCGTAGGCGGTTTTTTGCTGGCGCGGGGGCTTTCGCCCAGGCTTGCTGTGCGCGATAACTGGCAGCCAACCATTCTCAGCGTTGGCTTACCACCCGACGAACTGCGCGTTGAAACACTATCCTCAGAGGCCCGGTAAATACACCGGGCTTTATCTATGTTTGATTCTTATAAACCAAAACCCTCAAACTTAGCGCTATACCTGAATTCAAGAGCATTTCCTGGTGACGAAGATGTAGTGTAGAATGCTGCGTTTTCGCACTGAAAAACGTCAGGCTAAGAACAGCGGCCTCCAGGAATTCGTAAGGCAAAATTATTTAACTATATGAAGAACATACGTAACTTTTCGATCATAGCTCACATTGACCACGGTAAGTCGACGCTGTCTGACCGTATTATCCAGATTTGCGGTGGCCTGTCTGATCGTGAAATGGCAGCCCAGGTTCTGGACTCCATGGACCTGGAACGCGAACGCGGTATCACCATTAAAGCCCAGAGCGTAACGCTCGATTATAAAGCGTCTGACGGTGAAACTTATCAACTTAACTTTATCGACACCCCAGGCCACGTTGACTTCTCCTATGAAGTTTCCCGCTCGCTGGCGGCCTGTGAAGGCGCGCTGCTGGTGGTAGATGCCGGGCAGGGCGTAGAAGCCCAGACCCTGGCGAACTGCTACACCGCGATGGAAATGGACCTGGAAGTGGTGCCGGTACTGAACAAAATCGACCTGCCTGCCGCCGATCCTGAGCGCGTAGCGGAAGAGATTGAAGATATCGTGGGCATTGATGCCACCGATGCTGTGCGCTGCTCCGCGAAGACCGGCGTAGGTGTTCCGGATGTGCTGGAACGTCTGGTCCGCGATATCCCTGCTCCTGAAGGCGACCCGGATGCACCGCTGCAGGCACTGATCATTGACTCCTGGTTCGATAACTATCTGGGTGTTGTCTCGCTGGTACGTATTAAAAACGGCACCATGCGTAAAGGCGAAAAGATCAAGGTTATGAGCACCGGCCAGGTCTATAACGCCGATCGCCTGGGTATCTTCACCCCGAAACAGGTTGACCGTACCGAGCTGAAATGCGGCGAGGTAGGCTGGCTGGTCTGTGCAATTAAAGACATCCTCGGTGCGCCGGTTGGCGATACCTTGACGGGCGCCCGTAATCCGGCTGATAAAGCACTGCCTGGCTTTAAAAAAGTGAAGCCACAGGTATATGCAGGTCTCTTCCCGGTCAGCTCTGATGATTATGAAAACTTCCGTGACGCGCTTGGCAAACTGAGCCTGAACGATGCTTCTCTGTTCTATGAGCCAGAAAGCTCCACGGCGCTGGGCTTCGGCTTCCGCTGCGGCTTCCTCGGCCTGCTGCACATGGAGATCATTCAGGAACGTCTGGAGCGTGAGTACGATCTGGATCTGATCACCACCGCGCCGACGGTAGTTTACGAAGTGGAAACCACCTCGAAAGAGGTCATCTACGTCGATAGCCCGTCCAAGCTGCCGCCGCTGAACAACATTTCTGAGCTGCGCGAGCCTATCGCAGAGTGTCACATGCTGCTGCCGCAAGAGTTCCTCGGCAACGTCATCACCCTTTGTATTGAGAAGCGCGGCGTACAGACCAACATGGTTTACCACGGTAACCAGGTGGCGCTGACTTACGAAATCCCGATGGCGGAAGTGGTACTCGACTTCTTCGACCGTCTGAAGTCGACGTCCCGTGGCTACGCGTCACTGGATTACAACTTTAAACGCTTCCAGGCTTCCAACATGGTACGTGTAGATGTGCTGATTAACAGCGAGCGTGTCGATGCGCTGGCGCTGATCACGCATAACGACAACGCACCATACCGCGGGCGTGAGCTGGTTGAGAAGATGAAAGAGCTGATCCCGCGTCAGCAATTTGATATCGCGATTCAGGCGGCCATTGGCAACCACATCATCGCGCGTTCTACCGTGAAACAGTTGCGTAAAAACGTTCTGGCAAAATGCTATGGCGGTGACGTCAGCCGTAAGAAAAAGCTGCTGCAGAAGCAGAAAGACGGTAAGAAACGTATGAAGCAGGTTGGTAACGTTGAGCTGCCGCAGGAAGCGTTCCTCGCCATTCTGCACGTAGGTAAAGACGGCAAATAATCCTAAGGAGTTGGCATGGCGAACATGTTTGCCCTGATCCTGGTCATTGCGACGCTGGTGACGGGTCTATTGTGGTGTCTGGATAAGTTTATTTTCGCCCCGAAACGTCGTGAACGTCAGGCTGCCGCGCAGGCAGCCACTGGCGACGGGCTTGATGCGAAGACCCTGAAAAAAGTCGGCCCGAAACCGGGCTGGCTGGAGACAGGGGCTTCGGTCTTCCCGGTGCTGGCGATTGTGCTGGTGGTACGTTCATTTATTTATGAACCTTTCCAGATCCCATCAGGTTCGATGATGCCAACGCTGCTGATTGGTGACTTCATCCTGGTTGAGAAGTTTGCCTACGGCATTAAAGATCCTATCTACCAGAAAACGTTGATCGAAACCGGTCATCCGAAACGCGGCGATATCGTGGTCTTTAAATACCCCGACGATCCGCGTCTGGATTACATCAAACGTGCGGTGGGTTTGCCTGGCGATAAAGTCTCTTACGATCCAGTTGCGAAAGAAGTGACGGTACAGCCTGGCTGCAGTTCTGGTACGGCCTGTGAAAGCGCGCTGCCCATTACCTACTCCAACGTAGAGCCGAGTGACTTCGTGCAGACCTTTGCCCGTCGTAACGGCGGTGAAGCTACCAGCGGTTTCTTCCAGATGCCAAAAGGCGAGACCAAAGAGAACGGTATCCGCCTGACTGAGCGTAAAGAGACGCTGGGTGACGTCACGCACCGTATTCTGACGGTGCCTATTGCGCAGGATCAACTGGGGATGTACTACCATCAGTCCGGTCAGCAGCTGGCTTCCTGGATTGTGCCACCGGGCCAATACTTCATGATGGGTGATAACCGCGATAATTCTGCGGACAGCCGTTACTGGGGCTTTGTGCCGGAAGCGAATCTGGTCGGTAAAGCGACCGCCATCTGGATGAGCTTCGAGAAGCAGGAAGGCGAATGGCCGACCGGGGTACGTCTAAATCGTATCGGCGGGATCCATTAATTCGTGATATCTGAACACATCGCCCTTTATCTTAAGGGCGATGTGAATTATTTAAGCGATAAATCTCTCCAGACTAACGACAACCCCTGTCGTTGTGTATAGAATATTCCCCCGAAGTTTAAGGTTGGCGCTGAATCAGTGCCACGGCACACGAAACCGCGTTGGCTTTCTCAGGTCGGTTTCGTGTGCTGCATTTTTGACGCATTCATTCTATTGGTATCGCATGAACCCCATCGTAATTAATCGGCTTCAACGGAAGCTGGGCTACACTTTTCAGCATCAGGAGTTGTTGCAACAGGCATTAACCCATCGCAGTGCCAGCAGCAAACACAACGAACGTCTCGAATTTTTGGGCGATTCCATTTTAAGTTACGTTATTGCCAATGCGCTTTATCACCGTTTCCCACGAGTGGACGAAGGGGATATGAGCCGCATGCGTGCAACGCTGGTTCGCGGTAACACGCTGGCAGAAATTGCGCGTGAGTTCGAATTGGGTGAGTGCCTGCGTCTGGGGCCGGGCGAACTGAAAAGTGGCGGTTTCCGCCGTGAGTCCATTCTTGCGGACACGGTCGAAGCCTTAATCGGTGGCGTTTTCCTCGACAGCAATATTCAGACCGTCGAGCAACTGATTCTTAACTGGTATCAGACCCGTCTGGACGAAATTAGCCCAGGCGATAAACAAAAAGATCCGAAAACGCGTCTGCAGGAATATCTGCAGGGTCGTCACCTTCCGCTGCCATCTTATCTGGTGGTGCAGGTCCGTGGCGAAGCGCACGATCAGGAATTTACCATCCATTGCCAGGTCAGTGGCCTGAGTGAACCGGTGGTGGGCACAGGTTCTAGCCGTCGTAAGGCGGAACAGGCTGCCGCCGAACAGGCGTTGAAAATGCTGGAGCTGGAATGAGCGAAGAGAAAACCTATTGCGGATTTATTGCCATCGTTGGTCGCCCAAACGTTGGCAAATCCACCCTGTTGAATAATCTGCTTGGGCAGAAAATTTCTATCACCTCTCGTAAGGCGCAAACCACGCGCCACCGCATCGTCGGTATCCATACGGAAGGCGCGTATCAGGCGATTTATGTCGATACCCCAGGCCTGCACATGGAAGAGAAGCGTGCGATCAACCGTCTGATGAACAAGGCGGCGAGCAGCTCTATCGGTGACGTTGAGCTGGTGATTTTTGTTGTGGAAGGCACCCGCTGGACGCCTGACGACGAAATGGTGCTCAACAAACTGCGTGATGGGAAAACCCCGGTGATCCTGGCGGTCAACAAAGTTGACAACGTGCAGGAAAAAGCCGATCTGCTGCCGCATCTGCAGTGGCTGGGCAGCCAGATGAACTTCCTCGATATCGTACCGCTGTCTGCAGAGACCGGTCTGAACGTGGATACCATCGCGGGCATCGTGCGTAAACATCTGCCGGAAGCGATCCATCACTTCCCGGAAGAGTACATCACCGATCGTTCTCAGCGCTTTATGGCCTCTGAGATCATCCGTGAAAAGCTGATGCGTTTTCTTGGCGCGGAGTTACCGTACTCTGTCACCGTTGAGATCGAACGTTTCCAGACGAACGAGCGTGGCGGCTATGATATCAACGGCCTGATCCTCGTGGAGCGTGAAGGGCAGAAGAAAATGGTGATTGGCAACAAAGGCGCCAAGATCAAAACCATCGGTATTGAAGCTCGTAAAGACATGCAGGAGATGTTCGAAGCACCGGTTCACCTGGAGCTGTGGGTGAAGGTGAAATCTGGCTGGGCCGATGACGAGCGTGCACTGCGCAGCCTCGGTTACGGCGAAGATCAGTAACGCAAGACGACGAACAGTATGGAAGGTTGGCAGCGTGCCTTCGTTCTCCATAGTCGTCCCTGGAGCGAAACCAGCCTGATACTGGACGTCTTCACGGAAGAGTCGGGCCGCGTGCGCCTTGTGGCTAAAGGCGCACGTTCCAAACGTTCTAATCTGAAAGGAACTTTACAGCCTTTCACACCGCTGCTGGTCCGCTTTGGTGGGCGAGGGGAGGTCAAAACCCTGCGCAGCGCCGAAGCCGTCTCCCTGGCACTTCCCCTCTCTGGTATCACCCTTTATAGCGGCCTGTACGTCAACGAACTCATCTCACGCGTGCTTGAGCATGAGACTCGCTTCTCTGAACTTTTCTTCGACTACCTGCACTGTATCCAGGCCCTGGCGGGGGTAACTGGCTCGCCTGAACCCGTCCTGCGCCGTTTTGAGCTGGCGCTGCTTGGCCATCTGGGTTACGGCGTAGATTTTCTTCACTGTGCAGGCAGTGGCGATCCGGTGGAAGAGACCATGACCTACCGCTACCGGGAAGAGAAAGGATTTATCGCCAGTATTGTGATTGATAATAGTACCTTTACCGGGCGTGACCTGCGCGCGTTAGCCGAGCGGGAATTTCCGGATGCAGAGACCCTGCGGGCGGCAAAACGCTTTACCCGTATTGCGCTGAAGCCGTATCTTGGAGGCAAGCCCTTAAAGAGCCGCGAATTATTCAGGCAGTTTATGCCCAAGCGTAAATGAACAACGAGAAAACCGAGGATTGTCATGGCTGAATTACTGTTAGGCGTCAATATTGACCATATCGCCACCCTGCGTAACGCGCGCGGCACGGCCTATCCGGACCCGGTACAGGCCGCGTTTATTGCTGAGCAGGCGGGGGCCGACGGCATTACGGTTCACCTGCGTGAGGACCGCCGTCACATCACCGATCGCGATGTACGGGTGCTGCGTCAAACGCTGGATACCCGCATGAACCTCGAGATGGCGGTGACCGAAGAGATGCTGAACATCGCCGTTGAGACGCAACCTCATTTTTGCTGCCTGGTACCAGAAAAACGTCAGGAAGTGACCACTGAAGGCGGCCTCGACGTTGCCGGCCAGCTGGAAAAAATGCGCGATGCCTGCACACGTCTGGCAGATGCCGGTATTCTGGTCTCGCTGTTTATTGATGCCGATGAGGCGCAAATCAAAGCCGCAGCAGACGTGGGTGCGCCCTACATCGAAATCCACACCGGTTGCTATGCGGATGCCAAAGACGAAGACACCCAGGCAAAAGAGCTTGAGCGCATCGCCAAAGCCGCGACCTACGCCGCGAGCCTCGGACTGAAGGTCAATGCCGGTCATGGCCTTACCTACCACAACGTGAAAGCCATCGCCGCCATTCCGGAGATGCACGAGCTGAATATTGGTCACGCCATCATTGGCCGTGCGGTGATGAGCGGCCTGAAAGAGGCGGTGGCAGAGATGAAACGCCTGATGCTGGAAGCCCGTCGCTAATGGCTATTCTTGGCTTAGGCACGGACATCGTTGAGATTTCGCGTATTGAAGCGGTGATTGCCCGTAGTGGCGATCGCCTTGCCCGTCGCGTACTTAGCAATAACGAGTGGGCCATCTGGGAGACGCACCAGCAGCCGGTGCGTTTTCTGGCTAAACGTTTTGCGGTGAAAGAGGCGGCGGCGAAAGCATTCGGCACGGGGATCCGTAACGGGCTGGCTTTCAATCAGTTCGAAGTTTTTAACGATGAGCTGGGCAAGCCGCGTCTGCGTCTGTGGGGAGAAGCGTTAAAACTGGCTGAGAAGCTGGGGGTAGCGCATATGCACGTCACGCTGGCGGATGAGCGCCACTACGCCTGCGCAACGGTCATTATTGAAAGTTAGATCTTATCCGCGTGGTGCATCAGTACAAATTTATCCCACAGCTGCTCTTCTGATTCAGTGTGTGCCGGATCCTTGAGAATGGTATTCGGGATTGGGCACACTTTCTGACAGGTCGGCGTCTCGTAATGGCCAACACACTCGGTGCAACGGTCGCTGTTAATCTCATAAATGCTATCACCCATGGAAATGGCCTCGTTAGGACATTCGGGTTCGCACATATCGCAATTGATACATTTTTTGGTAATTAACAGCGCCATCAGGTAATTCTCAGAAACATCACAAACAGGGCGGGCATTATACGCTCATTACGTACTCAAACCAGTTTTTTAACCAACGCTTCGCTGTGGCGAATACGATCCGGCGCATGTTCGAGATCTTGCTGCACTAGCGCCATAAACATCAGGTCCGTCAGCAGCATCTGTGCGCTGGTGGAAGAGATGGCCGCGCTCCGGGTCGCTTGCTCTTCTGCAATGGTATACAGGCAGCGAGAGGCGCGTTGCTGTAGGGCATTAGGGGTAAAACCGGTAATCGCAAGGATCTTCCCCCCCGCCCGCAGGGCTTCGTCTGCTGCCAGGTTGATTTCACGGCGTTCGCCGGAATAGGAGATGGCCAGCAGCACGTCACTGGGCTCCATAGCCTGAACGGTGGCCAGCAGAGCATGCATATCTTGCTCGACGATAGCGGTCAGGCCAATTTTATTCAGCTTCCAGCCAAAGTTGCGTGCTACCAGCCCCGACGCGCCAATACCCGTCAGGATCACCCGTCGTGCCGTGCGCAGCATCGTCACGCTCTCCAGCAACTTCTCTTCAGTATTCACATCCAGGGTGGCGTGCATGGCCGCCACTTTTTCTTTGATCAGTTTTTCACCGACCAGCCGCATCGGATCGTCGCCACGGATGTGGTTATGTACCGGCATCGACTGTGGGTTAGGGTGGCTGGCCAGCGCTTCGCTGATGGCCAGTTTGAGCGCGGGAAACCCTTTGAAGCCGATCTTCTGCGCAAATTTCACCACGCTCGACTGGCTGACGCCTGCCTCTTGGGCCAGCTGCTGTGAACTCAGATGCCGGGCATGGTCGGGCTGAGACAGCAGGAAATCCGCCAGTTTTTTGTCGCTCTGGGCAAAGCCCGCGTATCGCTGGCGAATTCGGATTAAACAGTTCATGAGGTCTCCTGGCGAAATGTGATAGCTGTTGCAAATTGCGAATATTGCTCGCCCGAATGAATTTTATATTCCATTATAGTGCGATTATTATGAATTAAAAATTCTTGAGGCACAAAAGATGAATCTAGGATCGCTTGTTTCTGAAACCCGTAACCCGCAAACCATGGATCTGGATGCGCTCTCCACTTTTGACCTTGTAAGCCGTTTTAATCAACAGGATACGCTGGTCGCGCAGGCAGTGAAAGAGACATTGCCCGAGGTTGCGAAGGCGGTCGATGCGGCGGCTACTGCATTGAAATCGGGCGGCCGCATTATTTACATGGGGGCGGGGACCAGTGGTCGCCTGGGCGTGCTGGATGCTTCCGAATGTCCACCTACGTTCGGCGTACCGCACGGCCTGGTGATCGGTCTGATAGCCGGTGGGCCGGGGGCATTGTTAAAAGCCGTCGAGGGGGCGGAGGACAGCCCGCAGCTCGGTGAAGACGATTTACGCGACATTGCACTGGCACCGCAGGATCTGGTCGTCGGGCTGGCGGCATCGGGGCGCACGCCGTACGTGCTGGGTGGGCTGGCATTTGCCAGACAGACCGGCTGCACGACGGTGGCCATCTCCTGTAATCCAGGATCCCCTATCGCCCAGGTGGCGGATATCGCTATTTCGCCTGTGGTAGGGCCTGAAGCTCTGACCGGCTCCACGCGACTTAAATCCGGCACGGCGCAGAAACTGGTGCTGAACATGATCTCTACCGGCGCGATGGTGAAGTTCGGCAAGGTTTACCAGAACCTGATGGTGGATATGAAGGCCACCAACGTGAAGCTTATCGACAGGGCTTGCCGCATGGTCGTGGAAGCGACCGGCACCACGCGCGAAGAGGCCGAAAAGGTGCTCCAGCAGACCGATTATGACGTTAAGCCTGCCATTCTGATGATATTAAGCGGGCTGGATGCGGCGACGGCGCGTGCCCGACTCGACCAGCACAGTGGTTTTTTACGGGCGGCGTTAGAAAACTAAAGAGGCGGATATGGAAAAAACGGCAGCGCTCGCCAGCGGTATCCTGCAGGGGATTGGCGGAGAGAAAAACATCCTGCGTCTGGAAAACTGCATGACGCGCGTGCGGGTGGAGGTAGTAGACGAGTCCAGGCTCGATCTCCCGCATCTGAAGAAACTGCCGGGCGTCAGCGGCTATGTGAAGCAGGGCGAGCAGCACCAGTTGATTGTCGGGCCGGGCAAAGCTGCGCAAGTCGTGGATGCCATGCGCGCGGTGATGGGGGGCGCAGCGGTGGATGACGCCGAGCGCACCAAAGCTCAGGTGAAGGCGCGCTATAAAGCACCGATGAGCGATGCCCTGCGCCAGCTGGCAAACGTCTTTATTCCGCTGATTCCGGCGTTTATCGCCTCCGGGCTGATCACCGGGATCATTAATATCCTGAAGCGCCCGGATATTGTCGGTGATTTTGCTACGCAGTACCCCAATCTGCTGGGGATCCTGGGCATCTTTGGCAGTGCTGTCTTCGCGATCATGAACATTTTGGTGGGGGTCAATACCGCCAAGGTATTTGGCGGCTCGCTTGCTATGGGCGGGGTTATGGCCGGGATCCTCTCCAGCCCACAGCTGGCGCAAATAAGCCTGTTTGGCGAGGCGCTCCAGCCTGGCCGTGGCGGGGTTATTGCCGTGCTGCTGGTGGTCGTGCTGATGTGTTGGGTCGAGAAAAAGCTGCGCAATGCCCTGCCGGGCTCGCTGGAGCTGATCCTCAACCCGCTGCTGACGACGCTCATTACAGGCAGTATTGCGATTATTGCCCTGCAACCGCTCGGCGGCTGGATCTCCGATGCGATTGCGCACGGTGCCTCCTGGGCTATCGACCGGGGTGGATTCATGGTAGGGGCGGTGTTGGCCGGGACCTTCCTGCCGCTGGTGTTGACTGGCCTGCATCAGGGGCTGGTGCCCATCCACGTCGAGCTGGTGCAGGCCCACGGCTTTAACGCCTTGCTGCCGATTCTGTCGATGGCCGGTGTCGGGCAGGTGGGGGCGGCGATTGCGGTATTGATGAAAACCCGCAATGCACGCCTTAAAAAAGTGATTAAAGGGGCTCTGCCGGTGGGCTTACTCGGCATCGGCGAACCGCTCATTTTTGGCGTCACGCTGCCGCTCGGTAAGCCATTTATCGGTGCCTGCCTGGGCGGTGCCGTGGGTGGGGCGCTGATCAGTTTCTGGAAAGTGGCGACCGTCATCACCTTTGGTATTTCCGGTTTACCGCTGGCATTAACCATCGTGACCGGAAAAGTCATGCTCTATCTGTTAGGCTATTTAATAGCGGTGATCGCCGGGTTCCTCTTTACCTGGCTGTTAGGATTCAACGATCCAGAGGAGTGAGGTTTGGTTAATAACGAGCGTCGGGTTGTCTTTTTTGATCTGGATGGAACGCTTCATCAACAGGATATGTTCGGTACGTTTATGCGTTATTTATTGCGCCGACAACCCCTGAATGCGTTGCTCGTATTGCCCCTCCTGCCGGTCATCGGCTGCGCGTTACTGATAAAAGGGCGCGCAGCCCGCTGGCCCATGAGTCTGTTGCTGTGGGGATGCACATTTGGCCACAGCGAGGCGCGACTGCAACAGCTGCGTCAGGATTTTGCCGACTGGTTTCGCCAGCATGTTACCGCCTTTCCGGTGGTGCAGCAGAGGCTCACCGCCTATCTTGATGCGTCGGATGCCGATATTTGGTTGATTACCGGATCTCCACAGCCGTTGGTGGAGCTCGTCTATTTCGATACGCCGTGGTTGCCGAAAGTGAACCTTATCGCCACCCAGACAGGGCGACGCTACGGCGGTTGGGTGCTCACCATGCGCTGTCTTGGCCATGAAAAGGTGGCGCAACTGGAGAAAAGAATCGGTACGCCGCTGCGCCTGTACAGTGGTTACAGCGACAGTAAGCAAGATAACCCGCTGCTCTACTTCTGCCAGCACCGCTGGCGTGTCACTCCCCAGGGCGAGCTACAGCAGCTGGAATAGTGTTATACATAAGCTGTGTGTATAATGCGCCCGCTTTACAGACTGGAGTGCATGTCGTTGTCTAACCCTGAACCTAATCATGAATACTGGATGCGCCACGCGCTCTCGCTGGCTCAACGCGCCTGGGATGAGGGCGAAGTGCCCGTGGGTGCCGTGCTGGTACACAACAATAAGGTGATTGGCGAAGGGTGGAACCGCCCGATTGGCCGCCACGATCCTACCGCGCATGCAGAGATTATGGCGCTGCGTCAGGGGGGGCTGGTACTGCAAAACTACCGTCTGCTGGAGACCACGCTTTATGTTACCCTGGAGCCGTGCGTCATGTGCTCAGGTGCGATGGTCCACAGCCGCATTGGCACCGTGGTGTACGGCGCGCAGGATGAAAAAACCGGGGCCGCAGGTTCTCTTATGAACGTGCTGGGACACCCCGGAATGAATCATCAGGTTAATGTCATCGGTGGGGTACTTGCACCAGCCTGTTCGGCGATGCTGAGTGACTTTTTTCGAATGCGTCGCCTGCAGAAAAAGCAACAAAAGGCAGAATCGAAGTTACCGGGTGGTTAAGTTCGTCCGGGGCGACCACCGGGTAGTTTTCAGCCATCTGGCGCGCCTGCGCCGCCTCTTTCTCTTTCTCCATCAAATAACCCACCAGGCTTATCTGATATTTACGAATGTTTTCGACGTAGGCGTAGGCCTCATGGCCGCGCGCATACCCGTAGGTGAGCTTGTTGTACCAGGGTTTCTGGCTCAGGAGAGGCAGGCGCTGCTTCACGTCTGACCAGCTGTCCGGGTTGCCTTTGGTTTTGGCCGTCAGGGCGCGTGCATCGAGCATATGGGCGTAGCCCATGTTATACGCCGCCAGCGCAAACCAGATCCGCTCCTCTTCCGGTACCGTCTCCGGGACTTTGCTCATCATGTCCTGCAGATAGCGCGCCCCGCCGCTGATGCTCTGCTCCGCATCCGTCCTGTCGGTAAGGCCGAGACTCTGGGCGGTATTCTTGGTCAGCATCATCAATCCACGTACGCCGGTGGGCGAGGTGGCCAGCGCATCCCAGTGCGACTCCTGATATGAAATCGCGGCCAGCAACCGCCAGTCGATCTCCTGAGCGTATTTCTCAAACAGCGGCTGAAGATCCGGTAACACGTTGTCGACGGCCCGCAGGAAGCTGCGGGTATCCACATAATCAAAGTCATCGCCATGACCGAGGTATTTTTCCTCCAGCCGTGCCAGGGTGCCATCTTCATTCAGGCCGCTGAAGAAATCGAGCATTGCGGCAGGGAGGGTCTGATCGTCATCAAGTTTACTGAACCAGGTCACCGGCTGCTCGTCGGTCACGTCCAGCGCCACGGCCAGTTCAGGATGTACACGCTGGAAGAGGCTGATGGCAACCGAGTCGGCGATGGTATAGGGCAGCTTCCCGTCTTTAACCTGTTCGAGCAGGGCCGTCGTGCCCAGCTTTTCATCGACCGTCCAGCTAAGGTCAGGATATTTTTTCTCTTTCAGGACGCGTAAGTCTTCGATTGCCACGTGGCCAGGCGCAATGACCAGCTGTTCAGCGGTCAGATTTGCCAGGGTACGCGGGCGCAGGCTGCCCACGCGGTAGACCAGCTGCTGCGAAACGGAATAGTAGGTTGGGCCCGGCTGATAATTTTTGCTGCGCTCGCTGTTGTAAACCAGACCGGCGGCCAGCAGGTCGGCATCGCCGTTATCGAGGTCGTCGAAAAGCTGGCTAATGTTCTGGCGTACGGTTACTTTTAGCTTCACGCCCAGGTAGTCAGCAAAATGTTGCGCCAGCTCGTAGTCCAGCCCAATCACTTTATTGTTGATGGCATTGTAGGTCAGCGGGGAGGTAATGGTACTTACGCGCAGCTCCCCCCGCGCCTGGATCGCGGCGATACGGTTTTCGGCTTTGCCGAACCAGGGGATAGAAGGCCATAAGGCCGCTGCCAGCAGCAAGGTAACAATGCCGATGAGCAGATAATTAATCTTTAATTTTTTCAATTAGTTAATTCTCTGCGTCAGCGCTTGCCTCAGTCTGCAGTGGCCATGTTAAACGTACGGTTTGCCATTGATTGAGCGGCATTTTGCGTAAACTTAAGCCAGTTGGCAACTTATTACAGATAACGGCAACACCTATTGTTAAATTTCCGCTGTGATTTTATTTCGACGCAAACGGTTTCGTCTGCGCTCAGGATTCTCTATAATGACGCCCGTTTTCCCCCCTTGCGCACACTGTAAGCGCCTCCGGCGCTTCGAAGACGAGAGACTTATGATGGAAATTCTGCGTGGTTCGCCTGCACTGTCTGCCTTCCGTATCAACAAACTGCTGGCACGTTTTCAGGCGGCCGACCTTCCGGTAAGCAATATTTACGCTGAGTATGTCCATTTTGCTGACCTGAATGCCCCTCTGGATGCAGAGGAGCGAGCGAGACTTGAGCGCCTGCTGAAGTATGGCCCGAGCCTGAGCAGCCATACCCCAACCGGTAAACTTCTGCTCGTCACCCCTCGCCCTGGTACCATCTCCCCCTGGTCTTCTAAAGCAACCGACATCGCCCATAACTGTGGCCTGACGCAGGTAAACCGCCTTGAACGCGGCGTGGCTTATTACGTTGAAGCCTCAACGCTGACCGACGCCCAGTGGGCGACCGTGGCCGCTGAACTGCATGACCGCATGATGGAGAGCGTCTTTGGCGCGTTAAACGACGCGGAGCAGCTCTTCGCCCATCATCAGCCGGCGCCCGTGCAGAGTGTGGATGTGCTGGGGCAGGGCCGTCAGGCGCTGATTGACGCCAACCTGCGTCTCGGCCTGGCGCTGGCCGAAGATGAAATTGATTATCTGCAGGATGCGTTCGTTAAACTGAACCGCAATCCGAACGATATCGAACTCTATATGTTCGCCCAGGCGAACTCAGAACACTGCCGCCACAAAATCTTCAACGCCGACTGGGTGATTGACGGCGAACAGCAGCCGAAGTCGCTGTTCAAAATGATTAAAAACACCATGGAGCAAACCCCTGACCACGTGCTGTCTGCCTATAAAGACAACGCCGCGGTAATGGAGGGTTCCGAGGTGGGCCGCTTCTTCGCCGATCGCGAAGCAGGGCGCTATGACTTCCATCAGGAGCCTGCGCATATCCTGATGAAAGTAGAAACGCATAACCACCCGACGGCGATTTCGCCGTGGCCGGGTGCTGCGACCGGCTCCGGCGGTGAAATCCGTGACGAAGGGGCAACCGGTCGCGGTGCAAAACCCAAAGCGGGTCTGGTGGGCTTCTCCGTCTCCAACCTGCGTATCCCAGGCTTTGAACAGCCCTGGGAAGAAGATTTCGGTAAGCCGGAACGTATTGTCACCGCGCTGGATATTATGACCGACGGCCCACTGGGCGGTGCGGCATTCAACAACGAATTTGGTCGTCCGGCGCTTAACGGTTACTTCCGTACCTACGAAGAGAAAGTGGAGAGCCACAACGGTGAAGAGCTGCGCGGCTACCACAAACCCATCATGCTGGCGGGCGGGATCGGCAACATCCGCGCCGATCACGTGCAGAAAGGTGAGATCGTCGTCGGTGCGAAGCTGATCGTGCTCGGCGGTCCGGCGATGAACATCGGTCTGGGCGGCGGGGCGGCCTCGTCCATGGCATCCGGTCAGTCTGATGCAGACCTCGATTTTGCCTCCGTGCAGCGTGATAACCCGGAAATGGAGCGCCGTTGTCAGGAGGTGATCGACCGCTGCTGGCAGCTGGGCGATGCGAACCCGATTCTCTTCATCCACGACGTCGGGGCGGGCGGTCTCTCCAACGCTATGCCGGAGCTGGTGAGCGATGGCGGTCGCGGTGGCCGTTTCAACCTGCGCGACATCCTGAACGACGAACCGGGCATGAGCCCGCTGGAAATCTGGTGTAACGAATCGCAGGAGCGTTACGTGCTGGCGGTTTCGCCAGACCAGTTGCCGCTGTTCGATGAGTTGTGCCGTCGTGAACGTGCCCCTTATGCGGTGATCGGTGAAGCGACCGAAGAGATGCACCTCAGCCTGAATGACACCCATTTCGACAACCAGCCGATCGATCTGCCGCTGGACGTGCTGCTGGGCAAAACGCCGAAGATGACCCGCGATGTCGAGACTCGTAAAGCGGCAGGCAAAGCGCTGGAACGTCAGGACATCTCGATAGCAGAAGCGGTAAACCGCGTTCTGCATCTGCCCACCGTGGCGGAAAAAACTTTCCTGGTAACTATCGGCGACCGTACCGTGACCGGGATGGTCTCCCGTGACCAGATGGTAGGGCCATGGCAGATCCCGGTTGCCAACTGCGCGGTAACCACCGCCAGCCTCGATAGCTACTACGGTGAAGCGATGGCATTGGGCGAGCGCGCGCCGGTTGCACTGCTGGACTTCGGGGCTTCGGCTCGTCTGGCCGTGGGTGAAGCGTTGACCAACATCGCCGCTACCCGCATTGGCGATATCAAACGCATCAAACTCTCTGCTAACTGGATGGCCGCAGCGGGTCATCCGGGTGAAGACGCCGGGCTGTACGAAGCGGTGAAAGCCGTGGGCGAAGAGCTCTGTCCGGCGCTGGGGCTGACCATTCCGGTGGGTAAAGACTCCATGTCGATGAAAACCCGCTGGCAGGAAGGTAACGAACAGCGTGAGATGACCTCTCCGCTGTCGCTGGTGATTACCGCCTTTGCCCGCGTGGAAGATGTGCGTCAGACCATTACCCCTGAGCTGTCTCTCGAAGATAATGCCCTGTTGCTGATCGATCTCGGCAAAGGCCAGAACGCCCTCGGGGCAACCGCGCTGGCGCAGGTTTACCGTCAACTGGGCGATAAGCCTGCCGACGTGCGTGACGTGGCGCAGCTGAAAGGCTTCTACGACGCGATTCAGACGCTGGTGGCGCAGCGCAAACTGTTGGCTTATCACGACCGTTCCGACGGCGGTCTGCTGGTGACTCTGGCAGAGATGGCCTTTACCGGTCACTGTGGCGTGGAAGCCAACATCGCGACGCTGGGCGAGGATCGTCTGGCCGCGCTGTTCAATGAAGAGCTGGGCGCCGTGATTCAGGTGCGTGCTGCCGACCGCGACGCGGTTGAGGCCCTGCTGGCTCAGCATGGCCTGGCAGATTGCGTGCACTATCTGGGCAAAGCCGTACAGGGCGATCGCTTCGTGATTGAAGCGGACGGCCATGCGGTGTTCAGCGAAAGCCGTACCACCCTGCGTATGTGGTGGGCAGAGACCACCTGGCAGATGCAGCGCCTGCGCGATAACCCGGAATGTGCCGATCAGGAACACGAGGCCAAGGCCAACGATAACGATCCAGGGCTGAATGTGAAGCTCTCCTTCGATATCAACGAGGATATCGCCGCGCCTTATATCGCGACCGGCGCGCGCCCGAAAGTGGCGGTTCTGCGTGAGCAGGGGGTGAACTCTCACGTTGAGATGGCAGCGGCCTTCCACCGTGCGGGCTTCGATGCCATAGATGTGCACATGAGCGACCTGATTGGCGGACGCAGGGGTCTGGAAGATTTCCATGCGCTGGTAGCCTGCGGTGGTTTCTCTTACGGTGACGTACTGGGGGCCGGTGAAGGCTGGGCGAAATCGATCCTCTTCAACAGCCGCGTGCGCGATGAGTTCGAAACCTTCTTCCATCGTCCGCAGACGCTGGCGCTGGGCGTGTGTAACGGCTGCCAGATGATGTCTAACCTGCGCGAGCTGATCCCTGGTAGCGAAGCCTGGCCGCGCTTTGTGCGTAACCAGTCCGATCGCTTCGAAGCGCGTTTCAGCCTGGTTGAAGTGACCCAAAGCCCGTCTCTGCTGCTGCAGGGGATGGTAGGATCGCAGATGCCGATTGCCGTCTCTCATGGCGAAGGGCAGGTAGAAGTACGTGATGCGGCGCATCTCGCTCAGCTGGAAAGTAAAGGGCTGGTGGCGCTGCGCTTCGTGGATAACTTCGGCAAAGTCACCCAGACCTACCCGGCGAACCCGAACGGCTCAGTCAATGGTATTACCGCGGTCACCAGCGAAAGCGGCCGTGCGACCATTATGATGCCGCACCCGGAACGCGTCTTCCGTACCGTCAGCAACTCCTGGCACCCGGAAAACTGGGGCGAAGACAGCCCGTGGATGCGTATCTTCCGCAACGCGCGTAAACAGCTGGGTTAATTCCCCGGCAAGTAATAAGGCCCGGCAAACGCCGGGCTTTTTTATTTGTGATGGAGAACACGCGATAGTGTCGGGAAATTGCGACAAGCGCAATAATCGGGTGTCTCTATATGGAGACACATAAATGATTGATTTTTATAGGGTGGGGTAATTGCACTTTAAGCTGTTGCTAAATGGCGACAGTTAGCCTGAAAATCATTCAGCGGAAAACTAACGTCTTTTATATATTAAATCCTTATAAATCATATAAATAATAAATTTATTTGCATTCTGGCACGAGTGTTGCATAATTATAACCAGTGGCTCATTCACCTTCTTATGTCAGCCCCTTCGGGACGCGCTACATAAACTTCGAATGACGCACAACAAGGTGCCTGCCGTCCAACTACTGATAATTGCTTTGCTTTATCAGACCCAGGGCGAAACGTCGAGTTAGGCACCGCCTCATTCCACAACAAAGCCGGGTTTTTACCCGGCTTTGTTGTATCTGAAGCGCGTAGTCAGTAGCATCCCACTCACCCCCTATTTAGCTGAGAGTAATGCGTTGAAACGCTGGCCTGTTTTTCCTCGCTCCCTGCGACAGTTAGTTATGATGGCCTTTATCCTGATCCTGCTGCCGCTACTGGTGCTGGCATGGCAGGCCTGGCAGAGCCTGAACGCGCTCAGCGCCCAGGCGGCGCTGACTAACCGGACCACGCTGATTGATGCCCGTCGCAGTGAGGCGATGACCAATGCCGCACTGGAGATGGAGCGCAGCTACCGGCAGTACTGCGTACTGGATGACCGAACGCTGGCGCGGGTGTACCAGAATCAGCGCAAGCGTTACAGTGAAATGCTGGATGCCCACGCCGGGGTATTACCGGACGATAAACTCTATCAGGCGTTGCGTCAGGATCTCAACGCGCTTGCCCAGCTTCAATGCCATAACAGCGGCCCGGACGCCGACGCCGCCTCCCGACTGGAAGCCTTCGCCGCGGCCAATACCGAGATGGTACAGGCTACCCGTTCGGTGATCTTCTCTCGTGGCCAGCAGCTACAGCAGGAGATCGCCGAACGCGGGCAGTTCTTCGGCTGGCAGGCGCTGGTGCTGTTCCTGGTCAGCCTGATCCTGGTACTGCTCTTTACCCGCATGATCATCGGCCCGGTAAAAGGCATTGAGCGGATGATCAACCGCCTGGGGGAAGGGCGCTCTCTGGGCAACACCGTGGTCTTTACCGGCCCGCGCGAGCTGCGTTCGGTGGGGCAGCGTATCATCTGGCTCTCGGAGCGGCTGGCGTGGCTTGAGTCACAACGCCACCAGTTCCTGCGTCATATATCCCACGAATTGAAAACGCCGCTGGCCAGCATGCGTGAAGGCACCGAATTGTTGGCAGACCAGGTTGCCGGGCCGCTCACCCCCGAGCAAAAAGAGATTGTGGATATTCTCGATGACAGCAGCCGCAATCTGCAAAAATTGATTGAGCAGTTGCTTGATTACAACCGTAAACTGGCGGATGGTGCGCCAGAGCTAGAGCGGGTTGAGATTGCGCCGCTGGTCGATATGGTGCTCTCCGCCCATAGCTTGCCGGCGCGAGCTAAAATGATGCATACCGAAACGGATCTGCAGGCGTCAGCCTGTGTTGCTGAGCCAATGCTACTGATGAGCGTGCTGGACAATCTTTATTCCAATGCGGTGCACTATGGTACTGAATCCGGTACCATTTATATTCGGAGTTTTACCCAGGGTTCGCGGATCTGTATTGATGTCGCCAATACTGGAAGCCCTATCCCTGATGACGAGCAGGAGATGATCTTTGAGCCCTTCTACCAGGGGAGCCATCAGCGCAAAGGGGCGGTCAAGGGGAGCGGCCTGGGTCTGAGCATCGCTCGCGACTGCATTCGCCGCATGCACGGAGAGCTAAACCTAATTACTGACGACCGTACCGATGTTTGCTTTCGCATCGAACTGCCGCTTAAGCCGGAAAAATCAATGAAATGAATCTATGCCTGGTGAGTATGTCACATATCTTTTCCCGCGCCATTAACGCGGTATTTAACAGCAAATGTCTACGTATCAGCCTTGCCGGTCTGCTGCTGAGCGGTTGTGTTACCCATGCGCCGACCAGCGCCATTAGCAATAAGCCGGAAGAGAAGCTGCCTGAACATCAACTGGCCGATTTCCTCTCCACGGACTGCAATAATATCTGGCGATTACAGGGACACGAAACCGAGACTAACCCTCTTTACTGGCTGCGCAGCATGGACTGTGCCGAACGCCTGGCACCGTCGGTTGCCCGCGCAGAGGCAAGGAACTGGGCGGATGATAGCTGGCAAGGAACCTTTAAACGCGGCATCCTGCTGGCAAATGCCAAAATCAGCCCTGTGGAGCGCCGCGCCTATACCACCCGACTTGATGCCCTGAGCCCACAGATCCCGGCACAGGTACGCCCCTTATTCCAGGTCTGGCGTGACGGGCAGATGCAGCAGCTGCAGCTTGCCGAAGAGCGTTCGCGTTACAGTAAGCTTCAGCAAGCGAGTGACGAGGAGCTGGATACACTGCGCCAGCAGCAGCAATATTTGCGTGGCGAGCTGGAGACCACTACCCGCAAGCTGGAAAACCTGACCGATATTGAGCGTCAACTCTCCACCCGCAAACCGGTGGGCGATGTGCCAAAATCTGAGGAAGTGAGCCATGAGCCGTAAACCTGCGCACCTTTTACTGGTAGATGATGATCCTGGGCTGCTAAAGCTGCTGGGAATGCGTCTGATGAGTGAAGGCTACAGCGTCGTGACCGCCGAAAGCGGACAGGAAGGGTTGCGGGTGCTGGCTCGGGAAAAAGTGGATCTGGTGATTAGCGATCTGCGCATGGATGAGATGGATGGCATGCAGCTCTTTATCGAGATCCAGCGAGTCCAGCCCGGCATGCCGGTGATCATCCTTACCGCCCACGGATCGATTCCCGATGCCGTGGCGGCCACGCAGCAGGGGGTGTTCAGTTTTCTCACCAAGCCGGTGGATAAAGATGCGCTCTACAAAGCCATCGACGATGCGCTGGAACATACCGCTTCGTCCGGCGATGACCAGTGGCGCGAGGCGATTGTGACCCGCAGCCCCATTATGCTGCGTCTGCTTGAGCAGGCGAGAATGGTGGCCCAGTCTGACGTCAGCGTATTGATTAACGGCCAGAGTGGTACCGGGAAAGAGATCCTTGCTCAGGCCATTCACAACGCCAGCCCGCGTAGTAAAAATGCCTTTATCGCCATTAACTGCGGTGCCTTGCCTGAACAGTTGCTGGAGTCGGAGCTCTTTGGTCATGCCCGTGGCGCCTTTACCGGGGCCGTGAGCAGCCGCGAAGGGCTGTTCCAGGCCGCAGAGGGCGGCACGCTATTTCTGGATGAGATCGGCGATATGCCCGCGCCTTTGCAGGTGAAACTCCTGCGCGTCTTGCAGGAGCGTAAAGTACGTCCGCTGGGCAGTAACCGCGATATCGACATCAATGTCCGCATTATTTCTGCAACCCATCGCGATCTGCCGAAAGCGATGGAGCGCAAAGAGTTCCGTGAAGATCTCTACTATCGCCTTAACGTGGTGAATTTGAAAATACCGCCGCTGGCAGAGCGTGCTGAAGATATCCCGCTGCTGGCGACGCAACTGCTGCGCCAGTCGGCTGAGCGGCATAAACCCTTTGTGCGAGCCTTTTCAACCGATGCCATGAAGCGGCTGATGACCGCCGGCTGGCCGGGCAACGTGCGCCAACTGGTGAACGTGATCGAGCAGTGCGTAGCGCTGACCTCCTCGCCGGTGATCAGCGATGCGCTGGTTGAGCAGGCGCTGGAAGGGGAGAACACCGCGCTCCCCACCTTTGTGGAAGCGCGTAATCAGTTTGAACTTAACTACCTGCGTAAGCTGCTGCAAATTACCAAAGGCAACGTGACCCATGCGGCCCGTATGGCTGGACGCAACCGCACCGAGTTTTACAAATTGCTGTCGCGCCATGAGCTGGAAGCAAACGACTTTAAAGAGTAATACCGCTAAATCCATCGGGTATGATACTGTGAGCAACCGATTACGATGCTGCTGACAGGTACGATTTCAAGGACTCACCATGAAAAAAATTGATGCGATTATTAAACCTTTCAAACTGGACGATGTGCGTGAAGCGCTGGCGGAAGTCGGCATCACCGGGATGACGGTAACTGAAGTGAAAGGCTTTGGTCGCCAGAAGGGCCATACTGAGTTGTATCGTGGCGCAGAGTACATGGTGGACTTTCTGCCGAAGGTGAAAATTGAGATCGTGGTCAGCGACGATATCGTCGACACCTGCGTGGATACGATTATTCGCACCGCTCAGACCGGCAAAATTGGCGACGGAAAGATCTTTGTCTTTGATGTCGCGCGGGTGATCCGTATTCGTACGGGTGAAGAGGACGATGCGGCGATCTAAACTCGCATCACGCTGGCTCATCTGTATAAAAAAAGCCCCCGGTAATTGCCGGGGGCTTTTTGCATTACAGCACCTTGTGCGGGCCAAAACATTCGTAATGGATGTTCTCTTTATTGACCCCCAGTTCGACCAACTGCGCGGCTGCGAACTGCATAAAGGCTACCGGGCCACAGACATAAAACAGCATCTCCGGGGCGTTAAACAGGCCTTTATGCGGGGCTAAATCCATCAACCCCTCGGCATTAAAGCGTGCTGCTGTGCGATCGGCCTCCGTCGGCAGGCGGTACCAGGTATGTGCGGTAAAGTGCGGCAACTGAGCAGCCAGAGCCTGTACTTCATCGGCAAACGCATGCACATCACCGTTCTCGGCGGCATGGAACCAGTTTACCGGTGCGCTGTGCTGCGATTTCGCCAGAGTGTCCAGCATCGCCAGCATCGGGGTTTGCCCCACGCCTGCGGAAATCAGCGTAACCGGCGTGTCGGTGTCAACGGCCATAAAGAAATCACCGGCCGGCGCGGCCAGATGCACCACGTCGCCTACTTTCGCTTCGTTATGCAGCCAGGTTGAGACCTGACCACCCTCTTCGCGTTTCACGGCGATACGATAGCTCTTAGCATTGGCTTTGCGGGTGAGGGAATACTGGCGGATCTCCTGATGCGGGAAGCCTTCGGGTTTCAGCCACACGGCCAGATACTGGCCAGGCTGATAATCCGCTACGGCTTTACCATCCACCGGTTCGAATTCGAAGCTGGTAATCAGCGCGCTGCGCGGGGTTTTCTCTACGATACGGAAGGCGCGAGTGCCCTCCCAGCCACCCTTTTTGCTGGCATGCTCGCTGTAGATCTGCGCTTCACGGTTGATAAAGACATTAGCCAGCACGCCGTAAGCTTTACCCCAGGCATCCAGCACCTCCTGACCCGGGCTGAACATCTCATCCAGGGTGGCAAGCAGGTGAGTACCCACGATGTTGTACTGCTCCGGCTTGATCTGGAAGCTGGTGTGCTTCTGCGCAATTTTCTCGACTGCCGGCAGTAGGGCCGCCAGGTTATCGATGTTGCTGGCATAGGCGGCAATCGCATTAAACAGCGCTTCGCGCTGATCGCCGTTACGCTGGTTGCTCATGTTAAAAATTTCTTTGAGCTCGGGATTGTGGGCGAACATCCGGTCGTAAAAGTGGGCGGTAAGTTTAGGACCCGTTTCAACCAGCAGGGGAATAGTGGCTTTCACGGTTGCGATGGTTTGGGCGTCGAGCATGGCTGCTTCCTTTTCTGTAACTCTAATGATGTATTTTAAATACATCTTATAAAAAATAACCCTGCGTTGTAAATGGTTCTTTGCAACGTGAAATATTCACATCACAAACCTGAAAAGAAATCCCTTACTTGCCGTCTGCGCTTTATGTGTCAAACCCTTGCGTGGCGGGCAGGAAAACGTTTGCGTAAAATCGTTTGTCAAGACCTGTTATCACAGAACTAATCAGTTATACTGTTGCGCGTTGTCCAACAGGACTGCCTTTTTCAGGTCAAAATTTTATTGTTAGCTGAGTCAGGAGATGCGGATGTTAAAGCGTGAAATGAACATTGCCGATTATGATGCCGAACTGTGGCAGGCTATGGAGCAGGAAAAAGTACGTCAGGAAGAGCACATCGAACTGATCGCCTCCGAAAACTACACCAGCCCGCGTGTGATGCAGGCGCAGGGCTCTCAGCTGACCAACAAATACGCTGAAGGTTATCCGGGCAAGCGCTACTACGGCGGTTGCGAGTACGTGGATATCGTTGAGCAGCTGGCAATCGACCGCGCGAAAGAGCTGTTTGGCGCCGACTACGCTAACGTCCAGCCGCACTCCGGTTCTCAGGCTAACTTCGCGGTTTACACCGCACTGCTGCAGCCGGGCGATACCGTTCTGGGTATGAACCTGGCGCAGGGCGGCCACCTGACTCACGGCTCCCCGGTTAACTTCTCGGGCAAACTGTACAACATCATTCCTTACGGTATTGATGAGTCCGGTAAAATTGACTACGAAGACATGGCGAAGCAGGCCAAAGAGCACAAGCCGAAGATGATCATCGGCGGCTTCTCTGCCTACTCCGGTATCGTTGACTGGGCTAAAATGCGCGAAATCGCAGACAGCATCGGCGCATATCTGTTTGTGGATATGGCGCACGTTGCCGGTCTGATTGCTGCGGGCGTTTACCCGAACCCGGTTCCACATGCGCACGTTGTCACCACCACGACTCACAAAACCCTGGCGGGTCCACGCGGTGGCCTGATCCTGGCGAAGGGCGGCGACGAAGATCTGTATAAGAAACTGAACTCTGCTGTCTTCCCAAGCGCGCAGGGCGGCCCGCTGATGCACGTTATCGCAGCGAAAGCCGTGGCGCTGAAAGAAGCGATGGAGCCAGAGTTCAAAGTGTATCAGCAGCAGGTTGCTA
This sequence comes from Leclercia sp. UBA2479, assembly GCF_002341985.1. Taxonomy (NCBI): domain Bacteria; kingdom Pseudomonadati; phylum Pseudomonadota; class Gammaproteobacteria; order Enterobacterales; family Enterobacteriaceae; genus Leclercia; species Leclercia sp. UBA2479. The sequence goes on along the minus strand of NZ_DDPB01000009.1, from coordinate 1,295,753 downwards.
AAAACGCTAAAGCGATGGTGGAAGTGTTCCTGAACCGTGGCTACAAAGTGGTGTCTGGCGGTACTGAAAACCACCTGTTCCTGCTGGATCTGGTCGATAAAAACCTGACCGGTAAAGAGGCTGACGCTGCCCTTGGCCGCGCCAACATTACCGTAAACAAAAACAGCGTACCTAACGATCCGAAGAGCCCGTTCGTGACCTCCGGTATCCGTATCGGTTCACCGGCCGTTACTCGCCGTGGCTTTAAAGAAGCGGAAGTGAAAGAGCTGGCAGGCTGGATGTGTGACGTGCTGGACAATATCAATGACGACGCGGTTATCGAGCGCGTTAAAGGTAAAGTTCTGGAAATCTGCGCACGCTTCCCGGTATACGCATAATTCTGCTTCGCAGAAAGAGAAAAGGCCGCGCAAGCGGCCTTTTTTATTTACAGGCGAAAAGGGAAGGTTTAGCGCCGGTCAATAGAAATTGCGCCAGGCCCGGTGACGGCCAATAATAAAAAGGCCCCAGCAATACTGATATTTTTATAAAAGTTAATCATATTCGGCATGACGGCGTCGCCGCTCATCTCCCAGTAAGGATGGCCGATAACTGCCGTACCCAGCGTGTAAAAGACAAACAGCAGTGCGATAGGGCGGGTAAAGAAACCCAGCACGATCAAAATAGCCGCCGGGATCTCCATCACCACCGCAATAATCGCCGCCAGCATCGGCATGGGAGTGCCCAGCTTCGCCATATATTGCACGGTGCCATCAAACCCTGTCATTTTCGGTAGACCAAAAATAATAAACAGCAGCACGATAGCGATCCGGGCAATCAAAAGAAGCAGAGGGCGTGACTGACCGAAATCTAAATAGCGAAGTGCGTTCATGATGAGCTCGCTTTTCGGTGGGGCGTAATTTAACCCTAATACAAATTATCGGCACCTGCCATTGACCTTCCCGCAATAAATCAGCCGTTAGGGTGATTTTAATTTCAGGGTCACAGGCTGGCTGTGTAGAATTCTCTTTTTTCGGCAAGGATATCGCGATGCAATGTATTGAATGTCAGGAACAACCGGCCAATAAAGAGTCGGGGTTATGTCATCAGTGTGAAAGTCTGGATGAGAAGAAAATTAACGGCCTGCTCTATCTTCCTGCGGCCGGGTTAGTCATCAATATGCTGATCTCCCCCTTCAATGCCTGGGAATTTATCTCGTCCATTGTGGGCTTTATGCGACAAGGAATGGCAATCACCCCTTTCGGTATAGGCGGCGTGGCGCTGATTGTTATTGATGTTGTGCTGACTTTCCTGACGGGCTGGTACTTCTTCAAAAGGAAGCGAAATATTCGCAAGGTGATAATTCCATACTATCTTTTTGGCCTGCTCTATATGCTGTACTTTGTCGCCTTACGCGTGTGGCTGTTCGGGGCCACGCTGGATACGATGGATATTCGCAATGCGCTCACGCCCGTTGTCGGCGCGCTAATCTGGATCCCGTATTTTCTCTTCTCAAAACGGATCCCGCGCGTTTTCACTCAGGAGTGACTCCTGACACCGCGCAACTATAGCCGGGGCAGGAAGGGAAGGCCGGTGATAAAAGTTAAATAAAAGTTAATGCTTAGCCAGCTTATGGACTTGCGCAGTATCGCCTTTCTCGCCAGACTATCGCCTCCATAACGGGAGGGATTCATGGTCTTGCATTCCACACGCTGGCTGGCGCTCAGCTACTTCACCTACTTTTTTAGCTACGGTATTTTTCTACCTTTCTGGAGCGTCTGGCTTAAAGGCATAGGCCTGACGCCCGAGACCATTGGTGTACTGCTGGGCGCAGGCCTGGTGGCGCGCTTCCTCGGTAGCTTGCTGATTGCCCCCCGCGTGAGCGATCCCGCTCTTCTGATCAACGCCGTGCGCGTCCTGGCGCTGTTAACCCTGGTGTTTCTCTGCGGCTTCTGGGTCAGCCAGCAGTTTGCGTGGTTAATGGTGGTGATGGTTGGCTTTAACCTCTTTTTCTCACCGCTGGTGCCCCTCACCGATGCGCTGGCAAACACCTGGCAGAAACAGATCACCATGGATTATGGTCGGGTGCGCCTGTGGGGATCGATCGCCTTTGTCATTGGCTCTGCGCTGGTGGGCAAACTGGTTAGCCTGTATGACTATCAGGCGATTCTGGCGCTGTTAACCCTCGGTATTTTCTCGATGCTGCTTGGGCTACTTTTGCGCCCATCGGTAATGCCGCAGGGGGAAAGCCGTCATCAGGAGAGCGCAGGCTGGCCGGCCTGGCGCGCTCTGGTAACCCAGAGCTGGCGGTTCCTGGCTTGCGTCTGCCTGCTACAGGGGGCGCACGCGGCCTATTACGGCTTTAGCGCCATCTACTGGCAGGGGGCAGGGTATTCAGCCTCGGCGGTGGGGTATCTCTGGTCGCTGGGCGTGGTGGCTGAAGTGATTATCTTTGCCTTAAGCAACAGGCTGTTCCGCCGCTTCGGCGCACGGGACCTGCTGCTGCTCTCTGCCGTTTGCGGCCTGGCCCGCTGGGGGATCATGGGCTGGACGACAGCGTTGCCGTGGCTCATTGTCGCCCAGATCCTGCACTGCGGCACTTTCACGGTCTGCCACCTGGCGGCGATGCGCTACATCGCTTCACGGGAAGGGGCCGACGTGATTCGTCTACAGGCGGTCTATTCTGCGGTGGCGATGGGGGGAAGTATTGCGGTCATGACCGTATTTGCAGGCTTCCTGTATCAGCATCTCGGTCAGGGTGTCTTCTGGGTAATGGCGCTGCTGGCGCTGCCGGCCATGGTGCTCCGACCGCGCGTGGCAGCGCGCTAAGTCTCCAGCATCACGCGAATATGTTCCTGCTGCTGCGCATTCAACGTCTCTACCGCGTGGATGAGCGGCGGCGAGAAGAGCGGCAGGGCGGTCGCGTAGGGGGTCACCACCAGGGCTGCTTCCCGGGGGGCGCCCTCCTTCTGAAAAGCCTGTAACGGCACATAGCGAATGTTTAAGGGCAGGAGGGTCAGTTCGCGAAGTTGTTGCTCGATCGCCTCTTCGCTCGCTTTATCCGTTCCGGTTAACAGCACCACCTGTTTTTCATGCAGGTCATTTTCCTGCATCAGCCAGGCGCCAAATATCACCGCCACCAGGCTGGCCTCCTCTTCGGAAAAAGAGAGCGAAAACGTGCTCTCCAGCTCCAGGAGCGCATCGCGGGTGGTGCGCATCAGCCGTGGATAAAGGCGCTGGATCTCCTCCGCCAGGCTGTTATCAATCCCAATCCCGAACAGAGACCGGTTTAGCGCCTGGGCAAGATGAATATAGAGCTGATCGGTCAGCCCTTGCTCGTCACTAAAACGCATCCCCGTCTGGCAATGAAAGCGGGTAATCATACGGCCAATTGCCTGGCGTAACTGCTCATCCTGGTTTTGCATATCCCGTAGTGGATCCGGGGTGCGTAGCATCATAAACAGCAGCGTCAGGAATGGCTGCTCATCCTCATGGGGCAGGGGAAGCACGCGGCGCTGCCAGTGGCGAACAATCTCCTGCGCCATCAGATACTCACCACGTTGTTGCGTCCAGCTGCGCTGAATCTCCGAAAACTGCGGCGTCTGGCCCAGATGGTGTTGAATCAGACAATATTGCAGGTAAAGCTGTAAAAACTGCACGTCGCGGCACTCGAATTGACGCTGCAAGCGGCGGGAGCAGAAATTTATCAGCGCCCGTAAATTGGTATCGTCATACAACGTGCGCGCAATGCCATGCTGTTTAAGCGCGGTTTTCAGAGATGGGGTAAACTGCTGCGCGACGAAATGCGGGCAGAGTCGGAGTGCCCGCCGCAGCCAGTGCAGCAAGCATAAGCGTTGGTCAAGTGTGGTGCCTTCAATCCGGTAGCTGCCGTCATGGTGCGTAGCAATGTTGAGCCGATGATAGCGCTGGATTTCATCGCGCGTCTCGGCTATATCTTGCCGGGCAATGCTGTGATCCACCCCGTTGATTTCACCGATGCGCTGCTCGGTGGCGATAAAATCCGGCAGATAGAGCATCAGCAGCACCTGGCAGCGGCGCTGCGAACTGGAAAGCACAGATGGCATTTCGAGAGTCGTCATCATCTGCAAGGTTCCAGTAAGAATGTTTGATAAGAATAGCTAAAGGATCTGCGTAATAGCGCGCGTTCAGGGCTCTTTCCTTCAGGAATGCGGGCGGACATCACAGAATTTTTGACGTGAGGAAGAGATGCAAATAGTTAAACAAAGCGCTGCGGCGCTATTTTTGGCGGTAATATCTTCTGCCGTGGCCGCGCATCCTCACAGTTTTATCACCCTCAAAACCGAGATCGTGGCTAACGACAGTCAACTTACCGGGCTCAAGATGCGCTGGACCATGGATGAAATGACCTCCGCCGATCTGCTGTACGACGCCGGCGATGCGCGTCCGGGGGATGAGATCTGGAAAAAGCTGGCGGCAGAAGTGATGGCCAATGTGCTCGGTCAGCACTACTTCACCGAATTCTGGCATAACGGGCAGAAGGTGAAGTTTCTCAATCGTCCTACGGAGTACGGCATGAGCCGCGAGGATCACCAGGCCGTGCTGACCTTTGTGCTGCCGCTGGCGCAACCGCAGCCGCTGGCCGGGCAGACCTACACCTTCTCTACCTTCGATCCCTCTTATTATGTGGACATGAGCTACGCCGAAGATGGCGATGTCACGCTGCCAGCCGCGCTGCAGAAAAAATGTTCCCTCGCGGTTCATACCCCCGAGCCCAGCGAAGAGACGCTCAATTTTGCCATTTCTCTTGATAAGGACGATGCGCCGCCGGAGGACATGGACCTCGGTAAACAGTTTGCTCAACAGGTGACCTTACAATGTCAGTAACCTTTTCTCAGCCCACCAAGCAGCGCCGCTGGCTGCATCTCTGGCCGCTGGGACTCTTTATGCTACTGGCCGTCGGGGCAGTAATCTGGTTATGGCAGGCCTGGCCGCAGGTCATGATGCAGAGCGTTATCTGGCAGCGTGAGGTTAACCAGCAGATGAGCGGGTTGCTGAAGGCGGTGGCGGATAACCCTGCTCGTGCGGGCGGTTCGCTGCTGATTTTCAGCTTTCTCTATGGTGTGCTGCATGCGCTCGGGCCCGGGCATGGCAAGATTGTTATTACTACATGGCTGGCAACCCATCCCTCTAAGCTGAAATCCAGTATTGGCCTGACGCTTGCCTCCTCGCTGCTGCAGGGGCTGGTGGCCATTGCGTTAGTGATCGTGGTGCTAACGCTTCTGCAACTGCCCGCACGCCAGCTTCATGCCAGCAGTTTCTGGCTAGAAAAGGGGAGCTATGCGCTAGTGGGGGTACTGGGAGTGATGCTCTGCTGGCGGGCAATAAAAAAGTTACGTGCGTTGCTGCGTAAGCCGACGTTTAAACGTTTTGCGCCGCATCATGTGCACGATGCCCACTGTGGTTGCGGCCATCAACATCTGCCCACCAGGGCGCAATTACAGCAAGGCGATGACTGGCGCGCCAGGCTGATGATCATTCTCTCTATGGGGATGCGGCCCTGCTCCGGGGCGATTATGGTATTGCTCTTCAGTAAGGTTATCGGCGTCTTCGGTTGGGGCGTAATCTCTGCCCTGGCGATGTCGGCAGGCACCTCTATTACCATCAGCGCGCTGGCGTTGCTGGTGCATAGCTTTCGCCAGCTGGCCATCAGGCTTAGCGGCAATAAAACCCCTGTACTGTGGCAGCAAATTGGCTGGACGACCTTAGCCTTGGCCGGCGGGGTGATGTTGCTCGCGGCTGCAGTAGTGATGTGGGTCAGTGTGGTTCCGGTAGGACGAGGGCTGCGGCCGTTTTAGTCTCTCTGCCGACAACGGGTCGGCTGGACTGGGCGCAGCTGGATCTTACAGTGCGGTTTATTTGTCACTGTTATTTGGCGCTGAGAGTTAAATTGCGGGGATGTTTTGCGGTGCTCTGCATTCGCTGTTGGCTTGAGCGCGTGAGAGATTTGCGGCAGTAGCGGGTGAGGAGAACCTCACCCGCCCTCAGAGATTAGCGCTTCAGCGCTTCGCTCAGTTCGTCACGCATGCTGGCCAGCATGGCTTTGACGACGCGCGGATTACCGGCAACCAGGTTGCCCGTCATCATGTAGTTATGACCACCGGTGAAATCACACACCAGCGCGCCGGCTTCACGGGCAATCAGCTCGCCTGCGGCAAAGTCCCATGGCTTAAGGCCAATTTCAAAATAGCCATCCACGCGCGCTGCGGCAACGTAGGCCAGATCCAGTGCTGCAGAACCGCTGCGACGGAAGTCAGCACATTCAGTAAAGAGTTTGCCCAGTACCTTCATATAGGCAGGAGCGTGCTGTTTCGCTTTGAACGGGAAGCCGGTCGCCAGAATAGTGCCATCCAGATCGCGGGCGTTGCTGCCGCGCAGACGGTAGCCGTTCAGCTGTGCGCCCTGGCCGCGGGTCGCGGTGAAGAGTTCGTTACGCATTGGATCGTAAACCACGGCGACTTCAGTACGGCCTTTAATGCGTACGGCGATAGAAACAGCAAAGTGGGGCAGACGTTTTACGAAGTTGGTGGTGCCATCCAGCGGATCGATAATCCATTGAACATCCTGATCTTCGCCCACGTGCTCACCGCTTTCTTCGGTGATGATGGTGTGTTGCGGGTAAGATTTGCGAATGGTTTCGATAATCATCGCTTCTGCGGCTTTATCGACGTTGGTCACAAAATCATTGCTGCCTTTCTGGCTGGTTTCTACGGAATCTGGCGTCTCGTAGTGCTTGGCAATTACATTACCCGCCTTGCGCGCTGCGCGCACGGCGATGGTCAACATTGGATGTTGCATCGGTTACTCTCACTGGATGTTAAAGAACGGGGGATACGAAAACGGCGCAGAGTATAGCAGCGAGTTCGGAATATGTCTTCCGTTTATGGTAGCATGGCCGAATATTCTTCAGACTCAGAAAAATTATGCTGCAAAATATTCGAATTGTGCTGGTCGAAACCTCGCATACCGGCAATATGGGCTCCGTGGCCCGCGCGATGAAAACCATGGGCTTAACCAACCTCTGGCTGGTTAACCCGCTGGTCAAACCCGACTCACAGGCCATTGCGCTCGCGGCGGGTGCCAGCGATGTCATCGGTAACGCGCAAATCGTCGATACCCTGGATGAAGCCCTGGCGGGTTGCAGCCTGGTCGTTGGCACCAGTGCGCGCTCCCGCACGCTGCCGTGGCCAATGCTTGACCCTCGCGAATGCGGTCTGAAGAGCGTTGCTGAAGGGCAGCACGCCCCTGTGGCGCTGGTGTTTGGCCGTGAACGCGTCGGTCTGACTAACGAAGAGTTGCAAAAGTGCCATTATCACGTGGCCATTGCAGCGAACCCGGAATACAGCTCGCTGAACCTGGCGATGGCGGTACAGGTTATTGCTTACGAAGTGCGTATGGCATGGCTGGCAACCCAGGAAAACGCGCCGGTCGCCGAGCCGGAAGAGGCGCCATACCCGCTGGTGGACGATCTGGAACGGTTCTACGGGCACCTTGAAAAAACGCTTCTGGGCACCGGGTTTATCCGCGCCGATCATCCGGGTCAGGTCATGAATAAGCTGCGTCGTCTGTTTACGCGCGCCCGTCCGGAAAGCCAGGAGCTGAATATCCTGCGCGGCATTCTGGCGTCGATTGAGCAGAAGAATAAAGAGTAGCGCCACTCTCTCCCTTTTCTCCTGGAAGAGGGGAGAGGTGAGGGCATCAGGCCGCACTTTTATGATACGGCACAGAAGGTTAAATACCTGACTAAAACAGTCAACTAAATAGTTGACCATTTTAGTCGGGAATGTCAGACTTGGCCCTGCTATGCAATACCCCATTTTACAATAAAAAACCCCGGGCAGGGGCGAGTTTGAGGTTAAGTAAGACATGAGACTGACATCTAAAGGGCGTTATGCCGTGACCGCGATGCTGGACGTTGCGCTCAACTCCGAAGCGGGCCCGGTACCGTTGGCTGATATTTCTGAACGTCAGGGAATTTCCCTCTCTTATCTGGAACAGCTGTTTTCAAGACTGCGTAAAAATGGCCTGGTTTCCAGCGTTCGTGGTCCTGGCGGTGGTTATTTACTGGGTAAAGACGCAGGCAGTATTGCGGTTGGCGAAGTCATTAGCGCAGTGGACGAGTCCGTTGACGCGACCCGCTGCCAGGGCAAAGGGGGTTGTCAGGGTGGTGATAAATGCCTGACGCACGCGCTGTGGCGCGACCTGAGCGACCGTCTGACCGGCTTCCTGAACAACATCACCATTGGTGAACTGGTTAACAACCAGGAAGTGCTGGACGTCTCTGACCGTCAGCATAATCACGAAGCACAGCGCAATACCCGCACGCAAGACGCCATCGACGTTAAACTGCGCGCGTAGTTTCCCTGGCCTGTTTTCGGTGCGTTGCAGCCCCGCAAAATAGTCAGGGTAAAAATTATAAAGAATTTTAGAATCAGGCCGGGGCGTTAACTCGCCCCGTGTACTCGGTCGTACATCCAGCCGGTAGCCTGATTCCTTGCATTGAAGCGATGTACGGAGTTTAAAGAGCAATGAAATTACCGATCTATCTCGATTACTCCGCAACCACGCCGGTGGACCCGCGTGTTGCCGAGAAAATGATGCAGTGTCTGACCCTGGACGGAAACTTTGGTAACCCTGCCTCCCGTTCACACCGTTTTGGCTGGCATGCTGAAGAGGCGGTTGATATCGCCCGTAATCAGATTGCTGAGCTGGTTGGCGCTGACCCGCGTGAAATTGTTTTCACCTCCGGTGCCACCGAATCCGATAACCTGGCGATTAAAGGTGCGGCCAACTTCTATCAGAAAAAAGGCAAGCACATCATCACCAGCAAAACCGAGCACAAAGCCGTGCTGGATACCTGCCGTCAGCTGGAGCGTGAAGGGTTTGAAGTGACCTACCTCGCCCCGCAGAGCAACGGTATCATCGACCTGAAAGAGCTCGAAGCGGCAATGCGTGATGACACCATTCTGGTCTCCATCATGCACGTAAACAACGAAATTGGCGTGGTTCAGGATATCGCCACCATCGGCGAACTGTGCCGTGCACGCGGTATTATTTACCACGTGGATGCGACCCAGAGCGTGGGCAAACTGCCTATCGACCTGAGCCAGCTGAAAGTGGATCTGATGTCCTTCTCCGGCCACAAAATCTATGGCCCGAAAGGCATTGGCGCGCTGTATGTGCGTCGTAAACCGCGTATCCGTATCGAATCCCAGATGCACGGCGGCGGTCACGAGCGCGGCATGCGTTCCGGTACTCTCCCTGTTCACCAGATCGTGGGCATGGGCGAAGCGTATCGTATCGCCAAAGAAGAGATGGAAACCGAGATGGCACGCCTGCGTACGCTGCGTAACCGTCTGTGGGATGGCGTGAAAGATATGGAAGAAGTGTATCTGAACGGCGATCTTGAGCAGGGCGCGCCAAACATCCTCAACGTCAGCTTTAACTACGTTGAAGGCGAATCGCTGATCATGGCGCTGAAAGATCTGGCGGTCTCTTCCGGTTCTGCCTGTACTTCTGCAAGCCTCGAGCCATCCTACGTGCTGCGCGCGCTGGGCATGACCGACGAGCTGGCACACAGCTCCATTCGTTTCTCTTTAGGTCGTTTTACTACCGATGAAGAGATTGACTACACCATCAAGCTGGTTCGCAACTCCATTGGCCGTCTGCGTGAGCTTTCTCCTCTGTGGGAAATGTTCAAAGAAGGCGTGGATCTGAACAGCATTGAATGGTCACATCACTAATCGGTTTATAAGGAGAATTCAATCATGGCATACAGCGAAAAAGTTATTGATCATTACGAGAACCCACGCAACGTTGGCTCTTTCGACAACAGCGACGACAGCGTAGGTAGCGGCATGGTTGGCGCACCGGCGTGTGGCGACGTCATGAAGCTGCAGATCAAAGTTAACAATGAAGGTATCATTGAAGACGCGCGCTTCAAGACTTACGGCTGCGGTTCCGCCATTGCCTCCAGCTCGCTGGTCACCGAATGGGTGAAAGGCAAGTCTCTGGACGAAGCGCAGGCGATTAAAAACACCGATATCGCCGATGAACTCGAACTGCCGCCGGTGAAAATTCACTGCTCTATCCTGGCAGAAGACGCGATCAAAGCCGCAATTGCGGATTACAAAAGTAAACGTGAAGCAAAATAATTAGTTGAGGTTGTTATGTCGATTACCCTTAGCGACAGCGCTGCCGCGCGCGTAAGCGCCTTCCTGGCAAACCGTGGTAAAGGTTTTGGCCTGCGCCTGGGCGTGCGGACTTCCGGCTGCTCTGGCATGGCGTACGTCCTGGAGTTCGTTGATGAACCGGCGTCTGACGATACCGTGTTTGAAGACAAGGGCGTGAAGGTGGTGGTCGATGGCAAAAGCCTACAGTTCCTTAACGGCACTCAGCTGGACTTTGTTAAAGAAGGTCTGAACGAAGGGTTTAAATTCACCAACCCGAACGTAAAAGATGAGTGCGGCTGCGGCGAAAGCTTCCACGTTTGATTGTGCGTCACCCGAATAACCCCACCGCAGTTACCTGCGCGTGGGGTTTGTTCTAACAGGCTACCCCTGAGATTGTTATGGATTACTTCACACTCTTCGGACTACCCGCTCAATACCCGATCGATATCCCGGCTTTAACGACCCGCTTTCAGGATCTGCAGCGCCAGTATCATCCGGATAAATTTGCGAGTGGGACGCAGTCAGAACAGTTGGCTGCCGTTTCACACTCTGCCACCATCAATCAGGCCTGGCAGACGCTGCGTCATCCTCTGACCCGCGCTGAGTATCTGCTCTCGCTCCACGGTTTCGACCTGGCGAGCGAACAGCATACCGTACGTGATACCGCGTTCCTGATGGAACAGCTGGAACTGCGCGAAGAGCTGGATGAGATTGAACAAGCCAAAGACGAAGCGCGTCTGGAACGTTTTATCACCCGCGTGAAGGGCATGTTTGATACCCGCCATCAGCAGATGGTGGAGCAGTTGAACAATGAGACGTGGGACGTAGCGGCCGACACGGTACGCAAACTCCGTTTTCTCGATAAACTGCGAAGCAGTGCTGAACAACTCGAAGAAAAGCTGCTCGATTTTTAATTTCGGAAGCAATTATGGCCTTATTACAAATTAGTGAGCCCGGTTTAAGTGCTGCGCCGCACCAGCGTCGTCTGGCGGTGGGCATTGATTTAGGCACCACCAACTCGCTGGTGGCAACCGTGCGTAGCGGCGAGGCCAGTACGCTGGCAGATGAACAGGGCCAGCACCTGTTGCCGTCGGTGGTCCACTACCAGCAACAGGGTCACACGGTCGGTTACCACGCGCGTGCTAATGCTGCCAAAGATCCGGCTAATACCATTAGCTCTGTGAAGCGCATGATGGGCCGTTCCCTGGCCGACATCCAGACCCGTTACCCGCATCTGCCGTATCAGCTGCAGGCGAGTGAGAACGGTCTGCCGATGATTGCCACCGCTGCCGGTTTGCTCAACCCGATTCGTGTCTCTGCAGACATTCTTAAAGCGCTGGCCGCGCGCGCCACTGACTCGCTGCAGGGCGAACTGGATGGCGTAGTGATCACCGTTCCGGCCTATTTTGACGATGCACAACGTCAAGGCACCAAAGACGCCGCGCGTCTGGCGGGCCTGCACGTTCTGCGTCTGCTCAATGAACCAACCGCCGCCGCCATTGCCTACGGCCTCGACTCCGGTCAGGAAGGGGTCATTGCCGTCTTCGATCTTGGCGGTGGGACCTTTGATATCTCTATTTTGCGCCTGAGCCGCGGCGTATTCGAAGTGTTGGCCACCGGTGGTGATTCAGCCCTGGGCGGTGATGACTTCGACCACCTGCTGGCAGATTTCATTCGCCTGCAGGCGGGGATTGACGATCGCAGCGACGCGCGCGTACAGCGTGAACTGCTGGATGCGGCGATTGCGGCCAAAATTGCCCTCAGCGATGCGCAAAGCGTCACCGTTGAGGTCGCTGGCTGGAAGGGGGAGATCACCCGTGACCAGTTTAATGACCTGATCGCCTCCCTGGTTAAACGCACGCTGCTGGCCTGCCGTCGCGCATTGAAAGATGCTGGCGTAGAGGCGCAGGACGTACTGGAAGTGGTCATGGTGGGCGGTTCAACCCGCGTACCGCTGGTGCGTGAGCGCGTGGGTGAGTTCTTTGGCCGTACGCCACTGACCTCTATCGACCCGGACAAAGTGGTCGCTATCGGGGCGGCGATTCAGGCGGATATTCTGGTGGGGAACAAACCGGACAGCGAAATGCTGTTGCTGGATGTGATCCCGCTCTCCCTGGGGCTCGAAACCATGGGTGGCCTGGTGGAGAAAGTGATCCCGCGTAATACCACCATTCCGGTGGCGCGTGCGCAGGAGTTCACCACCTTTAAAGATGGCCAGACCGCCATGTCCATTCACGTGATGCAGGGTGAACGTGAGCTGGTACAGGATTGCCGCTCGCTGGCGCGCTTTGCGCTGCGCGGGATCCCGGCGCTGCCTGCGGGCGGGGCACATATTCGTGTCACCTTCCAGGTGGATGCCGATGGCCTGCTGAGCGTGACGGCGATGGAAAAATCCACCGGTGTCGAATCCTCCATCCAGGTTAAGCCGTCTTACGGGCTGACCGAGGGCGAAATCGCCTCCATGATTCAGGACTCAATGAGCTTTGCCGAACAGGACGTGAAGGCGCGTATGCTGGCTGAACAGAAAGTTGAAGCCGCACGTGTGCTGGAAAGCCTGACCGGTGCGCTCACTGCCGATGCCGCGCTGCTAAGCGCCGCAGAACGTCAGGCCATTGACGATGCCATCGCACAACTGCATGCGGTAGCAGAAGGCAATGACGCTGACGCCATAGAACAAGCGATTAAAAACGTTGATAAACAAACCCAAGAGTTTGCCGCTCGCCGTATGGATCAGTCGGTCCGTGTCGCGCTGAAAGGCCACTCCGTGGACGAGGTTTAATATGCCAAAGATTGTTTTTCTGCCTCATGCGGACCTCTGTCCGGATGGCGCAGTTCTGGAAGCTGAGACCGGCGAAACCATCCTTGACGTTGCCCTGCGTAACGGTATTGAAGTGGAACACGCCTGTGAAAAATCCTGTGCCTGCACAACCTGCCACTGCGTCGTACGTGAAGGTTTTGACTCGCTCGCCGAAAGCACCGAAGACGAAGATGACATGCTGGATAAAGCATGGGGTCTGGAGCCAGACAGCCGTTTAAGCTGCCAGGCGCGCGTCACCGATGAAGATTTGGTGGTCGAATTCCCGCGTTACACCATTAACCACGCACGCGAGCATTGATATGGGACTGAAGTGGACAGACAGCCGTGAAATCGGCGAAGCGCTTTATGACGCGAACCCGGATCTTGATCCCAGGACCGTACGATTCACCGATATGCACCAGTGGATCTGCGATTTGGAGGATTTTGACGATGATCCTAACGCATCCAATGAAAAAATTCTGGAGGCGATTCTGTTAGTCTGGTTAGATGAGGCTAGCTAAATCACATTACGGGCTGCCTTCAGGCGGCCCGTTTGCTAATAAGGATAAATAAAATGACCGAAGCGATGAAGATTACGATTTCGCATCAGCCAGCCGACGCGCGCTGGGGCGAAAAAGCCACTTACAGTATCAATAACGACGGTATTACCCTGCACCTGACGGGCCAGGATGACGCCGGTCTGATTCAACGCGCAGCACGTAAAATCGACGGTCTTGGCATTAAACACGTCTCTTTAGCGGGTGAAGGCTGGGATATCGATCGTAGCTGGGCATTCTGGGCCGGATATAAAGGGCCGAAAGGCACCCGTACAATCGAGTGGGCGAACCTCGATGAAGCCGGTCAGAAAGAGCTGGAAAGCCGTCTGACCATTATTGACTGGGTACGTGACACCATCAACGCGCCGGCGGAAGAGCTTGGTCCTGAGCAGCTGGCGCAGCGTGCCGTTGACCTGCTCTGCGGCGTGGCGGGGGACAACATGTCTTACCGCATCACCAAGGGCGAAGATCTGCGCGAGCAGAACTATATGGGCATCCACACCGTGGGCCGCGGCTCTGAGCGTCCGCCGGTGCTGCTGGCGCTGGACTACAACCCAACCGGTGATAAAGAAGCGCCCGTATTTGCCTGCCTGGTCGGTAAAGGCATCACCTTCGATACCGGTGGTTACAGCCTGAAGCAGAGCGCCTTTATGGACTCCATGAAGTCCGATATGGGCGGCGCGGCCACCATTACCGGTGCGCTGGCTTTCGCCATTACCCGTGGTCTGAATAAGCGTGTGAAGCTGTACCTGTGCTGCGCGGATAACATGGTTAGCGGCAATGCCTTTAAGCTGGGCGACATTATTCGCTACCGCAACGGTAAAAATGTGGAGGTGATGAACACCGACGCCGAAGGCCGTCTGGTGCTGGCCGATGGCCTGATCGATGCCTCTGCCCAGAAACCTGAGCTGATTATCGATATGGCGACCCTGACCGGTGCCGCGAAAACCGCGTTGGGTAATGACTACCACGCGCTGTTCAGCTTCGACGACAAGCTGGCGGCTCGCGTACTGGCGAGTGCTGCCGAAGAAAACGAACCCTTCTGGCGTCTGCCGCTGGCCGAGTTCCACCGCAGCCAGTTGCCCTCTAACTTTGCCGAGCTGAACAATACTGCCAGCGCCGCCTACCCGGCGGGAGCAAGCACGGCGGCAGGTTTCCTGTCCCACTTTGTTGAAAACTACCGCGAAGGCTGGCTGCACATCGACTGCTCTGCGACCTACCGCAAAGCGGCGGTTGAACAGTGGTCCGCAGGTGCAACCGGGCTGGGCGTGCGTACCATTGCAAACCTGCTGACGGCAGAGTAACTGTTACTGCTTCACCCTAACCCTCTCCCATGGGGGAGAGGGGATGGTTTGCTCCCTCTCCCTTGAGGGAGAGGGCCGGGGTGAGGGGGCGAATGCACCATCTGGAATAATTATGTCCGAAACCAAAAACGAATTAGAAACCCTGCTGGAGCAGGCGGCGACCGAGCCCGCCCACCGTCCGGCATTTTTCCGCACGCTGCTGGAGTCTACTGTCTGGGTGCCCGGTACTGCGGCGGAAGGTGAGCAAGTTGTTGAAGACAGCGCGCTGGATCTGCTGCACTGGGAGAAAGACGACGGCACGTCGGTGATCCCGTTCTTTACTTCTCTTGAAGCCCTACAGACAGCGGTAGAAGACGAACAGGCGTTTGTGGTCATGCCCGTACGTACCCTTTTTGAGATGACCCTGGGCCAGACGTTGTTCCTTAACGCCAAATTGCCGACCGGGAAAGAGTTTACCCCACGCGAAATCAGTCATCTGATGGGTGAAGAAGGCAACCCGCTCAGCACGCAGGAGGTGCTGGAAGGGGGCGAAACGCTGCTGCTCTCAGAAGTGGCCGAGCCGCCGGCGCAGATGATTGACTCGTTAACCACGCTGTTTAAAACCATGAAGCCCGTCAGACGCGCGTTTCTCTGCTCCATCAAAGAGCGAGCCGACGAGCAGCCAGTGCTGTTGATTGGCATTGAGGCAGACGGCGATATCGATGAGATTATCCAGGCGGCGGGCAGTGTGGCGACCGACACGCTGCCGGGCGATGAACCTATTGATATCTGTCAGGTGTTGAAAGGCGAGAAGGGCATTAGCCACTTTATTACCGAGCACATCACACCCTTTTATGAGCGTCGCTGGGGCGGGTTCCTGCGCGATCTCAAAACGACCCGTATCATTTGATGAAGACGGGGTGGTTTTTCACCCCGTTGCTTCCAGCAGCAGTAAATCCATCAGCAACACCAGGTTCGACTCAAACGAGGTGACACCGGCGGCCTCGGCGGCAAAGTGCACCGCTTCGTCATACAGGGCGAAATGCAGATCGGCCATGCCCGCCAGCGTATTTGCCGAGGCGCGCGTAAAGGCCACCACGACCATCCCTACGTTCTGCGCAATCCGCGCTTTATCCAGCACCTGTTCCGTTTCGCCGCTGCGCGAGACGGCGATAAAGACCTGATAGCGGGCGGCATTACTGAGGAAGATATTCCGGCTGTCGCCCGGCCCCGAGATAAACGCCGTTTTTCCCAATACCTGCAGTTTTTTGGTCAGGTACTCGGCGAACAGATAAGAAAACCCGGCACCGTACAGAAAAAAGCTCTCTTTCTCGCTAAGCAGTGCGCGGAAGCGCTGACGCTTCTCCACCGTCGCCCATTGCAATGTCTGCTGATAGTTGGCAATAAACCGATGGAAGAGTTCGGGCACGTCGCTGGAGGCACTGGCCTCAGTGGCAATATGCGGGGTATCAGACAGCAGTTGCTTACAGTGCCAGATAAATTCGCTAAACCCGCTGAACCCCAGCTTCTGGCAAAGCCGCATGATTGTGGCGGTCGAAACGAATGTCGCCTGCGCGAGCTCGCGTACCGTAATGTTGCCGACCAGCAGCGGATGCTCCGTCAGATGGGAAAGTACGCGGTATTCCGCGCGGGTCAGTGACTCCCCGCGCGTGAGAAGCGTCGCCAGACGATTATCCATTAGTGAGCCGGTTCGATCGGCAGATCGTCCCGTGCACCCCATTCACTCCAGGCGCCGTCGTAGAGCGTGACATCGGTTTTACCGAGGGTAGCAAGGGCAAGAATTACCACGCAGGCGGTGACGCCAGAGCCGCAGCTGGCAACAATGGGTTTGTGCAGATCCACACCCTGACGCTCAAAGATAGCCTGCAGTTCGTCGGTGGTTTTCAGTTCCCCTTCAAACACTAAATCGCCCCAGGGCACGTTTAGCGCGCCGGGAATATGGCCACGCTTCAGGCCAGCCCGCGGCTCGTCCGCTTCGGCATTGAAGCGTGGGGCAGGGCGCGCATCGACGATTTGCGCCGTTTTTTCATGGCTGACGACCAGCACGTCGGTCAGACGTTTTACGACATGCGGGTCAAAGGTTGCGTCAAACTCCCCTTCCGGCAGCGTCACGTCGCCCTGCTGCAACGGCAATTCATCCCGCTGCCAGCCCGCAAGCCCGCCCGCCAGAATAGAGACTTTTTCGACGCCGTAATTTTTCAGCATCCACCAGGCACGCGGCGCGGAGAAGAGATTACCCTCGTCGTAGATCACCAGATGCTTGTCGCGACTGATGCCCAGCTCGCGCATTGCGACGGAAAACGCCTCCGGGCGGATAAGCATATGTGGCAGTGATGAGGTGTGATCGGATAAGGCTTCAATATCGAAAAATACCGCCCCCGGCAGATGCCCGGCGCGGTATTCAGCGGTCATATCGCGGAGATGCTCCTGCCCTGCAGGGGCCATTCGCGCGTCGAGGATCTGGATTTCCGGGTCGTCGCTGTGCTCAATCAGCCAGTCGGCGGCGACAAAATATGAGGTGGACATGGGTTGCCTCCGTTCTTTTCCGTAAAAGAGGATTGTCGGTGTTTTTTCTGACACCGACAAGCAAACCACGTTCAACTCGCGAGCAAGCCCGTATTATTTCACTGCTTCGCCATCCCGCCAGGCTTTTTGCAGCGCTGGCCAGTACTCACGATTCGCTTCAATCATCTCATCCAGAATCGCTTTCGCGTGCTCCATGGTGGGCACGGTGCGGTTCAGGGTAAATGCCTGCAGCGCTTTTTCGTAGCTGCCTTCGATGGTCGCTTCCACCAGTAGCTGCTCCGAAGCGAGCTGCTGCTGCAACAGCGTCTGATGGAACAGGGGAACCTGCCCCACGCGGATCGGCTCTGGCCCTTCAGAGGTGATATAAGCGGGCACTTCCACCACGGCATCGTACGGCAAGTTGGTAATCGCTCCCTGGTTTTCCACCATCACCAGATGGCGCTGACGCAGGTTAAACGCCAGCGAGCGGGCCACATCAACGATAAACTCACCGTGCACCCCCACGTGAAACGCATCGGGCAAAATCCCGGTACGTTGATACTCTTCGGCGGCGGCAAACAGTTTTTTCTCACGACCGTTCATCACTTCGTTAGCGCGCGTGTACTCCGGATTTTGATGCTCGACGATCTGGTTCGGCATCAGGTAATACTGCAAATACGGGTTTGGCAAATACTCGGGGAAGTTATCCATAATTGGCTTAATGTTGCGCCAGGTCTTCACCCATGACGGATCTGAGTGCTGCGGGTCAGTTTTGGCGGCATCTTCCGTTAGCAGGCCAAATTTAGCGATATGGCGACGCAGCTCTGGCAGTCTGTCTTCGCCGTCTACCAGCACGCGGGTAAACCAGCCGAAATGGTTCAGACCAAAGTAGTCCACCTCCAGCTTATGACGATCAACGCCCAGAATCGCTCCCATATTGCGCATAGCCGCTACTGGCATATCGCAGATATTCAGCACCCGTGCGTTAGGACGCAGACGACGCACCCCTTCGGCGACGATCGCCGCCGGGTTCGAGTAGTTGACGATCCAGGCTTTCTCGTGGGCGTGGCGCTCTACCAAATCGATCAGCTCAACCATCGGCAGGATCGTACGCAAGCCATACGCCAGCCCGCCTGGTCCACAGGTCTCCTGGCCAACCACGCCGTGGCGCAGCGGGATCTTCTCATCCTGCTCGCGCATCTTATACTGCCCAACGCGCATCTGGGCGAAGATGAAGTGGGCGCCGCTAAAGGCGACTTCCGGGTCGGTGGTGACCGTAAATTTGATGCTCTGGCTATGGTCACGAATCACCTTCTCGACCACTGGCGCAATGGTGTTCTGGCGTGCTTCATCGATGTCGTAGAGGCGAATCTCCGCCAGCGGAAAATCCTGCAGGCGCACCATCAGGCTTTTCACAATACCCGGCGTATAGGTACTGCCACCGCCGGCGATAGAGAGAATGAATGGGGGTTTAAACATCTTTAGCTCCTTTCAGAGAAACGTCTCAACGGCTTCTCGCATTTTTTTGACATGCAGCCCGTAGACCACCTGAACGTTGTTACCTTGTTTGATAATGCCTTTCGCACCCGTCGCTTTCAGTCGCGGCTCGTCGATGATCGCCACGTCTTTTACCGTGACGCGCAGGCGGGTGTAGCAGTTATCCACCACTTCAATGTTTTCGCGCCCGCCCAGGCCAATCACAATGGATTCACCCAGCCCGTCGTTATTGCCTTTCGCCTGATACTCCTGCTTGCTATAGAGACGGGTCTCTTGCTCGTCATCTTCCCGACCCGGCGTCTTCATGTTGAAGTGAACAATCAGGAAGCGGAAAATCACAAAGTAGAGAGCAAACATGATGAGCCCGACCAAAATGTACATCGGCCAGTTGGACTTCTCGGTGCCGAGCGGCAGGTTATAAAGAATGAAATCGATAATGCCGTTCGCACCGATGGCGTGAACGCCAAACAGGGAGAAGAGCATCATGCCAATCCCGGTCAGTACCGCATGCACCACGAACAGCAGCGGGGCGACAAACAGGAAGGAGAACTCGATAGGTTCGGTCACGCCCACCAGCAGGGAGGTGAGGGCTGCCGGGATCAGAATCGCTTTTGCCGCAGCTTTACGCTCAGGCTTCGCGGTCATGTACATCGCCAGCGCCGCCGCAGGCAGGCCAAACATTTTGCTGATACCGCGCGCATCCCAGACCACCGTACTGCTCAGTTGCTTTACGTCCGGACAGGCCATTTCGGCAAAGTAAATGTTGCGCGCGCCCTGGTAGGTGGTGCCGCATACCTCCTGGGTACCGCCCAGTTCTGTATAGAGGAACGGGGTATAGACCAGATGGTGAAGACCAGTCGGCACCAGGATACGTTCAAGGAAGCCATACACCGCCACCCCAAACGGGCCTGCCCCTTTAATGGCCAGCGCCATTGCGCTAATACCATGCTGGGCGAACGGCCAGAGCTCACTCATCACCACGCCCAGTAGCATTGAGACGGGCAGCATCACGATAGCGACGAAGCAGTGGCCGGAGTAAATAGCCATCGCCCCGTTAAACTGTACCCCGGAATATTTGTTGTAGAGGTAGCCCGACAGCGCGCCAGTCAGGATCCCGGCGAAAACGCCCATCTCGAGGACTTGTACCCCGAGTACCATCGCCTGCCCGGCAGCTTTCATCTGATCGGCAGGGGCAAGCGCGCCTTGCAGCTGCAGGGTCACGTTCATGGCGTTGATAAAGACCACAAAGGTCACCAGGCCGATCAGGGCCGCGTAACCTTTATCGCGTGTCGCCAGGCCGATAGGGATCCCCACAGCGAATACCAGCGCCAGGTTTACTAACACCGAAACGGCAGACTTGGCGATTAACTGCCCAAGGCTCTGCACCAACGGATGCCCAAGAAACGGCAGGTAATCGGCAAGCGCGCCATTACCCAGCACGTTACCAAAGGCGATAAACAGACCAACGATCGGCAGGATAAGTACCGGTCCGTACAATGATTTTCCGAAATTTTGTAGGGCGTTCACGGCTCGTTTCATGGCTATCTCTCTTATTGAACCGCGCACTCGGGGTGCGTCTTAGGCATAAAACTAGCAGGCGCTAACGGAGCTTAGCCAGCTATCTTATTGTTTTAAAAACAAATGACCTAAAAGGTAACATGTAACCATGCAGGTTGTGATCGGTATAACAGGGTGGATGCTGTTCCCTATACCATTTTGCGAGATGCTTTCCAGCCCCCTCAAAATGGGCTTTTGTATTAATGAAACTTGCGGATAATACTTAACCCGACGACGACCAACAGGCCTCTCAGGCCAGGGATGCAGGATGAAACCGTTTCGCCTCGCCGCGCTGTCCATAGCGCTGCTGACAGCCTTTACGCTTGCCGGCTGTGATGACAACACCGAGAAACCCCATGCAGAAGCGCCGGCAACCGCTGCCGCAACGCCTGCTGAACCGAAGGCCGCGACTAAACCCGACGATGCCACGCTGCAAAAACTGGCGGAACAGAGTCAGGGCAAGCCGCTGACGCTGCTGGATGCGTCGGAAATTCAGCTCGACGGCGCATCGACGCTGGTGCTCACCTTCTCGGTGCCGCTCGATCCTTCCCAGGATTTCGCAAAAACCCTCCACGTCGTGGACAAGAAAAGCGGCAAGGTAGATGGCGCATGGGAACTGGCGCCAAATCTGAAGGAGGTCCGTTTACGTCATCTGGAGCCCAACCGCAATCTGGTGGTGACCGTTGAGCATGGCCTGCTGGCACTGAATAAAGCCACCTTCGATAGCGACTACGAAAAAGCGATAACTACGCGCGATATCGAGCCTACCGTCGGCTTTGCCAGCCGCGGCTCGCTGCTGCCGGGCAAGGTGGTAGAGGGGCTGCCGGTCATGGCGCTGAACGTCAGCAACGTTGACGTCAATTTCTATCGGGTGAAACCGGAGTCGCTGGCGGCATTTGTCAGCCAGTGGGAATACCGTAACTCCCTGACCAACTGGGAATCCGACAATTTGCTTAAAATGGCGGAGCTGGTCTATACCGGCCGCTTCGACCTCAACCCGGCGCGTAACACCCGTGAAAAACTGCTGTTACCGCTGCGTGATATCGCGCCGCTGCAGCAGGCCGGTGTTTACCTGGCGGTAATGAACCAGGCGGGGCATTACAATTACAGCAATGCCGCCACGCTCTTTACCCTCAGCGATATTGGCCTGTCGGTTCACCGCTACCACAACCGGCTGGATATCTTTACCCAGAGCATTGAAAACGGTGGCGCGCAGGCCGGCGTTGATGTCGTGCTGCTCAACGACAAAGGCCAGACGCTGGCTCAGGCCGCCAGCGACGGCGATGGCCACGCTGTGCTGCAAACGGATAAAGAAGCGGCGCTTATTCTGGCGCGTAAAGAGGGGCAAACCACGCTTCTCGACCTCAATCTGCCCGCACTCGACCTCGCCGAATTCGCTATTGCCGGTGCGCCAGGTTTTAGCAAACAGTTCTTTATGTTTGGCCCGCGTGACCTCTACCGGCCGGGAGAAACGGTAATTCTTAATGGCTTACTGCGCGACAGTGATGGCAAACCCTTGCCTGACCAGCCGGTAAAACTGGAAGTATTACGCCCGGATGGACAGGTGGCGCGAACGGTCGTGAGCCAGCCGGAAAATGGCCTCTATCGCTTTAATTATGCGCTGGATAGCGGCGCACAGACCGGGATGTGGCACATCCGCGCCAGCACCGGCGATAATCAAAAGCAGATGTGGGATTTCCACGTCGAAGACTTTATGCCGGAGCGGATGGCGCTGAATATCAGCGGGCAAAAAGCGCCTGTTAAACCGCAGGACAATGTCAGCTTTGACGTGAACGGGTATTACCTGTATGGCGCGCCCGCAAACGGCAATAATCTGCAGGGGCAGCTGTTCCTGCGCCCGCTGCGTGAGGCGGTCGCGGCACTGCCGGGATTCCAGTTTGGCGATATCGCTGAAGAGAACCTGAGCCGCAGTCTGGATGAAGTTCAACTCACGTTAAATGACGAGGGGCGCGGGCAGGTCAGCGCGGAGAGCCAGTGGAAAGAGACGCACTCACCGCTGCAGCTCATTTTGCAGGCCAGCCTGCTGGAGTCCGGTGGCCGCCCGGTGACACGTCGCGCTGAACAGGCTATCTGGCCGGCGGACACGCTGGCGGGGATTCGCCCGCAGTTCGCCAGCAAAGCGGTCTATGACTACCGCACCGACACCACCGTGACGCAGCCCATCGTGGACGAAAATAGCCAGGCCGGTTTCGATATTGTTTACACCGATGCCAGCGGCGCCAAAAAAGCAGTTTCAGGTCTGCAGGTTCGCCTTATCCGCGAGCGTCGTGACTACTTCTGGAACTGGTCAGAGAGCGAAGGCTGGCAGTCCCAGTACGATCAAAAAGATCTGATCGAAGCGGAGCAGGCGCTGGATCTGAAGGCCGATGAGACCGGTAAAGTGAGCTTCCCGGTGGAGTGGGGATCATATCGTCTGGAAGTAAAAGCGCCAAACGACACCGTCAGCAGCGTCCGTTTCTGGGCCGGTTATAGCTGGCAAGATAACAGTGAAGGCAGCGGCGCGGCGCGCCCGGATCGCGTTACGTTGAAGATAGACAAACCGGCTTACCAGCCTGGCGATACCATCAAGCTGCATATTGCCGCCCCGGCTGCCGGGAAAGGCTATGCGATGATCGAATCCAGCGAAGGGCCGCTATGGTGGAAAGAGATCGATGTTCCGGCCGACGGGCTGGAGCTCTCTATTCCTGTCGATAAAGCCTGGAAACGCCACGACCTCTACCTCAGTACGCTGGTGGTACGTCCCGGCGATAAGTCTAAATCTGCCACGCCAAAACGCGCCGTCGGCCTGCTGCACTTGCCGATGGGGGATGAAAACCGTCGTCTGAATCTTTCGCTGGAAAACCCGCCAAAAATGCGTCCTGACCAGACGGTGACGGTGAAGGTGAAAGCCAGCGTTAAAGAGGGGGCGGTGCCGCAGAAAGTGAATGTCCTGCTCTCGGCGGTGGACAGCGGCGTGCTAAACATTACCGACTATGTCACGCCGGATCCCTGGCAGGCCTTCTTTGGGCAGAAGCGTTACGGCGCCGATATTTACGATATCTACGGCCAGGTCATAGAGGGGCAGGGGCGTCTGACCTCCCTGCGCTTCGGTGGCGATGGCGATGAGCTCAAACGTGGCGGCAAACCGCCTGTTAATCACGTGACCATCATCGCCCAGCAGGCGCAGCCGGTTGAGCTGGATGCTAACGGCGAAGGCACCATTACGATGCCGATCGGCGATTTTAACGGTGAGCTTCGTCTGATGGCACAAGCCTGGACCGACGACGACTTTGGCAGCGGCGAAAGTAAGGTCGTGGTCGCGGCACCGGTCATCGCTGAGCTCAACACCCCACGCTTCCTCGCCAGTGGCGATATTTCGCGGCTGACGCTGGATCTCACTAACTTGACCGATCGGCCGCAGACGCTGAACGTGGCGTTAACGGTTCACGGCAAACTGGCGCTGGAAGGGGGGCAACCGCAGCCCGTAAAACTGGCGCCCGGTGCACGTAGCACCCTATTCATCCCGGTGCGTGCGCTGGAGGGATATGGCGACGGAGAGGTAGTGGCCCAGGTCAATGGCCTGTCGCTTCCCGGCGAAACCTTCGCGCCGTTGAGTAAAAACTGGAAAATCGGCGTGCGTCCGGCCTTCCCGGCACAGACGGTTAACTCGGGTACGATGCTCAACCCGGGGGAGAGCTGGATTGCGCCAGGGCAACACCTTGCCGGTTTCTCGCCTGCAACGTTGCAGGCGCAACTGATGCTGAGCGGTAAACCGCCGCTCAACCTCGCGCGTTATATCCGTGAACTGCAGGCCTATCCTTATGGCTGCCTGGAGCAGACTACCAGTGGACTCTTCCCGTCGCTCTACACCAATGCCGCGCAGCTGGCTGCGCTAGGTATCAAAGGTGACACCGATGAAAAACGGCGTGGTGCCATTGATGTAGGCATCTCGCGTCTGTTACAGATGCAGCGGGATGACGGCGGTTTTGCGCTCTGGGATAAAAACGGCCCGGAAGAGTACTGGCTGACGGCCTACGTGACTGACTTCCTGGTACGGGCGGGCGAGCAGGGCTACAGCGTGCCGGCAGAGGCGCTAAACAGTGCTAACAACCGTCTGCTGCGTTATCTGCAGGACCCGGGCATGATCTCTATTCGCTACAGTAACGATACCCAGGCCAGTAAGTTCGCGGTGCAGGCTTATGCCGCGCTGGTGCTGGCGCGTCAGCAAAAAGCCCCGCTGGGTGCGCTGCGTGAAATATGGGAAAAGCATGCGCAGGCAAAATCGGGTCTTCCGCTAATGCAGTTAGGCGTCGCGTTGAAGATGATGGGAGATGCGCCACGAAGCCAGCAGGCGCTGGAAGCTGCGCTGCAAACCCCGCGTACAGATTCGCAAAACTGGATCGCGGATTACGGCAGTCAACTGCGTGATAACGCCATGATGCTCGCGCTGTTGCAGGAAAATTCTCTGTTACCGCAGGCACAAAACACCCTGCTGAATGCCCTGGCACAGCAAGCATTCAGCCAGCGCTGGTTATCAACCCAGGAGAGTAATGCCTTGTTCCTCGCCGGACGCGCGCAACAAACGCTCTCTGGTGCGTGGCAGGCCACCACCAGCCTGGCAGAAGAGCCGGCGCACGGTGACAAACCGCAGGTAACCAATGTCGATGGCGATCGGCTGGCTGCGCTGCAGGTGACTAACAGTGGCACCAGTCCGCTGTGGGTACGTCTCGACAGTAGCGGCTATCCACAGCGTGCGCCGCAGCCTTCCTCGAAGGTGCTGAAAATCGAGCGCCACATTCTGGCCACCGATGGCAGAAGCAAAGATCTCTCTACCCTGAAGAGCGGTGAGCTGGTACTGGTCTGGCTCGAGGTGCAGGCCAGCCAGAACGTACCGGATGCGCTGGTGGTTGATCTGCTCCCTGCCGGTCTTGAGCTGGAAAATCAAAATCTGGCCAGCAGCAGCGCCAGCCTGCAGGAGAGCGGTAGCGAAGTGCAAAATCTGCTAAACCAGATGCAGCAGGCGGATATCCAGCACATGGAGTTTCGCGATGACCGTTTTGTGGCCGCAGTACCGGTGAATGAAGGCCAGCCCGTTACGCTGGTCTACCTGGCACGTGCCGTGACGCCGGGGACCTATCAGGTGCCGGTCCCCATGGTTGAATCGATGTACGTTCCCCAGTGGCGGGCAACGGGTGCGGCAAGTGGCCCGCTGACTGTAGCCCCGTAACGTGCCGGTTCTTTCACCATTGCGCTCCCGCTGGCTGTGGCTGGCGGGGGCGATTCTGCTGATATGGGGGCTGGTTGTTACCGCCGATCGCCTGTGGCCGCTACCGTTAAAAGAGGTTAATCCCGCGCGGGTTGTTGTGGACGAACAGGGCACGCCGCTCTGGCGCTTTGCCGACAGTGAAGGGATCTGGCGCTATCCGGTCACAATAGAAGAGGTCTCTCCCCGCTATCTTGAAGCGCTGATCCAGTACGAAGATCGCTGGTTCTGGGATCATCCGGGCGTTAACCCCTTTTCCGTTCTGCGTGCCGCCTGGCAAGATCTTACCTCTGGCAGAGTGGTTTCCGGAGGGAGCACCCTGACCATGCAGGTCGCGCGCCTTCTCGATCCACATCCCCGCACCTTTGGCGGCAAAATTCGTCAACTCTGGCGCGCCCTGCAGCTGGAGTGGCACCTGTCAAAGCGCGATATCCTGACGCTCTACCTCAATCGCGCCCCCTTTGGCGGCACATTGCAGGGGGTAGGGGCTGCAAGCTGGGCCTACCTGGGCAAATCACCGGCACAGCTCAGCTACTCCGAGGCGGCATTGCTGGCAGTATTGCCGCAGGCGCCGAGCCGTCTGCGTCCTGACCGCTGGCCCGGGCGCGCCGAAGCGGCGCGCAACAAAGTGCTGGCGCGGATGGAAACCCAGGGGGTGTGGAGCGCGAAGCAGGTGCGGGAATCCCGTGAAGAGCCGGTGTGGCTGGCGCCGCGTCAGATGCCGCAGCTGGCGCCGCTGTTCTCGCGAATGATGCTGGGCAAAAGCCGCGACGATAAAATTGTCACCACGCTGGATGCCACCTTGCAGCGCCAGCTTGAAGAGCTGGCAATGAACTGGAAAGGACGCCTGCCGCCGCGTAGCTCGCTGGCAATGATCGTTGTCGATCACGCCACGATGAAAGTGCGCGGCTGGGTGGGATCGGTAGACATTAACGATGACAGTCGCTTTAGCCATGTGGATATGGTGAGCGCAATCCGATCCCCGGGATCGGTCCTGAAGCCCTTCGTTTATGGCCTGGCGATGGACGACGGACTGATCCATCCGGCCTCGCTGCTACAGGACGTTCCTCGCCGCACTGGCGATTATCGGCCTGGCAATTTTGACAGTGGATTCCATGGCCCAATCAGTATGAGCGAGGCGCTGCTACGCTCGCTGAATCTCCCTGCGGTACAGGTGCTGGAAGCCTACGGACCGAAAAAATTTGCCGGGAAGCTGCGTAACGTCGGCTTACCGCTCATCTTGCCCGCCGGAGCCCAGCCCAATCTGGCGCTGATTCTGGGCGGGGCGGGGGCACGCCTGCAGGATATTGTCGCCGCCTACAGTGCTTTTGCCCGGCATGGAAATGCCGCGCGACTGCGTCTGTTACCCGGCGATCCGCTGGTTGAACGCCCGTTAATGACGCCGGGGGCGGCGTGGATCATTCGTCGAATACTGGCTAACCAGGCCCAGCCTTTGCCAGATAGCGCGTTGCCTCAGGTGGTGCCGCTGGCGGTTAAGACCGGAACCAGCTATGGCTATCGCGATGCCTGGGCTATCGGTGTTAATGCCCGCTATGTCATCGGCATCTGGACCGGTCGGCCGGACGGCACGCCGGTGGCGGGGCAGTTTGGCTATGCCAGCGCGGTACCGCTGCTTAACCAGGTGAATAATTTGCTGCTGTCGCACTCGGTGGTGGATGAAGCGCGACTCCCACGCGACCCGCGTCCTGCGTCTGTGGGGCGCGGGGTCATCTGCTGGCCTGGAGGCCAGGCATTGCCCGATGGGGATGATAACTGCCGTCGACGTCTGGCAACCTGGCTGCTCGATGGCAGCCAGCCGCCTACGCTTTTACTGCCCGAGCAGGAGGGGATGCGAGGGATCCGCTTCCCGCTGTGGCTGGATAGCGCCGGTAAACGGGTCGCGGCAGATTGCCCGCAGGCGAGGCAGAAAACGGTCGACGTCTGGCCGCTGGCGCTGGAGCCGTGGCTGCCGGGAACAGAGCGGCGGGCGGAGCGTATTCCACCGTCATCGACGCAGTGCCCGCCGTTGAGTCAGGACGATCCGGTGCCGTTAATTCTTTCCGGTATTCAGGAGGGGGCGGTTGTTAAGCGTCTTCCGGGCGAGCCGCGCGTGTCGCTGCCGCTACAGGTTAGCGGCAGTACGGGGCAGCGCTGGTGGTTTTTAAACGGTGAACCGCTCAATGCGCAAGGGCGGACCTATACCTTAAAACTGGAACAGGCCGGGGAGTATCAACTTCTGGTGATGGATGAAGCCGGGCAGGTGGCCACTGTGCACTTTACGCTGCAGTAGGTAAACGGAGAAAAGGGGTCTCTGAACGTTTCTGTTGTTGAAACTCGTCTTATTTTAAAAAAATGTTACATCCATCCATAGGCAATGGCGCTATTGCTCATTATAATCCGCGCCAGGTCTAACGCTGTATGCAAACCACATAACAAATCACAGAGGTAATCATGGCTATTGAACGTACTTTTTCCATCATCAAACCAAACGCGGTGGCAAAAAACGTTATTGGCAGCATCTTTGCTCGCTTTGAATCTGCAGGGTTCAAAATCGTTGGCACCAAAATGCTGCATCTGACCGTAGAGCAGGCTCGCGGTTTCTACGCTGAGCATGAAGGTCGCCCATTCTTCGACGGCCTGGTAGAGTTCATGACCTCTGGCCCAATCGTTGTCTCTGTACTGGAAGGCGAAAACGCGGTTCAGCGTCACCGCGATCTGCTGGGTGCAACCAACCCGGACAACGCCCTGGCGGGTACGCTGCGCGCTGACTACGCAGACAGCTTCACCGAGAACGGCACCCACGGTTCCGACTCTGTTGAATCAGCAGCCCGTGAAATCGCTTTCTTCTTCGCAGAAGGCGAAGTGTGTCCACGTACCCGTTAATTTAACGGTTTCGTTTACACATTATTTTCGTAAATGCCACGTGCAAACGTGGCATCCCTGCGCCAGACTTTGTACAATGCAACGCCCCGGATGAGCACACTGCTTTCCGGGGCGTTTCTTTTCAACCCTCCACGGGCCATAACGTGTAACAACGAGGCCGGAAAAAATTATGTCTGAATTAGTGAACACCTCCGAAATCGCCACGCCTGCGGTTCCAAATAAAAATGGAAAAATTAACCTGCTGGATCTGAACCGTCAGCAGATGCGCGAGTTCTTTAAAGAGATGGGCGAGAAGCCATTTCGTGCCGATCAGGTCATGAAGTGGATGTACCACTATTGCAGCGACAACTTTGATGACATGACTGACATCAATAAAGTGCTGCGTAACAAGCTTAAAGAAGTGGCTGAGATTCGCGCGCCGGAAGTCGTAGAAGAGCAACGCTCTTCTGACGGCACCATTAAGTGGGCCATCGCCGTGGGCGATCAGCGTGTTGAAACGGTCTACATTCCGGAAGACGATCGTGCAACGCTGTGCGTCTCTTCACAGGTTGGCTGCGCGCTGGAGTGTAAATTCTGCTCTACGGCTCAGCAAGGCTTTAACCGCAACCTGCGCGTGTCCGAAATTATTGGCCAGGTCTGGCGTGCGGCGAAAATCGTCGGTGCGGCAAAAGTGACCGGTACCCGTCCGATTACGAACGTTGTGATGATGGGCATGGGCGAACCGCTGCTCAACCTGACGAACGTTGTGCCGGCCATGGAGATCATGCTCGACGACTTCGGCTTTGGTCTGTCTAAACGTCGCGTTACCCTCTCTACCTCAGGCGTTGTGCCTGCGCTGGATAAACTGGGTGACATGATCGACGTGGCGCTGGCTATCTCCCTGCACGCACCTAACGACGAAATTCGTGACGAAATTGTACCGATCAACAAAAAGTACAATATCGAAGCTTTCCTTGCCGGTGTACGCCGCTATCTGGAGAAGTCCAACGCTAACCAGGGCCGCGTGACCATTGAGTACGTGATGCTGGATCATGTGAACGACGGTACCGAGCATGCGCATGAGTTAGCCGAGCTGCTGAAAGATACGCCATGCAAGATCAACCTGATCCCATGGAACCCGTTCCCTGGCGCGCCGTATGGCCGTAGCTCTAACAGCCGCATCGACCGTTTCTCCAAAGTTCTGATGGAGTACGGTTTCACCACTATCGTGCGTAAAACTCGCGGTGATGATATCGATGCCGCCTGTGGTCAGTTGGCGGGTGACGTCATTGACCGTACCAAACGCACGCTGCGTAAACGCATGCAGGGCGAGTCGATTGCGGTCAAAGCCGTCTAATCCTTATGCCGTCACCGCGCAGGTTTTGCGCGGTGACGGCGTCTCACGCGCATAATCATTCCGTGTGCGAGTGAAGGGGAAATAATTACGGTGCGTTTCTGATGACTTTAGGGCAGTATGTAACGACGCAACAACAGTTTAGCCTCGCGGGCAGGCCTCTTCTGTCAACAAAAACCTGACAGTCCAGGACTGTCTTACTAAGGTTAACTGACCAGAAGTTTCGCGGTGCGGGTAGCATTGTGACTCACCGGCACCTGGATCCTTAATTTTCACGTACCAGTAGTTGTAGCGAATGAATACTGAAGCCACTCACGACCAAAATGCAGCACTTTCCACCGGCGTTCGTCTCCGCAACGCCCGTGAACAACTCGGACTTAGCCAGCAAGCCGTTGCAGAGCGCCTATGTCTGAAGGTTTCCACGGTTCGCGATATTGAAGAAGACAAGGCTCCGGCCGATCTCGCTTCAACGTTTCTGCGTGGTTATATCCGCTCTTATGCAAAACTGGTGCATATCCCCGAAGAAGAACTTCTGCCTATGATGGAAAAGCAGGCACCGGTCAGAGCGGCTAAGGTCGCGCCGATGCAGACTTTTTCTTTAGGTAAACGCCGCAAAAAACGCGACGGCTGGTTGATGAGCTTTACCTGGCTGGTGCTGTTTGTAGTGATCGGTCTGACGGGCGCATGGTGGTGGCAGAACCACAAAGCGCAGCAGGAAGAGATCACCACCATGGCCGATCAATCTTCTATCGAGCTTAACAACTCCGGAAACAGCGGCGCGCAGAACGTTCCTCTGAACACCGAAAGCAGCACGCCTTCAGCCGATCCGCAGACAGCAGCAACCGCTGCGCCTGCGGCAACGCCGGCACAGACGCCAGCAGCCGATCAGCCTGCTCAGGCACCGGTGGATAACGCCGTGGTTTCTCCGTCTCAGGCGAACGTCGATTCTGGCGCTCCGGCCACCACGACGACGGATACCGCCCAGACTCTGCCGTCCGATCCGGCAGGGGTGGCAACCCCCGCGGCTGACCCTAATGCACTGGTCATGAACTTCACCGCCGATTGCTGGCTGGAAGTGACCGATGCCACAGGCAAAAAACTCTTCAGCGGCCTGCAGCGTAAAGATGGCAGTTTAAATCTGGCAGGCCAGACACCGTACAAACTTAAAATCGGTGCACCATCAGCCGTACAGATTCAGTTCCAGGGTAAACCTGTCGATCTGAGCCGTTTTATCAGAACTAACCAGGTTGCGCGTCTGACCCTCGATGCCGAACAATCAGCAGCACAGTAACAGACAGGCGACGCGGGAGATTTTTCATGCATAACCAGGCCCCTATTCAGCGTAGAAAGTCCAAACGCATTTACGTTGGGAATGTGCCAATCGGCGATGGGGCACCTATCGCCGTTCAGTCAATGACGAACACACGCACCACGGATGTGGAAGCGACGGTTAATCAGATTAAAGCGTTAGAACGCGTAGGCGCCGATATTGTTCGCGTCTCCGTACCAACCATGGATGCCGCCGAGGCGTTCAAACTTATCAAACAGCAGGTCAGCGTTCCGCTGGTTGCAGACATCCATTTTGACTACCGTATCGCCCTGAAAGTGGCGGAATACGGCGTGGACTGCCTGCGTATCAACCCGGGTAACATCGGTAGTGAAGAGCGTATTCGCACCGTCGTTGACTGCGCACGCGATAAAAACATTCCTATCCGTATCGGTGTGAACGCCGGTTCGCTGGAAAAAGATCTGCAGGAAAAGTATGGCGAGCCGACGCCGCAGGCTTTGCTCGAATCCGCTATGCGCCATGTGGATCACCTCGATCGTCTGAACTTCGATCAGTTTAAAGTCAGCGTGAAAGCGTCTGACGTCTTCCTTGCCGTAGAGTCCTATCGCCTGCTGGCAAAACAGATCGATCAGCCGCTGCACCTGGGGATCACCGAAGCCGGTGGACTGCGCAGCGGATCGGTGAAATCAGCCATTGGCCTGGGCCTGCTGCTCTCCGAAGGGATCGGCGACACGCTGCGCGTTTCACTGGCGGCGGATCCGGTCGAAGAGATCAAAGTCGGTTTCGATATCCTTAAATCGCTGCGCATCCGCTCGCGCGGGATCAACTTCATCGCCTGCCCAACCTGTTCACGTCAGGAGTTTGACGTTATCGGTACGGTTAATGCCCTGGAGCAGCGTCTGGAAGATATCATCACGCCAATGGATGTCTCTATCATTGGCTGCGTGGTCAATGGCCCGGGCGAAGCGCTGGTCTCTACCCTGGGCGTAACCGGCGGTAACAAGAAAAGCGGTCTCTATGAAGATGGCGTTCGCAAAGATCGTCTGGATAATAACGACATGATCGATCAGCTGGAAGCCCGCATTCGTGCCAAGGCAACCATGCTAGATGAGACGCAACGCATCAGCGTGCAACACGTCGAAAAATAACGAGATGGGAAGCGGTGCGCTTCCTGTGTATGATTGAACCCTTGGGTTAATGAATCTTTGGGTTCATTTTTGTATATAGAAAGAGAATAAACGTGGCAAAAAACATTCAAGCCATTCGCGGCATGAACGATTATCTGCCTGGCGAGACCGCCATCTGGCAGCGCATTGAAGGCACACTGAAACAGGTGCTCGGCAGCTACGGTTACAGCGAAATCCGTTTGCCGATTGTAGAGCAGACCCCGTTATTCAAGCGCGCAATCGGCGAAGTAACCGACGTGGTTGAAAAAGAGATGTATACCTTTGAAGACCGCAATGGCGATAGCCTGACGCTGCGTCCTGAAGGTACGGCGGGTTGTGTACGCGCCGGCATCGAACATGGTCTCCTGTACAATCAGGAGCAGCGCCTGTGGTATATCGGCCCGATGTTCCGCCACGAACGTCCACAAAAAGGCCGCTATCGTCAGTTTAACCAGCTGGGTGTTGAAGTCTTTGGCCTGCAAGGGCCGGACATTGACGCCGAACTGATTATGTTGACCGCCCGCTGGTGGCGTGCGCTCGGTATTGCTGAGCACGTTTCCCTGGAGCTGAACTCTATCGGCTCTCTGGAAGCGCGAGCCAACTACCGTGACGCGCTGGTCGCGTTCCTTGAACAGCATAAAGAGAAGCTGGACGACGATTGCAAACGCCGGATGTACAGCAACCCGCTGCGCGTACTGGACTCCAAAAACGCCGAGGTACAGGCGCTATTGAACGACGCGCCTGCGCTGGGTGATTATCTGGACGACGAGTCTCGTGAACACTTCACCGGTCTGTGCAAATTACTGGAAGCGGCGGGCATTGCCTATACCGTGAACCAGCGCCTGGTACGTGGTCTGGACTACTATAACCGTACCGTATTTGAGTGGGTAACTACCAGCCTGGGCTCGCAGGGTACAGTCTGCGCGGGCGGTCGTTACGATGGCCTGGTTGAGCAACTGGGTGGGCGTGCTGCGCCTGCAGTGGGCTTCGCCATGGGTCTTGAGCGACTTGTTTTGCTGGTTCAGGCAGTTAATCCGGAATTTAAAGCAGAATCCGTTGTCGATATATACCTGGTCGCCTCGGGTGCGGATACGCAACCTGCGGCAATGCAGCTGGCCGAACGCATTCGTGATGAATTGCCGGGCGTTAAGCTGATGACCAACCATGGTGGCGGCAACTTTAAAAAACAGTTTGCGCGTGCCGATAAGTGGGGCGCACAGGTGGCACTGGTGCTGGGTGAGTCTGAAGTCGCTGCGGGTAACGTCGTGGTGAAAGACTTGCGCTCTGGTGAACAGATTACGGTAACGCAGGACGGCGTTGCGGCGCACTTGCGCTCTTTGACTTTCTAAGGAGAAGGACGGCGTGGAAATGTACGAAAACGAAAACGACCAGGTTGATGCCATCAAGCGCTTCTTTGCTGAAAACGGCAAGGCTCTGGCAGTTGGGGTTATTTTAGGTGTTGGCGCATTAATTGGCTGGCGTTACTGGACCAGTCATCAGGTGGATTCCGTGCGTGGCTCCTCGCTGCAGTATGAAAATACGGTCAGCGCGATCAAAGCCGACCAGCCGCAAACCCTGGCCGCCGCTGAGAAATTCGCCGCGGAGACAAAAAACACCTATGGTGCACTGGCGTCGCTGGAAGTTGCGCAGCAGTTCGTTGATAAAAACGACCTGGATAAAGCAGCGGCTCAGCTTCAGCAAGGTCTGGCTGCCGCCAGCGACGATAACCTGAAAGCGCTGATCAACTTGCGTCTGGCACGCGTTCAGGTTCAGCAGAAGAAAGCTGACGAAGCGCTGAAAACGCTCGACACCATTAAAGGTGAAGGTTTTGCCTCTATTGTTGCCGATCTGCGCGGTGAAGCACTGCTGAGCAAAGGCGATAAACAAGGCGCGCGCAGCGCATGGGAAGCGGGCGTAAAAAGCAACGCCTCGCCAGCGCTGAGCGAAATGATGCAGATGAAAATAAATAATTTGTCCGTCTGAGAGGGACCCGATGCAATTGCGTAAATTACTTCTGCCAGGACTGCTTTCCGTTACGTTATTGAGTGGCTGTTCACTGTTCAGTGGCGAAGAAGATGTTGTCACCATGTCTCCGCTGCCGACGGTGGAAAATCAATTCACCCCGTCTACTGCGTGGAGTACCTCCGTCGGTGACGGTATCGGTGATTTCTACTCCAACCTGCACCCGGCCTATGCGGATAGCGTCGTCTATGCGGCCGATCGTAAAGGCACCGTGAAAGCGGTCAACGCCGACGACGGAAAAGAGATTTGGTCGATCAATCTGGCAGAAAAAAGCGGCTGGTTCTCCCGTAACCCAGCGCTGCTCTCTGGCGGTTTAACCGTGTCCGGTGGACGCGTGTATGTGGCCAGTGAAAAAGCACAGGTCTACGCCCTGGACAGCGGCGATGGCTCAATCGTCTGGCAGAGTCGTGTCGCAGGCGAAGCGCTTTCTCGTCCGGTCGTGAGCGATGGTATGGTGCTGGTTCACACTGCGAATGGTCAGCTTCAGGCGCTTAACGAAGCCGATGGCGCGGTAAAATGGACCGTTAACCTGGATATGCCTGCGCTCTCTCTGCGCGGTGAATCCGCCCCTGCAACCGCCTTTGGCGCAGCCATCGTGGGCGGTGATAACGGTCGTGTGAACGCCGTGCTGATGCAGCAGGGCCAGTTGATTTGGCAACAGCGTATTTCACAGGCGACCGGTCCGACTGAGATCGACCGTCTGAGCGACGTGGATACCACGCCGGTTATCGTCAACGGCGTCGTCTACGCGCTGGCGTACAACGGCAATCTGACCGCGCTGGATCTGCGTAGTGGCCAGATCATGTGGAAACGTGAGCTGGGTTCAGTGAATGATTTCATCGTTGATGGCGACCGTATCTACCTGGTTGACCAGAACGATCGTCTGCTGGCGCTGAGCACCGAAGGGGGCGTGACCCTGTGGACGCAAAGCGATCTGCTGCACCGTCTGCTGACCGCACCGGCGCTCTATAACGGCAGCCTGGTGGTGGGCGATAGCGAAGGCTATATGCACTGGATCGATCCGTCAAATGGCCGCTTTGTTGCTCAGGATAAAGTCGACAGCTCCGGCTTCCTGACGGAACCTGTCGTCGCTGACGGCAAACTGCTGATTCAGGCAAAAGACGGCACGCTGTACGCGATCACGCGTTAATCACAGCGGTTGTAGTATAATAAACGGCTCCTGTCTCTTCAGGGGCCGTTTTGACTTTTTTATCTACGCCGCAAAAGCGACGTAGTAATGCATTTTATGAGGCTTTAAACATGGTACCTGTGGTCGCGCTTGTCGGGCGCCCGAACGTTGGAAAATCCACTCTTTTTAACCGTTTAACACGCACCCGTGATGCGCTGGTTGCGGATTTCCCGGGGCTCACGCGTGACCGTAAGTACGGTCGTGCAGAAGTGGAAGGTCGTGAATTCATCTGTATTGATACCGGCGGTA
The DNA here is from genome assembly GCF_002341985.1 of Leclercia sp. UBA2479. Taxonomy (NCBI): domain Bacteria; kingdom Pseudomonadati; phylum Pseudomonadota; class Gammaproteobacteria; order Enterobacterales; family Enterobacteriaceae; genus Leclercia; species Leclercia sp. UBA2479. The sequence goes on along the minus strand of NZ_DDPB01000009.1, from coordinate 1,259,956 downwards.
TCGACGGAACCGAAGACGGCGTTGAAACGCGTATGGCTGAGCAGTCTCTGCTGGCTATCGAAGAAGCCGATGTCGTTCTTTTCCTGGTGGATGCCCGCGCGGGTCTGATGCCTGCGGATTCCGCTATTGCCAAGCACCTGCGTTCGCGTCAAAAGCCGACCTTCCTGGTAGCGAACAAGACCGACGGTATTGATGTCGACCAGGCGATGGCCGATTTCTGGTCTCTGGGTCTGGGCGATATTTATCCTATCGCGGCCTCACATGGCCGTGGCGTAACCAGCCTGCTCGAAACTGCACTGCTGCCGTTCGTTGATGAAATCAGCCCGCCGGAAGAGGTTGATGAAGACGCCGAATACTGGGCGCAGTTTGAAGAGCGTGAAGAGGGCGAAGAAGAGCCGGAAGACGACTTCAACCCGCAGGATCTGCCGATTAAACTGGCTATCGTGGGGCGTCCGAACGTAGGTAAGTCTACGCTTACCAACCGTATCCTCGGCGAAGACCGCGTGGTGGTTTACGATATGCCGGGCACCACCCGCGACAGTATCTATATTCCGATGCAGCGTGACGAGCGTGAATACGTTCTGATTGATACCGCAGGGGTGCGTAAGCGCGGCAAAATTACCGATGTGGTGGAAAAGTTCTCGGTTATTAAGACCCTGCAAGCGATCGAAGATGCCAACGTAGTCATGCTGGTTATCGATGCCCGTGAAGGTATTTCCGATCAGGATCTCTCTCTGCTCGGCTTCATCCTGAATAGTGGGCGCTCACTGGTGATTGTGGTTAACAAGTGGGATGGCCTCAGCAATGAAGTGAGAGAGCAGGTGAAAGAGACCCTGGACTACCGTCTGGGCTTTATCGACTTTGCGCGCGTGCATTTCATCTCTGCTCTGCATGGCAGTGGGGTGGGAAATCTGTTTGAATCCGTGCGTGAAGCCTATGACAGCTCCACCCGCCGCGTAGGCACGGCGATGCTGACCCGCATCATGACCATGGCCGCTGAAGACCATCAGCCGCCGCTGGTGCGTGGCCGTCGCGTGAAGCTGAAATATGCCCACGCCGGTGGTTATAACCCGCCGATTGTGGTGATTCACGGTAACCAGGTAAAAGACCTGCCGGATTCCTACAAACGTTATCTGATGAACTACTTCCGTAAGTCTCTGGACGTAATGGGCACGCCGATTCGTATCCAGTTCAAGGAAGGGGATAACCCGTTCGCCAATAAGCGCAACACCCTGACGCCAAACCAGATGCGTAAACGTAAGCGTTTAATCAAACACATCAAAAAGGGCAAATAACCGTTTCAGGTGACCTGTTGCTCAACAAGCCCGCTTTCAGCGGGCTTTTTACTTTTCACGCTCTTTCACCTTCCTGACGTTAGTGCGCTGATGTCAATCACAATTCTGCTTTTTCCAGCATAAAATCTACGAAAAGAGATACCTGTCGAATTTTCGTCTTAACGTTCCGCATCTGGCACTAGACAAAACCAGCGACTGGTTATCAAATGGTTAAATAAAATTTTCGGAGTGTATTGATCGAGCTGAACCCTAACTGGCCGACCTTAATTCCGCGTTTATAAGCACAACGACACACCTCTTCGGGAGAACTATGCAATCCTCAGTTAATAATAAAGAAAGCCGGACCTTCTTCGGCCACCCGTATCCGCTTGGCTCGCTCTTTTTCACAGAGATGTGGGAACGTTTCTCGTTCTATGGCATTCGCCCGTTACTGATTCTGTTCATGGCGGCCACCGTTTATGACGGCGGCATGGGGCTGGCACGTGAAAATGCCTCGGCTATCGTCGGGATCTTCGCCGGTACCATGTATCTGGCGGCCCTGCCGGGTGGGTGGCTGGCCGACAACTGGCTCGGCCAGCAGAGAGCGGTCTGGTACGGCTCCATTCTGATTGCGCTCGGCCACCTGTCGATTGCGCTGTCGGCGGTGATGGGGAACAATTTGTTCTTTATCGGCCTGATGTTCATTGTGCTGGGATCGGGTCTGTTCAAAACCTGTATCTCGGTGATGGTAGGGACCCTGTATAAAAAAGGCGATACGCGTCGTGATGGCGGCTTCTCGCTCTTTTATATGGGCATCAACATGGGGTCATTTATCGCGCCACTGATTTCCGGCTGGCTGATTAAATCTCATGGCTGGCACTGGGGCTTCGGCATCGGTGGTATCGGGATGCTGGTTGCCCTGGTGATCTTCCGTCTCTTCGCCGTGCCATCAATGAAACGCTATGACCGCGAAGTGGGACTCGACTCCACCTGGAACAGCCCGGTGGCGAAGAAAAATGGCGTCGGTGCCTGGCTGGTGGCGCTGGCGGTGGGTGTGGCGATTGTCGTTGCGCTGATTGCTCAGGGCGTGATTGTGATTAATCCGGTCGCGGTCGCCAGCGCGCTGGTCTACGTGATTGCCGCCTCGGTAGCGCTGTACTTCATCTGGCTGTTCGTCTTTGCCGGTCTCAATCGCAAAGAGCGTGCCCGCCTGCTGGTCTGCTTCATTCTGCTGATTTCGGCGGCCTTCTTCTGGTCTGCGTTTGAACAGAAACCTACCTCGTTCAACCTGTTCGCCAATGACTATACGAATCGTATGATCGGCGACTTTGAAATTCCGGCGGTATGGTTCCAGTCTATTAATGCTCTGTTCATTATTTTGCTGGCACCGGTCTTTAGCTGGGCGTGGCCGAAGATGGCGAGCATGAACATTCGTCCGGGCAGCATCACCAAATTTGTCATCGGTATTCTCTGCGCAGCGGCAGGTTTCGGCCTGATGATGCTGGCGGCACAGAACGTGCTGCAAAATGGCGGGGCAGGCGTATCGCCGTTCTGGCTGGTGGGCAGTATCCTGATGCTGACCCTAGGTGAGCTGTGTCTGAGTCCGATTGGCCTGGCAACCATGACGTTGCTGGCCCCAGAAAGAATGCGTGGCCAGATGATGGGCCTGTGGTTCTGTGCCAGTGCGCTGGGCAACCTGGCGGCGGGCCTGATTGGTGGCCACGTTAAGGCCGATCAGCTGGATATGCTGCCGGATCTCTTTGCACGCTGCTCTATTGCCCTGCTGATCTGTGCTGCCGTACTGATCGTCCTCATTGTTCCGGTCCGCCGCATGCTGGAAAATGCGCAGACGAAAAGTGAGGAAAAACCGGTAACCACCGCCTGATGGCAGGGTTATAACCAGACAAAACCGGCGCCTTGTACGCCGGTTTTTTTATATTGAGCGAGGCAGAATATGAATGTCGGCTTTATCGGCCTGGGGGCGGTGGTGGAAACGGCTTACCTCCCTGCGCTACGACAGACGGGGGCAAACTGTTACGGCTTTGACCTTCGCCTTGACCGCCAGCCTGAGGGGATCATTCGCTGTCCCATGCTGTCGACGCTCCTGGAATCCCCGCTGGAAACGCTATTTATTACCACCTCTTCGCTCCATCACCTTGAGGTACTCGAGCAGGCCCTGGCTTCCCCGATCCCCCGTATCGTGGTGGAAAAACCGATTATTGCGACCCTCGCTCAGGCCACCCGGTTAAACGGGTTGTTGAACGATTGCCGGGTCGCCCGGCAAGTGCTGGCCCTCGATCACTGGATGGCGCGAACCGGTGCGCTGCAGCTGGCGCTGGGGCAACCGGATCCCCGCTGGCAGCCGCAGGGTGAAGCACGCCCAATACGCGCCATTTCCGGCGTTGCAGATATCGTCAAAATAGAGGGCTTTTTGCTGGAACCCAGCGGTTTTAATGAGGCAGGGGAACCTGTCGCTCTTAACTTCGCTACCGGGGAGCCTGATACACGTACGTTGCACCATCCGGACGGCGTAATTCTGGATATTGGCACCCACGTACTGGCAATGATGCGGGAAACGGTTTGCCATCTCGGGGGAAATAACGACATGGCGCTGCAGGTGATCTCCGCCAGGGATCGGCTGGGGCGCGATATCGAGAGAGGCGATCTGCGCACGGCAGAAGGTGAAGCGCATTTAGAAGGGCATCTGAGCGGTATTCCGGTGGCTGTCTGGCTTAATAAATATGCCGGGCCTCAGGGCGGACAAAAAGGGCTGCGGCTGCATCTTCGCGATGGCCGCATTATCAGCCACGACAGGCGAGGCCAGCAGGATGTGCTAACGCTCAGCGAAGGTGAACATCTCCAGCGCTGGGCGCGTACCGGTACGCTCTATGAACACTGCCTCGCAGAACAGATCCTTGGGGAAGCGAGCCTGTTTTCCCGCGCGCCGGATGAGGTGCGCCACATTACCCGACGGCGACTGGACGAAGTCACACTGCTCCTCAATTTACAGCAACGGCTGCGTGGCCCCCACTGACCGCGCTGTGGTAAAATCAACCCATGCTGAACCCCTTTTAAGGAGTCACAATGCCTGTTACCTGCCCCGATTGTCATGCAGAATTAACCCCGCAAAATGGCCTGGCGCACTGCGCGGCCTGTAACAAAGAGATTGCGCTGCAAGCCCTTTGCCCGGAGTGCCATCAGCCTTTGCAGGTCTTAAAAGCTTGCGGCGCAGTGGATTATTTTTGCCAGAATGGCCACGGTCTGATCTCGAAAAAGCGCGTGGAGTTTGTTCTGCCAGAGGCTTAATCGCAAACGCAACCTTCGCCTTTCAACCACAAATCTACCAGCGACGGCGGCGCTTCCTGTTCGGGTACCAGCAAGATGACATCCGTATATTGCGCCTGATTGTGCCGGGTCCAGACGATCTGAATACGAAAGTAGCGCTGATCGCCCTGGCCTGGCGACGCAGGCTGGCCGGGCGGTTGGCCCAGCTCCAGCGCCTGGTCCAGAATCTCTACCACTTTTTGGCGCTGTTGCGCATTCAATGAAGAGAGCGCGATTCTGCGCAGGCCGCTTAACTTTGGAATAAAGGCGACGCCGCCTTCTCGCGCCAGTTCAACGACAGCGTCTTCAGTCAATTCCGGAATCTGCATTTACAGCACTCCTGTGGTTTTCCAGGCCGCCTCGATTGCTGCTGCCACTGCGCTGCCGGACCGTTTGCCCCCGTGGTTGATTGTCAATCGGGCGAAAGTCGCGAAATCGGCATCCTGCGGGAGGGCCCGGTCGCAAACCGTATCATACCAGGCATATCCGGCCTGCTCCCATGCATAGCCCCCCAGCGCGGTCGCGGCGAGATAGAATGCGCGATTAGGTATCCCGGAGTTAATATGCACGCCCCCGTTATCCTCACGGGTTTTCAGGAAATCATTCATATGGCCTGGCTGCGGATCTTTACCCAGCAGAGGGTCGTCATAGGCGCTACCGGGCTCCTTCATGGAGCGTAGCCCTTTCCCGTTAATTCCGGATGCCAGCAACCCTTCACCAATAAGCCAGTCGGCTTCCTGGGCGGTCTGTTTAAGATGGTATTGCTTAACCAGCGAGCCAAAGACATCTGAAAGCGATTCGTTCAGCGCGCCGGATTGTTCGTAATAAATTAATCCCGCTTCGGTTTCGGTCACGCCGTGACTCAGTTCATGGGCCACCACGTCGATGGCGATGGTAAAGCGGTTAAATATTTCGCCGTCGCCATCGCCGAACACCATCTGCTCGCCATTCCAGAAAGCATTTTGATATTCCCGGCCATAATGTACGGTGCCGGTCAATATTAGCCCCTTACCATCCAGCGAATCGCGCTGATAGTTTTCCCAGAAAAAGTCATGCGTGACGCCGAGGTAATCATAGGCCTCATCCACCGCGATATCGCCGGTTGAGGGTTGTCCTTCATAGCGAACCTGCGTTCCCGGTAGCTCCTGCAGATTTCGGGCATCGTAGATATCACGCTCCAGCTGACCGGCATTGTTGACGTGCGGGGCGGCGGGTTTGCCGGGCATATGGGCCATTAAGGTCTGCACGTGGGTTAATGTCTGGCGAGCACACTGCTGCTGTAATTCAGAGCCGCGATCGATGATGCGGCGCAAGATGTAGGGGGGAATAACGCTATAAGGCTGGGTCATGCTGCTCTCCTGTTTTCTGGCAATGCCGAAAAAAGAACCAGTGTAAGTGTAAGCCATCGACACGGGGATGGGCATAAGTCGGACAAATCGCGCAGCGTAAAACTGGCACTCCGCCGGTTCAGGGATTAGGTTTTAGCGGGGTACATAACGAGGATCAGAATGAAAAAAAGCATGGCATTCGCCTTCAGCGGTTTTGTCTTGATCGCCGTGACCTATGGGATGGCAAGGTTTTCATGGGGCATTATGCTGCCCGATATAAAACAGGCCATCCCGCTCTCTATGGAAACCGCCGGTCTGATTGCCGCCTGTAGCTACGCGGCATACTGCCTGTCGGTATTATTTGCGTCGTTGTTAACCAACCGATTCGGTGCCCGGTTCACGGCGTCGCTCGCGGCCATCACCGCGGCCGTCGGGCTACTGATACTGGCCGTTTCACCTTCGCCGCTCTGTCTGGCCATCGGACTGTTTATTGCGGGACTGAGCTCAGGCCTGGCGTCCCCCTCGTTGGCCGGCGCGGTCAGCGCGGTAATACCGCCTGAGCGTAACACGCAAGTGAATACGGTCATCAATGCGGGTACCAGCGGAGGGATCATCCTCTCGGTACCGATACTGTTTTTTCTGCCGGGAGGATGGCGATTCGCCTGTGTCGCTTTTGCGCTACTGGCTCTGCTTTGCTTGATCCCTGTCTGGCGCTTTCTCCCTGCGGGTAAAGCCCCCCAGGCTGCGGTGCAACAGGGGTGGCGGGCCCAACTGGCTAAACCGGCAATGCTGAGATTATTACTGATCGCGTTTGTCAGCGGTATCGCCAGCGCGGCGTGGTGGAGTTTTGGTCCGGAGCTGCTTCAACGTCATACCGGGCTGGAGAGCGGCACCACGAATATTCTTTGGCTGATCAGCGGGGGAGCGGGCATTGCGGCGGTATTAACCGGTAGCGTAGCTCAGCGCACAGGGATGCGGGTGGTCTACCGGGGATCGCAAATTTTTATGGCGGTTTCGCTTATTCTGCTCGCCCTGATCCACGGCTTTAGCGGGTGGCTGATACCTGCCGTGGCATTGAACGGCGCGGGCTATGTGATCCTCTCCGGCGTGCTATTAGTTCAGGGGGCGGCGATTGCCGCCTCTGCACCCGCGATGGGGGTGAGTCTGGCCTTTTTAATGCTGGCGGTCGGGCAGATTGTCGGGGCGATTGTCTTCGGGCAGCTGTATGGAGCAATAGGCGCGGCTGGCGCGCTGATGAGCTTTTCTGCCTTATCCTGGCTGATGCTTTGCGTCACGCCGGGGGGCGATACGCCTACAGATTAGGGCTGTTTTTTTCGGGTCCGCGGTTTTTTCGCGGCCGTCACGCCTTTCACTTCACTCTCGACCCAGCCGTCTGACAGGCGGGTCGTCAGCACATCGCCGGCTTTGACTTGTTGGGTCTGTTTGAGCACTTTGCCATCGGTCGCGGTGGTGACGCTATAACCGCGTGCCAGGGTAGAGAGGGGGCTGACCGCCTCCAGATGGGTAACCGCGTTGCCAAAGCGTTCGCGCGTGCTGCTGAGCCGCGCACGCAGATTCTCGGCCAGCCGATACTCAAGCTGCTGAATGCGGGTTTGCGCACGGTAGATTTTCGGCTGCGGATTTTGCTGGTTCAGGCGCTGGGCCACGCGTTGCTGACGCAAGGTCGCACGTTTGAGCTGGCCCTCCAGCGCAACGTTCATGCGCTGGCGCAGACGTTCCAGCACGGTTTGCTGACGCGCAAGACGCAGCTGAGGGTGCTGCTGGTGCAGGCGATGCTGGAGCTGGGTAAAGCGACGCGTACGTTCTGCGAGGAAGTAATCCATCGCCATCTCCAGGCGTTGCTGCCCGTTCTGAAGCTGTCGTAGCAGCTCCAGCTGATTGCGGCTCACCACTTCGGCCGCTGCGGACGGCGTCGGGGCGCGTAAATCCGCCACGAAATCGGCGATGGTGACGTCTGTTTCATGGCCGACAGCGCTGACCACCGGAATGGCGCTGGCAAAGATGGCCTGTGCTACGCGCTCGTCGTTAAAGCTCCACAGATCCTCCAGCGAACCGCCACCGCGCCCGACAATTAACACATCACACTCACGGCGCGCATTCGCCAGTTCAATGGCGCGCACGATCTGGCCTGGGGCATCATCCCCCTGAACCGCGGTGGGGTAGATGATGACGGGCAGGGAGGGATCGCGACGCTTCAGAACGTGGAGAATATCGTGCAAGGCCGCACCGGTTTTCGAGGTAACTACGCCAACACAGTGAGCCGGAGCGGGCAGAGGTTGTTTATATTGCTGATCGAACAACCCCTCTGCAGAGAGTTTCGCTTTTAGCTGTTCATATTTTTGCTGCAACAGCCCTTCGCCCGCAGGCTGCATGCTCTCGACGATGATTTGATAATCACCGCGTGGTTCATACAGCGTAATATTGGCGCGTACCAGAACCTGCTGGCCATGCTGAGGACGGAACGTGACGCGACGGTTGCTGTTGCGGAACATTGCACAGCGCACCTGAGCGGTGTCGTCTTTTAGCGTGAAGTACCAGTGGCCGGAAGAGGGCTGGGTAAAGTTAGAGATCTCACCGCTGATCCAGACTTGCCCCATTTCCTGCTCAAGCAGCAAACGCACCGTCTGGTTAAGGCGGCTGACAGTAAAAATTGAGGGGGATTGAGAGGATAACATGTGAGCGGGATCAAATTTTAAATCAGCAAGTTATTCAGTCGATAGTAACCTGCTGAGAGGCGATCGCAAGCTTTTTTCTAAAAAAGTGTAGATGCAATCGGTTACGCTCTGTATAATGCCACGGCAATATTTAACCACCCAGGTCAGAGATATTGCCCATGCTACGTATCGCTAAAGAAGCACTGACGTTTGACGACGTCCTCCTCGTTCCCGCTCACTCCACCGTTCTGCCGAATACTGCCGACCTCAGCACGCAGTTAACCAAAACCATTCGCCTGAACATTCCTATGCTCTCCGCGGCAATGGACACCGTGACTGAAGCGCGCCTGGCTATCGCCCTGGCTCAGGAAGGCGGCATTGGCTTTATTCATAAAAACATGTCTATCGAGCGTCAGGCAGAAGAAGTTCGCCGCGTGAAGAAACATGAATCTGGCATCGTTACCGACCCGCAATCTGTTCTGCCAACCACCACGCTGCACGAAGTTAAAGCGCTGACCGAGCGTAACGGCTTTGCAGGCTACCCGGTTGTCACCTCCGATAACGAACTGGTGGGTATTATCACTGGCCGCGACGTCCGCTTCGTCACCGACCTGAACCAGCCAGTTAGCGTTTATATGACTCCGAAAGAGCGTCTGGTTACCGTGCGTGAAGGCGAATCCCGCGAAGTGGTCTTTGCGAAGATGCACGAAAAACGCGTTGAGAAAGCGCTGGTGGTGGATGATAGCTTCCATCTGCGCGGCATGATCACCGTAAAAGATTTCCAGAAAGCAGAACGTAAACCGAACGCCTGTAAAGACGAGCATGGACGTCTGCGCGTCGGTGCTGCGGTTGGCGCAGGTGCGGGCAACGAAGAGCGCGTTGATGCGCTGGTTGCCGCAGGCGTTGACGTGCTGCTGATTGACTCCTCTCATGGCCACTCCGAAGGCGTGCTGCAACGTATTCGTGAAACCCGTGCAAAATACCCGGATCTGCAGATTATTGGCGGTAACGTCGCGACTGGCGCAGGCGCTCGCGCCCTGGCGGAAGCAGGCTGCAGCGCGGTGAAAGTGGGTATCGGCCCAGGCTCCATCTGTACGACCCGTATCGTCACCGGCGTGGGCGTTCCGCAAATCACCGCCGTTTCCGACGCGGTTGAAGCGCTGGAAGGCACGGGCATCCCGGTTATCGCTGATGGCGGTATCCGCTTCTCCGGCGACATCGCCAAAGCGATTGCGGCCGGTGCGGCAGCGGTAATGGTTGGCTCCATGCTGGCCGGTACCGAAGAGTCCCCGGGTGAAATCGAGCTGTTCCAGGGCCGTTCTTACAAATCCTACCGTGGGATGGGCTCTCTGGGCGCGATGTCCAAAGGCTCCTCTGACCGTTACTTCCAGACCGATAACGCGGCAGACAAACTGGTGCCGGAAGGTATCGAAGGCCGCGTAGCCTATAAAGGCTACCTGAAAGAGATCATTCACCAGCAGATGGGCGGCCTGCGCTCCTGTATGGGTCTGACCGGCTGTGGTACTATCGACCTGCTGCGTACTAAAGCGGAATTTGTGCGTATCAGCGGTGCGGGTATTCAGGAAAGTCACGTCCATGACGTGACCATCACCAAAGAGTCCCCGAACTACCGTATGGGCTCCTGATAAGTTTCCACGCCCGGCTATATGCCGGGCGATTTTGTTTCACTTGCCTCGGAATTAGCGTCAATGACGGAAAACATTCATAAACATCGCATTCTTATCCTCGATTTCGGTTCTCAGTACACGCAGCTGGTGGCACGTCGCGTCCGTGAGCTGGGCGTTTACTGTGAGCTGTGGGCATGGGATGTCACGGAAGCACAGATTCGCGAGTTCAACCCAAGCGGCATCATCTTGTCTGGCGGCCCGGAAAGCACCACCGAAGAGAACAGTCCACGCGCACCGCAGTACGTGTTTGAAGCGGGCGTGCCGGTCTTTGGCGTCTGCTACGGCATGCAGACCATGGCAATGCAGCTGGGCGGCCACGTAGAAGGCTCTACTGAACGTGAATTCGGCTATGCGCAGGTAGAAGTGGTGAGCGATAGCGCACTGGTGCGCGGTATCGAAGACTCCCTGACCGCAGACGGCAAACCGCTGCTGGACGTATGGATGAGCCACGGCGATAAAGTTACCGCTATCCCGTCCGACTTCGTGACCGTTGCCAGCACCGAAAGCTGCCCCTTCGCGATCATGGCGAACGAAGAAAAACGTTTCTATGGCGTGCAGTTCCACCCGGAAGTGACACACACCCGTCAGGGGATGCGCATGCTGGAGCGCTTCGTGCGTGACATCTGCCAGTGTGACGCCCTCTGGACCCCGGCAAAAATCATCGACGACGCCGTGGAGCGCATCCGCCAGCAGGTTGGTGATGACAAAGTGATTCTTGGCCTCTCCGGCGGCGTGGACTCCTCCGTGACCGCGATGCTGCTGCACCGCGCTATTGGCAAAAATCTGACCTGCGTCTTCGTGGACAACGGTCTGCTGCGTCTTAACGAAGCCCAGCAGGTGCTGGATATGTTCGGCGACCACTTCGGTCTGAACATCGTTCACGTGGAAGGCGAGAAGCGCTTCCTGGACGCGCTGGCCGGTGAAAACGATCCGGAAGCGAAACGTAAAATCATCGGTCGCGTGTTTGTCGAAGTGTTCGACGAAGAGGCGCTGAAGCTGGAAGACGTGAAATGGCTGGCGCAGGGTACGATCTACCCTGACGTAATCGAGTCTGCGGCCTCTGCCACCGGTAAAGCACACGTCATCAAATCTCACCACAACGTGGGCGGCCTGCCGAAAGAGATGAAGATGGGCCTGGTTGAACCGCTGCGTGAGCTGTTTAAAGACGAAGTGCGTAAGATCGGCCTGGAGCTGGGTCTGCCGTACGACATGCTTTACCGTCACCCGTTCCCGGGGCCAGGTCTCGGCGTGCGCGTGCTGGGCGAAGTGAAGAAAGAGTACTGCGACCTGCTGCGCCGTGCCGATGCGATCTTCATTGAAGAGCTGCACAAAGCCGACCTGTATAACAAAGTGAGCCAGGCGTTCACCGTGTTCCTGCCGGTTCGCTCTGTAGGCGTAATGGGCGATGGCCGTAAATACGACTGGGTTGTCTCCCTGCGTGCGGTGGAAACCATCGACTTCATGACCGCACACTGGGCGCATCTACCGTATGATTTCCTGGGTCGCGTCTCTAACCGCATCATCAATGAAGTGAACGGTATCTCCCGCGTAGTGTATGACATCAGCGGTAAGCCACCGGCGACGATCGAGTGGGAATAATCCCCGCCCGATAATCGCGTTTTATTGAAGCCCGCTACCCGCGGGCTTTTTATTGCCTGCTCATTGCGCCGCTTGCTCAATCGTCCGGGCAATCTCCTCCGGATGGCTCACCATCGAGACATGGCTTGCCGCCACTTCGGTGGTTTTGGCATGAATCGCCTTCGCCATGGTGCGCTCCAGATCCGGGTTGATCATCCGGTCATTCTTGCTGACCACATACCAGCTCGGTTTGTCGTGCCAGGCCGCATGGGTCACCTTTTCCGCAAAGGCATCTGCACGGATCGGGCCCTGAGTGGCGGTCAGCGCGTTCTGCTCGCCCGCCTTAATGTCCGGCGCAAAATCCTCGCTTACCGATTTGCCCGGTAGGTAAAGATAACCGTCCGCGGTCTTAGCGATGCCTGCGCTGCCCGGTGGGGCAGGGTAGCTTCCGGCCAGATTCGCCGTCGACTGGCCCGAATCCGGGGCAAATGCCGCCACATAGACCAGCGCTTTGACCCGCGCATCGTTGCCCGCCTCGCTAATTACCGTCCCGCCCCAGGAGTGCCCCACCAGCACCACATCACCGTGAGCCCGGGCGATGGCGCGCTGAGTCGCGGCAACATCATCTTTTAACGAGGTGAGCGGCAGCTGAACGGCAATGACCTCGGTATGCTGGTTATGCAATTTATTGATCACAGAGTTCCAGCTACTGCCATCGGCAAAAGCACCATGCACCAACACCACGGTTTTATCGCTGCTCGCCAGCGCTACGCCGCTGGCGGCGGCCAGCAGCAGGCCTGCTGCTAGCGTATGCGTAAACAGTTTTTTCATCATGACGACCTCAGCGATAAATATCTGCGGTACCAGACAGAGTGTTATTGCCCCCGGCGGAGGTAATGCGGAACGCGCTGGCGCCCGCTTCGGCGGCTTTGGCCTGCAGTTTCGCCTCCAGATCCGTAAGCGACGTTGCGCCGCTGCTGTCGGAAATGGTGCCAATCTTTTGTTGCCCGTGAGGCTGGTTAATTTCCTGAGCAGCGAAAGCGGAAGAAGCCATGGCAGCAGAGAAGGTCAGAACAGCAATCAGTAATGTTTTCATGGTTTAAATCCTCAAAAATAGATCAGTGGTTGTGTTCAGTGCATAACCGCAGCATGCGGTGGCACGGTGAATTCAATGGTTTTACGATCAACAGGCTTATGGGTTGGGTCGGCGAGAATAATCGTCACCTTGTGCTGGCCAGCAGGCAGCCCCACCAGAATGACCGGCTCACCGCTGGCGTCGGCCCAGTGCCAGGGATTGTCATCGACGATGACGTGAATATGGCCAATGCGTGGCGTCACTTTTAGCGCCCCGGGCCCGAAAACGGGTTCGATGCGCATGTTCTCTGTGCGGTACTGAATAAAGACCGCGCCTTTACTCAGCGGGCCCGCCAGGGGCGGATCGACAATCAGCTTCGCCGGAGGCTGGGGCTGTTCAAGCGGCGCAACGGCAGCGGGGCCATTAACCTCCGCGGCACTCAGTCCGCTTAACGGCGCGGCCCAGGTGCAGCCTGACGTCAGTGCGAGCAGCGCCAGCAGTAAGTTTCGATGCTTCATTCGGGGGACTCCTCTTCGGTAATCATTTGCGACAGACATAGAAGACCATTTTTATGTATCGGGTCTGTTTGCTGCGGGCGGCTTTTTTGTATGGCTGCGTAAGCAGGGAGAGGTGGATACAGTGCGATACATTCCGCGCATGCGGGCAGCACGTGTATGCCATGAGTAAAGCGGCTGTCGCAGCGAGGGTGCACATTCCCGGCCTGGATCTGGCGCCACGACGTATAACTATCAACATGGCGGCATGGCTTGCCGGGGAATCATCCGGCTATATCACCGGAGCAAGCCTGACCATTGACGGTGGCGTTGTGTTTCAATCACGCAGGGCAGGGATGCCCCGGCTGATTTTTCACAATAGACACCGCCAGCCCGGTAATTACCAGCGTCAGCCCCCATGACAGCCACATCGCACCGGTAATCCCCAATGTCCGGTTCAACCACGCATAGGCCAGCGGAGAGACTGCGGCCATCAGCTGGGCCGGGATCAACAGCACCCCGGTGCGTCTGGCGTACTCTTCTGGGGCAAACAGCTGCAGCGGCAGGGTGGCTTTCACAATGGTCACCAGCCCGTTAATCGCCCCATAGCCCAGCACAAACCCAGCGGCGGACCAGGCAAAAAATGAACTGCTCAACCCGAGTAAAAAACAGAGCGGCATGGCCAGGGCGGTAATCAGCGTGAGCCGAAGCGGCGTAAGATGCTGGCCTGCCGCCACCTCCATAAAACGTGCGCCGGTTTGTCCTGTACCCCACAACATACCGATAGCCATGGGTAAGCCACAGCTGGCGATAAATTCCGGAAGGTGGGTAGAGGTGCCGTTAGAGACAAAAGTGATTAACGCAATGAAGGCGGCATAACACCCTGCGTTACGTCGGTCGTTGCCTGTGGCGCGGGCCGGCGGGGTTCGCTTCACCGGGCAGCGCTGGGACGGAAGCTGGCGAATCAAAATGGCACTTAGCACGCCACAAAGCGCATAGATCAGCAGCGCATCTTGCCAGCGCATGATGTTAAGCAGGGCGTCGCCGAACGGCCAGAAGGCGGCGGAGGCCAGTCCACCCGCCAGCGTCACGCGGGATATCGTTTTTCGTGCTTGTTGGCCATACAGATTAACCAGAGAGGCGAAGAGAGCGTCGTAGAGCGACAGGCGCATACCGATGCCGGCCAGCAGCCAGGCGCCGTACCAGCCTGCGAGCGAGGGGGTGTAAGCCATCCCTACGCAGCTGGCCGCAATCAATAAGGTGCCGCTCATCACCACCCGCCGCCCGCCAAGCCGCGCCAGCAGGCGGGCAACAAAAGGCGATACGCCCGCCATCACCAGCATCGCGAAGGTCAGCCCGAGATAGATCTGCACAGATGACCAGCCTTTGTCGGCGGAAATCGCCCGGGCGAAGGTCCCGGGCATATAAAACGAAATCCCCCAGTTGATGAGTTGATTACAGCCAGCGGCAAGGGGTAATGCGCGGGGGAGGGCGGACGTTTTCATTATCTTTCATTCCGTTATGCAGTTGTCCCGAGCATACTGGGCGCGGTAAGGTGCAGGCAGGTCCTGACGGTTATCACCCGTATAAGAGAAACTTTGTATGACGACGCTCAACCTGGCACATCTGGCCACCTTCCGGCTGGTTATTCAGCGGGGAAGCTTTTCCGCAGCGGCAGACGTGCTGGGGATCTCGCAGCCTGCCGTCAGTTTACAAATCCGGCAACTGGAACATTTTTTACGTTCACGACTGCTCGAGCGCACCGGACGGGGCGTAAAGGCCACTGCCGCCGGTCTGGCATTGCTGACCCACGGCGAACGTATTGAGCAGGCGGTCGAAGAGACCCTGCGTTCGCTGGATGCGTTCAGCCATGAAGTGAGCGGGACAGTGTCGCTTGGCACAGGAGCGACGGCCTGTATTCATCTGCTACCGCCGCTGTTGCAGCAGTTGCGGGAGACGTACCCGCTGCTGAAGGTGGGGGTGACCACCGGCAATACCCCCGGCGTGGTGCGCGCTATTGAAGAGAATCGCCTCGATCTGGGTCTGGTGACGATGCCGGTCAGCGGCAGAGGGCTGGAAATTACACCGATTCTCGATGAGGAGTTTGTCTGTATTTCTGCGCAGGAGGAGGAGTGTGTGCCCACACCGGATTCGTTACACACCCTGCCGCTGATAGCGTTTGAGTCGGGAAGTGGAACGCGTGCGCTTATTGACGCCTGGTTTCAGGCGAGTGGGTTACAGCCGGAACCGGTGATGCAGCTGGGTAGCATCGAAGCGATAAAACGGATGGTTCGCGCCGGGCTGGGGTACAGCATCGTTCCGCGTATGGCGGTAGAGCAGGTGGCCGATCGCGAAGGGTTATGCGTATTGTCATTAACGCCGGTATTACATCGCCAGTTGGCCATTGTCATGCGTCAGGACAAAATTCTTAGCAAAGGCATAAGTGGATTGATCAGACTGCTGCAGCAGGAAAAATAGCAGGCAAGGTCAATGAAGGAATTTTATTTATTCCGCAATAAGGGTTACCGAACGGCAGTATCAACAGAGAGGGAGGATTGCTGCGACTCGAGTTTGTCCTGATGATGATACCAGGCACCTATCGAGGAATAAACGAAGCGGCCAAAGAAGAAGAGAAAGCTAATAAGCAAAATGATGCGCGTCATCCGAGTGTTAAACCGATGTCGTTTTCGCATACGTGTAGCCTGACTCACAATGTTATCCAGATAATACCCTTCCGGGCGATAGGCTCATTAAGGCATAGCGGCGAAGCGGGGTCAATTAATGCTTATGTAAAATTCTGTCAGCATTTAAATAATCCATTGTTATGTATATTAATCAGTTAATTTACACCATTGATAAATCGTACAAAAATATCGTTAAAAAATGTGATTATTGATTCTGGATATTAAAAAGTTTGATTTAAGTCAATTGCCGCGCAGGGATGCTTTATAAAATCTCACCTCCTCCGTGAGAGCCTCCTTCAAGCCTCCACGGTTAACAAGCGTCAGGTTGGATGCCTGTCTGAAATTACCCTTGGGGACGAGCGGGTTTAAATGGCATCTATGACAATTTTCGCGTTATATCAACAATACAAAAATCGCTGGTGGGCGCTGCCCCTGATCCTACCCCTTCTGCTGATGCCTTTGGTGCGCCAGGCTACAACCTATACCGAGGTCGAAGGCGGCATCGTCGTACTTTATTATATGCCCCTGGCCTTTCTACTGGCGCTAACCCTCTTTTATGGTCTTGTGGCGCTGCCGGGCATGATTCTGGCGCTGGTACTTCATTACTACCCCGCAATAGGCGGTTTTGAGACCACCATTGCCACCGCACATTTTCTTATTCCGGTCATACTCAGTTGGGGAGGATACCGGGTCTTTTCGCCGCGGCGTAATCGTGTCGCCTACGGTAATACCCGGCTAATGGCATCACGCCTGTTCTGGCAAATGTTCTGCCCGGCGACGCTTTTCTTTTTACTTTTTCAGTTCGCTGTCTATTTTGGCGTTTACGAAACCCGTTTTCACCTGGCCGGGCTCAGCGACACGGGTATCCGCTCGTTAATTAATTACCAGGGACTGCTGGTAGGCTGTCTGACCGGGGTCCCGTTCTGCTACGTGCTGCTGCGCGCAATCCGCCACCCGCGCTATCTGCGCAGCCTGGTGTCGCAGATTCGTGCTCAATTCGACCCGAAGGTTACCGCGCTGGAGATCGTGCTCTGGCTTATCATCAACGGCATCCTGCTGGGAATGCTGTTATGGCCGATGAACGAGAACAGCTCTATCTTCAGCACCAACTATACCCTGTCACTGCTGATGCCGGTTATGCTCTGGGGTTCAATGCGTTTCGGTTATAAGCTGATGTCACTGCTCTGGACGCCGGTGCTGATTGTCTCTATACACTATTTCTATCGCTATATTCCGCTGTCAGAGGGGTATGACATCCAGCTCACGATCACCTCGTCCAGCTACCTCGTCTTTACCTTCGTCGTGGTGTACATGGGCATGCTGGCAACACGTCAGCGCGCCATCAGCATTCGTGCTCGTCGTCTGGCATTTCTGGATCCGGTCGTCCATATGCCTAACCTGCGTGCGCTCAGCCGCGCGCTGGGTGAAAGGCCCTGGTCAGCGCTCTGTTTCCTGCGCATACCGGAGCTGGAAGTGCTGGGGCGTAATTACGGCGTCCTGCTCCGGATACAGTACAAACAGAAACTGGCGGAGTGGCTGAACGGTTACCTGCAGCCTGATGAGTGCGTCTATCAACTCTCCGGACACGATCTGGCGCTACGCCTCAATACCGAATCCTACCAGACCCGGATTGAGGAACTGGATCAGCAAATTAAACGCTTTCGTTTCTACTGGGACGGGATGCCGCTACAACCGCAGGTGGGAGTGAGCTACTGCTACGTGCGCTCGCCCGTCGCCCATCTCTATCTTTTGCTGGGTGAGCTGAGCACCATCGCCGATCTCTCCCTCTCCACCTGCCATCCAGAAAATCTGCAGCAGCGTGGTGCCCTTAATATGCAGCGCGGGCTGAAAGATAAAGTCGAGATGATGAACCGCGTGCAGCGGGCGCTGGAAAACGACGCCTTTGTTCTGATGGTGCAGCCTGTTCAGGGAATTCGCGGGGATCACTATCATGAGGTGCTGCTGCGAATGCGCGACGATAAAGGCGAAATGATCGCTCCGGATCTGTTTTTACCCGTGGCCCAGGAGTTTGGCCTCTCTTCGCGGATCGACTTGTGGGTGCTGGAGAAGACTTTGCAGTTTATGGCCGACAATCGCGTCTCTATGCCGGGTCAGCGCTTTGCGATCAATCTTTCACCCAGCGCGGTTTGCCGCGCCCAGTTGCCGCTTGAGGTCAACCGTCTGCTGCAAAAATATGCCATTGAGCCCTGGCAGCTTGTTTTTGAAGTCACCGAAAGCAGCAGTTTCGGCAATGCGGGGCTGGCGAACCAGATCATGGGCCAGCTGCAAAAAATGGGCTGTCGGATTGCGATAGATGATTTTGGTACCGGCTACGCCAGCTATGCTCGCCTGAAGGATGTGGATGCGGATATCCTGAAAATCGATGGCAGTTTTATTCGTAATATTGTCAGTAACAGCCTGGATTACCAGATTGTGGCCTCGATATGCCATCTGGCGCGAATGAAGAATATGCAGGTGGTGGCAGAATATGTCGAAAACGAACAAATCCGCGATGCTGCAGTGGCGCTGGGCATTGATTATCTGCAGGGGTATTTGATCGGCAAACCCGACGTCATGACGAATCTGCTCATCGATCAGGCGCCCGGTCTGAGCGCCTGATCGCGGGTTTTATGCCGCCACGTTCGGGGAGTGTTCTTCCTCGATTTTCAGGTTCCAGCCGGTAACCGCGCTCCAGTATTGCTGCTCTCTTTCCAGATCCAACAAGACCAGCGCGTTCTGGCTGAACCAGTCGTGCGGGAAGCTCAGCGTCCAGTGGTTATCATCCGTGGTGAGCGTCAGCGTAGGCGGCGTTGTGGTCGCCTGACGCTGGTTATTCAGCAGCACGCCTAAACGTAACAGCTGAATCATGGGCAGGAACTGCTTTTTCTTAAACAGGGTAAAGCGTGGCATATCATCCAGCTTCACCGCTTTGCGATGATAGCGCACCAGGGTGGCCATCATGGTTTGCTGCTCCTGGTTATAGCCGGGCAAATCGCTATTTTGCAGAATATAGGCCGAGTGGCGGTGCATCCCGCTGTGATTGATGTTAAGCCCCACCTCGTGCAGCATGGCCGCCCATTTCAGCAGGGCTGCCAACTGCGGATGCGCCAGCTTCGGATTCTGGATTTCCCACTGTTCATACATATGGGTCGTGGTTTCCAGTACGCGGCGCGCCTGTTCGCGGTCGATATTGTACTGATTGGCCAGGCTCTGAGCCGTACGACTACGGATATCCTGATGACGGAAGCGGCCTTCCATCTCGTAGAGCACCCCTTCACGCAGGGCGCCGTCAGAGAGACGGAGTTCTTTAATCGCCAGCGCGTCAAAAACGCCGCAGAGAATTGCCAGCCCCGGCACAAACACGGCTTTACGCTCATCAGAGAGACCAGGCAGACTCAGCGCGTCAAAGCTCTTATGTTTGAGCACCTCTTCCGTCAGCATAACCAGACGTTCAGGGGTGATAAACCCATCTTTTTCACCCATCGCCAGTAGCACTTCGTGGGCGGCTTTAATGGAGCCTGAGGCGCCCAGCGCTACGTTCCAGCCATGAATACGATACTGCCAGGCCAGCGTTTCCAGTTTCTGCACGGCGGCCATGCGCGCGCGCTGGAAATTATCGCGACTGATGGCGCCGCCCGGGAAGTAAAGCTGGGCAAAGCTTACGCAGCCCATCCGGCGGCTTTCAACCAGATGCGGTTCAAAGTTTTCGCCGATCACCAGCTCAGTGGAGCCGCCGCCGATATCGATTACCAGCTTGCGCCCTTTTTCCGGCTGAGTATGTTCCACGCCCATGAAGATCAGCCGGGCTTCTTCATTGCCCGAGATAATCTCGATCGGGTAGGGGATGACCTTCTCTGCGCGCTTGAGGAACTCCGACGCGTTGAGCGCCTGACGCAGCGTATGGGTGCCCACGATGCAGACGCTTGAGGGATCGAAACCTTGCAGGCGTTCAGCAAACAACGACAGGCAGTTCAGCCCGCGCTCAATAGCCTCTTCGCTGAGCATGCTGTTCTCATCCAGACCATCCGCCAGATGGACACGCTGTTTCAGGCGACCGATGATCTGCATCGCGCCATCCACCTCACGGGCGATGACCATGTGGAAGCTGTTAGAACCAAGGTCGACCGCGGCAAATTCCTGCGGTCGTGGGGTCGTATCATTTATCGGCATAGGTTAATCGGGTTGCTCGAGTGATTTGATATAGTCGTAAATCGCCAGCTGCGCCCGCACTTTGCGGCGGTTACCGCGCGGCACATAGCGATTACTCAGTTCTTTATCGATATAACGTGCTTTTACGGTATCACTTAACAGGATTTCAATGATATCGAGAATGCGTTGTTTCAACCGCGGATCAAGCAGCGGTGTCGCCACTTCGATGCGGTAGTCGATGTTGCGAGTCATCCAGTCGGCGGAGGAGAGATACACCCGTTTGTCGCCGCCGTTTTCAAAAATATAGACGCGATCGTGCTCCAGATAGCGGTCGACGATGCTGATAACGCGAATATTATCGCTAATACCTTCCAGTTCCGGGATCAGAGAGCACATACCGCGGATCAGCAGATTCACCTGCACACCGGAGCTGGAGGCCGCGTACAGACGATCAACAAGCCCTTTATCGACCAGGTTGTTCAGCTTGAGGGTAATGCCTGCTGGCACCCCTTGCTGCGCATTGGCGATCTCACGATCGATCATGTCATACAGCAGGCGACGCGAATTCTGCGGAGAGACCAGCAGATAGTCGAAGCTCACCGGACGGTAAGGGTTCTCGATAAAGTTAAAGACCCGCCGCACTTCATTGGTGATACGCGCATCGGCGGTCAATAACGAGTAGTCGGTATAAATACGCGCCGTCTTCTCGTTAAAGTTGCCGGTACCGATGTGGGCATAACGCACCACCTCTTCACCCTCTTTACGTGAAATAAGGAACAGTTTGGCGTGAATTTTCAGGCCCGGCGCGGAGAAGATAACGTGTACCCCGGCTTCTGTCAGACGACGGGCCCAGTGGATATTGGCCTCTTCATCAAAACGCGCCTGCAGCTCAACCACCACGGTCACTTTTTTACCGTTATGGGCGGCGTGGATCATGGCATCGATAATGCGGGAGTCTTTCGCTACGCGGTAGATGTTGATTTTGATCGCCAGCACGTTCGGATCGAATGAGGCCTGGCGCATCAACTCCAGCACGTGCTCGAAGGTATGGTACGGATAATAAAGCAGAACATCGCGTTCGCGAATGGCATCGAAACCGTTGCGGAATTTGTCGAACCAGAGGTGGCGCAGACGCGGCAGCGGTTTGTTCACCAGGTTGGCTTTGCCAACGTTCGGGAAGCCAATGAAGTCTTTAAAGTTGTGATAACGCCCGCCGGGCACGATGGAGTCATAGCGTGAGATGGTGAGCTTATCGCGCAGCATCTCCACCATGGCATCGGGCATGTCGCGCTGATAGACAAAGCGTACCGGCTCGGCCGTCAGGCGCTGTTTCAGGCTCGATGACATCAGCTCCATCAGGCTGGCTTCCATTTCGTGTACCAGGTCGTACTCGGCATCACGGGTCATCTTCATGGAGTAGGCGTTCAGCGCATCGTAATCGAAGAAACCTTTAAAGATATCATCCAGACAGTAGCGCAGGATGTTATCCAGCAGGATCATTGGCTTACGTCGGCGTGGGGTCTCCGGCGGTAAGTTAACGAAACGCGGCACTTTGTCTGACGGGATCTCCAGCAGCGCATAACGAATGTTATCGCCACGAATAATCTCTACCGCCAGATAGGTGTAATCATCTTTCAGGAACTGCACCAGATCGGTTTCACGATTGATAAGAATGGGCGTGATATGTTGGCGCAGGTACTGTTTGAAGTAGTGACGCAGCCAGCTTTGCTGGTTGACAGAGAGTTGGCGTTCATTGATGAGGAAGATTTGATTGCGTGCCATTTCCAGCAGCAATTCGTTATACAGGCTATCGAATTCCTGATCGGCTTTCAAAACGCGGGATTGAATCTTACCGAGCAGATGGCGTGAATTCGAGTTGAGTCCCTGCTCCTCGCTAATGATGATTCTGCGCTTCAGCTCAGCGAAGCGAACTTTATAAAACTCATCCAGGTTATTGGAATAGATCCCCAGAAAACGCATACGCTCAATTAGCGGATTGCTCTTGTCAGCCGCTTCCTGAAGGACACGCTCGTTGAATGCTAACCAGCTTAACTCTTTCTCGATGTATAACTTTTCCTGACCCATTACTACTCACACTCCAGTTCAATCACAGGACGTGGCAAATCCGTCTCAACCTTATTATGGCGAGCATTGTCACGATATGTCCAACTGTGCCAGAAAAGTATGACAGTTAACTGACCGCAGGAGGGGCATAACCGTCATCAGACGCCTGATTTTTTACAGTTTTTGCGATTTGCAGATAAAAAAAGCCGGCAATCGCCGGCTCGGTATCACGTTACGCTTCGGAGGCATGTCCTTCCGGGGGAAGTTGTACGCCATCCAGCCAGGCCGCACCGTTACGCATGGCGAGGCGGCCATCAACCAACCAGCTTACCACCAGCGGGTAGATGGCATGTTCTTGTGCCTGAACGCGGTGCGTAATGTCCTCTTCGCTGTCGCCGTCAAACACCGGGATTTTGGCCTGCAGAATGACCGGGCCACCGTCCAGCTCGTCAGTAACAAAATGGACGGAGGTGCCGTGCTCCTCGTCGCCGTTTTCCAGGACCTGGCGGTGGGTATGCAGGCCCGGGTATTTTGGCAGCAGGGAAGGGTGGATGTTCAGCAGGCGTCCGGCATAGTGTGCAACAAACGCCGGGCTGAGAATACGCATGTAGCCTGCCAGCACGACGACATCGGGGGCGTAAGCGTCGATCTCTTGCACCAGCTCCCGATCAAACGCTTCCCGGCCCGCAAATTGGCTCGCCTCAAGGACGTGCGCCGGAATGCCGGCTTCACGAGCGCGTTCAAGGCCGTACGCGTCGGCCTTGTTACTGAATACTGCACGGATGGTGCCGTTAATTCTTTTCTGTTTACAGCCATCAATAATGGCCTGCAAATTACTTCCGTTACCGGAAATGAGCACCACGATGTTTTTCATGCAATAACCACACGCTCTTCGGAATCAGAGGCTTTGATGATACCGATTTTCCAGGCGTTTTCACCTTTGGCCTGCATCAGGCTCACGGCTTTATCGGCTTCGGCTGCCGGCAGGGCAATGAGCATGCCTACGCCGCAGTTGAAGGTACGATACATCTCATGATCGCTGACGTTACCGGCTTCCTGCAGCCAGTTGAAGACAGCCGGCCACTGCCAGGAGGATTCGTCGATCACGGCCTGGGTGTTGTCAGGCAGAACGCGCGGGATGTTTTCCCAGAAGCCGCCGCCGGTCAGGTGAGCGATAGCATGGACATCGACATTCTCGATCAGCTCAAGAATGTTTTTCACGTAGATACGGGTCGGTGCCAGCAGATGGTCGGCCAGCGGTTTACCTTCCAGATCGGTTGTTTCAGGATCACAGCCGCTCACTTCAATGATTTTACGCACCAGTGAATAGCCATTTGAGTGTGGGCCGCTGGAGCCCAGCGCGATCAGCACATCGCCATCTGCAACTTTGCTACCGTCGATAATTTCTGATTTTTCTACCACGCCTACGCAAAAACCGGCCACGTCGTAATCTTCACCGTGATACATGCCCGGCATCTCTGCGGTTTCACCGCCCACCAGCGCACAGCCAGACTGCAGACAGCCTTCAGCGATGCCGCTGATGACGCTTGCTGCGGTGTCGACATCCAGTTTTCCGGTCGCATAGTAGTCGAGGAAGAAGAGCGGCTCAGCGCCCTGGACAACGAGGTCGTTAACGCACATAGCGACCAGGTCGATACCGATAGTGTCGTGGCGTTTCAGATCCATTGCCAGACGCAATTTGGTACCTACGCCGTCGGTGCCAGAGACCAGTACCGGTTCACGATATTTTTGTGGCAGTGCGCACAGTGCGCCGAATCCACCCAGACCACCCATCACTTCAGGGCGGCGGGTCTTTTTCACCACACCTTTGATTCGGTCAACCAGCGCATTACCTGCGTCAATATCAACACCGGCATCTTTGTAGCTGAGAGAAGTTTTGTTGGTCACGGCTCAAGTCCCCACGCGATTGCATTGCGATAGTAAGAAAAATCGGCGCAATTCTAACAGTCCAGGCAAACGTTTGCGAGCCTATTCTGCAACAGAAGTTTGCATGAAGATTTTTGCTCTGCATCAGCCAGCGAGGCGGTACAAAGTTGATACTGTTCACGAAAATGAAACCGGGTACAGTCTTGTTCTTGCAACCGTTACGATGAATGAACATCATTCCACTGAAACCGGTTTCTGTGCTCAATTTTGCCGATAATTAACGCTGAATGAGGGATATCGCATGTCAGGATTTAAAGAGGGTTTTCTGTGGGGCGGCGCGGTTGCGGCGCATCAACTTGAAGGCGGCTGGCAGGAGGGTGGCAAAGGCGTAAGCGTGGCAGATGTTATGACCGCCGGCGCGCATGGCGTTCCGCGTGAGATCACCGACGGCGTGCTGCCGGGCAAAAATTACCCTAACCACGAAGCCATCGATTTTTATCATCGCTATAAAGACGATATTCAGCTCTTCGCCGAACTGGGCTTTAAGTGTTTCCGCACCTCTATCGCCTGGACGCGTATTTTCCCGAAAGGGGATGAGCAGACCCCGAATGAGGCCGGTCTGCAGTTTTATGACGATCTGTTTGATGAGTGCCTTAAGCACGGCATCGAACCGGTTATTACCCTCTCACATTTTGAAATGCCGTATCACCTGGTTAGCGAATATGGCGGCTGGCGCAACCGTAAGCTGATTGAGTTCTTCGTGCGCTTTGCCCGTGTCGTGTTCGAACGTTATCAACATAAAGTGAAGTACTGGATGACCTTCAACGAGATCAACAACCAGGCTAACTTCCATGAAGACTTCGCCCCCTTTACTAACTCGGGCCTGAAATATCAGCCGGGAGAAGAGCGCGAGCCCGTGATGTTCCAGGCCGCGCACTATGAGCTGGTGGCCAGCGCGCTGGCGGTGAAAGCAGGGCGGGAGATAAACCCGGCGCTGCAGATTGGCTGCATGATTGCCATGTGCCCGATCTATCCGTTCTCCTGCGCGCCAAACGACATGATGATGGCGATGAATGCGATGCACCGTCGCTACTGGTTTACCGATGTACATGTGCGCGGCGCCTATCCGCAACATCTGCTCAACTACTTCGAGCGCCGCGGCTTCGCGCTGGATATCACCGACGAAGATATCGCTGCGCTGAAGCAGGGCTGTGTGGATTACATCGGCTTCAGCTATTACATGTCGTTTGCCACCAAAGCGACCTCCGACAACCCGCAGCTGGATTACGACGAGAGCAAGAGTCTGGTCTCCAACCCTTACGTGCAAAAATCGGACTGGGGCTGGCAGATTGACCCGGTGGGGCTGCGTTACTCCCTGAACTGGTTCTGGGATCACTATCAGTTACCGCTCTTTATTGTTGAAAACGGCTTCGGGGCTATCGACGTGCAGGAGAGTGACGGCACGGTCAACGATCAGTACCGCATTGATTATCTCTCTGCCCACATCAGCGAAATGAAAAAAGCGGTCATTGAGGATGGCGTGGATCTGATGGGCTATACCCCATGGGGTTGTATCGATCTGGTCTCCGCCGGCACCGGTGAGATGAAAAAACGCTACGGCTTTATCTTTGTAGATAAAGATAACGAAGGCAATGGCACCCTGAATCGCAGTAAGAAAAAGTCGTTTGACTGGTATAAGCAGGTAATTGCCAGCAACGGCGCTAATATTGAATAAGCGGGCAAAATGCCGTTAAAAAGCCGGAGCTTGTTCTCCGGCTTTTTTATGCTCAGAACACTTTGCTTGATTTGCGTCAAGCAAGTTGGGTATGGCGCAATCCCGAAAAAGCGGTATAATCCGGCGATTTTTTTTGTGGCTGCCACCCCCGAAGGAGAAAAGTATGAAGATTGTTGAAGTGAAACACCCGCTGGTAAAACACAAGCTGGGCCTGATGCGTGAGCATGACATCAGCACGAAACGTTTTCGCGAACTGGCCTCTGAAGTGGGCAGCTTACTGACATACGAAGCGACCTCCGATCTCGAAACCGAAAAAGTGACCATCGAAGGCTGGAACGGCCCGGTGCAGGTTGAGCAGATCAAAGGTAAAAAAATTACCGTTGTGCCGATCCTGCGCGCAGGTCTGGGCATGATGGAAGGCGTTCTGGAGCACGTACCCAGCGCACGTATTAGCGTAGTGGGTATCTACCGTGACGAAGAGACCCTGGAGCCCGTGCCGTACTTCCAGAAGCTGGTTTCCAACATCGACGAGCGTATGGCACTGGTCGTTGACCCGATGCTGGCGACCGGCGGTTCGATGATCGCCACTATCGACCTGCTGAAAAAAGCGGGCTGCAGCAGCATTAAAGTGCTGGTTCTGGTGGCGGCACCGGAAGGTATCGCGGCACTGGAAAAAGCGCACCCGGACGTCGAGCTCTATACCGCGTCCGTTGATCAGGGGCTGAACGAGCACGGGTACATTATCCCGGGGCTTGGCGATGCCGGCGACAAGATTTTTGGTACTAAGTAATCGAATAACGATAAAGAAGCCGACTTTGATAGTCGGCTTTTTTTTGAATACAACACCCACAATAATCATTACTCAGAGGACAACACTATGACGCGCCGTGCTATCGGGGTGAGTGAAAGACCGCCGCTTTTACAGACGATCCCGCTTAGTTTGCAGCACCTGTTTGCCATGTTTGGCGCAACCGTGCTGGTGCCCATCCTGTTCCACATTAACCCGGCTACCGTGCTGCTGTTTAACGGTGTCGGCACCTTGCTTTACCTCTTCATCTGTAAAGGTAAAATCCCGGCTTACCTGGGTTCCAGCTTTGCATTTATCTCTCCGGTGCTGCTGTTGCTGCCGCTGGGTTATGAAGTGGCGCTGGGCGGCTTTATCATGTGTGGCGTGCTGTTCTGCCTGGTCTCTTTCATTGTGAAGAAAGCCGGTACCGGCTGGCTGGACGTCATGTTCCCGCCTGCGGCGATGGGGGCGATCGTGGCCGTCATCGGTCTGGAATTGGCAGGCGTGGCGGCCAATATGGCGGGATTACTCCCTGCTGAGGGACAATCGCCGGATTCTAAAACCATTATCATCTCGCTGGTCACGCTGGGTGTAACGGTATTTGGTTCCGTGCTGTTCCGTGGCTTTATGGCCATTATCCCGATTTTGATCGGCGTGCTGGCGGGTTATGCGCTCTCCTTCGCAATGGGCGTTGTGGATACCACCCCTATTGCCCAGGCGCACTGGTTCGCTCTGCCAACCTTCTATACTCCGCGCTTCGAGTGGTTCGCTATCTTCACCATCCTGCCTGCTGCGCTGGTGGTGATTGCGGAGCACGTCGGCCACCTGGTGGTCACGGCGAATATCGTTAAACGCGATCTTATCCGCGACCCTGGCCTGCATCGCTCAATGTTTGCGAACGGCCTGTCGACCATGATTTCCGGATTCTTTGGCTCCACGCCAAACACCACCTACGGTGAGAATATCGGCGTTATGGCGATCACCCGCGTCTACAGCACCTGGGTAATTGGCGGCGCGGCCATCATCGCCATTCTGCTTTCATGCGTGGGTAAGCTGGCTGCGGCGATTCAGATTATCCCGGTTCCGGTAATGGGCGGCGTGTCGCTGCTGCTGTACGGCGTGATTGGCGCATCCGGTATCCGCGTCCTGATCGAATCCAAAGTCGATTACAGCAAAGCGCAGAACCTGATCCTGACCTCCGTGATTCTGATCATCGGCGTGAGCGGTGCGAAGGTACACATCGGCGCCGCTGAGCTGAAAGGGATGGCGCTGGCCACGATTGTCGGCATCGCCCTGAGCCTGATCTTCAAAGCGATCTCGGTTCTGCGTCCGGAAGAGGTCGTTCTGGATGCGGAAGAGAGCGAAAAATCCGCACATTGATCGATAAACCGGGCGGCCGTTCCGCCCGGTTCTCTCCCTGCATGTTCCGTGCTAAACTCTTTGCCGATTACGAGTAAGACCTGGTTGAGGTATTTCTGAACGCACCGGCACAGCTCTCTTTGCCACTTTATTTACCCGACGACGAAACGTTTGCCAGTTTCTGGCCGGGTGATAACCCCTCTTTACTGGCTGCACTGCAAAACGTGCTGCGCCAGGAGCATAGCGGTTACATCTATATCTGGTCGCGCGAAGGTGCGGGCCGCAGCCATTTACTGCACGCAGCCTGTGCTGAGCTCTCTCAGCGTGGTGACGCCGTGGGTTACGTTCCGCTCGATAAACGCACCTGGTTTGTACCCGAAGTGCTTGATGGTATGGAGCAGCTTTCCCTGGTCTGTATCGACAATATTGAGTGCGTGGCGGGTGATGAACTTTGGGAGATGGCGATCTTTAATCTCTACAACCGCATCCTTGAATCCGGTAACACCCGGCTGTTGATCACCGGCGATCGTCCTCCGCGCCAGTTGAATCTGGGGCTGGCGGATCTGGCGTCGCGACTGGACTGGGGACAGATCTATAAGCTGCAACCGCTGTCAGACGAAGACAAACTGCAGGCTTTGCAACTGCGGGCGCGGCTGAGAGGTTTTGAACTGCCGGAAGATGTGGGGCGCTTCTTGCTGAAGCGGCTGGATCGTGAAATGCGCACGCTGTTTGTCACGCTCGACAAGCTGGACCATGCCTCTATTACCGCCCAGCGAAAGCTGACTATTCCTTTCGTAAAAGATATTCTGGCGCTCTGAACCCGGCCGACTGCCGGGTTGACCTCTTCTTACTTGACGATATCCAGTACCTGTTCCGGCGGGCGTCCGATACGCGCTTTACCGTTCGCGACCACAATCGGCCGCTCAATCAGTTTCGGGTTCTCTACCATCGCCTGGATTAGCGCGGCTTCGCTCAGGTGGCTGTCAGCCAGGTTGAGCGATTTATAGAGCTCCTCTTTCTGGCGCATCAGTTCACGTGCGCTATCCATTCCCAACATCTGCAAAAGTGCCTTGATCGTATCGGCATCCGGCGGCGTCTCAAGATAAAGCACCACGTCTGGTTCAATACCGTTCGATTGCAGCAAGCTTAACGTTTCGCGGCTCTTGGAGCAGCGAGGGTTATGGTAGATCTTTACCGCGTTAGTCATCTGTTCTCCTTTTTACATCTTTTCATACGGGCGGTAGCGCTGTTGTAACTGTCGCAGCTGATCGATACGGGCATCGTAGCGCGCCTGCTGCAGGCTCCCCAGCTTCGCCTGCGAGCTGGCGCTGCTCAGCAACGAGATAGCCTGATCCAGTCGTCCGGCAAGGGCATAACCCTCGGCGCGCGCGGCCAGCTCCTGATCGCGATGGTTCAGCGCGGCTTCGGCCTGCGCCAGCAGATCCCAGCCGTTGGGGTCGTCTTTATAGCTGAAGGTATAGCGATTGAGGATGGTCACAGCCTCCTGCGGCTGACCACCCTGTAAGTAAGCATTCGCCAGGTTGAGTTGCAGCACCGGATTGTTGCGCAGATCGCGTGCGCCCTTCAGGCGATTAATCGCCTCTGTGGCGCGTTTCTGGCCCAAATCGATGTCGGTGGCGAGGTCGAGATACCAGGCATTGCCTGGTTCAGCCGTCAGCAAAGGCTGCAGATTTTTGCGTGCCTCATCGTAATTACTCGCCTCCATCGCCTGCAGAGCCCGGCCATACTGCGCCGCGCGCTGTTCGCGCACATTCCCTTTAGACCAGCTGTCGAGCAGATCGCTGGTTAACTGGTTACGACCAGAGTTATACATCCCGAGCGTTCTCACCTTCGC
Source organism: Leclercia sp. UBA2479 (assembly GCF_002341985.1). Taxonomy (NCBI): domain Bacteria; kingdom Pseudomonadati; phylum Pseudomonadota; class Gammaproteobacteria; order Enterobacterales; family Enterobacteriaceae; genus Leclercia; species Leclercia sp. UBA2479. The sequence continues at coordinate 1,230,000 of NZ_DDPB01000009.1, read as the reverse complement.
CATGTAAAAATCTTCTGAAGACTGCACCACCACCGGACGCATCTGATTGGCACGGTTACGGGCATCTGAGAGGCGGCTCTCAGGCAGGGGGTGAGTCAGCAAGATTTCCGGCGGACGGGAGGAGTAACGCGCCTGGTCGAGCAATTTTTCAAGGAAGGTGGGCATAGCCTGCGGATCAAAGCCAGAGCGTTGCAATACCTGGATACCGATACGGTCGGCTTCCTGTTCGTTTTGCTGGGTAAAGCTGATCATCCCCTGGCGGGTGCCCGCCAGCGTACCCGTCAGGGCGGCCATACCGGCCTGGGGGCTTGCCATTGCCAGCAGGATCGAACCCAGCGCGCCAACCCAGGTCAGCGGGGCGCTACGTTTTTGATCTTCCATGGCCCGAGCCAGGTGACGCTGGGTAACGTGGGAGATTTCGTGCGCCATCACCGACGCCAGCTGACTTTCGTTATCGGCATAGCGGAACAGCGCCGAGTGCAACACCACGTTACCGCCAAAGAAGGCGAAGGCGTTGATCTCGTCGTTGTTGATCAAAAAGAAGTGGAACGGTGTCTTCACTGAATCAGCATGGGAGACCAGCCGCATGCCCAGTGAGTTAATGTACTGCACCAGCAGGGGATCGTTGATCAACGGCGCGCTGCCACGAAGCTGGCGGACATAAAAATCGCCCATCTGCATCTCCTGGCCAATGGAGAGCGTGCTTCCTGCTGAGGTGCCCATATCCGGCAATGAATCGGCCGAATCGGCAAAGGCTGGCGTCATCTGACCCACGGTCAGAGCAGCGATAAGCGTTGCAACCAGCGTTTTTTTCAACTGCCTGAACATAACCTCGGTCCTGTCTGTTGGGTGTGCTATTTTGACCGGCGAACCCGTATATCGTTCACCAGCGGCTGCTTTGCGAGTGTAGCCGTGTCGGGGCGATAAGAAAATCCCCCGTCTCAGCTTTTGCGTTTTGCGACAAGACGATAAAAAGCGAAAGTCTTTTCAACGACTCTTCGATACAATTCGCCTGTTCTCTCTCGCCACCTCCCCAGGTAAGGACTGTATGCTTGAGTTATTGATGCAGTGGTATCGCCGGCGTTTTAGCGATCCGGAAGCCATTGCTTTGTTGGTTATTCTTGTTGCCGGGTTTGGCATTCTCTTCTTCTTTAGCGGACTTTTAGCACCGCTGCTGGTCGCCATCGTTCTGGCCTATCTTCTGGAGTGGCCTACCGTTCGCCTGGAACATATCGGCTGCTCTCGCCGCTGGGCAAGCACCATCGTGCTGGTGCTCTTTGTCGGAATCTTACTGCTAATGTCCTTTGTGGTCCTGCCTATTGCCTGGCAGCAGGGCATCTACCTGATACGCGATATGCCCGGTATGCTCAGCAAGCTCTCCGATTTTGCCGCTACGTTGCCGCGCCGCTATCCGGCGCTGATGGACGCGGGCATCATTGATGCCATGGCGGAAAATGTGCGTACCCGCATCATGACGATGGGGGATACGGTAGTGAAATTTTCCCTCGCCTCGCTGGTCGGGCTGCTGACGCTGGCGGTTTATCTGGTTCTGGTGCCGCTGATGGTCTTCTTCCTGGTGAAGGATAAAGAGCAGATGCTCAACGCGGTGCGCCGCGTACTGCCGCGGAACCGCGGGCTGGCAGGGCAGGTATGGCAAGAGATGAATCAGCAAATCACGAACTACATTCGCGGCAAAGTGCTGGAGATGATTGTAGTGGGTGTGGCGACCTGGATTGGCTTCGTCATCTTTGGGCTCAACTATTCGTTGCTCCTGGCAGTGCTGGTCGGCTTCTCGGTGCTGATCCCCTACATCGGGGCATTTGTGGTGACGATTCCGGTGGTCGGGGTCGCGCTATTCCAGTTTGGCCTGGGTACTGAGTTCTGGAGCTGCTTCGCGGTGTACCTGATTATCCAGGGGCTGGATGGCAATCTGCTGGTCCCGGTGCTCTTCTCTGAAGCGGTGAACCTGCATCCGCTGGTGATTATTCTGTCGGTGGTGATTTTTGGCGGGCTATGGGGATTCTGGGGCGTGTTCTTTGCAATTCCACTGGCGACGCTCATCAAGGCCGTGGTGCACGCATGGCCAGATGTTCCTGCGGTAGAAGAGTAGCGAGCCTCAACATAAAAAACGGCAACCTCAGGGTTGCCGTTTTGTTTTAAATCAGGCGTTCTCTTTTAGCCAGTTAAGCACCACGTCATGGTGATTGCTGGTTTTAAAATCGTCAAACACATGTTCGACTTTGCCGTTGGCGTCAATCAGGAAACTGATACGGTGGATGCCGTCATAGGTTTTCCCCATAAAGGATTTCTCACCCCAGACGCCAAAGCTTTCGCAAACTTTGTGGTCTTCGTCGGAAAGCAGCGTGAAGTTCAACAGCTCTTTTTCGGCGAAGCGAGAGAGCTTTTCAGGCTTGTCAGTGCTGATACCCAGCACGTCAACGCCTGCATTTTTCAAACCGTCCATGTTATCGCGTAAACCGCACGCTTGTACGGTACAGCCTGGCGTCATGGCTTTCGGGTAGAAATAGACCAGAACACGCTGTCCCTGGAAGTCGGCCAAATTTACTTGCTCACCGTCTTGATCGGGCAAGCTAAATTTCGGTGCGATGTCACCGGCTTTCAGTGGATTCATTACTCAACTCCATCCTGTTCATGCTGTGAATAGTTGACGACGTTTATACTGCCTTGCGCATTCAATTCTGTACATAGGGCTTTGAACGCTTGCTCGATATTTGACGCATCGTGCGAGGCGGGGCTATGAGCGGTAATCTGAATGAACAGCCGTGGGGCATTCTCATCATTTCCGGGCTGCGTGCGAGAAACCAGCTCTGCGACGTTCATTTGATGGCTGTCGAACAGCGCAGTGAAACGTTCGATTAAATGCGGTGAGTCATTCACCTCGACCTGCACCCAGACGGTTGCGGGCATGGCCGGAATAGGGCGTGCAGTGGTGCGCTTCATGACGATGAGCAGGTCCAGCTCAGCCCCTTTCATCGGCAGCGTCGACTCAATTAAGTTAATGGCGTTCCATGACCCGGAAAGCAGCATAATAAACGTGAACTCTTCGCCCAGCATCGCCAGCCGGCTATCTTCAATGTTACAGCCGCAGCTACTGACGTGACGGGTGATGGTGTTCACAATACCAGGCCTGTCGGCACCCAGCGCAGTGATAACCAGGTAATGTTGTGATGGGGTTGTCAAACCTGTTCTTCCTTTGCGTGGTTAAGTCTTACTAAGGAAAGCATAAAAAAAACCGGCATACAACAACCTGGGGGCCTCAGGTCGCTTGCTTTTATTACAGTTCCAAACGTACCATTGAGGCTCTTGCACGCATTGAGGATGGCCCATGTTCACGGGAAGTATTGTCGCGATTGTTACACCGATGGATGAAAAAGGTAATGTCTGCCGGTCAAGCCTGAAGAAACTGATTGATTATCATGTCGCCAGCGGAACCTCGGCGATTGTATCGGTAGGGACTACCGGTGAATCTGCCACGCTGAGCCACGATGAGCATGGCGATGTCGTATTGATGACCCTTGAACTGGCTGACGGCCGCATCCCGGTCATTGCCGGAACTGGCGCCAATGCTACTGCTGAGGCCATCAGCCTGACGCAGCGTTTTAACGACAGCGGCGTTGTGGGTTGCCTGACGGTAACACCATACTACAACCGTCCTACCCAGGAAGGTCTGTTCCAGCACTTCAAAGCTATCGCCGAACATACTGACTTGCCGCAAATCCTGTATAATGTGCCGTCGCGTACTGGCTGCGATATGCTGCCAGAAACCGTGGGCCGTCTCGCCAAAGTAAAAAATATTATTGCGATTAAAGAGGCGACCGGGAACTTAAGCCGTGTTCACCAGATCAAAGAGCTGGTTTCAGACGACTTCATCCTGCTCAGCGGGGATGATGCCACTGCGCTGGACTTTATGCAGCTCGGTGGTCATGGGGTCATTTCCGTGACCTCAAACATCGCGGCCCGTGATATGGCTGAAATGTGCAAACTGGCTGCCGCAGGGCATTTCCAGGAAGCACGGTTGATCAACCAGCGTCTGATGCCGCTGCACAATAAATTATTTGTCGAACCCAATCCGATCCCAGTGAAATGGGCATGTAAGGAGTTGGGACTTGTAGCAACCGACACGCTGCGTCTGCCGATGACCCCCATCACCGACCATGGTCGTGAAGTGGTTACCGGCGCGTTGAAGCATGCTGGTTTGCTGTAAAGTTTAGGGAGATTTGATGGCTTACTCAGTACAGAAATCGCGCCTGGCGAAGGTTGCGGGTGTTTCGCTTGTTATGCTGCTTGCGGCCTGTAGCTCAGATTCACGCTATAAACGCCAGGTGAGCGGTGACGAATCCTACCTGGATGCTACGCCGCTTGCTGAACTTCATGCTCCTGCGGGCATGATCCTGCCGGTTGAGAATGGCGATTACACCATTCCTGTCACCAATGGCAGTGGCGCGGTGGGTAAAGCGCTGGATATCCGTCCGCCGGCACAGCCGCTGGCGCTGGTGAGCGGTGCGCGCACGCAGTTTATCGGTGATACCGCCACCCTGCAGGTTGAAAGCGCGCGTAACGCTAACCTGTGGCCACAGGTGGTTAGCGTGCTGCAGGCGAAGAACTACACCATCGATAAACGTGATGATGCCAGCCAGACGCTGACAACGGACTGGATCGAATGGAACCGTCTGGATGAAGATCAGCAGTACCGTGGTCGTTATCAAGTCTCTGTTAAGGCTCAGGGTTATCAGCAGGCCGTGGTGGTCAAACTGTTGAACCTGGAGCAGGCGGGTAAACCGGTTGCTGATGCTGCTTCTCTGCAGCGCTACAGCGCCGAGATGCTGAACGTAATCTCTGCGGGCCTCGATAAAAACGCTACCGACGCGGCGAACGCGGCGCAGAGCCGTAACGGCGCCACCTTCGATGTACAGAGCGCTGCAGACGATACTGGCCTGCCTATGCTCGTGGTACGTGGTCCGTTCAACCAGGTCTGGCAACGTCTGCCGTCGACGCTGGAGCGCGTAGGGATGAAGGTCAACGACAGCACCCGCTCTACCGGCAGCATGGCGGTGACCTACAAGCCGCTTTCCGATAGCAGCTGGGAAGAGCTTGGCGCGCGTGACCCAGGCCTCGCAGCCGGCGACTATAAGTTGCAGGTAGGGGATCTGGATAACCGCAGTAGTTTGCAATTTATTGACCCGAAAGGGCATACGCTGACCCAGTCGCAAAACGATGCGCTGGTTGCTGCCTTCCAGGCCGCATTCAGCAAATAAAAAAAGGGGCTGGTTTATCCAGCCCTTTTTATTTTAGTGCTACGCAAACGTGTGCGTGGCATAATACGCCGGGTTTTGTACACAAATCATCACACCAGGAGTAGAGAAGATGCAGAAGCAAGCTGAGTTGTATCGTGGCAAAGCGAAAACCGTATACAGCACGGAAAATCCCGATCTGTTGGTGCTCGAGTTCCGCAATGATACGTCAGCAGGAGATGGCGCGCGCATTGAGCAGTTCGATCGTAAAGGGATGGTGAACAACAAGTTTAACTATTTCATTATGAGCAAACTGGCGGAAGCGGGTATTCCGACGCAGATGGAAGCGTTGCTGTCCGATACGGAATGTCTGGTGAAAAAACTGGATATGGTTCCGGTTGAGTGCGTAGTCCGTAACCGTGCCGCTGGCTCCCTGGTGAAACGTCTGGGCGTTGAAGAGGGTATTGAACTGAACCCGCCACTGTTCGACCTGTTCCTGAAAAACGATGCGATGCACGACCCTATGGTGAACGAGTCTTACTGCGAAACCTTTGGCTGGGTGAGCAAAGAGAATCTGGCGCGCATGCAGGAGCTGACCTTCAAAGCCAACGACGTGTTGAAAAAACTCTTCGATGACGCCGGCCTGATTCTGGTCGACTTCAAACTGGAATTCGGACTTTATAAAGGCGAAGTGGTACTGGGCGATGAATTCTCGCCAGACGGTAGCCGTCTGTGGGATAAAGAGACCCTGGATAAAATGGACAAAGACCGCTTCCGCCAGAGCCTGGGTGGCGTGGTTGAAGCCTATGAAGCCGTTGCCCATCGTCTGGGTGTGAACCTCGATTAATCCCCGCTTTTCCGTCAGAGGTAGATACCTGCCTCTGACGTTTCATCCGTGTTGCCTGTGGTAATCTTTCCCTTAAACGCCTACGATCAGACATATTATCAATGCGATATTATTGAGGTGGGATATGCGCTGGCAAGGGCGTCGTGAAAGTGACAATGTAGAAGACAGGCGCAGCGGTGGCGGCGGTCCGATGATGGGCGGCCCGGGCTTTCGCTTACCTCGCGGTAAAGGGGGGCTGGTTCTGCTGGTGGTGGTGCTGGTAGCAGGGTATTACGGCGTCGACCTGACCGGTTTACTCACCGGGCAACCGATGGAACAGCAGCAGTCGCAGCGTTCCATTAGCCCTAATGAGGACGAAGCGGCAAAATTCACTTCGGTGATCCTGGCCACGACCGAAGACACCTGGAGCCAGCTGTTCGACAAAATGGGCCGGACCTATCAGCAGCCGAAACTGGTGATGTATCGCGGCGCCACGCGCACCGGATGCGGCACCGGCCAGTCGGTAATGGGGCCGTTCTACTGCCCGGCCGATTCGACCGTCTATATCGATCTCTCTTTTTATGATGACATGAAATCAAAACTGGGCGCCGATGGCGATTTCGCTCAGGGCTATGTTATTGCCCATGAAGTCGGGCACCACGTGCAGAAGCTGCTGGGTATCGAGCCAAAGGTGCGTCAGCTGCAGCAAAATGCCAGCCAGACTGAAGTAAACGCGCTGTCGGTGCGCATGGAGCTACAGGCCGACTGCTACGCCGGCGTGTGGGGACACAATATGCAGCAGCAAGGCGTGCTGGAAGCGGGCGACCTGGAAGAGGCGCTCAACGCCGCCGAAGCCATTGGTGATGATCGCCTGCAGCAGCAAAGCCAGGGGCACGTCGTCCCCGACAGCTTCACTCACGGCAGCTCGCAGCAGCGCTACACCTGGTTCAAACGCGGTTTCGATAGCGGTGACCCGGCGCAGTGCAATACCTTTGGCCGCGCAATGTAATGTCTGAGGGCGTTGAGGCATTATCCCGGTTTCAACTGCAGTTGACGCGTGCCGGGCATCGGCGTCTGCTGGTGGTCAGCGGTGACGATGAATGGGCGCAGCAGCAGGCGCTCACCCTTTGCGATACGCTTGCCGGCGACTGGTTTTGGGTGGGCAATAACGCGCCGGTTCCGAACGCCTGCGCCCCGCAGGCATTAAGTAACCTGCTGGGGCGAGAGCATCTTCACGCCGTGTTTGATGCACGTTACGGCTTTGACGTGGCCGCACTGGCGGCGCTCTGCGGCACACTGCGCGCCGGCAGTCTGCTAGTCCTGCTGACGCCCCCTTTACCCCAGTGGCCATCCAAACCTGATCAGGACGCCGTGCGCTGGAGCGACAGCGCCGAGCCAATTGCTACACCGCGTTTCGTGCAGCACTTTTGTCGCCACCTCGCTGCCGATCCGCAGGTGCTCCTGTGGCAGCAGGGCGACCCGTTGATCCTTCCGGACCTACCGTCAGCGATCCCCTGGCAACCCGCCAGCGGTGAACCCCAGCGCGAGCAGGCGCAAATTCTCGAGCGTTTACTGACCCAGCCCCCAGGCATCACCGCCGTCACTGCCCCCCGCGGGCGAGGAAAATCGGCGCTGGCGGGCATGCTACTGCAACGTATTATCGGCAACGCAATCGTGACGGCACCGTCCAGAGGCGCCACGGACGTTATTGCCCACTTCGCCGATAAGCACTTTCACTTTATGGCGCCGGACGCGCTGCTGGCCTCAGGGCGAGTGGCTGACTGGCTCATTGTTGACGAGGCTGCTGCCATCCCCGGCCCGCTACTGGAACAGCTGGTGAGTCGTTTTCCGCGGGTACTGTTAACCACAACCGTACAGGGGTACGAAGGCACGGGCCGGGGATTTTTACTGAAATTCTGCGCTCGCTTTGCCGGGCTGCGCTATTTCCCGCTTTCCGAGCCGATGCGCTGGGCCGTCGGCTGTCCGCTGGAGCGCTTTATCGATGAGGTGCTGCTGTTTGACGATCGCCCTGACGGTGAGCCTGCGCAGGGCGAGGTCCGTTTTTTACCCCTTGAGCCGGAAGCCTGGCTCTCTGCCCCCGCGCGGCCAACCGCGGTCTATAAACTCCTGTGTGCCGCCCATTATCGTACCTCTCCGCTCGACTTACGGCGGATGATGGATGCTCCGGGCCAACATTTTACCGTCGCCTGCACGGGGGATCGCGTAACGGGGGCAGTGTGGCTGGTCGATGAAGGCGGCTTGGCGCCTGGACTCAGCCGGGCGGTCTGGGCCGGGTACCGGCGTCCGCGCGGTAATCTGGTGGCGCAGTCTCTGGCAGCACATGGCGGTTCGCCGCTTGCCGCGACCCTCAGCGGCAGACGAATAACCCGGGTGGCCGTCCATCCCGGCCACCAGCGGCAGGGGCTCGGTCAGGCGCTGATTGCCAGCGCGGCGGCCAGCGCAACGGTCGATTACCTCTCGGTCAGCTTTGGCTATACCGAGGAGCTCTGGCGCTTCTGGCAGCGCTGCGGTTTTGTACTGGTACGAATAGGCAGCCACCGGGAGGCGAGCAGCGGCTGCTACAGCGCCATGGCGATACGTCCCCTCAGCGATGCAGGGCGAGCGCTTTGCGCGCATGAGCATCAACGCCTGCGCCGGGATGCCCGCATCATTGAGCGCTGGAACGGTGAAAAGATCCCGGTAGAGACGCTTGAGTCGGCTACCCTTACGGATGATGACTGGCTGGATCTGGCGGGGTTCGCCTGGGGTCATCGCCCGTTTTCCGCCTCTGTGGGCAGCCTCACCCGGCTGTTAAATGCCACCTCAGCACCGCTGGAGGCGTTAAGGGGCAAAATCGAGCTGCAGCTGGAGGAGGGCGAAATGAGCCGCAGGCTGGGGCTAAACGGGCGTAAAGCGCTGTTAGCGCGGTTGCGTGCCGAAACCGGCCAGACACTGGCGCAGCAGGATCTGCCGCGTAGCCAGCAGCTCAAAAACGACATATTGCAATGGCAATTTTTTCAATGACTTCTTCAATGAACTGGCATGGTTAATATGCCCATCAGGCGTAAAATCGGGTTCATCAAATAAGGAGAGTGCCATGAAACATGATCATTTTGTTGTTCAAAGCCCGGTGCAACCGGCAAAACAATTATTGCTGCTGTTTCATGGCGTAGGCGATAGCGCGGCTAACATGGCGCAGATCGGATCCTGGTTTGCGCCGCATTTCCCGGATGCGCTTATTGTCAGCATCGGTGGCGCAGAGCCGTGCGGCCCGAACGGCCGCCAGTGGTTCGCCGTGCAGGGCGTGACCGAAGAGAGCCGTCAGGGGCGGGTGGACGCCATCATGCCGCGATTTATCGAAACGGTGCACTACTGGCAACAGCAGAGTGGGGTGGGCGCCAATGCCACCGCGCTGATTGGTTTCTCGCAGGGCTCAATTATGTCGCTGGAAAGTATAAAAGCAGAGCCAGGCCTGGCATCGCGGGTGATTGCCTTTAATGGCCGCTACGCCACCCTGCCGCAACGTGCCGATACCGCCACGACCATCCATCTGATTCACGGTGGTGAAGACCGGGTCATTGAGTTATCGCACGCCGTCGACGCCCAGGAGGCATTGCTGCGGGCGGGAGGAGATGTGACGCTGGATATCGTTGAAGATCTGGGTCACGCCATCGACGATCGCAGTATGCAGTTCGCACTGGACCATCTGCGTTTTACTGTACCGAAGCACTATTTTGACGAAGCGCTGAGCGGCGGTAAGCCTAACGACGATGACATCGTAGAGTTCTTGTAATAAAAAGCCCTCTCCCGCTGGGGAGAGGGCTGATTTTCACTTCTTCTGGTCTTTGTTCGGCCAGTCGTCGTCATCATCCCACTTATCGTTAAAATCACGATGCGGTGGGAGGTCGGGTTTGTTGGCGAGGAATTTCTTGTGGTCCACGCGATTCAGATCTTTGATGACATTGATCAGCACGCCCACCAGGAAAACCAACACCAGAATCCACCAGTATTTTGCCAGCCAGTCCATTCGCTTTTCCTTTTACAGAACACTCATCAGGCGATGAGCTGCTCCATGATACGTTGATACATACGAGCCAGTAGCTGTAAATCAGCCGCATTCACGCATTCATTGATTTTATGAATGGTGGCGTTTACTGGCCCAAGTTCTACCACTTGCGCACCCATACGGGCGATAAAGCGCCCATCGGATGTGCCGCCCGTGGTAAGTAGCTGCGGTTTAATTTCATTATAGTGCGCGATAGCGTTAACGACCGCATCGACCAGCTTGCCGCGTCCGGTCAGGAAAGGTTGGCCTGAGAGCCACCAATCCACGCTGTAGCGCAGCGCATATTTATCCAAAAGCGCGGCCACACGGGCTTTGATCATCTCGTCGGTCAGCTCGGTGCTGAAGCGGAAGTTAAACTGAACGAACAGATCGCCCGGGATCACGTTGTTACTGCCGGTTCCGGCCTGGATGTTGGCAATCTGCATGCTGGTGGGCGGGAAGTACTCATTGCCTTTGTCCCACTCAATACCCACCAGCTCGTTGAGCATAGGGGCTGCGCGGTGTACCGGGTTGTCGGCCAGGTGTGGGTAGGCAACATGGCCCTGCACGCCGTGGATGGTCAGGTTGCAGGTGAGTGAGCCCCGACGGCCATTTTTCACCACATCCCCCACCACTTCGGTGCTGGAGGGCTCACCCACCAGGCAGTAGTCCAGGCGTTCATTACGCGCCATCAGGGTTTCGACTACCTTCACGGTGCCGTTTTTAGCGCTGGCCTCTTCATCAGAGGTGATCAGAAATGCCAGACGGCCTTTATGGGTCGGATGCTGAGCGACAAAGCGTTCAGCCGCCACAACCATGGCCGCCAGCGAGCCTTTCATGTCTGCCGCGCCGCGACCAAACAGCATACCGTCGCGGATGGTGGGTTCGAAAGGCGGGTTGATCCAGAGGTCGGCGTTGCCCGCAGGCACCACGTCGGTGTGTCCGGCAAAGGCCAGGGTTTCACCCTCACCACGCCACGCCCAGAAGTTTTGCGTATCGCCAAAATCCATCGCTTCAACGGTGAAGCCGATAGCGCGCAGGCGTTCTATCATTAGCGCCTGACAACCAGCGTCGTCCGGGCTGAGGGAGGGGCGGCGAATAAGCTGCTGAGTCAGCTCAATGACCGGGCATGACATAAACTACACCTCGTCAAAATAGCGTTGGTAACTGGAATCACTAAAGCCCAGCAGCATAGGCTGACCTGGCGTCCAGAGCAATGGGCGTTTAATGATTGCAGGCATTTCGATCATCAGTGCCGCCGCGCTGTCGGCGTTATTAATGCTGGCGCGCAGGCTCTCATCCAGCTTACGCCAGGTCGTCCCTCGGGTGTTCAGCAACGCTTCCCAGCCCAGTTCAGCGATAAATTTTTGCAGCAAATCTGCATCCAGTCCGTCCGCGCGATAGTCGTGAAAACGATAGTCAATATTGTTATCTTCAAGCCAGCGGCGTGCTTTTTTGATGGTATCGCAATTTTTGATGCCATAAAGCTGGGTCATGGTGAATCCTTTTGTATTAATTATGCTCAAATGCGCAGTATTTTCGAATATGTTAGCGATGCAAAAATATAACACATTCAGCTTATGACTTTATTTAAACACGCTATGCACCGCTGCTTAAGGGAAATCGTGAATATTCTTTCACTCTCGCTGCATAGCCTTACAGAATCAAATAAAAGCCTGGCAAAACGACCTGGATTTATTTCATCGGCTTAAATCAGGGTTGTTTCAAAATATTGCAGTACGTCACATAAAGTTTATCGTTCTCCCTCCATATTACTTACAAGCCCTGTGATAGCAGGGTAGGGCAATCGCAGTGATTGATTAAAGATTCTTCACATTGGCGATATATTCTCGTAAAATGCCCATAATAATAAGAGAGGTTGTTATGATTGAACGTGAACTGGGGAACTGGAAAGATTTTATCGAAGTCATGCTTCGTAAATGAAATTCAGGAAGAACAGCAAAAAGCACTTGGTTGTAAAATAATGATAGTGTGCACAAAAGCACACAAAAAAGGCGGCTAGTGAGGCCGCCTTTTTTATTTCTAACGCCTTATTCCGGGCGCGCTTTTAGCGGGAAGCGACGGCGTACCAGCACAAAGAAGAGCGGTACAAAGTAGATGGCAAGTATCGTGGCCGCGATCATCCCGCCCATTACGCCCGTCCCTACCGCATGCTGACTTGCTGAGCCGGCACCGGAACTGGTCGCCATCGGCAGTACGCCGAAAACAAACGCCAGTGAGGTCATCAGAATTGGACGCAATCGCTGACGGCACGCATCCAGCGTAGCGGCTACCAGATCCTGGCCCTTCTCATTCATCTCGTTAGCAAATTCGACGATCAATATGGCGTTCTTCGCCGATAGCCCAATAACCGTCAGCAACCCGACCTGGAAGTAGACGTCGTTCTCCAGCCCGCGCATCCAGGTGGCCAGCAGGGCGCCAATTACCCCCAGCGGCACCACCAGCATGACCGAGAAGGGAACTGACCAACTCTCATAGAGCGCGGCCAGACAGAGGAAGACGACCAGCAGCGACAGCGCATAGAGCGCAGGCGCCTGCGCGCCGGAGAGGCGTTCTTGATACGACATGGCCGTCCACTCCAGCCCGAAGCCTGCCGGAAGCTGACTGACCAGCCCTTCCATCACATCCATTGCCGTACCGGTACTGACGCCTGGCGCGGCTTCCCCGACAATTTCCACCGCCGCATAGCCGTTGTAGCGCTCCATGCGCGGCGAGCCGGTTTGCCAGCGTGACGTAGCGAAGGCGGAGAAGGGCACCATGCTGCCCTCTTTATTGCGTACGTACCAGAGGTTGATATCCTCCGGCAGCATGCGGTATTTGGCGGCCGCCTGCACGTAGACCTTCTTCACGCGGCCACGATCCATAAAATCATTCACGTAGCTGGAGCCCCACGCGGTCTGCAGCGTGTCGTTGATATCATCAATAGAGATGCCCAGCGCCTGCGCTTTACGCTGATCGATATCGATCTGTAACTGCGGGCTGTCATCAAGGCCGTTGTGGCGTACGCGGGTCAAATTGGGCTCTTCCCCGGCCAGCTCCAGCAGGCGATCGCGCGCCGCCATCAGGGCGTCATGCCCCGCACCGGCGTGATCCTGCAACTCCATATCAAAACCGGCGGAGCTGCCCAGGCCGCTGATGGCCGGCGGGCTGTTGGCAAAGACGCGCGCTTCTTTAATCCGACTGAACGCTTTGGTGGCACGCTCGATAATGGCAAACGAGGTGCCAGTTTTCGCATCACGTTGCTCCCAGTCTTTCAGGCGTACAAACATACGTGCCACGTTCTGGCCGTTACCGCCAGGGCCAGAGCCGACGGTGGCAAACACCGACACGACGTTCTCTTTCTCTTTGGTGAAGAAATACTGTTCGACCTGCTGCACCACTTTCAGCGTTTGCTGCTGCGTCGCACCGCTGGGAAGCTGCACCGAGGTAATAAACATGCCGCGGTCTTCCAGAGGTAAAAATGAGGTGGGCAGGCGCAGGAACAGGAACACCATTCCGCCCAGCAGCAGCACGTACACCACAATCCAGCGCAGACTGTGCTGCAAAACTCGCCCCACGCCCGCTTCATAGCGTGCCGCGTTGCGATTGAACATGCGGTTGAACCACCCGAACAAGCCTTTTTGCCCGTGATGCTCGCCTTTGTGTAGCGGCTTAAGCAGGGTAGCGCAGAGGGCAGGGGTCAGGATCATCGCCACCAGCACGGACAGTACCATCGCCGAGACAATGGTAATGGAGAACTGGCGATAGATAGCCCCCGTAGTGCCGCCAAAGAAGGCCATTGGCACAAAGACGGCCGACAGTACCAGGGCGATACCCACCAGCGCCCCCTGGATCTGCCCCATCGATTTTCGGGTGGCCTCCCGTGGGGAGAGCCCCTCCTCGCTCATGATGCGTTCGACGTTCTCCACCACCACAATGGCGTCATCGACCAGTAGCCCTATCGCCAGCACCATAGCAAACATCGTCAGGGTGTTAATGCTGTAGCCAAAGGCATAAAGCACGGAGAAGGTCCCCATCAGTACCACAGGTACGGCGATGGTTGGAATGAGGGTGGCGCGGAAGTTTTGCAGGAACAGATACATCACGAGGAACACCAGCGCGATGGCTTCCAGCAGCGTTTTGACCACGTCCTCGATAGAGGCTTTTACGAAGGAGGTGGTTTCGTACGCGACCTTGTATTCGAGCCCGTGGGGAAAGAAATGCGACAGTTCATCGAGGCGGTCGATGACCAGTTTGGCGGTGGCCATTTCATTGGCCCCCGACGCCAGTTTCACCCCCAGCCCGGAGGCTGCATTGCCGTTGAACCGGCTGAGGTAGTCATATTTCTCGGCACCCATCTCAATCGTCGCCACGTCGCCGAGGCGCACCTCGGAGCCGTCCTGATTCACGCGCAGCGTGATGTCCCGGAACTGCTGCGGTGTCTGCAGTAATGATTGCGAATTGATGGTGGCGTTCAGCGCCTGCTTGTCGATGGCGGGCGTTCCGCCCAACTGGCCAACGGCAATCTGGGCGTTTTGCGACTCGATAGCGTCGGTCACATCTTTCGCCGTCATCTGAACGCTGTTCAGTTTCGCCGGGTCAAGCCAGATGCGCATGGAGTATGGTGAGCCGTAGGCGTCGATATCCCCCACGCCGTTAATACGGCTCAGCGGATCCTGAATATTACTGGCGACGTAGTCGGCGATGTCCTGCTTATCCATTGAGTTATCGGTAGAGACGAAGGCGATGGTCAGGATATTGGTATCCCCGGTTTTACGCACCGTCACCCCCTGATTCTGCACCGCCTGGGGCAGTTTACGCAGGGCTGACTGCAGCTGGTTTTGCACCTGTTGCACCGCTTCGTCGGGATCGCTGCCGGCGGAAAAGCTTAGCGTGACCGTTGCCATACCGGTAGCGCTGCTCTGGGAAGACATATACATCAGGTTATCGAGGCCGGTCATATTCTGCTCGATAACCTGGGTGACCGTATTTTCCAGCGTCTGTGCCGACGCCCCCGGATAGTTGGCAGTAATACGCACATTCGGCGGTGCCAGGTCGGGATATTGCTCAACAGGAAGTGAAAAAATGGCCAGGGTGCCGGTCAGGCATAATAAGATTGCCAGTACCCAGGCAAAAATGGGGCGATCGATGAAAAAATTCGCCATTGAACCAGGACCTCATTTAGCGTCGAATTGTTATTGTACATTGCCCGCATCACTCTAGCGGCAAGGCGGATGTCAAACGTGGAGAAAATAAGGAGATAGTGTAAATTATCATGCGCGTTTACAGCGCAATCGCGCCTCCTGTGCGGCTGAGTATTACGCACGCGCGTGGCGTTCTAATGAGATGCGAGGGTTATTTACGCTTATTTACCCTTTGCACGGCTCACTGCGGAAAACGCACCTCCACCTGCGTTCCCCCCTCAGTTGGACGCGAGAAGTGCAGGCTACCGCCCAGTCGCAGGGCGCGTTCGCGCATGATATTGAGCCCGTAATGGCCAGGGGGTTCGCTGGCATCGCCAATCCCAATCCCGTTATCGCGAATAGAAACGATGTGCTCGCCGCTGGCGGTGGTCACGCAGGCGACGGCAATCTCACTGGCCTGCGCATGCTTAATGGCGTTCAGCACCGCTTCGCGCACAATCTGCAGCAGGTGCACCTGCTTTTGCGCATCGAGGGCGAGGGAGGAGAGACGACAATCTAAAGAGAGTTTCGCGCGGGTCTGGCTTTGTAAGCCATCCAGCGACTCCTGGAGCGCCGCGGGGAGGTTGGCATGATTAAGCGTCAGGCGGAAGGTGGTCAGCAGTTCGCGTAACTGAAGCCAGGCATCGTTCAGCGCTCGCGAGAAGTCGCTAATAATGGTCTGTGCCGGCTGGTTCTCCTCCGGTACGGCGTGTTTTAACAACGTTAGCTGAATGCGTAAATAAGAGAGTACCTGGGCCAGCGAGTCGTGCAACTCCCGGGCAATGGTGGCACGCTCCTCCATCAACAGCAGTTGCTGGAAGTGCTTCTGCGACTGGTTCACATAGATGCCGCGCCCCAGCATCGTGGCCACGCTTTTCATCAGCGGCCCTGACACCGTGCCGTGCTCGTTCTGCCAACAGAGTTCACCAAATCGCGTCTCCTGCATCACCACCGGCAATTGCTGCATGGGTAAACGATCGCTTTTGTAGCCCTCGCTCATCTGCCAGCCGTCGCTGGTGCTTAGCGCCAGATAGCGCATGCCGGTATGCGCCTTCACAATTTGCAAAATGTGGCGAAAGCAGTGGCTGTCTGTCTGGCTGGCATTCAGAGCCTGTGAACAGGTGAAAAGCATCTCCAGTTGCTGGTGGGCCTCGTGCAAATGATGGGTTTTCTCTTCTACGGAGCTTTCCAGGGAGCGGTACAGAGTGTGCAACTCCTCGGCCATATGGTTAAAGGTACGCGACAGCAGGCCCAGCTCGTTGGGCAGATCGCTGTCCGGAGCGGGGGTATCAAAGCGGCCTTGTTCAATCTGCAGGCTGGAGCTTACCAGATGGTTGAGCGGGGCGACGACCTGGCGGCGAATGCGACGCAGCGTCATAAAGACCAACAGCAGGATCCCGCCGCCGCCCGCCAGCGAAATGATCACCACCAGTTGCATCTTGTGTTCGGCATAATGTTGCAGTGAAAGCACGAAGGCATCCATTCGCCCGATATACTCTTCGATATGCGCCTGGTACCACGCCTCGTTGCCCTGCAATAACTGCTCATTCATCACCTGCCATGCCGCCTGCAACTGATGATAGCGTTGCTTTACCTCCGCCGGCACATACCACTTATCCAGCGATGTTAACGCTGGCGCATTCAGCGTGTTTTGCCAGGTAAGCAAGTGCTCATGCAGATCGCTCCCACCACGCTGCAGCTCGTAGCCAAGACGATAGCTCTGCATACGCAGGGAGCCGGCAATGTTAATGGCTTCTGCATCGCGTTGGCTGCTGGCAAGGGTCAATAACGCCACGGCGCTGGACAGGACCGATAACACAATAATGGAGATGAATGCCCGGGCAAGGCTTCGCGAGACGGGTCGTTTTACTATCACACATGGCTTCCTGAATGATGTCTGAACAAAGGTCCGGCGCGACTGCGCCAGCCGAAGGAAACGCTATTCCCTTTACGCAAAATATATTTGATCTCACTCAGGTTCAGGGCAGAAAGTTCGCGTTTCTGGGCATATGAACATTGCCTGAACCCGCCCCGGTGCGTAAATACTTAACCCCTTTAAAAAATAAGGTTAATAACCAGGGCAGGTGTCGCTATGAATCATTTTATTATGGCCAACAGCCAGCAATGTATCGGATGTCACGCCTGCGAAGTCGCCTGCGTGATGGCACATCATAATGAACAACATGCGCTGAGTCAGCGGGAATTCACGCCACGAATCACCGTGGTGAAAGAGGGGAGCCGCTTCAACACCGTCACCTGCCATCACTGCGAAAATGCCCCCTGCATCCAGAGCTGTCCGAACGGGGCCATCGCCCGCGAAAACGACAGCGTGCAGGTGAATCAACAGCGCTGTATTGGCTGCAAAGCCTGCGTCGTGGCTTGCCCCTTTGGCACGATGGACATCGTGGTTACCGCCCAGGGTGAAGCCACCGCGCAGAAGTGCGATCTCTGTGCCGGACGACCGCAGGGGCCAGCCTGCGTGGAAAACTGCCCGGCCGATGTCCTGACGCTTGCCACCCCTGACGCACTGAATCAACTCTCCCGCGCGCGCAGACTGCGTACGGCGAGTCATGAGGCGCAGCCATGGAAAGGGATTGCCCCGGCGGCGGTGAAAGCCGGCGGAAAGCGGGCGCAGCTGCAGGCGCTTAGCCCGCGTGGCGAGCCGGATAAGCTCAGCCCTGAGGCGCGCGTGGGCAACTTTGCAGAAATTTATCTGCCATTTCGAACAGACCAGGCGCAGCGGGAGGCATCGCGCTGTCTTACCTGCGGCGAGCACACGATTTGTGAATGGACCTGTCCGCTGCACAACCACATCCCGCAGTGGATTGAGCGGGTAAAAACCGGTGATATCGAGGCGGCGGTCGAGTTATCACACCAGACCAACTGCCTGCCGGAGATCACCGGGCGAGTCTGTCCGCAGGACAAACTTTGCGAAGGGGCCTGCACGGTGCGCGAGGCGTCCGGCGCGGTCACCATCGGCAACCTTGAACGTTATATTTCTGACCAGGCGCTGGCGAAAGGCTGGCGGCCCGATCTCAGCCAGGTGGTGCCGGTCGATAAACGTGTGGCCATTATCGGTGCCGGGCCTGCGGGGTTAGCCTGCGCAGACGCGCTGGTGCGCCGTGGCCTTAGCGTGACCGTCTACGATCGTCACCCGGAGATTGGTGGTTTGCTGACCTTTGGCATTCCGGCGTTCAAACTGGATAAGTCGCTGCTGGCCCGCCGTCGCGACATCTTTACCGCGATGGGGATCCGTTTTGTACTCAATTGCGAGGTGGGTAAGGATGTGTCGATGGCTGAACTTCAGCGGGATTATGATGCGCTCTTTATAGGAGTCGGCACCTGGCGGTCGATGAAAGCCGGCATCCCTAACGAAGAGGCGCCGGGTGTTTACGATGCGCTGCCGTATCTGGTGGGCAATACCCGTCAGCTTATGGGGATGCCCGCCTCGGTGGCCGATCCCTTTATCGATACCGCCGGGCTCAACGTGGTGGTACTGGGGGGCGGCGATACGGCGATGGACTGTGTGCGTACCGCTCTGCGTCAGGGGGCGGCAAACGTCACCTGCGCCTACCGTCGCGACGAAGCCAACATGCCCGGTTCCCGTAAAGAGGTGAAAAATGCCAAAGAGGAGGGGGCCGCCTTTGAATTCAACGTCCAGCCGGTGGCGCTGGCGCTGGATGACAGCGGACGGGTCAACGGAGTTCGTCTACTGCGCACTCAGCTCGGCGAGCCGGATGGCGAGGGGCGGCGGCGTCCGGTGCCGATTGCCGGCAGTGAATTCGTGATCCCTGCCGATGCGGTAATCATGGCCTTTGGCTTTACTCCGCATGCCGCGGCGTGGCTGCAGGCGCAGGGGGTGGCCGTGGATGAGTGGGGACGGATTGTCGCCGGCGTGGATAGCCGTTACCGTTATCAGACCAGTAACCCGCAAATTTTCGCTGGTGGTGATGCGGTTCGCGGTGCTGACCTGGTGGTGACCGCCATGGCCGAAGGGCGGCATGCGGCGCAGGGCATCGCCGACTGGCTGGGCGTAAATCAGAATCTTATCCATTAACCCGGCCACGACAAAGCGGACTTCACGGCGTAGTATGACGAGGATATTTTGCGCTGTGGAGTCCGCATGACCCTGAAAATTGACCTCATCAAAGATAAAATCCTCTCCGACAATTACTTTCTGCTTCGCAATATGACTTACGATCTAACGCGTGAAAACGGCGAAGTCGTGCGCCATAAGCGTGAAGTCTACGATCGTGGTAATGGCGCAACGGTGATGCTCTATAACCGGGATAAAAAAACCGTGGTGCTGATCCGTCAGTTCCGGGTAGCGACCTGGGTTAATGGCAATCCCGACGGTATGCTGATTGAAACCTGTGCCGGTCTGCTGGATGACGATGCACCCGACGTCTGCGTCCGTAAAGAGGCAATTGAAGAGACCGGCTTCGCCGTCAGCGAAGTGCGTAAAGTCTTTGAGCTGTATATGTCCCCGGGTGGTGTCACCGAACTCATTCACTTTTTTGTTGCGGAATACAGCGACGCTCACCGCGCCAATGCGGGCGGCGGCATTGAAGATGAAGAGATCGAGGTACTGGAGATGCCTTTCACGGAGGCGCTGGAGAAGGTTAAAACCGGCGAAATCCGGGATGGCAAGACGGTGATATTACTGCAATATCTTCAGACGTCCGGCTTAATAACTTGATCTTATTAATGTTAATAAGATGTATTTTAAATAAATCTATCCGATAAATCCGATTGAGCCATCCCGGTTTGCGCAGGAAGATACGGCCAGTTTTTTGAGCCATGCTTCCGGGATCGTGCCATACATGCGTCACAGCTATTTATTTATCTTTATGCTGACTATGCTGCCGGCACTTTATGTGCAGGCGGCCCCCGCGCAGCGAGCTTTTTCTGACTGGCAGGTGACCTGCAATAATCAGAATTTTTGCATTGCGCGCAATATTAACGAGCATAAAGGGCTGGTGATGACCCTGAGCCGTAGCGCCGGTGCCAAAACCGATGCGGTCCTGCGCATTGAACTCGGCGGGCTGGCGACCCCTTCTGCCGGCGAACCGGCGATCGCCCCCCGTTTACTTCTCGATGGCGAACCGTTAGCGCTCGATACCCGGCACTGGCAACTCTCCCCCTGGCGTTTATCAACTGACGATACCGCCACTATTAATGCGTTCCTGGCCACCATTCAGGAAAAGCATATGATCGCCCTGAACCGGGGCAAGCAAGAGATCTCCCTCGATGGCCTGAAGGCCACGCTGTTGTTTATCGACAGCCAGCAAAAGCGTGTGGGCAGTGAAACCGCCTGGATTAAAAAGGGCGACGATCCGCCGCTCAGCGTGCCACCCGCACCGGCGCTAAAAGAGGTAGCGGTAATTAATCCAACGCCTACGCCCCTGACGCGCCAGGAGCGCAGCGATTTAATTGATTACGGTACCTGGCGAATGAATAACAGCCAGTGCTCGCTCGATCCGGCGCGCCGGGAGGTACGGGTAACGGCCCTGACCGATGATAAAGCGTTGATGATGATTAGCTGTGAAGCGGGGGCCTACAATACCGTGGATCTGGCGTGGCTGGTTTCGCGTAAAAAACCCTTTGCCGCACGGGCTGTTCGCCTGCGTCTGCCGTTTGTTGCCGCAAGCGAGAGCAGTGATATGGAGCTGATGAATGCAGGATTCGATGAAAAAAACCGCGAGCTAACCACTCTGGCGTTAGGGCGGGGCATTGCCGATTGTGGCATCCAGACGCGCTGGCGTTTTAATGGCCAGCGCTTTCGTCTGGTGCGGTATGCTGAAGAGCCGAGCTGCGATAACTGGCATGGGCCAGATGCCTGGCCCACCTTGTGGATCACCCGTTAAAGCAGGTTCTGCGCTTTTTCCACCACGTTTTCGACCGTAAAGCCGAAGTACGGGAAGAGCTTATCGGCCGGGGCCGATTCGCCGTATCCCCGCATGCCGACAATCGCCCCCTTCAGGCCGACATATTTATACCAGTAGTCGGCAATTCCGGCCTCAACCGCCACGCGGGCGCTCACATCTGAAGGCAGCACCGACTCACGGTATTCCTCATCCTGGGCATCAAAAATGTCCGTCGAAGGCAGAGAAACTACACGTACCGCATGACCTTCAGCGGTAAGTTTTTCTGCCGCCATCACGGTGATCTCCACTTCCGAGCCGGTGGCAATCAGGATCACGTCCGGCTTGCCGCCACTGTCTTTCAGGATGTAGCCACCGCGGGCGATGTTTTTGACCTGCTCCGGCGTACGTTCAATCTGCGCCAGATTCTGACGCGACAGGATCAGCGCCGTCGGGCCGTTATGGCGCTCTATGGCCAGCTTCCAGCCCACCGCGGCCTCGACCTGATCGCAAGGACGCCAGGTGCTAAAATTTGGCGTCAGGCGCAGGCTCGCCAGCTGTTCCACCGCCTGGTGGGTCGGCCCATCTTCCCCCAGACCGATGGAGTCGTGGGTATACACCATGATCTGTCGCGCTTTCATCAGCGCCGCCATGCGCGCGGCATTACGCGCGTACTCCACAAACATCAGGAAGGTCGCGGTATAAGGCACAAAGCCGCCGTGATGGGCTATACCGTTGGCGATGGCGGTCATGCCGAACTCACGTACACCGTAGTGGATGTAGTTACCGGCCTGGTCCTCTTTAATCGATGTCGACCCCGACCAGATGGTGAGGTTGCTGGGCGCCAGGTCTGCGGAACCGCCAAGCAGCTCGGGCAGAATCGGCCCCAGTGCGTTAAGGGTGTTTTGCGACGCCTTACGAGTAGCGATTTTCGCCGGATTAGCTTGCAGCTCCTCAATCAGTGCCTGAGTCTTCTCTTCCCAGGCTTCTGGCATACCGCCGCTCATCCGGCGGGTAAACTCGGCGGCGAGCTCTGGATGCGCGTTTTGATACGCGGCAAATTTCTCATTCCACGAGGCCTGGATTTTACTCCCCTTGTCGCGGGCATCCCAGGCGCTATAGATCTCTTTCGGGATCTCAAAGGCGGGATATTTCCAGCCCAGTTTCTGGCGGGTCAGCGCCACCTCTTCTTCACCCAGCGCCGCGCCGTGCGACTCTTCCTTGCCCGCTTTGTTCGGCGAACCGAAGCCGATGGTGGTCCGGCAGATAATCAGGGACGGTTTGTCCTTCACGCTCTGCGCTTCCTGAATCGCTTTTTTCACCGCCTCAGGATCGTGGCCGTCAATTTCGTGAACCACGTGCCAGTGGTACGCCTCGAAGCGTTTGGCCGTATCGTCGGTGAACCAGCCTTCGGTTTCGCCATCAATGGAGATGCCGTTGTGATCGTAAAAACCGATCAGTTTACCAAGCCCCAGGGTACCGGCCAGGGAGCAGACTTCGTGCGAGATCCCCTCCATCAGACAGCCGTCGCCCATAAAGACGTAGGTAAAGTGATCGACAATGTCATGGCCCGGCTGATTAAATTGCGCCGCCAGGGTGCGTTCAGCGATGGCCAACCCCACGGCATTGGCCAGCCCCTGGCCCAGCGGCCCGGTGGTGGTTTCAACGCCCGGCGTGTAGCCCAGCTCCGGGTGGCCTGGCGTTTTGGAGTGCAGCTGACGGAAGTTTTTCAACTCTTCCAGCGGCAGGTCGTAGCCAGAGAGGTGCAGCAGGCTATAGAGCAGCATGGAGGCGTGGCCGTTAGACAAAATAAAGCGATCGCGGTCGTACCATGCCGGGTCGTTAGGATTGTGCTTCAGAAAGTCGTTCCACAGCACTTCGGCGATATCGGCCATGCCCATCGGTGCCCCCGGATGGCCGGAATTGGCTTTTTGCACGGCATCCATGCTTAGGGCGCGTATGGCGTTGGCTAACTCTTTACGGGACATAGTTCACTCCATGGCTGATTTAAAGTTTGGCGGCGAGCAGATCTTCAAGCTTGCGCTGGTCAACGGCAAACTGACGAATGCCGTCTGCCAGTTTTTCGACGGCCATTGCATCCTGGTTATGCTCCCAGCGGAATTCGGCTTCGGTCATCGCTTTCGGCTTCGGCAGCACGGTTGAGGTAGGGATCAGCTTACGCATGACGGTCTCGTCTTTGTCCTGCAGCTTTTTCAGCAGATCCGGGGAGATGGTCAGGCGGTCGCAGCCGGCCAGGGCGAGGATCTGTTCAGTGCGGCGGAAGCTGGCACCCATCACGATGGTTTCGTAGCGGTGCTGCTTGTAATAATCGTAGATATTACGTACGGATTTCACGCCGGGGTCTTGCTCGACCACGTAGGGGTCCATCGGCTCTTTTGCCTGATACCAGTCATAGATGCGGCCAACAAACGGGGAGACAAGATAGACGCCAGCCTCGGCGCAGGCACGGGCCTGAGCAAATGAGAACAGTAGCGTCAGGTTACAGTTGATTCCCTCTTTCTCCAGCTGTTCCGCCGCCCGGATCCCCTCCCAGGTCGAGGCCAGCTTGATCAAAATGCGCGACTTATCGATGCCCTGGTCCTGATAAAGCTCAACCAGACGACGGGCCTTGTTAATGCTCTTCTCTTTATCGAAGGAGAGGCGGGCGTCAACCTCGGTTGAAACACGGCCGGGAATACTTTTCAGAATTTCCGCACCAATATTTACCGCCAGTTTGTCGCTGGCCTCTGCCACCTGTTGCTCTTGCGTTTTACCGCGCTGCTTACCATAGGCGATGGCGTCGTCAATGAGATGGCTGAAATGGGTCAGTCCCGCCGCCTTTAACAGCAGCGAAGGGTTGGTGGTCGCATCTTCCGGCTGGTAGCTACGGATAGATTCAATATCACCGCTGTCGGCAACGACGGTGGTAAATTGTTTGATGCCGTCTAGTTGGTTCATAAAGTATGACTCCTTGAAATCAAAAGAGTTAGTCGAGTGCGTTGGATCACACTTCTGGAAAATTCGCGACGTGCTTAACAAAAAAGCATAGCAGACGAGAAGGGTCTTGCTTTGGCGGGTGGGTAACAGGCTTGTTATAAATTGATAACAAATTTTGTTGTTTGTTGGTCAGAGTTTGGCAGCCTTCAAAGTTTGAACCGCAGCCAGCGGCGATACTATGCGGCACGCCAGGGTGTGCCTCAGGACAGAAAAACAGCACCCATTTTGAACGATACGTTAAAGGAAGGATAAGATGGACGATCAGTTGAAACAGAGTGCCCTCGATTTTCATGAATTCCCGGTTCCCGGTAAAATCCAGGTTTCCCCCACCAAACCTCTCGCCACGCAACGTGACCTGGCGCTAGCCTACTCGCCGGGCGTTGCCGCCCCTTGCCTGGAAATTGAGAAAGATCCGCTCGCTGCCTACAAATACACCGCGCGCGGCAACCTGGTGGCGGTGATTTCTAACGGTACCGCGGTGCTGGGCCTGGGCAATATCGGTGCGCTGGCGGGTAAGCCGGTGATGGAAGGGAAGGGTGTTCTGTTCAAGAAGTTCGCCGGTATCGACGTGTTTGATATCGAAGTCGATGAGCTCGATCCCGATAAGTTTATCAACGTGGTGGCCGCGCTGGAGCCAACCTTCGGCGGTATTAACCTCGAAGATATCAAAGCGCCAGAGTGTTTCTATATTGAACAAAAACTGCGCGAACGGATGAATATTCCGGTGTTCCATGACGACCAGCATGGCACCGCTATTATCAGTACAGCCGCCATTCTGAACGGCCTGCGGGTGGTAGAGAAAAACATCTCTGACGTGCGTATGGTGGTATCCGGTGCCGGTGCGGCAGCCATCGCCTGTATGAACCTGCTGGTGGCGCTGGGTATGCAGAAGCACAATATTGTGGTCTGCGACTCAAAAGGGGTTATCTACAAAGATCGCGAACCCAATATGGCTGAAACCAAAGCCGCCTATGCGGTCGTGGATGACGGCAAGCGCACGCTGGATGATGTGATTGACGGCGCGGATATCTTCCTCGGCTGCTCCGG
The DNA here is from genome assembly GCF_002341985.1 of Leclercia sp. UBA2479. NCBI lineage: Bacteria > Pseudomonadati > Pseudomonadota > Gammaproteobacteria > Enterobacterales > Enterobacteriaceae > Leclercia > Leclercia sp. UBA2479. The sequence goes on along the minus strand of NZ_DDPB01000009.1, from coordinate 1,204,786 downwards.
CCCGAAAGTGCTGACCCAGGAGATGGTGAAGAAGATGGCTCGTGCGCCGATGATTCTGGCGCTGGCCAACCCGGAGCCGGAAATTCTGCCGCCGCTGGCGAAAGCGGTGCGTGAAGACGCCATTATCTGTACCGGCCGTTCTGATTACCCAAACCAGGTGAACAACGTGCTCTGCTTCCCGTTCATCTTCCGCGGCGCACTGGACGTGGGTGCGACGGCAATCAACGAAGAGATGAAGCTGGCCGCCGTTCACGCCATCGCCGAACTGGCTCACGCCGAACAGAGCGAAGTGGTAGCTTCGGCCTACGGCGATCAGGATCTCAGCTTTGGTCCGGATTACATTATTCCGAAACCGTTCGACCCGCGCCTGATTGTGAAGATCGCTCCGGCAGTGGCGAAGGCAGCGATGGACTCCGGTGTAGCCATGCGTCCGATTCAGGACTTTGATGCCTACGTCGATAAACTGACCGAGTTCGTCTACAAAACGAATCTGTTTATGAAGCCTATCTTCTCCCAGGCACGCGCAGACGCGAAGCGCGTGGTGCTGGCAGAGGGTGAGGAGGCGCGCGTGCTGCATGCCACGCAGGAGTTGATCACCTTAGGTCTGGCGAAGCCGATTCTGATTGGCCGCCCGAGCGTGATTGAGATGCGTATCCAGAAGCTGGGGCTGCAGATTAAACCGGGCGTGGATTTTGAGATCGTGAACAACGAATCCGATCCGCGCTTTAAAGAGTACTGGAACGAATATTACGCGATCATGAAACGTCGCGGGATCACACAGGAGCAGGCGCAGAAAGCGGTCATCAGCAATACCACGGTGATCGGCGCGATCATGGTCCACCGCGGTGAAGCCGACGCCCTGATCTGCGGCACGGTAGGGGATTACCACGAGCACTTTACCGTGGTGCAGGAGATCTTCGGCTATCGTGAGGGTGTCCATACGGCGGGGGCGATGAATGCGCTGCTGTTGCCAAGCGGTAACACCTTTATCGCTGATACCTATGTAAATGACGATCCTACGCCGGAGCAGCTGGCTGAAATCACCGTGATGGCGGCAGAAACCGTGCGTCGTTTCGGGATCGAACCAAAGGTAGCCTTGTTGTCGCACTCAAACTTCGGATCATCAAAATCTCCGGCGGCGAGCAAGATGCGCGAGACGCTGGAACGGGTGCGCGCGCGTGCGCCTGAGCTGATGATTGATGGTGAAATGCACGGTGATGCCGCGCTGGTGGAGAGTATCCGCAATGAGCGTATGCCGGATAGCCCGCTGAAAGGCTCGGCGAACGTGCTGATTATGCCGAACGTCGAAGCGGCGCGTATCAGCTACAACCTGCTGCGTGTCTCCAGCTCTGAAGGGGTGACGGTTGGTCCCGTGCTGATGGGGGTGGCGAAGCCGGTACATGTGCTGACGCCGATCGCCTCTGTGCGTCGTATTGTGAACATGGTGGCGCTGGCGGTAGTAGAGGCGCAGACGCAGCCGCTGTAGTTTTTATTTCTCCCCCTCACCCTAACCCTCTCCCACGGGGAGAGGGGACAGACGGGAACGCCCGTTTTTTCTCTCTCCCACGGGGAGAGGGAACTGACGGGAACCCCGTTTTCTCCCTTTCCCACGGGGAGAGGGGACAGACGGGAACCCCCCGTTTTCTCCCTCTCCCTCAGGGAGAGGACCGGGGTGAGGGGATAAGGGCTACACCCAGTCCCGAACCCGAATAAAATCCTTCAGGGCAGCCTCCGGGCTGCCCTCTTTTGGCTCGAAATTGTACTCCCAGCGCACCAGCGGCGGCATCGACATCAGAATCGACTCCGTACGCCCGCCGGTCTGCAAACCAAACAGCGTGCCGCGATCCCACACCAGATTAAACTCTACGTAACGCCCCCGGCGATAAAGCTGGAACTCACGCTCCCGAACGCCGTAATCGGTATCCTTACGCCGTTCCACAATGGGAAGATACGCGTCGGTATAGCCGTTACCCACCGCCTGCATAAAGGCGAAAGCGGTATCAAAATCCGGCGTGTTGAGATCGTCAAAAAAGAGCCCGCCGATACCCCGCTGCTCGTCTCGGTGCTTCAGATAGAAATAGTCGTCACACCACTTTTTGTATTTGGGATACACCTCGTCACCGAAGGGCTGGCAAAGATCGCGGGCCGTACGGTGCCAGTGGACGGCATCCTCTTCAAAGCCGTAAAAAGGCGTTAAATCGAAGCCACCGCCAAACCACCATACCGGCTCGGCGCCGGGTTTTTCGGCAATAAAAAAGCGCACGTTAGCATGGCTGGTCGGTACAAAAGGGCTGTGGGGATGGACCACCAGCGAAACCCCCATCGCTTCGAAACTGCGGCCTGCCAGCTCCGGACGGTGAGCGGTGGCTGAGGCAGGCATTGTATCGCCATGGACGTGCGAGAAATTCACGCCGGCTTGCTCAAAGATACCGCCGTTACGCAGCACCCGACTGCGTCCGCCGCCGCCGCCTTCGCGCTGCCACTCATCTTCCTGAAACGCTCCGCCGTCAACGGCGGTCAATTTCTGGCAAATCTGGTCCTGCAACTGTAGCAAGAAGGTTTTAACCCGTTGCGCATTTGGTTTCATCAGCGTCTCTTCACGTGGGCTTTTTGATTATCGAACCAGTTAAAGTAACTGATTATCCCGGAGGCGATAGCGTTAGCGATCTTCTGGCGGAAAGCGGTAGTGCCGAGTAACCGCTCCTCTTCCGGGTTAGTAATAAAGGAGGTTTCCACCAGCACAGAGGGGATGGAGGGCGATTTCAGCACCACAAAGGCAGCCTGCTCGGTCCCTTTACTGTGCAGACGGTGCACGGGGCGAATCTTCTTCAGAATATGCGACCCGAGGGTCAGGCTGTTTTTGATGGTGTCGGTTTGCACCAGGTCAAACAGCACCTGCTGGAGAAGATGATCTTTATCGGTGGCTTTTTTCCCGGCCACTTCATCGGCGCGGTTTTCGCGATCCGAAAGATATTTCGCCATGGCGCTACTGGCGCCGCGGTTCGAAAGGGCGAACACCGAGGCACCGGCCGCGCTCGGATTAGTAAAGCCGTCCGCGTGGATAGACATAAACAGATCCGCGCCGTGCTTGTGGGCAATTTCCACCCGATCGTACAGGGGAATAAAGGTATCACCGGTGCGGGTCAGCCGTGCGTCAATGCCGTTGCTGCGTAAAATTGTCCGCACTTTTTTTGCAATCGCCAGCACGACATGTTTCTCTTTAGAGCCGTTATGGCCAATGGCACCGGTGTCGATGCCGCCGTGGCCCGGATCGAGCATGACCACGCGCTTAGCGCCCGGTTTTTTAGCTTTAGGTTTACTGTGTCCATTACTGGTTTTAAGCGTGCTCTCTTCTTTGGCCTGGGCTTTTGCAATGCCGGATAAAGTTAAGGCTGCCAGCCCCGCTTTGAGAACCTGACGACGCGATGTGAGTGTTTTTAATGGTTTGAATGTGCTCATGCGGCCTGAATTGTAAAAAATGGGGGTCCTGGTGTTATATCGTATCGTCTTTCGCGTTACGACAGTCCTTGCTAATAATTGTTTTACTTTTCATTTCAATACGTGACAGAGTGACATTATGCCAAATTTTGGTGAGATTTTCCCCGAATATTGGCTAAACGCGGCGTTCGGGCGATAATCACTGTTTTTGAACCTAAAAAGGCGGCTAATACCATGGAGATACGCGTTTTTCGCCAGGCAGATTTCGAAGAGGTCATCACCCTGTGGGAGCGTTGCGATCTTCTACGCCCCTGGAATGATCCTGAAATGGATATTGAACGTAAGCTCAATCATGACGTCAGTCTGTTCCTGGTGGCGGAAGTGAACGGTGAAGTGGTTGGCTCGGTGATGGGCGGTTACGATGGCCATCGCGGCTCGGCCTACTATCTTGGTGTGCATCCGGAGTTCCGTGGACGCGGTATTGCCAATGCGTTGCTCAACCGTCTCGAGAAGAAATTGATTGCCCGCGGCTGTCCCAAAATTCAGATCATGGTTCGCGAAGACAACGATGTGGTGCTGGGGATGTACGAACGGCTGGCTTATGAACACGCCGATGTGCTGACCCTTGGCAAGCGCCTGATAGAAGATGAAGAGTATTGAGTTTCACCCCGGCGACTACGACAGCCAGGGACGCATGCGCTTGCCGCTCTTGTTCTGGTGCGTATTGCTACTTCAGGCACGCACCTGGGTGCTCTTTGTGCTGGCAGGGGCCTCACGCGATCAGGGCAACACCCTGCTAAATCTCTTTTATCCCGATCACGATAACTTCTGGCTTGGGCTATTACCGGGCGTGCCTGCGGTGCTGGCGTTTTTGCTGAGCGGACGACGCCATCTCTGGCCCCGCCTGTGGTCCGCGCTTCGTAGTCTGCTGATTGCGGCGCAGCTCATCCTGTTGGCCTGGCAGCCCTGGCTCTGGCTGCAGGGCGAACCGTTAAGCGGCATTGGGATTACGCTGGTGATTGCGGACATCGTGGCGCTGTTATGGCTGGTCACCAATCCCCGACTGCGCGCCTGTTTCATACCTGAGAAAGATTAAACGGCACTTTTTGCCGATGATGCACTCCAACAAGCGTTGAATTAACCAGAAAGGACCCTCTCATGAAATCGCTGCGTTTATTGATCTGCGCGCTCCCCGTTGTGTTGACGGGCTGTTCCACTCTCTCGTCGGTTAACTGGTCTGCGGCTTATCCCTGGAACTGGTTTGGCGCCTCCACCGAGGTTACCGAGGAGGGGGTAGGCAATATCACCTCCGCCACGCCGATGGAGCAGGAGGCGATCGCCTCAGCGCTAAGCAGCGATTATCGCCTGCGTAGCGGGATGAAAACCGAAAATGGCAATATCGTGCGTTATTACGAAGCGCTGAAAGATGACAAGCTGGCGCTGGTTATCAGCGGTGATAATAGTGCGGTAAAACGCGTTGAAGTCCTGGATAGCGAGATTGAAACCGACAGTGGAGTCAAAATCGGCACGCCGTTCAGTGACCTGTATCAGAAAGCATTCGGAAACTGTACCAGCGCCGTGGTAGAGGAAGGCGTTGGGGTTGAGTGTAAAGCGAAAGAGAGCCAGCACATCCGTTATCTGTTTAGCGGCAGCTGGAGCGGCCCGGAAGGGTTAATGCCTTCTGACGATACCCTGAAGAACTGGAAAGTCAGCAAAATTATCTGGCAGCAGTAAATTGCGTCTGGACAATCTGCCTTGCTGAAAAAGCGGGTATAATCGCCGCCAACAATGCCACGCTGACGTGGCATCTTTTTTTTCAGGAGGAGCGATGTCTCAGGTTCAGAGTGGCATTTTGCCAGAACATTGCCGCGCGGCGATTTGGATGGAAGCCAATATTAAAGGGGATGTCGATGCCCTGCGTGCGGCCAGCAAAATTTTTATCGATAAACTGGCCACTTTCCAGGCCGCATTTCCCGAGGCACATCTGGGCGCGGTCGTTGCTTTCGGGAACAACGTCTGGCGTCAGCTGAGCGGCGGTGATGGGGCAGAAGAGCTGAAAGACTTTATCCCTTACGGGAAAGGTCTGGCACCGGCTACGCAGTATGATGTGTTAATTCATATTCTTTCCCTGCGCCATGACGTGAATTTTTCTGTTGCCCAGGCGGCGCTGGAAGCCTTTGGCGATAGCATTGAGGTGCAGGACGAGGTCCATGGTTTCCGCTGGGTTGAAGAGCGCGATCTGAGCGGCTTTGTCGACGGTACCGAAAACCCAGCCGGGGAAGAGACGCGCCGCGACGTGGCGGTCATTAAAGAGGGCGTGGACGCGGGCGGCAGTTATGTATTCGTTCAGCGCTGGGAGCATAACCTGAAGCAGCTTAACCGCATGAGCGTGCATGACCAGGAGATGATGATTGGCCGTACCAAACAGGCCAATGAAGAGATCGACGGCGACGATCGCCCGGTGACCTCTCACCTGACCCGCGTCGATCTGAAAGAAGACGGCAAAGGGCTGAAGATTGTGCGCCAGAGCCTGCCCTATGGCACGGCGAGCGGCACGCATGGCCTTTACTTCTGTGCCTACTGCGCGCGTCTCTATAACATTGAGCAGCAGCTGCTGAGTATGTTTGGTGATACCGACGGTAAACGCGACGCGATGCTGCGCTTCACCAAACCGGTGACCGGTGGTTACTATTTCGCCCCGTCCGTCGAGCGTCTGCTGGTGTTATAAAAGCCTTCCTCCCTCTCCCGCGGGAGAGGGCTGGGGTGCGGGCTTCAGGCCGCACCCTTATTCTCTTTTCTGCTTGTAAATCACCAAACGGTATATAAAACCGTTACTCCTTTCGTACTCGTTATAAATATTATGACCATAAGATAGTCATCACATTTATAAGGGTGCTCAATGGCCGTTACGTTACTGAAAAAAGGATATCTGACGCTGGCTGCTTCCGTGCTGCTGGTGGCGCAGGCGCAGGCAACTGAGCTGCTTAACAGCTCCTATGACGTCTCCCGCGAGCTGTTTGCCGCCCTTAACCCGCCGTTTGAACAGCAGTGGGCGAAAGAGAACAACGGAGACAAGCTGACCATTAAGCAATCCCATGCGGGCTCTTCCAAGCAAGCGCTGGCGATCCTGCAGGGTCTGAAGGCGGATGTGGTGACCTACAACCAGGTGACGGACGTGCAGATCCTGCATGACAAGGGCAAGCTGATCCCGGCCGCCTGGCAAAGCCGCCTGCCCAATAACAGCTCACCGTTCTACTCCACCATGGGCTTCCTGGTGCGTAAGGGCAACCCGAAAAATATTCACGACTGGAACGATCTGGTGCGTTCTGACGTGAAACTGATCTTCCCGAATCCTAAAACCTCCGGTAACGCGCGCTACACCTATCTGGCAGCCTGGGGGGCGGCAGATAACGCTGACGGTGGCGATAAAGCCAAAACCGAGCAGTTCATGACCCAGTTCCTGAAAAACGTTGAAGTGTTCGATACCGGCGGACGTGGCGCGACCACAACCTTTGCCGAACGTGGCCTGGGCGATGTGTTGATCAGCTTTGAATCGGAAGTGAACAACATCCGTAAGCAGTATGAAGCTCAGGGCTTTGAGGTCGTGATTCCGAAGACCAATATTCTGGCGGAGTTCCCGGTGGCGTGGGTAGATAAAAACGTCGAGGCCAACGGCACTGAGAAAGCGGCGAAAGCGTATCTGAACTGGCTCTACAGCCCACAGGCGCAATCCATCATTACCGATTACTACTACCGTGTGAATAACCCGGAAGTCATGGACAAACTGAAAGACAAATTCCCGCAGACGCAGCTGTTCCGTGTGGAAGAGAAGTTTGGCTCCTGGCCTGAGGTGATGAAAACGCACTTCACCAGCGGCGGCGAGTTAGACAAATTGCTGGCGGCGGGGCGTAAGTAATGTTTGCAGTCTCCTCCAGACGCGTGCTGCCGGGCTTTACTTTAAGCCTTGGGACCAGCCTGCTGTTCGTCTGTCTGATTTTATTATTACCGCTTAGCGCGCTGGCCATGCAGCTCTCCGAAATGAGCTGGGCCCAGTACTGGGAAGTTATCACTAACCCGCAGGTGGTGGCGGCTTACAAAGTGACGCTGCTCTCTGCGTTTGTCGCCTCCATTTTTAACGGCGTGTTCGGTCTGCTGATGGCGTGGATCTTAACCCGCTATCGTTTTCCGGGTCGTACGCTGCTGGATGCGCTGATGGATTTACCCTTTGCGCTGCCCACGGCGGTGGCCGGCCTGACGCTGGCCTCGCTGTTCTCGGTGAACGGTTTTTACGGCGAGTGGCTGGCAAAGTTTGATATCAAAGTGACGTATACCTGGCTCGGCATCGCGGTGGCCATGGCGTTTACCAGCATTCCTTTTGTGGTACGTACCGTACAGCCGGTGCTGGAAGAGTTAGGGCCGGAATATGAAGAAGCGGCGGAAACGCTGGGCGCGACGCGCTGGCAGAGTTTTCGCAAAGTCGTACTGCCGGAGCTCTCTCCTGCGCTGCTGGCGGGCGTAGCGCTCTCCTTTACCCGAAGCCTGGGAGAGTTTGGCGCGGTAATCTTTATTGCCGGCAACATCGCCTGGAAGACCGAAGTCACCTCGCTGATGATTTTTGTTCGCTTACAGGAGTTCGATTACCCGGCGGCGAGCGCCATCGCCTCGGTGATCCTCGCGGCATCGCTGCTGCTGCTGTTCTCAATTAACACTCTGCAAAGTCGCTTTGGGCGACGTGTGGTAGGTCACTGATGGCGGAAGTTACACAATTGAAGCGCTACGACGCACCCCGCATCAACTGGGGTAAATGGTTTTTGATTGGTACCGGGGCGGTGGTGTCTGTCTTTATCCTCGTGGTGCCAATGGTCTATATCTTTGTGCAGGCCTTCAGCAAGGGGATTATGCCCGCGCTGCAAAACCTCGCCGACCCGGACATGCTGCACGCCATCTGGCTGACGGTGATGATCGCGTTGATCACGGTTCCGGTAAATCTGGTGTTTGGCATCCTGCTGGCATGGCTGGTCACGCGCTTTAACTTCCCGGGCCGCCAGCTGCTGCTGACCCTACTGGATATCCCGTTTGCCGTTTCGCCGGTGGTGGCGGGCCTGGTGTACCTGCTCTTTTACGGCTCCAACGGCCCGCTGGGCGAATGGCTGGATGAGCACAACCTGCAGATTATGTTCTCCTGGCCGGGAATGGTGCTGGTGACCATATTTGTGACCTGTCCGTTTGTTGTCCGTGAGCTGGTGCCGGTGATGTTAAGCCAGGGCAGCCATGAAGATGAAGCCGCGGTGTTGCTGGGCGCATCCGGCTGGCAAATGTTCCGCCGAGTCACCTTGCCGAATATTCGCTGGGCATTGCTCTATGGCGTGGTACTGACCAACGCCCGCGCCATTGGCGAGTTTGGCGCTGTGTCGGTGGTCTCCGGCTCGATTCGCGGTGAAACCCTGTCACTGCCGTTACAGATTGAATTGCTGGAGCAGGACTATAACACCGTCGGCTCCTTTACCGCCGCAGCCCTGCTGACGCTGATGGCGATTTTGACCCTGTTTTTAAAGAGTGTGGTGCAGTGGCGTTTGGAAAATCAGGAAAAACGCCAGCATCAGGAGGGAAATCATGAGCATTGAGATTGCCAATATTAAGAAGTCATTTGGTCGCACCCAGGTGCTGAACGATATCTCGCTGGATATCCCTTCCGGACAAATGGTCGCGCTGCTGGGGCCGTCCGGCTCTGGTAAAACCACGCTGCTGCGCATCATCGCCGGGCTGGAGCACCAGACCAGCGGACATATCCGCTTCCACGGTACCGACGTGAGCCGCCTGCATGCCCGCGACCGTAAAGTGGGTTTTGTGTTCCAGCACTATGCGCTGTTCCGCCATATGACGGTGTTCGATAACATCGCCTTCGGCCTGACCGTGCTGCCGCGCCGCGAACGTCCCAATGCGGCAGCCATCAAAGCGAAAGTAACCAAACTGCTGGAGATGGTGCAGCTCGCCCATCTGGCGGATCGTTTTCCCGCTCAGCTTTCCGGCGGGCAGAAGCAGCGTGTCGCCCTGGCGCGTGCGCTGGCCGTTGAACCGCAAATCCTGCTGCTGGATGAACCCTTTGGCGCACTGGACGCACAGGTGCGTAAAGAGCTGCGTCGCTGGCTGCGTCAACTGCATGAAGAGCTGCAGTTCACCAGCGTGTTCGTTACCCACGATCAGGAAGAGGCGATGGAAGTGGCCGACCGGGTGGTGGTGATGAGCCAGGGGAACATTGAACAGGTAGACGAACCAGAGCAGCTCTGGCGTGAACCGGCGACCCGTTTCGTGCTGGAGTTTATGGGCGAAGTCAACCGCCTGCATGGCATCGTGCGCGGCGGGCAGTTTCACGTCGGCGCGCACCGCTGGCCGCTGGGTTATACCCCCGCGCACCAGGGGCCGGTGGATCTGTTCCTGCGTCCGTGGGAAGTGGATGTCAGTCGCCGTACCAGCCTCGACTCCCCGCTGCCGGTGCAGGTACTGGAGGCCAGCCCGAAAGGACACTATACCCAACTGGTGGTACAACCGCTGGGCTGGTACACCGATCCCCTGACGGTAGTCATGCGCGATGAAACCCCGCCACATCGCGGTGAGCGCTTGTTTGTCGGGCTACAGCATGCCCGTATCTATCACGGGAAAGCGCGTATCGAAACGCGTGGGGATCTTGCTCTGGCCGAATCTGCCTGATAGGTTAATCAGTATGTTTATCGCCCGGTGGCGCTGCGCTAGCCGGGCTTTTTATTGAGCAAAAATCGTGAACACATTAGAGCAAACCATCGGCAACACTCCTCTGGTCAGGCTTCAGCGCATGGGGCCAGCCAATGGCAGCGAAGTCTGGGTCAAACTGGAAGGCAACAATCCTGCGGGTTCGGTGAAAGACAGAGCTGCGCTGTCGATGATTGTGCAGGCCGAGTTGCGGGGCGAGATTAAGCCCGGCGACGTGCTGATTGAAGCGACCAGCGGCAACACCGGCATTGCGTTGGCGATGATCGCCGCCCTGAAAGGCTATCGCATGAAACTGCTGATGCCCGACAACATGAGCCAGGAGCGACGGGCTGCCATGCGGGCCTACGGCGCCGAGCTCATTCTGGTCACGAAGGAACAGGGGATGGAAGGGGCACGCGACCTGGCCCTTGAGATGGCCAGTCGGGGCGAGGGTAAGCTGCTGGATCAATTCAATAATCCGGATAACCCGTATGCGCATTACACCACCACTGGGCCGGAAATCTGGCAGCAGACCGGGGGGCGGATCACCCATTTTGTCTCCAGTATGGGCACCACCGGAACCATTACCGGCGTGTCGCGCTTTCTGCGCGAGCAGCCCAGCGCGGTGACGATAGTTGGCTTACAGCCGGAAGAGGGGAGCAGTATCCCGGGCATTCGTCGCTGGCCGCAGGCATATATGCCGGGCATTTATAATGCACAGCTGGTGGATCAGGTACTGGATATTCATCAGCGCGAGGCGGAAAATACAATGCGTGAGCTGGCCATGCGCGAAGGTATCTTCTGTGGCGTCAGTTCGGGTGGCGCAGTAGCCGGTGCGTTGCGTGTCGCCGCGCAACATCCGGGCGCGGTCGTAGTGGCGATTATCTGCGATCGTGGCGATCGTTATCTTTCTACGGGCGTCTTTGGTGAAGAGAGTTATTCGCAGGGTGCGGGGATTTAAGCCTCATGGAGATGATTTTATTTCGGGATAAAACCCGGGCGCAGCAGAGCGATATCGTGGCGGTACAGTCTCAGGTCGTTTATGGCAGCGTGGGTAATAGCGTTGCGGTGCCAAACATTCGCCGCCATCAGCTTACCGTCACCGCTGTTCCTACGGTGCTTTTCAGTAATACGCCACACTATGACACCTTCTACGGCGGCGTCATTCCTGACGAGTGGTTTGTCGGCTATCTGCAGGCGCTGGAAGAGCGTGACGTCCTGCGTGAACTGAAGGCAGTGACCACGGGCTATATGGGGAGCGCCAGCCAGATTGCGCTGTTGGCCAAATGGCTGAGCGCGATTAAAGCCAGCCATCCCGAACTGCTGGTGCTGGTCGATCCGGTGATCGGCGATGTGGATAGCGGGATGTACGTTAAGTCCGAGATCCCTGAAGCCTACCGCCAGTATCTGCTGCCGTTAGCGCAGGGAATTACGCCCAACGTTTTCGAACTGGAAGTGCTGAGCGGCCAGTCCTGTCGTACGCCGGAGAGCGCGATTGCGGCAGCGAAAAGTCTGCTCAGCGAGACGCTGAAGTGGGTCGCCATCACCAGCGCACCCGTTGCGGCGGATCCCGACCACATTCACGTGGTGCTGGTGACGGCCGGGGGCGTTAGCGTGAGCGCGCATCCGCGCGTGCAGGCCGATCTGAAAGGGACGGGCGATCTGTTCTGCTCAGAGTTGGTAAGCGGTATCGTACGAGGCAAGCCGGTAGCAGAGGCGATAGCACTGGCCGGTAATAGGGTGACTGAAGTGATGGACTATACCCTGCAAAAGGGCTACGACGAGCTTATTCTCCCAGCGTAGAAACAAAAATGGCGCCCGAAGGCGCCATTTTTCTGTGTGGCAAATTACTTCTTGATGCGGATAACCGGGGTTTCGCCCACGGTGACGCTGCCAGACAGTTTGATCAGTTCTTTGATTTCGTCCATGTTGGAGATCACAACCGGCGTCAGGGTAGACTTGGCTTTCTCTTCCAGCAATGGCAGATCGAATTCAATGACCGGGTCGCCTACTTTCACACGCTGACCTTCTTCAGCGATGCGCTTGAAGCCTTCGCCTTTCAGTTCGACGGTGTCGATACCGAAGTGTACGAACAGTTCAATACCGCTATCAGATTCGATAGAAAACGCGTGGTTGGTTTCAAAAATCTTACCGATAGTACCGTCAACCGGTGCAACCATTTTGTTACCGGTCGGTTTGATAGCAATGCCATCACCAACGATTTTCTCTGCGAACACTACATCCGGCACGTCTTCGATGTTGACGATCTCGCCGGAGAGCGGAGCAACAATCTCAATAGTTCCGGAGTCTTTTTTATCATCAGAAACCAGAGATTTCAGTTTATCGAACAAACCCATGATCTTCTCCTAAGCAGTAATTTGGGCCGCATCTCGTGGATTAGCAGATTGTTTTTTCTTCAATGAACTTGTTAACCAGCGTCATTAACTCGTCCGTTGTCGGTTGAGCAAGAGCTTGCTCTGCTAATACCTTCGCATCTTCGAAGTTCGTGTTACGGATAATCTTCTTAATGCGCGGGATGGAAATGGCGCTCATAGAGAATTCGTCCAGACCCATACCCAGCAACAGAAGTGTAGCACGTTCGTCGCCTGCAAGCTCACCACACATGCCTGTCCATTTACCTTCAGCATGAGAAGCATCAATAACTTGCTTGATAAGCGTCAGTACGGACGGCGACATTGGCTGGTAGAGATGTGAAATCATATCATTACCACGGTCAACTGCCAGGGTGTACTGCGTTAAATCATTGGTACCAATACTAAAGAAGTCGACTTCTTTGGCTAAATGACGCGCAATTGTCGCCGCTGCCGGTGTTTCCACCATCACGCCCACTTCGATTGACTCGTCAAAAGCCTTACCTTCGTCACGCAGTTCCTGTTTAAAGATTTCGATCTCTTTTTTCAGTGCACGCACTTCTTCAACGGAGATGATCATCGGGAACATGATGCGCAGCTTACCGAAAGCGGAAGCACGCAGAATGGCGCGAACCTGGTCACGCAGGATCTCTTTGCGATCCATGGCAATACGCACTGCACGCCAGCCCAGGAACGGGTTCTCTTCTTTCGGGAAGTTCATGTACGGCAGCTCTTTGTCGCCACCGATGTCCATGGTACGGACAATGACCGCCTGAGAGCCACAGGCTTCAGCAACGGCTTTGTATGCGGCGAACTGCTCTTCTTCAGTAGGCAGCGCGTCACGGTCCATGAACAGGAATTCAGTACGATACAGACCCACACCTTCCGCACCGTTGCGCTCAGCGCCATCGACGTCACGGACGGTACCGATGTTAGCGCAAACTTCAACCTGGTGACCATCTAGCGTGATAGCCGGCAGATCTTTCAGCTTCGCGAGTTCGGCTTTTTCGGTAGCAACCTGCTCCTGAACGGCACGCAGTTGCTCGATCTCTTCGTTAGTTGGGTTGACGTAAACTTTGTTGTTTACGGCATCCAGAATCAGATAGTCGTTGTTTTTCACCTGAGTGGTGACGCTACCGGTACCCACAATGGCTGGCAGCTCCAGAGAACGCGCCATAATTGAGGTGTGGGAGGTACGTCCGCCCGCATCGGTGATGAAACCCAGCACCTTGTTCAGGTTCAGCTGTGCGGTTTCAGATGGGGTAAGGTCAGCAGCAACCAGAATAACTTCGTCCTGAATGGAGCTCAGGTCGATGATTGCCAGACCCAGGATGTTGCGCAGCAGGCGCTTACCGATGTCACGTACGTCAGCCGCACGCTCTTTCAGGTACTCATCATCCAGTTCTTCCAGGGCGGTTGCCTGGCCTTCGATAACTTCATGCGCAGCCGCGTCGGCCGTCATGCCCTTATCTTTAATCAGGGCTATGATTTCCTGCTCCAGCTCCTCATCTTCGAGCAGCATGATATGCCCTTCGAAGATGGCTTCTTTTTCTTCGCCAAAAGTTTCACCAGCTTTTGTTTTGATCGCTTCCAGCTGCGCAGATGCTTTTGCACGACCGCTCAGAAAACGTTCAACTTCCTGATCAACCTTGTCGGCAGAAACTTTTTTCCGGTCGATGACGATCTCGTCTTCCTTCAGCAGCAGTGCGTTGCCGAAAGCGATACCCGGGGATGCTAAAATGCCTGAAATCATAACCCTACCTTACTTGTGACTGATATTGAAAAGAACCCGGATACTTACTCGAGCTCAGCCATCAGTTTTACCAGATGCTCAACTGCTTTCTGCTCGTCTTCGCCTTCAGCGGAGATGGTGACGACGGTACCCTGAGTCAGGCCCAGAGTTTGCAGTTTAAACAGGCTTTTTGCGCTGGCGCTTTTGCCGTTGGAAGTCACAGTGATCTCAGAAGTGAAGCCTTTTGCTTCTTTAACAAACTGAGCAGCAGGGCGGGTGTGCAGACCGTTCGGAGCGGTAATGGTAACTTCTTGCTGGAACATTGTATTTCCCCAACTTATAGGTTTAGTGTTGTGGAACTAAAGTCTAGCCTGGCGGCTCCACTTTAGCCTGTATTGTTAGCACCGACTTAAGGGTACGCGGTATACGTTAGCGCATGACGTAACCTGGTGCCTGCATGTCTTGCAACTGACGCTTCGTCACATTAAACATTATGCCGTGGAAGCAAGACTTGAACCAAATCATAAAATCGATTCAGCAGCGTGATTTCGTGCGTTGATTAATTTCGCGCATCAAAATAATTGCCAGCTTAAATACCAGAGCTAACAGGGTGAAGCAATGCCGGTAGAGGCAAAAGTTTGACGTGGGCCACAAAAAAGCACCCATAAGGGTGCTTTTTTACGCGTTATTTACATTCTGGCATTACTGTTGCAGTTCTTTCTCAGTAAAGAGATCGGCAAACAGGGCCGTACTTAAATAACGCTCACCCGAAGACGGCAGAATAACCACGATATTCTTGTTGGTAAAGGTTTCATCTTCAAGCAATTTTAACGCAGCGGCCACGGCGGCACCAGAGGAGATACCCGCCAGAATACCCTCTTCTTCCATCAGGCGGCGTGCGGTAGAAATCGCTTCGTCGTTACTGATGGCAACCACTTTATCGATAAGCTTCAAATCCAGGTTACCCGGGATGAAGCCTGCTCCAATGCCCTGAATTTTGTGCGGGCCTGGTTTTAACTCTTCACCTGCCAGTGCCTGAGCAATGACCGGGGAATCTGTTGGCTCGACGGCGACGGTAATGAGATCTTTTTTGCCCTTCGTGCCTTTAATATAACGGCTTACGCCCGTCAGCGTACCGCCGGTACCCACACCGGAGATAAACACATCGACCTGGCCGTCAGTATCTTCCCAGATTTCCGGACCGGTGGTTTTCTCGTGAATTTCCGGGTTTGCCGGGTTGCTGAACTGCTGAAGCAGCAGATATTTAGCCGGATCGCTGGCAACAATTTCTTCGGCTTTCTGGATGGCACCTTTCATCCCTTTGGCACCTTCGGTCAGCACCAGATTCGCCCCCAGCGCTTTCAGCAGCTTGCGGCGTTCGATACTCATGGTTTCAGGCATGGTTAACGTCAGTTTATAACCACGCGCCGCGGCGACGTAGGCCAGAGCAATACCGGTGTTCCCGCTGGTTGGCTCAACCAGTTCAACGCCCGCTTTCAACACGCCACGTTTTTCCGCATCCCAAATCATGTTGGCACCGATACGGCATTTCACGCTGAAGCTCGGGTTACGTGATTCGACCTTCGCCAGGATGCGTCCATTACCGATACGGTTCAGTCGAACCAGGGGCGTATGACCGATAGTCAGCGAGTTATCTTCAAAAATCTTACTCATGGCCTGTCCTTAACTGTATGAAATTGGGATACCGACCCAGCATACCTGCTGAATAAGTATGGGGAAGTAAGGAATTCGCATATCTATATGCTACAAGGAAATAATGGGGATCAGTATGGAATAAGGAGTGATATAAGCCACTCCTTTTTGACCTTATTTCCACAAAGCATGTTTCGGACGGTAGCAGTCCACCCACATGGCGGTCGCGCCACAGACGGCGACGGGCATAATAAAGAGGTTGAGCAGCGGGATCATCGTGAAGAGGCTCGTCAGGGCACCAAACTGCATATTGGCAACTTTTTGCGAACGAAGAGCCGTGCGCATCTCTTTAAAAGGCACTTTATGGTTGTCGAAGGGGTAGTCGCAGTATTGAATCGCCAGCATCCAGGCGCTAAACAAGAACCAGAGCACCGGGGCCACGGTTTGTCCGATACCGGGGATAAAATAGAGAATCAGCAGCACCACGGCACGGGGGAGGTACCAGGCGAGCTTTTGCCACTCGCGTTTCATGATGCGCGGCAGATCTTTCATGATGCCCAGGATGCCGGTATCGGGCGGCGTTGCGCCGGTAAGGCGCGCTTCGAGCTGTTCGGCCAGCAGACCGTTAAACGGCGCCGCAATCCAGTTCGCCAGGGTTGAGAAAAAGTAGCCAAAGACCAGTAACACGGAAATGACTGCAATAGGCCATAACAGATAGCTCAGCCATTGCAGCCAGTCGGGTACATGACTCATCAATGATGGGATCCAGCTATCAAGCTGATGAAACAGCCACCAGAATGCGCCCCCCATCAGTAAGATATTGATCACCAGTGGCAGGATCACAAAACGGCGGATGCCTGGCAGGGAGACCAGCTTCCAGCCTTGTGAAAAGTACCAGACGCCACTGCGAGGGGAGGTAGAATTTGATGAAACCATAACCAGGTTGAGCTCCTTTTATCGCAACCAGTGAAATTGCCTGCCTATATTAGCCAGTTGCACGCTGTTGACCAGTTCGGAAATGTTCGAAAAAACAGCAAAAAGCACGATTTAATTCATCTTTATGCGGTGAATGCTCTGCATCCACTTGCACTTGACGTAATCGGCAAATACTCTTAGTGAGTAAATGTTTGCCGTGGTGGCAAGGTGTTAGAACAACAGAGAATATAATGATGCAGGATTTGCGTCTGATATTAATCATTGTTGGCGCGATCGCCATACTCGCTTTACTGGTGCACGGTTTCTGGACCAGCCGTAAAGAGCGTTCCTCTATGTTTCGCGATCGCCCACTAAAGCGCATGAAGTCTCAACGTGACGATGAGAACGATGACGACGACATGGAATCTGAAGACGAAGGCGTGGGTGAAGTTCGCGTTCATCGTACTCACAGTGCGCCCGGCGCAGGCTTTGGGGAGCACGAAGCCCCCCGTCCTTCGCAGCACCAGTACCAGCCGCCGTATGCCTCTGCTCAGCCGCGCCCCGCTAAGCCGGCACCGGTAGAAGCGCCTGTTCATCAGCCGCAGCAGCCTGTACAGACTCAGCCGGAGGCTCCGCAACCTGCAGCACAGCAGCCTGTGCACCAGCCTCAGCCTGTGCAACAGCAGCCTGTCCATCAGCCGCAGCCTGTGCAACAGCCACTGCAGCCAGAGCCGCAGCCTGTTCAGGTACAGCAGCCTACGCCAGTAGTTGAGCCAGAGCCGGTTGTGGTTGAAGAGCCCGTGGTAGAAAAACCGCAGCGTAAAGAGACGGTCATCGTCATGAACGTCGCTGCGCATCATGGGACATGGTTAAACGGTGATGTCTTACTGAACAGTATTCAGCAGGCCGGTTTCAAGTTTGGCGATATGAATATCTTCCATCGTCATCTGAGTCCGGACGGCAGCGGCCCAGCCCTCTTTAGCCTGGCCAATATGGTGAATCCGGGGACCTTTGACCCCGAAATGACCGGTGATTTCACCACGCCCGGCGTCACAATCTTTATGCAGGTGCCCTCTTACGGTGATGAAGTGCAAAACTTTAAGCTGATGCTGCAGTCCGCTCAGCATATCGCCGATGAAGTGGGTGGGGTGGTACTTGACGATCAGCGTCGCATGATGACGCCGCAGAAGCTGCGTGAGTATCAGGACCGTATCCGCGAAGTTAAGGAAGCAAACGCCTAAGCCTGGCGTTCGTTTCATCCCTTATCAACCCCCGCCTGTCGGGGGTTTTTCTCATTGATGGTGCGACATGGACTCTATCGAACAACAACTCACTGAACTGCGAACCACGCTTCGCCATCATGAATACCTGTATCACGTGATGGATGCCCCGGAAATCCCGGACGCGGAGTACGATCGCCTGCTGCGCCAACTGCGCGATCTCGAAGCGCAGCATCCAGAGCTGATTACGCCGGACTCGCCGACCCAGCGCGTGGGTGCCACGCCGCTGACGGCGTTTACTCAGGTACGTCATGAAGTGCCGATGCTGTCCCTGGATAACGTTTTTGATGAAGAGAGCTTCCTCGCCTTTAATAAACGCGTGCAAGACCGCTTAAAAAGCGTGGATGTACTGACCTGGTGCTGTGAGCTTAAGCTCGATGGCCTGGCGGTGAGCTTGCTGTATGAGAACGGTGTGCTGGTACGTGCCGCCACCCGCGGCGATGGCACTACCGGTGAAGATATCACCACAAACGTCCGCACCATTCGCGCCATTCCGCTGAAGCTGCACGGTGACAACATCCCTGCGCGGCTGGAAGTGCGCGGAGAAGTGTTCCTGCCGCAGGCCGGGTTTGAAAAAATTAACGACGACGCTCGCCGTACGGGTGGAAAAGTCTTCGCCAACCCCCGTAACGCTGCGGCTGGTTCATTGCGCCAGCTGGACCCGCGTATCACCGCGAAGCGACCACTTACTTTCTTCTGTTATGGGGTGGGAATACTGGAGGGCGGTGAACTGCCGGATACCCATCTGGGACGTTTACTCCAGTTTAAAGAGTGGGGCCTGCCGGTGAGCAATCGCGTGCAGCTTTGCGATTCTCCCGAAGCCGTGCTGGCGTTCTACCGCAAGGTTGAAGAGGACCGCCCAACGCTCGGCTTCGATATTGATGGCGTGGTGATCAAGGTCAACTCGCTCGCGTTACAGGAGCAGCTTGGCTTTGTGGCGCGCGCTCCGCGCTGGGCAGTGGCTTTCAAATTCCCGGCACAGGAACAGCTGACCGTTGTTCGGGACGTCGAGTTCCAGGTAGGACGAACCGGCGCAATCACGCCGGTGGCGCGCCTTGAGCCCGTCCAGGTGGCTGGCGTGCTGGTGAGCAACGCCACGCTACATAATGCCGATGAAATCGCGCGCCTGGGTCTGCGCATTGGCGACAAAGTGGTCATACGGCGCGCAGGGGACGTTATTCCGCAGGTCGTTAACGTGGTGGAGTCCGAGCGACCGGCCGATACCCGCGCTATCGTCTTCCCCTCCCACTGCCCGGTGTGCGGCTCTGATGTGGAGCGTGTGGAAGGTGAGGCCGTTACCCGCTGCACCGGCGGATTGATTTGCGGTGCGCAGCGTAAAGAGGCGCTGAAGCACTTTGTCTCCCGCCGCGCCATGGATGTGGACGGCATGGGTGACAAAATTATCGATCAACTGGTCGAGAAAGAGTACGTCCATAACCCAGCCGATCTGTTCAGGCTGACCGCCGGTAAGCTGACGGGCCTTGATCGTATGGGACCTAAATCGGCGCAGAATGTGGTTAACGCTCTGGAAGCCGCGAAACAGACTACCTTTGCCCGCTTCCTCTATGCGCTGGGGATCCGTGAAGTGGGTGAAGCGACGGCAGCCGGGCTGGCGGCCTACTTCGGGACCCTGGAGGCGCTTGAAAAAGCTAGCATTGACGAACTACAAAAGGTGCCGGATGTCGGTATTGTGGTTGCGACACACGTCTTCAACTTCTTTGCTGAAGAGAGCAACCGCGAGGTGATTGGCAACCTGCTGGCAGAGGGCATTCAATGGCCTGCGCCAGTGGTGATCAATGCCGAGGAGATCGACAGTCCGTTTGCGGGTAAAACCGTGGTATTGACGGGCAGCCTTAGCCAGCTTTCACGTGATGATGCGAAAGCGCGTCTGGTGGCACTGGGGGCGAAAGTGGCGGGTAGCGTCTCAAAGAAAACCGATCTGGTGATCGCCGGCGAAGCGGCCGGTTCAAAACTGGCGAAAGCGCAGGAGCTTGGCATTGACGTTATCGACGAAGATGAAATGATGCGTCTGCTGGGAGAGTAACGTGGAGAAGGAACAGCTTGTTGAGATTGCCAATACAGAGATGCCATTCGGTAAATATAAGGGCCGCAGGCTGATTGATTTGCCGGAAGAGTATCTGCTGTGGTTTGCCCGTAAAGATGAATTTCCTGCCGGGCGACTGGGTGAGCTGATGGCTATCACGTTACTGATCAAAACAGAGGGGCTGACCCAGCTGGTTCAGCCCCTGAAACGCCCTTAAGCCTTCGCGGCGCGGGTCTCTTCCTGCGCCTGCAACTTCTCGGTCTGCTGTTTATAACGGCGCGCCAGCACTGCGCAGAGCATCAGCTGCAATTGATGGAAGATCATCAGCGGCAGCACCATCATCCCTATTGCCGCTGTCGGGAAGAGGATATTGGCCATCGGGATACCGTTCGCCAGGCTCTTTTTCGACCCACAGAAGACAATAGTGATCTCATCCGCTTTATTGAAGCCGAAGCGGCGGGCGGCAAACACGTTGATGCCAATAATAATCGCCAGCAGCACCAGGCTTACCACCACGATAAACAGCAACGAACCCACGCCCACTTTATGCCAGATACCGTTGACTACCGCTTCACTGAAGGCAGAGTAGACCACCAGCAAAATGGAAGTCTGGTCAGTTTTAGAGATCCACTTCTTGTGTTTTGCCACAAAGGCGGCAGTCCAGGGGCGGGAAAGATGTCCCAGCACAAATGGCAGCAGCAGTTGCAGCATGATTTTACCCACCTGCTCGAGGCTGCCTTCTGCGCCGTGCAGATTCATGACCAGCCCTACCAGCAATGGCGATACGAAGATCCCCAATAGGCTTGAGGCCGACGCCGAACAGACCGCAGCCGCAACGTTACCCCCTGCAAGTGAGGTAAAGGCAATGGCGGACTGGACGGTGGCAGGCAGAATGCACAGATAAAGGAAGCCGCTATAGAGCGCCGGATCTACGTTAACGGGGGCCCACCAGGCAAAAAGCACGCCCAGCACCGGGAAGATAACGAAAGTGCTACACATCACCCAGAGGTGTAGTCGCCAGTGGCTGCCGCCCGCAATTATTGCTTCGCGCGACAGCTTTGCGCCATGCATAAAGAACAACAGCGCGATAGCGGCGGTGGTCAGCCCTTCAAAGAAGGGGACAAAACCGCCCCTCGCCGGGAAGAAAGAGGCGAGTAATACGGTGACCACCAGCGTTAACGTAAACGGATCAAGAATCTTTAAAATTTTCATAACCACTCCTGAAAACAGATGCTGCTATTGTGCTTTTATCCGTTTGAGAAATAAAATTGATTTATTGCATCTATTCATGAGTAAAACAGATGAATTACTCCCTGCGTCAACTTCGTGTTTTTGTCACCGTCGCACAGGCGAAAAGCTTTAGCCGCGCCGGGGAGATGATTGGGTTGAGCCAGTCTGCTGTAAGTCATAGCGTGAAAGAGCTGGAACAGCAAACGGGCGTGCGCCTGCTGGACAGAACCACGCGTGAGGTGATACTCACCGAGGCTGGGCAACAGCTGGCCGCGCGGCTGGCGCGTTTGTTAGATGAGCTTTCGAGCACGCTTCGCGATGTAGGAAGGGTAGGGCAGCAGCTTTCAGGCACGGTACGTGTAGCCGCCAGTCAGACCATTTCGGCGCATTTGATTCCACACTGTATCGCGCAAAGTAATCAATGTTACCCCGATATCAATTTTGTGCTGCATGATCGGCCCCAACAGTGGGTGCTGGAAAGTATTCGTCAGGGAGAGGTAGATTTCGGCATCGTTATCGATCCTGGCCCGGTAAGCGACCTTGAGTGTGAAGTCGTGCTCTCGGAGCCATTCTTGCTGCTTTGTCGTAACGATAGCCCGCTGGCAGCGCAGACGAGCGTGACGTGGCAAGCGCTGGAAGGGGCAAAACTGGTGTTGCAGGACTATGCCTCAGGAAGTCGACCGCTGATCGATGCCGCCCTTGCGGACCAACAGGTGAATGCCACTATAGTCCAGGAAATTGGACATCCTGCGACGCTCTTCCCGATGGTTGAAGCCGGGATTGGTATCAGCGTTCTCCCGGCTCTGGCTCTGCCTTTACCGCAGGGGAGCCAGCTCACGGTGAAACGATTTACGCCTGCAGTCGAGCGTAAGTTAATGCTGGTGCGGCGTAAAAATCGTTCGCTTTCTGGCGCGGCGCAGGCGATCTGGGAGGTGGTGCGCATCCAGGCTGAACAGCTCACACAAGCCCGTATGCGCGATCCCTTGTTTAACTCTGAGGCGCGTTAAACGTAAATATCAATTTCATGCTCATCGGAAGGTTTGTTTACGCCTTCCACTTTAGCTTGCGCCTGTTCTTGTTTTTGTTTTGCCTCTTCAGCCTGACGACGTAGCAGCATCTGCAGTTGTGCCTGCAGGCCGTCAATCTGCGCTTTCAGTATCTCTTGTTGCTCCTTTTTTTCTTCGGGAGTGCCGCTTCCCAGGGCAATATCCTTAAATTTCTGGCTCAGTTCAGAAATTTTGGCCGTGATGCGGCTGATTTGCCCAGCAATGCTGTTATCGCTTGAGCCGCTTTTACTGTTACTGCTGGTCTGTATTGATGGGGTTGATGCCTGAATTGTAGTCATATAAAGATCTCTTGCCGGAAATCCCTTTTATCGGCATAAGTTCGCCTCTACTTGAGATCACCTGCCAGAAATGACAGGTAACGAGGCGAAAGGTTATTGGCATGTAAATCTTCGGTTGAGCGATTGATAAAGACGATAGAGAAAGGGGAGTTACCGGAGGTGGGCAAGGGCATAGAGCGTTCAAATCGCAGATAGCAAAAAAGCGCCTTTAGGGCGCTTTTTTACATTGGTGGGTCGTGCAGGATGACTCGCTTCGCTCGCCCTTCGGGCCGACGCCGTAAACGGCTCCGGTGCCTCACTGCGTTCGGCTCGAGCCTGATGCAGGTTCGAATCTTTCAAATCGCAGATAGCAAAAAAGCGCCTTTAGGGCGCTTTTTTACATTGGTGGGTCGTGCAGGATTCGAACCTGCGACCAATTGATTAAAAGTCAACTGCTCTACCAACTGAGCTAACGACCCGAAATGGTGGGCGATGACGGGCTCGAACCGCCGACCCCCTCCGTGTAAAGGAGATGCTCTACCAACTGAGCTAATCGCCCATTTCGGAACTGCTGCGATAAGGTGAGAATGGTGGGCGATGACGGGCTCGAACCGCCGACCCCCTCCGTGTAAAGGAGATGCTCTACCAACTGAGCTAATCGCCCAATCTCAATTCTTATCTACACTGCGAGCCATCGAAGAAGATGGTGGGTGATGACGGGCTCGAACCGCCGACCCCCTCCGTGTAAAGGAGATGCTCTACCAACTGAGCTAATCACCCCCGCTGTGTGGAGTCGCATTATAGGGAGAGTTGAAAATGAGTCAACGCCTTTTCTAAAGATTTTGTTTGTTCGTCGTAAAATTAGGCAAAACGATCGCAAAACGCGCCAGGCAGCATGATTTCTATACAAAAATGGCAAAGGTGGCGGTTCCGGCTGCAACAAGATTGAGGATTCAGGCTGGAGTGATAGAATATTGCCCACTCTCATTTCCAGGATATGCCGGTTGTCGGCATCTTTATTACTGTAAGGCCACTTCATGAAAATCAAAACTCGCTTCGCGCCAAGCCCTACCGGCTATCTGCACGTCGGCGGTGCGCGTACTGCTCTCTATTCCTGGCTTTTTGCGCGTCACAACGGCGGTGATTTCGTTCTGCGTATCGAAGATACCGACCTTGAGCGTTCTACGCCGGAAGCAATTGAAGCCATCATGGATGGCATGAACTGGCTGAATCTGGAGTGGGATGAAGGCCCTTACTTCCAGACCAAACGTTTTGACCGCTATAACGCCGTTATCGATGAGATGCTGGAAGCGGGCACCGCCTACAAATGCTACTGCTCTAAAGAGCGTCTTGAGGCGCTGCGTGAGTCGCAGATGGCAAATAATGAAAAGCCGCGTTACGACGGCCGCTGCCGCCACGGTCATGAGCACCACGCAGATGATGAACCTTGCGTAGTGCGTTTCGCCAACCCGGAAGAGGGCTCGGTGATCTTCGACGATCAGATCCGTGGTCCGATTGAGTTCAGTAACCTGGAGCTCGATGACCTGATCATCCGTCGTACCGATGGCTCACCAACCTACAATTTCTGCGTAGTCGTTGATGACTGGGATATGGAGATCACCCACGTGATCCGTGGTGAAGATCATATCAATAACACGCCACGTCAGATCAACATCCTCAAGGCGCTGAACGCCCCAGTACCGGTCTATGCACATGTCTCCATGATCAACGGTGACGACGGCAAAAAACTGTCGAAGCGTCATGGTGCCGTTAGCGTGATGCAGTACCGCGACGATGGTTATCTGCCGGAAGCCCTGCTGAACTATCTGGTGCGTCTGGGCTGGTCTAATGGCGATCAGGAAATTTTCAGCCGTGAAGAGATGATTAAGCTTTTCTCTTTGGGCGCGGTGAGCAAATCGGCCAGTGCATTCAATACTGATAAGCTGCTGTGGCTGAACCATCACTACATCAATACGATGCAGCCAGAATACGTTGCAACCTATCTGCAATGGCATATTGAGCAGGCTAACATCGATACCCGCAATGGCCCGCAGCTGGCTGAGCTGGTGAAACTGCTCGGCGAGCGCTGCAAAACGCTGAAAGAAATTGCCGAAAGCTGCCGCTATTTCTATGAAGATTTCGAGCAGTTTGATGCAGATGCGGCGAAGAAACACCTGCGTCCGGTTGCGCGTCAGCCTCTGGAAGTGGTTCGCGATAAACTGGCTGCCCTTACCGACTGGAGCGCTGAAGCTGTGCATAATGCCATTCAGGCGACTGCCGATGAACTGGAAGTGGGGATGGGTAAAGTGGGCATGCCGCTGCGCGTAGCCGTTACCGGTGCGGGTCAGTCTCCGGCGCTGGACGTTACCGTACACGCAATTGGCAAATCACGCAGCGTGGCGCGTATCAATAAAGCGCTGGGCTGTATCGCCGAGCGCGAAAGCCAGCAGTAATCTCGTCAGGATGTAAAAACGGCAGGGTCAAGCCTGCCGTTTTTTTTATGTCCCGCTTGCCTGCAGATTGAGGCGGGTGAGAAAACCTTTTATCCCTTCCCGTGCCAACAGCAATGCCAGACGTTCTTGCTCATCTGCCGTCATCTTCTCTAGCGCATCGGTAATTTGCCGTAAAACAGCGGTGGGTTTGTTATCCCCATATGGAGGGATACTTTCCGCCAGTTGGTAGAGCGCTTGACGTTTACGGATCGCCGGGATATTCATGATGTGTTTACGCACCTGAGCATCAATATAGACCAGGCGAGCGCGTCCACCTTTGACCCCGTTAATTCCTTCTGTTTTCCAGCCGTTTTTACGTATCCAGCGATTCACGGTCTGCCTGGCGACACCCAGACTATCCGCCAGCTCCTCGGTGGTCATTTTGCTGCGTAAGCTTTTCATAAGTGTTTAATCACGTATCCCTAAGCGTTGTAACAATCCCGAGATCCCTTCCCGGAGTAATAAAGAGGAGAGCTGTTTCTGCTCTTTTGGTGTCATCTCATTTGCCAGCGTCAGGAGCAGGGCAGAGAGCGAGTTGTCTCCGGCTATTTCTGGTAAGGTCGCGGCGTCGGGTGCCCTGCGTGCGCTGCGGATAAAATCGCGAACTTTATCGTTCACATGCACCAGGCGTGCTTTTCCACCCTGTACGCCAGGCTTTGGCGACGTTGCCCAGCCCTCTTTGCGCACCCATTTATTGATGGTTTGTCGACTGTAGCCAGTGAGTCGGGCCAACTCCTCCGGCGTCATTCTTTCCTTGATCATGCCATTTCCAGAGAATTACCAGGGTTAATTGAGGTTTCATCTTATAGCATCATTTAACGTCAAAACGTGACAAGTATAACTACAGGCTGCGAGTCTCCTCGCAATGTGGTTCATTTGCCTGATTTTTCGGCGATCAATCACTGACGGCTGAATTTGCCGTTGACACTCCGCAGCGGAATTCATATGATGCCGCCCGTCAACACGACAAGCTTTACGTATGGGGCTATAGCTCAGCTGGGAGAGCGCCTGCATGGCATGCAGGAGGTCAGCGGTTCGATCCCGCTTAGCTCCACCAAACTCTGAACCCAACAGAGTGAGGTTCGTATAAGCAACGCGTTGGGGCTATAGCTCAGCTGGGAGAGCGCCTGCATGGCATGCAGGAGGTCAGCGGTTCGATCCCGCTTAGCTCCACCAAAATTCAGACCCTCGTCGAAAGACGGGGGTTTTTTTATGCCTATGTAACATCTATTCGCACTTTTTGTTGCCAGAAATAATGCTTTCTATACCTTGACTCAATCTATATCAATAAACAGGTCTCTAAATAGACTTGAACTTGATTCGCGCAATTAATAAACCTATTATCCATCCGGTCAATGAGGCAAACGGTTAATAGATTATTTAATTTAATGAACAGAAAAGCTTACAATAATGTAAAGATATTTATAACAGCGCTGACGCTATGTCTGATTACTGTGCCCTTTTCCCGATATCTTTCTCCGCGCGCTATGGTAAATGGGCATGATGTCTATTTAGCATGGCTACCGTTAAGCGTTATGCTGGCGGTTATACTGTTATTTGGTCGTCGGGCGGTTATTCCTGTTCTTTTAAGTTTTATTGCTACTAACATATTAAGCGTAAGTTTAGCACCGCTACAACATGCTGTATTATTGTTTTGTCAGACTTTTTCGGTGTTTGCCGTCTGTGGCATGATGCGTCTCATGCTAGGCAAGCGCTGGCGCTACCGCGTGCCCAACAAATATGTCGGGTTACGTATTTTCTGGCTCGGTTTTATGGTGCCGATAGGTATCAAATTATCGATGTACCTTGCTGGTTATCTATTTCTTTTCCCGGTAACAATATCGACATTTTTCGGCGAGGGAACGGCAATATATAACGTTGTGGATATTCAGAGCCTGATTTGTGCAGCGTTAATTTTTACCATGATGTTCTATTATCCGTTAAGAATGATAATTAATCCCCGCTACGCCAGAACGTTCTGGCTACAGAGCGTGAAGCCCGTCTTTTTTCACAAAAAATCGTTATATATCGTCATCTGGTTACTGCTTTTAATTCTCATTATCGCCATTTTATGTGCTCCTGTAGAGTCACCCATCATTGCGGGATATTTAATGCCGATTATTTTTATCCTCTTTACGTTAGGTATTAGTCGCCTGAGCTATGCGCTTATCTCTCTGTTCTGGGCTGGAACCGCGCTCCTGCTGTTAACCTACAATTACAACTTTCTTACAGGGGTCGAGTCGGGTCATTCTCTCTCCTTCATCCTTTCTGTACTGATCTCTTTTGCGATCTGTTTACTCTACATGTCGAAGATCTACCAGCGAAGTGAATGGCTTAAGCAGGGCTGGCAGGAGAGGGCGCTCACCGATCCGCTTACCGGTTTACCTAACATTCGCGCACTGGAAGACTTTCTACAAATCCACCCTGGCGCGAAACTTTGTTGCCTGCGCATGGATAATCTCGAATTTCTAAGTCGCCATTACGGCATTCTTATGCGGGTTCATTGCAAACGCAGGATCACCGCATCGTTACAGCCGTTACTGCAAAAGGACGAGACGCTATTCCAGCTACCCGGAAGTGAGCTGGTACTGGCGTTGCTGGGGCCGGGGACGGCCGAGCGACTGCAGCATATGGTCGACCGACTCAACAGCCGTAAAATTGTCTGGAACAACACCGGGCTGGATATTGAATTTGGCGCCTCGTGGGGAGAGGTTGAGAATGGTGAACATCTGCATCATACGCTGGGGCAACTGAGCTGGCTGGCTGAGCAATCCTGTGCCGCGCATAATGTGCTGGCGCTCACCAACAGGATTGAAGATGCCTCCGGCCAAACCACCGACAGGGTATTGCTGCTGGGCCGCATTAAACGCGCTCTTGAAGAGGGTGGCTTACATCTTTACGCCCAGGCGATACGGGATGCTGAGGGGAAAGGTTACTATGAAATCCTCTCACGTCTGGAGAGTGAAGGTGAGATTATCACCCCCGATCGCTTCATTCCGCTGATTGCCCAGTTTAACCTGAGCCATCGCTTTGACCTTAACGTCGTTGAGAATCTGCTTATTTGGCTACGCCAGCACCCCGTCACGGATGTTGGAACCCGGTTTTCCGTCAATCTGCTGCCGATGACGCTGATGCAGCAAGAGGTGGCAGCAGAGATCATCGCTCTCTTTGAGCGCTACGGGGTGGCACCGCAGACCGTCGTCATTGAGATAACCGAAGAGCAGGCTTTTTCGAACTCCGGAAGCAGCATCAAAAATATCCAGCAGCTCAGGGACTACGGTTTCCGCATTGCGATTGACGATTTTGGATCAGGTTACGCCAACTATGAGCGCCTTAAGCGCCTGGAGGCAGACATCATTAAGATCGATGGCTGTTTTGTGAAAGATATCTGTACCGACAATATGGATGCCATGATTGTGCAATCTATTTGCAATCTGGCAAAAACGAAAGCGCTCTCTGTGGTAGCTGAATATGTGGAAACGCCTGAGCAGCGTGACATGCTGCTGCGTTTCGGTGTGGACTATCTTCAGGGCTATTTGATAGGCAAACCGATGCCTTTAGCGGAATTACAGGGATAAAAAAAACGGGAGCATTTGCTCCCGGTTGCTTTTACAGCGTCGTATTACAGAACCAGTGCTGCGATAGAAGCAGACAGGACGCTAACCAGCGTAGAGCCGTACACCAGCTTCAGACCGAAGCGAGAAACCACGTTACCCTGCTCTTCGTTCAGGCCTTTAATCGCGCCCGCGATAATGCCGATAGAAGAGAAGTTAGCGAAGGAGACCAGGAATACAGACAGGATGCCTTCCGCGCGCGGCGACAGGGTGCCCGCGATCTTTTGCAGGTCCATCATGGCAACGAATTCGTTAGAGACCAGTTTGGTGGCCATAATACTGCCAACCTGAAGCGCTTCGCTTGCCGGAACACCCATCACCCATGCAACCGGGTAGAAGATATAACCCAGAATCCCCTGGAAGGAGATGCCCAGTACCGCAGCAAACAGGGCATTCAGTGCGGAGATCAGGGCAATGAAGCCGATCAGCATCGCAGCAACGATAATCGCAACTTTAAAACCAGCCAGGATGTATTCACCCAGCATTTCGAAGAAGCTCTGACCTTCGTGCAGATTTGCCATCTGCAGGTTCTCTTCACTCTCATCCACGCGGTACGGGTTGATCAGTGACAGAACAATGAAGGTGCTGAACATGTTCAGAACCAGCGCCGCAACCACGAATTTCGGTTCCAGCATTGTCATATATGCGCCCACGATAGACATGGATACAGTCGACATTGCGGTTGCCGCCATGGTGTACATGCGGTTACGGGACATCTTGCCGAGGATATCTTTATAGGCGATAAAGTTCTCAGACTGACCCAGGATCAGCGAGCTGACGGCGTTGAAAGATTCCAGTTTGCCCATGCCATTGACTTTGGACAGTACTGTACCGATAGCGCGGATCACAATGGGCAGAATGCGAATGTGCTGCAGAATACCGATCAGCGCAGAGATGAAGACGATAGGGCACAGAACTTTCAGGAAGAAGAATGCCAGACCTTCATCATTCATTTTACCGAATACGAAGTTGGTCCCTTCATTTGCGAATCCGAGCAGTTTTTCAAACATTTCGGAGAAGCCTTTTACGAAGCCAAGACCCACGTCGGAGTTCAGGAAGAACCAGGCGAGTAAAACTTCAATAACGAGTAACTGTACAACATAGCGAATGCGGATTTTTTTGCGGTCATGGCTGACCAGCAACGCAAGCGCTGTAACGACAACGAGTGCCAGGACAAAATGAAGGACGCGGTCCATATTTGCTCCAAATATGAGGCAGGTTTAATTTCCGTGCACATTCTATGTAACAACAGTAAAGAAAACGAGATCAAAGCCACACTATAGTCACGTCCTGTGACGAGACTCAAAAATAGTGACACACCATACAATTTTGTTATGTTATGTAAATGAGTTAAAAGTTAAGTTCGTGTGCTACGCTTCACAAATATGGGCGCATTCAATCTGCGCTACGTCTATTTTTATTTTCCAGCCTGATCATTGTTCTTAGCTATCACAGTCATCAATACAACCATCGCAAATGAACTTGATAATCATTCGCATTTTGATAGCATTAAACATAGCAAAGGCTATATTTTAGAGGCAGAGATGACGAACAGTCGCGTTGAGAGTAGCAGCGGCCGCGCAGCACGCAAGATGCGTTTCGCATTAATGGGACCTGCGTTCATCGCTGCGATTGGTTATATCGATCCGGGTAACTTTGCGACCAATATTCAGGCCGGCGCCAGCTTCGGTTATAAATTGCTGTGGGTGGTGGTGTGGGCGAACCTGATGGCAATGTTGATTCAGGTGCTGTCGGCCAAACTGGGTATCGCAACCGGAAAAAATCTGGCGGAGCAGATCCGCGACCACTATCCGCGTCCGCTGGTCTGGTTTTATTGGGTGCAGGCAGAAATCATCGCCATGGCCACTGACCTGGCAGAATTCATTGGCGCGGCCATCGGATTTAAGTTGATCCTTGGGATTTCACTGTTGCAGGGCGCGGTCTTAACGGGTATCGCCACTTTCCTGATTTTGATGCTTCAGCGACGTGGGCAAAAACCACTTGAGCTGGTCATTGGCGGCCTGCTGCTATTTGTGGCGGCGGCCTACATTGTCGAGCTGGTCTTCTCGCAGCCGGACTTTGTGCAGTTAACGAAGGGGATGGCCATTCCGAGCCTGCCGACATCGGAAGCGGTATTCCTCGCCGCCGGGGTTCTGGGGGCGACCATTATGCCGCACGTCATTTATTTGCACTCTTCTTTAACCCAGCATCTGCATCAGGGATCGCCAAAGGAGCAGTATTCCGCAACGAAATGGGATGTGGCGCTCGCAATGACCATCGCCGGTTTTGTTAACCTGGCCATGATGGCTACTGCAGCAGCGGCCTTTCATTTTAATGGCCATACCGGGATTGCCGATCTCGATCAGGCCTATCTGACCCTTGAACCGCTGTTAAGCCACGCTGCCGCCACGATTTTCGGCCTGAGCCTGGTGGCTGCCGGGCTCTCCTCTACGGTTGTTGGCACGCTGGCAGGGCAGGTTGTTATGCAGGGGTTTGTACGCTTTCATATTCCACTGTGGGTACGCCGTACCATTACGATGATGCCTTCATTCATTGTGATTCTGATGGGGCTCGATCCGACGCGGATTCTGGTCATGAGCCAGGTGCTGCTGAGCTTTGGTATTGCGCTGGCGCTGGTGCCCTTGCTGATTTTTACCAGTGACAAATCCCTGATGGGTGAGCTCGTCAACTCGAAAATGGTGAAGCGAATCGGATGGGCGATCGTCGTGGTAGTGGTTGCGCTTAACCTCTGGTTGCTTATCGGGACAGCGCTGGGGTTATAAACGTGGAGTGATAAAAAAGGAGCCGGTAGGCTCCTTTTTCGTATTAGTGGTGATGTCCGTGACCATGGCCATGGCCGCGACCACGACCTCCGCGATGATCATCCCGGTCTCTCCAGCCTTCACGGTAGCCGCGCTCATAAGCTTTACGCTTATCCCAGCCACGATGATAGCCATTATCATGTTTACGCCAGTGGTTGCCGCGCCATTCATAATGGCGATGCCAGTAGCCGCGGTCACGCCAGCCACCGCCGTCCCAGTAGTTACCGTAATTATCACGATCGCCAATTTGTAATTTAATCGATGGCAACAGGGTGATTTCGCCAGCATTAGCAACCAGCGGTGCTGAAGCCAGTAAAACTGCGGCCAGAATCAGGGACCTGAACATTGTTATTCTCCTTCACGATCGGGGCCGAAGCCGGCCTGTTAACGCAATTTTACGGGGCTGTGAAGCCGCGTTTAATGCGCGTAACTCCGAAATGAGAAGGCGAAGCACGATTTGCTAAAAATGCTGCTATTTTGCGCTGTCCAGAATCGCTTCGATTTCACTCAACTCTTCAGCAGCAAAATGGCGGTTCGCCAGCATGCCTACCGCATCTTCAATCTGTGCTGTCTTACTGGCACCTATCAGCACTGAGGTGACGGCACGATTTCTCAGCACCCAGGCGAGTGCCATTTGCGACAACTTCTGACCTCGGCGTTCGGCTATCGCATTCAGCATCCGCACTTTTTTCAGCGTCTCTTCTGTGAGCTGATCCGGATTGAGGAAACGGCTGCCGCTTGCGGCGCGGGAATCGGCCGGTATGCCATTCAGATAGCGGTCGGTTAATTGCCCACCCGCCAGCGGCGAGAAGGCAATGCAGCCCACGCCATTTTCTTGCAGCATCTCAAGCAGGCCAGCTTCCGGCGCGCGCTCGAACATTGAGTATTTCGGCTGGTGGATAAGGCAGGGGGTGCCTAAATCATTCAGAATCTCAATGGCCTGGCGCGCAAGTTCGGCCGGGTAGTTGGACAGCCCGACGTACAGGGCTTTCCCCTGGCGGACAATATGGTCAAGCGCTTTCATCGTCTCTTGCAGCGGCGTTTCGGGATCGGGGCGATGGTGGTAGAAGATATCCACATATTCCAGACCCATGCGTTTCAGGCTCTGATCAAGGCTGGCAATAAGGTACTTGCGCGAGCCCCAGTCGCCGTAGGGACCCTCCCACATGGTGTATCCCGCTTTGCTGGAAATGATTAGCTCATCGCGATAGGGCAGGAAATCCTCCTGCAAAATACGTCCGAAGTTACGTTCAGCGGAGCCCGGTGGCGGGCCGTAGTTATTGGCCAGGTCAAAGTGCGTAATGCCCAAATCGAAGGCGCGCTGTAATAGTTGACGGCTGTTCTCGATCAGGGTGGTGTCACCAAAGTTATGCCATAAGCCAAGCGAGATGGCGGGCATTTTAAGGCCACTGCTTCCGCATCGCTGATACGTCATTGACTGGTAACGGTTTTTATCCGCCTGATAAACCATAGGTACGTCCTCTGAGCCGGAAATAAAGGTGAGTGTATACGTTTACACAATAAACGAGATCGGCAGATTACAGCGCGAAAATTTGTAAAGCATTCTTTCCATAACCTCATTGTTTGTGTTTCTGGACACCCATCACGCTTCTTCAATACTCAAATTGAAGTCATCATAATAAGGACACCTGCTATGCGTACCCCCTACTGCGTCGCTGATTATTTACTGGATCGTCTTACTGATTGTGGCGTAGACCACCTGTTTGGCGTGCCTGGCGACTATAACCTGCAGTTTCTTGATCACGTCATCGACAGCCCCGATATCGGTTGGGTGGGCTGTGCCAATGAGCTGAATGCGGCCTATGCCGCCGACGGCTACGCGCGTTGTAAAGGCTTCGCTGCTCTTCTGACCACTTTTGGCGTGGGGGAGCTCAGCGCCATTAACGGCGTAGCGGGCAGCTTTGCAGAACATGTACCGGTTCTGCATATTGTGGGTGCGCCTGGCAGCGCATCGCAGAAAAAGGGGGAGTTGCTCCATCACACCCTTGGTGACGGCGAGTTCCGTCATTTTTACCATATGAGTGAATCCATTACGGTGGCGCAGGCGCTGCTCACCGAACAAAACGCCTGCTATGAAATCGACAGGGTGCTGATTGCCATGCTGCGCGAGCGCCGTCCCGGCTATCTGATGCTGCCTGCCGATGTGGCAAAGAAACCTGCCACGCCGCCTGTAAACGCTCTCACTGATGAGCGGTATGAGAGCGACGGTTTCCGCCTCGAAGCCTTCCGCCAGGCCGCGGAACAACGTCTGGCGATGAGCGAACGTACCGCGCTGCTGGCTGACTTCCTGGTGTTGCGTTATGGCCTGCAAAAACAGCTTCAGCAGTGGGTCTGCGAAACGCCCATTGCCCATGCCACTATGCTGATGGGTAAAGGGATATTCGATGAACGTAAACCGGGTTTTTACGGTACATACAGCGGTTCTGCCAGCAGCGCGGCGGTAAGCGAAGCCATTGAAGGGGCAGACACCGTGATCTGCGTAGGGACACGTTTTACCGACACCCTGACGGCGGGCTTTACGCACACGCTCACGCAGCAACAAACTATCGAGGTGCAGCCGCACGCGTCACGCGTGGGCGACACCTGGTTTACCGGCATCCCCATGACGCAGGCCATTGAGGTGCTGCATCGCTTGTGTCGGGAACAGAGTGATGGCAGAAATCTGCCGAACCGGCCTCTCCCTTCAACGGCGATGCACCACGGCAGCCTGACGCAGGATAGTTTCTGGAAAACCCTGCAAACCTTCATTCGCCCCGGGGATATTATTCTGGCCGACCAGGGGACCTCTGCGTTTGGGGCCATAGATCTCTGCCTGCCGAACGAGGTGAATTTTATTGTCCAGCCTATCTGGGGGTCGATCGGCTACACGCTCGCCGCCGCCTTTGGCGCTCAGACGGCGTGTCCGGATCGCAGAGTGATTGCCATTACCGGTGATGGCGCCGCGCAGCTGACCATTCAGGAGCTGGGATCGATGCTGCGTGATAACCAGCATCCTCTGATTCTGGTGCTGAACAACGAAGGGTATACGGTCGAGCGCGCCATTCACGGTCCCGAACAACGCTATAACGATATTGCCCTGTGGGACTGGACCAAAATTCCCCAGGCGCTCAGCCTGGATTGTCAGGCTGAGTGCTGGCGAGTGAGTGAAACGGTCCAACTCGCCGAGGTGCTGGAGAAGGTGGCTCACAGCGAGCGGCTTTCGCTAATTGAGGTGATGTTACCGAAGCATGATATTCCGCCGTTATTGGGGGCTATCACCCGTGCGCTCGAGGCGCGTAATAATGCCTGATTAGCGATCTCTACGCCCGACGATCATCATCGGTCTGCCCGCCAGCAACAGCCAGGCGGGCAGCATGACGATGCAGAGTAACGGCATCAGGTTAAGATCCGGCACCACCACCGCAGCCATAAACAGGCTCAGCCACGCATCCCGCGTAACCACCAGCACAAGTCCCAGAATCGAACATGAAACGGTAATCGCCGCCGGCACTGCTTCGACGTGTTCGTGCAGCATCAGCCCCAGCGCCGCGCCGATAAACACGGCAGGGAAGATACGCCCGCCGCGAAAGCCGCACGCGGCCGCGACCACTAAGGCTGCCAGTTTAATCAGGGCAAACAGCAGATAATCGCTGACGCTGAAGACCTGACTAAAGGCCATCTGCTGCATCTCATCCAGTCCCTTAAATAAGGTTATCGGTCCGCCGATGGCGCCAAGGATCCCCAGCAGCAAACCGCCTGCGCCCAGAATCAACACCGGTTTTTTCAGGCGGTGCATAACCCTGTGCAGACGCGGCAGACACCAGACCGCCACCATGCCCAGAGCAATGGCGATGGCCGCAACCACCGCGCCGCTGAAGAGATCGACGAGCTGCATCTGCCCATAGTGCGCAATGGGGAGAGAGAAGTGGGGATGATAAAAGAGGCTGGTGGTAAGCGCGCCGGCAGCCGCCGCTAACAGCGGGGCAAAAAGACGATCCCAGAGGGGGAGATCATTATTACCGCTCAGGGTTTGCGAGAAAATTAGCGCGGCAGCGACAGGGGTGCCAAACAGTGCGCCAATGGTGCCGGCAGAGGCCAGGATCGTCCAGTCGAGCGCATCCACGCGTGGGAAAATCCGTGCCCCAATGGCCACGGC
Organism: Leclercia sp. UBA2479; assembly: GCF_002341985.1. Lineage (NCBI taxonomy): Bacteria > Pseudomonadati > Pseudomonadota > Gammaproteobacteria > Enterobacterales > Enterobacteriaceae > Leclercia > Leclercia sp. UBA2479. The sequence goes on along the minus strand of NZ_DDPB01000009.1, from coordinate 1,168,988 downwards.
CAGCGCAATATTGACTGCCATCACCGGGTGTTCCGGCCCCAGGCTCACGCCACCCGCCAGGCCAATAATCAGGGCGATAATTAACCCTGGCAGTGCGGTAGCATTCACCGGTGCACCGATCAGGGGCTCGGTGGCCGGATCGGGCCCGGCATGGCCAGGGCTGTAGCGCACCACCAGACCGACGGCAATCCCCGTGAGGGTCAGCATCACCAGCGTCCAGACGGGAGAGTCAAAGCGGAAGCCCATGGCGGCAGGCAGCGTTTTCCACAGGAAAGCCTGTAAAACGGAAGCGACCTTCATAATAACGATCAGGATCAGACTGGATGCCACGCCAATAATTAACGCCGGGGGGGCCAGCAACAGCATGGTTCTGGCTCGCGGATGGAGCATGATGATTTCCTTGTAGAAAATGACACGCGTTACTTTGCACAATCAGTTTGTATCTCATAGTGCAATTGGTGCTGAAACGGTAAAGTTATTCTGTGACGTAGATCGATAATCCTGGGGCACTTTCACCCAGGCCGTTGTTGTTACGGTGCCTTGAATTTAGAGTGTGCCAAAGAGTTATTTTGACTTTAGCGGAGCAGTAGAAGAATGACAAAGTATGCTTTGGTAGGTGATGTGGGGGGGACGAATGCGCGTCTGGCATTATGCGATGTCAGTAACGGGGAGATTTCCCGGGCGAAGACCTATTCCGGGCTGGATTATCCCAGCCTGGAAGCCGTGGTGCGCGTCTATCTGACGGAGCACAACGTCAGCGTCGAGGATGGCTGTATCGCCATTGCCTGCCCTATCACGGGTGACTGGGTGGCCATGACCAACCACACCTGGGCCTTTTCCATCGAAGAGATGAAAAACAACCTGGGTTTTGCGCATCTGGAAATTATTAACGACTTCACCGCGGTATCGATGGCGATCCCGATGTTAACGCCAGAGCATCTTATCCAGTTCGGCGGCACGCAGCCGGTAGAAGGCAAACCGATTGCCGTTTATGGCGCAGGCACCGGCTTAGGGGTATCGCACCTGGTGCACGTTGATAAGCGCTGGGTAAGCCTTCCGGGCGAAGGGGGCCATGTCGATTTCGCGCCGAACAGCGAAGAAGAGGGCATTATCCTTGAAGAGCTGCGAGCAGAGATTGGCCACGTGTCAGCAGAGCGCGTCCTCTCGGGGCCTGGGCTGGTGAATCTCTACCGTGCGATTGTCAAATCAGATGGCCGCCTGCCGGAAAATCTGCAGCCGAAAGATGTTACTAAACGCGCACTGGAAGATACCTGTATTGATAGCCGTCGGGCGCTGTCGCTGTTCTGCGTCATTATGGGGCGTTTCGGCGGTAACCTGGCGTTGAACCTTGGCACCTTTGGCGGGGTGTACATCGCTGGCGGCATCGTACCGCGTTTTCTGGAATTCTTTAAAGCGTCCGGCTTCCGTGGCGGCTTTGAAGATAAAGGTCGCTTCAAAGCTTACGTACAGGATATCCCTGTGTTCCTGATCGTCCACGATAACCCCGGTCTGCTGGGGGCGGGCGCCCATCTGCGCCAGACGCTGGGTCAGGTACTGTAACGTCCTCTCCCGGTGGCTGTCAGGTCACCGGGACATCTCCCCTACAAGTGCATAAGCTGGCGAAACTCTTTCACCTTGCTACGGCTGACCGGCACCTGAAAGTCGAGATCTTTCAGACGCAAAATATAGGTATTGTTAAACCAGGGCTCAATCTCGCGGATCTTGTTCAGATTGACACAAAATGAGCGATGGCAGCGGAAAAAGCGACTGGCCGGCAGCTTGCTACAAAACTCGGTAATGTTCATTGGCATGACAAAGGAGTCGCGCCGCGTGTAGACAAAGGTCATCTTTTCATGGGCTTCCGCATAGTAGATATCGTCCATCGGCGTCACGATGATGCGTTCGTCCTTGATCAGATTGATGGTGTCATTTTCACGCGGGGCAGGGGAGGCAACGCTCTGCCCGCTGCCCGATTGCTGTTGTGCCCAGGCCTGCTCCAGCTTTTGCAGCATGCTGACGATACGCGACTCCTGGTAAGGCTTCAGAATATAGTCAAACGCTTCCAGTTCGAAGGCCTCAACCGCATGCTCCTTCCAGGCCGTGACAAACACAATGTAGGGCTTGCTGGCAAACTGGCTGATGTTTTGTGCCAGCAATACGCCATCCAGCGACGGGATGTTAATGTCGAGAAAAATGGCATCGACCCGGTTATGTTGCAGGAATTTTAAAACGTCCAGCCCGTCGTCAAAGGTCCCGACGATCTCCATCTGACTATGCGCTTTAATGAGCCAGCTTAGCTCCTGCTGGGCGAGTATCTCATCTTCCACAATGATGACTTTCATGCTAACTCCGGACTAAGGTAATAACAGCGTCTGGGCATGAACGGCTGAGCGTTCATTAGGGACATAAAACGCGATCTCGGTGCCCGGTTCAAGGCGTCGGATGTGTAGCCCCTCTCCGTAGAGGAGTTTCACCCGGTGATGCACGTTAAGCAGGCCAATTTTGTTGCCGGGCATTTCATTCGCTTCAACCCGCTCAACTACCTTCGGATCGATACCGTGTCCGGTGTCCCGCACCGATACGCGCACCCGATTACCGCACTCGGCAATACTGATGGTGACCACTCCTTTCCCTTTGCAGGGCTGGATGCCATGCACAATCGCGTTTTCCACCAGCGGCTGGATCAGCAGGCTGGGAATTACACAGTTTACCTCTTCATCAATGTCGTATATCACCGTCAATTTATCGCCGAAGCGAGCCTGCTCAATCGCGATGTAATCTTTAATCTGATACAGCTCTTTTTTGATATCGATCTGCTCATCGTCTTTCAACTCAATGTTGTAGCGCAAATAGCGGGACAAATTAAAAATCAGCTGGCGCGCCGTGTCCGGATTAAGGCGGATCGAAGAGGAGATGGCATTCAGTGCGTTAAACAGAAAGTGGGGGTTAATCTTACTCTGTAACGCACGCAGTTCAGCCTTATTGGCCATTTCTCGTAGCTGCTCGGCGCGGGAGACTTCCAGTTGTGTGGAGATAATTTGCGATAACCCCACGGCCATCTCCTGGAGCGAGGAGGTGATCTGGTGCGCGTGGCAGTAGTAAATTTTCAGCGTGCCGGTGACCACCCCTTTTTCCCATAAGGGGATCACCAGCATCGAGTGAATTTCCGGCGTACGGTAGGCCTCATCGTTATTTTTGATGATGATCTTGCCGTAGTTGATGGCCTGACGCGTAGTCGGGCTCACGTTGTCGTCATTGTCGCGATAGTTATCTTCCCCGACACCCACATATGCCAGCACGCGGTCAATATTGGTAATGGCAACGGCATCCGCATGAATATCGCGGCGGATGATGTCGCACACCTGACGCAGAGATTCGGCGTTGATATGGCGAAACAGCGGCAGCGTTTTGTTGGCAATATCCAGAGCCAGCTTGGCCTGGCGGGCGGCGCTGGCCTCTTTTTCCCCTTCCACGCTCTGTACCAGCAGCACAATAAAGCCAACGCAGACGCTGCCGAGGATCATCGGCACACCGATTTTCGACACGATATCCAGGCCCAGCGCAATGGTAGGTGCCCAGACAACCACCAGGATCATGGTCAGGGTTTCGCAGGCCATCCCCGCCAGGATGCCAACTTTCCAGTGCTGTTTTTTCGGGACTTTGCGGTTGATCCAGCCCGACAGGATGCCGGCAATAATGCTGGTGATAAAGCAGGGGATCGCCGTGACCCCTCCGATATCAATTAGATAGCGGTGCACCCCGGCGATGAGACCGGTAATAATGCCCACCCAGGGGCCAAACAGGATGCCGCCGGACATCACCGCAATAATGCGCACATTGACCAGCGACCCCTCTACCGGTACGCCGGACCAGGTACTGAACAGCGCAAACATCGAAAAGATGGCGGTAACGGCCAGCAGCTCTTTCGGCGAGTGCGCCGACTTATGGAGCAGTTCGCGGAACAGGCGGATGCGGATTAGAAAGAAAAGGCAAATCAGCATTAATGCCGCACGATCAAAGACCGCCAGCAGCATATTGAGTATTTCGTGCACGAGAAAACCTGCAAGACGGGGAAAAAGGCATAATAAAAAACCTGACGCCGAATGACCAGCCATCACTCAGAATTATCAAATGAGGAAAGGCCATACAATCCAAAGGGGATAGGGCGTGAAGGGAGGCTGCTTCGCCAAAGAGAGGGAGGTTTAAACCTGAGGGTAAAATGTTTGATATCATCATGTTAACAAAAAAGCATGTTTCAAGAACTTGCGGTCGTTTTAGTTCCTGTTTTCTCTCTGGCACTGTTCCCGTTTTCTGGCCGACGACTTTTTTCACTCAACCTCTCGACAAGCTGTTTTTTTTCAGGCTATTTTCTCTACATGCCACAAACGTGGCAGCGTCGCTCGGACGGTCCGGGCGCTCACGTTAATCGAGGAATCTATGGCTGACTCCAGTCCTGAACGCCGCTTTACGCGTATTGATCGTCTCCCCCCTTATGTTTTTAACATCACAGCTGAGCTGAAAATGGCTGCGCGTCGGCGCGGCGAAGACATTATCGATTTCAGTATGGGTAACCCGGACGGTGCGACCCCGCCCCATATCGTTGAAAAACTCTGCACCGTAGCGCAACGCCCGGATACGCACGGTTACTCGACTTCCCGCGGTATTCCTCGCCTGCGCCGCGCTATCTCCCGCTGGTATCAGGATCGTTATAACGTTGACATCGACCCTGAAAGCGAAGCTATCGTCACTATCGGCTCTAAAGAGGGGCTGGCGCACCTGATGCTGGCAACGCTGGATCACGGGGATACGGTCTTGGTGCCAAACCCAAGCTACCCTATCCACATTTACGGTGCGGTCATTGCCGGCGCGCAGGTACGCTCAGTGCCGCTGGTAGAAGGCGTCGACTTTTTCAATGAGCTGGAGCGCGCGATTCGCGAAAGCTATCCCAAGCCGAAGATGATGATTCTCGGTTTCCCCTCTAACCCAACCGCGCAGTGCGTTGAGCTCGAGTTTTTTGAGAAGGTCGTTGCGCTGGCGAAGCGCTACGATGTGCTGGTGGTGCATGATCTGGCCTACGCCGATATCGTCTATGACGGCTGGAAAGCGCCTTCCATCATGCAGGTACCCGGTGCTAACGACGTGGCCGTCGAGTTCTTTACGCTGTCGAAAAGCTACAATATGGCCGGCTGGCGTATCGGATTTATGGTAGGTAATAAAACGCTGGTCAATGCGCTGGCGCGTATTAAAAGCTACCACGACTACGGCACCTTCACCCCATTACAGGTTGCGGCCATCGCTGCGCTGGAGGGGGATCAGCAGTGTGTGCGCGACATTGCCGCACAATATAAACGTCGCCGCGATGTACTGGTGAAGGGGCTGCACGAAGCAGGCTGGATGGTTGAGATGCCAAAAGCGTCTATGTACGTCTGGGCAAAAATCCCTGAACCCTACGCGGCGATGGGATCGCTGGAGTTTGCTAAAAAGCTGCTGCAGGACGCCAAAGTGTGTGTCTCTCCGGGTATTGGCTTCGGCGATTACGGTGACACCCATGTCCGCTTTGCGCTCATCGAAAACAGCGACCGTATCCGCCAGGCGGTGAGGGGCATTAAAGGCATGTTCCGCGCCGATGGGCTATTACCGGCTGCCACAAAAAATACGACGGAACAGGCGGGTTAACCATCCCAAAAAAAACAGGCGCCAACGGCGCCTGCTTTTTTGACTGCATGTTCTTCGCTCAGATCATCAGGGCAAAGGTACCGGCCCAGACTAAAACAATCACCGACATACCCATAAAGAAATATTTCACGTTCATCGCTCCGCGCATCCACTGACACGCCTTAAAAACAGAGTCCAACTGAGTATAGAGAGGTGAAGTCAGGGCAAAGCGGAAATAAGAATTATCCCCGTAATAGACCCAACACCAGCTCAGAATTCTATGGCATCCCATTGCCAGACGGCGTTAATGTACGCTTAAAAATCAGGGGTGACAAGTGAGATTTTTTTAAATGATTTCCGTTACTTAGGGGTGTCGTGGAACGGCGACAGTTTAATTTCGCCGGGTAATAAATTTCACTTGAGCGAAGTCAAAAACGAAACGGTAATGGCGAAGATGCAGATGTCTGAAAAGGTTAGTTTCTTAGTGAAACTAACCTGACGTCAGCATTATAAATAGAGAGACGTTTCGCCTTCAGGGCGGGTTTTAAAGCGGCGATGCACCCATAAATACTGTTCGGGAGCACGCATGATTTCGCGCTCAATGATCTTATTGATATAGCTGGCGGCTTCACTCTCATCTTCCGGGTAGTTTTCCATCACCGGTGTGATAAACAGACGATAGCCAGAGTTATCCTTTTTACGGATCATGGTGACGGTGAGCATGGCCGCTTTTGACAGGCGAGAAATCACAAAGGTGCCGTTAGTGGTCGCGACATCCTTCACGGCAAAGAAGGGGGCAAAGTTACTGCCTTTACGCCCATAATCCTGATCCGGTGCAAACCAGACCGCTTCGCCTTTCTTCAGGGCGCTCACCAGGCCACGCAGGTTATTACGGTTAATCATCGCCTTATTCGAGCGCATACGCCCGCGGGTCTGAACCCACTCCATCAGGGGGCTATTATGTTGACGGTAGGTCGCCATCATCGGCTGGCATAAACCCATGACCCGGCCTCCGAGCTCCAGCGACATAAAGTGCACGCCGATGACCATCACGCCACGATTTTTGGCCAGAGCATGCTGCAAATGCTCAAGGCCTTCAACGTCAAACCATTTACGTACTCGCCAGTCAGGCCAGAACCAGGCCATGCCGGTCTCCAGCAAAGCCATGCCGATGGCTTTAAAATTTTCGGCGATCATCTGTTCACGCTCGTTTTCAGATAACGATGGGAAACAGAGCTCCAGATTTCTGCGTGCAATCTTCTCGCGACGTTTCAGAAAACGTCGTGACAGGCTACCCAGTCGGGTGCCAAGCCAACGTATCGCAGGGTAGGGGAGCTGCACGAGCAGCCACAAAACACCCAGACCAAACCACGTTACCCAGTAACGAGGATGCAGAAGTGAGCGTTTGAATTTGCTTTGCGACAAGATAAAACAACCTTTATGGAGGGGATATTGGTAACGCTATTATCACGTTACACCATAATGCTTTTAGAGACAGAGACCAATGGGTGGTATCTGAATAATTCGGAAATTAACCCCGACGCGACTGAAGCACACCAGGCGGCGGCGTAATGTAGCACCGTTGCACTGTACGTGACTAACACTACTTATAGTACGGAAAAAGATAATCTCAAAGAGGTCTGCGCAGTGTGCTTTTTATACGATAAAAACGGGTAAAAAGAAGCTTGCTTTTCGTCGGGATCGTTTAAAAAAGCAGCGAGCGAAACTGTTTTGCGAACGCGATCAACGAACAGAGCGATTCTCTAAAGCTCCGGCGCGTCGTTATGCGTATCGCTGTACTTTGCATCAGCGAATGAGAAGTTTTGGTAAGTGGGAGAGGCGTAAGCGGTGTGCTTTAATGGTGTCCCCTGCAGGAATCGAACCTGCAACTAGCCCTTAGGAGGGGCTCGTTATATCCATTTAACTAAGGGGACGAGGCGGCACGAGTATAACGTCATTTACACTTTGCGTTAAGCGCGTGGCCGCCCGACTGCTTAAAGAGTCGCCATTCAGGTTGATTTTTTTGCGTCTTTCCCGCTTTCCTGCAACTCCTGTTCTTTCGCTTTGGCTTCGGCCTTGCGCTTATTTGACATGTCGTTACGGATTTGCGCATGGCTCAGCAGAGCAAAAATAAAGGTGCCGCCGCAGATATTTCCCGCCAGGGTTGGCAGAGCGAATGGCCAGAAAAATTCCGTCCAGGGGATTGTCCCGTTGAAAACCAGGTAGAGAATTTCAACGGCGCCAACCACGATATGCGTCGTATCGGCCAGCGCAATTAGCCAGGTCATCAGAATAATGACCACGATTTTCGCCGAGCCGGCAGAGGGAAACATCCACACCATGGTGGCGATGATCCAGCCGGAAATAATCGCGTTGGAGAACATCTCCAGCGGAGTATTCTTCATCACGTCCATACCAATTTTGACAAAAGCATCTCGCGTCTCTTCATCAAAAATGGGCATATATTCAAACGCCCAGGCCGCTATCCCGGTCCCGACGATATTCCCCAGCAGTACCACGCTCCACAACCGCATCAACAGGCCAAAGTTGCTCCATGTCGGGCTCTGCATAACGGGCAGAACGGCGGTGACGGTGTTTTCGGTAAAGAGTTGCTGACGCGCCATAATGACGATAATAAAACCAAAGGTGTAGCCGAGGTTTTCCAGCAGAAAAGCACCCGGCACGCCGTCAAGCTGTACGTGGAAAATCCCTTTCGCCAGCAGAGACGCGCCCATCGATAGCCCCGCGGCGATAGCCGACCAGAAGAGGGCCATCGCATCGCGTTCCATCTCTTTTTCACCATCCTGCCGAATGTGCTCATGAATCGCCATCGCCCGAGACGGAAGATGTTCCTCGTCGACCTCTATTTTTTTGCCCCGACTTTTCTCTTCACTTTCGACTTCCAAATCTTCGGTATGCTCATCAATTTTCTCTTCTTTTAATTCATCCATTTCGCTGCTCCTGACGGGGTTCTTATCTATTAAGCGTAGCGACTTTTTGCCCGTATCCCTTGGGGAAGCTCCGAAATTCTTCTAAAGCTTATAAAGCCAATACATCTTCTTTAAAGCAGAGTTAAAATCGGCGGCGATCGAAAATGCTAAGCCAGGCTATTCTGAAATCATAAAGATGATGATTCCTGCCCGTAATTGTGTTCGTGGACATCGATAAACGTGCTGATACAATCACCTGCATGTTTACAGACGGAGCGCAAACGCTTCGTTGCGGATGGCAATCAACGATGGCCATACTTAACAGGGAGAAACCTATGAAACTTCGGCTATCGGCGCTTGCGCTGGGCACGACTTTGCTAGTGGGGTGTGCCAGTTCCGGAGAGCAGCAGGGGCGCTCGGACCCGTTCGAAGGGTTTAACCGCTCTATGTACAGCTTCAACTACAACGTGCTGGATCCTTATGTCGTCCGTCCCGTGGCGGTCGCCTGGCGTGATTACGTCCCTCAGCCGGCCCGTAACGGTCTGAGCAACTTCACCAGCAACCTGGAAGAGCCTGCCGTGATGGCGAACTATTTCCTGCAGGGCGATCCCTATCAGGGCATGGTGCATTTCACCCGCTTCTTCCTGAATACCTTGCTGGGGATGGGGGGCTTTATTGACGTGGCGGGGATGGCTAATCCTAAACTGCAGCGTGAACAGCCGCACCGTTTCGGTAGTACGCTTGGGCATTACGATGTGGGTTACGGCCCGTACGTCCATTTGCCATTCTATGGCAGCTTTACGCTGCGTGAGGATGGCGGTGATATGGTCGATACCCTTTACCCAGTGCTCTCCTGGCTAACCTGGCCACTCTCTATCGGTAAGTGGACCCTTGAAGGTGTTGAAAGCCGCGCGCAGCTGCTGGATTCCGATGGTCTGCTGCGTCAGTCTTCCGATCCGTACATTCTGGTGCGTGAGGCGTACTTCCAGAATCACGACTTTATTGCCAGCGGCGGTAAGTTGAAGCCGGAAGAGAACCCGAACGCCAAGGCGATCGAGAACAACCTATCCGAGATTGATGCGGAATAAAAAAAAGGTGAGCTAAGCTCACCTTTTTTACTGCCTGCGCGAAATCAGAACGCGTAGTTAAAGTTCGTACCGAACAGCCAGGCTTTCCCTTCAGATTTGAAGTCGTAAGCCGCAGCGCCTTCACCTTCGGTGAAGCTCACTTTCTGGCCGTGCATATAAGATGCACCGACGTCGATAGAGGCATCATCGTTGAAGGCATACGTCATACCGGCACTCAGCCACAGACGATCCTGGTCCGGAATGGAGATAGAGCGTTTGTCAGCCGGAACCGGGCTGTCATCGAAGGCAATACCGGTGCGGAAGGTCCAGTTTTTATCGTAATAATAAGTGGTACCCAGCGCGATACGATACGCATCCTTAAAGCCTTCGTCCTTCTGGAACAGCACCTGGCCATTGTCGCCTTTCGCTTTAAGCTCCTGGAACTGACTCCAGCTGGTGTATGCCAGGCTGTAGTGAATCGCCCATTGCGGCGCAACGCGGTTATAACCCGAAACTTCCCACATTTCCGGAAGATTCAGGGTCAGGGAGCCGTTAACGGTTCTGCCGCCGGTGCCCGCTGGCAGCTGAGTCATCCCCATGCTGGCGAAGATTGAGCTTAACGCCGGATTGATAGAACTCTTGTAGTCGCCGTCGAAGTCGATTTTCACTTCAGAGCGATAGGTCAGGCCCCAACGGTTGTTTTTATCCAGCTCATAGAGGATACCGGCGTTCCAGCCATAGCCCCACTCATCCCCTTTCAGGTGAGCAATCTGATCGTCCGGAGAGTTGATACCGTCAACCAGCTGGGAAGGGACACCCTGCTGTTGCAAGCCGCCAGCCAGCAGTGGACCCAGGGAACCTGCGTAGCGTTCAATTTTGGCCTTCGCGTAAACAGCATCGAAACCAAGACCGAAGCTCCAGCTATTATTCAGACGATAGGCACCGCTCAGATTCAGGTTAACGGTAGTCAGATCGGTTTTACCGCCGTAAATCCCGGCACCATAATTATTATTAAATTCGGTTGCCAGACCATAGTTAGAGGTTACGGATGCGCCCCAGCCAAACTGTTCATTGATTGGCATAACGAAGTGCATATTCGGCACCCAGGCTACCGGGGCAATATTGTCCTGGTTGGCACTGCCCGTCAGGGCTGAGTTACCTTTTACGTCAACATCCGGATCGATATAAACGGCACCGATCGAGAAGGTTGGACGGTCGAACAGGGTAATCAGGGCCGGGTTACGGCTCACGTTACCTGCGTCGTCAGCGATTGCACCTTCCCCAGAATAGGCACGGCCAAGGCCCGAGGAAGAGAATTCGTTAAGCTGGAAGCCCGCTGACCAGGCGGAGGTGGAGACGATTGCCACTGCGACTGCTAACGCAGTTTTTTTAAACAGGGTTTTCTGGCTCATGACCATAACCTCATTGAGTTATTTTTATGCAATTTTTGTTACATAGAGTAACAGGAGCGCGAAGTGTAGGGTCTGAGGTAACACTTAGAAATCAGACCAGTGGCGAGAGTATAGGTCTGACCAGATGGAATGTTGCAAGTATGTTTATTAATTTCGCACAACATGTTTTTCGAAACGGGATCTGGCTGGCAATTTTGCCGCCCATCGGACTCCTCCGAATGGGTGATTTTTGTTTTAGATCATTTTTAAGTGGGATAAAGCGCCGGGGTCGCGCTTTACGCCATTAACGACTGGAGAGCGGATTCCCCAGGGAGTAAAATATCAGCATCGTGTTTAGCTCGCGCCCTGCGCGAAAAGAGAGGAAAGCGACTATGAGTAAATGCAGTGCTGATGAAACCCCGGTTTGCTGCTGTATGGATGTTGGCACCATCATGGACAACTCCGATTGCACCGCCTCATACAGCCGTGTGTTCGACACCCGTGCCGAGGCTGAAGAGACCCTTGCCGCATTAACAGAACGCGCGCGCGGCGTGGAGTCCGATCCTTGCCAGATCACCCCTACCTTCAAAGAGGTCGAAGGTGGCGTACAGCTGGATATCGATTTTGTCTTTGCCTGTGAAGCTGAAACGCTGATTTTCCAGCTTGGGCTGCGTTAAGATTCGCATCAACGCCTCTGATTCCAGAGGCGTTTTCTCCCCCTCTCTGTGTTACCGCTCGCAATTTTTCTTCCTCCTGATTGGCTTATGTAAAAATTTGGTTAAGACTGTTATCAGGTCAGACCACTTTGCGCTTAATTTTGTCATTACAGGGGAGTGTTATGAGTCAGGCATTACCGCTAATCACCCGTCAGGGCGATCGCATTGCCATTGTCAGCGGATTACGTACCCCCTTTGCCCGCCAGGCAACGGCGTTTCACGGGATACCGGCTGTCGATCTGGGAAAAATGGTCGTGGGGGAGATGCTTGCCCGCAGCGAAATACCTCCCGAGGTGATTGAACAGCTGGTCTTTGGCCAGGTTGTGCAAATGCCGGAAGCGCCAAACATCGCGCGTGAAATTGTGCTGGGCACGGGTATGAACGTACATACCGATGCTTACAGCGTCAGCCGCGCCTGCGCCACCAGCTTCCAGGCGGTGGCTAACGTTGCCGAAAGCCTGATGGCTGGCACCATTCGCGCCGGTATTGCCGGCGGCGCTGACTCCTCGTCTGTGCTCCCCATTGGTGTGAGTAAAACGCTGGCCCGGGTGCTGGTAGACGTCAACAAAGCCCGGACCCTGGGGCAACGTTTAAAACTCTTCTCACGGCTGCGTCTGCGCGATCTGCTTCCGGTGCCCCCTGCGGTTGCCGAGTACTCCACGGGTCTGCGGATGGGCGACACCGCTGAACAGATGGCAAAAACCTACGGTATCACCCGCGAGCAACAGGATATGCTGGCTCATCGCTCCCATCAGCGCGCAGCGCAAGCCTGGGCGGAGGGAAAGCTGGCTCAGGAGGTCATGACGGCATACACCCCGCCGTACCGTGAGCCGCTAAGTGAAGACAACAATATTCGTGGCCAATCAACGCTTGCCGATTATGCCAAACTGCGCCCGGCTTTTGATCGTAAACATGGCACCGTAACGGCCGCAAACAGCACGCCGCTCACCGATGGTGCCGCCGCCGTGATCCTGATGACCGAGTCTCGTGCCAAAGAGCTGGGGCTCACGCCGCTCGGCTACCTGCGCAGCTACGCCTTTACCGCCATTGATGTCTGGCAAGACATGCTGCTGGGCCCTGCCTGGTCCACGCCACTGGCGCTGGAGCGAGCGGGTCTTACCCTCGGCGATCTTACCCTTATTGATATGCACGAAGCCTTTGCCGCCCAGACGCTGGCGAACCTGCAATTGCTTGCCAGCGAACGATTCGCCCGTGATGTACTGGGGCGCTCTCATGCCACCGGCGAGGTTGATGAGAGCAAATTCAACGTGCTGGGTGGATCTATTGCCTACGGACATCCGTTCGCGGCAACCGGGGCGCGCATGATTACCCAGACGCTGCACGAGCTGCGCCGTCGCGGTGGTGGATTTGGCCTCGTCACCGCCTGCGCGGCGGGTGGTTTAGGTGCAGCCATGGTACTGGAGGCGGAATAATGGATAACATGACAGCATTTACCCTACATGTACGGCTGGATAACGTGGCGGTAGTGACCATCGACGCCCCCGGCGAAAAGATGAATACCCTGAAAGCCGAATTTGGCGCGCAGGTGCGTGCCATCCTCAAACAGGTGCGTGAAAACAAAGCGCTGCGCGGCCTGGTGTTCATTTCTGCAAAACCCGACAACTTTATTGCCGGCGCCGATATCAACATGATTGCCAGTGCGCCTGACGCACAGGCTGCCGAAGATCTTGCCCGCCAGGGACAGCAGATCATGGCCGAGATCCATGCCTTGTCGATCCCGGCGATCGCCGCGATCCACGGCGCCTGTCTCGGCGGCGGTCTTGAGCTGGCGCTGGCATGTCATGGGCGCGTCTGCACTGACGACAACAAAACGGTACTCGGTTTACCGGAAGTTCAGCTCGGCCTGCTTCCCGGCTCTGGCGGCACGCAGCGTCTGCCGCGTCTGGTGGGTGTCAGCACGGCCCTGGAGATGATCCTCACCGGCAAGCAACTGCGTCCTCGCCAGGCGCTGAAGGCGGGGCTGGTGGATGAAGTGGTACCGCACTCCATTCTGCTTGAGGCGGCCGTCGAGCGCGCCCTGCAGGGGCGTACGACCCGTCGCCTTCTGCCCGTGCGCGAGCGTGTGCTGGCCGGGCCGCTGGGGCGCACCTTGCTCTTCAGTATGGTGGGTAAAAAAACCGAGCAGAAGACCAAAGGAAACTACCCGGCGGTAAAACGCATTCTCGAGGTGGTGGAGACAGGTCTTGCTCAGGGCAGCAGCAGCGGTTATGCCGCTGAAGCGAAAGCCTTTGGTGAACTGGCGATGACCCCCGAATCGCAGGCGTTACGCAGTCTCTTTTTTGCCAGTACTGATCTGAAAAAAGATCCCGGCAGCGAGGCTCAACCTGGTCCGCTCAATGCAGTTGGCGTGCTGGGAGGTGGACTGATGGGAGGGGGAATTGCTTTTGTCAGCGCCAGCAAGGCCAGAGTGCCAGTACGTATTAAAGACATCAATCCAAAAGGGATCAATCATGCGCTGCAGCACAGTTGGCAGCAGCTTGATAACAAGGTCAAACGGCGCCATATCAAAGCCAGCGAGCGCGATAAAACCCTGGGGATGATCTCCGGCACCACGGACTACAGCGGATTTCATCACCGGGATGTGGTGATCGAGGCGGTGTTTGAAGATCTGGCTCTTAAACAGCAGATGGTGGCAGAAGTTGAAGCGCACTGCGCGCCGCACACGATTTTTGCGTCAAATACCTCTTCGCTGCCGATTAGTGATATTGCCGCCCTTGCTGCGCGGCCGGAGCAAGTGATTGGGCTCCATTTCTTTAGTCCGGTTGAAAAAATGCCGCTGGTGGAGGTGATTCCACACGCTGCGACCAGTCCGCAAACCGTGGCAACTATCGTCAGTCTGGCGAAAAAGCAGGGAAAAACGCCGATCGTGGTGGCGGATAAAGCCGGTTTCTACGTGAACCGTATTCTTGCTCCCTACATTAATGAGGCGATGCGTCTACTCACCGAAGGGGAAAAGGTCGAGCATATCGACGACGCATTGGTGAAATTTGGTTTCCCCGTCGGCCCAATCCAACTTTTGGATGAGGTAGGAATTGATACCGGAACTAAAATTATTCCTGTACTGGAAAGTGCTTACGGTGAACGATTTGCTGCCCCTGCAAACATCGTTGCAGCGATTTTGAATGACGATCGCAAAGGCAGAAAAAATGGCCGTGGTTTCTATCTTTACGCTGCAAAAGGGCGTAAAAGCAAGAAGCAAGTTGACCCAGCGATTTATGGGCTTATTAGGTCACAGGGGCAGAGCAAACTCTCCGCAGCGCAGTGCGTAGAACGCTGCGTAATGATGATGCTTAACGAAGCGGCACGCTGCTTCGACGAGGGTGTGATCAAAAACGCCCGGGATGGCGATATCGGTGCGGTGTTTGGTATCGGTTTTCCACCTTTCCTGGGTGGCCCGTTCAGGTATATGGATACGCTGGGAGCGGGTGAAGTGGTTGCAACGTTGCAGCGTCTGGCTGCGCAATATGGCCCACGGTTCGCACCGTGCGACGCACTATTGCAGATGGCCGCGCAGGGGCTGAAATTCTGGCCAGCAAAAGAAACTGATCTTGTAAGTTAAGGTCAAAGAAGAGTAAATCCTTCGTTGAATGAAGGGTCTCTGTCCAAATTGTAAACGGGCATTGACTATAATTACGCCGATGAGGTAAAAAACGGCGTTTCATTCAACGATGGGATCAGGCACAATGCCCGGCCATTGGGTTTGCTACCCTGCAATTTTTGCAGGTTGTGAACGCCGATGATCCTGGTCAACAAAAGCGGTGTAATATGCAAGTTTTTATCATGCGTCACGGCGACGCGGCTCTTGAAGCCGCCAGTGACTCTGTCCGTCCTCTTACACCTTGCGGCTGTGACGAATCCCGTCAGATGGCTACCTGGCTGAAAGGGCAAAAAGTGGATATTGAACGTGTCCTGGTGAGCCCGTATCTGCGAGCTGAACAGACGCTGGATGTGGTAGGGGAGTGTATGAACCTGCCAAAAGAGGTCGATGTTCTGCCTGAGCTTACTCCGGGCGGCGATGTCGGTCTGGTCAGTGCCTATCTTCAGGCCCTGTGCAATGAAGGTGTCGCCTCGGCGCTGATCATCTCCCACCTGCCACTGGTTGGTTATCTGGTTTCTGAACTCTGCCCGGGCGAAACGCCGCCGATGTTCAGCACCTCAGGGATAGCGAATGTCACCCTCGATGAGTCGGGTAAAGGGGTATTTAACTGGCAGATCGGCCCTTGCAATCTAAAGATGGCCAAAGCCATCTGACGACAGTGTCATTAAGGCGGGGCGCTTAGCACCCGCCTTTCTGTCAGGGCAGCTCAGGCGGCTGCCACTCTTCCACCTCAATCAGCACCAGTAATGCGGCATCTCCACCGTACTCTTTGGGTGCCTGATGAAAAGCCATAATATGCGGATGCTGGGCAAGCCAGAGCGGGGTTTGCTGTTTAAGAATATGCTTTCCGTGGCCGTGCATCACGCAGGCGCAGAAAACATGCTCCCGACGGCAGGCGGCGATCAATGCGCCCAGCTCCTGTTTGGCCTGCATCTGGGTTAATCCGTGCAGATCGAGAAATAACTCCGGCGAATAATCACCCCGACGCAATTTCTTCAGCTCAAAGTGGCTCACATCCGGGCGCACATACTTCATCGCCCCTTCCGTATTCAGCAGCGGCTGAAATTCATCCGAGAAATAGTGGCTGGCATCGGCCTGCTCTGAGATCAGGCGTTTTACCGGTAGCTCGGTGATTTTTTTACGCTGCGGGCGGTGGACAAAGGTGTCCTGCTTAATTTTACGCGTGCCGGTCATGAGCTGACGAAACAGCGTTTGATCCTCCTCGCTGAGCGATGTTTTCTTTTTCATTTGGTCGTCTCATCTTCTGTTTGCCACAGTGTACCTGACTACCCGCCCCGCAAAACGCATTTTTTAAACGCCAGCCGTTGCTGACAATGCTGATTTATCGCCGTCTTCATGGCAAACTAGCCGCCGAAAAATTAGCGAGCATGCCCTGGAGGGAAAAGTGGATAAAATATTTGTCGATGAAGCAGTGAATGAGCTGCATACCATTCAGGACATGTTGCGTTGGTCGGTTAGCCGCTTCAGCGCCGCCAACATCTGGTATGGTCACGGTACTGATAACCCGTGGGACGAAGCGGTGCAGTTAGTTCTGCCGTCGCTCTATCTGCCACTGGATATCCCGGAAGATATGCGCACTGCGCGCCTGACCTCCAGCGAGAAACACCGTATCGTTGAGCGCGTCATTCGCCGCGTGAACGAGCGTATTCCGGTAGCCTACCTCACCAATAAAGCCTGGTTCTGCGGCCACGAATTCTACGTTGATGAGCGCGTGCTGGTTCCGCGTTCGCCTATTGGTGAGCTGATTAACAATCAGTTCTCTGGCCTTATCGACCATCAGCCTGAACATATTCTGGATATGTGCACCGGTAGCGGCTGTATAGCTATTGCCTGTGCTTACGCCTTCCCGGAAGCGGAGGTGGACGCGGTCGATATCTCTTCCGACGCGCTGGCGGTGACGGAACATAACATCGAAGAGCATGGACTGATCCATCACGTTACGCCGATCCGCTCCGATCTGTTCCGCGATTTGCCGAAGCTGCAATATGATCTGATTGTCACCAACCCGCCGTACGTCGATGCGGAAGATATGTCCGATCTGCCAAACGAGTATCGCCACGAACCAGAGCTGGGTCTTGCCTCCGGTAGCGACGGCCTGAAACTGACCCGCCGCATTCTGGCCTGCGCGCCAGAGTACCTGACCGACGACGGCGTTCTGATTTGTGAAGTGGGCAACAGCATGGTACATCTGATAGAGCAGTACCCGGATGTGCCGTTCACCTGGCTCGAATTTGACAACGGTGGCGACGGCGTCTTTATGCTGACCAAAGCGCAGCTGATCGCAGCGCGCGAATACTTCAGCATCTACAAAGATTAATCCAGCGGGCTTCGGCCCGTTTCACAACGCTCAAATACAGAACAACGACAACGGAGCCGTGATGGCAGGAAACAGTATTGGACAATTATTCCGCGTGACCACGTTCGGTGAGTCACACGGGCTGGCGCTGGGCTGTATCGTTGATGGCGTGCCGCCAGGCATCGAACTGACAGAAGCGGATTTACAGCACGACCTCGACCGTCGTCGCCCGGGCACCTCGCGCTACACCACGCAGCGTCGCGAGCCGGACAGCGTCAAGATCCTTTCCGGTGTTTTCGAAGGCCGCACAACCGGCACCAGCATTGGTCTGCTGATTGAAAACACTGACCAGCGCTCGCAGGATTACGGCGCCATTAAAGATGTGTTCCGTCCGGGCCATGCCGATTACACCTACGAACAAAAATACGGTTTTCGCGACTATCGCGGCGGCGGACGCTCTTCCGCGCGTGAGACAGCGATGCGCGTGGCGGCAGGGGCGATTGCCAAGAAATATCTGGCCCAGAAATTTGGCATTGTGATCCGCGGCTGCCTGACCCAGATGGGCGACATTCCGCTGGCGATCAAAGACTGGGATCAGGTCGAACAAAACCCGTTCTTCTGTGCCGATGCCGATAAACTTGAGGCGCTGGACGAACTGATGCGTGGCCTGAAAAAAGAGGGCGACTCCATCGGTGCCAAAGTCACGGTTGTGGCGGAGGGTGTTCCTGCGGGCTGGGGTGAACCGGTCTTCGACCGCCTGGATGCTGATATCGCCCACGCGATGATGAGCATCAACGCCGTGAAAGGGGTGGAGATTGGCGACGGTTTCGGCGTTGTGGCGCTGCGCGGTAGTCAGAATCGCGATGAAATTACCAAAGAGGGCTTCCAGAGCAATCATGCGGGCGGCATTCTGGGGGGTATCAGCAGCGGTCAGCACATTGTGGCCAATATTGCGCTGAAACCGACCTCCAGCATCACCGTGCCGGGTCACACGATTAACCGCTCTGGCGAAGACGTTGAGATGATCACCAAAGGGCGTCACGATCCTTGTGTGGGGATCCGCGCGGTGCCGATCGCAGAAGCGATGCTGGCCATCGTGCTGATGGATCACTTCCTGCGCCAGCGCGCGCAGAATGCGGATGTGACGACCACCATTCCACGCTGGTAAACATGAAAAAAACCGCAATTGCTCTGCTGGCGCTGGTTGCCAGCGGAGCCAGCCTGGCAGCGACGCCGTGGCAGAAGATTACCCATCCGGTGGCGGGAAGCGCGCAGTCTATTGGCGCCTTCTCGAATGGCTGTATCGTCGGCGCGCAAGCGCTGCCGTTGCAATCCAGCACGTATCAAGTCATGCGCACCGATCAGCGACGTTACTTCGGCCATCCGGATCTGGTCTCGTTTATCGAACGTCTGGGTACCCAGGTTAACACTCTCGGGCTGGGAACGATGCTGATAGGCGATATGGGGATGCCAGCGGGCGGGCGCTTCAATGGCGGCCACGCCAGCCATCAGACCGGGCTGGATGTCGATATCTTCCTGCAACTCCCTAAAACACGCTGGACGTCTTCGCAATTATTAAAGCCCCAGGCGCTGGATTTGGTAGCGCGTGACGGCAAAAACGTGGTGCCGTCGCTCTGGACCCCAGAGGTATTTAGCCTGATCAAGCTTGCGGCAAAAGACAACGACGTGACGCGCATCTTTGTTAACCCGGCCATTAAACAGCGTCTTTGCCAGGATGCCGGCAGCGATCGTGACTGGCTGCGCAAAGTGCGGCCGTGGTTCCAGCATCGCGCGCATATGCACGTCCGGCTGCGCTGCCCGGCAAACAGCCTGGAGTGTGAAGATCAGCCTTTGCCTCCGGATGGCGACGGCTGTGGCATGGAATTACAAAGCTGGTTTGAACCGCCAAAACCGGGTACCACTAAACCTGAGAAGAAGACACCGCCTCCGCTGCCCCCTTCCTGTCAGGCGCTACTGGACGAGCATGTACTGTAATGGATAATTTCGTTGAGTTATTTATGGTGTCACCGCTGCTGCTGCTGGCACTTTTTTTTGTCGCTATGCTGGCGGGCTTTATCGATGCCCTGGCGGGCGGCGGCGGGTTGTTAACTGTCCCTGCGCTGTTAGCGGTAGGGATGAGTCCGGCGCAAGCGCTGGCGACCAATAAGCTGCAGGCCTGCGGGGGATCCGTCTCCGCCACGCTCTATTTTGTGCGCCGCAAAGTGGTCAGCATTGCCGATCAGAAACTCAATATTTTGATGACCTTTATCGGCTCAACGAGCGGGGCGCTGCTGGTGCAGCACGTTCAGTCCGACATCTTACGTCAAATCCTGCCGCTGCTGGTCATCTGCATTGGTCTCTACTTCCTGCTTATGCCAAAACTGGGCGAAGAGGACCGCCAGCGCCGACTGCACGGTCTGCCGTTTGCCCTCATCGCCGGGGGTTGCGTGGGATTCTACGACGGCTTTTTCGGGCCGGGGGCCGGGTCGTTCTACGCGCTGGCCTTTGTCACCCTGGCCGGTTTCAACCTCGCTAAATCCACCGCCCATGCCAAAATGCTCAACGCCACCTCGAACCTGGGCGGCCTGCTGCTGTTTATCATCGGCGGAAAGGTGATCTGGGCAACCGGTTTTGTCATGATGGCAGGACAATTTCTTGGAGCGCGAATGGGGTCGCGCCTGGTGCTCAGCAAAGGGCAACAGCTCATTCGTCCGATGATCGTGATCGTCTCGGCGGTGATGAGTGCAAAACTACTTTATGACAGCCACGGACAGGAGATCCTCAGCTGGTTGGGGATGAACTAATGAACAGTACGCATAAATATGAACAGCTGATCGCCATTTTCGACGGCTGCTTTGCCGATGATTTTAATACCCGTCTGATTAAAGGCGACGACGAACCGATCTATCTTCCTGCAGATGCAGAAGTGTCGTACAACCGGATCGTCTTTGCCCACGGATTTTATGCCAGCGCCATGCACGAGATCTCACACTGGTGCATTGCCGGAAAAGCCCGCCGCGAGCAGGTCGATTTCGGCTACTGGTACTGCCCGGACGGTCGCGACGCCGCGACGCAGGGGCAATTTGAGGATGTGGAAGTGAAACCGCAGTCCCTCGAATGGTTGTTCTGCGTCGCGGCGGGTTTTCCCTTTAACGTCAGCTGCGACAATCTGGAAGGCGAGTGCGAACCGGATCGTATCGCGTTTCAACGTCGCGTGCATGCGCAGGTCATGACGTACCTGGATAAGGGAATACCGGAACGCCCGGCGCGCTTTATCCAGGCGCTGCAAAACTATTATCACACACCGGCCATAACGGCGGAGCAGTTCCCGTGGCCGGAAGATCTTAATTGAGGAAAGAAGATGATCGCAGAATTTGAATCACGCATCCTGGCGTTAATTGATGACATGGTAGAGCACGCCAGTGACGATGAACTGTTTGCCAGCGGTTATCTGCGTGGGCACCTGACGCTGGCGATTGCCGAGCTGGAAGCGGGTGACGATCACTCTCCGCAGGCCGTGCACCAGGGGGTGAGCCGCAGCCTTGAAAAAGCGATTCAGGCCGGTGAACTCAACCCACGCGACCAGTCTCTGGTGGTGGGCATGTGGGACAACCTGTTCCAGCAGGCCAGCAAGCACTAAGCTTTACCCTCCCTCTCCCGCGGGAGAGGGAAGTACCCCTATTTTACCTGCTTTCCTTTCAGCAATTTTCTCACCCATAGCCGGTTCGGATTCAATCCCGCCAGGGTCGTCGCATCCAGCGGAATAGGCTCATTACTCATTTGCGATGCCAGCACCTCTGCCGCCAGCGGCGCGGAGCAGAGGCCACGCGAACCCAGCGCACCCAGCAGATAGAGATCGGGCCACACTGGTGCAGAGTCGGCGTTCTCTTTATTGCCTGCCAGATCGGCATAGCGCGCCAGCGTGGCGTCGTAATCTGCCGCGTTACCGATCATCGGCAGATGATCGCGCGAGGCGCAGCGCACCCCGTTACGGGCCTGCTTGCCGCTGACATCCACCTCTTTAGCCCACTCAGCACTGGGGAAGCAGTCCAGCAAGCGCTGACGATTATGCTGCTGATCTTCTTCGCGATAGCGAGCCTCGGTCTCGCCGCGATGATAACTGGCGCCAATACAGTGCTGGCCGTTGGAGGGATTCTGTGGCGTGAGGTAGCCGTCATAACAGAGTACCTGGCGCAGCTGGCTGAGCCGAGGCGCCGCCGGGATATGGCTGACCTGGCCACTCACCGGATAGACCGGTAGGGCCTCTGTCTGACTGAACCCACTGATATTTTCCCCGTTGGCCAGCACTACCGCGTGATGCTGCTCGCGCTGGCCGTCGCTAAAGGTAATCGTCCACTGTGCCTCTTCACGCGTTAAAGATGCTGCGGTGCGGGCGTAGTGCACCTGTAAACCGCGCTGGCAGGCGAGGGCGATAGCGCCTGCGGTGAGTTCTGCCGGGCAGAGCCAGCCGCCGAGCGGGTACTGAATGCCACCGCAGCCGGTTTCCACCCCGGTTGTTTCCTGCACCTGCTCCGCATTCACCGCTGCGGCGAGGGGAGCCGGCAGCCCCAGTGAAAGCATCTGGTCGATTTTTTGCTGACTTTTTTCATCCCAGCCGAGCTGGGTTACGCCGCACCAGTCATGATCAAAGCTAACCGGCAGGGCATCGTAGAAACGACGGGCGAAAGTAAAGGCCGCGGGGAAAAAGCGGCTCAGGGCCGGGTCGTGAGCGCTAAGTAGCGGGTAAAGCGCCCCCTGGCGATTGCCGGACGCTCCCGCGGCCGGGGCGTCGTCGGCGCAGTACAAGGTGACCTGCCAGCCGCGCTGAATCAGGGCCAGCGCGAGAAGGGCACTGGCGACGCCGCCGCCGATAATGGCCGTTTCCCGTTTCTCACTGCCGCTGCGGGCAAACCAGGGGGCGCGGGCCGGGGAGGCGTTGTCCTGCTCCATCACCCCCACCAGCATTTCCCGTTTGCGGCCAAAACCTTTTACCTTCTGCACGCTGAAACCGGCCTCTTTTAACCCGCGACGGACAAAACCGGCGCAGGTAAAGGTCGCAAATGTCCCGCCCGGGCGCACCAGGCGCGCCATTGCAGAAAACAGATTGTCATTCCACATCTCCGGATTTTTCGCCGGGGCAAAGCCATCTAAAAACCAGGCATCGACCTTCTGATTAAGCGAGTCATCCAGGGTTTCGGTTAGCGCGTTGATGTCCCCAAGCCACAGATCGAGTGTGACGCGCCCCTCGTCCATGATCAGGCGATGGCACCCCGGCAGCGGCAGGGGCCACTGCTTTTGCAGCTGCTCTGCAAAGGGGGCGAGTTCTGGCCAGTGCTGATGCGAAAGGATCAAATCGTCCTGGGTCAGCGGAAATTTTTCAAAACTGATGAAATGTAATCTTTGCAGGGTAGCGTCGGGGTGTGCGGTGCGGAAATGCGCAAACGCCTGCCAGAGGGTAAGAAAGTTTAAACCCGTACCAAAACCGCTCTCAGCCACCACAAACTGGCTGCGCGGGTGGTCAGGGAAGCGCGAAAGAATGTGGTTTCCGTTGAGGAAAACATAACGAGTTTCCTCCAGTCCGTTATCATTAGAGAAGTAGACGTCATCAAAATCTCGGGAAACAGGTGTACCCTCAGCGTTGAATTCGAGGTTGGCGGGTTGTATAGCGTTATGTTTCACGTAAGTTACTCGTCTGACAGGCAGTGGCACGATCTTAGCGATGTGTGCCTGAGGGTGCAAATTTCCGCAGAAATTGGCTGATCGGACTTGTTCGGCGTACAAGTGTACGCTATTGTGCGACTCGAAACTTACTTTAGTGCGACTTACAGAGGTATTGAATGAAACGTGCAGTGATTACTGGCCTGGGCATCGTTTCCAGCATCGGTAATAACCAGCAGGAAGTCCTGGCATCTCTGCGTGAAGGACGCTCCGGGATCACTTTCTCTGAAGAGTTTAAAGATTCAGGTATGCGTAGCCACGTATGGGGTAACGTCAAACTGGACACCACCGGTTTGATCGACCGCAAAGTGGTTCGTTTCATGAACGATGCCTCTATTTATGCTTATCTCTCCATGCAGGAAGCGATTGCTGATGCTGGCCTGAGCGAAGACGTTTATCAGAACAACCCACGTGTGGGTCTGATCGCCGGTTCCGGTGGTTCGTCTAAGGCGCAGGTATTTGGTGCTGACGCAATGCGTAGCCCGCGTGGTCTGAAAGCGGTTGGCCCGTATGTCGTCACCAAAGCAATGGGTTCTGCGGTCTCCGCGTGCCTGGCAACCCCTTTCAAAATCCATGGCGTTAACTACTCCATCAGCTCTGCCTGTGCGACCTCCGCGCACTGCATCGGTAACGCGGTTGAGCAGATCCAGTTAGGTAAACAGGACATCGTGTTTGCTGGCGGCGGCGAAGAGCTGGGCTGGGAAATGGCCTGTGAGTTCGACGCAATGGGTGCGCTCTCTACCAAGTACAATGAAACGCCTGACCAGGCTTCCCGTACCTATGATGCAAACCGTGACGGTTTCGTTATCGCAGGCGGCGGTGGCATGGTTGTGGTTGAAGAGCTGGAACACGCCCTGGCGCGTGGTGCTCACATCTACGCTGAAATCGTTGGCTACGGTGCAACTTCCGATGGTGCAGATATGGTTGCTCCGTCTGGCGAAGGCGCAGTGCGCTGCATGAAGATGGCGATGCACGGCATTGACACCCCAATCGATTACCTGAACTCCCACGGCACCTCCACGCCGGTAGGCGATGTGAAAGAACTGGGTGCGATTCGTGAAGTCTTCGGCGACAACAGCCCGGCTATCTCTGCAACCAAAGCAATGACCGGCCACTCTCTGGGTGCAGCTGGCGTGCAGGAAGCTATCTACTCTCTGCTGATGCTGGAACACGGCTTTATTGCCCCAAGCATCAACATCGACGAGATGGACGAGCAGGCTGCGGGTCTGAACATCGTGACCGCGCCAACCGAGCGTGAACTGAATACTGTTATGTCTAACAGTTTCGGTTTTGGTGGTACCAATGCCACGCTGGTAATGCGTAAGCTGAACGCGTAAGTTCAGGCAGTTTGCAAAAAGGGAGCCTCAGGGCTCCCTTTTTTACGTTGACAAGATGCTGATCCAACAGGCAAACTTTCTGGCTAAACATTATCATCACGGTAATGCGTAAGCGTTTAACGTCAACCAACGCACCTTAATCCTGATCGTCAGGTAGAGGGGGCGTGGCATTTCTCCCCGCCTTACTCTTCATTTTGGAGTAAAGCATGACAGCAGTAACCCAACAAGAAAGCTCTTCAGCGAATGTCTCGCTGTTTCGCATCGCCTTCGCGGTGTTTCTCACCTACATGACCGTCGGCCTGCCGCTACCGGTAATCCCCCTATTTGTTCACCAGGAGCTGGGCTACGGCAATACTTTGGTCGGCATTGCCGTGGGTGTTCAGTTTTTAGCTACCGTACTAACCCGTGGCTACGCCGGGCGACTGGCGGATCAGCATGGCGCCAAACGTTCGGCGTTACAGGGAATGTTTGCCTGTGGGCTGGCCGGCGGTGCCTGGCTGCTGGCGGCGCTACTGCCGGTGGATGCAGTGGTGAAATTCGCGCTGCTCATTGTAGGTCGCCTTATTCTGGGCTTTGGTGAAAGCCAGCTTCTGACCGGGACCCTCACCTGGGGAATGGGGCTGGTTGGCCCTGCGCGCTCCGGGAAAGTGATGTCCTGGAACGGTATGGCTATCTACGGTGCTCTGGCGGCGGGTGCGCCGCTGGGTCTGCTGATTCACAGCCATTTTGGTTTTGCTGCGCTGGCCGGCACCACCATGCTACTGCCATTGCTGGCCTGGGCCTTTAACGGCCCGGTACGAAAGGTGCCTGCCCATAAAGGCGAGCGACCGTCGCTATGGAGCGTAGTCGGGCAGATCTGGCAGCCAGGTCTGGGGCTGGCGTTGCAGGGAGTGGGATTCGCCGTTATTGGGACCTTCGTGTCGCTCTACTTTATGAGCCGCGGCTGGGCAATGGCGGGCTTTACCCTGACGGCGTTTGGCGGAGCTTTTGTACTGATGCGCGTGCTTTTTGGCTGGATGCCGGATCGCTTTGGCGGGGTGAAGGTTGCCGTCGCGTCGCTGGCGATCGAGACGGTAGGTCTGCTGATGTTGTGGCAAGCGCCAGTGGCTTCGGTTGCACTCCTCGGGGCGGCGCTAACCGGCTGCGGTTGTTCGCTCATCTTCCCGGCGCTGGGCGTAGAAGTGGTGAAGCGTGTGGCGCCGCAGGTGCGCGGCACGGCACTGGGTGGCTATGCGGCGTTTCAGGATATCTCGTACGGCGTAACCGGCCCGCTGGCAGGGCTACTGGCAACCTCGATGGGTTATCCGTCGGTATTTCTGGCAGGGGCCGTTTCAGCCGTCGTGGGGATTGTCGTTACGCTGCTGGCATTTCGTAAAGGGTAGCTCGCTGCCGGGGGATCTCCTCATCCTTGAGGAGAAGCCTGTCAGACTACCAGCCAGAACAGCGCCAGCGCGACCATCAGCGCCACAAACATCAATCCCGGACGTGCAGTCAGCGTTCGGAATGTCTCGACAACCGGGGCAAACAGCGGGCTGTAAATAGGCTGTATATTGCGTGCCTCTGGCACGCCGCTCTCACGTTCGGCACGGCGAACGAAGATCTGGTTCAGGATATCCTGCACCTGAGCGGTCGTCAGCACCGTTTGCGGCGTCGCCTGCCAGTTCTGCTGGGCATAGTCGCGTATCGTCTCGAACTCCTGTGGCTCCAGTGGCTGTTTCAGCGCGGCCTGCACCGTGTGCAGCGTTGGCGCACTCTGGGCATTCAGC
Source organism: Leclercia sp. UBA2479 (assembly GCF_002341985.1). Classification (NCBI taxonomy): domain Bacteria; kingdom Pseudomonadati; phylum Pseudomonadota; class Gammaproteobacteria; order Enterobacterales; family Enterobacteriaceae; genus Leclercia; species Leclercia sp. UBA2479. The sequence continues at coordinate 1,142,472 of NZ_DDPB01000009.1, read as the reverse complement.
GTCTGGCGCGCCTGCAGCCAGGTAACCAGATGGGTGAACTGTTTCGCCGGGATGAGCTCTCCCGCCTTCACCCCTGAAAGCTCCAGCATCGACTGCCAGATAAGCTTCGTTGGCTCGCCGGTAGCGGCAGCCAGCCGGGTGACCATCTGTTTAAGAGTGTTGTGCTCGGCAGGCTGAAGCGGACGTTCCGTCGCGGGCCGCTGTTGCGGCTGAGGGATGGTCAGCTCTTTATTCTGTAAAAGCGTCAGCACCGTCTTTAGCTGCTCCGGCGTCAACTGGCTTAGCGCCGTGTGTCCGAACTCATGGCGAATAAAATCACTCACCGCCTGGCGGTTATTCCCCTGGCTTAACAACTCCGTCAGTTGTGACACCATCTGACGCGTAGTGTGATTCTGCTGCGCAGCGTTAAGGCGCTGGTTAAGATTCTGTTCGGCCGCAGGGAAGTGGCGCGATTGCAACGGAGTGTCATTCTTCAGCCCCAGATCATGCTTAACCCCGGCCCAGACCTCCGCGTTTTGTTGCGACGTTAGCGCAATAAGACGCGTAATAAGGCGCTCCAGCACGGTGCGCTGCTGCGTGGAGAGAGGCTGTTCGCCAACGTTCGAAGGGGCTACGGGGCCTTCACCCGGAGGGCGCGGCGGCGTGCCTGAAATGGGCTGCATCGTCTATCAATCCTTAAAGTCATTACTCACCGTAAACCGGGTTTACGTGTATGCCTGGCGGCGAGATTATGGCACACTTGGCAGGTTTTCTTCCTCTCAAACAGGTACTCAGCCGTGAAAATCCTCGTTGATGAAAATATGCCTTACGCGCGTGAGCTTTTCAGCCGTCTGGGCGATGTAAAAGCGGTTGCTGGTCGCCCCATCCCCGTCGCGGAACTGGACGACGCGGATGCCCTGATGGTGCGCTCGGTAACGAAGGTGAATGAGGCGTTACTGGCCGGTAAGCCGGTGAAATTTGTCGGCACCGCAACAGCAGGCACCGATCATGTGGATGATACATGGCTGAAACAGGCCGGTATTGGCTTTTCTGCCGCCCCCGGCTGTAATGCCATCGCAGTGGTGGAGTATGTCTTTTCCGCTCTCTTAATGCTGGCCGAACGCGACGGCTTTGCCCTGCGCGATCGCACCGTGGGCATTATCGGGGTGGGGAATGTGGGCGGTCGCCTGCAAAAACGCCTTGAGGCGCTAGGCATACGTACGCTGCTTTGCGATCCGCCGCGTGCCGATCGGGGTGACGAAGGCGAGTTCCATTCGCTGGAGCAGCTGGTGGCAGAGTGTGACGTTTTGACTTTCCATACCCCGCTCTTCAAAGATGGTCCTTATAAATCGCTGCATCTCGTCGACGACGCACTCCTCCGCGCCCTTAAGCCTGGCACTATTCTGATTAACGCCTGTCGCGGGCCGGTCGTGGATAACGCCGCGCTCCTGAACCGTCTCGACGCCGGACAGGATCTGAGCGTGGTACTGGACGTGTGGGAGCCGGAGCCGGATCTCAACGTCGAATTACTGGCGAAGGTGGATATTGGCACCGCGCACATTGCAGGCTACACCCTTGAGGGGAAAGCGCGCGGCACCACCCAGGTCTTTGAGGCCTATAGCGCCTTCATTGGCCAGGCGCAGCAGGTAGCGCTCGACACGCTGCTGCCGACGCCGGAGTTCGGCCGCCTGACGCTGCATGGCCCATTCGATGAGTCGACGCTAAAAAGGCTGGTCCATTTAGTGTATGATGTGCGCCGCGATGACGCGCTGCTGCGTAAAGTGGCGGGTATTCCGGGTGAATTTGACAAGCTGCGCAAGCATTACCATGAGCGTCGCGAATGGTCTTCCCTGTATATCATGTGTGATGACGCCAATGCCGCGTCCATGCTGCATAAGCTGGGTTTCAACGCCGTTCATCATCCGGTACGTTAATATCTTCTTTATGCTCCCTGTCGGCGATCCCGGCAGGGACGCTTTTTTCTGGAGTAAACCACCATGTCTGAAGGCTGGAACATTGCCATACTGGGCGCCACGGGTGCCGTGGGCGAAGCCCTGCTTGAAACGCTTGCCGAGCGTCAGTTCTCAGTGGGTGAGATCTTTGCCCTGGCGCGTACCGAGAGCGCGGGGGAGTATCTGCGCTTTGCCGGTAAATCGGTGATAGTACAGGATGCCGCGCAGTTCGACTGGACTCAGGCCCAACTGGCCTTCTTCGCCGCGGGCGTTGAAGCCAGCGCAGCCTACGCCGAAGAGGCGACCAATGCGGGCTGTCTGGTCATTGACCTGAGCGGTCTGTTTGCCCTTGAACCCGATGTCCCGCTGGTCGTGCCGGATGTTAACCCCTTTGTGCTGGCCGACTATCGCAATCGCAACATCATTGCCGTGCCGAACAGCCTTACCAGCCAGCTGCTTACCGCGCTGAAACCGCTGATCGACGATGGCGGCTTATCGCGCATCACCGTTACCAGCCTGCTCTCCGCATCCGCGCGGGGTAAAAAAGCGGTGGATGCCCTGGCGGGGCAGAGCGCGAAGCTACTGAACGGTATTCCTGTTGACGAAGACGACTTCTTTGGACGTCAGCTGGCTTTCAATATGTTGCCACTCCTGCCGGATCGGGAAGGTAGCGTGGCTGATGAGCGCCGTATTGTCGATGAAACCCGCAAAATTATGCAGGACGAAGGGCTGATGATCTCCGCCAGCTGCGTGCAGTCGCCGGTCTTCTACGGCCACGCTCAAATGGTGAACTTCGAAGCGCTGCGCCCGCTGGCGGCAGAAGAGGCCCGCGATGCCTTTGCGCGCGGCGAGGATATTGTCTTGAGCGAAGAGAGTGAGTTCCCGACGCAGGTCGGCGACGCGACGGGCAACGGGCATCTTTCCGTAGGCTGTGTGCGTAACGATTACGGCATGCCGGAACAGGTACAGTTCTGGTCGGTTGCCGATAACGTCCGTTTCGGCGGCGCGCTGATGGCGGTGAAGATCGCTGAAAAACTGGTGCAGGAGTATCTGTACTGATGTCAGAAGTGGAACACAAGCCAGTACATAAGATTGCCCTCGGCATTGAGTACGATGGCAGTAAATATTATGGCTGGCAGCGCCAGAATGAGGTGCGCAGCGTCCAGGAAAAGCTGGAAAAAGCGCTCTCTCAGGTGGCGAATGAACCCATCAGCGTCTTCTGTGCCGGTCGTACCGATGCGGGGGTGCATGGCACGGGCCAGGTAGTGCATTTCACCACTACTGCGGTGCGTAAAGACGCGGCATGGACGCTGGGTGTAAATGCGAATTTACCTGGTGACATCGCGGTGCGTTGGGTGAAAGATGTGCCGGATGATTTTCACGCGCGCTTTAGCGCCACCGCGCGCCGTTATCGCTACATCATCTACAATCAGCGTCTTCGCCCCGCGGTCTTAGGCCAGGGGGTGACCCATTACTATGAGCCGCTGGATGCCGATCGTATGCATCGCGCGGCCCAGAGTCTGCTGGGTGAAAATGATTTTACCTCGTTCCGTGCGGTGCAGTGCCAGTCGCGCACACCGTGGCGTAACGTGATGCACATTAACGTCAGTCGTTATGGCGCGTATGTGGTGGTGGACATCAAAGCCAATGCCTTTGTACATCATATGGTGCGGAATATTACAGGCAGCCTGATGGAAGTGGGTGCCGGACACCAGCCGGAGAGCTGGATTGCAGAGCTGTTAGCGGCAAAGGACAGAACGCTGGCGGCAGCAACGGCGAAAGCGGAAGGGCTGTATCTGGTCTCTGTGGATTATCCGGACCATTTTGACCTACCGAAGCCGCCAATGGGACCGCTGTTTTTAGCGGACTAAGCGCATGTGCAATTAAGGCTAAGACAATATGGATTTAATTCGCTTTCTGATTGATTTCATTCTGCATATTGATGTTCACCTGGCTGAACTGGTGGCGCAATACGGCGTCTGGGTGTATGCCATTCTGTTTGTGATCCTGTTTTGTGAAACCGGGCTGGTGGTGACGCCGTTTTTACCGGGCGATTCGCTGCTGTTTGTCGCGGGCGCGCTGGCGTCGCTTGAGACCAACGATCTGAACGTTCACCTGATGGTGGTGCTAATGCTGATTGCCGCTATCGTCGGCGATGCGGTGAACTACACTATAGGGCGGTTGTTCGGCGAGCGGTTATTCAGTAACCCGAACTCGAAAATTTTCCGTCGCAGCTATCTGGATAAAACCCACGCGTTTTACGAGAAGCACGGCGGGAAAACCATTATCCTCGCGCGATTCGTGCCTATCGTCAGGACGTTTGCGCCCTTTGTTGCGGGGATGGGGCATATGTCCTACCGTCATTTTGCCCTCTATAACGTGACGGGGGCCCTGTTGTGGGTGCTCAGCTTTACTTACGCGGGTTATTTCTTTGGCACCATTCCGATGATTCAGGAAAACCTTAAGCTCCTGATCGTTGGGATAATTGTGGTGTCCATCCTGCCGGGCGTGATTGAGATTATTCGTCACCGACGCGCGGCGGCTAAGCAAGCGAAGTAAAGGCGCATTAGCGGTTCGACCACTTTTTTGTCCAAAGTTTCGGGCTGTTATGTTTTAATGTGCAACATTCATGGTCTGTTGGGGGCAAAAATGGCATTATGCGCCCCTTACAGCAAAACTGGCATAGAACCAGGTTCAGGCAGAAAGGTTATCAATGAGCTGGATTGAACGAATTAAAAGCAACATAACCCCCACCCGCAAGGCGAGTATTCCTGAAGGGGTGTGGACCAAGTGTGACAGCTGCGGTCAGGTCCTGTACCGCGCCGAGCTCGAGCGTAATCTTGAGGTCTGTCCGAAGTGCGACCATCACATGCGTATGTCGGCGCGTAACCGCCTGCATAGCTTGCTGGATGAGGGATCTCTGGTAGAACTGGGTAGCGAACTTGAGCCGAAAGACGTGCTGAAGTTCCGTGACTCCAAGAAATACAAAGATCGTCTGGCCTCTGCACAGAAAGAGACCGGCGAGAAAGACGCCCTGGTTGTGATGAAAGGCACGCTGCACGAGATGCCGGTTGTCGCGGCGGCGTTTGAGTTCGCCTTTATGGGCGGCTCGATGGGTTCTGTCGTGGGCGCGCGCTTCGTGCGTGCCGTTGAGCAGGCGCTGGAAGACAACTGCCCGCTGATCTGCTTCTCCGCCTCCGGCGGGGCGCGTATGCAGGAAGCGCTGATGTCACTGATGCAGATGGCGAAAACTTCTGCGGCACTGGCTAAAATGCAGGAGCGTGGACTGCCGTACATCTCCGTCCTGACTGACCCGACTATGGGCGGCGTATCAGCGAGCTTTGCAATGCTGGGCGACCTGAACGTGGCTGAACCTAAAGCGCTGATCGGATTTGCCGGTCCGCGTGTTATCGAACAAACGGTACGTGAAAAACTGCCGCCGGGCTTCCAGCGCAGTGAATTCCTCATCGAGAAAGGCGCTATCGACATGATCGTCCGCCGCCCGGAAATGCGCCTGAAACTGGCAAGCATCCTGGCGAAGCTGATGAATCTGCCATCGCCGTCTCCGGATGAGCCGCGCGAAGGCGTGGTCGTACCGCATCAGGAACCCGAGGCCTGATAACTGCAAAGGGCAGGGCCAGACGGCGCTGCCCTTTTGCTTTCTCACCGTAACTGAAAAGTGCGCATCATGGAAAAGAACCCAATCCCTCAAGCCACGTCGCCTCTGGCCGCGTGGCTTTCTTATCTGGAAAACCTGCACAGTAAAACCATCGACATGGGCCTTGCCCGTGTGAGTCAGGTGGCGGCGCGCCTTGATGTTCTGAAACCGGCCCCTTTTGTCTTTACCGTCGCAGGTACTAACGGCAAGGGCACGACCTGCCGTACGCTGGAAGCGGTGCTGATGGCCGCCGGCTACAAAGTGGGGGTGTACAGCTCCCCGCACCTGGTACGTTACACAGAGCGCGTGCGCGTACAGAATCAGGAGCTCACTGAAGCAGCCCACACCGCTTCATTTGCCGAGATCGAGGCTGCGCGCGGTGATATCTCATTAACCTACTTCGAGTACGGAACGCTCTCGGCCCTGTGGCTGTTTAAGCAGGCGCAGCTTGACGTCGTCATTCTGGAAGTGGGTCTCGGCGGCCGTCTGGATGCCACCAATATGGTGGATGCGGATTTGGCCGTGGTGACCAGCATCGCGCTGGACCATGTCGACTGGCTTGGTCCGGATCGCGAAAGCATTGGCCGCGAAAAAGCGGGAATCTTCCGCGCCGGCAAACCTGCCGTAGTGGGGGAGCCCGATATGCCGCATACCATCGCCGATGTGGCTCAGGAGAAGGGAGCCACGCTGCTGCGCCGTGACGTTGACTGGCATTATGCCGTGAGCGAATACGACTGGCGCTTTAGCGACGCGAAGGGCGTGCTCGAAAACTTGCCGCTACCGCAGGTGCCGCAGCCGAACGCCGCCACCGCGCTTGCTGCCCTGCGAGCCAGTGGGTTGGCCGTCAGCGAGCAGGCGATTCGGGAGGGCGTTCAGCATGCCATACTGCCGGGACGTTTTCAGATTGTCAGTGACGCACCGCGCGTGATACTTGACGTCGCCCATAACCCCCACGCTGCGGCGTACCTTGCAGGACGTCTCAAAAGCTTGCCAAAAACCGGGCGTGTCCTGGCGGTTATCGGTATGCTTCATGATAAAGACATTGCGGGGACGCTGGCCTGCATGGAGAGTGCGGTCGATAGCTGGTATTGTGCTCCTCTGGAAGGTCCACGCGGCGCGTCTGCCGAACAGCTGACGGAACACCTCGGCGACGGCAAACGCTTTGAGAGCGTGGAGCAGGCCTGGCATGCAGCCATGGCCGATGCCAGACCAGAAGATACCGTGCTGGTGTGTGGGTCGTTCCACACGGTGGCACATGTCATGGAAGTGATGGACGCGGGGAGAACCGGTGGCAAGTAAGTTTCAGAACCGTTTAGCAGGAACCATTGTGCTGGTAGCGCTGGGGGTGATCATCCTCCCGGGGCTGCTCGACGGGCAGAAAAAACATTATCAGGATGAGTTCGCGGCGATCCCGCTGGTACCAAAACCTGGCGACCGTGATGAGCCGGATATGCTGCCTGCCGCGACGCAGGCCCTGCCTGCTCAGCCGCCTGAAGGCGCCGCAGAAGAGGTGCAGGCGGGCGATGCCGCTGCCCCGTCAATAGATCCTGCGCGCATGGCCGCCAGTAATAATGGCGAACTGGATCCCGTGCCGGTACAGGCAGAACAGCCTGCGCCAAAGTCGGTACAAAAACCGAAGCCTGCCGAGAAACCGCAGCCGAAGCCGCAGCGTGATAATACTCGCGACCAACTGGCCGCAGCCACGGAAACGCCTCCAGCGAAACCGGCGGCGGAAGAGAAGCCCGCACCGACTGGCAAAGCGTATGTGGTGCAGCTCGGCGCGCTGAAAAATGCGGATAAGGTTAACGAGATCGTTGCCAAACTCCGTGGCGCGGGGTATCGCGCTTACACTTCACCTGGTACACCGGTACAAGGTAAAATCACCCGTATTCTCGTCGGGCCTGATGCCTCAAAAGAGAAGCTAAAAGGCTCGCTGGGGGAACTCAATCAGCTCTCAGGATTGAGCGGTGTGGTGATGAATTATAGCGCGAACTGACGCGCGCTATAGGCCCGTTTCTTAACCGATAAGGGCCGGGGCATCCGTCCGCAGAGACGTAACCCGCCACAGGCGTTGACTATTTTTTCAACGCCTTTTTTATTTACGCATGGGAAGGAAATCCCTACGCAAACGTTTTCTTTTTCTGTTAGAATTCGCCCCGAACTGGATGACAGGGCGTTAAATCGTGGGACATATATGGTCTGGATTGATTACGCCATCATTGCGGTGATTGGTTTTTCCTGTCTGGTTAGCCTGATCCGTGGCTTTGTTCGTGAAGCGTTATCGCTGGTAACCTGGGGCTGTGCCTTCTTCGTTGCCAGTCATTACTACACTTACCTGTCTGTCTGGTTCACGGGCTTTGAAGATGAACTGGTCCGAAACGGAATCGCCATCGCGGTACTGTTTATCGCGACGTTGATTGTCGGCGCTATCGTCAATTATGTGATAGGTCAGCTGGTCGAGAAAACCGGTCTGTCAGGTACGGACAGGGTGCTCGGCATCTGTTTTGGGGCGTTGCGAGGCGCGCTGATTGTGGCGGCGATACTGTTCTTCCTTGATACCTTTACCGGGTTCTCAAAAAGTGAAGACTGGCAGAAATCGCAGCTGATTCCACAATTCAGTTTCATCATCAGATGGTTCTTTGACTATCTGCAAAGCTCGTCGAGTTTCTTGCCCAGAACCTGATCGGTTCTGAGATGTGGCTTAACGAGGAAAAGACGAATGTGCGGTATTGTCGGTATCGCCGGTTTCATGCCGGTAAACCAGTCGATTTATGACGCGTTAACGGTGCTTCAGCACCGTGGGCAGGATGCTGCGGGTATCATCACTATTGATGCAAACAACTGCTTCCGTTTACGTAAGGCGAATGGCCTGGTAAGCGATGTGTTTGAAGCCCGCCATATGCAGCGTCTGCAAGGTAATATGGGTATTGGTCACGTTCGTTATCCTACCGCTGGTAGTTCCAGCGCCTCTGAAGCACAGCCTTTCTATGTAAACTCCCCGTATGGCATCACGCTTGCTCACAACGGCAACCTGACCAACGCGCACGAGTTACGCCAGAAGCTGTTCGAAGAGAAGCGTCGCCACATTAACACCACTTCTGATTCTGAAATTCTGCTGAATATTTTTGCCAGTGAACTGGACAACTTCCGTCACTATCCGCTTGAAGCAGATAACATTTTTGCTGCCGTGGCTGCCACTAACCGTCTGATCCGTGGTGCTTATGCCTGCGTAGCGATGATTATCGGCCACGGTATGGTTGCCTTCCGCGACCCGAACGGTATCCGGCCGCTGGTGCTGGGTAAACGTGACATGGGCGACGGCCGTACCGAATACATGGTGGCCTCTGAGAGCGTGGCGCTGGATACCCTGGGCTTTGAATTCCTGCGTGATGTCGCGCCAGGCGAAGCGATTTACATCACCGAGAAAGGGCAGCTGTTCACCCGCATGTGTGCGGATAATCCGGTCAGCAATCCGTGTCTGTTCGAGTATGTTTACTTCGCGCGTCCAGACTCCTTCATCGATAAAATCTCCGTCTACAGCGCCCGTGTGAATATGGGAACCAAGCTTGGCGAGAAGATTGCGCGTGAGTGGGAAGATCTGGATATCGACGTGGTGATCCCCATCCCGGAGACCTCCTGCGATATCGCACTGGAGATGGCACGTATTCTGGGTAAACCCTATCGTCAGGGTTTTGTGAAAAACCGCTACGTGGGTCGTACCTTTATCATGCCAGGCCAGCACCTGCGCCGTAAATCTGTGCGCCGTAAGCTCAACGCCAACCGCGCTGAGTTCCGCGACAAAAACGTGCTGCTGGTTGATGACTCTATTGTACGCGGCACGACCTCTGAGCAGATTATCGAGATGGCCCGTGAAGCCGGAGCGAAGAAGGTCTATCTGGCCTCTGCAGCGCCGGAAATCCGCTTCCCGAACGTCTACGGTATCGACATGCCAACAGCGAACGAGCTGATTGCCCACGGTCGTGAAGTGGACGAGATTCGCCAGATCATCGGCGCGGACGGCCTGATTTTCCAGGATCTCAACGATCTCATCGAGGCGGTGCGTGCGGAAAATCCGGATATTCAGCAGTTTGAATGCTCAGTATTTAACGGTATTTACGTCACGAAAGATGTCGATCAGCAGTATCTCGACTATCTCGATTCCCTGCGAAATGACGACGCAAAAGCGGTTCAGATGCAGAACGATCTTGAAAGCTTAGAGATGCATAACGAAGGCTAATCGCCGAAGCAAGCGAGGGCAGTGGCCCTCGCTTGCAACTCCTCGCAAAATCCTGCACAGTCAGCCCTGAACTGGAAAGGGCGAAAATCATGAAACGACTGATAGTAGGGATCTCAGGTGCCAGCGGTGCCATATACGGTGTGCGTTTACTGCAGGTGCTGCGTAACGTGCCGGACGTGGAAACCCATCTGGTAATGAGCCAGGCGGCGCGCCAAACCCTCTCCCTTGAAACAGACCTCTCTCTGCGCGACGTTCAGTTTCTGGCCGACGTCATTCATGACGCCCGTGATATCGCCGCCACCATCTCTTCTGGCTCGTTTAAAACATCGGGAATGGTCATACTGCCCTGTTCGATTAAGACCTTGTCTGGCATCGTGAACAGCTACACCGACACCCTGGTGACGCGTGCGGCCGATGTAGTGCTAAAAGAACGTCGTCCGCTGGTGTTGTGCGTGCGTGAAACGCCGCTGCATCTGGGGCATCTGCGTCTGATGACTCAGGCGGCAGAACTGGGCGCAGTAATTATGCCGCCGGTGCCGGCGTTCTACCATCGCCCGCAAAGTCTGGATGACGTGATCAATCAAACGGTTAATCGCGTGATCGATCAGTTCGACATTGAACTGCCTGCCGATCTTTTTACCCGCTGGCAGGGTAGCTAAAAATGTGCACTGGCTGAGTGCGATAAAACACCGCGTTGCCCTGTTTCAGGGCAATTATGCAACAGCGATCATATCCTCAACATTTAATTCCTTTTTTGCCCTCTCCTCGCTGCGGTTCGTTTGGCAGACCTGCTATCTTTCACCATTAAGGCATTCTTGCAACCTTTCATTAACATATTAAACGTTGAATTTTTATACCGACGTCAAAATGGCATAAGACCTGCAAGACAATGCCTGCAACACACAACACAACAGATAATAAAATCACGATACTTGAGGGTAAATGTATGAAGAAGACGGTTCTGGCTCTGTCTTTGCTGGTGGGATTAAGCGCGGCCGCAGGGAGCTACGCAGCGCTTCCGCAAACCGTACGTATCGGTACCGATGCGACCTATGCGCCATTCTCATCTAAAGATGCGAAAGGGGAGTTCGTCGGGTTTGATATCGATCTGGGGAATGAGATGTGCAAACGCATGTCTGTGAAATGTACCTGGGTAGGCAGCGATTTCGATGCGCTGATCCCGTCCCTCAAAGCCAAGAAAATTGACGCGATTATCTCGTCGCTCTCCATTACTGAGAAGCGCCAGCAGGAGATCGCGTTTTCTGAAAAACTCTACGCAGCAGATTCGCGTCTGATTGCCGCAAAAGGCTCCCCCGTACAGCCGACCATCGACTCGCTGAAAGGTAAGCATGTGGGCGTGCTGCAGGGCTCGACGCAGGAAGGTTACGCTAATGCCAACTGGCGTGAGAAGGGGGTGGATGTGGTGGCCTACCAGAACCAGGATCTGATTTACTCTGACCTGTCGGCGGGCCGTCTTGATGCGGCATTCCAGGATGAAGTTGCGGCCAGCGAAGGCTTCCTGAAACAGCCAGCGGGCAAAGAGTTTGCTTTTGCAGGCCCATCGGTTAAAGACAAAAAATACTTTGGTGACGGTACCGGTATCGGCCTGCGTAAGGACGATACTGAGCTGAAAGCGGCCTTCGATAAAGCCTTCGACGACCTGCGCAAAGATGGGACTTACGACAAACTGGCGAAAAAATACTTCGACTTCAATGTCTACGGTGATTAATCGGCTTTAAGCGAATGCACCATAATGGTGGGTCATTATGGTGCATGGCGGGTGAGCGTGAACCAGAAGAGTGCATGTCCCGTGTCCGGCTGGTTATAAAGTGAATAATTAAGCAGTAATGATGCACTTTTTGGCGCAGGGCGAGCATATTCTTTTGCCTTGTCGCGTGGATTAATGGCACATTACTTACACCCCGTCGACGTAGAAAACCCGTAAGAAGACAGTTTGTTGAGGATAGATATGAAAAAATTGGTATTGTCACTTTCTCTGGTTCTGGCCTTTTCCAGCGCCACCGCGGCATTTGCAGCAATTCCGCAAAAAATTCGTATCGGTACTGACCCAACTTATGCCCCGTTCGAATCGAAGAATGCGAAGGGTGAACTGGTCGGTTTTGACATCGATCTGGCGAATGAGCTGTGCAAACGGATCAAAGCACAATGTTCATATGTTGAAAACCCACTGGACGCGCTGATTCCGTCGCTTAAAGCGAAGAAAATCGACGTCATCATGTCGTCACTCTCCATCACCGAAAAACGTCAGCAAGAGATTGCCTTTACCGACAAACTCTATGCAGCCGACTCCCGTCTGGTTGTGGCCAAATCCTCCGATATCCAGCCGACCGTTGAGTCATTGAAAGGTAAACGCGTAGGTGTGCTGCAGGGTACCACTCAGGAGACCTACGGTAACGAACACTGGGCACCAAAAGGGATTGAAATCGTCTCGTATCAGGGCCAGGAGAACATCTACGCCGACCTGACTGCGGGCCGTATCGATGCCGCTTTCCAGGATGAAGTTGCGGCCAGCGAAGGTTTCCTGAAGCAGCCGGTCGGAAAAGAGTATAAGTTCGGCGGCCCGTCTATTAAGGACGAGAAGCTCTTCGGCGTCGGCACCGGTATGGGGCTGCGCAAAGAAGATAACGAGCTGCGTGAAGCGCTGAACAAAGCCTTTGCAGAGATGCGTGCCGACGGCACCTATGAAAAACTCGCCAAAAAGTACTTTGATTTCGACGTATACGGCGGTTAAGCCCCGCTAAATAACGTGCGCCCCCTCCCGCTTCGGGAGGGGAAAAGACACGGTTGACCACACTCACGACAGGGCAGGCTGTATGCTGTACGGATTTTCTGGCGTTATTCTACAAGGCGCGCTGGTCACCCTGGAACTGGCTCTCAGTTCCGTGGTGCTGGCCGTGCTGATAGGCCTGGCGGGCGCGGGGGCAAAACTTTCGGCAAATCGCGCGCTGGCGTTGATTTTCGAAGGCTATACCACACTTATTCGCGGTGTACCTGACCTCGTACTGATGCTGTTGATTTTCTACGGCCTGCAGATTGCGCTAAACGGCGTGACCGATGCCATTGGCATGGGGCAGATCGATATTGATCCTATGGTGGCGGGTATCATCACCCTCGGTTTCATTTACGGTGCTTATTTTACGGAAACGTTCCGCGGCGCCTATCTCGCGGTACCCAAAGGCCATATCGAGGCGGCCACCGCCTTCGGCTTTACCTCCTCTCAGACCTTCCGTCGAATTATGTTTCCGGCCATGATGCGCTTTGCGTTGCCGGGCATTGGCAACAACTGGCAGGTAATCCTCAAAGCCACGGCGCTGGTCTCGTTGCTGGGCCTGGAAGACGTTGTGAAAGCCACTCAGCTGGCAGGCAAAAGCACCTGGGAGCCGTTCTACTTCGCCATTGTTTGTGGCGTTATCTATCTGGTTTTTACCACCGTCTCCAATGGTGTACTGCTGCTGCTCGAACGTCGTTACTCCGTGGGTGTGAAGAGGGCTGACCTGTGATCGAGATTATTCAGGAGTACTGGAAATCGCTGCTCTGGACCGACGGCTATCGCTTTACCGGCGTGGCCATCACCCTGTGGCTGCTGATTTCATCCGTGGTGATGGGCGGTATCCTGGCGGTGTTTCTCGCCATTGGCCGGGTATCAAACAATAAATTCATCCGCTTCCCGATCTGGCTGTTTACCTACATTTTTCGTGGCACGCCGCTGTACGTGCAGCTGCTGGTGTTCTACTCCGGCATGTATACGCTGGAGATTGTAAAAGGCACCGAAATGTTAAACGCCTTTTTCCGTAGCGGCCTGAACTGTACGGTACTGGCATTGACGCTGAATACCTGTGCCTACACCACCGAGATCTTTGCCGGTGCCATCCGTTCGGTGCCCCATGGTGAAATCGAGGCGGCGCGGGCTTATGGCTTCTCCTCGGTGAAACTTTATCGTTGCATTATTCTGCCGTCGGCCCTGCGTATCGCGCTGCCTGCCTACAGCAACGAAGTGATCCTGATGCTGCATTCCACCGCACTGGCATTTACTGCCACCGTACCGGATCTGCTGAAAATCGCCCGGGATATTAACTCAGCGACCTATCAGCCCTTTACCGCCTTCGGCATCGCGGCCGTGTTGTATCTAATGATTTCGTATGTCCTGATTAGCCTCTTCCGCAAGGCGGAGAAGCGCTGGTTACAGCATATCAAACCTACTTCGACGCACTGAGAATATGATGGCTGAGAACAAATTAAACGTTACCGATTTGCACAAACGCTACGGCGAACATGAAGTGCTGAAAGGGGTATCGCTCCAGGCGAACGCCGGCGATGTAATTAGCATTATCGGCTCATCCGGCTCGGGTAAAAGTACCTTCCTGCGCTGCATCAACTTCCTCGAAAAGCCGAGCGAAGGCTCAATTGTGGTCAGCGGCGAGAACATCAACCTGGTACGTGATAAAGACGGCCAGCTGAAGGTGGCGGATAAGCATCAGCTGCGGATGCTGCGTACGCGCCTGACGATGGTGTTCCAGCACTTTAACCTCTGGAGCCACATGACGGTGCTCGAGAACGTGATGGAAGCGCCGATTCAGGTGCTGGGCTTAAGCAAACAAGACGCGCGCAAGCGTGCGGAAAAATACCTCGCCAAGGTGGGGATCGACGAGCGCCAGCAAATTAAATACCCGGTACATCTGTCAGGGGGCCAACAGCAGCGTGTCTCTATTGCCCGCGCGCTGGCAATGGAACCGGAAGTGCTGCTGTTCGATGAACCCACCTCCGCGCTGGATCCTGAGCTGGTAGGCGAAGTGCTGCGTATTATGCAGCAGCTTGCCGAAGAGGGAAAAACGATGGTGGTGGTGACGCACGAGATGGGCTTTGCGCGTAACGTCTCTAACCACGTTATCTTCCTGCATCAGGGAAAGATCGAAGAGCAGGGGCATCCGGACGAGGTATTAGGTAACCCCCAAAGCGCCCGCTTGCAGCAGTTCCTGAAAGGCTCGTTGAAGTAGCCTTTTGCTTTCTCCTCTCTCTTTACGGGAGAGGGGAATTGGCCGCATCAGGCTCCAGCCGATACACCCAATCGTCATACCGCACGCCATCAATCTCGTAAGCTTTTTCCAGCACCTGGGTACGGACAAACCCGGCTTTCTCAAGCACCCGCACTGAACCGCCGTTATCCGCCAGTACATAAGCATTGACCGCCTTCACGCCGGCCTGGGTAAACCCATAGTCACACACCGCCTGAAGCGCCTCGCTGGCGTAGCCCTGGCCTTGCGCCTGGGGCACGATGGTATAACCGATATCCGCCTCTTCAGGATGGTGGTCGCTGATTTGCAGGCCGATGTCCCCCAGCGGGGTGGGATCGTCATGGCGGCGAATCACAAAGAGATGTTTCGATGTCAGGCGCAGCGCAAACAGGCGCTGCGTCTCTTTCTCAGGGGCAATAGCGGCCATGTAGCGCATTATCGCCGGATCTTCACGCAGGGCGCGGAAAAAGGGCCAGTCAGAGGGTTCGAACGGGGAGAGGGAGAGCCGGGGAGTGGTAATGATCGCCATAGTCATGCCCTTGCAGGGAAACAGGCGAATAACAGTACCATAACCGGCCGCTACGCTTAACCTACCACATCTCCCAGCGCATCTTCTAAGTCAAACCACCGGAACGCAAAGCCAGCCGCCTCCAGCCGCTTCGGCAGAGCGCGCTGGCCGCCTAATACCAGCACAGCGGACTCTCCCATCATCAGGCGCACCGCCGTAGCCGGGGCGCGAACCACCGCCGGGCGATGCAGCGCATGACCGAGCGCGTGGGCAAACTGCTCATTACGCACCGGGTAAGGCGAGACCATATTGAACGGGCCGCGCAGATCGTTATCCAGCAGCCACAGAATACCGTTGACCATATCATCGACGTGGATCCACGCCAGATACTGCCGTCCATTGCCAATCGGCCCGCCGAGGCCGAGCTTAAACACCGGCAGCATTTTCGCCAGGATCCCGCCCTTCGGTGCCAGGACAACGCCGGTGCGAAGCAGGCAGACGCGGGTGGTTTCGCTTTGCGCGCCGCAGGCTATCTGTTCCCAGCGGGCGCAAAGTTTGTGGGTAAATTCGTTATGCGGGGGCTCTTCTTCGGTAACGACCACTTCACCCAAATCGCCATAATAGCCCGTCGCCGACCCGGAAATCAGGACCGACGGCGGTGTATTGCTGGCCTTGAACAGGTCAACCAGCCGCTGGGTAATTTGCCAGCGACTGTTACATAAACGCTGCTTCTGCTGTTCAGTCCAGCGTTTGTCGGCGATAGGCTCACCCGCGAGGTTGATGACGGCGTCGAAGCCGTCGAGATTCTGCCGTTCAGCCAGCCCTTTCCAGAGGGTAATATCGCTACCCAGTACCTGCCGTGCTTTTTCCGGGCTGCGCGTCACCACCGTGATCTCATGGCCCAGCTGGCGCAAGCGGGGGATCAGATGACGGCCAATCAGGCCGGTTCCGCCGGTTAACAGAATCTGCATACAACCTCCAGGGTTGCGCTTAGCGTTGCCAGCTTAACGTCATAGAGACGGAGTCGGCGTAGCGCAGCGCATGAAGTTTATCGATTTCGACTTCAGCATAGGTGACCCAGTGATGTTCGCGTGCGAGATCGAGCACATCCTGAGTTAATTTTTCGAGCAATGAGAAGCGGTTATTCTCGACCAACTGAATGATGCTCTTGGTAATGGTGCGGTAGTTCAGCGCGTCGTTAATATCTTCGCTGGCGCGTGCTTTATCGGCAGGGTAGTGAATGGTCACATTGATGACGATATCCTGACGATTAGCGCGCTCTTCCTCTTTAATACCAATATAGGTACGCAGGCGTAAATTTTTGATTCTGATTATTGCGTCGTGTTGGGACATTGCAGGCTTCCTCCGTGTCATTTTCCGCAACATGATACATGAGGATTCATCGGAAAACGCCTGCTTCTATTACGCTTTTAACAGGGCGCGTTGGGTTGCCGGGCGCGTACGTATGCGTTCAAACCAGTTGTTGACCGCAGGCCAGGTCGCCAGGTCTACGCGCTGACGTACGTGCTCGTTCACCCAGGGCCAACAGGCGATATCGGCGATGCTATAGTGATCGCCCGCCAGCCACGGTGTTTTTTCCAGCCGCTTGTTAAGCACGTTATAAAGCCGCTGCGTTTCCACCTGATAACGCTCGATGGCATAGGGGATCGGCTGCGGTGCATGGTAGTTGAAATGGTGGTTTTGTCCCAGCATCGGCCCTAATCCGCTCATCTGCCAGAACAGCCACTGCAAGGTAACATGCCGCTCGCGCAACTCCCCGCTCAATAACGTGCCTGACTTTTCTGCCAGATAGAGCAGGATCGCTCCCGATTCAAACAGGCTTAACGGCTGGCCACCATCCTCGGGATCGTTATCCACGATGGCGGGGATTTTATTGTTGGGTGAGAGGGCCAGAAACTCAGGGCGAAACTGCTCTCCCCGGCTGATATCCACCCGAATCAATTGGTAATCTAGCTGCGCCTCTTCCAGAAAAAGGGTGATCTTATGTCCGTTAGGGGTCGGGGCGTAATAGAGGTCAATCATCTCCACTCCTGTCGCTACATTTTTACGGCACTGGATCGAGTATAGGTGGTGATGCTACATCGTGATTTTTCATCAGGTGACAGAGAGGCCGACAGACTATATGTTGGATGAAAACCCTACAGCCAGTGAGCATCCTATGAATCAACCTGCAATAACTTTGTGGTCCGATGCGGATTTCTTTTCCCCTTACGTGATGAGCGTTTACGTTGCGCTGGCAGAGAAAGGGCTGCCGTTTACCCTGAAGACCGTGAGTCTCGATAAGGGGGAGCACTTAAATCCCCGGTGGCAGGGCTATGCGTTAACCCGCCGGGTACCCGTGCTGGAGATCGACGGTTTTGAGCTGAGCGAGTCGTCGGCCATCGATGAATACCTTGAGGAACGATTTGCCCCGCCGGAGTGGGAGCGAATCTATCCTCATGATCTGCAAAAACGCGCCCGGGCGCGGCAAATTCAAGCCTGGTTACGTAGCGATCTCGGTCCAATACGCGAAGAGCGCGCCACCGATGTGGTGTTCGCCGGTGCCAAGAAACCGCCGCTGAGCACCGGGGCGCAAAGCGCGGCGGGTAAACTTATCGATACCGCGAGCACCTTATTGGCTCAGGGGCATCAGAATTTGTTTGGCGAATGGTGTATTGCGGATACCGATCTGGCGCTGATGCTTAACCGTCTGATACTGAATGGTGATGAGGTGCCGCCGCGTCTGGCTGACTATGCCGCGTTCCAGTGGCAGCGCGCTTCCGTGCAGCGTTATGTGGCCCTTTCCGCGAAGCGTCCGGGCTGATAAGGCTGGCTGAATAAGGTAAGATAGGCCGTGGTTTTTAGAAGGAGTTATCAATGAAGCTGATGTTTGCCTCAGATATCCACGGCTCTCTGCCCGCAACTGAACAGATCCTTGAACGTTTCACACAAAGCGGGGCGAACTGGTTGATTATCCTGGGTGATGTGCTTAACCACGGTCCGCGCAACGCGCTGCCGGAAGGCTATGCT
The DNA here is from genome assembly GCF_002341985.1 of Leclercia sp. UBA2479. Lineage (NCBI taxonomy): Bacteria > Pseudomonadati > Pseudomonadota > Gammaproteobacteria > Enterobacterales > Enterobacteriaceae > Leclercia > Leclercia sp. UBA2479. The sequence goes on along the minus strand of NZ_DDPB01000009.1, from coordinate 1,124,075 downwards.
CCGGCGCAGGTCGCCGAACGTCTGAACGCATTTGCCTCACGCATTATTGCCGTACGCGGCAATTGCGACAGCGAAGTCGATCAGATGTTGCTCCAGTTCCCCATCACCGCTCCGTGGCAGCAAATCTTGCTGGAAAATCGCCGTCTGTTTTTGACCCACGGTCACCTTTTTGGCCCGGATAAACAGCCGCCGCTGAACGCTGGCGATGTGTTGGTTTATGGTCATACTCATATTCCAGTGGCGGAGGCGCGGGAGGATATCATCCATTTCAATCCCGGCTCCGTTAGTATCCCGAAAGGGGGATTCCCGGCGAGCTATGGCTGGCTTGAAGGAGACCATTTGTGCGTTATGGCGCTGAATAATGGTCAGGTTATTGCGCAGACAACGATTAATCCGTAATTTACACCTCAACCGTAAACGCGCCGCGAGAGCGCTATGAAGAGAAGGTTTCCCCGATGGTGGAGCAGAGTCATTTGGCAAGTACAGAGTGGGTTGATATTGTCAGCGAAGACAATGAGGTGATAGCGCAGGCGAGCCGCGAACAGATGCGGGCGCAGCGCTTGCGTCATCGCGCAACCTACATCGTCGTGCATGATGGGATGGGTAAAATTCTGGTCCAGCGCCGTACCGAAACGAAAGATTTTATGCCGGGTATGCTTGATGCGACCGCCGGTGGTGTGGTTCAGGCCGATGAAGTGCTGCTCGACTCCGCACGTCGTGAAGCGGAAGAGGAGTTAGGTATTGCCGGCGTGCCCTTCGCCGAGCATGGCCAGTTCTACTTCGAAGACGACAACTGCCGCGTCTGGGGTGGGCTGTTCAGCTGCGTCTCTCACGGGCCGTTTGCGCTTCAGGAAGAAGAGGTGAGTGAAGTCAGCTGGATGACGCCGGAAGAGATCACCGCGCGTTGCGATGAGTTCACGCCCGATTCATTAAAAGCGCTGGCGCTGTGGATGACCCGCAACGCCAAAAACGAATCCGCAAAACCGGAAAAAGAGGAAGAGGCGGAATAAGCCTCAGCAACTTTCCCGCAAGCACAGGCTGGACGCGATAGGTTTATGGTCGCGCCAGTCTCCGTCATTCAGACGTTCCAGTAACGCTTTCCCGGCTTCAACCCCGATTTTACGATGCGGTACCGCCATGGTGGTCAACGGCGGCACGCACACGCGGCTCACATCGCTATCGCCAAAACCGACAACGGCGAGATCGTCCGGCACTTTAATTCGCCGGCGTTGGCACTCATAAAGCACCCCGCAGGCCAGCTCATCTGAGACGCAGACCAGCGCATCCAGCTCTGGCCAGGCCAGGAGAAACTCCGGCAGCTGTGATGCTCCGGTCGAGAAACTGGGAGGCAGCGCCGCGTTGATAACCCGGTTTGGCGCCAGGTGGTGACGCAGCATCGCTTTGTACCAGCCCTGCAAATGCTGCTGGAAAATCCACTGCTCCTGGTTAGCGCACAGCAGGCCGATATTCTGATAGCCACGCTGAATCACCATCTCGGTTAGCTCATACATGGCAGCAACGTTATCAATACCGATATTCATATCGATAGGGTCGGCGCGCATCGCCCCCATCTCTACCACCGGAATAGAGCGATGCTGCAGCCAGTGGCGCACCGTTTCGCTGTGCTCCACGCTGAGTAAAATCGCGGCGGCAATGTTCGATGCCAGCAGCGTCTCGAGCAATTTTTCTTCCTGCTCAAGTCGATGCTGTGATTCCGCCAGCATGATCTGATATCCGGCAGGCTGGAGCACTTGCTGTAGGCCGGCAAACATTTCGGAACACCCCGCCTCGGCAAGGTTTGGCACTACCATAGCAATCGTCCACGAAGAGGCCGATGCCAGCGCGCTGGCGGCCAGGTTGGGCATATAGCCCAGCTCATGAACCGCAGCGTCGATCTTTTCACGCAATTTATCAGACACTTGTTCAGGGGTACGCAGCGCCCGCGATACCGTCATGGTACCGACCCCTGCCAGCTGCGCCACGTCTGCAATAGTGACTTTGCCGGTACTTCGCCTTTTTCTGGTCAGAGACATACAGATTCCTGCTGTTTTACAACATGTTGGCACACGTTTTTCTTATCGTTCGTCACGTGCTGTGCTCGAAGTATACGCCTTAAATCCCGTTTTCTGGTTGTAATTTGCTGCGCTGATTGCATTTTGATAGCGCTATCACATTTATGAATGTTAACGATTGGTAGCGCTATCTTTGTGATCCTGATCGCAGCCAATTTGGGTAGGCTTGCATAAAGTTTGCCCATCTTAGCCCCTGATACGAGGAACAAGCGTGCTCAATAAGTGGATTTTTGAACAGACGATCCAGCTTCAGGACAGCGTGGAAAACTGGCCGCAGGCGCTTGAAATTTGCGCGCGTCCGCTGCTGGAGATGAACGTTATTGCGCCGGAATACATTACGGCGATTGTCGAGCAACACCAGAAGCTTGGCCCCTACTATGTGCTGGCGCCTGGGCTGGCAATGCCGCATGCACGCCCGGAAGAGGGGGCAAAAGGGTTAGGTCTTTCGCTGCTGAAGTTGAAAGAGGGAATTTCGTTTGGTGCAGGTGAGTTTGATCCGGTCGATGTGATCGTCATGCTCGCGGCACCAGACAAACATAGCCACATCGAAATGATCTCCGCGCTGGCAGAATTATTTTCGAGCGATGAGGATATGGCGCAATTACATGTCGCAACGACCCGGGAGGAAATAAAAGCCATTATCGAACGCTTCTAGTTTTAATTCCGACATCGTTTTTAACCACATTACGCTCGAGCGTGATGGGGACGTACTCTACTCAAAAAAGGGCATAACAATGAAAATTATGGCGATTTGCGGCTCCGGGCTGGGCAGTAGTTTTATGGTCGAAATGAACATTAAAAAAGTCCTCAAAAAACTCAATATCGATGCCGAGGTGGAGCATTCTGATCTCTCTTCAGCCACCCCAGGCGCGGCCGACCTGTTCGTGATGGCCAAAGATATCGCGGCCAGCGCCAGCGTGCCGGAGAGCCAGCTAGTGGTGATCCAGAACATCATTGATATCAACGAACTTGAAGCGCAGCTTAGCGCCTGGTTCGCGAAACACTAACCCTGACTGTGACGAGGTGGATATGTTTATCCTTGAATCGCTGAACTTCGTTGTTGATATTTTAAAAGTACCCTCGGTGCTGGTGGGCTTAATTGCATTAATCGGCCTGGTGGCGCAGAAAAAAGGGTTTTCGGATGTGGTGAAAGGCACGATTAAAACCATTCTGGGTTTTATTGTGCTGGGTGGCGGAGCCACCGTGCTGGTGGGATCGCTTAATCCGTTAGGCGGTATGTTTGAACATGCCTTTAATATTCAGGGCATCATTCCGAATAACGAAGCAATCGTCTCTATTGCGCTGGAAAAATATGGCGCCTCTACGGCTCTGATCATGGCCTTCGGTATGGTGGCGAATATTATTGTCGCCCGCTTTACCCGCCTGAAATACATCTTCCTGACCGGGCACCATACGTTTTATATGGCGTGCATGATTGGCGTGATCCTGACGGTGGCAGGCTTTGAAGGGGTGGGGCTGGTCTTCACCGGTTCGTTGATCCTTGGGCTGGTGATGGCCTTCTTCCCGGCCATTGCGCAGCGCTATATGAAGCGCATCACCGGTAATGATGACATCGCCTTTGGCCACTTCGGTACCCTCGGCTATGTGCTCTCAGGCTGGATTGGCAGCAAGGTGGGCAAAGGCTCTCGCTCCACCGAAGAGATGAACCTGCCGAAGAATTTAAGCTTCCTGCGCGACAGCTCTATCTCCATCTCCCTGACCATGATGATTATCTATCTGATCATGGCGGTGAGTGCCGGACGTGAGTACGTGGAGGCCACCTTCAGCGGCGGACAGAACTATCTGGTCTACGCCATCATCATGGCCATTACCTTCGCGGCGGGGGTATTTATCATCCTGCAGGGGGTGCGCCTGATTCTGGCGGAAATCGTTCCGGCTTTTACCGGCTTCTCCGAAAAACTGGTGCCCAACGCGCGTCCTGCGCTGGACTGCCCGGTGGTCTACCCGTATGCCCCTAACGCCGTGCTGATTGGCTTCCTGTTTAGCTTCCTCGGCGGTCTGGTTGGACTCTTTATCTGCGGGCAGTTTAGCTGGGTGCTGATCCTGCCGGGCGTCGTGCCGCACTTCTTCACCGGTGCGACCGCAGGCGTGTTTGGCAACGCCACGGGCGGACGTCGCGGGGCAATGATAGGCGCCTTTGCCAATGGTTTACTGATTACCTTCCTGCCGGTGTTGCTGCTGCCTGTGCTGGGTGCGATTGGATTTGCCAACACCACCTTCTCTGATGCGGACTTTGGCGCCATCGGCATTGTGCTGGGTAACCTGGCACGCTACCTGTCGCCAATGGCTATTACGGGTCTGGTTGTGGCGGTGTTCGCACTGCTGGTGGCCTGGAACCTCTTCGCTAAAAACAAAAGTGCGGGTAATAGCGCGCAAGAAAATACCGGAGCCAAATCATGAATGTTAATGAAGTGACCCAACTGGCACGCGAAATCCGTATTGCCACCCTGAAATCGCTCACCCAACTGGGGTTCGGGCACTATGGTGGCAGTATGTCGGTGGTAGAGACGCTGGCGGTACTGTACGGCGCGGTAATGAAGATTGATCCTGCCGATCCCGACTGGCCTGAGCGTGACTATTTTGTGTTATCCAAAGGCCATGCGGGCCCGGCGCTCTACAGCACCCTTGCAATCAAAGGCTACTTCCCGATTGAAGAACTCAGCACCCTGAACCAGAACGGAACGCGGCTGCCAAGCCATCCGGACAGGCTAAAAACGCGTGGCGTGGATGCCACCACGGGCTCGCTGGGGCAGGGGATCTCCATTGCCGGCGGTATGGCGCTGTCGCACAAACTGGCGGGGCGCGCGAATCGCGTCTTCTGCATCGTGGGCGACGGAGAGTTGAACGAAGGGCAGTGCTGGGAGGCGTTTCAGTTTATCGCCCACCATCGCCTGAATAACCTGACGGTCTTCGTGGACTGGAATAAACAACAGCTGGACGGTGAGCTGGATGAGATCATCTGTGCCTTCGACCTGGAAGGAAAATTCCGCGCCTTTGGCTATGACGTGGTCAAGGTCAAAGGGGACGACATTCCGGGGCTGCTTGAGGTGACATCGCTCATCCCTGAAGCGGATGCGCGACCGCTGGTCGTGATCCTGGACAGCATCAAAGGGCAGGGGGTGCCGTATCTGGAGCAACTCAGTAACTCCCACCATTTGCGACTGACTGATGACGTTAAAGCCGCCCTTACCGAGACGATTCGCCAGCTGGAGGCCACACATGATTAAGCTTGCACCCACAGGACAAAAAGATGCCGTCGAGATGCGCAAAGTCTATGCCGGATTCGTCGCGAGCCAGATTGAAGCGGGGAGTGAAATTATCGCCCTGGAAGCGGATCTGATGAGCTCCATGGCGATGGACGGCGTGGCGCGCGATTATCCCCAGCATGTCATCAACTGCGGGATCATGGAGGCCAACGTCATCGGTACCGCAGCGGGGCTGTCGCTGACCGGGCGTAAGCCGTTTGTGCACACCTTTACCGCCTTCGCCAGCCGCCGCTGCTTCGACCAGCTGTTTATGTCGCTGGATTATCAGCGTAACAACGTGAAGGTCATCGCCTCGGATGCGGGCGTTACCGCTTGTCACAACGGCGGTACGCATATGTCGTTTGAAGATATGGGCATTGTGCGCGGGCTGGCTCATTCGGTGGTACTGGAAGTGACCGACGCGGTCATGTTTGAGGATGTCCTGCGCCAGTTGATTGACCTCGAGGGCTTTTACTGGGTGCGAACTATCCGTAAGCAAGCCCCGAGCATCTACGCCCCGGGCTCGACCTTTACCATCGGCAAGGGCAACGTGCTACGCGAAGGAGACGATATCACCCTGATTGCTAACGGCATCATGGTCGCAGAGGCGCTGGAGGCGGCGCGGCAGCTTGAACAGGAGGGCGTCAGCGCGGCGGTGATCGATATGTTCACCCTGAAGCCTATCGACCGGATGCTGGTGAAAAATTATGCCGAGAAAACCGGACGTATCGTTACCTGTGAAAATCACAGTATTCACAATGGCCTGGGGTCGGCGGTGGCTGAAGTGTTAGTGGAAACGTGCCCGGTGCCGATGCGGCGGGTGGGGGTAAAAGAACGCTACGGCCAGGTGGGCACGCAGGACTTCCTGCAACGCGAGTACGGCCTGACGGCGCACGACATTGTGTCGGCGGCAAGAGAACTGCTGTAAATAAAAAAGGCGACCATCGGGTCGCCTTTTTAATGCAGCTAAAAGTTACTGCTGCTGCTGTGAAGACTGGATCGCGGTCAGGGCGATGGTGTAGACGATGTCGTCTACCAGCGCGCCACGAGACAGGTCATTCACCGGCTTGCGCATACCCTGCAGCATTGGCCCGATAGAGATCAGGTCTGCAGAACGCTGTACCGCTTTGTAGGTGGTGTTACCGGTGTTCAGATCCGGGAAGATGAACACGGTAGCGCGACCTGCAACCGGCGAGTTCGGTGCTTTGGATTTCGCCACGTCTGCCATCACGGCGGCATCGTACTGCAGCGGGCCGTCGATCATCAGATCTGGACGTTTTTCCTGCGCAATACGGGTCGCTTCGCGTACTTTCTCTACGTCGCTACCTGCACCAGAGGTGCCGGTGGAGTAGGAGAGCATGGCTACGCGCGGTTCGATACCGAAGGCAATAGCGGAGTCTGCGGACTGGATAGCGATTTCAGCCAGCTGCTCTGCGGTTGGATCCGGGTTGATCGCACAGTCGCCGTAAACGTAAACCTGTTCAGGCAGCAGCATGAAGAACACGGAAGAGACCAGAGAGCTACCTGGGGCGGTTTTGATCAGCTGCAGCGGTGGACGGATGGTGTTCGCGGTGGTGTGAACAGCACCGGAAACCAGACCGTCAACTTCGTCCTGTTCCAGCATCAGGGTACCGAGAACCACGTTGTCTTCCAGCTGTTCGCGCGCAACGGCTTCGGTCATGCCTTTGCTCTTACGCAGCTCAACCAGACGTGCAACGTAGCTTTCACGTACCACTTCCGGGTCAACGATTTCGATGCCCGCGCCCAGTTCAACGCCCTGAGATGCCGCTACGCGGGTGATCTCGTCCGGGTTACCCAGCAGCACACAGGTCGCGATACCGCGCTCTGCACAGATGGCGGCTGCTTTAACGGTACGTGGTTCGTCGCCTTCTGGCAGAACAACGCGTTTACCCGCTTTACGCGCCAGCTCGGTGAGCTGATAGCGGAAGGCTGGAGGAGACAGACGGCGGCTGCGCTCGGAGGTCGCAGTCAGGGATTCGATCCAGTCTGCGTTCACATAACCTGCCACGTATTCCTGAACTTTCTCGATACGCTCGTGGTCATCAACCGGCACTTCGAGGTTGAAGCTCTGCAGGCTCAGAGAGGTCTGCCAGGTGTTGGTGTTCACCATGAATACCGGCAGGCCAGTCGCAAAGGCACGCTCGCACAGTTTGCTCACGCGTGGGTCCATCTCGTAAGCACCGGTCAGCAGGATAGCGCCGATTTCAACGCCGTTCATTGCGGCCAGGCAGGCAGCAACCAGCACGTCAGGACGGTCAGCGGAGGTGACCAGCAGGGAACCTGCACGGAAGTGTTCCAGCATGTGCGGAATGCTACGCGCACAGAAGGTGACAGACTTCACGCGACGGGTATTGATGTCGCCTTCGTTGATCACGGTGGCGTTCAGGTGACGCGCCATGTCGATGGCACGGGTCGCGATCAGATCAAAGCTCCATGGCACCGCGCCCAGCACTGGAAGCGGGCTGGTTTCCTGCAGTTTTGCCGGGTCGATTTTCACGACTTTCGCTTTGGAAGAGTCATCGAAAATTTCGGACAGGTCAGGACGGGTGCGACCTTGTTCATCAACCGGTGCGTTCAGCTTGTTGATGATAACGCCAGTGATGCTGGTGTTTTTCGCGCCGCCGAAGCTGCTGCGGGTCAGTTCGATACGCTCTTTCAGCTGCTCCTGGGTATCGGTACCCTGAGACATCACGAAGACGATCTCGGCGTTCAGCGTTTTGGCGATTTCAAAGTTCAGCGACTGGGCAAACTGATGTTTACGGGTCGGAACCAAACCTTCAACCAGTACCACTTCCGCGTCCTGCGCGTTCGCGTGATAGTTAGCGATGATCTCTTCCATCAGCACGTCTTTCTGATTGCTGGAGAGCAGAGACTCAACGTGGGACATTTTCAGCGGCTCTGCGGCGGGCAGATTAGAGTTCTTACGAACAATGCTGGTGGTCTGGTCTGGCGCATCGCCACCGGCACGTGGCTGGGCGATAGGTTTAAAGACGCTCAGACGAACGCCTTTGCGTTCCATAGCACGGATGACGCCGAGGCTGACGCTGGTCAGGCCGACGCTGGTTCCGGTAGGGATCAGCATAATTGTACGGGACACGGTTTATCCTCTTTTGGCTACCGCCGAAATCAGGCGGGTTTCAAAACAGCACCGCCAGCTAGGCTGGCGGTGTGGAATCAGGCAGTCAGACGGTTCGCGTCTTGCGCGATGACCAGCTCTTCGTTAGTTGGGATAACGATAGCAGGGCGGGTGCCTTCTTTGTTGATGAAGCCAGACTTGCCGAAGCGGGCAGCCAGGTTACGCTCGTGATCAACTTCGAAGCCCAGAACGCCCAGTTTACCCAGGGACAGTTCACGAACCATTGCTGCGTTTTCACCGATACCACCGGTGAAGATAACCGCGTCCAGACGACCGTCCATCAGTGCAGTGTAAGAACCGATGTATTTCGCCAGACGGTGGCAGTAAACGTCCATAGCACGTTTCGCATCTTCTTTGGCTTCGTAGTTATCTTCAACATAACGGCAGTCGCTGGTGACTTCGGTCAGACCCAGCAGGCCAGACTCTTTGGTCAGCATTTTGTTGATGTCATCAACGCTCATGCCCAGGGTGTCGTGCAGGTGGAAGATAATCGCCGGGTCGATGTCACCAGAACGGGTACCCATCACCAGACCTTCCAGCGGGGTCAGACCCATGGAGGTATCAACACATTTACCGTTACGGATAGCAGAAACAGAACCGCCGTTGCCCAGGTGGCAAGTGATGATGTTCACTTCTTCTACCGGCTTGTTCAGGACTTTGGCCGCTTCCTGAGTAACATAGAAGTGGCTGGTGCCGTGTGCGCCGTAACGACGTACGCCATGCTCTTTGTACAGTTTGTACGGCAGGGCATACAGGTAAGACTCTTCCGGCATGGTCTGATGGAACGCCGTGTCAAATACAGCCACGTTTTTGTCTTTCAGCTGCGGGAAGGATTTCAGTGCTTCAGCGATACCGATCAGGTGAGCCGGGTTATGCAGCGGCGCGAAAGAGGCGGAGTCTTTGATGCCCTGGATGACAGAGTCGTCGATCACAACAGAGCTGGTGTATTTTTCGCCGCCGTGGACGATACGGTGACCGATTGCCGTCAGCTGAGCAGACAGTTCTGGTTTTTGTGCCAGAATAGTGTTAACGATAAAGTTCAGCGCTTCACTGTGAGCGGCGCCTGCACCTAAAGCCGCTTCTTGTTTGCTGCCGTCCATCTTCCACTTGATACGCGCTTCAGGCAGATGGAAACATTCGGCCAAACCAGAGAGGTACTCGTCACCGTTGAGCGCATCGATGATGGCGAATTTCAGTGAGGAGCTACCGCAGTTCAGAACCAGTACTAACTTACTCGACATGGAAGTACCTATTATTGATACGTGGCTAAAAAAACGTCAGTGAGAATCGTAGCGTAGCGCAAGAATCCGCTGACATTTATGATTAACATCATGCCGAAAGTACTTTTTGGCATGACGAAAGGAATACATAAGATTTTATGCCATTTTGCGCATTTTTCCGGCAATGGCATAATGTGCTTAAACTTGACGAATTTACGATTATCGTCCAGGGCCTTTTCAGGCCGGCACAGGATACCTGATACTGGGTAGTTAAGACAAAAGTTTTTGAACGATGTCATGACCAGTTGGGGATTTGCACGAATTTTTTAATTTTTATATGTGAAGTTGAGGTAAAGCCATGTCGACACCCGAAACCCCCTCAGTGAACTTTTTTAGTCTGTTTCGCCGGGGACAGCACTATTCGAAGACGTGGCCGCTGGAAAAACGCCTTGCGCCTGTCTTTATTGAGAACCGTGTGATTCGCGCCACCCGTCACGCCATTCGTCTGATGCCCCCGATTGCCATTTTCACCCTCTGCTGGCAGATAGCGCTTGGCGGCCAGCTTGGACCGGCCGTCGCCACTGCGCTGTTTGCGCTTAGCCTGCCGATGCAGGGGCTCTGGTGGTTAGGTAAACGCTCCGTCACGCCGCTCCCCCCGTCCGTGCTGCAGTGGTTCTATGAAGTGCGCGGCAAGTTGCAGGAGGCGGGACAGGCCCTGGCCCCGGTTGAGGGCAAGCCCGATTATCAGGCGCTGGCCGACACGCTAAAGAAAGCATTTAAGCAACTTGATAAAACATTCCTGGATGATTTGTGATTGATCATCGAAACGATCATTAAAAGAAGGCACAGTAACCCTTAGTTACCGTGTCTTTTTTTTAGGTTGCTTCGCGCAACAGGAGTCGAATGATGGAAATGACCAATGCTCAACGTCTGATTTTGTCTAATCAGTACAAAATGATGACCATGCTTGATCCCGACAACGCAGAGCGCTATCGCCGCCTGCAGACTATCGTCGAACGTGGCTTTGGCCTGCAGATGCGCGAACTGGATCGCGAGTTTGGCGAATTAAAGGAAGAGACCTGCCGCATTGTCATTGACATCATGGAGATGTATCACGCGTTGCACGTCTCATGGGCTAACCTGAAAGACGCGCAGATAATTGATGAACGTCGTGTGACCTTCCTCGGTTTTGATGCTGCCACCGAAGCGCGTTACCTGAGCTACGTCCGTTTTATGGTTAACACCGAAGGGCGTTACACCCACTTCGATGCCGGTACGCATGGCTTTAATGCCCAGACCCCGATGTGGGACAAATATCAACGTATGCTGAGCGTCTGGCACGCCTGCCCGCGCCAGTACCATCTGAGCAGCAACGAAATTCAACAAATCATTAATGCCTGACGGAGGTCGATGTGCAGTGTAAAGGTTTTCTGTTTGATCTGGACGGTACGCTGGTGGATTCCTTACCGGTGGTTGAGCGCTCATGGTGCCGCTGGGCCGACAGGCACGGTATTAGCCATGATGAAGTCCTCCATTTCATCCATGGCAAACAGGCCATTACCTCTTTACGTCACTTTATGGCGGGCAGCACTGAAGAAGACATTCAGGCCGAGTTTCGCTGGCTGGAGCAGCTAGAGGCGAAGGATACCGACGGCATCGTCGCGCTACCAGGCGCGCATGCGCTGCTTCGTCACCTGAATGAATCACAGATTCCGTGGGCTATCGTCACCTCCGGCTCGGTTCCGGTGGCGCACGCCCGCCATAAAGCGGCGGGTTTGCCAACGCCTGAAGTCTTTGTCACCGCCGAGCGTGTCGCTCGCGGCAAGCCGGAGCCCGACGCCTTTTTGCTGGGCGCCGAGCTGCTAGGGCTGGCACCAGAACAGTGCGTGGTGGTGGAAGATGCAGCTGCCGGCGTCCTTGCCGGGCTGGCGGCGGGGTGTCATGTCATCGCCGTGAATGTACCTGCCACGGCGCCGCGCCTGAATGAAGCCGGTTTTGTGCTGACTTCGCTGGCAGCCATTGAGGTCAGCAAAACGGCCGACGGAATGGTAACCGTGACGCAGAAAATGTAATCCCATGATTTAGCCCCACAACTGTGGGGCTTTTTTATGGCAGTATGCTGTCACTCTTTTCTGACAAGGACCTGTTGTGAACGGTGAATTAATCTGGGTATTGAGCCTGCTGGTCTTCGCCATCATTCTCTTTGCTACCGGTAAAGTGCGCATGGATGCCGTGGCATTACTGGTGATAGTGGCGTTCGTGCTAAGCGGCACCCTCACGCTCCCCGAAGCGTTATCGGGCTTTAGCGATCCGAACGTTATTTTGATTGCCGCACTCTTTATTATTGGTGATGGGCTGGTACGCACCGGCGTCGCCACCAGTATGGGCTCCTGGCTGGTGAACGCCGCAGGCAGCAGCGAAACCAAAATGCTTATCCTGCTGATGCTGACCGTGGCCGGACTGGGAGCCTTTATGAGCTCTACCGGCGTAGTGGCCATCTTTATCCCGGTGGTGTTAAGCGTCTGCATGAGGATGCAGATCCCGCCATCACGCCTGATGATGCCGCTCAGCTTCGCCGGGCTTATCAGCGGCATGATGACGCTGGTAGCAACGCCACCCAACCTGGTGGTTAACAGCGAACTTTTGCGCGAAGGGCTGCAGGGATTTAGCTTTTTTAGCGTCACGCCGCTGGGGTTGGTGATTCTGGTGCTGGGTATTGCCTACATGCTGCTGACTCGCTTTGTCCTGAAGAGCGAAACGCAGGATAAATCCCGGGACGGCTGGAAGCGCCGCACATTTCGGGATTTGATCAAAGAGTATCGCCTGACCGGGCGGGCCCGTCGTCTGGCTATCCGCCCAGGCTCCCCCCTGATTGGTCAACGGCTGGACGATCTTAAACTGCGTGAACGATACGGCGCGAACGTGATTGGGGTAGAGCGCTGGCGCCGTTTTCGGCGGGTGATTGTGAATGTTAACGGTGTATCTGAATTCCGCGCCCGTGACGTATTACTTATCGACATGTCCTCTGCCGATGTCGATCTGCGTGAGTTTTGCAGTGAGCAGTTGCTGGAGCCGATGGTGCTGCGGGGAGAGTATTTCTCCGATCAGGCGCTGGACGTGGGGATGGCAGAAATTTCGCTGATTCCCGAATCGGAACTGCTGGGCAAGACCACGCGCGAGATCGGTTTTCGTACGCGCTATGGGCTCAATGTAGTGGGATTGAAGCGTGACGGCGTGGCAATGGATGGCGCCGTGGTGGATGAACCCTTACAGCTGGGGGACATTTTTCTGGTGGTGGGGAACTGGAAACTTATCTCCCAGCTCGGCCAGCGCGGGCGCGACTTTGTGGTCATGAACCTGCCCGTTGAGGTAAGTGATGCCTCACCGGCTCACAGCCAGGCACCACATGCTATTTTCTGTCTGGTGCTGATGGTCGCGCTGATGTTAACGGATGAGATCCCTAACCCGATTGCGGCGATTATCGCCTGCCTGCTGATGGGGAAATTCCGCTGTATTGATGCACAAAGCGCCTATAAGGCAATCCACTGGCCGAGCATCATACTCATCGTCGGGATGATGCCGTTTGCGCTGGCGCTGCAAAAAACGGGCGGGGTAGATTTGGTGGTTAAAGGATTGATGGAACTCGGCGGCGGATATGGGCCTTACATGATGCTAATCTGCCTGTTTGTAATGTGCGCCACCATTGGTCTGTTTATCTCCAATACCGCCACGGCTGTGCTGATGGCACCCATTGCGCTGGCGATGGCGAAATCGATGGGGGTCTCGCCTTACCCGTTTGCAATGATGGTGGCGATGGCCGCTTCAGCCGCCTTTATGACCCCGGTCTCTTCTCCGGTTAACACGCTGGTACTGGGGCCCGGGAACTACCGGTTTAGCGATTTCGTAAAATTGGGCGTGCCTTTTACCGTGCTGGTTATGGTGGTGTGCGTCATTATGATCCCGGTGCTGTTTCCATTTTAATACCGCACGTAATTCGGGTGGCGACAGCGCCACCCGGCCCGGAAATTACAGTGGGGAATCCTGGCTAATCTCATCCAGCGACAGGTGGAAGCTCGGGACAAATACCTGCATAAAGTAATCCATTTCGTCACTGCGACGGGCTTCCAGCGTCTTTTCCAGGCGCGTTTTCGCCAGCAAGAATTCGTGATTGCCGGCCGAGAGCTCCTCAAGGCATTTCAGATAAGCACAGAGCGCATCTGCCTGCTTAACCAGAGACTTCTCTTCCTCGCTGTATTGGTGTTCGTCGATCAGGGGGGCAAAAATATCGCGCAGCTCTTCAGGCACCATGTCGACCAGTTTCTGCTGAGCTATTTTTTCAATCGCTTTGTACTCCTGAGCAATCTGCGAATTGAAATACTTCACCGGCGTGGGCAGATCCCCTGTCAGCACTTCAGAAGCATCATGATACATCGCCAGCAGCGCGATTCGCTCTGCGTTCACCTGTCCGTTGAATTTGCGGTTTTTAATGGCGGCCAGCGCATGGGCAACCATGGCGACCTGCAGACTATGCTCAGAGACGTTCTCGGTCCGCACGTTGCGCATCAGCGGCCAGCGGTTAATCAGTTTCAGGCGGGAAAGGTGGGCAAAGAAATGACTCTCACTCATAGGGTACCTTTTGTCTAACACGGCGACAGACTTCATTGTGAGGGGAGGGGCGGGCAGATGCAAATCGGGCTGCCATTGGCAGCCCGGAAGGTTTACTGATGATACCCAGAGAGGAATCGACCAAAACGACTGACCGCCATCTCAAGTTCATCCTCACGCGGCAGGGTAACAATGCGCACATGATCCGGCCATGGCCAGTTGAACGCCGTTCCCTGGACCAGCAGCACTTTTTCTTGCAGCAGGAAGTCGAGCACCATTTTTTGATCGTCAAAGATGTTAAAGCGTTTGATGTCGATTTTCGGGAACATATAGAGCGCGCCTTTTGGCTTCACGCAGGAGACGCCCGGAATGTCATTAATCAGCTCCCATGCGCGATTACGTTGCTCATACAGGCGACCGCCTGGCACGATAAATTCGCTAATGCTCTGATAACCACCCAGCGCCGTCTGAATAGCGTGCTGGGCTGGTACGTTGGCGCACAGGCGCATAGAGGCCAACATTTCCAGCCCTTCGATATAGCCTTTGGCGTGCTTTTTCGGGCCGTTCAGAACCATCCAGCCCTGACGGAAACCGGCGACGCGGTAGGTCTTAGACAGGCCGTTGAACGTGACGGTCAGCAGATCCGGAGCCATCGCGGCGATAGAGTGGTGTTGCGCTTCGTCGTAAAGGATCTTGTCGTAAATTTCGTCGGCGAAGATGATAAGGTTATGCTGACGGGCGATCTCAACGATCTCCATCAACAGCTCTTTTGAATAGACCGCACCCGTTGGGTTGTTCGGGTTGATGATCACGATGCCGCGGGTGCGAGGGGTAATTTTAGCGCGGATATCGTCCAGATCCGGGAACCAGTCGGATGACTCATCACAGAGGTAATGCACCGCTTTACCACTGGAAAGCGAGACAGCGGCGGTCCAGAGTGGGTAATCCGGAGCGGGCACCAGCATTTCGTCACCGCTGTTGAGCAGCGCCTGCATGGCCTGCACGATCAGCTCTGATACGCCGTTGCCAATATAGATATCTTCTACCGTAACATCGCGCATCCCGCGAGCCTGGTAGTGCTGCATAATGGCTTTACGGGCGGAGTAAAGCCCTTTCGAATCACAGTAGCCCTGTGCGGTAGGCAGGTTTCGGATCACATCAACCAGTATTTCATCCGGGGCATCGAAACCAAATGGCGCCGGGTTACCGATATTGAGCTTGAGAACTTTATTGCCTTCTTCTTCGAGGCGTTTGGCCTCTTTAAGAACGGGCCCGCGGATGTCATAACAGACGTTATCTAATTTACTGGATTTTTCGATAGGGGACATGAACCTTTGACCTTTTAACTGTTATTGCCACTCCCTGCCGTGGAAGTCAGCACGAAACAATGTACTCCTTGAAAGGCCTTTTTTAAAGCATGAGCAGAAGAAGATTTTGCTAATTAAGAAAAACTATCATTAAAATTTTAATCTACTATTTGCGTTACGACGAATAAGACCTGCCACGGGTTCGTTATAATCTGGTGTAAAGTTTTGCAAGTGACATCTTTTACTGGATTTTACGCTAACGGATCAATCGGCATTGGCTTCGCAGACCGATATACAGAGGTTTCCCCTGGCAATTTTTCGTAAATGCTGAATTAATTGCGATTATCACGATTCAAATCCCGCTTTATATAAACGTTGATCATGTGAATATAATGTTAAGTATAATTAATGAATAATCTTTTTTTAAATTATTGTGTATTTCAAAATAAGGGTGAAATCGTAACTTTCGTTAATATTAATAAAAATAATTTAGACTCTTATCAACAGGGTTAAATCATCTGGAATGCAATAAGACTTATAAATAAAATGGATTTAGGTTAAGATGATGCAACAGGCCTGCAGTACGCGATTGCGGCTTGTTGTAAATCTTAGTTGTGCCTCCATTAATAGCATATTGTTATTAATAGATTTATCTTTACCCGGAGAAGCGAAGCGACGCCCATTGCTGCTTTAGCTTGACTACGATAAAGTTGAGCCTGAAGCGCCACTGCCTTTCGTGCATTACCTAATCCGGTAAAAATTTATATTTACTGAACGTAAAGCCAATAAAAATATCGTCAGATACGTTGTGTTTGACGACGGATATAC
Organism: Leclercia sp. UBA2479; assembly: GCF_002341985.1. NCBI lineage: Bacteria > Pseudomonadati > Pseudomonadota > Gammaproteobacteria > Enterobacterales > Enterobacteriaceae > Leclercia > Leclercia sp. UBA2479. The sequence continues at coordinate 1,107,620 of NZ_DDPB01000009.1, read as the reverse complement.
CTGGACTTCAACTTTCTGTCTGGCAGTCTGCCGGTCGGGATTACAAGGATTCTTGTTCAGAAGGACCTGTTTTACTTTTACGCACACAGCTTCTACCCGAGGCAGCTCCGCATGAGCCACCTGTAAGTGAAAAGATATGATGAATGCAAATCGTCCGATACTGAACCTCGATCTCGATCTGCTGAGAACTTTTGTTGCAGTCGCCGATCTGAATACATTTGCAGCTGCGGCTGCGGCAGTCTGCCGTACCCAATCGGCTGTTAGCCAACAAATGCAACGACTGGAACAACTGGTCGGAAAAGAGCTTTTTGCCCGCCACGGCCGCAATAAACTCCTGACTGAACATGGTATTCAGCTGCTGGGCTATGCCAGAAAAATACTTCGCTTCAACGATGAAGCCTGCACGTCGCTAATGTTTAGTAACCTACAGGGTGTCTTAACCGTAGGGGCGTCTGATGAGTCGGCTGATACTATTTTGCCTTTCCTGCTTAATCGTATTAGTTCGGTTTATCCGAAGATTGCGTTGGACGTCAGGGTTAAACGCAATGCGTTTATGATGGAGATGCTGCAGGAGCAGGAAGTAGACCTGGTCGTCACAACCCAACGAATGGAGCATTTCAGTTGCCTGACGCTCCGTACGTCACCTACTCACTGGTATTGTGCAGCCGAGTATCAACTGCAGCGCGGCGAGCCCATCCCGCTGGTACTGATGGATGACCCCAGCCCGTTCCGCGACATGGTTCTGGCCACATTAAATGCCGCCAATATTCCCTGGCGTCTCGCCTACGTAGCAACAACCCTGCCAGCCGTCCGTGCGGCGGTGAAAGCCGGACTGGGGGTCACCGCGCGCCCGGTTGAGATGATGAGCCCGGATTTACGAGTATTAGGCAAATCAGACGGGCTGCCGATGCTGCCCGATACTGAATATTTGCTGTGTCATAACGCGACTCGTCAGAACGAGTTAGCGCAAACCATCTTCTCGGCAATGGAAAATTATCAGAATCCATGGCAGTACAATAATGTTACCCCGGAAGGAGGGGATGACTCTCTCGTCATCGAAGGAGATTTTGAATAAAAGTTCGGCAATTTCCTCGTAACAAAATGTAAGTGTTAAAAAAGAGCCACTGACGCCACTTTCGCGCGCTGTGGTTCTTTTTTTGCAATTCGATTTGAAAAGTTTCTGTTAAGTAAAGTTAATTTTATTGTTTATCAACATTATATGGACTACGCGCTGTATTCGTTACTCCCATTCTTACAGCTTATGGTTGTCAATTTGCATGTTAAAAAAACAGCGAAGATGTTGCCGTTTTTTTGATTGAATTAACAAAAGCGTGTCTCAGATCAAGAAAATACTCCTCTTTGGGGGGAGGAATCAGCGACAAATCCTGTCAAAATAGGAGGGTATCTTTTTTTTACATCAAAACGGACACGATTCAACAGTATGCAGTTGACCAAATGTCATGTTCCCGCCAGGGTTAAAGGGCATTAAATGTTAACGAGAATCGTTCGATGTAATTTAATGTGAAGAAACCTTTGTTAAAGTTGACAAAAGGTTATAGAAAGGAGTAAAAAACCACATCATTTTGCTGTCTATGTCTCATTTCTGACAGTTGGTGTAAGGTTATTTGTTCCTCCCCATGAATCGATGTGATGCCCATCTGCCAGCAAGAGCAGTGTCGTCGGTATCACTTTTGATGAGTAAGCAATGAGTATGTCAACATCCACAGAAGTCATCGCTCATCACTGGGCATTCGCAATCTTTCTTATTGTAGCCATTGGCCTGTGCTGCCTGATGTTAGTCGGCGGCTGGTTCCTGGGCGGTCGCGCCCGCGCAAGGCACAAAAACACACCTTTTGAATCAGGTATTGATTCTGTAGGTACTGCTCGCTTACGCCTGTCTGCCAAGTTCTATCTGGTAGCCATGTTCTTCGTCATCTTCGACGTTGAAGCGCTCTATCTTTTCGCATGGTCTACCTCCATTCGTGAAAGTGGTTGGGTAGGCTTTGTCGAGGCCGCAATTTTCATTTTAGTGTTACTGGCCGGTCTGGTTTATCTGGTGCGTATTGGCGCGCTGGACTGGACACCTGCACGTTCACGTCGTGAACGTATCAACCCGGAAAACAGTATCTCTAATCGTCAGCAGTAACAGCGAGGCAATAAGATGGATTATACGCTCACCCGCATAGATCCTAACGGTGAGAATGACCGTTACCCCCTGCAAAAACAGGAGATCGTAACCGACCCCCTGGAGCAAGAAGTCAATAAAAGCGTGTACATGGGCAAACTCGAAAATGCCATGCACGATATGGTCAACTGGGGTCGTAAAAACTCCATCTGGCCGTATAACTTTGGTCTTTCTTGCTGCTACGTTGAAATGGTGACGTCATTCACTGCGGTGCATGACGTTGCGCGTTTTGGTGCAGAAGTACTGCGTGCCTCTCCGCGTCAGGCTGACCTGATGGTGGTGGCCGGTACCTGCTTTACCAAAATGGCACCGGTCATTCAGCGTCTGTACGACCAGATGCTCGAGCCAAAATGGGTTATTTCCATGGGCGCTTGTGCAAACTCAGGCGGAATGTACGACATTTACTCCGTTGTCCAGGGCGTAGATAAGTTCATCCCGGTTGATGTGTACATCCCAGGTTGCCCGCCGCGCCCGGAAGCTTACATGCAGGCGCTGATGCTGCTGCAGGAGTCGATTGGCAAAGAACGCCGTCCGCTCTCCTGGGTGGTAGGCGACCAGGGTGTCTATCGCGCGAACATGCAGTCTGAGCGCGAGCGTAAACGCGGCGAACGTATTGCAGTGACCAACCTGCGTACGCCTGACGAAATTTAATTTGCGCCTGCGGGCGGTGGAGAAAAGCTTCGTACATCACTATTCAAATAGCGCGAAGCCCCGCCTGGCAGTCACCACGGACCATTTGCAATGGTGAACAATATGACCGACTTAACCGCGCAAGACGCCGCATGGCAAACACGGGATCACCTGGATGACCCGGTCATTGGCGAACTGCGCAACCGTTTTGGGCCGGATGCCTTTACTGTTCAGGCCACCCGCACCGGGGTACCCGTTGTTTGGGTGAAGCGTGAGCAATTACTGGAAGTTGTCGATTTCCTCAAGAAATTGCCAAAACCTTACGTCATGCTGTTTGACTTACACGGCATGGATGAACGTCTGCGTACGCACCGTCACGGGTTACCCGCGGCGGATTTTTCCGTTTTCTACCACCTGATCTCAATAGACCGCAACACGGATATCATGCTCAAGGTGGCCTTGTCTGAAAACGACATGCATCTGCCGACGATCACCAAAATTTTCCCGAACGCGAACTGGTATGAGCGTGAAACCTGGGAAATGTTTGGTATGACTTTCGATGGCCACCCAAATCTGACGCGCATCATGATGCCGCAGACCTGGACCGGCCACCCGCTGCGTAAAGACTATCCGGCCCGTGCGACCGAATTCGACCCGTTTGAGCTGACCAAAGCCAAGCAGGATCTGGAGATGGAAGCGCTGACCTTCAAGCCGGAAGACTGGGGCATGAAGCGCGGTACCGATAACGAGGACTTCATGTTCCTCAACCTCGGTCCAAACCACCCGTCTGCGCACGGTGCCTTCCGTATTATTCTTCAGCTTGATGGCGAAGAGATTGTCGACTGTGTTCCGGACATCGGTTACCACCACCGTGGTGCTGAGAAGATGGGCGAGCGTCAGTCCTGGCACAGCTATATTCCGTATACCGACCGTATCGAGTATCTGGGCGGCTGCGTTAACGAAATGCCATACGTGCTGGCCGTTGAGAAACTGGCAGGGATCACCACGCCGGATCGCGTTAACGTAATCCGCGTTATGCTGTCTGAACTGTTCCGTATCAACAGCCATCTGCTGTACATCTCCACGTTCATTCAGGACGTCGGTGCGATGACCCCGGTCTTCTTCGCCTTTACCGACCGTCAGAAAATTTACGATCTGGTGGAAGCAATCACCGGTTTCCGTATGCACCCGGCCTGGTTCCGTATTGGCGGCGTCGCACACGACCTGCCGCGCGGCTGGGACCGTCTGCTGCGTGAGTTCCTCGACTGGATGCCGAAACGTCTCGCCTCCTACGAGAAAGCTGCGCTACGCAACTCCATTCTGAAAGGCCGCTCTCAGGGCGTTGCTGCCTATGGCGCGAAAGAAGCGCTTGAGTGGGGCACAACAGGTGCAGGTCTGCGCGCTACCGGTATCGATTTCGACGTGCGTAAAGCCCGTCCATACTCTGGCTACGAGAACTTCGACTTTGAAATCCCGGTTGGCGGTGGTGTTTCCGACTGCTATACCCGCGTGATGCTGAAAGTGGAAGAGCTGCGTCAGAGTCTGCGCATCCTTGAGCAGTGCCTCAACAACATGCCGGAAGGGCCGTTTAAAGCGGATCACCCGCTGACCACGCCACCGCCGAAAGAGCGCACGCTGCAACATATCGAAACCCTGATCACCCACTTCCTGCAGGTTTCCTGGGGTCCGGTCATGCCGGCGCAAGAATCCTTCCAGATGATTGAAGCGACCAAGGGTATCAACAGTTACTACCTGACCAGCGACGGCAGCACCATGAGCTACCGTACCCGCGTGCGTACGCCAAGTTTTGCGCACCTGCAACAGATCCCGGCCGCCATTCGCGGCAGTCTGGTCTCCGACCTGATTGTTTATCTGGGTAGTATCGATTTTGTTATGTCAGATGTGGACCGCTAATTATGCACGAGAATCAACAACCACAGACCGAGGCTTTTGAGCTGAGTGAAGCAGAGCGTGCCGCCATTGAGCACGAGATGCACCACTACGAAGACCCGCGTGCGGCGTCCATTGAAGCGCTGAAAATCGTTCAGAAACAGCGTGGCTGGGTGCCGGATGGGGCGATCTATGAGATTGCAAAAGTGCTGGGTATTCCGGCAAGTGACGTTGAAGGCGTAGCCACGTTCTACAGCCAGATCTTCCGTCAGCCGGTAGGCCGCCATGTGATCCGCTACTGTGACAGCGTTGTTTGTCACATCACGGGCTATCAGGGCATTCAGGCCGCCATTGAGAAGAAACTCAATATCAAGCCGGGCCAGACAACCTTTGATGGTCGCTTTACCCTGCTGCCAACCTGCTGCCTGGGTAACTGCGACAAGGGGCCGACCATGATGATTGATGAGGACACTCACAGCCATCTGACGCCGGAAGCGATTCCTGACCTGCTGGAGCAGTATAAATAATGAAAAATATTATTCTGACTCCCGAAACCCATCCGCTGACCTGGCGTCTTCGCGACGACAAGCAGCCGGTGTGGCTGGAAGAGTATCAGGCGAAAAACGGCTATGCTGGCGCGCGCAAGGCGCTCGGCGGTATGGCCCCGGATGAGATCGTCAATGCGGTTAAAGATGCTGGCCTGAAAGGGCGCGGCGGCGCGGGCTTCTCCACCGGTCTGAAGTGGAGCCTGATGCCAAAAGACGAATCCATGAACATCCGTTACCTGCTGTGTAACGCTGATGAAATGGAGCCAGGTACCTATAAAGACCGCCTGCTGATGGAGCAGCTGCCGCACCTGCTGGTGGAAGGCATGCTGATCTCCGCGTTTGCGCTGAAAGCCTACCGTGGCTACATCTTCCTGCGCGGCGAGTATATCGAAGCGGCAGAAAACCTGCGTCGCGCGATTGCCGAAGCGACCGAAGCCGGTCTGCTCGGTAAAAACATTCTGGGCACCGGTTTTGACTTCGAACTGTTCGTGCACACCGGGGCAGGGCGTTATATCTGCGGTGAAGAGACCGCGCTGATTAACTCCCTGGAAGGTCGCCGTGCGAACCCACGTTCCAAGCCGCCGTTCCCGGCCAGCTCCGGCGTGTGGGGTAAACCGACCTGCGTTAACAACGTCGAAACCCTGTGTAACGTTCCGGCGATCCTCGCCAATGGCGTGGAGTGGTATCAGGGCATCTCTTCAAGCAAAGATGCCGGCACCAAGCTGATGGGCTTCTCCGGCCGCGTGAAGAATCCTGGCGTCTGGGAACTGCCGTTCGGTACCACCGCGCGTGAGATTCTTGAAGACTACGCGGGCGGCATGCGTGATGGCCTGAAGTTCAAAGCCTGGCAGCCGGGTGGAGCAGGAACAGACTTCCTGACCGAAGCTCACCTCGACCTGCCGATGGAATTTGAAAGCATTGGTAAAGCGGGTAGCCGTCTGGGTACGGCGCTGGCGATGGCCGTCGACCACGAGATCGGCATGGTTCCGCTGGTGCGTAACCTGGAAGAGTTCTTTGCCCGCGAGTCCTGCGGCTGGTGTACGCCATGCCGTGACGGACTGCCGTGGAGCGTGAAAATTCTGCGTGCTATCGAACGTGGCGAAGGTCAGCCTGGTGATATCGAGACACTTGAGCAACTGTGTCGATTCCTGGGCCCAGGTAAAACCTTCTGTGCCCACGCACCGGGTGCCGTCGAGCCGCTGCAGAGCGCGATTAAATATTTCCGCGAAGAATTCGAAGCGGGCATCAAGCAGCCGTTCAGCAATACCCATTCGATCAATGGTATTCAGCCGAACCTGCTCAAAGCACGCTGGTAATTCCCCCTTGCCCCGGACCTCTTCCTCAAGGGAGAGGGAGAAAACCGGGCTCTATCCTCTCCTTCAGGGAGAGGGGTAGGGTAAGGGTGATAAAAAGAATTTTGATTAACGCTCGAAGCAATTCGAGCCAACTGGAAGCATGCTAATGGCTACGATTCATGTAGACGGCAAAGAATACGAAGTCAACGGGGCGGACAACCTGCTAGAAGCTTGTCTGTCTCTTGGCCTCGATATTCCGTACTTTTGCTGGCATCCGGCGCTGGGCAGCGTCGGTGCTTGCCGCCAGTGTGCGGTAAAGCAATATCAAAACGCGGAAGACACGCGTGGTCGCCTGGTGATGTCCTGTATGACGCCGGCCACCGAAGGCACGTTTATTTCGATTGATGACGAAGAAGCCAAACAGTTCCGCGAAAGCGTGGTGGAGTGGTTGATGACCAACCACCCGCACGACTGTCCGGTGTGTGAAGAGGGCGGTAACTGCCACCTTCAGGATATGACCGTCATGACCGGTCACAGCTTCCGTCGCTATCGCTTTACTAAGCGTACCCACCGTAACCAGGACCTGGGGCCGTTCATCTCTCACGAAATGAACCGCTGCATCGCCTGCTACCGCTGCGTGCGTTACTACAAAGATTACGCAGACGGTCAGGATCTGGGCGTGTATGGCGCGCATGACAACGTCTACTTCGGTCGTCCGGAAGATGGCGTGCTGGAAAGCGAATTCTCCGGTAACCTGGTAGAAATCTGCCCGACCGGCGTATTCACAGATAAAACGCACTCCGAGCGCTACAACCGTAAATGGGACATGCAGTTTGCACCAAGCATCTGCCAGCAGTGTTCCCTCGGCTGTAACACCAGCCCGGGTGAGCGTTACGGCGAACTGCGTCGTATCGAAAACCGTTACAACGGTACCGTTAACCACTACTTCCTCTGCGACCGCGGTCGTTTCGGCTATGGCTACGTGAACCTGAAAGACCGTCCGCGTCAGCCGGTTCAGCGCCGTGGCGATGACGTCATCACCCTGAACGCCGAGCAGGCGATGCAGGGCGCGGCTGATATTTTGCGTCAGTCGAAGAAGGTGATCGGTATCGGCTCCCCGCGCGCCAGCATCGAAAGCAACTTCGCGCTGCGCGAGCTGGTTGGGGCAGAAAACTTCTATACCGGTATCGCGAAGTCAGAGCAGGAACGTCTGCAGCTGGTACTGAAAGTGCTGCGTGAAGGTGGCGTTCACACCCCTGCGCTGCGCGAAATTGAATCTTATGACGCGGTGCTGGTGCTGGGTGAAGATCTGACTCAGACCGGCGCACGTGCGGCTCTGGCGGTTCGTCAGGCGGTGAAAGGTAAAGCGCGTGAAATGGCAGCGGCCCAGAAAGTGGCTGACTGGCAGATTGCGGCGATCCTGAACATCGGTCAGCGCGCGAAGCATCCGCTGTTTGTAACCAACGTCGACAATACCCGTCTGGACGACATCGCCGCGTGGACCTACTGTGCACCGGTGGAAGATCAGGCACGCCTGGGCTTCGCCATCGCGCATGCGCTCGATAGTAACTCTCCGGCCGTTGAACTGGATCGAGACCTGCAAAACAAGGTTGACGTAATTGTTCAGGCCCTGGCGGGCGCGAAGAAACCGCTGATTATTTCCGGCACCAACGCCGGTAGTGCCGAAATCATTCAGGCGGCAGCGAACGTTGCTAAAGCCCTGAAAGGCCGCGGCGCGGACGTGGGTATCACCATGATTGCCCGTGCGGTGAACAGCATCGGTCTGGGTATGATTGGCGGCGGCTCGCTGGAAGACGCGTTAAGCGAACTGGAATCCGGTTCTGCTGACGCCGTTGTGGTGTTGGAAAACGACCTGCATCGCCACGCCTCTGCCGCTCGCGTTGACGCAGCGCTTTCAAAAGCGCCGCTGGTGATGGTCATTGACCATCAGCGCACCGCGATTATGGACAAAGCGCACCTGGTGCTCTCTGCGGCAAGTTTCGCCGAAAGCGACGGTACGGTCATCAACAACGAAGGACGCGCACAGCGCTTCTTCCAGGTTTACGACCCGGCCTACTACGACAACAACATTATCATGCTGGAAAGCTGGCGCTGGCTGCACTCGCTGCACAGCACCCTGCTCAGCCGTGAAGTGGACTGGACGCAGCTCGACCACGTTATTGATGCGGTAGTCGAAAAACTGCCTCAACTGGCCGGTATCAAAGACGCGGCGCCGGAAGCGAGCTTCCGTATTCGCGGTCAGAAACTGGCGCGTGAGCCGCACCGCTACAGCGGCCGTACCGCGATGCGTGCCAACATCAGCGTGCATGAGCCTCGTCAGCCGCAGGACAAAGACACGATGTTTGCCTTCTCGATGGAAGGGAACAACCAGCCGTCTGCACCGCGTTCACAGATTCCGTTCGCATGGGCTCCGGGCTGGAACTCACCGCAGGCATGGAACAAGTTCCAGGCTGAAGTGGGCGGCTCCCTGCGCCACGGCGATCCGGGCGTACGCCTGATTGAAGCCTCTGAAACCGGTCTGGACTTCTTCACGACCGTGCCGGCGAGCTTCCAGGCGGAAGAGGGTAACTGGCGTATTGCACCTTACTACCATCTGTTCGGTAGCGATGAAATGTCCCAGCGCTCTCCGGTCTTCCAGACCCGTATGCCGCAGCCGTACATCAAGCTCAATCCGGCGGACGCCGCGAAGCTTGGCGTTAACGCGGGTGCGAACATCGCTTTCAGCTACGATGGCCAGACGATCAGCCTGCCGCTGATTATCTCCGAAGGTTTGACCGCCGGCCAGGTGGGTCTGCCGATGGGTATGCCTGGCATCGCGCCAGTTCTGGCGGGTGCGCGTCTTGATAACCTGCAGGAGGCAAAAGCATGAGTTGGTTAACGCCGGATCTTATCGACATCCTGCTGAGCATTCTGAAGGCGGTTGTGATTCTGCTGGTGGTGGTCACCTGCGGTGCATTCATGAGCTTTGGTGAACGTCGCCTGCTCGGTCTGTTCCAGAACCGTTACGGGCCGAACCGCGTGGGCTGGGGTGGTTCACTCCAGCTGGTCGCGGACATGATCAAGATGTTCTTTAAAGAGGACTGGATCCCGAAATTCTCGGATCGCGTCATCTTTACGCTGGCCCCAATGATCGCCTTTACCTCGCTGCTGCTGGCGTTTGCTATCGTTCCCGTCAGCCCGACCTGGGTTGTGGCTGACCTGAACATCGGCATCCTGTTCTTCCTGATGATGGCAGGCCTCGCGGTTTACGCGGTACTGTTCGCAGGCTGGTCCAGTAACAACAAATACTCACTGCTGGGTGCGATGCGTGCTTCCGCGCAGACCCTGAGCTACGAGGTGTTCCTGGGGCTCTCCCTGATGGGCGTGGTGGCGCAGGCCGGTTCATTCAATATGACCGACATCGTCAACAACCAGGCCGACATCTGGAACGTTATCCCGCAGTTCTTTGGTTTTGTTACCTTTGCTATCGCAGGCGTGGCGGTGTGTCACCGTCACCCGTTTGACCAGCCAGAAGCCGAACAGGAACTGGCCGACGGTTATCACATTGAATATTCCGGTATGAAGTTCGGTCTGTTCTTCGTGGGCGAGTACATCGGTATCGTCACCATTTCCGCGTTGATGGTAACGCTGTTCTTTGGTGGCTGGCATGGCCCGTTCTTACCGCCATTCATCTGGTTCGCGCTGAAAACCGCGTTCTTTATGATGATGTTTATTTTGATTCGTGCAGCGTTACCGCGTCCTCGTTATGACCAGGTAATGTCCTTCGGCTGGAAAGTGTGCCTGCCGCTGACGCTCGTCAATTTATTGGTAACGGCGGCTGTCATTCTCTGGCAGCAGCCATAAGGGGCTTTAGACCATGACCTTAAAAGAATTATTGGTAGGTTTCGGCACCCAGGTACGCAGTATCTGGATGATCGGCCTGCACGCGTTTGCAAAACGCGAAACCCGGATGTACCCGGAAGAGCCGGTATATCTGCCGCCGCGCTACCGTGGCCGTATCGTGCTGACGCGCGATCCGGACGGTTCAGAGCGCTGCGTAGCCTGTAACCTGTGTGCGGTAGCCTGTCCGGTAGGCTGTATCTCTCTGCAGAAAGCAGAGACGGTCGATGGCCGCTGGTACCCGGAGTTTTTCCGCATCAACTTCTCACGCTGCATCTTCTGCGGTCTGTGTGAAGAAGCGTGCCCAACCACGGCGATTCAGCTGACTCCAGACTTCGAGCTGGGTGAGTACAAGCGTCAGGATCTGGTGTACGAGAAAGAGGATCTGCTGATTTCCGGTCCGGGCAAATACCCGGAATATAACTTCTACCGGATGGCGGGTATGGCAATCGACGGCAAAGATAAGGGCGAAGCAGAGAACGAAGCTAAGCCTATCGACGTCAAGAGCCTGTTACCGTAAGGAGAGGGCAATGGAATTCGCTTTTTATATCTGTGGCCTTATCGCCATCCTGGCTACGCTGCGAGTGATTACGCACACCAACCCGGTGCATGCGCTGCTCTATTTAATCATCTCGCTGCTGGCTATTTCCGGGGTGTTCTTTGCGCTGGGCGCGCACTTCGCCGGTGCGCTGGAAATCATCGTTTACGCCGGTGCCATTATGGTGCTGTTCGTCTTCGTGGTGATGATGCTGAACCTGGGCGGCTCCGAAATTGAGCAGGAACGTCAGTGGTTAAAACCGCAGGTGTGGATTGGCCCGGCGATTCTGTCGGCCATCATGCTGGCGGTGATTGTTTACGCCATTCTGGGCGTTAACGATCAGGGCATCGACGGCACGCCGATCAGCGCTAAAACCGTGGGTATTGCCCTGTTTGGCCCGTACGTTCTGGCGGTTGAGCTGGCCTCAATGCTGCTGCTGGCGGGCCTGGTTGTTGCCTTCCACGTTGGCCGCGAAGAGCGCGTCGGCGAGGTGCTGAGCAACCGCACTGACGACCGCGCGAAAAGAAAAACGGAGGAGCGCGCATGATCCCCTTAACACATGGACTGATCCTCGCTGCGATTTTGTTCGTCCTGGGCTTAACCTGTCTGGTTATCCGCCGCAATCTGCTGTTTATGCTGATTGGACTGGAAATCATGATTAACGCTTCGGCGCTGGCCTTTGTGGTCGCCGGGAGCTACTGGGGCCAGGCCGATGGTCAAGTGATGTACATTCTTGCTATCAGCCTCGCGGCTGCCGAAGCGAGTATTGGCCTGGCGCTGTTGCTGCAGCTCCATCGTCGCCGCCAGAACCTGAACATCGATTCAGTAAGTGAGTTGCGTGGATGAACATGCTTGCCTTAACCATTATTTTTCCGCTGATTGGCTTCCTGCTGCTGTCGTTCTCACGCGGCCGCTGGTCTGAGAATCTCTCTGCCACCGTTGGTATGGGGTCTGTCGGTCTGGCTGCGCTGGTGACGGCGTATGCGGGTATCGACTTCTTTAATAACGGGCGTCAGGCCTTTAGCGTTCCACTGTGGACCTGGATGTCGGTCGGTGATTTCAACATCGGCTTTAACCTGGTGCTGGACGGACTGTCGCTGACCATGCTCTCTGTGGTCACCGGCGTGGGATTCCTGATCCACATGTTCGCCTCCTGGTATATGCGCGGTGAAGAGGGTTACTCCCGCTTCTTCGCCTACACCAACCTGTTTATCGCCAGCATGGTTGTTCTGGTGCTGGCCGATAACCTGCTGCTGATGTATCTCGGCTGGGAAGGGGTGGGGCTCTGCTCTTACCTGCTGATCGGTTTCTACTACACCGATCCGAAGAATGGCGCAGCGGCCATGAAAGCGTTTGTCGTAACCCGCGTGGGTGACGTCTTCCTCGCCTTTGCGCTGTTCATTCTCTACAACGAACTGGGCACGCTGAACTTCCGCGAAATGGTGGAACTGGCGCCGGCGCACTTCGAGGCAGGTAATAACATGCTGTGGTGGGCGACGCTGATGCTGCTGGGTGGTGCTGTGGGTAAATCCGCACAGCTGCCGCTGCAGACATGGCTGGCCGACGCGATGGCGGGCCCAACGCCTGTCTCCGCGCTGATCCACGCCGCAACCATGGTGACCGCAGGGGTTTATCTGATTGCGCGTACCCATGGTCTGTTCCTGATGACCCCGGAAATTCTGCATCTGGTGGGTATCGTGGGTGCCGTAACGCTGGTGCTGGCAGGTTTCGCCGCTCTGGTGCAGACCGACATCAAGCGTGTTCTCGCGTATTCCACCATGAGCCAGATCGGCTACATGTTCCTGGCGCTGGGCGTTCAGGCGTGGGACGCGGCCATTTTCCACCTGATGACTCACGCGTTCTTTAAAGCGCTGCTGTTCCTCTCATCCGGTTCGGTGATTCTGGCCTGCCACCACGAGCAAAATATCTTCAAAATGGGCGGACTGCGTAAGTCCATCCCGCTGGTTTACGCTTGCTTCCTGGTGGGCGGCGCGGCGCTGGCGGCACTGCCGCTGATCACCGCGGGCTTCTTCAGTAAGGACGAAATCCTTGCGGGCGCCATGGCGAATGGTCATATCAATCTGATGGTTGCGGGTCTGGTCGGTGCATTCATGACCTCCCTGTACACCTTCCGTATGATTTTCATCGTCTTCCACGGTAAAGAACAAATTCACGCTCACGCAGGGAAGGGGATTACCCACCACCTGCCGCTGATTGTACTGCTGGTACTCTCCACCTTCGTTGGCGCGATGATCGTGCCACCGCTGCAGGGCGTACTGCCGGCAACCACCGAGCTTGAGCACGGTCGCGTTCTGACCCTCGAAATCACCTCCGGTGTGGTCGCGATTGCGGGCATCCTGATTGCGGCATGGCTGTGGCTGGGCAAACGTACGTTGGTGACTGCGGTTGCTAACAGCGCGCCGGGCCGTCTGCTGGGCACCTGGTGGTACAACGCGTGGGGCTTCGACTGGCTGTACGACATGATCTTCGTGAAACCGTTCCTCGGCATTGCGTGGCTGATTAAGCGCGATCCACTGAACTCCCTGATGAACATCCCGGCAATCCTCTCTCGCTTTGCAGGTAAAGGCCTGCTGTTCAGCGAGAACGGTTATCTGCGCTGGTATGTAGCGTCCATGAGTATCGGTGCGGTTGTCGTGCTGGCGCTGCTGATGGTATTGCGTTGATCGTTAAGTGAATTTTATTCGAATTCGTTGAAAATCAGGCCCCTGCTGGGGGCCTTAAAAAGGAATGCAAATCGCCATGTTACTACCCTGGCTAATATTAATTCCCTTCATCGGCGGCTTCCTGTGCTGGCAGACTGAACGCTTTGGCGTGAAGATGCCGCGCTGGATTGCGCTGATTACCATGGGATTGACGCTCGCGCTTGGCCTGCAACTGTGGTTGCAGGGTGGCTACTCCCTGACGCAGTCTGCGGGCATTCCGCAGTGGCAGTCGGAGTTTATTCTGCCGTGGATCCCACGCTTTGGCATAACCATTCACCTGGCTATTGACGGCCTGTCGCTGCTGATGGTGGTGTTGACGGGTCTGCTCGGTGTTCTGGCGGTGCTCTGCTCCTGGCGAGAAATCGAAAAGTACCAGGGCTTCTTCCACCTGAACCTGATGTGGATCCTGGGCGGCGTTATCGGCGTGTTCCTTGCCATCGACATGTTCCTGTTCTTCTTCTTCTGGGAGATGATGCTGGTGCCGATGTACTTCCTGATCGCGCTGTGGGGCCATAAGGCATCCGACGGTAAAACGCGTATCACGGCGGCTACCAAATTCTTCATCTATACCCAGGCGAGCGGTCTGGTGATGTTGATTGCGATTCTGGCGCTGGTATTCGTGCACTACAACGCGACCGGTGTCTGGACCTTCAACTACCAGGATCTGCTGAAGACGCCAATGTCTCACGGTGTTGAATATCTGCTGATGCTGGGCTTCTTCATTGCCTTCGCGGTGAAAATGCCGGTGGTTCCTCTGCACGGCTGGCTGCCGGATGCGCACTCTCAGGCACCGACGGCAGGTTCCGTTGACCTGGCAGGCATCCTGCTGAAAACCGCGGCCTATGGTCTGCTGCGTTTCGCACTGCCGCTGTTCCCGAACGCCTCTGCTGAATTTGCGCCGATTGCGATGTGGCTCGGTGTGATCGGTATCTTCTACGGCGCGTGGATGGCTTTCACGCAGTACGACATCAAGCGTCTGATTGCTTACACCTCTGTCTCCCACATGGGCTTCGTGCTGATTGCTATCTACACCGGCAGCCAGCTGGCGTACCAGGGTGCGGTGATTCAGATGATTGCGCACGGTCTCTCTGCGGCCGGTCTCTTCATCCTGTGTGGTCAGCTGTACGAACGTCTGCACACCCGCGACATGCGTCAGATGGGTGGTCTGTGGAGCAAAATTAAGTGGCTGCCGGCGATGTCGATGTTCTTCGCGGTGGCGACGCTGGGGATGCCTGGCACCGGTAACTTCGTCGGCGAATTTATGATTCTGTTCGGCAGCTTCAAAGTGGTGCCGGTTATTACCGTGATTTCTACCTTTGGTCTGGTGTTCGCTTCCGTCTACTCCCTGGCGATGCTGCACCGCGCTTATTTCGGTAAAGCGAAGAGTGAAATCGCTGCCAAAGAGCTGCCGGGGATGTCGCTGCGTGAGCTGTTCATCATCCTGCTGCTGGTCGTACTGCTGGTGCTGTTGGGCTTCTTCCCGCAGCCGATTCTGGATACCTCGCACAGCGCGATGGGTAACATCCAGCAGTGGTTTGTTAATTCTGCTTCTACTACAAGGCCGTAAATCGCCATGACAATAACTCCACAACAACTGATTGCGCTGCTACCGCTGCTGATCGTCGGATTGACGGTGGTGGTTGTGATGCTCTCCATTGCGTGGCGACGCAATCACTTCCTGAATGCGACCCTGTCGGTTCTGGGTATGAACGCTGCGTTGGTTTCCCTCTGGTTTGTTGGCCAGGCGGGCGCGATGGATGTCACGCCGCTAATGCGCGTTGACGGCTACGCCATGCTGTACACCGGTCTGGTTCTGCTGGCGAGCCTGGCGACCTGTACCTTTGCTTATCCGTGGCTGGAAGGTTACAAGGACAACAAAGAAGAGTTTTACCTGCTGGTACTGATTGCCGCACTGGGCGGCATTCTGCTGGCGAATGCGAACCACCTGGCCGCGCTGTTCCTCGGTATTGAGCTGATCTCGCTGCCGCTGTTCGGTCTGATTGGCTACGCCTTCCGCCAGAAACGCTCGCTGGAAGCGGCGATCAAGTACACGATCCTGTCCGCTGCCGCGTCGTCGTTCCTGCTGTTCGGTATCGCACTGCTGTACGCACAGACGGGTAACCTCTCCTTCCTGGCTATCGGCAAGAGCCTGGGCGACGGTATGCTGCATGAGCCGCTGCTGTTGGCAGGCCTGGGTATGATGATTGTTGGCCTGGGCTTCAAGCTCTCTCTGGTGCCGTTCCACCTGTGGACGCCAGACGTTTACCAGGGTGCTCCGGCACCGGTATCGACCTTCCTGGCGACGGCGAGCAAAATCGCTATCTTCGGGGTGGTGATGCGTCTGTTCCTGTACGCACCGGTGGGTGATAGCGAAGCGGTACGCGTGGTGCTGGGCATTATTGCGTTTGTCTCCATCATCTTCGGTAACCTGATGGCGCTGAGCCAGACCAACATCAAGCGTCTGCTGGGCTACTCGTCTATTTCCCATCTGGGTTATCTGCTGGTGGCGCTGATTGCGCTGCAGAGCGGTGAAATGTCGATGGAAACCGTAGGCGTCTATCTGGCCGGTTATCTGTTCAGCAGCCTCGGCGCGTTCGGCGTGGTGAGCCTGATGTCCAGCCCATACCGTGGCCCGGATGCCGACTCACTGTTCTCCTACCGTGGTCTGTTCTGGCACCGTCCGATTCTGTCTGCGGTGATGACGGTGATGATGCTGTCCCTGGCAGGTATTCCGATGACCCTGGGCTTTATCGGTAAGTTCTACGTGCTGGCCGTCGGTGTGCAGGCTGGCCTGTGGTGGCTGACCGCCGGTGTGGTTATCGGTTCCGCGATTGGTCTGTACTACTACCTGCGTGTTGCCGTGAGCCTTTACCTGAGCGCGCCTCAGCAGCTCAACCGCGATGCGCCGTCTAACTGGCAGTACAGCGCCGGTGGTATCGTGGTGCTGATCTCCGCGCTGCTGGTGCTGATCTTTGGTATCTGGCCGCAGCCGCTTATCACCATCGTGCAACACGCGATGCCGCTGATGTAAGCAAGCTAAAAACAAAAACCCGCTCCGGCGGGTTTTTTTATGTTTACACCCTCTCGCCGCGGAAAGGGCACCAGACCCGCACCAAATAAAAACCCGCCTCGGCGGGTTTTTGATGTTTACTCCCTCTCCCCGTGGGTGAGGGCATCAGCCCGCACCGATCTTACGCCAGCTGCTTACGGCTGATCAGCGGCCCGTCAATTCTCTTCATTGAACGGTCCAGCACCTCTTCAATCACCGACGACAGTTCATTCAGTTCGAACTTCGCCACATACCCGTCGGCCTTCACTTTACGAATATGATCTTCGTTAGCATTTCCTGACAGTGAAGAGTGGATCACCACCGGAATGTCCTTCAACACCGGGTCGGTTTTGATCTTACGCGTCAGCGTAAAGCCGTCCATCTCGGGCATTTCCAGGTCGGTCAGCACCAGCGAGATCTTGTCGGTGATCGGCACCCCTTCTGCCTGCGCCTGAGCCGCCAGCACACCAATCTTTTCCCAGGCCTCTTTCCCAGTGATATGCAGCTGTGCCGGGATCGCCATCGCCTGCAGACCCTTCTCCAGCATTGAGCGCGCAACCTTAGAATCTTCCGCCACGATGGCCACCGCACCAGGTTTGATATTGAACTTGGTGGTTTTCAGGTTGGTAGCATGCAGATCGTGATTGGCCGGGGTGATATCGTACAGGATCTGTTCCACATCCAGCACCATCGCCAGATCGTTGGTGTCCGTCTGCTCGTCCAGGCAGGCAATACTGGTAATGTAACGGCCGCTGACGGCGGTTTCGGCAGCATGAACCTGCTTCCAGTCCAGACGCATAATGTTCTCGACGGACTCAACCGCAAATGCCTGTACGCTACGGGCGTATTCGGTAATCAGTAGGATATTGAGGCCGGTGGAGGGTTTACAGCCAGCCACGGCGGCCAGGTCGATAACCGGGATCACCTGGTCGCGAATATTCACCATCCCCATCAGCGGTGACTTCATGCCCGCAGGTTTGGTGAACTCCGGCATCGGCACAATTTCACGCAGCTTAAATACGTTAATGCCAAACAGCTCGGACTTGTTTTCGTGCATCGAGGTGCCGAGACGGAACAGCAATAGCTCAAATCGGTTCGACAGGGTGAGATTCGCCCTGTCATCAATGTCTTTCTGGAAATTATCCATTTTACCCTCAAGTGAAATGCCTGCCTTTTAATCGTTATCGGCACGCGGAGGGAAAAGTGAAGGACTAAACGCTGACTTGAGTGAAATCGTCGGCTAACTCGGTATTCGCAAAGTATTCACGACACTCTGCCAGTAGCGTCTGGCAACCCTGCGCGTCATAGCGTGAGCTGACGTGGGTCACTATCAGCTTTTTCACTCCAGCCTGACGCGCTAATTGCCCCGCCTGACGGGTAGAGCTGTGCCCGCGACTGTTGGCTTTCTCTTCCATCGCCGTTTCCAGCGTGGCCTCGTGCACCAGCAAATCGACGCTCTCTGCCAGCAGATGTGCGGCAGGGCAGGGGGCGGTATCCCCGAAAATGGCCAGTTTCTTCCCGGGCAGTGGGGCAGAGAGATAATCCTGCCCATTAATGACGCGCCCGTCCTCCAGCGTCACGGTTTCGCCACGTTTCAGGCGCTGGAATAAGGGGCCGGGCACAATACCCTCGGCGACCAGGGCGGCCGCATCCAGCGCGCCCGGTTTATCTTGCTCCTCTATGCGGTAGCCATAGCACTCGACGGGATGATTAAGCGGCAGGGCAGTAACGCGGTACAGCCCATCATCCAGGACGATCCCTTCGCCTATCTCGACGATCTCAAGAGGGTAGTCCGTCCAGGAGCCGCTCAGACGCAGCGTGGTATCGACAAATTCGCGAATGCCCGCCGGGCCGTAGAGGGTCAGCGGCCGGGCATTGCCTGCCATCGAGCGACTGCACAGCAAACCCGGCAGGCCGAAAAGGTGATCGCCGTGCAGGTGGGTAATAAAAATCTTATCAAGTTTGCCCGGATGATAAGCCGTTTCAAGCAGTTGATGCTGGGTGCCTTCGCCGCAGTCGAATAACCACAACCCTGCATGGGTAGGATGCTGTAAATCGAGCAGCATGGCCGTCACATTTCGTTGTCGTGTCGGTACGCCTGCAGACGTACCCAGAAAAAGCAGTTCCATAACGCGGTAACACCCTTTGCCGAACCGAAAGCATTTAGTATAACGGGATGATAACCCATAAGGAGCCTGACATGATTCAGTGGCAAGATTTACACCATCGCGAGCTTACCGTTTCGACCCTCTATGCCCTGCTTAAACTGCGCTGTGAAGTGTTCGTCGTTGAGCAAACCTGCCCCTATCTGGATATTGACGGTGACGATCTGGTGGGGGAGAACCGCCACATTTTGGGCTGGAGAGATAACGAACTGGTGGCGTATGCGAGGATTCTGAAAAGTGAGGATGATCTGGAGCCGGTGGCCATCGGGCGGGTAATCGTCAGCAGCAAAGCGCGGGGCGAAAAAATGGGATATCAACTGATGGAGCAAGCGCTGGCTGCGTGTCAAAAACAGTGGCCTGACAAGGCGTTATATCTGGGGGCGCAGGCACATCTTCAGCCGTTCTATGCTCACTTTGGCTTCCGCCCGGTCACCGAAATCTATGACGAAGATGGCATTCCTCACGTCGGCATGGCGAAGGAAGCGTAACAGGCGAAATCGCCAGGCATTGTCTATAGTTAGCGAACTGGTACAACTACATGGAGATAACTATGTCATATCAATCCTGGGATTCTCGTGTCGATGACGATCTGGCGCTGTTAAGCGAAACGCTGGAAGAGGTACTGCGCTCTTCTGGCGATCCGGCCGATCAAAAATACATTGAGCTTAAAGCGCGCGCCGAGCAGGCGCTGCACGAAGTGAAGGCTCGCGTCAGTAATGCCTCCGATAACTATTACTATCGGGCGAAACAGGCGGTTTATCGCGCAGATGACTATGTGCATGAAAAACCGTGGCAAGGCGTTGGCGTCGGCGCGGCCGCAGGTCTGATTCTGGGTCTCCTGCTCGCTCGCCGCTAATCGCACTCATCCTTCTCCCTGCTAAATCGGGGGTACTGCCTTTTAATGCTAGTACCCCGTATAATGTAGGGTTTTAGCAGGGAGAGGTTTGCGTGCATTCAATGACTACCGCGCTGCAGGGACTCTGCAGCCAGCTGGACCAGGATATTCCCGCGACGCCAGGCTTACGCCAATATGACGTCACCTTCCCGCTTAATGATGCCTTCGACCCGCTCGCGTGGCTCAACGCGCAGCAATATTATCCGCAATTCTACTGGCAGCAGCGCAACGGCGATGAAGAGCTGGCGGCGCTGGGGGCTATTCAACGTTTTTCATCGCTGGCGGCCGCCCGGCAGTTTTTACATCTGTTTCCCGACAGCCCGGCTACCCGCATTGTCGGCTTAAACGCCTTCGATCCGCATCAGGGCAAACTCTTCCTGCCGCGGCTGACCTGGCTGCGGCATGGCGGGCGCGCCACTCTTCGCCTGCAGCTCTGGAGCGACACTTCTCTGCATGACGACGCTAAAACCGCCCGCGCATTTTTACTTTCGCTAAATGTCGCCAGGCCGATTGTTCCGCTCTCCCTGCACAGCGTGAGCGAAACGCATCTCCCTGACAAGGCCGCATGGTTAGCGCTGGTAACCAGCGCCACAGAGGCTATCGCCCGCCATGATTTTGACAAAGTGGTGCTGGCGCGGGCCACCGACCTGCAGTTTAACCGCCCGGTCAATCCTGCGGCACTGATGGCTGCCAGTCGGCGCGTTAACTTACGCTGCTTCCACTTCTTTATGCAGCTTGATGCTGATAACGCCTTTCTCGGTTCTACGCCTGAACGCCTGTGGCGGCGCAGGGGCGAGTTACTGCGCACCGAGGCACTGGCAGGCACCGTTGCCAGCCACAGCGATGATTATCGCGCGGGCCGCCTGGCCGACTGGCTGATGAACGACGACAAGAACCAGCGTGAAAATATGCTGGTGGTCGAAGATATCTGTCAGCGCTTGCAGCATCACACCCAGCCGCTGGAGGTGTTGCCCCCGCAGGTTGTGCGCCTGCGTAAAGTGCAGCATCTGCGTCGCTGCATCTGGACCGCACTACGACAGCCGGATGATGAACAGTGCCTGCTGTTGTTACAGCCGACCGCCGCCGTGGCGGGGTTGCCGCGTCAGGCGGCCTGGGACTTTATCGCCCATCATGAATCCTTTGACCGGGAGTGGTATGCCGGTTCCGCCGGGTATCTCAGCCTCGAGCAGAGCGAGTTTTGCGTGTCGCTGCGTTCAGCGCGGGTGACGGCAAACCGTGTCCGTCTGTACGCCGGAGCGGGGATCGTCAGCGGCTCCGATCCCGAACAGGAGTGGCAAGAGATAGAAAACAAAGCCGCAGGGCTGCGCTCTTTGCTCCTTAGGGATTAAGTCAAAGTCGCGCAATACCGATTCATATCAAAATTACGATTTTTTCTATTATTTATACTGTGTCGCATATTTGATACCGGACAACCTCATGTCAGTAAGTTCTTTTAACCGGCGCTGGGCGACGGTCATTCTTGAAGCCCTGACTCGCCATGGCGTCAGGCATATTTGTATCGCACCGGGTTCCCGCTCTACGCCGCTGACGCTGGCCGCTGCCGACAACCCGGCTTTTATACATCACACCCATTTTGATGAGCGTGGTCTGGGACATCTGGCGCTTGGGCTGGCAAAAGCGAGCCGCGAGCCGGTGGCGGTAATTGTGACCTCCGGCACGGCGGTGGCTAATCTTTATCCGGCACTGATTGAGGCCGGGCTGACGGGGGAAAAACTGATCCTGCTGACCGCTGACCGTCCTCCGGAGTTGATCGACTGCGGCGCGAATCAGGCCATCCGCCAGCAGGCTATGTTCGCTACCCACCCCTCACAAACGCTCTCACTTCCTCGGCCAACGCGGGATATCCCCGCGCGCTGGCTGGTATCCACGGTCGATAACGCCGTGGGATCACTGCGTCAGGGCGCACTGCACATTAACTGTCCTTTCGCCGAGCCTTTGTATGGCGAAATGGATAATGCCGATCTTGACTGGCAGCAGGCGCTGGGCGACTGGTGGCAGAGCGATAAACCCTGGCTGAGCGCCCCCGCTGAGCTTGTCAGCCCGAAACAGCGCGACTGGTTCTTCTGGCGCCAGAAACGCGGGGTGATCGTGGCAGGCAGAATGAGCGCCGCCGAAGGAAAGCGGGTGGCCGAATGGGCCCAGACTCTGGGTTGGCCGCTGATTGGCGATGTGTTATCCCAGACCGGGCAGCCGTTACCCTGCGCCGACCTCTGGCTCGGAAACGCCCGCGCGGTGACCGAACTCCAGCAGGCGCAAATCGTCGTACAGTTGGGCAGTAGTCTGACGGGCAAACGGCTGCTGCAGTGGCAGGCCACCTGCGAACCCGAAGAGTACTGGCTGGTCGAAAACCGCGAAGGGCGACTCGATCCGGCCCACCACCGCGGGCGCCGCCTGGTATCGGGGGTTGCGGAGTGGCTCGACCTGCATCCGGCTGAAAAGCGTAAACCCTGGGCGACGACTATTCCTGAACTCTCCCGCCAGGCCTGGGCGCTCGTCGAGCAACATAGCGAGCAGTTTGGTGAAGCGCAGCTGGCGCACCGTATCCGGCACTGTCTGCCCGAGCAGGGGCAGCTCTTTGTCGGTAATAGCCTTGTTGTCCGCCTGATCGACGCCTTTTCCCGATTGCCGGCGGGCTATCCGGTTTACAGTAATCGGGGAGCAAGCGGCATCGACGGCTTGATCTCGACCGCTACAGGGGTGCAGCGTGCGACCGCCAAAGCCACGCTGGCTATCGTGGGCGATCTCTCTGCGTTATACGATTTGAATGCGCTGGCGCTGCTGCGCCAGGCTTCGGCACCTTTTGTGCTGCTGGTGGTGAATAATAATGGCGGGCAAATTTTCTCTCTGTTACCCACACCGCCGCGCGAACGCGAGCAGTTCTACCTCATGCCGCAGAACATAAACTTTGAACATGCGGCGGCCATGTTTAGCCTTAAATACCAGCGCCCACAAAGTTGGGCCGAGCTTGATATGGCGCTTAACAGTGCCTGGAGTAAGCCGGGCGCCACGCTGATCGAGGTTATTGTTAATGACAGCGACGGCGCGCAGATGCTACAGAACATGCTCGCACAGGTAAGCCACCTGTGATCCTCACCGGAGAAGTGCAGGCGGGCACAGTCGGCCAACCCTGGCTGGTATTTCTGCATGGTTTTTCCGGCGATGCTGCCGAGTGGCAGCCGGTGGGCGAGCAACTTAGCGCTATGCCCCGGCTCTATCTTGACCTCCCGGGCCATGGCGGGTCGGCCGATATTGCCGTCGCGGATTTCGCCCAGGTCGATGGGCTACTGCGTGCTACGCTAATTAGTTACAACATACTAAATTACTGGCTGGTGGGGTACTCCCTCGGCGGCCGCATTGCAATGTATCATGCCTGTCAGGGGCCGAAAGGGCTGCAGGGCCTGATTGTCGAAGGCGCGCATCCGGGCCTGAGCCACCCTGACGAACGTCACCAGCGCAGGGTGTCGGATGCCGGCTGGGCGGAGCGGTTTCGCCATGAACCCCTGCCGGAAGTCTTTACCGACTGGTATCAGCAGCCCGTTTTTGCCTCGCTCACGGCGGGGCAGAGCCAACAGCTCATTGCCCTGCGTAGTAAGAACAATGGCCGCACGCTGGCCGCCATGTTACAGGCAACTTCGCTGGCAGAGCAGCCGGACCTGCGTCCGGGCATCAGCCAGCCCGCTTTCCCTTTTTATTATCTCTTTGGCGAGCGGGATAACAAATTCGCTCACATCGCTGGCGAACTTGCCGCCACCTGTTTCGCAATTCCTCATGCCGGACACAACGCCCATCGGGATAATCCCGCTGCGGTGACTGCCCGGCTGTGTCAGATACTCCGACTTCCCGTTAAGGAAACGCTATGATCTATCCTGATGAAAACATGCTCTACGCACCGGTTGAATGGCAAGACTGCTCCGAAGGCTATACCGACATTCGTTACCACAAATCAGCTGATGGCATTGCCAAAATCACTATCAACCGCCCGCAGGTGCGCAACGCGTTTCGCCCGCTGACCGTAAAAGAGATGATTCAGGCGCTGGCGGATGCACGCTATGACGACAATATCGGTGTCATCGTTCTGACCGGTGAAGGCGACAAAGCCTTCTGCTCCGGCGGTGACCAGAAAGTGCGTGGCGATTACGGTGGATACCAGGATGATGCCGGTACGCACCACCTGAACGTGCTCGATTTCCAGCGCCAGATCCGCACCTGTCCAAAACCAGTTGTTGCCATGGTCGCGGGCTACTCCATCGGCGGCGGCCACGTGCTGCACATGATGTGTGACCTGACCATTGCCGCTGAAAACGCCATCTTCGGCCAGACCGGCCCGAAAGTCGGCTCGTTCGACGGCGGCTGGGGGGCGTCCTATATGGCTCGCATCGTGGGTCAGAAAAAAGCGCGCGAAATCTGGTTTCTGTGCCGTCAGTACAACGCTCAGGAAGCGCTGGATATGGGCCTGGTGAACACCGTGGTACCTATCGCCGATCTCGAAAAAGAGACCGTCCGCTGGTGTCGCGAAATGCTGCAAAACAGCCCCATGGCGCTGCGCTGCCTGAAGGCGGCACTCAATGCCGACTGCGACGGCCAGGCGGGTCTGCAGGAGCTGGCGGGTAACGCCACCATGCTGTTCTATATGACCGAAGAGGGTCAGGAAGGACGTAACGCGTTCAACGAAAAACGTCAGCCAGACTTCAGCAAATACAAACGGAACCCGTAATGCGTTGCGCGCAGGTTTACCGCTGGCAGATACCCATGGACGCGGGCGTGGTACTGCGTGAACGGCGATTAAAAACCCGTGACGGGCTGTTCGTGCATCTCCGGCAGGGCGAGCGCGAAGGGTGGGGCGAGGTTTCGCCCCTTCCGGGCTTTAGTCAGGAGTCGCTGGAGGAGGCGCAGGCTGCAGTGCTTGCCTGGGCGCGCGCCTGGCGCGAGGGGGCCGAACCGGCACTGCCGGACATCCCCTCCGCTGCCTTCGGTGTCAGCTGCGCGCTGGCTGAGCTTGAGGGCCGCTTGCCCGACGCGGCGAACTATCGCGCCGCACCGCTCTGTACCGGCGATCCGGATGAGCTATTTGCGCTGCTCTCCGCCATGCCCGGCGAAAAAGTGGCGAAAATTAAGGTCGGACTGTACGAAGCGGTGCGCGACGGCATGGTGGCGAATCTGCTGCTCGAAGCGATCCCCGATTTGCACCTGCGTCTGGACGCCAACCGCGCCTGGACGCCGCTCAAGGCTCAGCAGTTTGCGAAGTACGTTAATCCTGCGTACCGCAACCGTATCGCCTTCCTTGAAGAGCCCTGCAAAACCCGCGATGACTCCCGTGCCTTTGCCCGTGAAACGGGCATTGCAATTGCGTGGGATGAAAGCCTGCGCGAGGCGGATTTTGCATTCATTGCCGAGCCTGGCGTGAGCGCGGTGGTGATCAAACCCACGCTTACCGGCAGCCTGGAGAAAGTGCGCGAGCAGGTCGCGGCGGCCCATGCCGTAGGGCTGACGGCGGTGATCAGCTCGTCTATTGAGTCCAGCCTCGGACTGACTCAACTGGCGCGCCTCGCCGCGTGGTTAACACCGGAAACCATTCCGGGTCTCGACACGCTGAACCTGATGCAGGCGCAGCTGATCCGCACATGGCCGGACAGTGCTCTGCCGTGCCTCGGGGTCGAGGCGCTGGAGCCGTTGCTATGATCTTTACCGACTGGCCCTGGCGACACTGGCGCGCGCAGCGTGCGGATAAACCCGCGCTGCGGTTAAACGACGATGCGCTGAGCTGGCAGCAGCTGTGCGAGCGGGTGGACAGGCTGGCGACAGGCTTCCAGCGTCAGGGGCTAGGTGAGGGCGACGGCGTGATGCTGCTCGCCCATAACCATCCCCAGACGCTGCTGGCGTGGCTGGCGCTGTTGCAGTGCGGCGCGCGTATTCTTCCGGTCAATCCGCAGCTTCCGCGCCCTCTGCTTGACGTCCTGATCCCGCAGATGACGCTGCGCTTCGCGCTGCTGCTTGACGGCGCGTTTGACGGGCTTTCGCGGCTCACACTGGATGACCAACCCGGTGATTATGCCGCCCCGTGGCAGCCGGAGCGTCTGGCGTCGATGACGCTCACCTCCGGCTCTACCGGCTTACCCAAGGCGGCGGTACACACCTGTGCGGCGCATCTTGCCAGCGCGGCAGGCGTGTTGTCGCTGATGCCTTACGGCGATGACGACGACTGGCTGCTATCCCTGCCGCTGTTTCACGTCTCCGGCCAGGGGATTTTGTGGCGCTGGCTCCAGGCCGGGGCGCGTCTAACGGTGCGTGAGAAGCAGCCTCTGGAGCAGGCGCTACAGGGCTGCACCCACGCCTCGCTGGTGCCAACACAGCTGTGGCGACTGCTTAATGGCGAGTGCCGCATCGCGCTGAAAGCCGTGCTGCTCGGCGGGGCGGAAATCCCCGTTGAACTGACTGCACGGGCACGCGAAGCAGGTATTCGGACTTTTTGCGGCTATGGACTGACCGAGTTTGCCTCCACCGTCTGCGCCAAAGAGGCTGACGGCGCGCCGGACGTGGGTAGCGCGCTCCCGGGCAGAGAGGTGCAGGTGGTGAACGGTGAAGTCTGGATCAGGGCGCAGAGCATGGCGGCGGGCTACTGGCGAGACGGCGCACTCTTGCCGCTGGTCAACGAGCAGGGCTGGTTTGCCACCCGCGATCGCGGTGAGTGGCACAACGGTCGCCTGACCATTCTGGGCCGCATGGACAATCTCTTTTTCAGTGGGGGAGAGGGGATCCAGCCGGAATCGCTGGAGCGCATCATCGTCACCCATCCGCGGGTAAACCAGGTGTTTATCGTCCCGCTGGACGACGCAGAGTTCGGGCAACGCCCGGTCGCGGTGGTGGAATGTGAGCCGGGCACGGACATCACGGAATTACCGGAGTGGGTTCAGGGTAAGCTGGCGCGCTTTGAGCAGCCGGTCCACTGGCTGGTGCTGCCGCCAGAGCTGAAAAATGGCGGGATAAAGATCTCCCGCCAGGCGTTAAAACAGTGGGTTAATGCCCTGCTGAGAAGATAGTTAGCCGAAATCCGGCTGTTCGGTGTACATCGCCAGACCCGGTGAGATGTTGTAGAGGGTAAGCGCCCACCTTCAGTTAACGCGCAGTGAAAATGCGCTTTTTATTGATGCTGTAAATACCGAAATTATCAAACCGTTACAAACTAATTGCCTGACGCACACAGAGTGCTTGATCCCAAAGACACGCAGGTTAAAATCTCGCGGTTTTGGGAGATCTCTAATTATTACGTGCGGGACACGACAATGAAAAAAGTGGCATTTTTGGGCGCAGGCCTGATGTTTGTTTCAGTAGCAGCAAACGCAATTTCCTTTAACGGCTCGGCGGGTAAAGAGTACACCCATCTGGGCTTTGGCCTGGGGACGGAAACCTCCGGCCTGGCGATGACGGGCGGCTGGACGCATAACGACGACGACGGCGATGCGGCAAGCCTCGGCCTTGGCCTTAACGTTCCGCTGGGGCCATTCCTGGCAACCGTGGGCGGTAAAGGTATCTACACCAACCCGAACGACGGTGACGAAGGGTACGCGGCGGCCGTTGGCGGCGGGCTGCAGTGGAAAATTGGCGACAGCTTCGGCCTGTTCGGCGAGTACTACTACTCTCCGGACTCGCTCTCCAGCGGTATCGACAGCTATCAGGAAGCTAACGCCGGTGCGCGCTGGACCATCATGCGTCCTGTTACCATCGAAGCAGGCTACCGCTATCTGAACCTGGCCGGTAAAAACGGCAACCGCGACAACGCCCTGGCCGACGGACCATACGTGGGCGTGAGCGCAGGCTTCTAATCCCCCCGGCGCGGCGGCCTGCCGCGCCAGTTTATCGCTTCCCCCCTCTCCCAATTGCGCTATAGTGTTTTGACTATTAAAGCGGGAGAACACAATGATTAACGTGGAGATGTTATCCACCGGCGATGAAGTGCTGCATGGTCAAATTATCGATACCAATGCGGCCTGGCTCGCCGATTTATTCTTTGAACAGGGATTACCGTTAACGCGCCGCAATACGGTAGGCGACGACCTTGAGTCGCTGGTGAACATTCTGCGCGAACGCAGCGAGCACGCTGACGTGCTGATTGTGAACGGCGGCCTTGGCCCAACCGGGGACGATCTTAGCGCGCTGGCCGCCGCCACGGCGAAAGGCGAAGGGCTGGTCCTCCACGAAGCGTGGCTGGCGCAGATGGAGCGCTTTTTCTCCGAGCGCGGTCGCGTCATGGCCCCCAGCAACCGCAAGCAGGCCGAAATCCCGGCCAGCGCCGAGCTGGTGGATAACCCCGTCGGCACTGCCTGTGGCTTTGCCATTAAACTTAACCGCTGCCTGATGTTCTTCACCCCGGGCGTGCCGTCTGAATTTAAAGTGATGGTCGAGCAGCAAATTCTGCCGCGCCTGCGCGCGCGTTTCACTCTGCCTGAGCCGCCGCTGTGTCTGCGTTTGACCACCTTTGGCCGCTCTGAAAGCGATCTTGCCCAGAGCCTCGACAGCCTGCCGCTGCCGCCAGGCGTCTCGATGGGCTACCGCTCCTCCATGCCGATTATTGAACTGAAGCTGACCGGCCCGGCGACGCAAAAGGAGGCCATGCTGGCGCTATGGCCTGAGGTGCAGCGCGTGGCGGGAGAGAGCCTGATCTTTGAGGGAACAGAAGGGCTGCCTGCGCAGATTGCCCGCACCCTGAAGGCTCGCCAGCTAAGCGTCACGCTGAGCGAACAGTTCACCGGCGGGTTGCTGGCGCTGCAGCTTTCTCGGGCGGATGCGCCGCTGCTGGCCAGTGAAGTGGTGCCGTTCCAGCAGGAAACGCTGGCACAGACCGCGCGCTGGGCGGCCGAGCGCAGGGTTAAGCATTTCGCCGGGCTGGCGCTGGCCGTCGGCGGCGTGGATGACGAGCATCTTAATTTTGCTCTCGCGACGCCGGAAGGGACCCATGCGCTGCAGGTAAAAATGAGTATCACCCGCCACAGCCAGGCGGTGCGTCAGGAGGTATGTGCGATGATGGCGCTCAACATGCTGCGGCGCTGGCTGAACGGCAAACCGGTCGCCAGCGAGCATGGCTGGATCAATGTGGTTGATTCGCTGTTTGTTGAGTAACGGATGTGCCGGGGCGAACCGCCCCGGCAACGCTTAGCCCAGCGCCTTTGCCAGCAGGGTGATGGGATGTTCGCAGCGTTTGCTGGTGGACATTTCAATCTGCCATTTGCAGGTTTCGCAGTCGGTTACCACCAGATCGGCGCCGCTCTCCTCTATCTGCCTGAACAGCGGCGCGCCAATTGCCTGCGACGTGTCATAGTTTTCACGCTTAAAACCGTAGGTGCCCGCTATCCCGCAGCAGCGCGAATCCAGCACCGTCAGCTCCAGCCCGGGGATCAGCCGCAGCAGCTCCAGCGTATACAGCGACCAGCCCATCTTTTCCATATGACATGGGGTGTGATACACCACCTTCAGCTGCAGGGTGCCCAGCGGTAAGGTCTTCCCGCTGTCCAGCATGCGCCACAGAAACCGCGTTGCCAGTTCAATATGGTCGCGCAGATCGGTGTTATCCACGTCCAGCAGGTGGGGGTACTCATCGCGCAGGGTGAAGGTGCAGGTAGACGAGGTAGCCAGGACCGGTATCCCTTTCCCGACGATCGCATCACGCAGGGAGGTGACATTGCTGCGGGCTTGCCTGCGCGCTTTGTCCGTAAAGCCGTTGGCAATCAGCGGCACGCCGCAGCACTTTTCCTTGCTGAGGAGCTGTACACCCGTACCCATCGCGTTCAGCACTTTCAGCAGGTCTTTTCCCAACTGCGGGTGGTTGTAATTCACGTAGCAGCCATGGAAGAACGCCACCTGATCGGCAAAGCGGGCCTGTTCTGCCGCCATCGATTTGTACCAGCGACGGAAGGTGCCGTGGGAGTATTTCGGCAGGCTGCGGTGGTGGTCAATTTTCAGCGTCGCGTCGAGCAGCCGGCGTACCGGTTTCAGAGAGGTGGCGGCATTCACCAGCGGCGCGAAGGGCGTGGAAACGCTGCCCATCAGGTCGGTATGGCTGAGGATCGCATCGCGCAGCGTCGGTTTTTGCCTGCTGTACTGCGCCCGGGCGCGCTGGATGATGTCGCCGATTTTGACGTCTGACGGACAGGCCACCTCGCAGCGCTTGCAGTTAATGCAGTATTTCAGCGCATCATCGTAGAGTGCGGCGTCTTTCAGACGCAGGCGTTCGCCGTCAGGCCCGGCCTGTTTTGGGCCAGGATAACGCGGGTTCACGCCGCTGACCGGGCAGACCGTGGTACACACCGTGCATTTTATGCAGCTTTCGAAACGGCTATCGCTCATTGTCCTGCCTCCGTGCGTTGAATAATCTGCTCTGCGGCATGAAGCGCCGTGATAGCACACACGCCGCCGCCACAGCCCTGGGCAATCGGATCGTAGCCGCCCAGAATCGAGCCGATGGCGTAGAGACCGTTAAGCGACTGGCCGCTGAGCTGCGGGTGCAGGTGGTGATCAACAATCACGCCAAACTGCTGCCAGGGCTGCGGCGTAAAGAAATCACTCTGATACCAGTCCGAACGGGAGGCGCTCTGCCGGACATCCAGCCCCAGAATGGCTTCGCGGATCCCCTCGCGGGTACTCAGTAAGCCGTTACTGAAGAAGCTGCCGCTGGCCAGTACCACGGCGCGTGCGCGCAGCGGAATGTCACCGTGGTTTCGCGTCCACACCTCGCTGACGTCGTTATCAGATAGCGTGATCTTTTTCACCTCGTCACCCGCCATCCACACGCCGCCCTGGGCAATAAATTTTTGCTTAAGCTGCGTGTGCAGCCGAATACCCGGTACGGAAGGGGGAAGGGTCGGCAGCAAGCCGAGCGTGCACGGCAGGCGGTCCGACAGCCAGCGCCAGAGTCGATTGTCGGTGAGGCCAAAGCACGCAGGCATCAACAGGGCGTCACACTGTTCAGCGAGCGGCCTGAGCGCGTCATACAGCAGCGGCCAGTTATCGTCGTTATCCAGCAGCCGCGCGATATTCACTGCCCGAAATTCGCTGGAGTTTTCACGCAGCACGTCCAGTTCGGGCAGGTCTATCTCCGCCGCCGTCGCGTTAATGCCGCGCTGACAGAGCGAGGCCGCCGCCAGGTGCGGCTGAAAATCAAGAAAACCGTCAATTCCCACCACCATTACGCGTTCTGCGCCGAACGGGGCGACAGGAACGTCTTCCGGGCTGAGCCACGCGGAACGCAGGGTGCCGAGCGGCGTCACGCGCTGGTGATTTTTCTCAGCGCTGCCCTGCATCCGCGCGCCACAGGCGCTCAGCAGCCTTTCGGTTTCCTGCGCCAGGCGGGCAATGTTGTGCTCGCCGATCAGGCTGTAGGGATGCTCAGGCGCAAGTGCGCCGCGACAGGCATCGTTGAGGAGATCCAGCGATCCGGAAGAGAAGTGCAAAGCGCTCTGCCCGCGGGTGACGATGGCGCAGCGCAGACCACGTTGCGTGAGCGTGATCCCGCACAGCAGCCCTGCCAGCCCGCCGCCGACAATGACGGTATTAAATTTCATGGTGTGGCTCCTTCTGCAGGCCGCAAAGTCCCTGATAAACCCAGCGGGTAAACTCGCTTTCACGCAGGGCATCGCCCCAGGCAACGGGCTGAATGCCTTTCCAGCGTTCATTGAGGAAATCGCTGAGCTGGGTCAGGGACTGCGTTGAGGTGGTGGCGTGAAAGCGTTGCAGCAGCCCGGCGGCGCGACAGGCGCAAAGCTCGCCCTGACAGGTACCCATGCCGACGCGCGTGCGGCGGCGAAGATCGAGCAGCGTATTGACCGTCAGATTCTCGACGGCATATTGCACCTCGCCTGCGGTCACCGCTTCGCACTCGCACACCAGGCTGCGGCTTAGTCGCCCCTCGCCAAGCCACTGCGGCGTTCTGTCGCCGTGGCGATAAATAGCAGAGCCGCGCAGCGGGGCGGGCAGGGAGATGATTTTCTGTAGCGTTTTCTCGGTGGACTGACGCGAGCCGGGCAGGGGCTGTTCTGCCGTGACGCACGGGGTGGTGTTACCAAGCTTGCGGCAGACCGCATCCGTGGCCCACTCCGCCATCAGGCGATAGGTCATGAGCTTGCCGCCGGTGATGGTGATAAAGCCCTCCATGCCGTCACGTTGGGCATGATCGAGCAGGACAATTCCCCGGCTGACGTTGCGCCCGCTGGGGTCGTTATCGCTGGCAACCAGCGGCCGCACGCCCGCATAGGCGCGCAAAATGCGGGTTTGCGCCATCATCGGAGCCAGTTTCTCGCCTTCGCGCAGCAGAATATCCACCTCTTCGGCCGTCACCCGGTTAACGTCAATCTCGCTGTAATCGACGTGGGTAGAGGTGGTGCCGATAAGCGAAATGGTGTCGCCCGGGACCAGAATATCGGCGTCGGAAGGCTTACGACAGCGGTTGATGACGTGGTTGTTGATGCGATGGTCGAGGATCAGCAGTGAACCTTTCGCCGGGAACATGCGGAGGGATAAGTCGGCGTATTCCGCGATGCGCTGCCCCCAGATCCCCGCCGCATTGATAACCACGGCGGCGTACAGTTCGCTGCGCTCGTTATATTGCGGGTCGAACACCCGCACGCCGCGCACAGTGTTGCCGTCGCGGATAAGCCCGGTGACTTCATGCCCGGTCAGAATGCGCGCGCCGTGTTCCCGTGCGTCCAGCATATTGGCGGCGGTCAGGCGAAACGGATCGACCGTGCCGTCGGGGACTTTCACCGCGCCGGTGAGGGCCGGGTTGACAGACGGCTCCAGCCGACGCGCCAGCGCCGGGTCGATGGCCTCGGCCTGGATCCCGGCGGCCGTACAGGCGGTGATAAAGGTTTGCTGAAACGCGAGATCGTCTTCGGGGAGGGTAATGAACAGTCCGTTGGTCGGCTCGACGCAGTGGCGGGCGATGCGTTTCAGGATCTGGTTTTCCGTAATGCACTCCCGCGCCGACTCGCCGTCGGTTACCGCGTACCTCGCGCCGCTGTGCAGCAGGCCGTGGTTGCGGCCCGTGGCGCCTGTCGCAATATCATGGCGCTCCAGCAGGGTCACGCTCAGGCCACGCAGGGCGCAGTCGCGGGCGATGCCGGCCCCGGTTGCGCCGCCGCCAATGATTATTACATCGCTGTAGCGAGGATCGAGAACCGTCATTGTCTTCCCTCTATGTTCGTTTTTTATCATTTAGCCACACTAAAAATGTGGTTTGTTTGATTTCGAACATAAACGCGCGTTATTCGAAAGTGAAACGTGATTTCATGCGCTATTTTGCGCATTCTGTCATATTTCTGTAACAATCTGTGCGTTGATTCACAGTAACAATCACCGTGATTTCTTAACATCCCCGCCTCTGGAATCGGGTGCGAAGCACCTTCTCATTCATCACAAGGCCACGGAGGCTGTCATGCTCAGTATCTTTAAACCTGCGCCGCATCGGGCGCGTCTGCCAGAGGCAGAGATAGATCCGCTTTACCGCCGTCTGCGTTGGCAAATCTTCCTGGGGATTTTCTTCGGGTACGCGGCATATTATCTGGTACGTAAAAACTTCGCGCTCGCCATGCCGTATCTGGTGGAGCAGGGCTTCTCGCGCGGTGATTTAGGGTTTGCGCTCTCGGGGATCTCGATCGCCTACGGGTTTTCCAAGTTCATTATGGGGTCGGTGTCGGATCGCTCGAACCCGCGCGTGTTCCTGCCAGCCGGTTTGATTCTGGCGGCCGCAGTGATGTTGTTTATGGGCTTTGTGCCCTGGGCGACCTCCAGTATCGCGATTATGTTTGTGCTGCTGTTCCTCTGCGGCTGGTTCCAGGGGATGGGCTGGCCGCCGTGCGGACGCACCATGGTGCACTGGTGGTCGCAGAAAGAGCGTGGCGGAATTGTGTCGGTCTGGAACTGCGCGCATAACGTGGGCGGCGGTATCCCTCCGCTGCTGTTCCTGCTCGGGATGGCATGGTTCAACGACTGGAAAGCTGCGCTTTACATGCCGGCGTTTGGCGCGATCGTGGTAGCGATTATCGCCTTCGCCCTGATGCGCGATACGCCGCAGTCCTGCGGCCTGCCGCCAATCGAAGAGTATAAAAACGACTATCCGGACGACTATAGCGAACAGCATGAAGAGGAGCTGACAGCCAAACAGATCTTCATGAAATACGTGCTGCCCAACAAACTGCTGTGGTACATCGCGGTCGCTAACGTCTTTGTTTACCTGCTGCGCTACGGCATCCTCGACTGGTCGCCAACCTACCTGAAAGAGGTGAAACACTTCGCGCTGGATAAATCCTCCTGGGCCTACTTCCTGTATGAATACGCGGGTATCCCGGGCACGCTGATTTGTGGCTGGATGTCGGACAAGGTCTTCCGCGGCAACCGTGGTGCAACGGGTGTCTTCTTTATGACCCTGGTGACCATCGCCACCGTCGTTTACTGGCTTAACCCACCGGGCAACCCGGGCGTGGACATGGCCTGTATGATTGTGATCGGCTTCCTGATCTACGGCCCGGTGATGCTGATTGGCCTGCATGCCCTTGAGCTGGCACCGAAGAAAGCAGCAGGGACGGCGGCAGGCTTTACCGGCCTGTTTGGCTACCTTGGCGGCTCGGTCGCCGCAAGCGCCATTGTCGGCTATACCGTTGACTTCTTCGGCTGGGATGGCGGCTTCATGGTCATGATTGGCGGTAGCGTACTGGCGGTACTGCTGCTGATTGTTGTCATGATTGGTGAAAAACGTCATCACGCCGAAATACAGGCACGTCGTCAATAAGGAGCATTACGATGAAACTGACTCAACTCGCTACCGGCCTGCTGCTGGCCGGTGTCATGACAGGCTCGGCGCTGGCGGCAGACAAGATTGTCATTGCCCACCGCGGCGCCAGCGGCTATCTGCCCGAGCATACGCTGCCCGCGAAAGCGATGGCTTACGCGCAGGGGGCGGATTATCTTGAGCAGGATCTGGTGATGACCCGGGACGACCATCTGGTCGTCCTGCATGACCACTATCTTGACCGCGTTACCGATGTCGCCGACCGTTTTCCCGACCGTGCCCGTAAGGACGGCCGTTATTACGCCATCGACTTCACGCTTGCCGAGATCCGCTCGCTGAAATTTACCGAAGGCTTCGAGATTGAAAACGGCAAGAAGGTACAGGTCTATCCGGGGCGTTTCCCGATGGGCAAATCCGACTTCCGCATTCATACCTTTGAAGAGGAAATCGAGTTTGTGCAGGGGATGAACCACTCTACCGGTAAAAACATCGGCATCTACCCGGAGATCAAAGCGCCGTGGTTCCATCATCAGGAAGGGAAGGACATTGCGGCGAAAACGCTGGATGTACTGAAGCAGTACGGCTACACCAGTAAGAAGGATAAGGTCTACCTCCAGTGCTTTGATGCGGCTGAACTCAAGCGCATTAAAACCGAGCTAGAACCGAAGCGGGGGATGGATCTCAACCTGGTGCAACTGATTGCCTATACCGACTGGAATGAAACGCAGGAGAAGCAGCCGGATGGCAAGTGGGTTAACTACAACTACGACTGGATGTTTAAGCCGGGCGCGATGAAGCAGATTGCCCAATACGCCGACGGCATCGGGCCGGATTACCACATGCTGGTGGCGGAGGGCTCAACGCCGGGTCACATAAAGCTGACGGCAATGGTCAAAGAGGCGCATGCGAACCATATGCAGGTCCATCCTTTTACGGTGCGAGCCGACCAGCTGCCTGATTATGCGACGGACGTGAACCAGCTTTACAACGTGCTGTACAACCAGGCAGACGTAGATGGGCTGTTTACGGATTTCCCCGATAAGGCTGTGGAATTTTTGAACCACAAGCGTTAATGACAGACGTAACCTCATCCGGCCTGCGATTTCGCAGGCCGGGACCGCCGAACCCTCGCCACTAACCCTTTAAGCAGCTTTACTCCGTTCGCCTATCCTGCTTGCCATGTATAAAGCCTTTATTAAGTGTGACATTGTCTGCTTCCCGACACAAGTTGTTGAGATTTTTCCTAATCATCCTGGTTATCATAAGGCTGATTATTTACCTGTGAATAGTAACGGATGGTACAGCATGAACATGGCTGCAAAAGATAAAGAATTTAGCCATTGGTGGGCCACAGAAGGCGACTGGGTTGAAGAACCGAACTTTCGGCGTAAGGGAATGAGCGGCGTGCAATGTGTCGAGCGTGACGGCAAAAAGCTGTATGTCAAACGCATGACGCACCATCTGTTCCACTCCTTACGTTACCCTTTTGGCCGCCCCACCATTGTTCGTGAGATCAGCGTTATCCATGATCTGGAAAAAGCGGGTGTGATCGTTCCTAAGATCGTTTATGGCAAAGCGATGAAGGTCGAGGGTGAATGGCGTGCCCTGCTGGTCACCGAAGATATGGCGGGATTTATCAGTATTGCTGACTGGTATCATCAGCACGCAATTACGCCGTTCCCGGACGAGGTGCGTGACGCCATGCTAAAAGCGGTTGCCCTGGCGTTCAAAAAAATGCATAGCGTTAACCGCCAGCATGGTTGCTGCTATGTACGTCATATCTATGTGAAGACCGAAGGGGTGGTCGAGGCAGGATTTCTCGATCTTGAAAAGAGCCGCCGTCGTCTGCGCCGCCATAAGGCTGCGAATCACGACTTCCGGCAGCTGGAAAAATATCTGGACCCGATTCCGAAGCGTGACTGGGAACAGGTCAAAGCGTATTACTACGCGATGTAATCGCTGTTACATCTCGATCTCAATATCCCCTTTAGCCCTGCAGCAGCAGGGCAAAATTTCCCCTTCGCTGATGAAGGCCAGCGGTTCGGCAATCCAGTCCACCTGACCGGATACCAGGCGACAGCGGCAAGAGCCGCAGTAACCTTCACGACACTGGTATTCTACTTCAACCTGATGCGACTCAAGAGCAATCAGCAGGGAGGGGTGCTCATCCCGGCACATAACCTCTGTGCCGGAAAGGCGAAGCGTCACGCGGCTCATCAGAGCTGGAAGTCGCTCAGGTCGTCGGTATTCACTTCAGAGTCAATCTGACCGACCAGGTAAGAGCTCACCTCCACTTCCTGCGGCGCAACCTGCACATTGTCAGAGACCAGCCAGGTATTGATCCACGGAATCGGGTTGGAGCGCGTCTGGAACGGCAGGTCAAGGCCCACCGCCTGCATACGGATATTGGTAATGTACTCGACGTACTGGCAGAGAATATCTTTGTTCAGGCCAATCATGGAGCCGCCCTGGAACAGATACTCTGCCCACTCTTTTTCCTGCACTGCAGCCTGAACGAACAGGTCGTAGCTCTCCTGTTTGCACTCTTCTGCGATCTCGGCCATTTCCGGATCGTCTACACCGCTGCGCAGCAGGTTCAGCATATGCTGAGTACCTGTCAAATGCAGGGCTTCGTCACGGGCAATCAGGCGGATGATTTTGGCGTTGCCTTCCATCAGCTCACGTTCAGCAAAGGCGAAGGAGCAGGCGAAACTGACGTAGAAGCGGATCGCTTCCAGCGCGTTCACGCTCATCAGGCACAGGTACAGTTTTTTCTTCAGCTCGCGCAGGCTGACGGTGACGGTTTTACCGTTAACGGTGTGCGTACCTTCGCCCAGCAGATGCCAGTAGCTGGTCATCTCAATCAGATCGTCGTAGAAGTGAGAGATGCCCTCTGCGCGCTTCAGGATCTGGTCGTTCGTCACGATATCATCAAACACAATCGCCGGATCGTTAACGATATTACGGATGATATGGGTATAGGAGCGTGAGTGGATCGTCTCGGAAAACGCCCAGGTCTCAACCCAGGTTTCCAGCTCCGGAATAGAGATCAACGGCAGCAGCGCCACGTTCGGGCTACGTCCCTGAATAGAGTCCAGCAGCGTCTGGTATTTCAGGTTGCTGAGGAAGATATGCTTCTCATGCTCTGGCAATGCCTGGAAATCGATGCGATCGCGTGAAACGTCCACTTCTTCCGGGCGCCAGAAGAAGGAGAGTTGCTTTTCAATCAGCTTTTCGAAGATGTCATATTTTTGCTGATCGTAGCGTGCCACGTTGACCGGCTGGCCGAAAAACATCGGCTCTTTGAGCTGGTCATTTTTCGTCTGTGAAAAGGTGGTGTATGCCATGAATGTGTCCTGTGGTGTTATTTCCCTCACCCCGGCCCTCTCCCACAGGGAGAGGGGGAAAGAGTTCCCTCTCCTTGTAAGAGAGGGTTAGGGTGAGGGGATTTATTAGATCTTACATGCGCCGCTTTCGCAGCCATCATCCTGGATAGAAGGAGCCAGGTCATCCTGTGCATCTTCTGCACCGTCACGGGTGTTTTGATAGTACAGGGTTTTCACGCCAAATTTGTAAGCGGTAAGCAGGTCTTTCAGCAACTGCTGCATCGGCACTTTTCCGGACGGGAAACGTGACGGGTCATAGTTAGTATTCGCCGAGATCGCCTGATCGATGAACTTCTGCATGATACCCACCAGTTGCAGGTAGCCGTCGTTGTTCGGCATTTCCCACAGCAGTTCGTAGTTGTTTTTCAGCAGTTCATAATCCGGCACCACCTGGCGCAGGATGCCATCTTTCGACGCCTTAATGCTCACGTGGCCGCGCGGCGGCTCAATGCCGTTAGTGGCGTTAGAGATCTGCGAAGAGGTCTCGGACGGCATCAGGGCAGAGAGCGTAGAGTTACGCAGGCCGTGGGTCTTGATGGACTCACGAAGCGCGTCCCAGTCCAGGTGCAGCGGCTCGCTGACAATCACATCCAGGTCTTTCTTGTAGGTGTCGATTGGCATAATGCCTTTTGCATAGGTGGTTTCATTGAACCACGGGCAAGCACCTTGCTCTTTCGCCAGTTCGTTAGAGGCTTTCAGCAAGTAGTACTGAATGGCTTCAAACGTCTCATGGGTCAGGTTGTTGGCGCTGCCATCGGAGTAACGCTTACCGTTCTTCGCCAGCCAGTAGGCGAAGTTGATGACACCAATACCCAGGGTACGACGACCCATTGCACCGCGTTTGGCCGCCGGGATTGGATAATCCTGGTAATCCAGCAGGGCGTCGAGCGCGCGAACCGCCAGTACCGCCAGCTCTTCCAGCTCGGACAGGCTCTTGATCGCGCCCAGGTTAAACGCGGAGAGCGTACAGAGCGCGATCTCGCCGTTTTCGTCGTTCACATCGTCCAGCGGTTTGGTCGGCAGCGCGATTTCCAGGCACAGGTTAGACTGACGCACCGGGGCAATCGCCGGATCGAACGGGCTGTGGGTGTTGCAGTGGTCAACGTTCTGAATGTAGATACGGCCAGTCGAAGCACGTTCCTGCATCATCAGGGAGAAGAGATCGACCGCTTTCACGCGCTGCTTACGAATGCTGTCATCTTTTTCGTATTTGGTGTACAGACGCTCAAACTCGTCCTGATCGGCAAAGAAAGCGTCGTACAGGCCCGGTACGTCGGACGGGCTAAACAGGGTGATGTCTTCGCCCTTCAGCAGACGGGTGTACATCAGTTTGTTGATCTGTACGCCGTAGTCCATGTGACGCACGCGGTTGCCTTCCACGCCACGGTTATTTTTCAGTACCAGCAGGCTTTCCACTTCCAGGTGCCACATTGGGTAGAAGAGGGTAGCCGCACCGCCGCGCACGCCGCCCTGAGAGCAGGACTTCACGGCGGTCTGGAAATGTTTATAGAACGGAATACAGCCGGTGTGG
Source organism: Leclercia sp. UBA2479 (assembly GCF_002341985.1). Lineage (NCBI taxonomy): Bacteria > Pseudomonadati > Pseudomonadota > Gammaproteobacteria > Enterobacterales > Enterobacteriaceae > Leclercia > Leclercia sp. UBA2479. Next base: position 1,068,091 of record NZ_DDPB01000009.1, on the reverse strand, counting down.
AACGCTTCGCCGCCGCGAATAGGGCTACCCAGCGCACGAATACGGCCCGCGTTGATACCAATGCCGGCACGCTGGGAGACATATTTCACAATGGCGCTGGAGGTGGCGTTAATGGAATCCAGGCTATCGCCGCATTCGATCAGTACGCAAGAGCTGAACTGACGCGTTGGGGTACGCACGCCAGACATGATTGGCGTAGGCAGCGAAATTTTAAAGGTGGAGACCGCATCATAGAAACGCTTCACGTATTCCAGACGGGTGTCACGCGGATAGTTAGAGAACAGGCAAGCGGCAACCAGAATATAGAGGAACTGTGCGCTTTCGTAGATCTCACCGGTCACGCGGTTCTGCACCAGGTATTTGCCTTCCAGCTGCTTAACGGCAGCATAGGAGAAGTTCATGTCACGCCAGTGGTCGATAAACCCGTCCATCTGCTTGAACTCTTCTTCCGTGTAGTCTTCCAGCAGATGCGTGTCGTACTTGCCCAGCTCGACCATTTTCACGACGTGATCGTACAGGGCTGGAGGTTCAAACTGACCGTAGGCTTTTTTGCGCAGATGGAAGATGGCCAGACGTGCCGCCAGGTACTGATAATCCGGCGCTTCGCGGGAGATCAAATCTGCCGCGGCTTTGATGATGGTCTCGTGGATATCAGAGGTTTTAATGCCATCGTAGAACTGGATGTGCGATCGCAGTTCGACCTGGGAGATTGATACGTTATTCAGTCCTTCTGCTGCCCAGTCGAGAACACGATGGATTTTGTCCAGATTGATACGCTCGGTTGCACCGTCGCGCTTTGTCACCAGCAGACTCTGATTCATGTGGGTTTTTACCTGTCCGTGAAATAAAAAAATATCCCCCGCTTATCCACAGATTCGCCTTGTGACTAACTCTGTGGATAAATACTACATATAGGGGGTTTGCGATAAGAGAAACGCTATATGGTGAGTATTCTAGTATCGAATCATTTCAGTACAAGGGTTGATTTTGACGTTAATTTGAGGTTGTGAAAGGGTAAAAAAGCGTAAGTCCTCGTGCTATAAGGCCTGGACCCCGTGTCAATAATCTAGAAAAAAAATCCAAATTTTGATCAAGTGCTGATTTCTTCAACGACGGGCAAAATTGCGCAACACAGGGTTGCGCATTGTTTATAAGAATTCGTGATGTCGTTAGTCTTTTTTTGCCGTTGTATGCAACATATAATTAACATCAACGCCCGGCCCAAGCTTGAATTTATCCAGAACAGGATTGTAGTGGAGACCGGTCATGTGCTGCTCTTTAAGCCCCGTCTGGTCAACCCAGCTCAGTAACTCGGCAGGCTTAATAAATTTCTTCACGTCGTGGGTCCCTTTCGGCACCATGCGCAGGACATATTCAGCCCCGACCACCGCCATCAGCCAGGCCTTGCCGTTACGGTTGATGGTAGAGAAGAAGACCTGACCGCCGGGCTTAACCAGTTTTGCACAGGCGCTCACCACCGACTGCGGATCAGGAACGTGCTCGAGCATCTCCATGCAGGTCACTACGTCATACTGATGGGCATACTTAGCGGCGTGCTCTTCCACGGTCTCTTGAACATACTCAACCTGTACACCCGATTCCAGCGCATGCAGCCGTGCTACCTGCAGTGGCTCGAAGCCCATATCCAGCCCGGTAACGTTCGCGCCTTCGCGCGCCATGCTTTCTGCCAGAATTCCGCCGCCGCAGCCGACATCAAGCACCTTTTTGCCAAACAGGCCACCGGAGCGCTCGGCGATGTAGCCCAGACGTAGCGGGTTAATACGATGCAGCGGTTTAAACTCGCCTTCAAGGTCCCACCAGCGCGAGGCGACGGCTTCGAATTTGGCGATCTCTTCATGGTCAACGTTGTGACCCACCGACGTTTTTTCGGCATTCATGGGCGCTTTTACTCCTTTTGTGGTCAGACCCGGAAGTATATCAGGTGAAGGGGATGAATAAACCGTATTGGTTTACCTCTTACACCGCGGCTGTGTTATAATTTGCGACCTTTGAATCCGGGATACAGTAGAGGGATAGCGGTTAGATGAGCGACCTTGCGAGAGAAATTACACCGGTTAACATCGAGGAAGAGCTGAAGAGCTCCTATCTGGACTATGCGATGTCGGTCATTGTTGGCCGTGCGCTGCCGGATGTCCGCGATGGACTTAAACCGGTACACCGTCGCGTACTATACGCCATGAACGTATTGGGCAATGACTGGAATAAAGCCTACAAAAAATCTGCCCGTGTCGTTGGTGACGTAATCGGTAAATACCACCCCCATGGTGATACCGCCGTATATGACACCATCGTCCGTATGGCGCAGCCATTCTCCTTGCGTTACATGCTGGTAGATGGTCAGGGTAACTTTGGTTCTGTTGACGGCGACTCCGCAGCGGCGATGCGTTATACGGAAATCCGTATGTCGAAAATCGCCCATGAGCTGATGGCCGACCTGGAAAAAGAGACCGTTGATTTCGTCGATAACTACGATGGTACCGAGCGAATCCCAGATGTCATGCCTACCAAGATCCCGAACCTGCTCGTTAACGGGTCGTCGGGTATCGCCGTAGGTATGGCAACCAACATTCCGCCACACAATATTACCGAAGTCATCAACGGCTGCCTGGCCTATATCGACGATGAAGAGATCAGCATTGAAGGGCTGATGGAACACATCCCGGGCCCGGATTTCCCGACAGCGGCGATCATCAATGGTCGTCGTGGTATTGAAGAGGCGTATCGCACCGGTCGCGGCAAGATTTATATCCGTGCCCGTGCGGAAGTGGAAGCGGACGCCAAAACCGGCCGTGAAACCATCATTGTTCACGAGATCCCGTATCAGGTGAACAAAGCGCGTCTGATTGAAAAAATCGCCGAGCTGGTAAAAGAGAAACGTGTTGAAGGTATCAGCGCGCTGCGTGACGAGTCCGATAAAGACGGGATGCGCATCGTGATTGAGATCAAACGCGACGCAGTGGGTGAAGTGGTTCTTAACAACCTCTACTCCCAGACTCAGCTGCAGGTCTCCTTCGGTATTAACATGGTTGCGCTTCACCATGGCCAGCCGAAGATCATGAACCTGAAAGAGATTCTGAGCGCGTTCGTGCGTCACCGCCGTGAAGTGGTAACGCGTCGTACTATTTTCGAACTGCGCAAAGCGCGCGACCGTGCGCACATCCTTGAAGCGCTGGCCGTGGCCCTGGCAAACATCGAACCGATTATTGAATTGATTCGTCGTGCGCCAACCCCTGCGGAAGCGAAAGCGGCGTTAGTCTCTCAGCCATGGGCGCTTGGTAACGTCTCTGCCATGCTCGAACGTGCGGGTGATGACGCTGCACGTCCTGAGTGGCTGGATCCTGAATTCGGCGTGCGCGATGGTCAGTACTATCTGACTGAACAGCAGGCCCAGGCGATTCTGGATCTGCGTCTGCAGAAACTGACCGGCCTTGAGCATGAAAAACTGCTCGACGAGTACAAAGAGCTGCTGGGACAGATTGCTGAGCTGCTGCACATCCTGGGCAGCGCCGAGCGTCTGATGGAAGTGATCCGCGAAGAGCTGGAGCTGGTCCGCGATCAGTTTGGCGATGCGCGTCGTACTGAAATCACCGCTAACAGCTCTGATATCAACATCGAAGATCTGATCAACCGCGAAGATGTGGTGGTCACCCTGTCTCACCAGGGCTATGTGAAGTATCAGCCGCTCACCGACTACGAAGCTCAGCGTCGTGGCGGTAAAGGCAAATCTGCCGCACGTATTAAAGAAGAAGACTTTATCGACCGCCTGCTGGTGGCGAACACCCATGACACGATCCTCTGCTTCTCAAGCCGCGGTCGTCTCTACTGGATGAAAGTCTATCAGCTGCCGGAAGCGAGCCGTGGCGCGCGTGGTCGTCCAATCGTCAACCTGCTGCCGCTGGAAGCGAACGAGCGTATTACCGCTATCCTGCCGGTGCGTGAGTACGAAGAGGGCGTGAACGTCTTTATGGCGACCGCCAGCGGTACCGTGAAGAAAACCGCGCTGACCGAATTCAGCCGTCCGCGTTCTGCCGGTATTATTGCGGTGAACCTGAACGAAGGCGACGAACTGATTGGCGTGGATCTGACCTCCGGTTCTGATGAAGTGATGCTGTTCTCTGCCGCCGGTAAAGTGGTGCGCTTCAAAGAGAACGCGGTGCGCGCAATGGGTCGTACGGCGACCGGCGTTCGCGGTATCAAACTGGCGGGCGAAGATGCCGTGGTCTCCCTGATCGTTCCACGTGGCGAAGGAGCAATCCTGACCGTTACCCAGAACGGCTATGGTAAACGTACGGCGGAAAGCGAGTATCCAACCAAGTCTCGCGGCACCCAGGGCGTTATCTCTATCAAAGTGACCGAGCGCAACGGTTCCGTTGTTGGCGCGGTACAGGTAGATGATGCTGACCAGATTATGATGATCACCGATGCCGGTACGCTGGTGCGTACACGCGTTTCCGAGATCAGCATAGTCGGCCGTAATACGCAGGGCGTGATCCTCATCCGTACTGCGGAAGACGAGAACGTAGTGGGTCTGCAGCGTGTTGCCGAACCGGTAGATGATGAAGAGCTTGATTCTATCGACGGTACCGTAGCGGAAGGCGATGATGAAATCGCGCCGGAAGCAGACGTAGACGACGATGCAGCGGACGACGCTGACGAGTAATGTCTCCCTGTTGCAAAAGGGCCGGTTTCCGGCCCTTTTCTTTTGCACAAGCAGACAAGTGAACATTGCGACCCGGCGCGTTTACCGCTACCTTAACCACATTCTTTTTTACCCCGATGGCGGAGCCTCGCCCCCTTGAAATACCTCGTCTCCTTTCGAACTACGCTAAAAGTCTCCCGCTATCTGTTTCGGGCGCTGGCACTGCTACTCTGGCTATTGATCGCGCTCTTCTCGGTGTTTTACATCGTGAACGCGCTGCATCAGAAGGAGTCGGAGATTCGTCAGGAGTTCAATCTTAGCTCCGATCAGGCTCAGCGTTATATTCAGCGCACCTCAGACGTGATGAAAGAGCTGAAATACATCGCGGAAAACCGCCTGACGGCAGAAAACGGCATCATGGCCAGCCGTGGGCGTGATAGCAAAGCCGAAGTGCCCGATTTCGAACCGCTTTTCCCGGATTCCGACTGTTCTACGATGGGCAGTGCATGGCGCGGTTCGCTGGAGTCGCTGGCCTGGTTTATGCGCTACTGGCGCGATAACTTCTCCGCCGCCTACGATCTTAATCGTGTCTTCTTAATTGGCAGTGACAATCTCTGTATGGCCGATTTTGGACTGCGTGACGTACCGGTCGAGCGCGATGATGCGCTGAAGAGCCTGCATGAGCGCATCGTCAAATACCGCAATGCGCCGCAGGATGAGCGAGGCAACAACATCTTCTGGATTAGCCAGGGGCCGCGTCCGGGGATAGGGTACTTCTATTCCCTGACCCCGGTGTATCTGGCGAACCGCCTGCAGGCGCTGCTGGGTATTGAACAGACTATCCGGATGGAGAACTTCTTTACCCCGGGTACCTTACCAATTGGGGTGACCATTCTGGACGAAAACGGTCATCCCCTTATTTCCCTGACCGGACCGGAAAATCGCATCAAGATCGATCCGCGCTGGATGCAGGAGCGTTCCTGGTTTGGCTATACCTCCGGTTTCCGTGACCTGGTGCTGAAGAAAAGCTTACCGCCGTCCTCGCTGAGCATCGTCTATTCGGTGCCGGTGGATATGGTGCTTGAGCGGATCCGCATGTTAATCCTGAACTCGGTGCTACTGAACGTGCTGGTGGGGATTGCGCTCTTTACTCTCGCGCGGATGTACGAACGTAAAATCTTTATTCCGGCAGAAGCCGACGCCCAGCGTCTTGAAGAGCACGAGCAGTTCAACCGCAAGATCGTCGCTTCGGCGCCGGTGGGGATCTGCATTCTGCGTACGGTCGATGGCACTAACATTCTGAGTAACGAGCTGGCGCATAACTATCTGAACATGCTCACCCACGAAGACCGGCAGCGGCTGACGCAGATTATCTGCGGACAGCAGGTGAACTTTGTGGACGTGCTCACCAGCAATAACACCAATCTGCAGATTAGCTTTGTCCACTCGCGCTACCGTAATGAAAACGTGGCGATCTGCGTGCTGGTCGACGTCTCAGCCCGCGTCAAAATGGAAGAGTCGTTACAGGACATGGCCCAGTCGGCAGAGCAGGCGAGCCAGTCGAAATCGATGTTCCTTGCCACCGTTAGCCATGAGTTGCGTACCCCGCTATACGGCATCATCGGCAACCTGGATCTGCTGCAAACCAAAGAGCTGCCGCGGGGCGTAGACCGTCTGGTGACGGCGATGAACAACTCCTCCAGCCTGCTGCTAAAAATCATCAGCGACATTCTCGACTTCTCTAAAATCGAGTCGGAACAGCTGAAGATTGAGCCGCGCGAGTTCTCTCCCCGTGAGGTCATGAACCATATCAGCGCTAACTACCTGCCTCTGGTGGTGCGCAAACAGCTGGGGCTGTACTGCTTTATCGAACCTGATGTGCCGGTTACCCTGCAGGGCGACCCGATGCGCCTGCAGCAGGTCATCTCTAACCTGTTAAGTAACGCCATTAAATTCACCGATATCGGCTGCATCGTCCTGCATGTCACCCGGGCCGGTGATTATCTAAGTATCCGCGTGCGCGACACCGGGGTAGGGATCCCGGCCAAAGAGGTGGTGAAGCTTTTCGACCCGTTCTTCCAGGTGGGGACCGGGGTGCAACGTAACTTCCAGGGCACCGGGCTGGGGCTGGCAATCTGTGAAAAACTGATCAGCATGATGGACGGGGATATCTCGGTAGATACCGAACCAGGCATGGGCAGCCAGTTTACTATTCGTATTCCTCTCTATGCTGCCCAGTCGCCGTCCAGCGTGGTGGTGAAAGGGTTAAGTGATAAACGCTGCTGGCTGGCGGTTAATAACGCCTCGCTGCACAGCTATCTTGAATCCCTGCTGACCCGCAGCGGTATCCGCGTGGCGCGCTATCAGGGGCAGACGCCGGATGCGGAAGATGTGCTGCTCACCGATGATGAACTGGCACAGCCGTGGCAGGGCAAGGCGTCAGTACTCTTCTGCCGTCGTCATATTGGTATTCCGCTTGAGCGTGCGCACGGCGTGTGGGTAAACAGCGTGGCCTCTCCTCATGAGCTGATTGCGCTGCTGGCGCGTATTTGGCGCGTAGAGCTTGAGACCAGCGACGGTACGGCGGCGCTGCCGTCACCGGAAACGGCGCAGATGAATGACGATATGATGATTCTGGTGGTGGACGATCATCCTATCAACCGCCGTCTGCTGGCCGATCAGCTTGGCTCGCTGGGCTATCAATGTAAAACCGCGAACGACGGCGTGGATGCCCTTAATGTCCTGAGCAAAAACCACATTGATATCGTGCTGAGTGATGTCAACATGCCGAATATGGACGGTTATCGCCTCACGCAGCGGATCCGTCAGCTTGGCCTCACGCTCCCGGTCGTAGGCGTAACGGCCAACGCGCTGGCGGAAGAGAAGCAGCGCTGTCTGGAGTCGGGGATGGATAGCTGTCTCTCCAAGCCGGTCACGCTGGATGTATTAAAACAGACGCTGGCGGTCTATGCGGATCGGGTGAGAAAAGCGCGGGTATAAAAAAACGCCCGCAGGCGTTATTGAGAAGCCGGGCACGCGTAAGCGTAGCCCGGTTTTTTTACGGGGTTAATCTTTATCCGCCGGGCTCAGGGTCACGGAAGAGAGGTAGTTAAGCAGTGCGATATCATTTTCCACGCCCAGTTTCATCATCGCTGATTTCTTCTGGCTACTGATGGTCTTGATACTGCGGTTCAGCTTTTTGGCGATCTCGGTAACGAGGAAACCTTCGGCGAACAGACGCAGAACTTCGCTCTCTTTCGGTGACAGACGTTTGTCACCATAGCCACCTGCGCTGATTTTCTCCAGCAGGCGAGAGACGCTCTCCGGGGTAAACTTCTTCCCTTTCTGCAGTGCGGCCAGCGCTTTCGGCAGATCGGTTGGCGCACCCTGTTTCAGGACAATCCCTTCAATGTCGAGATCCAGCACGGCGCTTAAGATCGCCGGGTTATTGTTCATGGTCAGAACAATAATCGACAGGCTTGGGAAATGGCGCTTGATGTATTTGATAAGCGTAATGCCGTCACCGTACTTATCTCCAGGCATGGAAAGGTCGGTGATGAGCACGTGCGCATCAAGTTTCGGGAGGTTATTAATCAGTGCTGTGGAGTCTTCAAATTCGCCAACAACATTCACCCACTCGATCTGTTCAAGTGATTTGCGAATACCGAACAGTACAATCGGATGGTCATCGGCAATAATTACGTTCATATTGTTCATGTATAGGGCTACCTTGCTACAGCAAGCTTTTGACGTAGGCGTCAATGTCGCTGATGTATTTTTCTATGCTGGCGGCATCTTTCTCACGAATAAGATGTTCCAGCGTTTCACATAATTGCTTGCCTGGAACCAGATTAAGCATGGCAAACACCCCTTTTAGTCGGTGTGCTGTCTGAGCCAGCGCCGCAAAATCGCTCGCGGCGGATTCAGTATACAGCCTCTTAACATCATCTGGTACTGTGTCTACAAAGAGCGAATAATAACCGCTGGCCTGAAGCTCGGCATTTTCATTACCGCCAAGCGGGGAGTCCGGGATCGTTTCCTGGGCCAGCTGCTCTTCTATTAGTTGTAGTACAGCTTCCTGCATAGCATTGCTCATATTAAAGTTGACGCGCATCTGCCCGGGGCCGATATTTCGCACGCCTGGCTCATCATCGCTTAAAAGCAAGCCGGAGGCAGTAAGATTAGACGGATTATCAGTTAAAAACAGATCATATTCTTGACTTACCAGCCTTTCGTCAGGCGTGATGCAACTTGCACCCCAGTTTTCCAGCTGACGAACCACGATATTACGAATCTCATTAGAGGTGACGTCAATCATGGCTACCACGTCATCGAGCAGACGTTCATCATCTTCAGCTTCTTGTGCCGTCGCCGCCATTTTTACGTGCAGAGAGTAACGGGTTCCCAGCGATTCGCGGGCTTTAATATTCAGATGACCGCCAAGTTTACGGGCGAGCTGATCGCAGAGCCAGAAGGTGAGGGGGTTGGCTTTACCGTAACTATCCCCCTGGGTCTCGTTCAGGAACGGGAAGTGGAGATTATCGATTTCGCTCAGCGTGACCCCTTCACCGGTATCCAGAATACGGAAGGTCAAGCGATCGTCTGCCGATTCGTCATTGCTCACTTCAAGGGTGATCTTACCGATCTGGGTGGTGGTGACGGCATACTGAATCAGCAGCAACAAGATCCGGCGCAGCGCTTCGCGATCCCCGTGACGTTTATCGTTAGCCGGCAGCGGGTTGTTAATAAGAAGCTGCAGACCCTTGCGCTTAACAACCGGCAGTACCTCCGGCACGACTTCATCAATCAGATCCTGAATAGAAAACAACTCTGCGTTGCTCTTCCAGCTATCATTCTCCAGCATATTTGCCAGCTGAATTTCGTCCACTAGCCTTACCAGCGTATCGGCGTGTCTGGCAAGCTGCAGACTGTCCGCGCCGTTGAGATGTGCAGCCTCATCGGCCAACGTCTTCAGAGGCTGTTTAAACGCCTCACCAATGTTCTGCATAAAGGCCGCCCGGCCCTGTTGATTCTTTTCATACAGCCGTTGTGCCTGCTTGAGCTTTTTGTTCACCAGCACTTCGCGATCCTGGTCGCGGATAATAAAGATCTGGGTACGCGAAGCCACCTGGCTGCGGAACTGACGAATTTCATACAGCTCATTATTAATAGTGGCCTGAATCACACCCTGATGCTGATCGGCCATCGTGGTGATATTTTGCAAATTGAGGTGCGGTAGCAGGTGATCGGCGATCTTATTGCTGATAATAGTGCGGTTTGCTTCCTGATCATGCACCAGCAGGCCAAGGGGTAATACCGAGACTATTTCTTCATTCAGGGCGCGCAGGACGCGAAGCTCATTGCTGCTTCCGGTATTGACCGGGACATCGCTCTGACGCCCGGACTGCGTACGAAATGTACTGTAACCAAACAGCGCCAGAGCCAACAGGCCAATGTTCAGCAACAGTGGCAATAGAATGTTTTGCAGTGTATCGAGCAGCAGGGTACCAAAAGGCACCTGCCAGACCAGTCGCATCCCGGTACTGTTCAGGGAAGAGGCGATCTCGATCTTCGAGCCGTTGAAAGAGATGCTTACGCTGTCCGGGCTTTCTTTGTCTTGTGATGAACGCAGATTTTGCGAGGCAGTATCCGGATCGAGGCGGAAACTATCCAGCGGCATATCCGGTGGGATCAAATCGTTTATCGGCAGGTCGAACGCCACTACCGTTGCCAGATGCCCCGGTTGGTTAAAGGTGGTGCGTAGCGTGAAGTAATGCCCGTTCTGCCATGCCAGCCGGCGCAGAGAAGAGAAACTTTCACGCTCATCCAGCGCATTGGCCTGCTGCAACATCTCTGCCCGACGCGAGTCAACGATATTGCCGACCGTGGTCTCTTTAAACCCGGAGGAGAGGTCTTTCAGCGGCAGGGTAGAGATTAAAATCATGCTGTTATCCTGGCCGTTCAGGTAGTACATCGACCAGGGAATAGTTTCGGCGCCCCACAAGGTATCAAGATAGGTAGAGATACGCTGCGTCATCTCAAGGGTGGCGCTGTCGTGAGAGCCAAAAATCAGGGCTTCGGTTTTCCGACGCGTCTTCTCAAGATAGTAAACGTCTTGTTTGAGGCGGGTTTCCTGCAAGCCTTCTCCCGAAGAGTTGCCAGGCGTTGCAGCGATATTGTCGTAAATCTGCCAGGTGGCATAGCGCCAGGTATCTATGCGTTTATGGAGGGCATGGGTGATATCCACAACCTGATAACTGCGATCCTTTAGCCAGGCATTTACCGCACTCTGCACCATCACGCCCAGAGTGACTAACAGCACAACGATCAATAGAAGAAAGAAACGGGTAATGCTGCCCGGAAGCAGTGAAAATTTACTGGCGGCTGTGGTTTCAGACTGACTCATTGCTATGTTTAACCCGTTATGGCTGCGCTGCAGGCGGAAAGGGCAGTATAAAGGGTAATAATCGAATTTCCAGCGTCACGCTACCTGATGAGCTGACTTTTTACGTCAGAAAACCCCGCCCGTTTCTTTGGCGAAAATTTGTACACCCTGAAATGTATTGTACAAATTATTAGCGATAATTAAAGAAAATAGCACAATCAAACAAACAATTATATTTGCCGTTCATTTTTGCTGTCTAATTTTCAGCACAACGGCAATTAATTAATAGTCGTTATAGTTTCAGGGCGGTAGCACAAATAATGAATATTTGTGTAGAGAAGTGTAAAAAAAAACCGAATGCAGGGCATTCGGCTCAATTTGGGATAAACAGACATTCAAAACTGAATGACGGTAATAAATAAAGTTAATGATGATAGCGAGAGTTATTTTAGACGGGAGATAAGAAATTGTTTTGTCAATCAGTGCTATAACGCAGTCTTGACTATATCATTGATATTTATAGTTTTTATTAGAATGCGCTGTATGGTATGTTTGTTTTTTAGCTATTTGTGCTGTCAGAAAGTTCCCTCGTTTTTACAAAATGAAACATCCTGGTCGAAAAGTGAAACATCTTCAAAGTTTTCGTATCATATTCCCGTTGGATTATTCTGTATTTTTGCGGAGAATGAAGTTGCCGACTGGTTAAGAGGGTTAATCAGTAAGCAGTGGTAATAAAAATAAGGCATATAACAGAGGGTATAAAAATGAAAGTTAAAGTACTTTCCCTCCTGGTACCAGCACTGCTGGTAGCGGGCGCAGCGAATGCGGCTGAAATTTATAACAAAGACGGCAACAAATTAGATCTCTTCGGTAAAGTTGATGGTCTGCACTATTTCTCTGACGACGACGGTAGCGATGGCGATCAGACCTATATGCGTATCGGCTTTAAAGGCGAAACGCAGGTTAATGACCAGCTGACCGGGTACGGCCAGTGGGAATACCAGATTCAGGGCAACACCTCTGAAAGCGATAACCAGTCCTGGACCCGTGTGGCATTTGCAGGTCTGAAATTCGGCGACGCAGGCTCTTTCGATTACGGTCGTAACTACGGCATTATCTACGATGTCACCTCCTGGACTGACGTTCTGCCAGAATTCGGCGGCGACACCTACGGTGCTGATAACTTCATGCAATCCCGTGCTAATGGCGTTGCGACCTACCGTAACCAGGACTTCTTCGGTCTGGTTGAAGGCCTGAACTTCGCGCTGCAGTACCAGGGCGCGAACGACAACGTAAGCGGCGAGAATGACTCTGCCGGCGGTCGTAGCCTGCTGAAACAGAACGGTGATGGCTATGGCGCGTCTCTGACTTACGATCTGGGCGAAGGTTTCAGTGCGGGTGCCGCTCTGGCCTCCTCTAAACGTACCGCTGACCAGAACGCAGCAGATGTCTACGGCGACGGCGATCGCGCTAACGTATACAGCGGCGGCCTGAAATATGACGCGAACAATGTTTACCTGGCAGCGCAATACTCCCAGACCTATAACGCGACCCGTTTTGGTTCTTCTAACGGCAGCAGCATCACCGATGCCTACGGTTTCGCTGATAAAGCGCAGAACTTCGAAGTGGTCGCACAGTACCAGTTCGACTTCGGTCTGCGTCCGTCCGTGGCGTACCTGCAGTCTAAAGGGAAAGACATCCGTAACAACACCACCAACTTCGGCGATCAGGATTTGCTGAAGTATATTGATGTTGGCGCGACTTACTACTTCAACAAAAACATGTCCACCTACGTTGATTACAAAATCAACCTGCTGGATAAAAACGAATTCACCGAACAGGCTGGCATCAGCACTGACGACATCGTCGCGCTGGGTCTGGTTTACCAGTTCTAAGACGCATAGCGTGTCAGATAAGGGGCCTGATGGCCCCTTTTTTGTTCCTGTAATCGGCTCTTACAAATCCCTGTTTTTGGTGTACTCTTGCCGGGCTCAGGCCAGAGGATAATAAATAATGGATATGACTTTTCTTCGTGTCGGCGTCTTGTCGGCACTCTTTATGTTAACAGCGTGCGATGTCCCGAAAACGCCGGAAAAAAGTGAAAATGCCGCAGTGGCAACGGTGTTAGAAGGTAAAACCATGGGCACCTTCTGGCGCGTTAGCGTTATCAACGTTGATAAAGCCAGGGCTGAAGCGCTACGCGGTAAGATCCAGACGCAGCTGGATGCCGACGATCAGCTCCTTTCTACCTGGAAAAACGACTCCGCGCTGATGCGCTTTAATCACTCAAAAAGCACCTCTCCGTGGCCCGTTAGCGAGGCGATGGCAGATATCGTGACCGAATCCCTGCGCGTGGGCTACAAAACCCAGGGGGCGATGGATATCACCGTGGGGCCGCTGGTTAACCTGTGGGGATTTGGTCCCGACAAACAGCCCGTAAAAACACCCACCCAGCAACAAATTGATGATGCGCGAGGACAAACCGGACTGCACCATCTGTCGGTGTTGTACCAGTACGGTCAGCAGTATCTGGAAAAGAATATCCCCGACCTGTTTGTTGATCTTTCTACCGTTGGGGAAGGCTATGCCGCCGATCACCTGGCCGCGCTGATGGCCGAAGAGGGGATCCCCCGCTATCTGGTGTCGGTAGGGGGCGCGCTGGTCAGCCGGGGGATGAATGCCAGCGATAAACCGTGGCGCGTGGCGATCCAAAAACCTACCGATGAGCAGAATGCCGTACAGGCGATCGTTGACATCAACGGCCACGGCATTAGTACGGCGGGCAGCTATCGTAACTATTATGAGCTGGACGGCAAGCGCATCTCCCACGCGATCGACCCACAGACCGGGCGACCTATCACCCATAATCTGGTGTCCGTGACGGTGATAGCCCCCACGGCGCTGGAGGCCGATGCCTGGGATACAGGTCTGATGGTGCTGGGGACGGAAAAAGCGAAGGAAGTTGTGCGCCGGGAAGGGCTGGCGGTCTATATGATCACCCGTGAAGGTAACGGGTTCAAAACCTGGATGTCACCGCAGTTCAGCGGCTATCTGGTTAACGGAAAAAATTAAAAAGCAAGGTTACGGGTTTTTGTTCTCTGGCGCTCAGGCAGGGTAGGAGTATGCTTACTGAAGGAGCGCATGATGAACAAAACGACCCTGATTAACGATGACCCACGCTGGCAGGCGGTGTTGTCTCGCGACACCGCCGCTGACGGCCAGTTCGTCTTTGCCGTGCAAACCACCGGTATCTTTTGCCGCCCGTCGTGTCGGGCGCGCCACGCCTTACGCCAGAATGTCCGTTTCTTTGACGATGCTGATACCGCCCTTCAGGCCGGCTTTCGTCCGTGTAAGCGTTGTCGCCCCGATGAACATGATCCGCAGGCGCGGCGCGTATTGCTTATCGAGAAAGCCTGCCGCCTGCTGGAGCAGGAAGAGTCCCTCACGCTGGATGCACTGGCGCAGCAGGTGGCAGTAAGCCCTTATCATCTGCACCGTCTGTTCAAATCCGCCACCGGGATGACGCCCAAAGCCTGGCAGCAGGCCGCCCGCGCGGCGCGTCTCCGTAGCCGGTTAGCGCAGGGCGAAAAGATTACCGATTCGTTGCTGGCGGCCGGTTTCCCGGACAGCAGCAGCTACTACCGTAACGCAGACGCCGCGCTTGGCATGACCGCGAAGCAGTTTCGCCGGGGCGGCGATAAGACAACCGTCCGTTACGCGCTCAGCGACTGCGCGCTGGGCCGCTGTCTGGTCGCGGAGAGCGAGCGCGGGATCTGTGCCATACTGCCCGGAGATGACGACGCGGTGCTGCTGAACGAACTGCAGACGTTGTTCCCGCACGCCCGCCACGAGCAGGCAGATACCGGATTTGCCGCACGCGTGCAGCAGGTTATCGCCAGCATTGATAACCATACCCTGAGCCTGACGCTGCCGCTGGATATTCGCGGTACCGCCTTCCAGCAGCAGGTCTGGCAAGCGTTACGCACTATTCCGGCTGGGGAAACCGTCAGTTATCAGCAGGTGGCTACCCGCCTCGGTAAACCGAATGCGGTGCGGGCAGTGGCCCGTGCCTGTGCGGCCAACCGGCTCGCCATTATCATTCCGTGTCACCGGGTAGTGCGAAACGACGGTGGGCTTTCAGGGTACCGCTGGGGAATAGCGCGAAAAGCGGCGATTTTGCGCAGTGAAGCCGGAAATGAGGAGGAGTAATGCTCGATCTTTTTGCCGATGCCGAACCCTGGGAGGAGCCGCTTGCGCCGGGGGCCGTGATCTTGCGCCGCTTTGCGCTCGCCTCTGACTCCGCTCTGATGGCGGCGATTACCGACGTGGCGACGCACGCCCCCTTTCGCCAGATGGTGACCCCGGGCGGGTACACCATGTCAGTGGCCATGACCAACTGCGGCCCGCTCGGCTGGACGACCGACCAACGCGGCTATCTATACTCTCCCCACGATCCGCTCACCGGTCATCGCTGGCCGCCGCTACCTGTCGCTTTTGCTACGCTTTGCCACCGGGCGGCTATCGCAGCAGGCTACGCCGATTTTCAACCCGACGCCTGCCTGATCAACCGCTACGGCGTAGGGGCAAAGCTCTCGCTGCATCAGGATAAAGACGAAGCCGACCTGCGGGCACCGATTGTTTCGGTCTCGCTGGGATTGCCGGCCGTCTTCCAGTTTGGCGGAATGAAACGTAATGATCCCCTACAACGCCTGCTGCTGGAGCATGGTGATGTGGTGGTGTGGGGCGGAGCATCGCGCCTCTTTTATCACGGGATTCAACCGCTCAAGCCAGGCGAACATCCCCTGACCGGCGAGTATCGCTACAACCTTACGTTCCGCCAGGCAGCGAAGAGCGAATAAAAATAAGAATTATTCTTGATGTAAGCGGCGGGCAGTTTAAACTGCTGGCTGTTTTTTCTTGTCCGGATAGCTCTGCATGGAACTCCTTCTTCTGGTCTGGCGACAATATCGCTGGCCTTTTATTGCGGTGATGGCGCTAAGCCTGCTCAGCGCCGCGCTGGGCATAGGGCTCATCGCCTTTATCAATCTGCGTTTAATCGAAACGGTCGATACCACCCTGACGGTGCTACCCGAATTTCTCGGCTTGCTGCTGTTGCTGATGGCGGTAACGCTGGGCTCACAGCTGGCGCTGACCACGCTGGGCCACCACTTCGTTTATCGCCTGCGTAGCGAGTTTATCAAGCGTATTCTGGATACCCACGTAGAGCGCATCGAACAGTTAGGCAGCGCTTCGTTGCTGGCTGGGCTGACCAGCGATGTGCGTGCCATCACCATTGCCTTTGTGCGTCTGCCGGAGCTGGTGCAGGGGATTATTCTGACCTTCGGATCGGCAGCCTATCTCGCATTCTTGTCTACCAAAATGCTGGCCATCACCGCACTGTGGATTGTGATCACCATCTGGGGCGGGTTCGTGCTGGTGGCGCGGGTCTACAAACATATGGCCGTGCTGCGTGAAACCGAAGATAAGCTCTACAACGATTATCAGACCGTGCTGGAAGGACGCAAAGAGCTGACCCTGAATCGCGAGCGCGCTGAACACATCTTCAATAATCTCTATGTTCCGGATGCCCGCGAGTATCGCCACCATATTATTCGCGCCGATACCTTTCATCTGAGCGCGGTAAACTGGTCGAATATTATGATGCTGGGCGCTATCGGCCTGGTGTTCTGGATGGCGAACAGCCTCGGCTGGGCCGATACCAACGTGGCGGCAACCTACTCGCTGACGCTGCTGTTCCTGCGTACGCCGATGCTCTCTGCCGTGGGTGCGTTGCCGACCCTGCTGAGCGCGCAGGTGGCATTTAATAAGCTTAACAAATTTGCGCTGGCGCCCTACAAGCCTGCGTTCCCGCGTCCACAGGCCTTCCCGAACTGGCAGACCCTGGAGTTACGCAATGTCACGTTCCACTACCAGGACAACGCCTTCGCCATTGGGCCGGTAAATTTAACGATCCATCGCGGTGAGTTGCTGTTTCTGATTGGCGGGAACGGTAGCGGCAAATCAACGCTGGCGATGCTGCTAACGGGCCTCTACCAGCCTCAGTCAGGCGACATCCTCCTTGACGGCAAACCCATGAACGTTGAGCAGCCTGAAGACTACCGCAAGCTCTTCTCGGCGGTCTTCACCGACGTCTGGCTGTTTGACCAGTTGCTGGGACCAGAGGGCAAACAGGCCGATTCGGCGCTGGTCGCGAAGTGGCTCGACCATCTGCAAATGTCGCATAAGCTCGAGCTGGAGAATGGCAAAATTCTCAACCTGAAGCTGTCGAAAGGGCAGAAGAAGCGCGTGGCGCTACTCCTGGCGCTGGCCGAAGAGCGTGACATCATTTTGCTCGACGAGTGGGCGGCAGATCAGGATCCCCACTTCCGCCGCGACTTCTACCAGGTGCTGCTACCGCTGATGCAGCAGATGGGCAAAACCATCTTTGCCATCAGCCATGACGATCACTACTTTATTCATGCGGATCGGCTGCTGGAGATGCGTAATGGCCAGCTGAGCGAGCTGACCGGTGCCGAGCGCGATGCTGCCTCCAGGGATGCGGTTGCCCGTACTGCCTGACTTCTTTGCCCGGCCGTCCCAATGGCCGGGTATTTTCCCTCTTTATGCTCTTTTTTTGTTCATCTCCGCCCGTCGTTTATTCTTATTTACATATCCTGCCGCTATTCTTAATGCCATCACATTACATGGATTTATGATCAATGCCGTTAAAGAACAAAAACAGCGCAAGGCTGCGCGATGAAGAGCGTGCGCGACTGATCTGGTTGATGACCACCGATAAAGCGCTGGTCTCCACGCTGCTGGGTAAACTGACCCTGGCTGAGCAATATGACGTCGGCACCTTAGCCGACGATATTGCTGAGGTAGGGGCACTGGTGTCGCATCTGCCACCGCCCGATCTTGCCGATACCCTTGAAGCGTTGCCCCGGGAAGAGCGTCTCGCTCTGTGGCGGCTGGTGGAAGATCACGAGCGCGGCCAGGTGCTGCTTGAAGCCTCAGAGAACGTCTGGGACGACTTGATCGAGGAGATGAGCGATCACGCTATCCTTGACGCGCTCCGGACCCTGGATATTGATGAGCAGATCTACCTCGTACAGCATCTGCCGCGTAATCTGACGGGCCGCCTGCTGGCCTCGATGCCGGCTGATGAACGCGCCCGCGTTCGCCAGGTGATGCATTATGAGAAAAACAGCGTCGGCGCGATCATGGAGTTTGGCGTGATTCTCGTGCGCCCGGACGTCACTCTGGGCGCGGTGCAGCGCTATCTGCGACGTCTGGGGAAAATGCCCAATAACACTGACAAACTCTTTGTCACTTCACGGGATAAAACCTTGCTGGGCGAGCTGGATCTGCAAACCATTCTGCTGCACGGCGCGAAGCGGCGAGTGAGTGAAGTGATGGAGCCCGATCCGGTGATCTTCATGCCGGAAGATGACGCGGAAAAAGCGGCGCGCACCTTCGAACGTGACAACCTGCTCAGCGCCGCCGTCGTGGACTCGACGGGCAAATTGATGGGACGTGTGACCATCGATGAAATCGTTGATGTGGTCTATGAAGAGACCGATAACGATATGCGCGCCATGGGGGGCTTGAGCGCGGAAGAGGATGTCTATGCCCCGGTCAGTAAAGCGGTAAAAACCCGCTGGGCGTGGCTAGCCATCAACCTTTGCACCGCCTTTATCGCCTCGCGGGTGATTGATGGTTTCGAACATACCATCTCGCAGCTGGTCGCCCTGGCCTCGCTGATGCCGATTGTCGCGGGGATTGGCGGCAATACCGGTAACCAGACCATTACCATGATTGTCCGTGCGCTGGCGTTGCAGAACATCCAGCCCGGCAACTTCACCTTTTTAATTTTCCGCGAACTGGGCGTGGCGCTTATCAACGGTCTGGTGTGGGGCGGGATTATGGGCGGAGTGACCTGGTGGTTGTACGATGATATGGCACTGGGCGCGGTCATGACCCTGGCAATGGTGCTCAACCTGCTGGTGGCGGCGCTGATGGGGGTGATTATCCCGATGACCATGAATCGTCTCGGGCGCGACCCCGCAGTGGGGTCGAGCGTGATGATCACCGCCATCACCGATACCGGGGGTTTCTTTATTTTTCTTGGGCTTGCGACGCTGTTTCTGCTGTAGCGGCGTGCTTGCGCTTAAGACGGGCCGGGATGATCGCCATGGCGATAATCCCGCCTACCACGCCAATGGCCAGGTTACCGGTTGAAACGGTCGCCGCAACGGTCACCAGCATCACCAGCGTTTCAGCCACCGGCGCACCTTTCACCGTACCGGGCTGGATGCTATGCCAGCTGAAGGTTTTCACCGCGACGATGGCCATGATCCCCGCCAGCACCGCCATCGGGATTTTGGCCATCACTTCGCTCAGCGCGGTCACCAGGAGCAGGAGCACCAGACCGGCAGCGAAGGTGGATACGCGACTGCGGCCTTTGCCCATCTCGACGTTCACGATGGTTTGCCCGATCATCGCGCAACCGGCAATCCCACCAAAAAAACCAGCCAGGATATTGGTGACGCCGAGCCCGATGCTTTCCCGGCGCTTGCTGGAGGGGGTTGCCGTCAGCTCATCCACCAGTTTTGCCGTCAGTAACGACTCCATCAGTCCGACAAAGGCGATACTGAGCGCACAAGGCCAGATAATGCTGAGGGTGTTCAGGTTTAAGGGCACCAGCAGTTCAGTCAGCCCTGGCAGTCCGCCGCCCATGGAACCTTCATCGCCTACGGTCGGCAGGATCTGTCCGCTGGTGACGGTAAACAGGGTCAGCAGCACAATAGCAATCAGCGGGGAGGGGACACTCTTAATGTAGCGTGGCACCCACAGCACAATCAGTATCGTCAGTACAAACAGACCGACAATCAGCGGGCTTTTGCTCCAGAAGTGGGGAACCTGCGCGAAGAAGATCAATATCCCAAGGGCGTTAACAAACCCGGTCATCACCGACTGGGGAATAAAACGCATCAATCGTGCCATCCCCAGCGCGCCGAAGAGGATCTGAATTAACCCGGCGAGCAGTACCGCTGGCAGGATGTACTGCACGCCATGCTGCGCCACCATCGGACCAATGACCAGCGCCACCGAACCGGCTGCCGCGGTGACCATCGCCGGGCGACCGCCCAACACAGAGAGCCCCAGGCAGAGCACCACCGAGGCAAAGAGGCTAACTTTCGGGTCGACGCCGGCCACCACAGAGAAGGAGATCACTTCCGGGATCAGCGCCAGGGCGGTGATAACACCCGCCAGAATTTCGCGGACAAAGAGATTCGGCGAGCGCACGATATGCGCTACACGGCCCTCATCGGGCTGGTGAGAGGTCAGGATTTTAGACATAAGGCTTCGCAGGTCAGGGCGGGCTTCCGTGCGCGCGATCACAAAGTGCAGCATAGTAGCCAGAAAATGGTCGCGTTGCCAGTCCGATGCGCCATTCCCGTATAAACAATCCACCATTAAATTTCACAATTACAATAATTTCGTAACCTTTAAACAATATTTAAATGTTGCTACCGTTGCCCCGCAGCTTATTTCACCTGCAATTTCCACGTATAACTTAAGGCATAAATGATGAAAAAAATGACTGCCGTGCTCTTTTCGCTGGCCGTGGGGCTGAACGCTGTCTCGATGGCGGCGAAGGCTGACGCACCAAAAGAGCAGCAAACGGATGTCCTTTTAATTGGTGGCGGGATCATGAGCGCAACGCTCGGAACCTACCTGCAAGAACTGCAGCCAGACTGGTCAATGACCATGGTTGAGCGCCTGGATGGGGTGGCGAAAGAGAGTTCGAACGGCTGGAACAACGCCGGTACCGGCCACTCGGCATTGATGGAGCTGAACTATACGCCGCAGAAGAAGGACGGCTCCATCAGTATCGAAAAAGCGGTTGAGATTAACGAAGCGTTCCAGATTTCTCGTCAGTTCTGGTCTCATCAGGTGAACAGCGGCGTGCTGCACGACCCACACAGCTTCATTAACACCGTGCCACACATGAGTTTTGTCTGGGGCGATGACAACGTTAACTTCCTGCGTGGACGTTATGCCGCCCTTCAGCAGAGCACCCTGTTCCGCGGGATGAAATACTCTGAAGATCATGCACAGATCAAAGAGTGGGCGCCGCTGGTGATGGAAGGGCGTGATCCCAACCAGAAGGTAGCTGCAACCCGTACCGAAATCGGCACCGATGTGAACTACGGTGAAATCACCCGTCAGCTGGTGGGCGCTTTGCAGAAGAAAGAGCACTTCAACCTGGCGCTGAATACCGAAGTCCGTGGCTTTAAGCGTAACGCTGATAACTCCTGGAGCGTAACCGTAGCCGACCTGAAGAACAATGAAGAAGAGCACGTCATTAAGGCGAAGTTTGTCTTCATCGGTGCCGGCGGCGCAGCGTTAAAACTGCTGCAGGAAACCGGTATTCCGGAAGCCGACAACTATGGCGGTTTCCCGGTGGGCGGCCAGTTCCTGGTCTCTGAAAATCCGGAAGTGGTGAATCGTCATCTGGCGAAAGTGTATGGCCAGGCCTCTGTGGGCGCACCGCCAATGTCTGTACCCCATATCGATACCCGTATGCTGGATGGCAAACGCGTCGTGCTGTTCGGGCCGTTCGCGACCTTCTCCACGAAATTCCTGAAAAACGGTTCGCTGTGGGATCTGCTGAGCTCCACCACCACCTCAAACATCGTGCCGATGATGAACGTCGGGCTGGATAACTTCGATCTGGTGAAATACCTGATTAGCCAGGTCATGCTCTCTGATGAAGAGCGTTTCGAGGCGCTGAAAGAGTACTATCCGCAGGCGAAAAAAGAGGATTGGCGTCTGTGGCAGGCAGGTCAGCGCGTGCAGATCATCAAACGTGATGAAAAAGAGGGCGGCGTTCTGCGTCTCGGCACTGAAGTGGTGAGCGATAAAGAGGGCACCATTGCGGCGCTGCTGGGCGCTTCTCCAGGCGCATCTACCGCTGCACCTATCATGCTGCACCTGATGGAAAAAGTGTTCAAAGATAAAGTCGCGACGCCGGAATGGCAGGCGAAACTGAAAACCATTATTCCGTCTTACGGCACCAAACTGAACGGTAATGTGGCAGCGACTGAACAGGAGCTGGAGTACACCAGCCGCGTTCTGCAGCTGAAATATGAAAAACCGCAGGCGGCCGATGTGGCGCCAAAAGCGGAGCCGCAGGGCAAGCCCCAGCCGGCAGTTAACAAGCCCGTGGCAGATATCGCACTGTAATGTCACGCTGAGAGAAAAAGGCCGGTTCTTCCGGCCTTTTTTACGCGTAAAGCAAACCCGCGAGGAAAAGTACCCCGCCAATATTTAGTCGTGCGCACGCGCTTTTGATACCAATGTGGCCTTTCATATCAGGAGATAATAATGAAAAGGACCACCCTCTCTGCCGCGATGGCGTCGGCCATGCTGCTTCCCTCCCTTTGTGCTCACGCCGGCCCGCAGGCTCACGTGGTTTGTGCCATGAGTCATACGCGTGGCGATGACGCGATCATGATGTACGGTATGCCCAATCAGGCCATGTGGCATGACTTTTTCGGCAACACCCATGCCGATGCCTGGTCGGATTATTCATCGCTGCGTCAGCGCCCTGAGACCACCTGCGATAACAAAGCCGATAGCTCTGCTTACTGGGCGCCTTCTCTGCGTCTGCCGGATGGTACGGTCGTGCAGCCTGCTTATCAGAAAACCTATTATCAGGCTTCGCATGTTACGCAATATCCACTAACCCCTTTTCCGGCGGGGCTGGCGCTACTGGCAGGCGATCACCATGGCACGCAGCCTAACGGCAAAATTACCTTCTTATGCGCCAACGGCAAAGGTTACAGCAATAAGGTGGGTGAGGTATGCGGACTGCGTAAAGCCAAAGATGCGGTGCAGTTCAATATCGGTATCCAGTTTCCCAACTGCTGGGATGGGATCCATCTTAAGCCGCTGCACGGTATGAAAAATGCCGTTTATGACGTGAAAGGGCAGTGTCCATCCGGGTATCCGGTGAAGATCCCGACCGTCAATATGAATGTGGCCTATGTGCTAAAGGGCATTACCTTCCTGGATACGGCAAAAGCGCAGCTTTCTCTCGATCCCACGATGAATGGAGATATGCGGGAGGAGCATTGGGGGAGCCTCTATACGGCCCACGCCGACTTTATGAACGGCTGGACAGAGGAGGGGGCGCGATTTATGACCGATCTCTGTATGAACCAGGGGATGGACTGCGGTACCAACGTGCCCTACGGGTATTCGAAGGCGCTGGCGAATGTCACTGTCAGCAGCGAGACTCCATCAGGGCAGGGGCTGCAGATTAGCGATAACTGGAAACAGGGGGGCCGTACCCGCAACCCGGAAACGCTGAGCCTGGTGAAATTTGCCATCCCACCGCTGCCGGCCGGGCAGGATCCTGCGCAGTTTAAGTACCGTATACGCCTCTATGGCGGGAAGGTAGAGAATAATGGTGCCGATCAGATCTTCTTCTATCCGGCGAGCAATGACTGGGATCCTGCCACGGTGAACTGGAAACAGCGTCCTGCCTGCAGTTATCGCTCAGAGGCGTTGCTCTATCTCAATCATGTCCGGGAATACCGGATGGTGGATGTCGATACCGCAGTACGTAAAGCACTGGCCGCAGGGAAAACGGAGATCTCCTGGTATATCGGCGGCGATCGGCAGGGTAACCATTATCAGTTCAACACCGCTGCGTCGAAAGAGAGCCTTGTGCTGATGCTGACAGGCTTTAAACACACGCCAGAGATTTAGGTGAGAAGGGGTTCCAGGCGAGCGCTGGAACCCTGAAATCGCCTCTTTAACGCACTTGTGCGTCGTCGATTTTCTCGTCTGCCTTCCAGAGGCGGTACTTCACCTCGATATTTTCCGGGGTATAGACCACAATCGGCAGCTTGCTGTTATAGCGCAGCAGGCTGTGGTCGCCGAGGTATGCCGTAACAAATTTCTCGGTTTTCTTGCCGTCCGGACAGGCCATCATCGTTGAGACCGGTGAAGTAACGTTATCGAAGCGGTAGTAGTCGTAACCCCAGCCTTCCAGCGTTTTTTGGGACAGCTCGCCGCCAAGTCGGTGCTGATTGCAGTCCACTTCCAGCGTCTTACCAATCAGCAGTTCGACTTTGTACTGCGCCTCATCCTTCTGCTCCGGCAGCTGGATCACCTGACGTTTCATCCCTTTTTCGGCCTGCGGGAAAGGGGTCAGAATATCATTGCTGGCAAAAGCGCTGGTACAGGTGGCCGCCAGCAGGGCGATAGCAATCTTCGGTACTTTTTTCACAATCATTCCTTTTGTTCAACGATCGTGGCAAGCGTAGCATATTGAACCCTCACTGACAGGGGGATTTACTTAAATTTTCTGTTTAACCGGTTTAATCAGCTGGTTGTTTGCTTATTGTTTAGTGTTAAATGCTGATATGGCGTGACCGGCAAGATCGTGGTAGGGTTAGCGGCAATCATGGTTATTCATCTGTAAAGGAAAGAGCGATGGTACGCGCAAAGCTTAACACCCCGTCGGGCAGAAAATTTCTTCTGGCATTGTTGGTGGTATTTTCAATTGCGGTGGCCTGCGTCGGCCGCGCGACCATCGTTGGTGTCATTGAACAGTACAACATCCCACTCTCTTCGTGGACGACCAGCATGTTTGTTTTGCAGTCGGCCATGATCCTCGTCTATAGCACCGTCTTTACCGTGCTGCTGGCCATCCCGCTGGGGATTTTTTTCCTCGGTGGCAGTAATAAACAGTAAGCCCCGCACGGTAATACGCCAGACCAGCCCACGGGCTGGTTTTTTTTACCTCTGAAAAACGTGCCTGATGAATTAACGATACCCGGTCGCGTTTTCACATCTCACCCTTTTGGCTTGTTCACTCTGGTAAGCGGCGTTGTCTTCTGGCGCGGGCATCATCCGGGAAAGCTGGGGGGGCGGGGTAGACATTTCAGATCGGGGCGTTTAAACCGCTGGTAACGCTCGTTTACCTGCTGCGTTGGCTGCCAGAATTGGTCTCACCCTCAGCGAGGGTTTATTACAGGCATAAAAAAACCAACCGTAGAAGGTTGGTTTCTTTGGGATTTTTGGTCGGCACGAGAGGATTTGAACCTCCGACCCCTGACACCCCATGACAGTGCGCTACCAGGCTGCGCTACGTGCCGACACTGGTAGCTAATACTACTCAATTTACGGTCTATTGCAAGCGCCCTGACCGCTAACTGATTTAATATTAATCAGTTAGCGATGAAGCGTTTCTCATCGGTCAATACCTGCAGCAACAGGCTGAGCTGCGGTTTCTGATCGTTGATTCTTTCGCCCTTCAGGGTATAGGTCTTATAGGTGCCGTTGCTATTCAGCACCAGCGACAGATTGGGCGTCATCACGGTCAGCGTATTTCCGTCTGCGGCGGTCACCCAGTCATGACGACGCGTCGCGCTGAACAGATCCTGCCCCTGTGAGTACTCGTTAGCTGGCGTATTCACATGCAGTAAGCGCTGCATCAGCGTGGTCATCACATCTTTATGATCGGTAAGCCTGTTGATGCGCTGGGAAGGTGTGCCCGGCCAGTGAATAACCAGCGGTACCTGCAGGCGAGGGCGAGACCATTCCATGCTGTCGCGATCGCTACCCAGCGCCACGCCATGGCCCGCCGTGATCACCACCACGGTATTTTCCAGCTTGCCAGAATCGCGTAAGGCGTTCAGCACACGGGCAATTTGAGCATCGACCTCACCGGCCGCGCGCGCATAACGCTGGTTAAAGCCCTTCTGCTGACTGTCGTCGATTGCGGTGCCGTTCAGGGCGACCCACGAGAACCAGCGGTTATCTTCCTGCGCATAACGCTGCAGCCAGTTAATCCACTGACCGGCGGTTTGCGCATCAGTTTGCGTTTTGGCGGTAGGCAGAGAGAAATCGGACAACAGCGCCTGACGATAGAGCGGGCTGCTAAAGCCGTCTGAAGAGAAGAGCCCCAGCTGATAACCCTGCTGATTCAGCGCGGTGATCAAGGCCGCAGGGATGCGCGCCGACAGCACGCCGTCCATATAGGCAGGCGAAATCCCGTAGAACAGGCCAAAGATCCCCGCATCCGTCGAATTACCGGCACTCATATGCTGCGTAAAGTTAATGTTCTTATCCGCAAATTCGGCCAGCGTCGGCATCTGTTTTTCGAAGCGCGAGTAGTTCAGGCCGTCGACGGTAATCAACAGCACGTTCTGGCCCTGGCCCATATCGCGGAAACGCAGCGGGCTGAGTGGATACTGCACGGATACCGCTTCCGGATTGCCCTGCTCGACAAGACGGCGCTGATACTCCTGCGCATCCAGCAGACCGTGTTTTTCCAGAAAGCGTCGCGCGGTCATCGGATAAGAGAGCGGCAGGTTGGCGCGCTGCATCGTGACCGGACGATAGAAGTTGGCATCAGCCCAGATATACATAACGTGTGAGCTGATAAAAGCGACGAAAAAGAGCGCCGCAATGGGTTTGGCGTAATGACGGCGACGCGTCAGGCTACGCAGTTTTTGCCAGCTCCAGGTGGCAAAAAGCATCTCAATCATCAGGATGATAGGCGCGCTGATAAACATTAGCTGCCAGTCACGCGCGGTTTCGTTCTGGTCGGGGTTAATCACCAGTTCCCAGACGATGGGATTGAGATGCAGGTGGAAACGGGTAAAGACTTCGCTGTCGATTAACAGCAGCGTCATGCCTACAGTGGCCAGAATCGCGGAGATAAACCGCATAAGCCGCTGCGACATGACAACGAAGGTCAGTGGAAACAGAATCAGCAGATAGGTGGCGAAAACCAGAAAGCTAAAATGGCCAATGACGCTGATCCAGGAGTAAATCCGCCCGGCCAGCGTGGTTGGCCAGTCGGCTACAAACAGATAGCGGCTGCCAAGCACCATCGCCAACAGAATGTTGAACAGGGCAAACCAGTGCCCCCAGCTTACCATCTGGGACACTTTTTCGCGGTAGCGCTGACGATTCGTCACCATAAGCTGTCGTTCGTTTCCCTTAGTGTGCCGGGTCGTCGTTAACCGAGGACTGCAACGCCTGTGCGAAGGATTTCGCAATGGCCTGACGTTGAGCCGGAGCAACGCTGGTATTAATCAGGTTGGTCACCATATTCCCCAGTACCATCAGGGAAAGGTCGGTTGGCGTTTTGTGTTTTTCCAGTACGTTAACCAGCTCACTCAGAAGCTGTTCTACGTGTTCGTCACTGTAGCGGGAATGTTGTGGCATAAATCAAAATCATTTCGTTGATGAAAGGGCAACATAGTACCGTAGCAACAGCATTTTTTCCCCTTTTTTATCTTCTATTGCGCACATGCGCAGGGGATGGTTGAATACCGCCCGGTCTAACAGGAGAGTTTATCATGAGTCTGGATATCAACCAGATTGCGCTGCACCAGCTTATCAAGCGTGATGAGCAAACCCTTGAGCTGGTGCTGCGCGATACGTTACTTGAACCGACGCCAACCGTCGTGGACATGATGGCGGAGCTACACCGCGTCTATAGCGCCAAAAATAAAGCTTACGGCATGTTCAACGAAGAGAGTGAACTGGCGCAAAGCCTGCGCTTACAGCGTCAGGGCGAAGAGGAGTTCCTCGCCTTTAGCCGGGCGGCGACCGGACGCCTGCGCGATGAGCTGGCAAAATATCCTTTTGCTGACGGCGGTATCGTGCTGTTCTGTCAGTACCGCTACCTGGCGGTAGAGTATCTGCTGGTGACGGTGCTGAACAACTTAAGCAGCATGCGCGTAAATGAGCAGCTGGACATCAGCTCGACCCACTATCTGGACATCAATCATGCCGATATTGTGGCGCGTATTGACCTTACCGAGTGGGAAACCAATCCGGAATCCACACGCTACCTCACCTTCCTTAAAGGGCGGGTAGGGCGTAAAGTGGCCGACTTCTTTATGGATTTCCTCGGCGCCAGCGAAGGGCTTAACGCGAAAGCGCAAAACAAAGGCTTGCTGCAGGCGGTGGACGACTTTACCGCAGAGGCGCAGCTCGATAAATCCGAGCGTCAGACCGTGCGTCAGCAGGTGTACACCTACTGCAACGAACAGCTGCAGGCGGGGGAAGAGATCGAGCTTGAGTCGTTATCGAAAGAGCTGGCGGGCGTCAGTGAAGTGAGTTTCCAGGAATTTACGGCTGACAAAGGTTACGAGCTGGAAGAGAGCTTCCCGGCGGATCGTAGCACCCTGCGTCAGTTGACCAAATTTGCCGGGAGCGGCGGCGGGCTGACGATCAACTTCGATGCCTTGCTGCTGGGTGAGCGCATTTTCTGGGACCCGGCCACGGATACCCTGACGATCAAAGGTACTCCGCCAAACCTGCGCGACCAGCTTCAGCGTCGCACCTCCGGCGGCAAATAAGCGCCATAAAAAAACCCCGCAGAGCGGGGTTTTTTTATTCAACTTGTCAGCGATTACGCGCGAACGAAGTCGATGTGAGACAGTTTTGGCTTGAACGGGTGACGCTGCACCGCCTGAGCTTTAACTTTCTCTTCTTTACCGTCAACAACGATAGTCAGAACTTCGCTGTAGAACTCAGCTTTGTTCTGCATGTTCCACACTTTGTCGTGGTCCAGTTCGATTGCGACAGGAGCAGCTTCGCCGCCATAGATGATGGCCGGGAATTTGTTAGCTGCGCGCAGGCGGCGGCTCGCACCCTTACCCTGCTCTTTACGTGCTTCTGCATTGATAGTGAACATTGATTTCTCTCTGTATATAGATCCTGCTACAGGCGACCCAGCAGCAGGCAGGTGTTCTGCTTCACGGATGTGAGGCGGGCGGCATTTTATACGTAATCAGCGCTGACATCAATGAAAACTCCCTTTAGCCACGCAATTCATTCGCCCGGCGGTAGCGCCCTTCGTAGTCAAACACCTTCTCGCGCACCTGCCAGAACTGCCCTTTTTTACGGGCCACCACAAAGTCCGGATGGCGAAGCAACGCCTGCTGGTGAAGGATATCCCCGGCGGTGATCCAGCGCAGGGGCACCCCTGGCGTACGGGTATGCGGACGGATAAACAGCTGTTCGAAGGCGGTACGCTGGGCGGGTGTGTGCAGACGGAAGCGCTCACTCACATCGGCACCGTCTTCATCGTAATAGGTGATTTTTAACCACTCGCCTTTCTCATCCGCCCCCTGGGCCAGCACCATGCCGCTACAGCGCAACACCAGCGCATCTTTCAGCTTCAGCGCCGCTTTTAACATATCGTCCGGATCGACCAGCACCGTATCGCACTCGCGGCAGCGGCGGGCAGCAATGTCGTTTTCAGCATTGCATTGCGGACAATTTTTAAAGCGGAAACGATAATCGCACTGCTCGCGATGGCCGTCGTCATCCTCCAGCCAGCCCTGACAGCGCCGGCCAAAGTGTTCAATAAGGGTGCCGTCGGCCGTTGTCTTTCCCCAGAAGGTATTGGCGAAGCCGCATCCGGGGCAAAATACCTGCACCGGAACGTTGTCACTTTTGCCTTTTGGCGTACCCACTTCCGGGGCATACAGGTCGTGGGGATTGCCGGCGTAATCCAGAATCAGGCAGTCGGTTTTACCCGGCGACAGACGCAACCCCCTGCCGACGATCTGCTGATACAGGCTCACCGATTCGGTAGGGCGCAGAATCGCAATCAGATCCACGTGGGGAGCATCAAAACCGGTGGTCAGGACCGCTACGTTCACCAGATAGCGAAACTGCTGCGCTTTGAAGGCTTCAATTAAGCGATCGCGTTCGCTGCCCGGCGTTTCACCGGTGATCAGCGCCGCATCGTCAGCGGGTAACAACCCGGTGATTTCGCGGGCGTGTTCCACGGTGGCGGCAAAAATCATCACCCCTTTGCGGGTTTCGGCAAATTCCATTATCTGGCTGATAATGTGCGGGGTAATACGATCCTGTTTTTTGAGTTCGCGATTAAGATCCGCTTCGCTAAACAGGCCATTACTCTGCACCTGCAGGCGGCTAAAGTCGTACTGCACCACCGGCATATCCAGCCGCTCAGGCGGGGTGAGGTAACCGTGCTTTATCATGTAACGCAGGGGTAACTCGTATATACAGTCGCGAAACAGCGCTTTGTCTGTGCCGCGCACCATGCCGTGATAGTGGAAATGGTAAATCCAGCCTTTGCCCAGACGGAACGGCGTGGCAGTTAATCCCAGCAGCCGAATCGAGGGGTTAACGCTTTTCAGATGGGCAAGGATCTGCTGATACTGGCTGTCGTCGTCATCGCTGATGCGATGACACTCGTCCACAATCAACAGCGAAAATTCGCTGCGGAACTGATCCAGATTACGCGCCACCGACTGCACGCTACCAAACACCACTTTGCCGTGGCTCTCTTTACGCTGCAGGCCGGCGGCAAAGATATCCGCCTCAAGGCCGAGGGCCAGGTACTTGGCATGGTTCTGCGCCACCAGCTCTTTCACATGCGCCAGCACCAGCACGCGCCCGCGCGCCAGCCGGGCCAGTTCGGCGATCACCAGGCTCTTGCCAGCCCCGGTAGGGAGCACAATGGCCGCCGGTTCTTTATGCTTGCGAAAGTGGGCGAGGGTCGCGTCAACCGCTTCCTGCTGATAGGGGCGAAGAGTAAATGTCATGGGATCTCAGTTTGGTTATCTCGCATATAGTATGCCACGAAACTTTTTCCCTTGAGTGGCGCAGATAGCCCGTTATACTGGCTTCTTCAGACTGCCTCTTTTCCGGATGTGTTGTCCGGCTCCTGGCACCATTAAGGCTAAAAATACTTCATGCGACTTGATAAGTTTATCGCTCAGCAACTCGGCGTAAGCCGCGCTATTGCCGGGCGTGAAATTCGCGCCAGCCGCGTTACCGTGGATGGCGATATTGTGAAAGATAGTGCGTTCAAACTCCAGCCTGACCATCAGGTTGAGTACGACGGTAATTCGCTGACTCAGCAGAATGGCCCGCGCTATTTCATGCTCAATAAACCGGAAGGTTATGTCTGCTCCACCGACGATCCGGATCATCCGACCATTCTCTATTTCCTTGATGAGCCGATGGCGCACAAGCTACACGCCGCCGGGCGTCTGGATATCGACACTACCGGACTGGTGCTGATGACCGACGACGGTCAGTGGTCGCACCGCATTACCTCACCACGCCATCATTGTGAAAAGACATATCGGGTGATGCTGGAATCACCGGTGAGCGATAATACGGCGGAACAGTTCGCGCAGGGTGTACAGCTGCATAATGAAAAAGATCTGACCAGGCCGGCCACGCTCGAGGTGATCACACCGACCGAGGTGCGCCTGACCATCAGCGAAGGGCGTTACCATCAGGTAAAACGTATGTTCGCCGCGGTGGGTAACCACGTGATTGGTTTACACCGGGAGCGTATCGGCGCCATCGAGCTTGATGATGATCTGGAACCCGGTGAATACCGCCCGTTAACGGATGAAGAAATTGCCAGCGTTGGCCTGGCTCCACGCTAATCCAGGAGTTTATTGTGACCAACAGGCCACACTCGTCATTTAGCATTGTCTTTATCCTTGGCCTGCTGGCCATGCTGATGCCGCTCTCTATCGATATGTACCTGCCCGCACTGCCGGTCATTTCCGAGCAGTTCGGCGTACCGGCAGGCAGCGCGCAGATGACCCTCAGCACCTATATTCTCGGCTTTGCCGTGGGGCAGTTGCTATACGGACCGATGGCCGATAGCCTGGGGCGCAAACCGGTTATCCTCGGCGGTACCCTGGTGTTTGCCGGTGCGGCCGTTGCCTGTGCGCTGGCGCAGACCATTGACCATCTGATTGTCATGCGTTTCTTCCACGGCCTGGCCGCTGCCGCTGCCAGCGTGGTGATTAATGCCCTGATGCGCGATATCTACCCGAAAGAAGAGTTCTCGCGCATGATGTCCTTCGTCATGCTGGTCACCACTGTGGCGCCGTTGATAGCGCCGATGGCGGGTGGGGCTGTGCTGGTCTGGTTTAGCTGGCACGCTATCTTCTGGATCCTGGCGCTTGCGGCGCTGCTGGCGTCGGCAATGATCTTCTTCTTTATCAAGGAAACCTTGCCGCCTGAACGTCGACAAAAGTTCCACATCCGCACCACGCTCGGCAACTTCGCATCGCTGTTTCGTCATAAGCGGGTGCTGAGCTATATGCTGGCCAGCGGATTCAGCTTCGCGGGGATGTTCTCATTCCTGAGCGCCGGGCCCTTTGTTTACATTGAACTGAACCACGTCTCACCGCAGCATTTCGGCTACTACTTTGCACTGAACATCGTCTTCCTGATTGTGATGACGCTGATCAACAGCCGCTTTGTCCGCCGCGTTGGAGCGCTGAATATGTTCCGTGCCGGGCTGTGGATCCAGTTCGCCATGGCAATCTGGATGGTGGTGACGGCATTCTTCGATGTGGGCTTCTGGTCGCTGGTGGTGGGCGTGGCGGCGTTTGTCGGTTGCGTCTCCATGGTCTCGTCGAACGCGATGGCGGTCATTCTGGATGAGTTCCCGCACATGGCGGGCACGGCGTCGTCGCTCGCCGGGACCTTCCGCTTTGGCATTGGCGCCATTATCGGTGCGTTACTGTCGATGGCCACCTTCAACAGTGCCTGGCCGATGCTCTGGTCCATCGCTTTCTGTGCGACGGGCTCCATTCTTTTCTACCTCTATGCCAGCCGACCCAAAAAAACGGTTAAATGACGCACAAAAAAGGGTTCCACAGGAACCCTTTTTTGACACATATCAACCAAAACGTTCATCCCGGTCTCCTTGTTTGTTTCTTTTATGTAAAATCTATTTATGTAAAAAGTCACATCGTTGTAGTTAAAAAGGTTGAGTTAGATCGCAGAAACGGGTACATATAGCGCCGTTGCGAACCTGAAACTCATACAAAAAGCCCTGAGAAATAAGACGCTAACGCCGATGATATCTGGCTGTAACCGCTTTCTCACTAAAAACAGGGCAGGTGAGTAATGATGTGTTACTATAAATGTAAATAGATTGTGAAGTATATTTTGCTTCCGGGGAACAAACGTGGATACATTACAGCTCTCCATCGTCCATCGCTTGCCGCAGAGCTATCGCTGGTCGGCGGGTTTCGCAGGTTCGAAAGTTGAACCGATTCCGCAAAGCGGGACGAACTGCGATAACTGCCTGGTGGCGCTTAAATTGCTCAGTCCGCAAGACGAAAACGCATGGCCGGTAATGGAAAAGCTCAGCCAGGCGCTGACTGACATTGAACTCGACAGCTCCGTGCTGGAGTGCGAGGGCGAACCCTGCCTGTTCGTGAAAAGTCAGGACGAATTTGCCGCCACCTGCCGCCTGAAAAATTTCGGCGTAGCCATTGCTGAGCCGGTGTCTGGCCAGAATCCTTTCTGAGTGTCAACGTAACGCCAACAGCTGGCGGGTATATGCCTGCGTCGGCGCGGCAAACACGCGCTGACACTCTCCCTGCTCGACAACCTCTCCCTGACGTAAAACAATAACCTGATGGCAAAGCGCCTGCACGACCTGCAGGTCATGGCTAATGAAGATATACGCCAGCCGATACTGCTGCTGAAGATCTTTCAGTAACGCCAGAATCTGCGCCTGCACAGTGCGATCCAGCGATGACGTCGGTTCATCAAGGATGATCAGCTCCGGTCGCAGGATCAAGGCGCGGGCAATGGCAATACGCTGTCGTTGTCCACCGGAAAAGGCCCCCGGATAACGTTGCCGGGTTTCGGGATCCAGCCCCACCTCGCCCATTACCCGAATCACCTCGGCTTCTCGCTGCGCCGGGGTGAGCGCAGGCTGGTGTACGCGTAACCCCTCTTCGATAATCTGCAGAACATTGAGTCGCGGGTTGAGTGAGGAGTTGGGATCCTGGAAAACCACCTGCATTCGATGGCGCAACGGAAGCATCTGACGGCGATTGCGGTCATGCAGCGTCTTACCATCGAAAGTCATCTCACCTTGCGACGTAATCAGCCGCAGTAGCGCCAGCCCGGTGGTGCTTTTACCGGAACCAGATTCCCCCATCAGCCCCAGAGTTTCACCTGCACGAAGGGTAAAGCTGACCTTGTTCAGCACCCGTTTGCTATCCACCTCCCGGCGTAAAAGACCCTTACGTATCGGGAAGGCCACCGACAAGTTATTTACGGTGAGTAGCGTCGGGGCATTTTCTGCCAGCGGAACAGGGCCGCCAGCGGGTTCACTATCAAGGAGTCGTTGCGTGTAGGGATGTTGCGGAGCACTAAACAGGGCAGGGGCGCTGTTCTGCTCGACGCAACGCCCGCTTTGCATCACCGCGACCCTATCGGCAAGCTTTTTAACGATGCTGAGATTGTGGGTGATAAACAGCAGGCTCATGTTCAGCTCGTCGCGCAGTTCCCGCAGCAGTTGCAGGATCTGCGCCTGTACCGTGACGTCCAGCGCCGTGGTGGGTTCATCGGCAATCAGCAGTTCAGGGCGGGTGAGCAGGGCCATGGCAATCATGACGCGCTGGCGCTCTCCTCCCGAGAGCTGATGCGGGAAGTCAGAAAGCCGTTTGGCCGCGTGACGAATGCCGGTGCGCTCCAGACAGTCGAGCATCTCGCCGCGCGCGGCCTCTTTACGCATCCCCCGATGCAGAGAGAGCACTTCATACAGCTGTTTTTCAAGGGTATGCAGTGGGTTGAGCGAGACCATCGGCTCCTGGAAGATCATCGCGATTTTATTGCCTCGCACGCCGCGCAGGGTACGTTCATCGGCATGCAGCAGTGACTGCCCCTGAAAGAGAATATCGCCCTGGGGATAGATGGCCGGTGGCGAAGGCAGCAGGCGCAGCACTGAGAGGGCCGTAACGCTCTTCCCCGAGCCCGACTCACCCACCAGCGCCAGCGTTTCTCCCGGATCGATATGCAGCGAGAGATCGCTCACTACCGGACGCGTTTCGCCCTGCTGACGAAAAGCGATGGAGAGGTTATCAATATGCAGAAGGGGCTGCGTCATGTTACACCGCCTTGTTGGGGTCGAAGGCATCGCGTACCGCTTCGCCAATAAAGATCAGTAACGACAGCAGCAATGCTACCGAGACAAACGCGGTGATCCCAAGCCAGGGCGCCTGTAGGTTATTTTTGCCCTGCAATAACAGTTCCCCCAGCGATGGCGATCCCAGCGGCAGGCCGAAACCGAGAAAATCGAGAGAGGTCAGGGTAGTGATGGAGCTGCACATAATAAACGGCAGGAAGGTGAGGGTAGCCACCATCGCATTGGGCAGAATGTGGCGGAAAATAATCCCCCGATCGCCCACCCCCAGCGCCTGCGCGGCACGGATATAATCAAAATTACGGGTACGCAAAAACTCAGCCCGTACCACGCCGACCAGCGCCATCCAGCCGAACACCACGGTGATGGCGAGTAACCACCAGAAATTCGGCTGCACTACGCTTGAGAGCAGAATGATCAGAAACAGGGTCGGCATGCCCGACCACACCTCAATAAAACGCTGTCCCCAGAGGTCGATTTTGCCGCCGTAATAGCCCTGAAGGGCGCCCGCCAGTATCCCCAGAACGCTAGAGAAAAGGGTTAATAGCAGGCCGAACAGAATCGAGATGCGGGTGCCATAGAGAATGCGAGCCAGTACGTCGCCGCCGTTGGCATCGGTGCCTAACCAGTTCTGACTGGAGGGGAGAGAAGGAAAGGGACGGGTAGTGGCAAAGTTAATGCTGGTGGCGCCAAAACGAACCGGCGCCCACAGCGCCCAGCCGTGGTTATCGAGCTGCGCGCGAAGCCACGGGTCCTGATAATCTGCCGGGGTGGCGAACGGGCCGCCAAAGTCGCTCTCACTGTAGTTATTTATCGCTGGCAGATACCAGCGGTCGTTAAAATGGACCAGCAGCGGCTTGTCGTTAGCCACCAGTTCAGAGAACAGGCTCAGAATAAAGATCACCGCAAAGATCCACAGCGACCAGTAGCCGCGGCGGTTGTGGCGAAAACGGGCCCAGCGGGCCTGGTTTATGGGGCTTAGGCGTAGCATCAGCGGCCCTCAAAATCGATGCGTGGGTCGACCAGCGTATAGCTGATATCACTGATGATATTCAGCAGCAGGCCAATCAGGGTGAAGATATAGAGCGTGCCGAACATCACCGGGTAGTCACGGGAGAGCGTCGCTTCGTAGCCCAGCAGGCCGAGGCCGTTCAGGGAGAACATCACCTCTATGAGCAGCGAGCCGGTGAAGAACATGCTGATAAAGGTGGCCGGAAAGCCCGCGATGACCAGCAGCATGGCGTTGCGGAATATATGCCGCCACAGAATTTTGCGCTCGCTCACCCCTTTCGCCCGGGCGGTGACCACATACTGTTTGCGGATCTCATCAAGAAACGAGTTTTTGGTCAGCATGGTGAGCGCGGCGAAGCCGCCAATGACCGTGGCCAGCACCGGCAAGGTGATATGCCAGAGGTAATCCGTCACTTTCTGGTACCAGGGCAGAGAGTCAAAATCCGCCGAGACCAGCCCGCGCAGCGGGAAAAGGTCGTAATAGCTGCCTCCGGCAAAGAGGACGATCAACACTACGGCGAAAAGGAAGGCCGGAATAGCATAGCCGATAATGATAAAGGTACTGCTCCAGGTATCGAAACGGCTGCCGTTATAGACCGCCTTGCGAATACCCAGCGGGATAGAGACCAGGTAGATAATCAAGGTACCCCATAGCCCCAGGGTGATGGAGACGGGCAGACTCTCCTTGATCAGTTGCAATACCGAGGCGCTGCGGAACAGGCTATTACCAAAATCGAAGCGCGCGTAATCCCATAACATTTTGAAATAGCGTTCATGCAGCGGTTTATCGAAACCGTAGCGCTGAGTGATCTCGGCGATCACCTCCGGATCGAGGCCGCGTCCGCCGCGATAGTGGCTTTCACTGATATTACCCACGCCGGTACGGGCATGGCTGGCGCGCATCCCTTCGCCACCCCCTCCCGGCAGGCTGTTGCTGCTACCCATTTCGATAGCGGCTATGGCCTGATCCACCGGACCACCGGGGGCAATCTGCACGATAAAAAAGTTGATGGTGATGATGGCCCACAGGGTGGGGATCACCAGTAATAAGCGACGAATCAGATAAGCGCCCATAACCTTCCTTACCGTCGCTCGGCGGGTAATTTCGCCGCTTTGTTCACGTCATACCACCAGTTTTCAAAACCGAGGGCGTAAACCGGACGTACCGCCGGGTGAGAGAATTTGTCCCAGCTGGCGACACGATCCTGTGCCATATACCACATGGGCAGCATGTAATAGTTCCATGTCAGAACCCGGTCGAGCGCCCGCCCGAGCGGCAGCAATTTCTCTTTATCGCCCTGGGCGTCAACGATCCGGGCGATAAGCGCGTCGAGGGCCGGGCTTTTTACTCCCGGGGAGTTATAGGTGGAGTCGATATATGCCGAAGCCCAGGAGAGCTGCAGATCGGAGCTTGGCCATGGCATCGCCCGCCACAGGCGCGGCATCATATCGTAATCGCGGCTACGCATGCGGTTGGTGATTTGCGAATTATCGACCTGACGAATCGTCATCGTCACGCCCAGGCGTTCGAGATTGTGCTGGAACGGCAACACCCACTGATTATTGCCGCCGGAGGGAAGTAGCAGCTCAAAGGTGAGCGGTTTCCCGGTCTGGATATTAACGCGTTTCTGATTTTTTAGCGTCCAGCCTGCTTCATCCAGCAATTTACTGGCTTTAAGCAGGTTGTTGCGATCGTAGCCGTCGCCCTTTGACACCGGCGGCTGATAGACGGAGGTAAAGACCTCGGCCGGGATTTCACCCTTGAGCGGAGCGAGCAGCGTCAGCTCAGCGGCGTCCGGATACCCTGTTGCGGCGTACTCCGTATTTTGAAAATAGCTGTTCACCCGGCTGTAGGCTCCGTAGAAGAGCGCTTTATTCATCCATTCAAAGTCGAAAGCGAGGGTAATGGCTTCGCGCACGCGTCGGTCGGTAAAGACGGAACGCTGGATATTAAACGCCAGCCAGCGGGTGTCCTGCGCCGAATCGCTCTTAAACTCATCTTTAACGATATAGCCGCGCTCGAAATTTCTGCCGGTGTAGCGGGTGGCCCAGTTTTTGGCGCTGCTCTCAAGGCGCATATCAAATGCCCCGGCCTTGAAGGCCTCAAAGGCGACATTATCGTCCAGATAATAGTCATAGCGCAGGGTGTCGAAGTTCCAGCGGCCGCGGTTAACAGGCAGGTCGGCGGCCCAGTAATCTTTTACCCGTGACCAGATGACATACTGCCCCATACGCCAGCTGGTAATGCGATACGGGCCGCTGGCCAGCGGCGGCGTGGAGATAGGATCGCTGAGTTTATGATTTTTCCAGAATTTCTCTGGCATCACCGGCAGGGAGAAGAGGCTCAGCATATCCTCTTTATTGGGCTTCGCCAGCTCAATACGCACCGTAAGCGGCGCGATGGCTTTAACGGTGGTGCCTTTATAGACCAGTCGGAACTGGGGTACCCCTTCCGTCATAAATTTATGAAAGGTAAACTCGACGTCACGGGCGCTGACCGGTGTCCCATCATGAAAGCGCGCTTTCGGATTGAGCGTAAGCTCCACCCAGGAATAATCATCAGCGTAGCGTGCAAACTCAGCGACCAGAGGATAGTAGCTGCCGGGTTCATCGTCCGAGGTAGTGAAGAGGGGATCGTAAAGTGATTCAGTGCGTTCGGCGGCCACGCCGCGCAGAGCATAGCGGTTGAAGTTATCAAAGGTACCGATAACGGAAAGGGTAGCCTTTCCCCCTTTTGGCGCCGCCGGGTTGACGTAATCGTAGTGATCGAAATTGATGGCGTATTTCGGCTCGCCGATGACGGCGAACGCGTAGCTCTCTTTGATGGTCTGCGCCTGACAGAATCCACTCAGCGCTACAAGCAGTAGCATCATTACGCGCAATATCATTCCGCTACGCATTCCTTATTATTAGCTGGCCACCCGATGATCATTGAATAATAAGTGACGAGGCGACCGTTGTGCAATTATTCACGACTGAGCCCGGGATCTTCTTGCCACGTCAGCAGCGCGTCCAGCGGCATAGGGCGACTAATCCAGTATCCCTGTAAGAAATTGACGCCATGTTCCCGCAGCCACTTTGCCTGCTCGGCTGTTTCTACCCCTTCCGCCACGATGATCATATTCAGCCGGCGCGCCAGGGTAATGACCGCGTCGAGGACGGGGGAGGTAACCGTTTCCATACCGATGGTGTTGACGAACCCACGATCGATTTTGAGATAGTCCATCGAGAAGCGCTCAAGATAGATGAGCGCGCTATGCCCGGTACCAAAGTCATCAATCGCCACTTCAAAGCCTTCATGATGAAGCCAGTCGAACAGCCGGGCCGCTTCGCTGTGCTGCAGCATATTGCGCTCGGTAATTTCAAGCACGACCTGGAAGTGATTCGGCGGTAGCGAGGCGGCAAATTTACGCATGTCTTCTTTAAAACTTTCGGCATGCAGGTGGCCTGGAGCAATATTGATCCCCAGTTTTGCACCCGGTGGTAGCCGTTTTTTCAACATTGGCGCATCGCGCAGTATCAGGTCAAAGAGGTGCAGCGTCAGAGGGACGATCAGCTTTTGTGCTTCAGCAAAGTTGATAAACGCATCAGGCGGGATCTCTCCGGCACCCGGATGACGCCAGCGCATGAGTACCTCTACGCCAGTCATTTTTAGATCGTTGGCATCTACAACCGGCTGATAGACCACATAAAACTGATCCTGCTTAATGGCCGTCAGGATCTCTTTTCTTGGGTTAGCCCGCGCCATCGACAGGTAGTAGCAGACAACCGCACTGCTGATGCCGCAAATCACGCCAAACAGTAATGCAAACAGCAAGTCTTCTCGCGTCCAGGCTTCGGCGTAGAGATTTATTTGCAGCGGCAACTCTTCAATGCGGGTGGACCGTATGGGTGGCGTAGTTAATTCGTTGGTATGCAGCAGGTGATCGGCATAGGTTGAAAAGGCGGTGTTTCCTACCACCAGCGCAATGGCCGCAAACTCATCCTGGCGGGCGGTATATAAAAGATAAGGGGTCAGGTTGAGGTTAATTGACGTAAAAATGCCGCCATCGTTTACCAGCGGGTTACGGTACCACAGCACAATGGCGGATTTATTCGGCATCATTGGGGTGCCGGGGACCAGCGCCATATCGATTGGCTTTTTCAGATCAATTTCGGGAACCAGATCCGTAAGGGGGGTGTTCATCGGCCCGGTGGCCGAAGAGCAAAAAGCGATTTTGTCTTTCACCAGCAGAAATGCGCGAACGTTCAGGCTAAAGGCCGCGCGCGAGGTCAGCTCTGAACCCACATCCTCACATCTATTC
Source organism: Leclercia sp. UBA2479 (assembly GCF_002341985.1). Lineage (NCBI taxonomy): Bacteria > Pseudomonadati > Pseudomonadota > Gammaproteobacteria > Enterobacterales > Enterobacteriaceae > Leclercia > Leclercia sp. UBA2479. The sequence goes on along the minus strand of NZ_DDPB01000009.1, from coordinate 1,027,733 downwards.
AAAGTCATGGGTTGCAGCTGGTCGACAGAGGTACGCAGCTCGGTGAAATAGCTCTCCATATACAGTCGAAGATCGACAATCAGGTTATCGAACCTTACCGCGCGTTTATGGTAACTGGAAAAAAATTGCAAACCGCCGCAGAGCAGGGCGATAAACAGGCCGGTAAGAAGGCTAATGATCAGCACTTTACGGCGGGATGAAAAGTAGCGGGTGAACATTGATGTTATCAGATCCTGATTTGCCGCCCCCGTCTTCATGACGGCTAAATTCATGCAGTTACACGACTATAGCCTGGATTGGCTTTGCCGGAGAAAGGTTACGCTCTCTTGCCTGGCGATGAAACAAAAAAAAGCACCGCCGTAGCAGTGCTTTATTCAACGTGTTGTCAGCCAAGGGTAACGGACAACACGCATCGATTAACTCCGCGTCAGTACACGGCGCGCTTCATTGTAGCGCTTCTTCCAGTAAGGCTCGTTCATACTGGAGATCATCACACCGTTGCTGGTGGATGCGTGGACGAACTGATCATTACCGATATAGATGCCGACGTGTCGGCCGGTCGAACCTGCGCGGAACAGGACTAAATCGCCGGTGCGTAAGCTGGTACGCGAAATCGACTTGCCCATCTCCTGCTGTTCATAGGTTGAACGCGGAAGTTCTAAACCAAACTGCTCACGGAAAGTACGCTGTACGAAACCGGAACAATCAATACCTTTTTTGGTGCTGCCACCCAGGCGGTAACGGACGCCTTTCCAGCTGGCATACTGGTCCATAAGTCGGGATTTCACATCCAGATTACGTACCATTGTTTCAAATTCATCCTGAGAGGCTTGCAGTGAAGAGGCGTCTTCTGACCCCACAACACGCGTCTCAGGATGCATATTCTTCGCGGTATTCGTTGTGCTACAAGCAGAAAGCAGAACCGCAACTGCAATCGCCGGGATCCCCCGCAAGATATATCTCAAAATCGGTTGAGATTTGACCATTTTGTTTATTTTCCCTTGAAGTCCTTAACGATCAATATCGTTATAAAAATGCCAAACGTGACGAGACTAATTACCTGCGCACTTTGAGACAATTCTTTATGGTCAAATCTGTGGCGAATCGCACAAATTTTTCTGCATTAGAAATAATTACGGTGCTGGGTAAAACGAGTCTGAGAGTAACCGATTGCCGAACCCATTGCGAGTAAAAAAAGCCAATTTTTTATAAGTATTTGTGATAGCCAAATCAGGCTGATGGGAAAGGGAAATGAGGGGAGAAATCAGGCTAAAAATCACACAACTGATTCATTTGTAAGCCGATTAATGTTACAGCATGATGACATAATGTAAATTAAGCGGCCGTTAAATCGTCAGGGATCGATAACGATCCCTGACGGCGCTTAATAATTTCGGTTAGTTATTTGTTTTATTTTTGTTGAATTTATGAGGTAAGTAACGATCGAATACGGCGATTAATTTATCACTTAATGGAGTCATCAGACACCAGGGAAGACCAATCAGCGCCACAGAGAGCGACCCGACAGCAATATCGGTGAACCAGTGGGCGCCAATCATGACCCGCGGGAAAGCAAAGACCATAAAGATAATCAGGGCAACCATAAAGGCTTTACGACCGAAATAGCGCCATACTACTGCCGCAAAAATAAGCAGCATCATCCCGTGATCGCCAGGGAAACTGTCTTTCGAGGCGTCTTTCGTTGAAATATGCAGCAATTCGCTAACGCGATAAATATCAGAAAACCAGAGCGTAGGACTCGAACGTTTCACCGGAATAAGGGCAGATGCCAGTTGATTCAGCACCACAGCAATCAATAACATCACCAGCCCGATAATAATAATGCGCCGACGGCCTTCTGCCGATGCCTGGCGCCAGAACCAGAGAAGCAGACAGCCCATCGCCAGTAACGAACATCCGTCAAAAGCACGGTTATTGGTGATGGCGACCAGCCACAGGAAGGCACGACTCTCCACCAGCTTATGGTTAAAGAAGTGGAAGATGCCACTGTCCAGCGGGAACCAGAAGCCGTGGTTAACCGGCAGGTACCATGAGAAGAAGAGCGCCAGGCCAGCGACATTAAGCAGTATTATCTGGGGGAATCGTGTTTTCATCATCGTTTACTAAGCTAAGAAGTCCGGGCAACGTTAGTTGTCGGAAGTTAAACGAAGCTTCAACAGACTAGCCTGAAGTGCGTTCCAGTCGGTATTTACCGCACTAATTAGCTCTATACGGCTGTCCGGTGGAGCCACTCCCTGGGTTTCGATGAAGTAATCTTCCCCCTGGCGATTAATCCGCACCAGGCCATCTGGCGTGCGCATCACCCCTTTAACGCGATCAACCGGCGCCAGTCGCGCCCATTCCAGCAGACCGATAGTGTCGAAACAGGTGTCAGCGTCAAAAATCCATCCGCACGCCTGATGGCCCTGGCCGCTATTGAGGTTACGCCGCCAGCGCTGGTGGGCAGGCAGGCTCAGGGCGGCAAGCCCTTTCTGATCGCGATGGGAATGGTTGTGTTCCGCGCTGGCAGGCAGTTCCACCGTATTCAGGTGCGGCAGATCTAACAAGGCGATATCGATATTGCCCTGCGTTGCGTACTGCAACTGACGCTCCCCGCCGACGTGTTGCCACCAAATCTTAAGCGCCTCACGGCTTTCTGGCGTCGCCCGATCTTCTTTGTTGGCAATGATAATATCGGCAGAGGCCAGCTGATCGCGGAAGTTGTCATTTTGTACCGCTTTTTCGTCCAGCAGCTGACGCGGGTCGAGTACGCACAACGTCGCACGCAGATCGATCCAGGGTTCATAAACCGGCGAGGTGAGCAGGTCGAGGATCTGCTTTGGATGGCCGAGGCCAGTGGGCTCGATGAGCAGTCGGTCGGGTTTACCCTGTCGCAGAAGCGTGTTCAGGCCAACCTGCATCGGCAGACCATTGACACAACACATGCAGCCTCCGGGTATCTCTTTAATCATCGCGCCGCTGTCGGCCAGCAGCGCGCCATCGATACCCACTTCGCCAAATTCATTGACCAGTACGGCCCATTTTTCGGCAGGATCTTTATTGGCCAGCAGATGCAAAATTGAGGTGGTTTTGCCGCTGCCGAGAAAACCGGTGATCAGGTTAGTCTTGGTCACATGTGCTCCAGGAGTGATAACTGTAATCTTATAACAATTATCAATAATCCTGGCTGAAAAGAACAGTCATGAGAAGAGGTCACGCGAACGGAACCCTATTCCGTCCGCGTAAACCGCCATTATTGGGAAAGGTTTAGCGTATCAATGATCGCCTGGCGGGCGCCGGCGTGCTGAATACGTTGGTAAGCGTTGCTGACGGCGTCAACAAACCCGGCATCCTGCGGCAGATCCTCGCCAAAAATTTCGCTCAGGCCAAGCAGCGCCTGCACGCGCGTCTGCTCGGTACTGCTGTCGACGATAGCGCGGATTTTGTCGCTCAGGGGATCGCGTACGTCGATGGCCTGACCCGCATCATCCACGCCGCTGACGTAACGCATCCAGCCCGCTACGCCAAGCGCCAGCAGTGGCCACGGGGTGCCGCGCTGCAGGTGCACGCGGATCCCTTCCAGCATGCGCTGAGGCAGCTTCTGGCTGCCATCCATCGCAATCTGCCATGTACGGTGCTGCAGGGCCGGGTTGGTAAAACGGTCGATCAGACTGTCGGCATACGCATCCAGATCCACACCGGTAATGCGCAGGGTAGGGGCTTGTTCGGTCAGCATCAGCTGACGGGCAGCCTTGCGCAAAGCCTCGTCCTGCATGCAGTCGCTGATATGGGCAAACCCGCTGAGATAGCCCAGCCAGGCGAGGAAAGAGTGGCTGCCATTAAGCATTCGCAGCTTCATCTGCTCCCAGGGCAACACATCCTGCACAAGCTGAACGCCCGCGGCTTCCCACGCCGGGCGACCAGCCACAAAATTATCTTCAACCACCCACTGGATAAAGGGCTCACAGCTGATGGCGCAGGGATCATCCACACCCAGCACGTCAGCAATTTCCGCAAGGGAGGCGTCGGTCGCTGCAGGAACAATGCGATCCACCATCGTCCCCGGGAAGCTAACATGTTCCGCAATCCACTCAGCCAGTTCCGGCGAGCGTTTCTGCGCCATGCCCAGCACGGCGTTTTTCACTACATGACCGTTATCGGGGATGTTATCGCAGGAGAGTACGCTGAAGGGCGTCAGGCCGCGTTCGCGACGACGGTATAACGCTTCGACCAGAATACCCGGCGCCGAGTGTGGCTCAGTGGGATTTTCCAGATCGTGAAGAATACGTTCGTTCTGCACATCCAGTTTGCCGGTGGCCGGATCAATGCAGTAACCCTTTTCCGTAATGGTCAGAGAGACTATCGCCACCTGCGGTTCGCAGAACTTCTCAATAATGGCGGCCAGCGAATCAAGCTTCGCGTTCAGGCACTCATGCACCGCGCCGACGATGATGGGTTGATTCCCATCCGCCCCTTTTTCCAGCACGGTAAACAGGTGATCCTGCGCGCGCAGCTGGCTCATCAGCTTATCGCCGCTAAACAGGCTAATCTCACAGATACCCCAGTCGCCGCCCTCGGCATTCAGCACGCGATCGGTTAACAGCGCCTGATGCGCGCGATGAAAGGCACCAAATCCAAAATGGACGATGCGGGAGCGCAGTTGCTGACGATCGTACTGGGGCTGCTTAACGTTAGCGGGCAGCGTAATAGAGGCAATTGTCTTCATGAAATACACACCTGATTAACCGTTAATTAACAATGTCAGTCTAAAGTTATATGACAGCAATTTAAATTGGTGAGCCGTAAATATGCGGGAACTGTGAGTTTGATCAATCAATGAGGCGAGGCGCGTTGACCCGGCGCGTTAGACATGTATGGTAGTCGTCATTGCGTCACATTATATTGGTATAACAACTTTGCGAGGATGAAGCGATGGAACAAACCTGGCGTTGGTATGGCCCGAACGATCCGGTTTCTCTTGATGACGTGCGCCAGGCAGGCGCGACCGGCGTGGTGACCGCGCTGCATCATATTCCTAACGGTGAGGTATGGCCGGTAGAAGAGATTAAACAGCGCCAGAAGCTGCTGGCCGAAAAAGGGCTCACCTGGTCGGTCGTGGAAAGCATTCCGGTGCACGAAGAGATCAAAACCCATTCCGGGCAGTGCGCGACCTGGATCGCCAACTACCAGCAGAGCATTCGTAATCTGGCGGCCTGCGGTATTGATACAGTCTGCTACAACTTTATGCCTATCCTCGACTGGACGCGCACCGATCTGGAATACGAATTGCCGGATGGCTCCAAAGCACTGCGCTTTGATCAGATCGCCTTCGCCGCATTTGAGCTGCATATTCTGAAGCGTGAAGGCGCAGCAGCCGATTACAGCCCAGAAGAGCAGCAACAAGCCCAGGCATGGTTTAATGCGGCCAGCGCGGCAGAGATTGAAAAATTGACCCGCAATATTATTGCCGGCCTGCCGGGCGCTGAAGAGGGCTATACCCTCGACCAGTTCCGCGCGCGTCTGGCGGAGTATGGTAATATCGATAAAGCACAGCTGCGGGAAAACATGGCGCACTTCCTGCGCGCTATCGTCCCGGTGGCAGAAGAAGCGGGCGTGCGTCTGGCAGTGCATCCGGACGATCCACCGCGTCCAATTCTCGGTCTGCCGCGTATTGTCTCTACCATTGAAGATATGCAGTGGCTGAAAGAGACCGTCGACAGCATCAACAATGGCTTCACCATGTGTACCGGCTCCTACGGCGTGCGTGCCGATAACGATCTGGTGCGGATGATCGAAACCTTTGGTGACCGTATTCACTTTACTCACCTGCGCGCTACCTGCCGGGAAGAGAATCCAAAAACCTTCCACGAAGCCGCGCATCTGGGCGGTGACGTGAATATGGTGGCGGTGGTGGACGCTATCCTCAGCGAAGAGCAACGCCGCAAGAAAGCGGGCGATGTGCGACCGATTCCATTCCGTCCCGATCACGGCCATCAAATGCTGGATGACCTGCGTAAGAAAACCAATCCTGGCTATTCGGCGATTGGGCGACTGAAGGGGATGGCGGAAGTGCGTGGCGTGGAACTGGCGCTAAAAATGACCAAATATCCCGAACTGCTGTAAAAAAGAAACCCGGCGAAAGCCGGGTTTTTTGTCTTAGTCTGCACGACCCATATAGCGTTTTTCTTCGATATGGATACGGATCTTTTCACCAGCGGAGAGGTACTCCGGAACCTGCACTACCAGGCCGGTGGTCAGCGTCGCCGGTTTGTTACGGGCGCTGGCTGAAGCCCCTTTGATGCCCGGTGCGGTCTCAACGATTTCCAGATCAACGGTCTGCGGCAGCTCAAGCGCCAGCAGCTGGCCGTCCCAGGTCAGTACCTGCATATCCGGCATGCCGCCTTCAGGCATAAACTGCAGCTCGTCTGCGATCTGATCTTTGGTGAAGATATACGGGGTGTAATCTTCTTTATCCATAAACACGTATTCGTTGCCATCAATATAAGAGAAGTCAACGAAGCGGCGGGTCAGGGTCACGGTATCGACGATATCGTCGCCTTTAAAGCGCTCTTCCACTTTAAGACCGGTGCGGACATCGGAGAAACGCATTTTATACAGCGTCGCTGCGCCACGGGCGCTCGGTGCCTGGATATCAATATCCTTAACAATCAGCAGTTTGCTGTTGTAGTTCAGCACCATACCTTTTTTAATTTCGTTCGCTCTTGGCATTGCAGTAATCCTGTTAACGGGGAGGTCAAAAATATCGCGTCAAAGTACTCGCGCGCGGGCTTTCAGGCAAGAGGAATTCGTGGGTTTTGCTATCAATACATAAAAGGTGTTACTGTGCGCGCCACGCCCGCTCTGCGGGTTCTCGTCAGGGTAAGAGAGCCTTTATGGAATGCCGTCCAGACTGTGGAGCATGCTGCACTGCACCCTCCATTACCAGCCCGATTCCCGGCATGCCCAACGGCAAGCCGGCGAATACACCGTGCGTACAGCTGGATGCGCAGCAGCGCTGTAAGATTTTTGGCTCACCGCTACGCCCAAAAGTCTGCGCCGGCCTGCAGCCCGCCGCCGATATGTGTGGCAGTTCGCGCCAGCAGGCGATGACCTGGCTGCTGGAGCTGGAGGCGCTGACCGCGCCTTAAATGTCTTTTATGCGCGTCAGGCAACCGCAGGTGATCACGCACATCGCCAGCGCTATCCAGAAGACCGCGTGATAGCTCCAGATCTCGGCCACCACACCGGCCATCGAGCCCGCGATAATCCAGCCCACGCGCGTCGTATTGGTATAAAGCGTGGTGGCTGCCCCCGCCTGACCGGGCATTAAATCCTGAAAATAGAGCATGCCGATCCCCGCCAGAATGCCGATATAAATCGCATTGAGCAGTTGTAACCCCAGCAACAATGCCGGTGAGCTGGCGGTCAGCATCCCGACATAGAACAGCAGCCCTGCTACGGCGGCAATACGCATCAGAAAGCGTTTGCCGAAGCGCCTGGCGTAATAGCCGGCAATCAGCATGGTCGGGATTTCCAGCCCCGCCGCCGCGCCCATCATGATGCCCGCCAGTTTTTCCGACAGATGCAGTTCATTAATAATAAACAGCGGCATATTGATGATGTACAGACTGTTAGTACCCCACATCAATGTGCAGATAATAAACAGCAGCAGGGCGTCGCGGCGGTTACGACGCGGGGCTTCCAGCGTACCGGTCGCCAGCTTTGGCTCTTTACGCATAGAGGGTAAAAAGAACCATACCATCAGGCCGCAAATGATGTACGCCGCTGCGGCGCTGAGATACATCACCGTAAAGCCAAAACCCATCGCCAGGGCGTAAGCCAGCGGCGGACCTATCACCCAGGCCAGCGAAACCTGGGCGCGCAATATTGAACTGAACATCACCGCTTCACGCCCGGTGCGATCCGCATGTTCGCGGGCGAGGGCAAACATCTGCGGGTTAGCCGTAGAGCCAAAACTCCCCAAAAAGACGCCAACGAATAACAAAATGAAGTAGTTACGGTTCCAGGCAAACAGCAGACAGGCGAACACGCCCAGCAGACAACAGAAGACGATCAAGCTTTTGCGATCGCCCTTTTTGTCTGAGCGGCCCGCCAGAAACTGGCTAACAAAAATGCCGATGATGGCGCTGCCGGTAAAAAAGAAGCCAACCATCGCCGGACGGGCATGCACTTCCGTGGTCAGGAACAGGCTCAGCGTAGGGGTTTGCAGTGCACCAGCAATACCGGTGAGGAAGGCCACAATCAAAAACGCCGATGACGTCAAATCAAACGATTTTTGCCTGGCGGCAGCGGGAGTCGTATGCATGTTTCTGTATCAGTAATATGAAGAGAGGCGGAGTTTACGCCGCTTGTCAGAAAATGAACAGATGCGCACTCTTATTACCCACAAAAAATCAAAATGGCATTTCATATTGCCGCTGCGCTTGCTGAAGCTGCTGAAGTAAAGCGCGCTGGTTTCTTTTATTGCCCTCGAAAGAGGACGGAATGTTGCAAAAATGTGCTGCAACTCTAAATTCCGAAAGCTGAAACGTAACTTTACTTGCAAGGATGGCGATAAAAAGCAAGACTTCTTGAAACGTTTCAGCGCTAATTGGTTGATCTAATACAAACGGATTGGCGCCTATTTTCACATTTAAGCTGAAACGATTCAATTTCAGCAGGAGTGGAGAGCTATGTTCCAGTTATCCGTACAGGACATTCATCCGGGCGAACAGGCCGGTAATAAAGAAGAGGCCATCCGGCAGATCGCTGCCGCGCTGGTGCAGTCTGGCAATGTTGCCGCTGGCTATGTTGATGGCATGCTGGCGCGTGAGCAGCAGACCTCAACCTTCCTCGGCAATGGCATCGCCATTCCCCATGGCACCACTGATACCCGCGATCAGGTTCTGAAGACCGGTGTGCAGGTGTATCAATTCCCGCAGGGCGTGCTCTGGGGCGAAGGGCAGGTGGCGTATGTCGCCATCGGTATCGCCGCCAGCAGTGACGAACATCTGGGCCTGCTGCGTCAACTGACGCACGTGCTGAGCGATGACGCAGTGGCGGAACAACTGAAATCTGCCACCACCGCTGAAGAGCTGCGAGCACTGCTGATGGGTGAAAAGCAGAGCGAAGCGCTGAAGCTGGATAACGCGACGCTGTCGCTGGATGTGGTCGCCTCCGATCTGGTGACGCTGCAGGCGATGAACGCCGCACGGCTGAAAGAGGCGGGTGCGGTCGACACGGCATTCGTCACCCATACCATAACGGACAAGCCGCTGAACCTGGGCCAGGGCGTCTGGCTGAACGACAGTGCTGAAGGCAATCTGCGCAGCGCTGTTGCCGTCAGCCGTGCGGCCTCCGCATTTGATGTTGAAGGTGAGAAAGCAGCCCTGCTGGTGACCGTCGCTATGGCCGATGACCAGCCGGTTGCCGTGCTCAAACGCCTGAGCGATCTGCTGCTGATCAACAAAGCTGACAAATTGCTGAACGCGGATGCCGCGACCCTGCTGGCGCTGCTGACCAGCGATGACGCGCTGACCGACGACCTGCTCAGTGCAGAGTACGTGGTGCGTAACGAACACGGTCTGCATGCCCGCCCCGGCACCATGCTGGTTAATACCATCAAGCAGTTTGAAAGCGACATTACCGTCACTAACCTCGACGGCAGCGGTAAGCCCGCTAATGGCCGTAGCCTGATGAAAGTGGTCGCGCTGGGTGTGAAAAAAGGCCATCGCCTGCGCTTCACCGCCCAGGGTGCCGATGCTGAACAGGCGCTGAAAGCCATTGGCGATGCCATCGCGGCAGGTCTGGGGGAGGGCGCATAATGAGCAGACGTGTTGCAACGATTACGCTGAACCCGGCTTACGACCTGGTAGGATTCTGCCCGGAGATTGAGCGCGGCGAAGTCAACCTGGTGCGCACCACTGGCCTGCATGCGGCAGGTAAAGGGATCAATGTGGCGAAGGTGCTGAAAGATCTGGGCATCGATGTCACCGTAGGCGGCTTCCTGGGCAAAGATAACCAGGACGGCTTTCAGCAGTTGTTCAGCGAACTGGGCATTGCTAACCGTTTTCAGATTGTGCAGGGCCGTACCCGCATCAACGTGAAGCTGACCGAGAAAGACGGTGAAGTGACCGACCTGAACTTCTCCGGCTTCGAAGTGACGCAGTCAGACTGGGAACGTTTTGTTAACGACTCGCTCTCCTGGCTGGGCCAGTTCGACATGGTATGCGTCAGCGGCAGCCTGCCGTCGGGCGTCAGCCCGGAAGCCTTTACCGACTGGATGACGCGTCTGCGCAGCCAGTGCCCGTGTATTATTTTCGACAGCAGCCGTGATGCGCTGGTTGCAGGCCTTAAAGCCGCACCATGGCTGGTAAAACCAAATCGTCGCGAACTTGAAATTTGGGCTGGCCGTAAGCTGCCAGAATTGAAAGATGTGATTGATGCTGCCCATGCGCTGCGTGAACAGGGTATCGCTCATGTGGTGATTTCATTGGGTGCAGAAGGCGCGCTGTGGGTTAACGCGTCTGGCGAATGGATTGCCAAACCGCCGTCGATGGAAGTGGTAAGCACCGTCGGCGCCGGGGATTCCATGGTAGGTGGGCTGATTTACGGCCTGCTGATGCGTGAATCCAGTGAACACACGTTACGTCTTGCTACCGCTGTTGCTGCCCTGGCCGTGAGCCAGAGCAATGTCGGTATTACCGATCGTACCCAGTTAGCCGCGATGATGGCGCGCGTTGACTTAAAACCCTTTAACTAACAGCAGGAGAGGCATAATGAAAACGCTGCTGATTATCGACTCTGCTCTCGGACAGGCCCGCGCCTATATGGCAAAGACCCTGCTGGGCGCGGCGGCACAAAAAGCACATCTGGATATCCTGGACAACCCGAACGATGCCGAACTGGTGATCGTTCTGGGCGACACCATTCCTGCTGACAGCGCGCTGAACGGCAAAAAGGTGTGGCTGGGCGATATCAATCGCGCGGTTGCCCACCCGGAACTGTTCCTGAGCGAAGCGAAGGATCACGCCTCGGTCTATACCCTGCCAGCGGCAACGGCACCGGCCCTGAGCGGCGGTCCGAAACGCGTGGTGGCGGTGACAGCCTGTCCAACGGGCGTGGCACACACTTTCATGGCGGCTGAAGCCATTGAAACCGAAGCCAAAAAACGTGGCTGGTGGGTAAAAGTTGAAACCCGCGGCTCCGTGGGTGCAGGCAATGCCATCACCCCCGAAGAGGTGGCTGAAGCGGATCTGGTGATCGTGGCGGCAGACATCGAAGTGGATCTGGCGAAATTCGCCGGAAAACCGATGTACCGTACCTCTACTGGCCTGGCGTTGAAGAAGACCGCGCAGGAGTTCGATAAGGCCGTAGCAGAAGCGAAGCCGTATCAGGCGGCGGGCGATGCCCAGGGCGCGACGGAAACCAAAAAAGAGTCTGCTGGCGCTTATCGTCACCTGCTGACCGGGGTTTCCTATATGCTGCCGATGGTGGTGGCTGGTGGTCTGTGTATCGCACTCTCCTTCGCTTTCGGTATCGAAGCCTTTAAAGAGCCGAACACGCTGGCTGCGGCGCTGATGCAAATTGGTGGGGGTTCTGCCTTCGCGCTGATGGTACCTGTCCTGGCAGGTTATATCGCCTTCTCTATCGCGGATCGTCCGGGTCTGACTCCAGGTCTTATTGGCGGTATGTTGGCTGTAAGCACAGGTTCAGGTTTCATCGGCGGGATCATCGCGGGCTTCCTGGCCGGTTATGTTGCGAAGCTGATTAGTTCGAAGTTGAAATTGCCGCAGAGTATGGAAGCGCTGAAGCCGATCCTGATCATTCCGCTGCTTTCAAGCCTGGTGGTGGGTCTGGGAATGATCTACCTGATCGGTAAGCCGGTCGCGGGTATCCTCGAAGGCCTGACCCACTGGCTGCAAACCATGGGCACTGCCAATGCGGTACTGCTGGGCGCAATCCTCGGTGGCATGATGTGTACCGATATGGGCGGCCCGGTGAATAAAGCGGCCTATGCGTTTGGTGTTGGCCTGCTGAGTACCCAGACTTACGCGCCGATGGCTGCCATTATGGCTGCCGGTATGGTGCCACCGCTGGCGCTGGGCCTGGCGACTATTATTGCCCGCCGTAAATTCGATAAGGCACAACAGGAAGGCGGCAAAGCAGCGCTGGTTCTCGGTCTGTGCTTCATCACCGAAGGTGCCATTCCGTTCGCTGCGCGTGACCCAATGCGCGTTCTGCCTTGCTGTATCGCGGGTGGTGCAGTAACCGGTGCTATCTCTATGGCTATTGGTGCGAAGCTGATGGCACCGCACGGCGGTCTGTTTGTCCTGCTGATCCCTGGGGCGATCACGCCGGTGCTGGGTTACCTGCTGGCGATTATCGCCGGTACCCTGGTGGCGGGCCTCTCTTACGCGGTGCTGAAGCGCCCGGAAGCGGAAGCAGTTGCCAAAGCGGCTTAAACCCGCTCCCCATAAAGGCAGAGGTGACTCTGCCTTTTTTATCTCAGAAACGCGGCGTCGGCCGCGTTTTTTTATGGCCTGACAAAAGGCCTTTTTTCCTCCGGACATATCGCTATTCCGTACTCACCCCGTCTGGGGTAGGGGTGGCAGCGTTGATCGGCGTAATATAACGAGAAAGGCGTGAAGCGGTTAACGTAATAATTCAGAGAAATTATTTTCGGGATCCATCTCCCGCGCCAGATTAAGCAGTCGGGATTTATTTTTGATGATATAGCCCGCTTTTTGCTTTATCAGTACACCTTCCTGAGTGAACTGCGCAATAACATAAAGAAGATGACGGTAGGAGACCCCCATATATTCGGCCGCCTGCGTATGTTTTTCGCGATAGATATCACAATTCTGCGTTAATAAAATAAAGGCCGCCAGTCGATTAATCAGCGGGAAAGATTGATTTTGGGTAAGCGAAACAATATTTCGATAATTTTTGCGGCTTAGCGCAATGCACAAATGCCGTAAAAATGTTGCATCATTCAACAATAAGGGGCGGTACTGCTTCATCGGCAACGCCAGACACCAGCACGCTTCAATGGCCTGAACGGCCCGGGGTTCGTGATCCGCGTCAACTAATTCAATTTCGCCAATAAAACAGGGTGCAGTAAAGAAGTCGATCAGCGACACCCGCCCATTGGCTGAGGTGGCGTACAGTCTGGCGCGTCCGCGCACGAGATAGAAGAGCCAGGCAGGTTGTTGGCCTACTCTCACGATCTCCTCACCTGCTGCGACCTCAAACAAGCGGGTATCCCGCAAAATATCCACGGAAAACCGTTCCTTATATCCTGACTGCAGAATCAGTTCCTGTTTAACAACCTCATTGTGGATCTCTTTCACGGCCCATTCCTGATGTGAGATTTCTCATATTTAGCATACGTTCTCCGTTGTTAACATTCAATCGTCGACACTACCCCCCTTAATGACTGAAATGAAATTAACGCAACAGCGAACCGAGGAAATAAAAATGGAAAAGAGAAAGATTATTCTTGATTGCGATCCAGGCCATGACGATGCTATTGCGATAATGCTGGCAGCAAGGCATCCGGCTATCGATTTATTAGGGATAACGATTGTAGCCGGTAATCAGACGCTGGATAAAACATTAGTCAATGGATTAAATGTCTGTCAGACATTAGATATACATGTTCCGGTCTATGCGGGTATGCCGCAGCCAATAATGCGCCAGCAAATCGTTGCCGATAATATCCATGGCGAAACGGGTCTGGATGGCCCGGTATTTGCTCCGTTGACCCGCAAAGCAGAAAATACGCATGCCGTAAAATTCATTATCGATACGCTGATGGCAAGCGAAGGGGATATCACCCTGGTGCCCGTCGGTCCGCTGAGCAATATTGCGGTGGCGATGCGTATGCAGCCCGCCATTGTGCCCAAAATCCGTGAGATTGTGATGATGGGCGGGGCCTACGGCACCGGTAATTTCACCCCATCCGCTGAGTTTAATATCTTTGCCGATCCGGAAGCGGCCCGCGTTGTCTTCACCTCCGGTGTGCCGCTGGTGATGATGGGGCTGGATCTGACTAACCAGACGGTCTGCACTGCCGACGTGATCGCCAGAATGGAAAAAGCGGGGGGACCGGCCGGCAAGCTCTTCAGCGACATCATGAACTTTACCCTCAAAACCCAGTATGAAAACTATGGCTTAGCGGGCGGCCCGGTTCACGACGCCACCTGTATTGCTTACCTCATCAACCCTGCCGGCATTAAAACCCAGGAGATGTACGTCGAAATCGACGTCAACAGTGGCCCTTGCTATGGACGCACGGTCTGCGATGAGCTGGGCGTTCTCGGCAAACCGGCGAACACCAAAGTGGGCATCACCATCGACACCCACTGGTTCTGGGACTTAGTGGAAGAGTGTGTACGTAAGTACCACTAATCCCCTGGGCGTGCGGCGTGACAGCCATTGCGCAAAGCGCCATCGCTGTCACACCCAACGGGCAGCAAGCGGTAGCCCGCAACAAAATCAGACCTGGCCGTAAGAGAAAATCATTATGGACGTCATGAGAAGTGTTCTGGGTATGGTGGTATTACTGGCAATCGCGTTTCTGCTGTCAGTGAATAAAAAGCGTATTAGTCTGCGCACGGTAGGGGCGGCGTTGCTGCTGCAAATCGCCATCGGCGGCATCATGCTCTATTTTCCACCCGGGAAGTGGCTGGCAGAAAAGGCTGCCTACGGCATCCACAAAGTGATGACCTATAGCGATGCCGGTAGCGCCTTTATCTTTGGCTCGCTGGTCGGGCCCAAGATGGACAAAGTCTTTGATGGCGCCGGCTTTGTGTTTGCCTTTCGCGTGCTGCCCGCCATTATTTTTATCACCGCGCTGGTCAGCCTGCTCTATTACATTGGCGTGATGGGCTTCCTGATTCGTCTTCTTGGAGGGATTTTCCAGAAAGCGCTTAATATCAGCAAAATCGAATCCTTTGTCGCGGTCACCACCATTTTCCTCGGGCAGAATGAGATCCCGGCGATCGTGAAGCCTTTTATGGAGCGTCTTAACCGCAATGAGCTTTTTACCGCGATCTGTAGCGGGATGGCGTCGATCGCGGGTTCGACAATGATTGGCTACGCCGCCTTAGGGGTACCCATTGGTTACCTGCTGGCCGCCTCGCTGATGGCGATCCCGGGCGGCATTCTCTTTGCTCGCCTGCTGAGTCCGGCGACGGAAGCCTCGCAGGTATCGTTCGATAACCTCTCTTTTACCGAAACGCCGCCAAAAAGCATTATTGAAGCGGCCGCCAGCGGGGCGATGACCGGGCTGAAAATCGCCGCCGGCGTGGCAACAGTGGTCATGGCCTTTGTGGCCATTATCGCCATGATCAACGGGATTATTGGCGGTATTGGCGGTTGGTTTGGTTTCGGCGGGGCGACCCTGGAGGGGATTTTTGGCTACGCGCTGGCGCCGCTGGCATGGTTGATGGGGGTCGACTGGAGCGATGCGCATCTGGCCGGTAGCCTGATTGGTCAGAAGCTGGCGATAAACGAATTTGTCGCTTATCTCCACTTCTCGCCCTGGCTGCAAACTGCCGGCCAGCTGGATGTGAAAACCATCGCCATTATCTCGTTTGCGCTGTGCGGGTTTGCGAATTTCGGATCGATTGGGGTCGTGGTCGGGGCGTTCTCTGCCGTTTCCCCCCGACGCGCGCCGGAAATTGCGCAGCTGGGGTTGCGGGCACTGGCCGCCGCCACGCTCTCTAATCTGATGAGCGCCACCATTGCGGGCTTCTTTATTGGTCTGGCTGGGTAAGAGTCGCGCCGCGTAAGCGGCGCGATAGTCGATTGAAATGGGCCTGCGGCAGAGGACGTTATCAGCACGCCCCGGGGCTTAAGCTTACGCCGTTGCCTCCGCCGTTTGCTGTGCCTTCAGCCAGGCAATCTCTTCGGCCCAGATATCCGGATTAATGGTCTCCAGAACCATGGGAATGCCGTCGAAGCGGGCGTCCTGCATAATAAAGCGGAACGCATCATGGCCGATATTGCCTTCACCCAGGCTGTGATGGCGGTCAACGCGGCTACCAAAGGCGCTTTTCGCATCGTTCAGGTGCATACCGCGCAAATACTGGAAGCCGACGATACGCTCGAATTCTGCGAAGGTTTTTTCGGTCTCTTCGGTAGTACGGAGATCGTAGCCTGCGGCAAAGGCGTGACAGGTATCGATACACACCCCCACGCGGGTTTTGTCCTCAACCCCGGCGATAATCTCGGCCAGCTGTTCGAATTTAAACCCGAGGTTGCTGCCCTGACCGGCCGTGTTTTCGATGACGGCGGTCACCCCTTGCGTTTTGTCCAGCGCGATATTAATGGACTCAGCGATGCGTGCCAGACAGGTGGATTCGTCGATTTGCGACAAGTGGCTACCAGGGTGGAAGTTCAGCAAGGTCAGGCCAAGCTGTTCGCAGCGCTGCATCTCATCAATGAACGCGTCGCGAGATTTATCGAGAGCCTCCTGGACCGGATGACCTAAATTAATTAGGTAGCTGTCATGCGGCAGAATTTGGCCGGGGCCAAAGTGGTATTTCTCGCATGCGGCTTTAAAATCATCAATCACTTGTGTGGAGAGCGGGGCGGCGCGCCACTGGCGCTGATTTTTGGTGAACAGGGCGAAAGCGGTCGCCTCAATTTCAGCAGCGCGAATGGCAGCATTTGCAAGACCGCCAGCTGCGCTGACGTGCGCTCCAACATATTTCATAAAGGGACTCCTGTTTAACCCGCCGGGGAAAGCAAACGCTTATGATAGCGGGTTAACAGGAGAAGGATGTAGTGGTTTATGCCATCAGGCTATGAACCGCCAGGTTGATGGCACCCCCGCCGACGATCAGCCATATAAAGAGGATCAACGCCATCAGCAGCGGCTTAACGCCGGCCTTTTTCAGAGCACTGACGTGGGTTGTGACCCCCAGTGCTGCCATCGCCATCGCCAGCAGGACGGTATCCAGGGTGATTAGCATATCGACCACCGCTTTTGGCAGCAGGTGGAAGGAGTTAAAGATAGCCACCACGATAAAGAGGATGGCGAACCACGGAATGGTGATTTTACCTTTCTGCGCCTGGCCCGCCGGTGCCAGCTGTTTAACCCTTGCTGCGAGGAAGATGAGGAACGGTGCCAGCATCATCACGCGCAGCATTTTGGCGATCACCGCCGCGTTTTCCGCCTCCGGATTGATAGCATGACCCGCAGCCACTACCTGGGCGACCTCGTGCATGGTCGAACCGATATAGATGCCGTAGTTTTCCGGGCTGAACCAGTGCGCCAGCAGGGGGTACATGGCCGGATAGAGGAAAATGGCCAGGGTACCGAATATCACCACGGTTGCCACGGCCACCGTCACTTTACTGGCCTCGGCTTTCACTACCGGCTCGGTCGCCAGCACCGCCGCCGCGCCGCAGATGCTGCTGCCTGCACCAATCAACCAGCTGGTGTGTTTATCCAGCCCGAACACTTTTTGTCCGATAAAGCAGGCCAGCATAAAGGTGCTGCTCAGCGTCAGCACATCTATGACGATGCCGCTGACGCCCACGTCGGCAATCTGGGCAAAGGTGAGGCGAAAACCGTAGAGAATGATCCCCAGGCGTAGCAGGTGCTGTTTAGCAAAGATCACGCCGCCGTCACAGGCACGCCAGAGACGCGGGTACACTGTATTACCGACCACCATGCCAAATAAAATGGCCAGCGTCAGGGCGCTAAACCCGGCCCCCGCTACCGCAGGGATACTGCCACCCCAGAGTGCCGCGCCGGTGATGAGTGCGCTCAGGGCCAGACCCGGGGCGTAATGCCATACAGAACGATGATGCTGTGCAATCAGTGTCGTCATAATCTTCTCCTTTCTCTGGCTGGAGATTACGCCGCGCTGGTTTAAAAATAAAATTGATTATATATTTATAATTAATCTTTATAAGTGGTAAGCACCCCCTACTGACCTTACCGTGGAATGCGACTATGCACATTACCTTACGCCAGCTTGAAGTCTTTACTGAAGTGCTGAAAAGCGGCTCGACGACCCAGGCATCGCAGATGCTGGCGTTATCGCAATCTGCGGTCAGCGCGGCGCTCACCGACCTTGAAGGGCAACTCGGCGTGCAGCTTTTTGACAGGGTAGGGAAGCGGCTGGTGGTGAACGAGCATGGGCGGCTGCTCTACCCCCGGGCGCTGGCGTTGCTGGAGCAGACGGTCGAGATTGAGCAGTTGTTCAGGGAAGAGAACGGAGCCATTCGCGTTTCGGCGAGCAGTACGATTGGCAACTATATCCTGCCGGAGGTCATCGCCCGCTACCGCCGGGATTTCCCCACCTTGCCGCTGGAGATGAGCGTAGGGAACAGCCAGGATGTGATTAACGCCATTATCGACTTTCGGGTCGATATCGGTCTCATCGAAGGGCCATGCCATAACGCGGATATTGTTGCTGAACCCTGGCTGGAGGATGAGCTGGTGGTCTTTGCTTCGCCAGCCTCTTCGCTGCTACAGGGGGAGGTAACGCTGGAACGGCTGGCGCAGGCGCCGTGGATTTTACGTGAGCATGGCTCGGGTACCCGTGAAATTGTCGATTATCTTCTGTTGTCGCATTTGCCGCAGTTTCATCTGGGCATGGAGCTTGGCAACTCGGAAGCCATCAAGCATGCGGTTCGCCATGGGTTGGGCATTAGCTGCCTTTCACGGCGGGTGATTGCCGAGCAACTGGAGAGCGGTTCGCTGGTGGAGATTGCGCTGCCCTTGCCAAAGCTGGTGCGCACGCTATGGTGCATTCGCCATCGTCAGAAACACCTTTCCAGCTCGCTACAGCGCTTCCTGCGCTACTGCCAGCAGTAAGCGCCAGGGGCCGGGGTGAAATCGGTCGAAACTCTGCTTTACTTATAATCCTGGACCGGTCATGAAGCTCTCTTATAACAGAGTATTTCTGCCGGAAGGAACGCGGATCCTCTGCTACAATCGCGCCTCATTTTTTGAATGGACAGCATTTTCATATGGTTTCCGAAACTAAAACCACAGAAGCGCCCGCGCTACGTCGCGAACTCAAGGCGCGTCACCTGACGATGATCGCCATTGGCGGTTCCATCGGTACAGGTCTTTTCGTTGCCTCTGGCGCAACGATTTCCGCGGCAGGCCCGGGTGGGGCACTCTTCTCTTATATTCTGATTGGCCTGATGGTCTATTTCCTGATGACCAGTCTCGGTGAACTGGCGGCCTATATGCCGGTTTCCGGTTCTTTCTCTACTTATGGGCAAAAGTACGTCGAGGAAGGCTTCGGCTTCGCGCTGGGCTGGAACTACTGGTACAACTGGGCGGTGACCATCGCTGTTGACCTCGTGGCGGCACAGCTGGTGATGACATGGTGGTTCCCGGACACGCCAGGTTGGATCTGGAGTGCGCTTTTCCTGGCCGTCATCTTCCTGCTGAACTTCATCTCGGTGCGCGGCTTTGGTGAGGCGGAATACTGGTTCTCCCTGATCAAAGTGGCGACCGTCATTATCTTTATCATTGTGGGTCTGGCGATGATCGTCGGCATCTTCAAGGGCAGCGAGCCTGCGGGCTGGAGCAACTGGGAGATTGGCGATGCGCCGTTTGCTGGCGGCCTCTCGGCAATGATTGGCGTGGCGATGATTGTGGGCTTCTCCTTCCAGGGTACTGAACTGATCGGTATCGCGGCGGGGGAGTCTGCCGACCCGGAGAAGAACATTCCCCGCGCGGTGCGGCAGGTGTTCTGGCGTATCCTGCTGTTCTACGTGTTCGCTATCCTGATCATCAGCCTGATTATTCCGTATACCGATCCAAGCCTGCTGCGTAATGATGTAAAAGATATCAGCGTCAGCCCGTTCACCCTGGTGTTCCAGCATGCGGGCCTGCTCTCTGCGGCGGCAATCATGAATGCGGTGATCCTGACGGCGGTGCTCTCTGCGGGTAACTCTGGCATGTATGCCTCAACCCGTATGCTCTACGCGCTGGCGTGCGATGGTAAAGCGCCGCGTATTTTCGCCAAACTGTCTCGCGGCGGTGTGCCACGTAACGCCTTGTTGGCCACTACCGTCATTGCCAGCCTGTGCTTCCTTACCTCGATGTTCGGTAACCAGACGGTCTACCTGTGGCTACTGAATACCTCCGGGATGACGGGCTTTATCGCCTGGCTGGGCATTGCCATTAGCCATTACCGTTTCCGTCGTGGCTATGTGAAACAGGGTCATGATATTAACGATCTGCCGTACCGCTCCGGCTTCTTCCCGCTGGGTCCGATTTTTGCCTTCGTACTGTGTCTGATCATCACCCTGGGTCAGAACTACGAAGCCTTCCTGTCGGACACCATCGACTGGGGCGGCGTGATGGCGACCTATATCGGCATCCCGCTGTTCCTCATCATCTGGTTTGGTTACAAACTGGCGAAAGGAACGCGCTTCGTGCGCTACAGCGAAATGGAATTCCCGGGACGCGTTAAGAAATAATGTTCCGGCCATAAAAAAGCCCCCGGCAACCGCCGGGGGCTTTTTGTTTGTGGGTCAGAAGCTGTAGGTCATCCCCACGGTGTAACGGCGTCCGTCCAGCACGGTGTCGTAGGTATCGTAATCGATCTGCTTATCGAGAACGTTGTAGACCCCGGCGGAAACCAGCAGATTTTTGTTGGCGTTATAACGCAGGCCCACATCAATCTGGGTGTAAGACGGGGTGCCTTTGGACATGGAAGTACGGCTCAGGTACTCAGACGTTTTGCCGCGGAAGTTGAGGCGACTCCAGAGGCCGACATCTTCGGTGGCCTGCCAGTCCAGCGTGGTGTTGAACATATGCTTCGGCATCTTGTTCAGCGGTTTGCCAGAGAACTGGCCGCTCTTCTGTTCAGATTCGGTATAGGTGTAGTTGGCCGTCCAGTTCACATCCCGGGTGATTTTCCAGCCGAAGGTGGACTCTACGCCGCGCATGTTGGCTTTATCGACGTTGACACGATCGCTGACGAAATCATAGGTTTCGTCGCCGATGGTACAGGCCGGATCGGCGCTGCTGTTACAACGGCGGACTTCCGTGATCTTGTCTTTGAAATCGGTATTGAACAGGGTGACGCCCGCGTTGAGGTTATCGTTGTTATCCCACAGCAGGGCAATCTCTTCGCTCAGACTCTTTTCCGGCTTCAAATCGGGGTTGCCGACAATAATGCCGTTCAGACGACCACCGCCGGTAACCTGGCCCCAGTTGGCAGAAGACTGACGCAGATCGGGCGCACGATAGCCTGCCGAGACGCCACCCTTAAGGGTCCACTGATCCGCCAGATGCCATACGCCGTAGCCACGTGGAGTCCAGTTGGTGCCGTAGTTCTCATCTTTATCCATACGCAGGCCGCCGGTCAGCGTAAAGCTTTCGGTCATCGCCCACTCGTCTTCGGCAAACAGTGCCCAGCTCCAGCGGGTCAGCTTGCTTAATCCATCGGCCGCGGCCAGCTGATTACCTTCATCACGCAGTTTTTCATAACGATACTGCCCACCCAGCGTCAGGGTGTGATCGCCCAGGAAAATCTGGTTCTGGTTATTAAAGGTGGTGTTGTACGAGCGCATATCGCGATCGGGGTTGTTGGTTTCTTCCTGCTGAATGTAGCTGGTGCTATTGAAATCGTCGTAATAGCCGCTGTGGGTCAGAGCCCAGGTGGTGTGCTCGTAGCGGGTTTCACTTTTGGTATTTGGAGTGCAGACATTACCGCGACAATTTTCAGCCGCTTTCGACATCCCCGGCGTGCTGTTGCGATCCTGCAACTCACGGGCAAAATCGAGGTCAATGTCGTTCTTCTCGTCCGGCGTGAAGTTGAGCGTGATACCGCCGTTACGCATTTTCTGCTCGTTAAAACCGTTCTCAATCTTATCTTCCGCGCGGCGTGAGAGCAGGCCGGTCACCTTCGCCCCCAGCAGCCCGTCAATCAGCGGACCAGAGGCATACGCATTGGTCTGGAACAGATCGCCAGAATCGTTATTCTCCTGGAAGGTGGCATCGCCATGCAGCGAGCCGGTCCAGGCTTTGGTGTTCGATACCTTCTTAGTGATGACGTTAATCACGCCGCCCATGGCATCGGAGCCATACAGGGAGGACATCGGCCCGCGGATCACTTCGATACGTTCGATGGATTCCAGCGGCGGCAGCCAGCCTTGTTCGATGCCGGAGTTATCGCTGTTAGGGCGGGTGCTGCGGGTGCTGATTCGCTTACCGTTGACCAGGAAGAGGGTGTATTGCGAAGACATGCCGCGAATACTGATATCGCTGCTGCTGCCACCGCCTGTCACCACCACGCCCGGCACGTCTTTCAGCGCGTCAGTCACGTCCCGGTAGGCCTTATCTTCGATCTGCTGTTTAGAGATGACGGAGATAGAGGCGGGGGCATTCTGGATTTTTTGTTCAAAGCCGGTCGCCGTGACAACAACGGTGTCCTGGTCGGCTGCGTGAAGGAGAGGGGACAAAGTGGCGATGCTAACGGCGATAGCCAGACGATTAATCTGAGGTATTGTCATTTGTACATTCCGTATAAAAAAAGATAAAACTCCATGGAGATAACCCTGAGAACCCTATGTATTTGTCTTGTATGAACTCTTTGGCATGGAGAAGAGCCTGGAATTGTACAAAAGAATGTTTATTTGTAAACACTAATGATAATTGAAATCATTTGTGTTTGATAAGATGGGCAAAGAATGACAGAAGATTCAATAAGATGATGGAATGTAAAGGTAGGGGAAGGTAAAGAAGGAGGGCAGCGCCCTCCTGAATGGCTAGGCGAAGAGGTGTTCGGCGTGAAAACGCAGGTGGTCTTCGATAAAGGTCGCAATAAAGTAGTAGCTGTGATCGTATCCCGGCTGGATGCGCAGGGTGAGGGGCCAGGCGGTTTGACGCGCGGCTTCGGCCAGCACCGCAGGCTGGAGTTGGCCAGCAAGGAACTGATCCGCATCGCCCTGATCGATAAGCGTAGGGATGGCATGCTCTGGCTGACTGGCGAGCATCAACGCGCAGCTGTCCCACGCCTGCCAGCAGGTGGCATCATCACCCAGATAGTGGCTGAAGGCTTTTTGTCCCCAGGGCACCTGTGTCGGATTAACAATCGGCGCAAAGGCCGACACGCTGGTGAAGCGACCCGGATTTTTCAGGGCCATGATTAATGCCCCATGGCCGCCCATAGAATGGCCGCTGATGGCGCAGCGATCGCTCACCGCAAAGGTTTGAGTAATCAGGGCAGGCAGCTCATCGCGCAGGTAATCGTACATGCGGTAATGGCTGGCCCAGGGCTGCTCGGTGGCGTTGAGATAAAAGCCGGCGCCTTTACCCAGATCGTAGCCGGCATCGTCCGCTACATCGTCCCCACGCGGGCTGGTGTCTGGCATTACCAGGACGATGCCCAGTTCTGCGGCAACACGCTGGGCGCCCGCTTTGGTGGTGAAGTTTTCATCATTACAGGTCAGACCGGAGAGCCAGTACAACACCGGTGGCCTTGCGGTTTCGTCAACCGGCGGCAGAAAGATGCTGAACGTCATGGCGCAGTTCAGAACCGTGGAGTCGTGGCGCCAGCGCTGCTGTCGGCCTTCATAACAGTGGTGCTCTTCGAGCAGTTCCATGCAGGGCTCCTTAAGGGTTGGGCGAATCATTCGGCCCATAATACAGATAATTCATTCACCTGTGAGCAACTTTCACTTCCGCATCGCCTCCCAATACTGCATCATAAATTAACTAAATTTTAACAACTGGAGTGATCATGGCGCTGCGTATCGCGCTCAGCGGTTTTGTGGTTCTGGTCGTGGCGATGGGTATCGGACGGTTTGCTTTCACGCCGCAGGTGCCGCTGATGATTGCGGCCGGTCAACTGACGCTCACCAGCGCCGGGCTGGTTGCCGCGATGAACTATCTCGGCTATCTGGTCGGTGCGTGGGATGCCATGCGCGCCCACCGCTTCGTTGAAGGGCGGCTGTGGCTGGGGATTATCGGTGCCGTAGCGCTGACGCTGCTCTCTGCCGTGGCAGATAACGCCATTGTTCATGGCCTGTTACGCTTCGTGATTGGCTGCATGAGCGGCTGGTCGATGGTGCTGATTGCCGCCTGGACCAACGAACGACTGGCCCATTACGGCAAGCCTGGGCTGAGTGCGGCGGTTTTTGCCGGGCCGGGAGCCGGTATTGCTATCAGCGGGCTACTGGCGGTTTATATTCAGTCGCGCGCCCTGAGCGCAGGGGCCGCGTGGCAGATTTATGGCGTGCTGGCGCTGGTGCTGATTGCCCTGGTCGCCCGTTATCTGCCCCGCGCCGGGCAGCTTCACCGTCCGGGGAGCGCGCCTGAGCCTCTGGTCCTGACGCGCGATCTCCGCCGTCTGGTATGGAGCTACAGTCTGGCGGGGTTTGGCTATATCCTGCCGGCCACCTTCCTGTCGCAAATGGCGGCGCTGCGTTTTCCGGGTAGCGTCTTCGCCCAGTTCGTCTGGCCCGTATTTGGCGTTGCCGCAGTGATCGGTATTGCGCTGAGTATCGCGCTGCGTCATATTTCGACGTCAAACCGCAGGCTGGCACTGGTGCTTTGGTTACAGGGTATTGGCGTGCTGGCCGCCTGGCTGATGCCCGGTATGGCCGGCCTGATTACCGGCGCGCTGCTGGTCGGCGGCGGTTTCTTATGTGCCGTGCAGTTATCGCTGTTATATGGCCGTGAACTGGCGCCTGGTCATACCCGCTACATGGCCGGATTATTAACTACCGGTTATGCGGTCGGGCAGCTGGTAGGGCCGGTAACCTCGGCGCTGTCGACCTGGCTCACGCATCAGCTTGAGCCGGCTTTAGGCCTTGCGGGTATCGCGCTGTTCGTCGCGGGCGCGCTGGTCTGGCGCCGTTACGATGAAAGGCTACAGCAATCGTAATAATTATCGCTGTGAATACTGGATTAAGTGCGCCGCCTCGCGCACAATGAGTGCACATTTTGCCCCCAAGAGGCAAAAGCGAGCCACACCTGCAGGAGAACAATGAATGCCATCACTCAGTAAAGAAGCTGCCCTTGTCCATGAAGCGCTGGTTGCGCGCGGTCTTGAAACCCCGCTACGCCCACCGGTTCAGGAGATGGACAATGAAACCCGTAAACGTCTTATTTCCGGCCACATGACGGAAATCATGCAGCTGCTGAATCTCGATCTGAGTGACGACAGTCTGATGGAGACCCCGCGCCGCATTGCGAAAATGTATGTGGATGAGATCTTCTCCGGGCTGGATTACGCCAACTTCCCGAAAATCACCGTCATTGAAAACAAAATGAAGGTAGATGAGATGGTCACCGTGCGTGATATCACGCTCACCAGCACCTGCGAGCACCATTTCGTGACTATCGACGGTAAAGCAACGGTGGCCTACATTCCGAAAGATGCGGTAATCGGTCTGTCCAAGATCAACCGTATCGTGCAGTTCTTTGCTCAGCGTCCGCAGGTTCAGGAGCGTTTAACGCAGCAGATCCTTACCGCGCTGCAGACGCTGCTGGGTACGAATAACGTGGCCGTTTCCATTGATGCCGTGCATTACTGCGTAAAAGCGCGCGGTATTCGCGATGCCACCAGCGCCACCACCACCACATCGCTGGGCGGTCTTTTCAAATCCAGCCAGAACACCCGCCAGGAGTTCCTGCGCGCCGTTCGTCACCACAACTGATCGTCAGGGCAGGGTATATGGAGCGCAATGTCACGCTGGATTTTGTACGTGGCGTTGCCATCCTCGGTATCCTGCTTTTGAATATAAGCGCCTTCGGTCTGCCGAAGGCCGCTTATCTCAATCCTGCATGGTATGGCGAGATCACTCGCCGCGACGCCTGGACCTGGGCGGTGCTGGATCTCTTCGCTCAGGTTAAATTCCTGACCTTATTTGCTCTGCTGTTCGGCGCCGGACTACAGCTGTTACTGAAACGCGGTAAACGCTGGATCCAGTCGCGGCTGACGCTGTTGGTGTTGCTCGGTTTTCTGCACGGTCTCTTTTTCTGGGATGGCGATATTCTGCTGGCGTATGGGCTGGTGGGGTTAATTTGCTGGCGCATGATCCGCGACGCCCACGGCGTGAAAAATCTCTTTATGACCGGCGTAGTGCTGTATGCCATGGGGATCGGGGTGTTGGTATTGCTGGGGTTAATCTCGGGTGATTCCACCAACCGCTCCTGGGTTCCGGATGCGGCAAACTTACAGTATGAAAAGTTATGGAAGCTTGCCGGAGGCAGTGAAGCCATAACGAACCGCCTTGATATGCTGGGCGATAGTTTGCTGGCGCTCGGGGCACAGTACGGATGGCAACTGGCGGGGATGATGTTAATGGGCGCCGCGCTGATGCGCAGCGGCTGGCTGAAGGGTGAATTTAGCCTGAAGCACTATCGTCGTACTGGCCTGTGGCTGGTGCTGACCGGTATCGCCATCAATCTGCCGGCGGTCATTACCCAGTGGCAGTTGGGGTGGGACTATCGCTGGTGTGCCTTTCTCCTGCAGGCCCCGCGCGAACTGAGTGCGCCGTTCCAGACGGTGGGATACGCGGCGTTACTGTATGGTTACTGGCCGCAGCTATGCCGTTTTCGCCTGGTCACCGCCATCGCCTGCGTGGGGCGCATGGCGCTAAGCAACTATCTTTTGCAAACCCTGATTTGTACGACACTCTTCTACCGGTTGGGCCTGTTTATGAAGTTCGACCGCCTGCAACTGCTGGCATTCGTACTCCCGGTATGGGCCGCAAACATTCTCTTTTCAGTTTACTGGCTGCGCCGGTTCCGCCAGGGTCCGGTTGAATGGCTGTGGCGCCAACTGACCGCCAGGGCTGCCGGTGTTTCATTGAACGATACATCCAGATAACGATCTGGATCACAATCATTAACAAAATGGATGTAACCGTTTTCATCTGTGTGAGCTTCTTCACGTAGTCCCCGCGCTTGCGCTGCCAGAATAGACACCTTGCTAAACACAGGGGGTGTCTGTGAGTTGCTGCAATCTCTTTAAGGATGGTGAATATGATCACCATTCGTGACGTGGCCCGCATCGCGGGCGTTTCTGTTGCCACCGTTTCCCGCGTTTTAAACAACAGCGCGCTGGTCAGCCCTGATACACGCGAAGCCGTGTTGAAAGCGGTGGCCGAGCTTGGCTATCGCCCGAACGCGAATGCCCAGGCGCTGGCCACCCAGGTCAGTGATACCATCGGCGTGGTGGTGATGGATGTGTCGGATGCCTTTTTCGGTGCGCTGGTTAAAGCCGTGGATGTGGTGGCGCAGCAGCATCAGAAGTATGTGCTGATTGGTAACAGCTATCACGAGGCAGAGAAAGAGCGTAACGCCATTGAGGTGCTGATACGTCAGCGCTGTAACGCCCTGATTGTGCACTCAAAAGCCCTTGCCGACGACGAACTGGCCAGCTTTATGGATCAGATCCCGGGCATGGTGCTGATTAACCGGATTGTACCGGGCTACGCCCATCGTTGCGTGGGGCTGGATAATGTCAGCGGGGCGATGATGGCTACCCGGATGCTGCTCAATCATGGTCATCAGCGCATCGGCTATCTGGCCTCCAGCCACCATATTGAAGATGACGTGATGCGTTACGAAGGCTGGCAAAATGCGCTGAAAGAGCAGGGGATAACGCCCTCTGATAGCTGGGTGGGTACCGGAGAGCCTGATATGCAGGGTGGGGAGGCGGCAATGGTAGAGTTGCTGGGCCGAAACCTGCAATTAACGGCAGTTTTTGCCTACAACGACAGTATGGCTGCCGGCGCCCTGACGGCGCTGAAAGATAATGGCATTGCGGTGCCACAGCATCTCTCCTTGATTGGCTTCGATGATATTCCCATTGCCCGTTACACCGATCCGCAGCTCACTACCGTCCGTTATCCCATTGCTTCTATGGCGAAACTGGCGACAGAGCTGGCATTACTGGGCGCGGCGGGGCAACTTGATCCTGATGCGACACACTGTTTTATGCCAACGCTGGTGCGTCGCCATTCCGTTGCCATTCGGCAAATTGTGGCGCCGATCACTAACTAATTATCTGCAGTGATGTAACCGCTTTCAATCTGTGAGTAAATTCACAGTATCTTAACAAGGCGCTGGCTATGATGTCAGCGTTTTAGGGGCTGAAACGCTATGTAACGGTGATTATTCATTTTCACCATAGCAAACGTGCCGCAAACAACGAAAAAAACGCATTCTGGAGCGTTACCGACCAAGGAAGATAGAAATTTTATAAGTGAGCTTCGGTAGTCAGTAACGTTTTTTTAACACACTGCCCGCCGACCGTTATTCACACGAACTACCCTGCATAAAAAAAACCGGAGATACCATGAATAAGAAGGTGTTGACCCTGTCTGCTGTAATGGCAAGCATGCTTTTCGGTGCCGCAGCGCACGCTGCTGATACCCGTATCGGTGTAACTATTTATAAATACGACGACAACTTCATGTCCGTTGTGCGTAAAGCTATCGAGAAAGATGCTAAAGCAGCGCCAGATGTTCAGCTGCTGATGAATGACTCCCAGAATGACCAGTCCAAACAGAACGATCAGATTGACGTTCTGCTGGCGAAGGGCGTTAAAGCCCTGGCAATCAACCTGGTTGACCCGGCTGCTGCAGGCACCGTTATTGAAAAAGCACGTGGCCAGAACGTTCCTATCGTCTTCTTCAACAAAGAACCTTCCCGTAAAGCGCTGGATAGCTACGACAAAGCGTTCTACGTGGGCACCGACTCGAAAGAATCCGGCATTATCCAGGGCGACCTGATTGCTAAACACTGGGCGGCTAACCCGAACTGGGACCTGAACAAAGATGGTCAGATTCAGTTCGTGCTGCTGAAAGGCGAGCCGGGCCACCCGGATGCAGAAGCGCGTACCTCTTACGTGATTAAAGAGCTGAATGACAAGGGCCTGAAGACCCAGCAGCTGGCGTTAGATACCGCAATGTGGGATACCGCTCAGGCGAAAGATAAGATGGACGCATGGCTCTCTGGCCCGAATGCGAACAAAATTGAAGTGGTCATTGCCAACAACGATGCGATGGCAATGGGTGCGGTAGAAGCGCTGAAAGCACACAACAAATCCTCTGTTCCGGTATTCGGTGTTGATGCCCTGCCAGAAGCGCTGGCTCTGGTTAAATCTGGCGCAATGGCCGGTACCGTTCTGAACGATGCCAACAACCAGGCGAAAGCCACCTTCGACCTGGCGAAAAACCTGGCCGACGGTAAAGGTGCCGCTGATGGCACCAACTGGAAAATTGAAAATAAAATCGTACGCGTACCTTACGTGGGCGTAGACCAGTCCAACCTGGCTGAGTTTATCGGTAAATAAGTTCTTTTTTGTAAGTTCTCACTGGGCGCAATTCGTTGCGCCCTTTTATAACGCGATATGCGAGGCCAACAAGGTATAATTATGGTCAGCACAAATACTCAGTCGTCGGGTGAATTCTTGTTGGAAATGAGCAATATCAACAAGTCTTTTCCGGGCGTTAAGGCTCTCGATAATGTTAATTTGAAAGTGCGTCCTCACTCTATTCACGCATTGATGGGGGAGAATGGTGCAGGTAAATCAACATTATTAAAATGCCTTTTTGGAATCTATTCTAAAGATTCAGGTAGCATTCTTTTTCAGGGGAAAGAGATTGACTTCCATTCGGCCAAAGAAGCACTGGAAAACGGCATTTCAATGGTGCACCAGGAATTAAACCTGGTTCTCCAGCGTTCTGTTATGGACAATATGTGGCTGGGGCGTTACCCCACCAAAGGCGTATTTGTCGATCAGGACAAAATGTATCGCGATACCAAAGCGATTTTTGATGAACTGGATATTGATATTGACCCACGGGCCCGCGTTGGCACGCTATCCGTTTCTCAAATGCAGATGATCGAAATTGCTAAAGCCTTTTCCTATGATGCCAAGATTGTCATTATGGATGAGCCGACTTCTTCCTTAACGGAAAAAGAGGTGAACCATCTGTTTACTATTATCCGCAAGCTGAAAGAGCGTGGCTGCGGCATTGTTTATATCTCGCATAAGATGGAAGAGATCTTCCAGCTCTGCGATGAAATCACCATTCTGCGTGACGGTCAGTGGATTGCCACTCAGCCTCTTGAAGGGCTGGATATGGATAAGATCATCGCCATGATGGTGGGGCGCTCACTGAACCAGCGGTTCCCGGACCGCGAGAACGTCCCGGGCGAAGTGATCCTCGAGGTCCGCAACCTGACCTCTCTACGTCAACCCTCGATTCGTGATGTCTCCTTCGACCTGCATAAGGGCGAGATCCTGGGCATTGCCGGTCTGGTGGGGGCGAAGCGTACCGATATCGTGGAAACCCTGTTTGGTATCCGTGAAAAATCGGGCGGCACCATTACCCTGCATGGTAAAAAAATTAATAACCATAACGCCAACGAAGCCATTAACCATGGTTTTGCGCTGGTCACCGAAGAGCGCCGCTCTACCGGTATTTACGCTTATCTGGATATTAACTTTAACTCGTTAATCTCTAATATTCGCAACTATAAAAATAAAGTTGGCCTGCTGGATAATTCCCGCATGAAGAGTGATACCCAGTGGGTTATTGACTCAATGCGCGTTAAAACGCCAGGACACCGTACCCAGATTGGTTCTCTCTCTGGTGGTAATCAGCAGAAAGTCATTATTGGCCGCTGGTTATTGACCCAGCCCGAAATTTTAATGCTGGACGAACCCACCCGTGGTATTGACGTAGGTGCAAAATTTGAAATCTATCAGCTGATTGCTGAACTGGCTAAAAAGAATAAAGGGATCATTATTATTTCTTCCGAAATGCCGGAATTGTTAGGGATCACAGACCGTATTCTGGTAATGAGCAATGGTCTCGTTGCCGGAATTGTTGACACCAAAACGACAACGCAAAACGAAATTCTCCGTCTTGCGTCTTTGCACCTTTAAGATCAGGGGCTCCTCATGAGTGCGTTAAATAAAAAAAGTTTTCTCACTTATCTGAAAGAAGGCGGTATTTACGTTGTTCTTTTAGTGTTACTGGCCATTATTATTTTCCAGGACCCCACGTTCTTAAGCTTATTGAACTTGAGTAACATCCTGACCCAGTCCTCCGTGCGTATTATCATCGCCCTCGGCGTTGCCGGGCTGATTGTAACCCAGGGGACTGACCTCTCTGCCGGACGTCAGGTGGGTCTGGCTGCGGTCGTCGCCGCAACGCTGTTGCAGTCGATGGAGAACGCCAACAAGGTGTTCCCGGAGATGGCAACCATGCCGATTTTCGTGGTTATGCTCATCGTCTGCGCAGTGGGTGCCGTCATTGGTCTGATTAACGGCATTATCATCGCTTACCTGAACGTGACGCCGTTTATCACCACCCTGGGTACGATGATCATCGTTTATGGTATCAACTCCCTGTACTACGACTTCGTAGGCGCGTCGCCTATTTCTGGCTTCGACAGCGGATTCTCCTCCTTCACGCAGGGCTTTATCGCACTCGGGAGCTTCCGTCTTTCGTATATCACCTTCTATGCTTTGATTGCGGTGGCCTTCGTCTGGATCCTGTGGAACAAGACCCGTTTTGGCAAAAACATCTTCGCTATCGGCGGCAACCCGGAAGCGGCAAAAGTGTCTGGCGTTAACGTTGGCCTGAATCTGCTGATGATTTATGCGCTGTCGGGTGTCTTCTATGCCTTCGGTGGGATGCTGGAAGCGGGCCGTATCGGTTCGGCAACCAACAACCTCGGCTTTATGTACGAACTGGATGCGATTGCAGCCTGTGTAGTGGGCGGCGTCTCGTTCAGCGGCGGTGTGGGTACCGTACTCGGCGTGGTAACGGGGGTCATTATCTTTACCGTTATCAACTACGGTCTGACCTATATCGGCGTGAACCCTTACTGGCAGTACATTATCAAGGGCGGCATTATTATCTTCGCCGTTGCGCTGGATTCATTGAAATACGCGCGTAAGAAATAATCTATCCATCTGTTATCAGGCCCGCTCACTGAGCGGGCTTTTTTATTTCCAGCAAAGAAGAAAGGGTGGGCTAGTTTCGTGGCGACGCAACGTATTCTGCAACGTTCGAATGTTAACGCAAAGCAGAAGTGGCACCTGAGCTGCGAGACACAGATGTCCTGTTAACGTTCAGGGAAAGATCGAAAAGGCCCGCTTTGTGCCAGAAGAGGACATTGATGGCCAAGTTTAAGTACCTTATCGCTGTGAATGAAAATGGCAATTATCTTGCTGCCAGTAAACGCGATCGTTTCATAGAAATCCCTCCTGCATTCAAGTTAGGAGAAAATTCTAATTATGCCTGTATCGATTTACGGGGGATTACCCCGCCTCTGGCCCCGAATAATTAAAGATCTTGGCGTTCACGCTGCATGGGATAATTTCAGCACTTCGCACGGTCAGCCGGTCAGCCACCGAGTGCACGTTTTCGCTTTTAAGTGCCTTTTCAATCACCGCCAACAGTTAGCACCTGCCGAGCCGGATGATAAGCACCACCTCCGCCGGGGCCGGGCTGGTTGTGTGCGTATCCGCCGCGCGGGTGCCGGTTTCGGCCTGTTTCAGCGCAAATGCAATCTATTCTTCGTTATAAAGGGTCTTTTTCATGACGATGTCCTTACCAGCGAGATGGAAGAAAGACCGTATGCTTAACTTTAGACTGGTATTTTTTTCAGGGAGGAAATCATAACAATCTTCTTCATAAACAAATTAATGGGGAGTAAACTGTACCAGTTCTGCTAATGAGGCTTCACAGTTCAACTAAATACTAGGTGCTCCATAATGCATGTGAAGAAAGTCACTCT
This sequence comes from Leclercia sp. UBA2479, assembly GCF_002341985.1. Classification (NCBI taxonomy): domain Bacteria; kingdom Pseudomonadati; phylum Pseudomonadota; class Gammaproteobacteria; order Enterobacterales; family Enterobacteriaceae; genus Leclercia; species Leclercia sp. UBA2479. Next base: position 994,969 of record NZ_DDPB01000009.1, on the reverse strand, counting down.
TAAAAAATTTAAAAAATATAAAGACTCAACATTAGATTTAAATAATGAGTTAAGCCTCCTTGTTGGAGGGAATAACTCAGGCAAATCCTCTTTACTTCAAGCGATGGCTACATGGCAGTTTTGCAAAACTCTTTTAGAGATTGAAAAAGGGCGACTAAGTTGGACGGCAACTGCAACGAACCAAGGTTTAGGTTTAGGTATAGTTGACTTCACACCAATGTTCCTACCATCACTCAGTCATTTATGGACGAATCTAAAATCACAAAAACAAACAGAAAATGACGGGTACACACTTAAAATAAAATTATTTTGGGATGACTCCGCAGGTAATGAAAAGTTTTTGGAGATGGGGCTATCTTTAGCGAACGATAGATTATTCATTAAAAACACTTCTAGCAATATCAACATCCAAGAAATTATAAACATTGATGGTTCTCCGAATAACACCAATATACCACAAATAGCTTATCTACCTCCGTTTGCGGGAATTACCGATCGAGAAAGTAGGTTGAGTCCAGCCATGCGAAACAGATTGATAGGGCAAGGTTTGTCTGGAGGGGTTATACGAAACTCGCTTTATGATATCCATCTGAACAATCAGAATAAACGACAAGCTTTAAAGCAAGGGAGAACAAAAATTGCCAACAAAGATCTTGCGGAACTGAGGGAAAATGACGCTTGGGAAATACTACAAAAGACACTATTCGACCTTTTCTCCTTAAAAATTGAAGTTACGCCATTTAATGATCAATATCATAGCTATCTAAAAATAGAGTGTACTGCTGGTAAAGTTAACGGTTATCAATTCACTAAACATAAAAATTTTAATGCTCGTGATATTATGGTTGAAGGGAGCGGATTTCTTCAATGGTTAAGTGTATATACACTAGCATTATCCGATGAATTTAACGTAATTCTACTTGATGAACCAGACGCTCACCTGCATACACAATTGCAAAAAAATCTTACCGAACGTTTAGAAGATATAACCATTAAAAAGGGTAAACAAGTTCTTCTAGCGACTCACTCCACTGAACTTATTAGAGCATATGAGCCCTACAAAATATTATCACTCTCAAATTCAAGGGGAAGATACCTTGGATCAGACGATGAGAAAATTGGTTTATTAAGTGGCATAGGCACAATGTTTAGCCCTAAAATACACAAACTCACTGAAGAAAAAAGATTATTAATTGTAGAGGGTGTTAGTGACGAAAGATTTTTAAAGAAAATATTTGAAAAATTACAATTAACTTGGCCGAAAAATATCGTCACATGGTTCTGGACAGGTAAATCATCGGAAAGATACCAACTTTACAAACAGCTCAAAAATGAAATTCCAGAATTAAAAGCCATTAGTATAAGAGATCGTGATGATGACAGTGATGGCTCGGTAGACTCAAACCTTAAGGATAAGGGTACAACCTATTCCGATGTAAATTTTCAAGCCATGAAATGGCGACGTAGACATATAGAAAACTATTTTTTGGATATATCAGCTATAGCTGCAGCTGCTGGGGTTAACGAGGAGCAAGTACGTGATTTTTTTGTCGAGAAACATGCGCTAGCAATGCCTGATTCAATAGTCGCAACGGACATTGCCGCAGCAATAAAAGACGCTCGTGGAAAAGAAATATTCATTGACGGTCAAGATGGCCTAAAAAAAGAATTTTCAATCACAAGAGATCAAGTGTTAAATAATATGGAGCAAAACAGCATTTGCGATGATCTTAAGCATTTCTGTCAATCTTTGATAATCTTCGCAACCTCTTAATCTACAATTGAGGTTATTACGTCGTATAGCTTATCACGTATCAAAGATGTTATTTCTGAGTTGTCACCCAGCAAACGCTAGTCAGTGTGCTGCATCTCAGGTACTCCGACGGCTTACACGATCTCGTAAGCCGTCATGACGCATCAGATCAATCCGCTGCACCTGCCCAGCGAAGTGCACGCTGGCAGTGTCAGCAGAGGCGGCAGTTTTGAGGTATTTCGCAGTGCGGAGCTTGGTGAACATCTGGAGTTTGATCCGCCCCTTGTTTGTTCGAGCAGTTACTTGGCCGGTGACCCGCGTTTTCGGAAATACAGACCTCTATAATCGGGATATCGGACTGACTTAGCAGTCAGTTAACATGTTCATTGGCTCTAAGGCAAAAAGGTCACGACAGTCCGTAGACGGCTGTACTGGCTGAATCCGACCATATATCGCTTGAGTCGGCCGATGTCCATATCAGCCATCGATATAAGTTCTGGTTCGGATACAGACCGGAAGGTTCTGGTACTACAGGCATACTTGGCCGCAGTATTACGGCAAAACAACAAAATTCGTGAAAAATTTCATGGATGAGCAATAACGCGTTACTCAGGGAACGGACTAAACAGGCAACCTCTGCTAACCGCTCATAGCAGCTGTCTTACATCCCCGTATATATCCACTCAGTGCTAAGAGCTGGCAATGAAAATACTAATTTATGATTCGTAGACCAACTGAAATAGACAACATGTCAATATCCAACCAACATAAAATGCGGATAGATACAAACATCGTATGTAATCGAAGCTTTACGCTTTAATTATTCACGCTAAGTTTTAATTATTATGGGTATAATTTTGTAATTAACTTACGCCATAATGAAATCTTTTTTTCATTCTAGGTCGATGAATCAGTCCAGGATGAATTTTTCAGATCGCTCGGTAATAAATATTTGCGATAATCATCTACAACGATCGATAGCATCTAGTTTGCTCGCTATCTGCAACATCGTACAATACAAGGATCTCGCTGGGATGCTTAGCGCAAATTTGTCCATCACTCCAATCGAGCTAGGATTCATCATGTGCCTGATGGTTGCTCCTTATAGCAAAGAAATTGCCATTCTCTGTATGTATTATTAATTGTCCATTATTATCAATGAGTTGAATCCATTCTTCGGTTTTAAATGGATTGTTTCACTATCAGACCAATTTTCTGTTCTTACGATATAAAGTTCCCAGCCCATGAACACCCCATTTGTTTAAGAACATTACCGTTAGCATAAATGTTCAAGCGAAAATTTGATATTTATTTTGTGAGTATGCACTAAAAAATACGAGATCAGCCAGCTTCAAAGAACAGATAAATTTGTAGTTAAAAATGACTGTTAGTATGAGTGACAATGACTTTTTCTGTTTTGTATACGCATTACGTACGGTCAATCAGCATCAATTGTGAGAGTTGCTGATGGCCGCTCTTAGCTCTTAGTAGATCTTCAACTCAGTTAGTTTGCCCGCTTCGTGCCAGAGGCGGACGTTGATACCCATTTAAATTTTAAGTACGGAGTTATATTAGTGGACAGTTCGGGAAATGGATTTTTTTGTAGGTTATGAGCATCATTTAATGAGCAAATAAAGACAATTTATTGATTTAGCATTCGTGACTATCATCTAGGTGCAACAAAGAATTTTGATGAGCGAGGATAGACTTATCGCTAAAGTGAATGCCATTCAGTCAAATTTCGGATAAAATACATACCGATGAGCGGGTTTCTAGCGGATGAAAGGTACATGAAATGACAAGGCAACAAGCTATTGATTCTTACAAAAAAAATAATTTTAAAGAGATGCCGAATAATTTATCAGGAATTAGCACTGATGTTTTAGTTAAAGGTTCGATCGTTGTTCGTATTGGGGGGGATCCGGGTTATGCGCACTTCGCTAGGCTTATTGAGTCTGCTAATTCTGGCCTAAAGAATGTAGTTAAAATCTTTTCGCACAATGAGCCTTTAGGAGTTGTTAATGATCTAAATAATAATAATGAGTATTCAATTACTGAGATTGAATTACTAACTGACATGTCCTATCAAGAAATTAGCGATTACAGAGAATGGGCCTCAACAGCTTTAAATGAAATAAGAATAGGAAAAAAACCTGAAACTGATCCCTTTGATTTGGCTGATGACATACAAAAACTATTCGTGTATGCCCAGCAAAACAAGTTATTTCTTGATTTGGTCAAGCCCCAAAACATAATGAAGCGTGGTAATACATTTATAATAGTAGACCCATTTGCTTGAATGACCAAGAGCGAGGATTTTGAGGGCAGTATTTGCCCACTTTCCTGCTTATAGGTCAACGCACCATGAACTCACAGGTATACCGCACTAATATTAGTTATGTGAGGTAACATTTAAGAGCCATGGATTGAAATAACTTAATCTATGGCTCTTAAATTTAAAGATACAAGCTCATCGGTATGCCTTGTCCGACCTCAAGAGCAGATTTTCCCATCCATGTATCATGAACAACAAATCCGTATTTTTCAAAATGATTTTTAAGTGGTAAGTCAGCAGCAGTAAGATATATTTCTTCAATGCTTTCTTTCTTACAATACTGTATAGCATTTTCCAAAACTCAGCGAAAAGCCCGAGGCCATGATAGTATTGGAAGTCATATATTTGTGGGATTACTGGCGTGTAGGGATTCACAAGCATTATATCGACAATCATTAAAATATTAGGATAGGTATGTGCTAAGATAAATTGGATTGACTCTTTATCATCCAACTCTATATCCTGAACCTCTCCATATATGTATAAAATATCTTTACTAACATTTTCTTTTATATGCCTAGATACTTTTTTATACAATAATGGGTCGCTAGTTTGATATTCCTTTGCAAATGAAAACTTATTCTGATTGGGGTGTGCATTACTGAAACGATCCCAAGCTCAATGCCTATTTGAAAAATATCATTGGGTTTTTTCTTACAAGATATTCTGTTCGACCAATACCATACTCTGTGAATTTTACTGGCATGGTGAATTTTCTAGTAATTGATCCAAAAGGAAGTACTGAGTTGAGTATCTTTTGATTTTCCATAATTCATGCCTCATAATTATTTTATTGGAATAATCTATCTTTATCCCAAGTAATAAAACAATACAAAAATTTATTTATCGACCTATGACGTACATCAAGAAGGGTCGTATCCGAGGAAGTGGCCAAAGCTTATACCATCATGTTTTTAATAAATCTTAATAGCAGTTCAAGTGGTGCTGTGAGCTAATGTCAGGTAATGGAAGAACCATGTATTTTGCCTACAGAGTCCTAAATCATAACGTCTGTTCCTCGCTCATTGCAGATATCAGTTCAAGGACATTTGTCATCACACTCTGACTGCACGTATCCATGAAAAAGCCCGCGATAGGGAGTCAGTCCAATAGCGGGCTCTTTGTGCAACGTTCAGACTTGCCGTCTCATTTTCGCCGTAAATAAAACTGCTACTTTTTCTCTTTTTTCTGGAAATCCAGCAACTGCTCCGGCGTGACCGCCGGGTAACCCTGCGCATCTTCCGGCACTTCGTGTTGGGTGGGGATCGGCACCAGTGGACCTAAAAAGCGCGGTTCACGTTTGAAGAGATAGAGATCGGCCATCGCACCCAGACGTGCGCCAAATTCGCGTACCCGTACGGTGAGCATATCTTTCGGGGACGGGACCGCGTAGCACTGGGCCTGGATGCCCATATGCAGCGCAATAAACAGCGCGCGTTCGCAATGGAAGCGCTGAGTGATAATGATAAAGTCGTTGGTATCAAAGACTTTACGGGTGCGCACAATCGAGTCCAGGGTACGAAAACCAGCATAGTCGAGCACGATATCCGCGGGATCGACCCCGGCGGCAATCAGATCTTTACGCATTGTGACCGGCTCGTTATAGCTCTGGAGCGCATTATCGCCGCTCAGCAGCAGGTAGTTTACCTTGCCGCTGTTATAGGCATTCAGCGCCCCCTGAATACGGTAGCGGTAGTACTGATTGATCACCCCGGTGCGGTAATATTTGGCGGTACCCAGCACCACGCCCACCTGGCGGTAAGGCAAGTCTTGCAGGTCGTCGAAGATGTAAGGGGCGGTTTTCCAGCTCATCCAGCGGTCGAGGCCAAGCGCAGTCAACAGCACGATGCCAGTCAGGACAAAGAGGCTGTAAAAAACGCGCTTAAACATGGAGATGACTCGTGTCGTGGGTGAAATTTCACTCAGGCTACTTTACCCGTCTGGTAAGCGCAAGAAACGGCGGTTTAATTGGGGGGATTTTCACCAGATACGCGGGCATTTCTGCCCGCGAAGCGGATCAGGCCAGCAAGGTGCGGTCAATATTCTGGCAGCCCAGCGCCTTCAGGGTTGCCACCGTAGCATCCCACTGAATGAGCGACGCATCAGCCTTTTCTGCCAGCATGGCGCGCTGAATGTCCGGATAATCATAGCCATTCAGACTCAGCAGATTCAGGGCACCCTGCAACGGGGGCAGGGTCGGGTTGAATGCCGCGTTCTCAGCATAGCTACCCGTGAAGATCGTACCGTCCCGGCACTCCAGGGCCACACCGCTCGGGGCGTTACTATAAGGGGCGTGGGATTGGTTAGCGGCGGCGATGGCGGCCTGAGTTAAGGCGTCGCCACTCAGAGCGAACCCCTGATTCTGCTCATCCATCAGGAGGGTTTTGATCTCCAGATCTTTTGGACCAAAAGCATCAGGCAGATAATCGGCCAGCGTATGAGGGGCACGACCAGGCAGGTTGATGCGCAGCTCTAAGCCGCTATTCAGCTCATTCATAAACTGACGACAGTGGCCGCAAGGCGTGTAATTCACCGTGATGGCGCTCAACCCTTTTTCACCGCGCAGCCAGGCATGACTGATGGCGCTCTGCTCGGCATGCACCGTCTGCTGCATGGTGGAGCCCAGGAACTCCATATTGCCGCCAAAATACCAGGTGCCGCTCACGCCGCGCGCAATGGCACCGACGTTGAAGTGCGAAAGATCAGCGCGTGCGCAGGCGGCGGCCAGCGGCAGTAGCGCAAAGGCCAGCGCGTCGTCATCCAGATCGGTTGCCCGTTTCAGTGCGGTGACCTGTTCAGCCGTCAGCAGGGCGGGGAAGTGCGCATCTGCCAGAATCGGGGCCAGGGCTGATTGCAAATTCTCTGCAAGCTGGGCAAAAGCTGATTGAAAACGTGGGTGCATGGCATTGCCTCATAAGGATTAATGGATCGGTAGTGTACGGAGCCGCAACCGGTTTATATGTGACGGCGATCTCATTATGTGTGCAACTTATGAAACAGAAATGAAAAATGCGCGACGCGTCGCAAATTTTAGCCCATTACCGCCAGAATCACCGGGAACAGGAACGGCGCAAGAAGCGAGGTCATGATCCCGCAAATCACCAGCGCCAGCGAACTGAATGCCCCTTCCTGATAATCCAGCTCGGCACAGCGCGCGGTGCCAAGGGCATGCGACGCGGTTCCCATCGCTAAGCCGCGGGCTGCTTTGGTCCGAATACGCATCAGGTTCAGCAGCGTATGACCAAACACCGCCCCGAGGATGCCGACAAAAATCACGCAAACGGCGCTAATGGCCGGGATACCGCCAATGCTTCCGCCCACCGCCATCGCAATAGGGGTCGTGACCGATTTCGGTAAAATAGAGGCGGCGATTTGCGGTGATGCCCCCATCAGCAGTGCAACCGAGGTACCGGTGATCATCGCCACCACGCTGCCCACCAGGCAGATAGTGATGATGGATTTCCAGCGCGCACGGATTTGATGCAGCTGTTCATACAGCGGGAAAGCCAGCGCCACGACCGCAGGCTGCAGAAGATCGTTGAGCACTTTACTGCCAGCAAAATAGTGCTCGTACGAGATACCGGTCACCAGCAGGAAAGGGATGATAACCACCATCGCCACCAGTAACGGATTGAGCAGCGGCATCTTAAAACGCATGGCGAGCTTACGCGCGGCGAAGAAGACGGCCAGGGTTAACGGCAATGACCACCAGATATTTGCCATCATTTCTTACTCTCCTTCTCGCCAATTACTTTGCGCTCACCATGAACCAGGTGTGAACTCCAGCTCACCACCAGGAAGACCACCAGAGTGCTGATAAAACAGGAAACAACGATCGGACCATACTGGGCTTTTAGCAGGTCGTAATACTGCATCACCCCCACGCCGATGGGGACAAACAGCAGCGCCATATAGCGAATCAGCACCGAGCATCCCGGTTTAACCCACTTCGCCGGAATGATCTGCAGCGCCAGTAAGACAAAGAGGATCAGCATGCCTATGATGCTGCCCGGAATGGTGATCGGCAGCAGCGATGCCAGGAAGTTACCCACGTAGAGGCAGAGATAGATAAATATGAACGCGCGCAGATACTGCCAGACGTTATTCAATGATTTGTTCATGGTGAAAGCCCTTGAAGAAACGCATTCATCATACAATTAAACCCGGAAACGTGCTACGGATCACATCATGAAATTTGAGCATACCAGACATTGCTTTTTGGAACGTCGGGCATTTCCACAAACACGGGTGACAAGCCTTCACTGACGATATACGATTTATATATGAATCATTACGGAGTATATAAATGGGTATCGTAAAAATTTCCGACCTGCTGCATGACGACATTCGTGATGCCAGCAAAGCCATGTCACGTTCGGTCAATGCTCAGGCCGAATACTGGATCCGCCTCGGTATGATGAGTGAGCTCTACCCTGAACTTAATCATCAGCAGATCAAGATGATGATGCTGAAATCCGGCTCCGACCGTTTACTGGAGGTGATCAATGCCATCAATTCTCATTAAAAGCGCAGATGAGCTGGCGCGCCAGCGTCATGCGGGCGAACTGCTGGCCTCGGTCTTTACCATGCTGGACGACTTTATTAAGCCAGGCGTCACCACCATGGAGATCAACGACCGGGTGGAAGCCTTTATTGTTAATCAACTTCAGGCCCGTCCGGCCAGTAAAGGGCAGTACGATTTTCCGTATGTGCTTAACACCTCGGTGAATGATGTGGTTTGCCACGGTATCCCGAAATCGTCCGAGCACCTGAAATCCGGGTCCATCGTCAATGTCGACATCACGCTCGAAAAAGCGGGCATGATTGCCGACTCCAGTAAAATGTATCTCATTGGCGACGTCTCGCCGCTGGCCCGTCGACTGGTTAATAAAACGTACGAGGCGATGTGGAGAGGGATTAAGGCCGTGAAGCCGGGCGCGACGCTGGGGGACATTGGTCATGCGATTCAGTCTTATGTCGAGAGCAACGGCTACAGCGTGGTGCGGGAATATTGTGGGCACGGTATCGGCAAAGAGATGCACGAAGAGCCGCAGGTCTTGCACTATGGAAAGCCCGGTGAGGGCGCCGTGCTCAAAGAAGGGATGGTCTTTACCATCGAGCCGATGATCAACCAGGGCGACAGCCGTATCAAGACCAAAAAAGATGGCTGGACGGTGGTGACCCGCGACAAAAAACTCTCGGCCCAGTGGGAACATACCATCGCCGTCACGGCGGAGGGTTTTGAAGTGCTGACGCTGCGCCCGGAAGAGACGGTGCCTGAGTAAGCGCCGGACTTTCCACATACCGGGAGAGCGGCTACTATAGCGCGTCTTTTTTCACAGGTACGAACAATGCGTGTATTACTGGCGCCGATGGAAGGCGTGCTCGACTCACTGGTGCGCGAGCTGCTGACCGAGGTTAACGATTACGATCTCTGCATCACCGAATTTCTGCGCGTGGTCGATATGTTGCTGCCAGTAAAGTCGTTTTACAGACTCTGCCCTGAACTCCACAACCAGAGCCGCACCTCTACGGGCACCCTGGTAAGGGTACAGTTGCTGGGGCAATATCCCGAGTGGCTGGCGGAAAACGCCGCACGGGCGGTGGAGCTGGGGTCGTATGGCGTAGATCTCAACTGCGGCTGCCCGTCAAAGCTGGTTAACGGCAGCGGCGGCGGGGCCACGCTATTAAAAGATCCTGAGCTTATCTACCGTGGCGCAAAGGCGATGCGCGAAGCGGTACCCGCGCACCTGCCGGTGACGGTAAAAGTGCGGTTGGGATGGGACAGCAGCGATCGCCAGTTTGAGATTGCCGATGCCGTGCAGCAGGCGGGGGCCAGCGAGATGGTGGTGCACGGGCGTACTAAAGAAGATGGCTACAAGGCGGAACGCATTAACTGGCAGGCCATCGGCGAGATCCGTAAACGCCTGTCGATTCCGATTATTGCCAACGGTGAGATCTGGGATTACGAAAGTGCCCAGGCCTGTATGGCCGCTACCGGCTGTGATTCGGTCATGATTGGCCGTGGCGCCCTGAACGTGCCCAATCTGAGCCGGGTCATAAAATATAACGCGCCGCGCATGCCCTGGGCGGAGGTGGTGACCTTGCTGCAAAAATACAGTCGTCTGGAAAAGCAGGGTGATACCGGGTTGTATCATGTGGCGCGCATTAAACAGTGGCTCAGTTATCTGCGCAAAGAGTATGACGAGGCGCTGTCGTTATTTCAGGAGATCCGCACGCTGCAAACCTCAGCAGAGATTGCGCGCGTCATCCAGGCAAAATAATACCCGCTCGTGCAGGCTCCGTGCTTTTAGATGCCTCTTTCGCTCAGTATTAAAGGGCCTTTGGTACGCAAATCGCCTGCGGGCTGTACAGTGGCCGAGAGCGATCTCCATCACGTTTCTGTTCGTGGCGGATTGAGGCTACGAATGAAAGTGATAGAGTACCTGAACTGGATTGTTACTGCTGCGGCAGGCAAAACCTGATTTCTGGCTTCCGCCGGAGGTCAGGTTTTTTTGTTTTTGGGGTTCCGATGATCATCGCCAAAATTCTTAATAATAATGTGGTGGTTGTTCAGGATGAACACGGGCGCGAACAGGTCGTGATGGGTCGTGGGCTGGCCTTTCAAAAGCGCGTGGGTGAGAACCTGGATAAAGAGAAAGTGGAAAAGGTGTTCGCACTGCAAAGTGACGAACTGGTGCATCGCCTCGGGGAGCTTCTCAGTCAGATCCCTCTGGAAGTGATGACCACCTGTGACCGCATTATCGGGCTGGCGGCGCAGCGACTGGGTAAATTGCAGGAGAGTTTATACATCACCCTGACCGACCACTGCTACTTCGCCATTGAGCGGCAGAAGAAGGGGCTGGCGATTAAAAACGTGCTGCTGTGGGAGATCAAACGTCTTTATCCAAAAGAGTTTGAACTGGGACAGGAAGCCCGGGCCATCATCGCCAGAAGGCTCGACGTCGCCTTAGCCGAAGATGAGGCCGGCTTTATCGCGCTGCATCTGGTCACCGCCCAGTTGAATAGCGAAATGCCGGAGGTGATGCACGTTACGCGCGTGATGCAGGAAATTCTGCAGCTAGTGAAGTATCAACTGCAGCTGGAGTATGACGAGGAGTCGCTCAGTTATCAGCGCTTCGTCACCCACCTAAAGTTCTTCGCCCAGCGCATGCTGACGCGAACCGTCGTGGAAGATGACGACGTCTCGCTGCATACCGCGGTGAAAGATAACTATGCGAAGGCGTGGAAATGCGCCGAGAAGATCGCACAGCATCTGCAAAAAAGTTATCAGCGCGAGCTGACAACCGAAGAGATTATGTTCCTCGCTATCCATATTGAGCGGGTAAGAAAAGAGGGGCGTTGAGCCTCAACAACTGGATTGTTACTGCATTACGCAGGCAAAACCTGAGCGCGGCCCCCTGATGGGGGGTCATTCTCGGGTTTTTTTTATTTTTAGTCTCAGTCAACGGATGCCTGCGGGCATTGAAGAAGGAAATCGAGATGGAATATCAAGCATTGGCAAAGGATATTCTCGCCCACGTCGGGGGCAAGGAGAACATTGTCAGTCTGGTGCATTGCGCCACCCGGCTTCGCTTTAAACTGAAAGAGAGCCAAAAGGCGGATGCTGAGGGGCTGAAGAAAAACCCGGGCGTGATTATGGTTGTCGAAAGCGGCGGCCAGTTCCAGGTGGTGATCGGCAACCACGTTAACGATGTGTGGAAAGCCGTTCGTCATGAAGCCGGGCTCACCGATGATACGCCGGTGACGGAAGAGGCGGGCGACAAAGGTAATCTGCTTGGCCGTTTGATCGACATCGTTTCGGGCATCTTTACTCCCTTTATCGGCATTCTGGCCGCCTCCGGTATTTTAAAAGGGCTGCTGGCGCTGGCGGTAGTCTGCGGCTGGCTGACCACCGACAGCGGCACTTACAAAATCTGGTTTGCGGCGAGCGATGCGCTCTTCTTCTTTTTCCCACTGGTGCTGGGTTACACCGCCGGTAAGAAATTTGGCGGTAATCCCTTCATCACCATGGTCATCGGGGGGGCATTAACCCATCCGATGATGATTCAGGCCTTTGAGGCCAGCCAGCAGGCAGGAGCGATGGAGGACGCTTTCCTCGGGATCCCTGTCACCTGGTTCAACTACAGTTCATCGGTGATTCCGATCATTCTCGCTGCCTGGGTCAGCTGCTGGCTGGAGAAGCAGAGCGTAAAACGCCTGCCCTCTTCGATGAAAAACTTCTTTACCCCGCTCATCTGTCTGGGCGTGACCGTGCCGCTGACCTTCCTGGTCATTGGGCCGATTGCCACCTGGCTTAGCCAGATGCTGGCAAACGGGTACCAGTGGATCTACGTGCTGGCGCCGTGGCTGGCAGGGGCGGCAATGGGGGCGCTCTGGCAGGTCTGCGTGATCTTCGGCCTGCACTGGGGGCTGGTGCCGCTGATGATTAACAACCTTGCGGTACTGGGGCATGACTCTATGCTGCCAATGTTGCTGCCGGCGGTGTTTGGCCAGGTAGGCGCCGCGCTGGGTATCTTCCTGCGTACCCGTGATAGCCGTCAGAAAATGTTGGCCGGTTCGTCCGTCACCGCAGGGATTTTTGGCATCACCGAACCGGCAGTCTATGGCGTGAACTTGCCGCTGCGTCGTCCGTTTATCTTTGGTTGTGTGGCGGGGGCTATCGGCGGCGCGATTGTGGGTTTCAGCGATACTCACGTCTACTCCTTTGGCTTTGCCAATATCTTTACCGTGGCGCAGATGATCCCGCCAGGCGGCGTGGATGCCACCCTGTGGGGCGGTATTATCGGTACGCTGGTGGCACTGGTGTTGAGCTGTGCCATGACGTTGGTGGCCGGGATGCCGGGCCGGGCAGCGGAATCCACCCCGGTGGCGGTGCCCCCGGGTGAAAACGATGTGCTGTCGCCGATGACCGGCACCGTACTGGCTCTGGATCAGGTGCCGGATACCACCTTTGCCAGCGGGCTGCTGGGCAACGGGGCGGCAATTATTCCTTCAGACAACAAAGTGATCGCCCCATTTGCCGGGGAGGTGGCCTCGCTGTTTGCCACCAAGCATGCCATCGGCCTGCTGAGCGACAGCGGCATTGAAGTGCTGATTCATGTGGGAATCGACACCGTTAAGCTCGACGGCAAACCCTTTACCGCTCACGTGAAGGTGGGTGACAAAGTTCAGCCGGGCGATCTGCTGCTGGAGTTCGATCGCCAGGCGATTATCGATGCCGGCTACGATCTGGCGACCCCTATCATTATCAGTAATAGCGACGAGTACCGGGACGTTGCCACCGTGGCGGCCACTGCCGTCAATGCGGGCACGCCGTTACTCTGCGTCAGCCATTAATAACAGGAGAACCTATGAAAACGTTTCCGAATGATTTCTTGTGGGGCGGCGCGGTTGCCGCTAATCAGGTAGAAGGGGCTTATCTGGAGGATGGCAAAGGATTATCCACCTCTGACGTGCAGCCGCAGGGGGTCTTTGGCCCGGTGGTGGAACGGGTTGCGGGCGACAGCGGCATCAAAGACGTGGCGATCGATTTTTATCACCGTTATCCGGAAGATATCAGTCTGTTTGCCGAAATGGGCTTCAGCTGCCTGCGCGTCTCTATTGCCTGGACGCGTATCTTCCCGAACGGTGACGAGCAGCAGCCAAACGAAGCCGGGCTGGCCTTTTATGACAAGCTCTTTGACGAACTGGCCGCCCACGGCATCACGCCGCTGGTGACGCTCTCCCACTACGAAATGCCCTGGGGCCTGGTGAAACAGTACGGCGGCTGGGGCAGTCGTCAGACCATCGGCTTCTTTGAGCGGTACGCGCGCACCGTATTTACACGCTATAAAGAGAAGGTGAAGCTGTGGCTCACGTTCAATGAGATCAACATGTCCCTGCACGCGCCGATGACCGGCGTCGGCCTGCCGGAGAGCAGCAGTAAAGGCGAAGTCTATCAGGCGATCCACCACCAACTGGTGGCCAGCGCACTGGCGGTCAAAGCCTGCCACGAGATCATTGCGGAGGCGAAAATTGGCAATATGCTGCTGGGCGGCCTGGTCTATCCGCTGACCTGCAAACCTGAAGATGTGCTGGAAGCGCTGCAGGAGAACCGCGCCTGGCAGTTCTTCGGTGATGTACAGTGCCGCGGGGCGTATCCGGGCTATATGCTGCGCTTCTTCCGCGAAAACGGCATCCAGTTGGAGATCACCGACGCCGATCGCGAGGCGCTGAAATCAACCGTCGATTTTATCTCTTTCAGCTACTACATGACCGGCTGTGTGACCACCGATGAAGCGCTAAACCAGCAGGCACGCGGCAACATCCTGAGCATGGTCCCCAATCCGCACCTGGCCAGCTCAGAATGGGGCTGGCAGATTGACCCGATTGGCCTGCGTACGCTGCTGAACGTGCTGTGGGATCGCTATCAGAAGCCGCTGTTTATTGTGGAAAATGGACTTGGTGCGAAGGATAAACCGGATGCCGACGGCGTGGTGCAGGATGATTACCGCATCAGTTATCTGAACGATCACCTGGTGCAGGTTCGCGAGGCGATTGACGACGGCGTCGAGATCATGGGGTATACCAGCTGGGGGCCGATTGATCTGGTCAGCGCCTCGAAGGCCGAGCTGTCAAAACGCTATGGCTTTATCTACGTTGACCGTGACGACAAGGGTAACGGCACCCTGGCGCGGAGCCGTAAGAAGAGCTTCTGGTGGTATCAGGAGGTGATTGCCACCAACGGGGCAGCGCTAAAAGAGTAACGCAGGAAACATCCCGGCAGGGGTCAGCCTGCCGGGGTATCGCTTAGAAGATCATCTTAAACACACCCGTCACCACCAGTAACCCAATCAGAAATATAACTAAAATAACCCATAGCAAAATTTTCATTGTCAGTTCCCTCATCTGTGTATTTTCCCTTTAAGTGTAGCAACCATGACAAAAGCGGCCTGATTTTAGTCAGGATCTATACTTACCTCTTTGTCCTTGAGGAGGTGAGTATGACGGCAACACAACGGGTCGCGATTGTGACCGCATCCGATTCCGGCATCGGTAAAACCACGGCACTGATGCTGGCAGAGCGCGGATTTGATATAGGCGTCACCTGGCATTCGGACGAAGAGGGGGCAGCGAAGACCTGCCGGGAGGTAGAAGCCCGTGGCCGCCGCGCGGAGTCCATTCACCTCGATTTAAGCACGCTTCCGGAGGGGGCGAAGGCCATCGAGACGCTGATTGCCCGCTTTGGGCGTCTCGATGTGCTGGTCAATAACGCCGGGGCGATGACCAAAGCCCCGTTCCTCGAGATGAAATTTGAGGAGTGGCGCAGCATCCTCACCGTCGATGTGGACGGGGCCTTTCTCTGTTCGCAGATTGCGGCGCAGCAGATGGTGAAGCAGGGGCAGGGCGGGCGCATTGTGAACATCACGTCAGTGCATGAACATACGCCGTTACCGGAGGCCAGCGCTTACACCGCGGCTAAACACGCCCTCGGCGGGCTAACCAAATCGATGGCGCTCGAGCTCGTCCACCACAATATTTTGGTCAATGCCGTGGCGCCGGGCGCTATTGCCACGCCGATGAACGACATGGATGACAGCGAAGTGAAGCCGGGTTCGATGCCCGAAATCCCGCTGGCGCGGCCTGGGCACACCAAAGAGATCGCCAGTCTGGTCGCCTGGCTATGCGATAGCGATGCCAGTTACACCACCGGCCAGTCGTTTATCGTTGATGGGGGCTTTATGCTGGCCAATCCGCAGTTCAAGCCCCAGTCGTAGCCGGGGTTAATCGCGCTTATTCTCACGGCGCTTTAACCACAGGCGTATCAGCACCACCAGCACCAGCACGCCAATCAGCCATACCCAGTGGCGCAGGTGCTGGTCAAGGCTATGCAGCCACGGGCCTATCACTTCTCCACCCGCGTAACCCAGGGTGGAGAAGATCAGCGCCCAAACAATGGCGCCGAGGATATTTAGCGGCAGGAAGATTTTGGGCGGAAGACGGCTGGCCCCGATGAGCAGCGGGCCGATAATGCGAAAGCCATACATAAAGCGGGTGCCGATGACAAACAGGTAAGGGTGGCGCTGAATCAGTTTTTGCGCCCGCTGGATTTTTTTCTGATGGCGAGAGAAGCGCCGTAACAGCGCGGGGCCAAAGCGGACGCCAAGAAAATAGAGCAGTTGATCGCCGATCATCCCCCCCAGCGCCACGGCAGCTACCACCAGCGGGAATTTCAACAGGCCCTGGTGCGCGGCCACGCCGCCCAGAAGCGTAATGGTTTCCCCTTCTGCCACGCTGCCTATCACTAACGCGGCGTATCCGTATTGTTCTATCAGTGCATTGATATCCATAAGATAAGCGTAGTTCCTCTCTGGCCATAACGGCATTTTTTATGCTGTACACAAAATAATCTGATGCCTGGATTATACTTAAGTATCGCTGTACGGGCCGACAACAAGGGGGCGTTATGAACCATGTCTGGGGACTTTTTTCCCATCCCGACCGTGAAATGCACGTTATCAGAAGTGAAAACGAAACCGTCAGTCATCACTATACCCATCATGTGTTGCTGATGGCGGCGATCCCCGTCATTTGCGCGTTTATTGGCACCACGCAGATTGGCTGGGATTTTGGTGATGGCACAGTTATACAACTCTCCTGGATGACCGGCCTGGCGCTTGCGGTGATCTTTTACGGCATGATGCTGGCCGGTGTGGCGATCATGGGGCGCGTGATTTACTGGATGGCGCGCAACCACCCGCAGCGTCCCTCCCTCACGCTCTGTATGATCTTCGCCGGCTATGTTGCTACTCCGCTATTTTTAAGCGGCATTGTGGCGATTTACCCGCTGGTCTGGCTCTGTGCGCTGGTGGGCACCGTTGCGCTGTTCTATACCGGCTATTTGCTGTATGTCGGCATTCCCACCTTCCTCAATATCAATAAAGAGGAGGGGCTCAGTTTCTCCAGCTCGACGCTGGCTATCGGCGTGCTGGTGCTGGAAGCGCTGCTGGCGCTGACTGTTATTCTCTGGGGTTATGGGTATCGCCTGTTCTGAATGCACTGCATTGCTGGCGTAATAGCCAGCAATGCAGCATCTGTTCACGATTATCTTCTGGCAGCCAGGCATCCGGGCGGCTATGATGACGTTTGCCAGCCGGTGATGCCTCACTTCATCGGCGGTGTACGTTATCACGTGCGTGAATAATTATCTGAAGTCTCCCCATGCTGAAATTCCGCGTTTCTATACTGAGCCTTGCCCTGTTGCTGACCGTACCTGTTGCGACACCGGCCCTCGCGAAAACCGCCGCCGTGACGACGGCAGCCCAGCCGGAAATTGCCTCCGGTAGCGCGATGATCGTCGATCTGAACACCAATAAGGTGATCTACGCCAGCCACCCAAATCTGGTGCGCCCGATCGCTTCCATCACCAAATTAATGACCGCGATGGTCGTGCTGGACGCACGACTGCCGCTGGATGAGAAACTAAAAGTCGATATCAGCCAGACGCCTGAAATGAAAGGGATTTACTCCCGCGTGCGCCTGAACAGCGAAATCAGCCGTAAAAATATGCTATTGCTGGCACTGATGTCCTCGGAAAACCGCGCGGCGGCGAGCCTGGCTCACCACTACCCGGGCGGCTATAACGCCTTTATCAAGGCCATGAACGCTAAGGCGAAAGCGCTGGGCATGACCCATACCCGCTTCGTAGAGCCGACAGGCCTGTCGATCCATAACGTCTCGACCGCGCAGGATCTGACCAAAATGTTGATTGCCAGCAAACAGTATCCGCTGATTGGCCAGTTGAGCACTACCCGAGAAGAGATGGCGACTTTTGCGAACCCGGCTTATACCTTGCCGTTCCGCAATACTAACCATCTGGTCTACCGGGATAACTGGAATATTCAGTTGACCAAAACCGGCTTTACCAACGCCGCAGGCCACTGCCTGGTGATGCGTACGGTGATCAAGGGTAAACCGGTGGCGCTGGTGGTGATGGATGCTTTCGGCAAATACACCCACTTCGCGGATGCCAGCCGTCTGCGTACCTGGATTGAGACGGGGAAAGTGATGCCGGTTCCGGCGGCGGCGCTGAGCTATAAAAAGCAAAAAGCGGCCCAGATGGCGGCGGCGGGTACTCTCGCCGGCGAACAGACCGCCCAGAACGACTAATTACTCCGGCAGCGTCCAGTCACCGTCGTTGAGTGGACGCTGCAAAATCAGGGTATCGCGCCAGTCCCCTTTCTTGTAACCCACGCTCCTGAGCTGTCCGGCCACTTCAAATCCGTGCTTTTTATGCAGGCGCAACGAGCCGGTGTTATTCGGCCCATCGCCGATGATGGCGATCATCTGCCGCCACGGCCCCTGTTCGCTGCGTGCAATCAACGCGCTGAGCAGGGCGCTGCCAAAACCCCGTCCCGGCGTGCTGGCGTCAACGTAGATCGACTCTTCAAGGGTGTAGCGATAGGCGGAGCGGGGACGGTATAGCGTCGCATAGCAGTAGCCCACCAGGATGCCGCGATAGAGGGCAACCAGCCAGGGTAATCCCTCTCCGGTCACGCTCTTGATGCGTTGACGCATCTCTTCTACCGTCGGGGGAACCTCTTCAAACGAAGCCCGCCCATTGAGGACATGCCAGGCGTAAATTGCCGCAATGGCATGCGCATCGTCGGGCAGCACATCGCGTACCACAACTTCCGTTTCGGTTAACATTTCTACAGCCGACATGGTCTGCCCATTCCTCATCAAAAAGCCAGAGAAACGTTTCTCTGGCACAGTGATGCTACTTTAGTCCTGCTGCATGTCGCTTAACAAATGCTTCTGCGACCCTTTCTGGTCTATTTCGTCGTTTGCAAAGTATCACCCGCTGGATTAGCCCCTTCAGCCCAGTTTTTGTGCTTAGTGGTTTTACCAATGCCGGGGTTCATACTGTTGGTGGGGTCATTTGCGCGATAAAACTGCTTTAATGCTTCTGGCGCTTCGTAGAGGTGGCCAACATTATGCTCCGCAGGATATTGCGCCCCGCGCGCCTGCAATAGCGCCAGCATTTGCTCCTTCAACGCATGGGCATCCACCCCTTTTTTGACGATATAGTCCTGGTGGAAGACATAACACATAAAGTGGCCGTAATAGAGCTTATGCACCAGCTGGCTATCGATCTCCGGCGGAAGCTGTTCAAACCACTCGGTATCATTGCGGCGCAGGGCGATATCCAGCGCAAGGATATCTTCAACTTCATCGGCATGAACCGCCTGATAACGGATAGCCGCGCCGGCGGCGGCGAAACGGTGCAAGAAAGCTTTGCTGCCTTCTTCCGGGGTACAGGCGAAGAAATCCCCGTCGGCGGTTTTGAAATATTCGCTTAACCAGCTTTGCGCTTCGGCAATACCGTCGCCCGCCATCTTCAGTAGCAGGTGATGCTCGTACTTATCGCGCCAGCTCTTCATACGTGGGGGCAGGTGTGCCGGGAAGGCGTTGCCCAGTTTCTGCATAAACCGGTCGGTAAAGTGCGGTTTAAAGAGCGAGACTTTCTCCAGCATCGCATCGGTACGCCCCTTCATAGTAAAGAAGAAGGGCATCTTGTCGGTACCGAGTTTGTCGATCATCAGGAACGTATCTTTGCCGTAACGCTCAGCAATATCGTAAATGTCCCGGTGCATATACTCACCCGCCACCGGCAGATGAGAGAACTCGCCAAGGATATGACGGCGAAGGGTGGTCAGGACCTCCGGCTGGTTGGTGCCAATATAGAACACCTGCTGATTTTTCTCGGCTTCAAAGGTGTCCAGGCGCACGGCAAAGACCGCCAGTTTGCCCGCACAGCCGGAGGATTCAAACAGTCGATCCGGGTCGGCGTTATACCGTGCCGGCGTATCGGCATCAATCTCGCGCACGCGGCTGATGTAATCATGATCGTGCGCGTGGCGCCCGTCATGAAGCACATCCTCATCTTTAACCCGATCGTCATCCAGCTTGCTAAGGATCTGCTCTGGCGTAACGCCCAGTTCAATACCGAGATGGTTCACCAGTTGAAGCTTGCCGTTTTCATCGATGCGCGCAAAGAGCGACATCTCGGTATACGCAGGACCGCGCTGCACCAGTGAGCCACCGGAGTTATTGCAGATACCACCAACTACCGACGCCCCAATGCAGGAGGAGCCAATCACCGAGTGCGGCTCGCGTCCCAGTGGCTTAAGCGCTTTTTCCAGTGAGTAGAGGGTGGTGCCCGGATAGGCCAGAACCTGTTCGCCGTTGTCCAGCAGGTGCAGCTTATCCAGTCGCAGGGTACTGATGATCACGATATCGCGGTCGTAGTCGTTACCGTTGGGGGTAGAACCTTCGGTCAGGCCGGTATTGGCTGCCTGCATCAGGATGATTTTATCGGCCTCAACGCAGAGGCTGAGCACGCGCCATAGTTCCAGCAAGGTTCCCGGGAATACCACCGCGAGCGCATCGCCCTGGCCGGAACGGAACCCTTTACGATAGCGGGCGGTCTTCGCCGCGTCGGTCAACAGGTGGGACGCGCCCACCAGTCGTGACAATTCATTGATAAATGCGTTGTTATCGTGCGTGTTGACGGAAGACATTTCCACTCCTTGTGATGAAGCAAACTCGTGCTCTACAGCATAGCGCGATTAATCTTTAGACGAACCTCTATTCACCAGAAAAATCAGAGAATAAACCCTGCAAGCGGCGCAGGGTTTATGGCACACTGCGTTTTTCGCACGGTCTGGCCGCGATTATCCGGCGGTTATTGATGAGAGAGTAAACGACATGAAATGGCTATGTTCTGTAGGTGTCGCTGTAAGTCTGGCACTGCAACCCGCGCTGGCTGATGAGCTGTTTGGCAATCATCCCCTGACGCCGGAAGCGCGTGACGCCTTTGTTACCGACCTGCTCAAGAAGATGACGGTCGATGAGAAAATTGGTCAGTTACGTCTTATCAGCGTCGGCCCGGATAACCCGAAAGAGGCCATCCGTGAGATGATCAAAGAGAGTCAGGTTGGGGCGATTTTCAATACCGTCACCCGCCAGGACATCCGCAAGATGCAGGACCAGGTGATGGAGTTGAGTCGCCTGAAGATCCCATTGTTCTTTGCCTATGACGTGCTGCACGGCCAGCGTACCGTCTTCCCGATTAGCCTGGGTCTGGCCTCCTCATTTAACCTCGATGCGGTGAAAACCGTGGGGCGCGTCTCGGCGTATGAAGCAGCCGACGACGGCCTGAATATGACCTGGGCGCCAATGGTCGATGTCTCTCGCGATCCGCGCTGGGGCCGCGCCTCGGAAGGCTTCGGGGAAGATACCTACCTTACCGCCACCCTGGGCAAAACCATGGTGGAAGCGATGCAGGGCAAAAGCCCGGCGGATCGCTATTCGGTGATGACCAGCGTAAAGCACTTCGCAGCCTACGGCGCCGTTGAGGGTGGTAAAGAGTACAACACCGTCGACATGAGCCCGCAGCGTCTGTTTAACGACTATATGCCGCCCCACAAAGCGGGGCTGGACGCGGGCAGCGGCGCGGTAATGGTCGCCCTGAACTCCCTGAACGGGACCCCGGCGACCTCGGATGCCTGGCTGCTGAAAGAGGTTCTGCGTGACGAGTGGGGCTTCAAGGGCATCACCGTTTCCGATCACGGGGCCATTAAGGAGCTGATCAAGCACGGCACCGCCTCCGATCCTGAAGATGCTGTGCGCGTCGCCCTGAAGTCTGGCATTAACATGAGCATGAGCGACGAGTATTACAGCAAATATCTGCCGGGGCTGGTCAAATCGGGCAAGGTCACCATGGTGGAGCTGGACGACGCGACCCGTCACGTTTTGAATGTGAAATATGACATGGGGCTGTTTAACGATCCGTACAGCCACCTGGGGCCGAAAGAGTCTGATCCGGTAGACACGAACGCCGAAAGCCGCCTGCACCGCAAAGAAGCCCGTGAAGTCGCCCGCGAAAGTCTGGTGCTGCTGAAAAACCGTCTCAATACGCTGCCGCTCGCCAAATCGGGCACCGTGGCGGTGATCGGGCCGCTGGCCGACAGCAAGCGCGACGTGATGGGGAGCTGGTCGGCAGCCGGGGTGGCGGACCAGTCGGTCACCGTGCTGACGGGTATCAAAAATGCGCTGGGCGACAACGCCACCGTGAAGTATGCCAAAGGTGCCAACGTGACTAACGATCAGGGCATCGTCACCTTCCTCAATCAGTATGAAGAGGCGGTGAAGGTCGATCCGCGTTCGCCAAAAGAGATGATCGACGAAGCGGTGAATACCGCGAAGCAGTCTGACGTCATCGTTGCCGTGGTGGGTGAAGCGCAGGGCATGGCCCATGAGGCCTCCAGCCGGACTGACATCACCCTGCCGCAAAGTCAGCGTGACCTGATTGCTGCGCTGAAGGCCACCGGCAAACCGCTGGTGCTGGTGCTAATGAATGGCCGTCCGCTGGCGCTGGTAAAAGAGGATCAGCAGGCGGACGCCATTCTGGAAACCTGGTTCGCCGGCACCGAGGGCGGGAACGCCATTGCCGATGTGCTGTTTGGCGATTACAACCCGTCCGGTAAGCTGCCGATGTCCTTCCCGCGTTCGGTTGGACAGATCCCGGTTTACTACAGCCACCTCAACACCGGCCGTCCGTACAACGCGGATAAGCCAAACAAATACACCTCACGCTACTTCGACGAAGCCAATGGCCCGCTTTATCCCTTTGGCTATGGCCTGAGCTACACCACATTTAGCGTCTCTGAGGTGAAAATGTCTTCCCCGTCGATGGCCCGTGACGGCAAGGTCACCGCCAGCGTGCAGGTAACCAACAGCGGTAAACGTGAAGGTGCGACCGTGCTGCAGATGTACATTCAGGACGTTACCGCCTCAACCAGCCGCCCGGTTAAACAACTGCGTGGGTTTGAGAAGATTAGCCTGAAGCCGGGCGAGACCAAAACCGTTAACTTCCCGATCGATATCGAGGCGCTTAAGTTCTGGAATCAGCGCATGAAGTACGATGCTGAACCGGGCAAATTCAACGTCTTTATTGGCCAGGACTCTGCGCGGGTAAACAAAGGCGAGTTCGAACTGCTGTAACCCCTCCTCCAGACATCCCCTGCCATGCGGGGGATGTCTCTCACGCGATGCAAATAACGTAATTTGGCGGTTAATTTCGCCATTTTAAACTACGCTTTTCACTCAAGCCTCTGAAAAGGGCGATAAAAAAATGAGGAATGAGGTATGACGATTTCGAAGGGGATTTTAGGCTCAGCGGCACTTTTGGCGGCGTTGAGTTTACCGCTACAGGCCGCGGAGCCTGTGAAAGTGGGCTCTAAAATTGATACTGAGGGGGCGCTGCTCGGCAATATCATTTTGCAGGTGCTCGAAAGTCACGGCGTAAAAACAGTCAATAAAGTTCAGCTTGGCACCACCCCGGTGGTGCGCGGTGCCATCACGTCCGGCGAGCTGGATATCTACCCGGAATATACCGGCAACGGGGCGTTTTTCTTCAAAGATGAAAACGATGCCGCATGGAAGAATGCCAGCCAGGGCTACGAAAAAGTTAAAAAACTCGACGCCGAACAGAACAAGCTGATGTGGTTAACCCCGGCCCCGGCCAATAACACCTGGACCATCGCGGTGCGTAAAGACGTGGCGGAAAAGGGCAAACTGACGACGCTTGAGGATCTTAGCCGCTATCTGAAAGAGAAAGGCGAATTCAAACTGGCCGCGTCGGCAGAATTTATCGAACGTGCGGATGCGTTACCCGCGTTTGAAAAAACTTACGGCTTCAAGCTCGACCAGAGCCAGCTATTGTCGCTGGCCGGTGGCGATACGGCTGTGACCATTAAAGCGGCGGCGCAGCAAACTTCCGGGGTGAACGCGGCTATGGCCTACGGCACCGACGGCCCGGTCGCGGCGCTGGGTCTACAGACCCTTACCGATCCGAAGGGGGTTCAGCCTATTTATGCGCCTGCACCCGTGGTGCGGGAAGCGGTGCTGAAGGCCTATCCGCAGCTCGGCGAATGGCTGAAGCCCGTCTTTGAAAGCCTGGATGAGAAAACCTTACAGCAGCTGAATGCCAGCATTGCGGTAGAGGGGCTGGATGCCAAAAAAGTGGCGGCAGATTATCTTAAGTCGAAAGGGCTGGTGAAATAGCCCACCGCAACAGGACTTTGCTGTGCCGATAACCTGTCATAACCGCGTGCTGTTGCTGCTGGCCATTCTGGCTGTGGCGGCAGCCGCGCTGCCTTTCGTCAATTTCGCCCCAAACCGGCTGGTTTCCGGAGAGGGGCGTGCGCTCTGGCAAATCTGGTCTTTTTCCCCCTGGCTGCTTCTGGCGCCGCTCTGCCTGCTGGCGGGGCTATCGCTGGCGCGTGGCCGACTGGCGCTGATGCTGACGCTACTGGTATGCGAGCTGCTGTTTATTGTGCTTTTCTGGAGCGCAGGGCAGGCGGCCACGCACCTGGTAACGGCAGAGAGCCCGCTGGCTCGTACGTCGGTTGGTAGCGGCCTGTGGCTCTGGCTGGCCTTGTGCTTGCTGGCCTGCAGCGATGCTATTCGTCGTCTCTCGACTCAGCCCGTCTGGCGCTGGCTGCTGCATGCGCAAATCTGGATCCTGCCGTTAGCCCTGCTCTTTAGCGGTGAGCTGAATAGCTTATCGTTGCTAAAGGAGTACGCCAATCGGCAGGAGGTGTTTGATAACGCGCTGGCGCAGCATCTAACGCTATTGCTGGGCACTCTCGCCCCGGCGCTGGTCATTGGCGTGCCGCTGGGGATGTGGTGTTATCGCCATCCCACCCGCCAGGGGCCGGTGTTTGCGGTGTTGAATGTTATCCAGACTATCCCTTCCGTGGCCCTGTTTGGCCTGCTGATCGCGCCGCTGGCCGGGCTGACCAAAGCCTTTCCGTGGCTCTCGACGCTGGGTATCGCCGGGACAGGGCTAACCCCGGCGCTGATTGCCCTGGTGCTCTACGCCTTGCTGCCGCTGGCGCGCGGGATGGTGGCGGGGTTAAGCCATGTGCCTGCCGACGTACTGGAAAGTGCTGATGCGATGGGCATGAACGCCCGTCAGCGCTTCTGGCAGATCCAGCTTCCCCTTGCGCTACCGGTGCTGCTACGCGCATTACGGGTGGTAGCGGTACAGACGGTCGGGATGGCGGTGATTGCCGCGCTGATTGGAGCCGGCGGGTTTGGTGCACTGGTGTTCCAGGGGCTGCTGAGTAGTGCCCTCGACCTTGTGCTGTTGGGTGTGGTGCCGGTCATTGCGCTGGCAGTCGTCATTGACGCTCTCTTCGCCCTGTGGATAGCGCTACTGAAAGGGAGTCGCGATGATTGAATTCCAGGATGTAAATAAAGTATTCGCCGGTCAGCCGGCGGTCAGCGACCTGAACCTCACCTGTGAGGAGGGGGCGTTTTCAGTGCTGATTGGCACCTCCGGATCGGGGAAGTCCACCACCCTGAAAATGATCAATCGGCTGGTGGAACATGACAGCGGCCGCATCTGCTTCGCCGGGCAAGAGATCCGCAGCCTGCCGGTGCTGGAGCTGCGTCGGCGTATGGGGTACGCCATTCAATCCATCGGGCTGTTCCCCCACTGGACGGTCGCGCGCAATATTGCCACCGTGCCGCAGTTGCAAAAGTGGTCGAAACAACAGATCGACGACCGCGTCGATGAGCTGATGGCGCTGCTGGGTCTGGATCCCTCCCTGCGGGAACGCTATCCGCATCAGCTTTCTGGCGGGCAGCAGCAGCGCGTAGGGGTTGCCCGGGCGCTGGCTGCTAACCCAGAAGTGCTATTAATGGATGAACCCTTCGGGGCGCTGGATCCGGTCACACGCAGCGCATTACAGCTGGAGATGACCCGTATTCACCGCATTCTGGGGCGCACCATTGTTCTGGTGACCCACGATATTGACGAGGCCTTGAGGCTGGCGGACAGACTGGTGCTGATGGATAACGGCAGAGTCGTGCAGCAAGGCTCGCCGCTGGAGCTGTTAACACAGCCCGCCACCCCCTTTGTACGTGAGTTCTTTGGCCACAGCGAGCTGGGGGTGCGGTTGCTCTCCCTGCGAACGGTGGGTGAGTCGATGCGTCGGGAGATGACCCCTGAGGCGGGTGAGCCCTTACACGACAGCATGAGCCTGCGCGATGCCCTGTCGGCGTTTGTCACTGGCCGCTGCGAGCGGTTGCCGGTCGTCAACGCCCAGGGTCAGCCTTGCGGCACGCTGCATTTTCGCGATCTGCTGAACGGGGAGGCCGCGCATGAAGTGGATGCGTGACCCGCTGCTGTGGCTGGTGCTGCTCTTCGTGGCGCTGCTGCTGCTCATGCCCCACAGTGCGCCCCTTTTCAGCGCTCTGTTTCCTGAACTACCTCGTCCGGTTTATCAGCAAGAGAGCTTTCTGAGCCTGACGCTGGCGCACTTCTGGCTGGTGGGGATATCGAGCCTGATTGCGGTGGCGATTGGCGTGGGGGCAGGCATTGCGGTGACGCGCCCGGCAGGGGCGGAGTTTCGCCCATTAATTGAAACGCTGGCTGCTATCGGGCAGACGTTCCCGCCGGTGGCGGTACTGGCCATTGCGGTGCCCGTGATGGGATTTGGGCAACAGCCGGCGATTATCGCCCTGATTCTCTACGGCGTGTTGCCGATTTTACAGGCGACGCTGGCAGGGCTCGCGGCAGTGCCCGCCTCGGCCATCAGCGTAGCGGAAGGGATGGGGATGAGCGGCTGGCAGCGACTGCGCAGTATTGAGCTGCCGCTGGCGGCGCCGGTGATGCTGGCCGGTATCCGCACCTCGGTGATCATCAATATTGGTACGGCGGCTATCGCGTCGACGGTGGGGGCGAACACACTGGGAACGCCGATTATTATCGGCTTAAGCGGATTCAATACGGCTTATATCATTCAGGGGGCGACTCTGGTGGCGCTGGCGGCCATTGTGGTAGACCGCGCCTTTGAACGGCTGGCAGGCTGGATCAGCCGACACCGCCGCGAACAATAAAGGAATAGCCAGCCAGCATCACACCGCCAATACCGCTTACGGCCATCAGTGCGAACAGGGTGATTACCGCCACTTTGGTTGCTTTCATCTTGTGCTCCTTTTGTTAACAGAGCGATTATACGGCGAAGCACGGCTGTTAATGAACCATTAATTGCCATTAAGGGAGAAGACCGGATATCCGTGCTCTTGCCACTGGGTTAGTTGCTGCTGCTGTGCTTCGGTGGGGGACTCACCGCACCACACCAGCAGCGTCTGGCCGTCGAACAGCTCCGGGCGCAACTGGCCGAGCGAATGAGCCAGCACATCGACGCGCCACCCCTGCTGGGCGGCGATCCAGGCTTCCAGCCACAGACGGGTCGTATCATGCACGTTCCAGCCAATGACGAGCGCGTCTTTGCTGTTTTTCTTACGCGCCGTCGCCAGACAGATGCAGATGTAATTAATCAGCACGCCATCCAGGGCACTCAGTAACGCCTGAAGGGTTGGTTGTTGGGATTGCAGACGTCGGCGAAGGGGGATGAAAAGGTGGGCAATTAACGTCTGAGCGGGATAGTCACTGCCCCGTTCCTTAAGCCAGAGACGCAGGCGGTTGAGATGGCCAGACTGCAAATAGCGTAGCAACACTTCCTGCTGTTCGCGCCAGATGTCCTGTTCAGTATTATTCTGCTCGCTCAGCAGGGTTTTCACCTTGCTGACCTGCACGCCGTTATCAATCCAGCCTTTAATTTCGCGGATCCGATCGATATCCGCATCGTTAAACAGCCGATGCCCGCCGTCGGTTCGCTGCGGTTTCAGTAATCCGTAGCGACGCTGCCAGGCCCGTAACGTAACGGGATTGATGTCACAAAGAAGTGCCACTTCCCCTATCGTGTAAAGCGCCATCTGAGCCCCCTGGCTTGCGCATTCCCAGCTTAACTGTAGACCGAGTTTCGCGAACCAGGAAGAATTGTCCTTTTTTTGCACAAACAATACGAAGATCAGAATATGTTCAGCAAAAGGTGTGATGTCAGCCACGAAACGAGGTTTATTAAGTATTGCTACAAAGAAAGTTAACGCTTATGGGTGTATGTTACGCGCTTTTAGGGTTTGCGGTTTTCAAGTATGTACGAATTCAATCTGGTGTTGTTGCTGCTTCAGCAGATGTGCGTGTTCCTGGTCATTGCCTGGCTGATGAGCAAAACGCGCCTCTTTATCCCCCTGATGCAGGTCACCGTGCGTCTGCCGCATAAACTCCTCTGCTACGTCGTATTCTCTATTTTCTGTATTCTCGGCACCTGGTTCGGCCTGCATATTGAAGACTCCATTGCCAATACGCGCGCCATTGGCGCGGTCATGGGCGGGCTGCTGGGCGGCCCGGTTGTAGGTGGGTTGGTGGGGTTGACCGGTGGGCTGCACCGCTACTCCATGGGCGGCATGACGGCGCTAAGCTGCATGATCTCCACCATCGTTGAGGGGCTGCTGGGTGGGCTGGTGCACAGCTACATGATTAAGCGTGGCCGTCCGGACAAAGTTTTCAGCCCCTTGACTGCGGGCGCCATCACCTTTGTGGCCGAACTGGTGCAAATGTTGATCATCCTGCTAATTGCCCGCCCCTATGACAGCGCTCTGCATCTGGTGAGCAGCATCGCGGCACCGATGATGGTCACGAACACCGTCGGTGCCGCGCTGTTTATGCGTATCTTGCTCGATAAGCGGGCCATGTTTGAAAAGTATACCTCGGCATTTTCCGCCACCGCCCTGAAAGTCGCGGCCTCGACAGAGGGGATTTTGCGCCAGGGATTCAACGAAGAGAACAGCATGAAAGTGGCGCTGGTTCTGCATCAGGAGCTGGACATCAGCGCGGTAGCCATCACCGATCGTGAGAAGTTGCTGGCCTTTACCGGTATCGGAGACGACCATCACCAGCCGGGCAGACCGATTTCGTCCAGCTATACGCTTCGCGCCATCGAGACCGGTGAGGTAGTCTACGCAGACGGTAACGAAGTGCCGTACCGCTGTTCGCTGCATCCCCAGTGCAAGCTAGGGTCAACGCTGGTGATCCCGCTGCGGGGAGAGAACCAGCGGGTCATGGGCACCATCAAGCTCTATGAAGCCAAAAACCGACTCTTTAGCTCCATCAACCGCACGCTGGGGGAGGGGATTGCCCAGCTGCTCTCGGCGCAAATTCTGGCCGGACAGTATGAGCGACAAAAAGCGTTACTGACGCAGTCGGAGATTAAGCTGCTGCATGCTCAGGTGAATCCGCACTTTCTATTCAATGCCCTGAATACGCTTAAGGCGGTGATCCGCCGTGATAGCGATCAGGCCACGCAGCTGGTGCAATTTTTATCGACCTTCTTCCGTAAGAACCTGAAGCGGCCGTCAGAGATTGTCACCCTGGCAGATGAAATAGAGCATGTGAATGCCTATCTGCAAATTGAAAAGGCGCGCTTCCAGGCGCGTTTACAGGTGACGCTGAACGTGCCGGAGAAGCTCTCATGGCAACAGCTGCCTGCTTTTACCTTGCAGCCGCTGGTCGAGAATGCCATCAAGCATGGCACTTCCCAGCTGTTGGGCACCGGTGAGATCTCCATTACCGCCAGCCAGTTTAATCACCATCTGGTGCTTGATATTGAAGATAACGCCGGCTTGTATACCGCAAAACCCGGATCCACCGGACTGGGCATGGGGCTGGTCGATAAACGATTGCGTGCCCATTTCGGCGATAGCTGCGGCATTACCGTGGCCTGTGAACCGGATTGCTTTACCCGTATTACCTTACGTCTGCCCCTGGAGGAACGCACATGCTGAACGTGCTGATAGTTGATGATGAACCTCTGGCGAGGGAAAACCTGCGGGTGCTCCTGCAGGAACAGCGTGATATCGAGGTGGTGGGGGAGTGCGCCAACGCCATCGAAGCTATCGGGGCCGTCCATACGCTGCGTCCGGATGTGCTGTTTCTGGACATTCAGATGCCACGCATCAGCGGGCTGGAGATGGTGGGAATGCTCGATCCGGCGCACCGGCCCTATATCGTTTTTCTGACCGCCTACGATGAGTACGCGGTAAAAGCCTTTGAAGAACATGCGTTTGATTATCTGCTGAAGCCCATCGAAGAGAAGCGGCTGGAAAAGACCCTTAACCGCTTACGGCAAGAGCGTAGCGTGCAGGATGTTTCGCTGCTGGCGGAAAATCAGCAGCCCCTGAAGTTCATTCCCTGTTCGGGCCATAGCCGTATTTATCTGCTGCAGATGGATGACGTGGCCTTTGTCAGCAGTCGAATGAGCGGGGTATTCGTGACCAGCCATGAAGGCAAAGAGGGTTTTACCGAGCTGACGCTACGAACCCTGGAGAGCCGCACGCCGCTGTTGCGCTGCCATCGACAATACCTGGTTAACATGGCCCACCTGGAAGAGATCCGGCTGGAGGAGAACGGTCAGGCGGAGCTGGTCTTAAAATCCGGGCAGACGGTGCCGGTGAGCCGCCGCTATCTGAAGAGTTTGAAAGAGGCGATTGGGCTGTAAAACTGCTACACTGCGCGCCATTGCATCATCGACAGTTAAAGGCACTCATGCTTAGTAATGACATTCTTCGTAGCCTGCGCTACACCCTGAAAGCGAACAATAACGATATGGTGCGCATTCTTGCGCTCTCCGAGATGGAGTCCACCTCTGCCGGTTTCGACACCTGGATGACCAAAGAGGACGAAGAGGGTTTTGTCCGTTGTCCGGACATTATTCTGTCTGGCTTCCTGAACGGGCTGATCTACGATAAGCGTGGCAAAGATGAATCCGCGCCTGAGCTGGCGCTTGAGCGTCGTGTTAACAATAACACGGTGCTAAAGAAGCTGCGCATCGCCTTCTCCCTGAAAACAGACGATATTCTGGCGATCATGACCGAGCAGAAGTTTCGCGTCTCTATGCCGGAAATCACGGCCATGATGCGCGCGCCGGACCACAAGAACTACCGTGAGTGCGGCGATCAGTTTTTGCGTTACTTCCTGCGCGGCCTGACCAACCGGGTGCACGCCAAAGCCTGACGCCAGTGACCGCCCCGGCAGCTACGTTCTGCGGGGGCGCGTACTCATTTCACCTCGACAAATCCCTGCGCAAGCCGATGTTCTGCCGATTCAGCCATTGAAAGGCTCGGTTTTTCACAGTCGGCCTCTTTACCCTGTAATCTGCACAGATCGCGGTCGCTGACCTCGCTAAAGTTTACCGAGACGCGTAGCAGTACGGCGTCGGGCTGATACTCTGCACTGTATTTGGCGCCTTTCACCCCGGCATAATGGGTCACCATGGTCTCAATGGACTGGCGCGCCTGCGCTTCATCCGCGGCACCCATCGATCGGTAGGTGATTTTACTCCGGGTATCCTGGCGAGTGATGGTGTCCCCTTCATAGTAATAAGTGAAGGTGATCTCACTCTCTTTTGCACCGTTGGTAAAGGTGCGGCTGTTTTCGCTTGTGCTATCGCAGCCCACAGCCGTGGCGGCGAGCAAGACCACGGCCAGCGCGGTGGTGAGGCGGTTTACTGTCATCAAATTCCCTTTTGTTAAAGCAGATACTTTTTCGCGACGATGCTAACAGGTCATCGTGATATCCAAAGCGGGAATGTGGTGAAGGGATTTGATTTCGGAATTTATAAAAAAAGCGCTGCCACTGCAGCGCTTTAAGGGGAGGGGGTTATTTCACCTGCTGACCCGGCTTCGCGCCGTCGTCAGGGCTTAACAGGAAGATATCTTTCCCGCCAGGACCTGCGGCCATCACCATACCTTCAGAGATGCCGAAGCGCATTTTGCGTGGCGCAAGGTTAGCCACCATCACCGTCAGGCGACCAATCAGCACCTGCGGGTCTGGATAGGCAGAGCGGATGCCGGAGAAGACGTTACGTTTCTCGCCGCCCAGATCCAGCGTCAGACGCAGCAGCTTGTCGGAGCCGTCGACGAATTCCGCGTTTTCAATCAGCGCGACGCGCAGGTCGACTTTGGCGAAATCATCAAAGGTGATGGTCTCCTGAATCGGATCGTCTGCCAGCGGGCCGGTTACCGGCGCAGCGGCAGCCTTCACCTCTTCTTTAGAGGCGTCGACCAGGGCTTCAACCTGCTTCATTTCGATGCGGTTATAGAGCGCCTTGAAGGTGTTCACCTTGTGGCCGAGCAGCGGCTGCTGGATGGCATCCCAGGTCAGCTCGGTGTTCAGGAATGCTTCAGCACGCGCAGAGAGCTGCGGCAGAACCGGCTTCAGCCAGGTCATCAGCACGCGGAACATATTCAGGCCCATGGTGCAGATAGCCTGCAGGTCCGCATCGCGGCCTTCCTGTTTAGCGACAACCCACGGTGCCTGCTCGTCAACGTAGCGGTTCGCCACGTCAGCCAGCGCCATGATTTCGCGAATGGCTTTACCGAATTCACGGCTTTCCCAGGCCTCGCCAATCGCAGCGGCGGCGTCGGTGAAGGTTTTGTACATCGCAGGATCGGCCAGTTCGGCAGAGAGCACGCCGTCGAAACGCTTAGCAATGAAGCCCGCGTTACGGGAGGCCAGGTTCACCACCTTGTTAACGATGTCCGCGTTAACGCGCTGGACGAAATCTTCGAGGTTCAGGTCGATATCGTCGATGCGAGAAGAGAGCTTCGCGGTGTAGTAGTAGCGCAGGCTGTCCGCGTCGAAGTGGTTCAGCCAGGTG
Organism: Leclercia sp. UBA2479; assembly: GCF_002341985.1. NCBI lineage: Bacteria > Pseudomonadati > Pseudomonadota > Gammaproteobacteria > Enterobacterales > Enterobacteriaceae > Leclercia > Leclercia sp. UBA2479. The sequence continues at coordinate 962,241 of NZ_DDPB01000009.1, read as the reverse complement.
CTGGCTTTAATAAAGGTGCCGCGGGATTTAGACATCTTCGCGCCGTTCACCGTCACATAGCCGTGCACGAACAGGTTGGTTGGCTTGCGGAAGTTGCTGCCTTCCAGCATCGCTGGCCAGAACAGGCTGTGGAAGTAAACGATATCTTTGCCGATAAAGTGGTAGAGCTCGGCGGTGGAATCTTTCTTCCAGTATTCCTCAAAGCTGGTGGTGTCGCCGCGCTTGTCGCACAGGTTCTTGAAGGAGCCCATGTAGCCAATTGGCGCATCCAGCCAGACGTAGAAATATTTGCCCGGCGCGTTCGGGATCTCAAAGCCAAAGTACGGCGCATCGCGGGAGATATCCCACTGCTGCAGACCAGACTCGAACCACTCCTGCATCTTGTTCGCCACTTGCTCCTGCAGCGCGCCGCTGCGGGTCCACGCCTGCAGCATTTCGCTAAAGGACGGCAGGTCAAAGAAGAAGTGCTCAGAGTCGCGCATGACAGGCGTTGCGCCAGACACTACGGATTTCGGCTCGATAAGCTCGGTCGGGCTGTAGGTCGCGCCGCACACTTCGCAGTTATCACCATACTGATCCGGCGATTTGCATTTCGGGCAGGTGCCTTTCACGAAACGGTCTGGCAGGAACATGCCTTTTTCCGGATCGTAGAGCTGAGAAATGGTGCGGTTTTTAATAAAACCGTTCTCTTTCAGACGGGTATAGATAAGTTCTGACAGCTCGCGGTTCTCGTCGCTGTGCGTCGAGTGGTAGTTGTCATAGCTGATATCGAAACCGGCGAAGTCGGTCTGGTGTTCCTGACTCATCTCCCCGATCATCTGCTCCGGGCTGACGCCAAGCTGCTGCGCTTTCAGCATAATTGGCGTGCCGTGGGCATCGTCTGCACAGATGAAGTTGACTTCGTGGCCGCGCATTCGCTGGTAACGGACCCAGACATCAGCCTGGATATGCTCCAGCATGTGGCCGAGGTGGATGGAGCCGTTGGCGTACGGCAGTGCGCACGTTACCAGAATTTTTTTCGCGACTTGAGTCATAGTAAGCATTACTTCTTTTAACTGTGAAAAGGGGGTTTGATGTTACCCGAAAGGGAATAACTACGCCAAGAAATAAGGGCATCAATCCATAAATGAATAATTGTGGCCTGTAGGGTAAACTTAGGCTCTACGCATGCTATTTCAGAACTACAACAAAGGAGTCGGGATGAGTTCTCAATCCCAGGCCAAATCACCGGAAGCCTTACGAGCAATGGTCGCCGGGACGCTGGCAAATTTTCAGCATCCAACCCTGAAACACAATCTCACCACGCTGAAAGCGCTGCACCATGTAGCGTGGCTGGATGAGACACTGCACATTGAGCTGCAAATGCCGTTTATCTGGCGCAGCGCTTTCGAAACGCTGAAAGAGCAGACCAGCTCTGAGCTGCTGCGCATTACTGGCGCAAAAGCGATTGACTGGAAGTTGTCGCACAGCATCGCCACCCTCAAGCGCGTGAAAAACCATCCGGGCGTGAACGGCGTGAAAAATATCATTGCGGTTAGTTCCGGCAAGGGCGGGGTGGGGAAATCCTCTACCGCGGTAAACCTGGCGCTGGCGCTGGCCGCAGAAGGGGCAAAAGTGGGCATCCTGGATGCGGACATTTATGGCCCATCGATCCCGAACATGCTGGGAGCAGAAAACCAGCGTCCAACGTCGCCGGATGGCACCCATATGGCGCCGATCATGGCGCACGGGCTGGCAACAAACTCTATCGGTTACCTGGTAACCGACGACAACGCCATGGTGTGGCGCGGTCCGATGGCCAGTAAAGCTCTGATGCAGATGTTACAAGAGACCATGTGGCCGGATCTGGATTACCTGGTCCTGGATATGCCGCCGGGTACCGGGGACATTCAGTTGACTCTGGCGCAGAACATCCCGGTCACCGGGGCGGTTGTGGTGACCACACCGCAGGACATCGCGCTTATCGATGCTAAAAAAGGCATCGTGATGTTCGAGAAAGTGGAAGTGCCGGTGCTGGGTATCGTTGAGAACATGAGCATGCACATCTGCAGCAACTGCGGGCATCATGAGCCTATCTTCGGGACCGGTGGCGCAGAAAAACTGGCTGAACAGTATCACACTCAACTGCTGGGACAGATGCCGTTACACATCACGCTGCGTGAGGATCTCGACAGCGGCAAGCCAACGGTCGTGAGCCGTCCGGCTAGCGAGTTTGCGGATATGTATCGCCAGCTGGCGGGGCGCGTTGCGGCGCAGCTCTACTGGCAGGGTGACGTTATCCCAAGCGAAATCGCGTTCCGCGCGGTCTAAAATCAACAGGCTGCCCTAACCGGGCAGCCTGTAGTGCATCAGATAATACTCGCCGTCCGGCGACTCTCCCGTCGCTTCAATATGCCACCCCTGGCGCTGGTAAAATTCCACGGCACGACTGTTCTTCACCAGACATTTCAATGCACCGGTGCTGGTAAACGTTTGCTGAACATGTTCGAGCAAGGCCTTACCTGCCCCCTGACCCTGATAATGGGGATCGACAAACAGGCAGTGCAGGAAATTGTCATTGACCGCCACTGAGGCAAAACCTACCCGGTGACCCGCGTCTAAAGCCACCCAAATCTGCTCATTAAGCGTGGCGGCATCGAAATCCTCAAGACGCCAGGCGCTGTCATCAAGCCATGGCCAGGCAGCGCGACGGGCGTGGAGGTAGAGCGTGCGCAGGAAAGGGCGGTCACCCTCCTGCCAGGGACGAATTTTCACGGGCTTAACGATGGTAGAAGATGTCACCGTTGTAGGCTTTGTAGATTTTGCCATCGGTATCGCCAATCAGTACGTAGTTCTCACCCATGTAAGTCCAGTGCGTGCCGGCATCGGGCGCAGGCAAGTTACGCAGATTGTACTGTTTAATGGTGTATTCCGGGGTCTGGTATTGTGCGGGGGCAAAATCGCCAATTTTGTATTTGGTGAAATCGGCAATAAACTCCTGCTCCTCATAGGCCTGGATGCCACCAGGGGCCGCAACGGCCAGAGGCGCAATAAATGCTGTGCTCGCCAGAGACAGTAATGTGCCCAGAAGCAGTACTTTACCTTTGTTCATTTTTTCTCCAGTTCTTAATGCTTTGCTGTGACGCGACATCAGTTATTACTCAACCGACAGTCTATCTCAAGTTTCGCTTGCTGGCGCGTCGAGAAAAAATGTAACAAAACCGTACTTTTGGCCGTCAGGCGCTGTCGCTAATTATCGGTCGCATGAATTAGATTAAGAATAGTAATAATTATTTGTATTGCTTTATTAATGAATTCCGAATATGAAGCCGTTATCCAGTAATAGAGCGCACACGCTGTGTTAATTTTGTAGCACAGCGTTTAAAATGCCTGGAAGGTTATTGGATTTTCCTCACTGCTTATATTTCAGATAATATCAGCATACTTTCGTCGGACGGATCATACCGTTTCGATGCCTCATAAATCTATAAATATTAATTAGTTATTACAAATCAGCAATGCCGGACTTGTCGGGTGTATCAACATTAATTTCAGGGCGTCATTATTAATGAAAGCTAAAATACGGATATGGACTTTACTTATTACAACAGGGTTGTTAACAGGCTGCGTTAATATTCCGGGGCAACATCTTAAAACGAATGGGAAAAAGATAGCCCACACCGTTGATTCCTCCGACGATATAAGCAAAAAAGTCGAAATATGGCCACTTACCCCTTCTGTGATTGAACAGTTGCGTCCAGCCAGCCTGAAATCTCAGGCAAATCCTGGACTCGACGAACAGCTTAAAAAGTGGGAGTACCGGATCGGCACCGGTGACATTCTGATGATCACCGTATGGGATCACCCGGAACTCACCACACCTGCCGGGCAATATCGTAGCGCCAGCGATACCGGCAACTGGGTAGGGGCGGATGGCACTCTCTTTTATCCCTACGTTGGCAAGCTGCACGTAGCCGGGAAAACGCTGGCAGAGGTGCGCAGTGAGATCACCCGACGGCTGGAGCGGGTGATCGAAAGTCCACAGGTTGATGTCAGCGTCGCAGCGTTTCGCTCGCAAAAAGCCTATGTCACGGGTGAAGTCGCAAAATCGGGCCAACAGCCTATCACCAATATTCCGCTGACCGTGATGGATGCCATTAACGCGGCAGGCGGTCTCTCTGCGGATGCCGACTGGCGAAACGTGGTGCTGACCCATGACGGCAAAGATTCCGTGATTTCCCTCTATGCGTTAATGCAGCATGGCGATCTCAGTCAGAACCGGCTGCTTAGCGCCGGCGATATCCTCTTTATTCCACGTAATGATGCCCTCAAGGTCTTTGTGATGGGGGAAGTGGTGAAACAGAGCACGCTGAAGATGGATCGCAGCGGTATGACCCTGGCGGAAGCCCTGGGTAATGCGGGCGGTATTAACCAGGATCTGGCGGATGCTACCGGCATTTTTGTGATTCGCTCGACGACTGAGAAAAAGCCCGGGAGCAAAATTGCCAATATCTATCAGCTGAAAGCGCGCGACGCGTCGGCCATGGTTCTGGCCACGGAGTTTGAGCTGCAGCCTTACGACATCGTCTATGTCACTACGGCGCCATTGGCTCGCTGGAACCGCGTCGTGAAACAGCTGGTACCGACAATCACCGGTATCCACGATCTGACTGAAACCGTTCATTCCATCAGGACGTGGCCATAATGCGGATCCAAACCATTCTGGTGGTGTGTACAGGAAACATCTGCCGCTCCCCGATGGGGGAGGGGCTTTTACAGCAGAAGATGCCTGAGATCGCCGTCAGCTCGGCAGGCATCAGTGGATTGAACGGACGGCCCGTTCACCCTCAGGCGCTCGCAGTGGCGGCGGCGCATGGCATTTCGCTTGCTGATCATGTCGCGCGCGTAGTCACCGCCCCCATGCTTAAGCAGCACGATCTGATTCTTGCGATGGAGCAGGCGCAAATCAACCGCATCTCGCAAATCGCGCCGGAGGTGCGCGGCAAAGCGCTACTGTATGGTAAATGGCAGGGGGGACAGGAGATCCCGGACCCGTTCGGCCAGAGCCGGGATGCGTTTGAGTATGTTTTTCGCTTGTTAAGCGAGGCGAGTCAGGAATGGGCCAGCCGGCTCACAGTTAAGGGATTACCAACATGTCGTCAAAAACAGTAAATCAGTCTGGCTACGGGATGGAAACCCAGGAGCTGGATCTGGCTCGCCTGCTCAGCGAATTGATCGATCATCGCGTTTGTATATTGAGTTTCACGCTGCTCTGCGCAACCTGCGGTCTGCTGTATGCACTCTTTGCCTCGCCGGTCTATATCGCCGATGCGATCATTCAAATTGAACAAAAGCAGCAAAATAATCTCCTTAAATCGATCACTCAGCTGTCGGGGGATGCCTCACCAGACTCGACGGCAGAAATCCAGCTGCTGAAATCGCGGATGATTCTGGGTAAAACCGTCGATGATTTACGCCTGCGCGATGAGATCGTCCCGGTGCGTTTCCCGCTCATTGGCAACGGTCTGGCCCGGCTGACAGGCCAGGAGACGCCCGTGCTGAAGCTCGACTGGCTGATGTTGCCCTCCAGGCACTCCCCCCTGACCCTGACCGCCGGGAAAAATGGCGAGTTCCTGCTCGAAGGCATTGATATCAACGTGCATGGCACCCCGGGGAAACTGGTGCAGAAAGCGGGCGTCGCGCTGCGGGTGCGTGAATTGCGCGCCCCGGTCGGTACTCGCTTTAAAATCAGCCAGAAAACGCAGCTTGAGGCGATCAACGTCTTGTCGAAACGCTTTAGTGTGGTCGAAAAGGGCAAAGAGAGTGGGGTACTGGAGCTCAGCTTAACCGGCCCTGAGCGAGGCGCCATTGCGGCTACGCTTAATCAAATTGCCAATAATTATCTGCAGCAGAATATCGACCGTCAGGCCGCGCAGGATTCACAAAGTCTCGCCTTCCTGAAGCGACAGTTGCCGAAGGTGCGCGGAGAGCTGGATGAAGCGGAGGGTCGCCTGAACAACTACCGCAAAAAGCGGGATTCGGTCGATCTGTCGCTGGAGGCTAAATCGGTCCTTGAGCAGATTGTCAATGTCGATAATCAGCTGAACGAACTGACCTTCCGCGAGGCGGAAGTTTCACAGCACTTCAAAAAGGATCACCCTACTTATCGTGCGCTACGGGACAAACGGGCTACGCTGGAAAAGGAGCGTGAGCGGTTGAATAAGCGGGTCGGAACGATGCCATCCACCCAGCAGGAGATTTTACGGCTGAGTCGGGACGTGGATTCGGGGCGCGCGATCTACCTGCAGCTGCTTACCCGTCAGCAGGAGCTGGATATCTCCCGTTCCAGCACGATCGGCAATGTCCGTATTATCGATTCGGCGGTTGCACAGCCTGACCCCGTGCAGCCGCGCAAAGGGTTGATTGTCGTTCTTGCCACCCTGCTCGGGTTGCTGATCTCCTCGGGAGGGATACTGGCACGTAGCGCAATTCGCCAGGGGATTATTTCGCCGGAGCAGCTCGAAAACCAGGGCATTACCGTCTACGCAACGCTGCCCCGTTCAGAATGGCTGAGCAGTAAAACGCATCTGCGTAGCTTTGATTTCTGGCGTAACCGTACCCGGCATAAAATTGTTAATGTTCCCTTTTTGCCGGTCGACAAGCCGCTGGACATTTTTGTGGAGGCGATACGCGGTCTGCGCACCAGCCTGCACTTTGCAATGATGGACGCTGATAATAACATCCTGATGTTTAGTGGCCCCTCGCAGGATTGCGGTAAAACGCTGGTCAGTACCTCGCTGGCGGCGCTGGTGGCGCAGATTGGCGGACGTGTTCTCTTCGTTGATGCGGATATGCGTAAGGGTTATGTCCACAACATTTTTGCGATACAAAACGAGCGCGGGCTCTCTGAACTGCTGTCCGGTAAAATTGCCTTCGACGAGGCGGTGCAGACCTACGAGGACGGTCATTTCGATGTGGTCACCTGCGGGTATTATCCGCCGAACCCCTCCGAACTGTTGATGCACTCGCGCTTCAAGGCCTTTATGCACTGGGCCAGCGAGAATTACGATATGGTGATTGTCGATACCCCGCCGATTCTGGCGGTCACCGATGCCGCCATGGTCGGGCGTATGGCGGCCTCGACGCTGCTGGTGGCGCGCCATAACATCACCAGCGTCAAGGAGATGGTCACCAGCGTCCGTCGTCTCGAACAGATGGGGGTGAACATCAAAGGGGCGATACTTAACGACGTGGTCAAATCTCTGGTTAACCACTACAGCACCGGCTACGACGCCTATGCCTATACCGCGTCAAAGAGCAAAGACCCGCAGCACAGTAAAACCGCGCATCCCTGATCCTATCGCTGCACCTGACAGGGTGCAGCGGTTCTCTAAACTTCTTTACAGCATTATCGTTGCCAAATGGTTTAAGCCCGTTAATATAAGCGTCGTGAATAAAGGGGCAATGATGATCAAGCGGCAGCGGAAAGCGATATTATTGGTAGTGCTTGCATGTCTGGTGGTGCTGGTTTGCAGCGCACAGCGCATGGCAAGCCTGCACGCGCTGGCGATGAAAGCTCCGCTCGTTACCCAGCAGTCCGACGTTGAATCGCCTGTCACCCCTTGTGAACTGAGTGCCAAATCCTTGCTGGCATCGCCACCGATCATGTTTGAAGGGGCGCTCTTTGCCCTGGCGTTGCTGATGGTCGTCCTCACTCCCCAGCCTGTCAGGCATCAACGGCGTTGGCCTCCTCGCGTTATCTCTCCGCCCCGGCTCAGGGTGCATCTCCGCTTATGCGTCTTCCGTGAGTGATTATTCGCCTGTTATTCCAGGTTAATTAATCATTTACGGAGAAAATCTATGTTGACTGTTTTCAGGCGGCTTTTAGTCTGCCTGGCATTACTGTGGCTGCCCGTAAGCTGGGCGGCCGATAGCGGCTGGCTGCGCGCTGCCGATAACGATCACGCCAGCGTGCGTTTACGTGCCCAACCCGCTGAGGCGGGAGAGACACACCTGCTGTTGGACGTAGCCCTGGAAAAGGGCTGGAAAACCTACTGGCGATCCCCGGGCGAGGGCGGAATTGCCCCCTCTATTGCCTGGCAAACGCCGCTCCCGGTGCAGTGGTACTGGCCGACACCCCAGCGCTTTGACGTGGCGGGGATCGCCACCCAGGGCTATCAAGGTAACGTGACCTTCCCGCTGGTGGTGAAAGGCAAGATGCCGGACACCCTGGCCGGTGTGCTAACGCTCTCGACCTGTAGCGATGTCTGTATTCTGACCGACTATCCCTTCTCCCTCAACCTGAGTGGGCCAACAGAGCGTCAGTTTACCTATGACTTCACCAAAGCGATGGGTACGCTGCCGCGGGAAGACGGGCTGACCTCCTCGCTGAAGGCAGCCTGGGCCCCCGGCAAACTGACGGTAACCGCCACCCGCGACACTGGCTGGCACGCCCCAGCGCTCTATCTCGATGGGATTGAAGATGCGGATTTTGCACGCCCGACCTTTAAGATTCAGGGCGAAACGCTGACCGCGATCGTGCCGGTCACGGACGGCTGGGGTGAGGCGGCGCCCGACCTGCGTGGCAAAACGCTATCTCTGGTACTGGCCGACGGTGGTCTGGCCCAGCAGAGCCAGACCACCATTGGTGAAGCCGAGGTGACAACGTCGTCCCTCTTACCGGTACTGGCGATGGCGCTGCTGGGCGGGTTTATCCTCAACCTGATGCCCTGCGTCTTGCCGGTACTGGCGATGAAACTGGGCTCGGTATTGCAGGTGGAAGGGCAGACCAGAAGCCGTGTACGCGGCCAGTTTCTCGCCTCGGTGGCCGGCATTGTGGTGTCGTTTTTAGCACTGGCGCTGATGATGACGTTTCTGCGTCTTAGCAACCAGGCGCTGGGGTGGGGGATTCAGTTCCAGAATCCGTGGTTTATCGCCGCTATGGCGCTGGTGATGGTGCTGTTCAGCGCCAGCCTGCTGGGGTTGTTTGAAATCCGCTTACCCTCTGGCATTACCACCTCGCTGGCCACGCGAGGCGGCAACGGTCTGGCAGGACATTTCTGGCAGGGGGCGTTCGCCACCTTACTCGCCACTCCTTGCACCGCACCGTTCCTGGGCACCGCCGTGTCGGTCGCGCTGGTGGCGCCGCTGGTACAGCTGTGGGGGATCTTCCTCGCCATGGGGATCGGTATGAGCTTGCCGTGGCTGGCGATTGCCGCCTGGCCAGGACTGGCGCGCCGCCTGCCGCGCCCCGGACGCTGGATGAATACGCTGCGCGTGGTGCTGGGGCTGATGATGTTGGGCTCCGCCGTGTGGCTTATCTCGCTGCTTTGGCTGCATATTGGTAAGGCGACGTGGGGTGTACTGGCGCTGGTGTTAGTGCTCCTGCTGGCGGGAGTCTGGCGACGCTACCAGCGACGCGGCGCCCTTGCCGCCACCGCGCTGGCACTGCTGATGGCATTGTCGGGATACTGGCTGACCTCGCAGACGACCGGTGCCGTTGTGGAAGATCGTATTGCCTGGCAGCCGTTGAGCGAGCAGGCCATCACCGACGCGCTGGCGGCCAATAAACGGGTCTTTGTCGATGTTACCGCTGACTGGTGCGTAACCTGTAAAGCCAATAAATACAATGTGTTGTTGCGTGACGATGTACAACAGGCACTGAGTGCCCCGGATGTGGTTGCCCTGCGCGGTGACTGGAGTCGACCATCCGATACTGTCTCGCAGTTTCTGACACGCCGTCAGAGTGCGGCGGTTCCGTTTAATCAGATTTATGGTCCGGCTCAGCCGCAGGGCACCATTCTGCCTGCGCTGTTAAATCGCGAAGGGGTGCTGAACGTACTGTCTGCCGCTAAAGGAGAGCACTAATGCGTTACTGGATGATGATTTTCCTGTTCTGTTTTTCTGCCGTCAGCATGGCTGGGCAGCAACCCGATGCCAACCAGCAGCTGGATGAGCTGATCTTTAACGATCCCGACAGTCCGCGAATGGGGGCAAAGCATCCCCGTCTAACCATCGTCAGCTTCACCGATTACAACTGTCCATGGTGTAAAAAATTTGACCCGATGCTGGAGAAAATTGTCCACGACAACCCGGACGTGCAGTTGATTGTGAAGCTTTTACCCTTCCGCGGCGAAAGCTCAATGGCCTCGGCACGGGTGGCGCTCACGGCCTGGCGCACGATGCCTGATAAATTCTGGGCGTTACACCAGCGATTAATGACGAAGAAGGGCAATCATGACGCGGCTTCCATTCTGGCTGCTCAACAAAAGACAGCCACAACGGGGATCACCCCCGATGCGAAAAGCCAGCAGAGTCTGCAAATGAACCTGATTCTCTCGCAGGTGCTGGGCATTCAGGGAACGCCTGCCACTATTATTGGCGATCAAATGGTCGCCGGGGCGATTCCTCAGGCGGATCTGGAGGCGCTGGTCAAAGAACAGCTGGCGAAAAGCGATGCGCAGTAAAGTACGCCGCTGGGCGCGCGAGCTTCTGATTCTGCTGCTGATTATTGTCGCAGCGGTATGGGGGATGGATCAGCTGCGAAAACCGGTCCTGCCCGCCGGGTTTTCGGCTACCTCTGTTGAGACGCTGGAGGGTGCGCAGATGAATATCGCGGCCCTCAGCGAGGAGCGCCCTTTGCTGATTTACGTCTGGGCGACCTGGTGCGCCATTTGCCGCTACACCACTCCTGCGGTTGAAAGGCTAACGCAAGAGGGCGGCAATGTTCTGAGCGTCGCGTTACGCTCGGGGGATGACGGACAACTTTCGCGCTGGATGGCAAAGAAACGCCTGACCATGCCGGTAGTGAATGACGCGAGCGGGGCGCTATCACGCCAGTGGCAAGTGAGCGTAACGCCTACGCTGGTGATAGTGTCGAAAGGAAATGTAGTCGGCACGACAACCGGCTGGAGCAGCTACTGGGGAATGAAGCTTCGCCTCTGGTGGGCGGGGCGCTAAAAAAAGCCCGGCAGGCAGGTTCTGCCTGCCGGGCCGGAGATTACTTCGCCAGAATTTCCAGCGCTGTACGCTCAACCAGCGACAGCAGGACTTTGACATCCTCCAGCGTCACCGTTGGGTTCAGCAGCGTCAGCTTCAGGCAGGTGATGCCATTGTGCTCGGTCACGCCGACGTTTGCGCGGCCAGACTCCAGCAGCGCATCACCGATTTTCTGGTTCAGCAGCGCGATTGCCGCGTCGTCCATGGCCGCTTCAGGGCGGAAACGGAACAGCACGCTCGCCAGCTGCGGCTTCATGACCAGCTCCAGCGTTTTATGGCCATCAACCCAGGCGGCAACGTCCTGCGCCATGGTTACGCCATGATCGATGATCGCGGCATAGGTCTTCCGTCCCAGCGCTTCCAGGCTCATCCACAGCTTCAGCGCGTCGAAACGACGGGTCGTCTGCAGCGACTTAGAGACCAGGTTAGGCACGCCTGCTTCTTCGTCAAACTCAGAGTTCAGGTAAGCGGCCTGGTAACGCATCAGCTCATAGTGACGCGCTTCTTTCAGCAAGAAAGCACCGCAGCTGATGGTCTGGAAGTACTGCTTATGGAAGTCGAGCGTGACGGAGTCAACCAGCTCAATACCGTCGAGATAGTGACGATGCTTTTCAGAGAGCAGCAGCGCGCCACCCCAGGCGGCATCCACGTGCACCCAAATCTGCTGTGCTTTCGCCAGTTCAGCAATCTCGCGCAGCGGGTCAATGGCCCCTGCATCGGTGGTGCCGGCGGTGGCTACAATCGCCATCACCTGCTCGCCGTTGGCTTCACACTGCGCCAGCTTCGCTTTCAGATCGTTCAGATCCATACGCGCGTACTGGTCGGTTTTCACCTGCAGCACGGACTGGTAACCCAGACCCATCAGCGCCATATTTTTCTGCACAGAGAAGTGGGCGCTGTCGGAGCAGAGAACGCGAATTTTACGCAGATCGCCTGTCAGCCCATCCTGCTGAATGGAGTGGCCCTGACGCGCGAAGAAAGCATCACGCGCCAGCATCAGCCCCATCAGGTTGCTCTGGGTGCCGCCGCTGGTGAAGACACCCGCGTCGCCAGCCTGGTAGCCCACCTGAGTGCGCAGCCACTCGATCAGTTTCATCTCGATGATGGTGGCGGACGGGCTCTGATCCCAGGAGTCCATGCTCTGGTTGGTGGCGTTGATCAGGATCTCCGCCGCCTGGCTCACCACCAGGCTCGGGCAGTGCAGGTGTGCAACGCACTGGGGATGATGCACGGCCAGGCTGTCCTTCAGGAAGTATTCAACGGCGCGCGCAATAGCGGCTTCGTTGCCCAGCCCCTGCGGACTGAAATCCAGCTGGATTCGGTCACGCAGTTCCGCGACCGTTCTGCCTTTGTACATTTCCGGCTGCTGTAGCCACTGCTTTACCGCTTCGGTGCTTTGCGAAATCGCCTGCTGATAGGCTTCAATGCTTTGCGCCGAGGACGACAAAATCGGGTTTACATCTGACATCTTATCTCTCGTCTTCGGTTAAGCCGGGCGAACGCCCGCAGCAAGCAGCGCCTGCTCAAATTTATCCAGGAATACGTTCAGCTCTTGATCGCTGATCAGCAGAGAAGGCAGCAGACGCACAACGTTACCGTTACGGCCACCGCGCTCCAGAATCAGACCCGCTTCGAAGCACTTCTTCTGAATCAGGGCAGAGAGCTCGCCATCGCCCGGGAAGCAACCCAGCTGATCGGCGGCTTCATTTGGCTTAACGATCTCAATACCGATCATCATGCCCAGGCCGCGAACGTGGCCGATAACCGGATAACGTTTCTGCAGCTCAACCAGCTTCGCTTTCAGCCATTCACCCTGTGCAGCGACTTTGTCAGCGATGTTTTGCTCTTTCAGGATCTTAAGGGTGGTGAGGCCGGTTGCCATCGCCAGCTGGTTACCGCGGAAAGTACCGGTATGGTGACCCGGAGCCCAGGCATCGAACTGCTTTTTGATACCCAGCACGGCCAGCGGCAGACCGCCGCCCACTGCTTTTGACATCACAACGATGTCTGGCTCAATACCCGCGTGTTCGAAGGCGAAGAATTTACCGGTACGGGCAAAGCCTGCCTGCACTTCGTCGAGGATCAGCAGGATACCGTGTTCCTGAGTCACTTTACGGATGCGTTGCAGCCACTCGGCCGGCGCCGGGTTCACGCCACCTTCGCCCTGAACGGCTTCCAGGATCACGGCAGCAGGTTTACGCACGCCGCTCTCAACGTCGTTGATCAGGTTTTCGAAGTAGTAGGTCAGTGCTTTCACGCCAGCTTCACCGCCAATACCCAGCGGGCAGCGGTACTCATGCGGGTAAGGCATGAACTGAACTTCAGGCATCATGCCGTCAACCGCCTCTTTCGGAGAGAGGTTGCCGGTCACGGACAGTGCACCGTGAGTCATGCCGTGATAGCCGCCCGAGAAGCTAATGATGCCGCTACGACCGGTGACTTTTTTCGCCAGCTTCAGCGCTGCCTCAACGGCATCGGCACCGGATGGGCCAGTAAATTGCAGGCAGTACTCTTTGCCTTCGCCCGGCAGCAGGGAGAGCAGGTATTCAGAGAACGCGTCTTTCAACGGCGTTGTCAGATCCAGGGTATGTAACGGCAAGCCGCTGGTAATAACACTTTGGATGCTTTTCAGTACGTCAGGATGGTTGTGACCCAGCGCCAGGGTACCGGCGCCTGCCAGACAATCAAGATACTCTTTATTATCCGCATCCGTTACCCATACGCCGTCCGCCTTTGTGATCGCTAAAGGCAGTTTACGCGGATAACTTCTGACATTGGATTCCATTTCGGCCTGACGGGCCAGGTAGGTCTCGTTGGATTTATTGAAAGTAGAGGCATTCAAAGTATCAATACGGACTTTATCCGTCATCATATCACTCCTACAACCGCGGCACGTCAGGCGGCCCCGATTGAATCATTAGTTAAGAAAAATGAGAAACGTGGCAAAAATCGCGGCCAATATAGAGCCTTTTTTCGTGGGGCTCAATGGTTAATTGTTTAACGTTTTATTACTGGATACATAAATAGAAGAAAGGTACGCGAAACCCGCATGGTACCTGGGGTTGTCGGGTGGTCTGATGAGGTGCAAATTGACGGTTTTACCGAACCTTTACAAAATCAGTTAAGCGCAACGGAAATAGGCGAAAACGTTAAATCAGTAGATTTCAGCGACGCAGAGGCAGTATTCTGAATAGCGATTTACGCGCAGTAATTGCAACGTAATGATTTAAATGACTCGGGGTGCCCTTCTTTGTGAAGGCTGAGAAATACCCGTACCACCTGATCTGGATAATGCCAGCGTAGGGAAGTCAGATGCCCTTCACGGCTATCGCTTCTTCACGCAAGGCAGGAGCGATAACATGCAGCCTGACCTGCCCGAACACCTTCTTATTAACCACTTCCGCGACCGCGCACCGCTGACCCATTGTATGACGAACGATGTGGTGCAAACCTTCACCGCCAACGTACTGCTCGCGTTTGGCGCTTCGCCCGCGATGGTGATTGAGGCCGAAGAAGCCCAGCAGTTCGCTGCGATTGCCGATGCGCTGCTGATCAATGTCGGCACCCTGACGGTGCCGCGTGCTCAGGCGATGCGTTTGGCCGTCGAGAGCGCGCGGGCAGCGGGTAAGCCCTGGACCTTAGATCCCGTAGCCGTAGGTGCACTGGCGTTTCGCACGCAATTTTGCCAGCAACTGCTGGCGCTCAAACCCGCCGCCATTCGCGGCAATGCCTCTGAGATTATGGCCCTCGCCGGTATAAGCGCCGGTGGACGCGGGGTCGATACCACCGATACCGCCAGCAGCGCACTGCCTGCGGCGCAGGCGCTGGCGCGGCAGACGCACGCCATCGTGGCCGTGACCGGAGAGGTGGATTACATCACCGATGGCCAACGCACGAAGGAGGTCACCGGCGGCGATCCGTTAATGACCCGCGTAGTGGGAACTGGCTGCGCGCTCTCTGCGGTGGTGGCGGCCAGCTGTGCCCTGCCTGGCGATCGGCTTGATAATGTTGCCGCGGCCTGCGGCCTGATGAAACGTGCCGGAAGCGAAGCCGCTCAGGCAAGCCAGGGGCCTGGCAGCTTCGCCACCGCGTTCCTTGATGCCATCTGGAACCTGGAGGGGGCGGCATGAAAAGGATTAATGCACTGACTATCGCCGGCACCGATCCCAGCGGTGGAGCGGGTATCCAGGCCGATCTGAAAACCTTTTCGGCGCTGGGAGCTTACGGCTGCTCGGTCATTACCGCGCTGGTGGCGCAAAACACCCGTGGGGTGCAGTCGGTCTACCGCATCGAACCCGATTTTGTGGCGGCGCAGCTGGAGTCGGTATTCAGTGATGTTCGCATCGACACCACTAAAATCGGCATGCTGGCAGAGACGGATATTGTGGAAGCGGTGGCGGAACAACTCCGGCGACATCAGGTCAAGAGCGTGGTGCTGGATACGGTAATGCTGGCGAAAAGCGGCGATCCGCTGCTCTCTCCCTCGGCGGTTGCGACCCTGCGTAACAAATTGTTGCCGCAGGTCGCGCTTATTACGCCGAACCTGCCGGAGGCTGCGGCGTTGCTCGATGCTCCCCATGCGCGCAGCGAGCAAGAGATGAAAGAGCAGGGCAGAGCGCTACGGGCGTTGGGCTGCGAGGCCGTGTTAATGAAGGGCGGTCATCTGGATGATGCAGAAAGTCCCGACTGGTTATTCACGCGCGACGGCGAACTGCGCTTCACCGCCCCACGGGTACACACCAAAAACACGCACGGGACCGGCTGTACTCTTTCGGCTGCCCTGGCTGCCTTGCGGCCCCGCCATGAGAACTGGGCCAGCACTGTACAGGAGGCTAAGCACTGGCTCTCCCGCGCCCTGGCCCAGGCAGATACACTTGAAGTCGGGCAAGGCATCGGCCCGGTCCACCATTTCCACGCCTGGTGGTAGGGCGAGAGTGCATAACGGCGGCGTGTCACGCTGCCGTACCCGAATCGTGCCAGCAGATTGTCCTGAAAATCGGTCTTAAAAGTGGCAAAGATGTTCAGTCGGGACCAGGCTTACCCTGCCCATAAAAACATGGGTCCGGATGACACGCGCCGACATGACGTCGGCACATAGGGGAGCAAAGTTATGACTGATATTACGCAGCTGCTTGGCAAAGATGCCGATAGCCTGTTACAGCACCGTTGTATGACCATTCCAGCCGACAACCTCTACCTGCCTGGCCACGACTACGTCGATCGCGTGATGATCGATAACAACCGCCCACCTGCGGTGTTGCGCAATATGCAGACGCTGTATAACACCGGGCGTCTTGGCGGCACCGGATATCTCTCTATCCTGCCGGTAGACCAGGGGGTGGAACACTCTGCCGGGGCGTCGTTTGCCGCTAATCCACTCTATTTCGATCCGAAGAATATTGTGGAACTGGCGATCGAAGCGGGCTGTAACTGCGTGGCCTCCACCTATGGCGTGCTGGCCTCCGTCTCGCGCCGCTACGCGCACCGCATTCCTTTCCTTGTGAAACTCAATCACAACGAGACCCTGAGCTATCCTACGGAATATGACCAGACGTTGTATGCCAGCGTGGAGCAGGCCTTCAATATGGGGGCTGTGGCGGTAGGGGCGACCATTTACTTTGGCTCTGAACAGTCGCGTCGCCAGATCGAAGAGATCTCAAGCGCCTTTGAACGTGCGCACGAGCTGGGGATGGTCACCGTCCTGTGGGCCTATCTGCGTAACAATGCGTTCAAAAAAGAGGGCACCGACTATCACGTATCTGCCGACCTTACCGGGCAGGCCAACCACCTGGCGGCCACCATTGGTGCGGATATCGTGAAGCAGAAAATGGCCGAAAATAACGGTGGTTATACGGCGGTGAATTACGGGTATACCGACGAACGGGTCTACAGCAAGCTGACCAGCGATAACCCGATTGACCTGGTCCGTTACCAGCTGGCGAACTGCTACATGGGCCGCGCTGGCTTGATCAACTCCGGTGGTGCTGCAGGCGGCGAGACCGACCTGGCCGACGCGGTACGTACGGCGGTTATCAACAAGCGTGCGGGCGGCATGGGGCTGATTCTGGGCCGCAAAGCCTTTAAGAAATCGATGGCCGACGGCGTGAAGCTGATCAATGCCGTGCAGGATGTCTACCTGGACAGCAAGGTCACCATCGCCTGATACCCCTCTCCAGACCCTCTTCCCGACGGGAAGAGGGTTGCTCGAAACTGCTTTTCATTTCATTCAAACATCCTTCCCGATCGACTTCACAGTTCACCTTTCTTTTGTGAAAACTGTCACTCGTTGCCGTGCATATGCCCAAAAAATGGCCGATGCTTAGCGGAATTTGTCTAAGGCAGCGGACGAATTTTGCGCTTAAAGTTACTTTCGAAACAGCTTTTCAAAATACAAAGTCGCTCTGAACCTCTGTAGTTTTAAGGACTGAAAATGAAAATCGAATCTGTCAATGTCACCGTCTTCCAGTATCCCACGCGCCGCGTCTCTGACACCGCCGGGCATTCGCACCCGGGGCCAGAGAGCCTGGCAAAAATGGCAATGCTGACGATTACCGCAGACGATGGCACCCAAGGGTACGCATTTGCACCGCCGGAAGTGGTGCGCCCTTTTGTGGTCAACACCTTCTTTCGCAAGGTGATGATCGGCCAGGATGCGTTTAATCGCGAGCGCATCTGGCAAGACCTGGCGCACTGGCAGCGCGGCAGCGCCCATCAGCTTAGCGAGCGTGCGCTGGGCTTCGTTGAACAGGCGCTGTGGGATCTGATTGGGCGCAAACTGAATATGCCAGTGTGGAAACTGCTGGGCGGTTATCGCGATAAAGTGCCGGCCTACGGCAGCACCATGTGCGGTGATGACCTGCCGGGTGGCCTCTCCACCCCGGAGGAGTACGCCAGCTTTGCCGAGAAACTGGTGGCGCGCGGTTACAAAGCGATCAAGCTACACACCTGGATGCCGCCGGTCTCCTTCGCCCCGAACCCCAAAATGGATGTTAAAGCCTGCGCCGCCGTGCGTGAGGCGGTGGGGCCGGATATCGATCTGATGATCGACGGCTACCACTGGTATAGCCGGACCGAAGCGCTGTACATCGGTAAAGAGCTGGAAAAGCTTAATTTCGCCTGGTTTGAGGAGCCGATGGAAGAGGAGAGCATGTCCTCCTACGTCTGGCTGGCAGAGAACCTCTCTATCCCCATCATCGGGCCGGAGAGCCTGGGCGGTAAACATCACAGCCGTGCCGACTGGGTGAAGGCAGGGGCGTGCGACATTCTGCGCGCCGGGTCAAACGGCGTGGGCGGTATTACGCCAACCCTGAAGGTGGCCCACCTGGCCGAGTCGTTTGGTATGGATTGCGAAGTCCATGGCAACGGGGCGGCAAGCCTGGCGGTGATTGGGGCAATCAAAAACTGCCGCTGGTATGAGCGCGGTTTATTGCACCCCTTCCTCGACTATGAGGAGCCCGCGGCGTACCTCAACAGCCTGGTCGATCCGATGGACGACGACGGCATGGTCAGCCTGCCAAACCGTCCGGGACTGGGCGAAGACATTAATTTTGCATATATCGAAGCCAATACCGTCAGCCACGACTGACAAATAAAAACGTACCCTACAGGCGATATATACATGAAACGATCTTCCTTAGCCGGCGCGTGCTTGCTCGCGCTCTCGCTGATGATGGGGAGCGGGGCGGCGTACGCAAAAACGCCGCCCGATCAGCTCATCATCGGCATGAATATGAACAACCTGCTGACGCTCGATCCGGCGGCGATGACCGGAAACGAAGTGGTGGGTATTGTGGTCAATCTCTATGATTCGCTGGTGGAGCTGGATCCGAATCAACTCACCAACGTGAAACCGGCCCTTGCGAAATCCTGGGATATTGCCCCGGACGGCAAAACCCTGACCTTCCATCTGCGCGATAACGTCACCTTTCATTCCGGTAACCCGCTTACCTCCGAGGATGTCGTCTGGTCGATGCGTCGCCTGCTGCACCTGAATCTGGCCCAGGCCTCGGTGTGGAAATCCTACGGCTTTAACAAGAAAAACATTGATCAGCAGGTGAGTGCGCCAGATGCCTACACCGTGCAAATCGTCCTGCCGAAAGCCAATGACCCGCAGCTGGTGATTTACTCTCTCGGGGCGCTTGGCAACCTCGGCGTGCTCGATAGCAAAACCGTGCAACAGCATGAAGTGAATAACGACTGGGGCAACCGCTGGCTCACCACGAACGAAGCGGGTTCCGGCCCCTTTATGCTGGAGACCTGGCAGGCAAAAGATGTGCTGCGTATGCAGCGCAATCCGCACTACTGGCGAGACGCGCCTAAAATGAATCGCATTGTGTTGCGCCATTTCCAGGAGTCGCAAACCCTGCGTCTGATGATTGAAAAGGGCGACCTCGACATTGCCAACAATATGGCGGTGGCCGATATCAATGCCTTACGTAAGGATCCGCAGCTGACGGTAGAGGCCGTGCAGAAAGGGACGGTTTACTACGTAGCGATGAGCATGAAAGAGGCCCATTTCGACAATCCGAAAGTGCGCGAGGCGGTGCGCTACCTCATTGATTATCAGGGCATCAACAAAGCGCTGATGCCGGGCTACGGCGTGCTGCATCAGCGGCCCATCAAGGCGGGGATGCCCTCCACGCTACCGGATCCCGGCTATAAGCTGGATATCCCGCGCGCTAAAAAACTGCTGGCAGAGGCAGGGTATCCGGAAGGATTCGACACCACCCTGCGCGTGCTGGCGGATCAGCCCTTCCTGAATATTGCCATCGCCGTGCAGTCCACCCTGATGCAGGCGGGGATCAACGCCAAAATCGTTACCGGTACCGGGAACCAGATTTATGGGGCCATGCGCGAGCGCAAATTCGACATGCTGGTCGGGCGTGGGGGGAGCGGCGTAGAGCCTCATCCACACTCCAGCCTGCGCGCGCTGGTCTATAACCCCGACAACAGCGACGAAGCGCGGCTGACCAACTTCCAGGGCTGGCGCACCAGCTTCTACGATAAGCCGCTCAACGCGATGATCGACAAGGCGCTGCTGGAGCGCGATCCGCAAAAACAGATTGCCGACTATCAGCAGATCCAGGTGCGCTATGACCAACTGATACCGGCGCTGATCCCGCTGTCACAGATGGTGGATTCGGTAGTGGTGCGTAACGAAGTGAAAAACTTCCAGTCGCATCCGTCGGCCACCACCTTCCTGCGTGAAGTCTATAAAACCGGAGGTGAACAATGAGTGTGGCGATCCTCGCGTTGGGCTCCCGTACCCGGCGCTTCTCAAAGCGGGTGACTCAGGTGCTGATCACGCTGTTTGGCCTGCTGGTGCTCACCTTCTTTATTGGTCGGGTAATGCCGGTGGACCCGGTACTGGCGATAGTGGGTCCGGATGCCGACCACAGTACCTATCAGCAGGTTTATCAGCAGCTAGGTTTTGATCAATCTCTGCTGACGCAGTTTGGTATCTACCTGAACAACTTGCTGCACGGCAATCTGGGGAATGCGCTGCTGACCGGTAAGCCGGTGCTGGACGATATTTTACGCGTCTTCCCGGCCACGCTGGAGCTGGCGACGATGGCGATCATTGTCGGCGCAGGGCTGGGTATTCCGCTGGGCGTTCTGGCCGCCGCGCGGCGCAACAGTGTTTCCGATTACGTGGTGCGCATTATCAGCCTGGCGGGTTACTCCACACCCATCTTCTGGGTCGGAATGATGGGGCTGCTGCTGTTTTACGCCTGGCTTGGCTGGGTGGGGGGCGCCGGACGTCTGGATCTGGGGCTGGACGGTTTAGTCCCGCGCCGTACCGGACTCATGACCGTCGATGCCCTGCTGGCGGGTAACAGCGCCGTATTCTGGAATGCCATTAACCACCTGGTGCTACCTGCCTCACTGCTGGGTTTTCATTCGCTGGCCTACATCAGCCGTATGACCCGTAGCTTTATGCTGGCGCAGCTGTCGCAGGAGTTCATTATCACCGCCCGCGTAAAAGGGTTAACCGAGCGGCAGGTTATCTGGAACCACGCGTTTCGTAATATCCTGGTGCAGTTGTTAACCGTGGTCGCGCTGGCCTACGGTTCGCTGCTGGAAGGGGCCGTCCTGATTGAGACCGTCTTCTCCTGGCCTGGCTTTGGCTCCTATCTTACTGGCAGCCTGCTGCTGGGGGATATGAATGCGGTAATGGGCTGCGTGCTGCTGGTAGGGATAATCTTTGTGATGCTCAACCTGCTCTCCGACATGCTGTATCAACTCTTTGACCCGAGGACGAAATCATGACCGTTTCTCTGGATACGCCGCTGGGGGCGGGGCAATCTGAAAGCCGCCAGCGTATCAAACGTTCACTTTCACGCATGGTGGGCTTTCTTGGCCAGATGGCGCGCAACCCCCTTACCGCGATTGGCGGCGGGATTATCTTGCTGCTGCTGATTGTGGCGATATTTGCCCCCTGGATCGCCCCGTATAACCCGCTGGTGCAGGATCTCAATAACGCCCTGGTGGCCCCTAATGGCCAGCACTGGTTCGGTACCGATGAATTTGGCCGGGATATCTTTAGCCGTCTGGTGTATGGCGCGCGAATCACGCTCTATATCGTGTTGCTGGTGTCGGTCACGGTCGGCCCGCTGGGGCTACTGCTGGGCGTGACCGCCGGCTATTTTGGCGGCAAGGTGGATGCGGTACTGATGCGGGTGACTGACATCTTTATCTCCTTCCCGAGCCTGGTTCTGGCGCTGGCGTTTGTTGCCGCGCTGGGGCCTGGGCTGGAGCACGTGGTCATAGCGATTACGATCACCGCCTGGCCGCCGATTGCCCGCCTTGCCAGGGCTGAAACGCTCTCTTTACGGCAGGCCGATTTCATCTCCGCCGTCCGTTTACAGGGCGCGTCCCCGGTGCGTGTCCTCTGGCGTCACATTGTGCCGCTGTGCCTGCCGTCGGTGATTATCCGTATCACCATGAACATGGCCGGCATCATTCTTACCGCCGCCGGGCTCGGTTTCCTTGGCCTGGGAGCACAGCCGCCAGAGCCGGAGTGGGGGGCGATGATCTCCAGCGGCCGGACCTACATGATGGAGTGCTGGTGGGTAGTAACGATCCCGGGGCTGGCGATTTTAATCAACAGTCTGGCGTTCAACTTCTTAGGAGATGGCTTACGTGACATCCTCGATCCTCGCAGCGCCTGATGCGCCGCTGTTAGATGTGCGCGATCTGCACGTCGATTTTATCAACGGACGCGCTGTCACCAACGCGGTGCGCGGCGTCTCCTTCCAGTTGGGGCGCGAGAAGCTGGCGATTGTCGGCGAATCCGGCTCCGGAAAATCTACCGTTGGGCGCGCGCTGATGCGTCTGCACCCGGCAAAGGCGCGGATTAGTGCGACAAAAATGCAGTTTGGCGATGTGGATTTACGCACCGTCAGCGAGGCGAAAATGCGTGCGATCCGCGGCAAACGCATCTCAATGATCATGCAGGACCCAAAGTATTCGCTCAATCCGGTGGTCTGCGTGGGGGATCAAATCGCTGAGGCATGGCTTACCCACCACCCCGGCCGCAAGGCGGAGGCCAAAACCAAAGTGCTGGAGATGCTCGACGTCGTGCGTATTCGCCAGCCGGAGCGGGTTTATCATTTGTACCCGCACGAGATCTCCGGCGGGCAGGGGCAGCGCATCATGATTGCCATGATGTTAATCACCGACCCCGAACTGGTGATTGCCGATGAACCCACCTCGGCGCTGGACGTCTCGGTGCGCTTACAGGTGCTGGGGTTGCTGGATGATTTGGTGCAGTCGCGCGGGCTGGGGCTGATATTTATCAGCCACGACATCAACCTGGTCCGTAGCTTCTGCGATCGGGTGCTGGTGATGTATGCCGGGCGCGTGGTGGAGTCGATCGCCGCCAGCGAGCTGCACAATGCACAGCATCCTTATACCCAGGGGCTGATCGATGCCCTGCCGGAAATTAACCATCGCCGCCCGGTGTTGCCGGTGCTGCAACGTCAGGCCAGCTGGCTCAGCGAATAGGGAGGAGCCATGATCGATATACAGAATCTTAATCTGACTTTCGGCGAAGGTGAAAAGCGCACCCAGGTGCTGTACGACGTGAATATCCATGTTCAGCCAGGCGAGATTTATGGCCTGGTGGGAGAGTCGGGCTCTGGCAAAACCACGGTACTGAAGTGCCTGGCGGGGCTTTTCACCCACTGGGAGGGGGCGCTCGCTATTGACGGGGTCGCGCTCGGACGTAGCATCAGCGCTGAGCGTTGTCGTCGGGTCCAGATGGTGTTCCAGGATCCCTACGGCTCGCTACACCCGCGCCACACCATCGGCGATATTCTGGAAGAGCCGCTGCAAATCCATGGGATGAAAGAGCGGGATCGCCGTATTCACACCCTGCTGGATCGGGTGGGATTAAACCGGGCTTTTCGCGATCGCTATCCGCATCAGCTTTCAGGCGGGCAACGCCAGCGTGTAGCTATCGCCCGCGCGTTGATACTGGAGCCGCAGGTCTTACTGCTGGATGAGCCTACCTCGGCACTGGACGTATCGGTACAGGCGGAGATCCTCAACCTGCTGGCAGAGTTGCAGCGGGAGTCGAATCTCACCTATCTGATGGTCACGCATGATCTGGGGGTGATTGCTCATCTCTGCCAGAAGGTAGCGGTAATGCAGTACGGCAAGATCCTTGAAACGCTGAGCGTGGATGAACTGGTCGCCGGTAATGCAAAGACGGATTACACGCGAATGCTGGTCAATGCCAGTCAGCAATATAGCCGTGAGATGGCGCGTGAGGTGGCGGCATATTAAGCCAGGCCGGTCAGTCACCTGACCGGCAAAGATTAACGCAGTAGCGGGCAGTCCGGCGGCAGGCGGCACTTAAGCGCACCCGGTAGCAACGACATACGGAAGTGCGTGCCACTTAGCGGTTCACCGTCCAGATTGAAAGTCATGCCGTGTGGGGCATTCACCTCAAACCAGGCAGACTGGCTGTCAATGACGTTCGGACTCTCTTCCGGATGCGTCAACGTGGTGAAGAGGGCAGGGAGCAGCTCGTCAGAGGTAAAAATGCGCAGCTGCAGCTGCCCGTCGTTGATTAGCGCCTCGGGACAGAGCTGCTGACCGCCGCCCGCCTGGCGTCCGTTACCAATGCCGATAACCAGCGCGTTCCCCTGCCAGTTAAAGTTCTCACCGGTGATTTCACAGCTATCTGGCTTGAGCAGGTCCATCCTGACCAGTCCATGAAGAAGATAAGAGACGCCGCCCAGTGCGTCTTTTAATTTTTCCGGCGTTTCACTGGTAATACGCGTGCCAAAACCGCCGGTCGCCATATTGATAAAGCAGGTTTTATCGTTAACCCGGGCGATATCCATTGCCGTCGCTTTTCCGGCGATCGCCAACTGCAGTGCCTTGTCCAGACTCTCCGGCACGCCGGCGCTGGTGGCAAAGTCGTTAGCGGTGCCCAGCGGCAAAATCCCCAGCGCCGGACGCCGGGCTTCGGGGACCGTAATCAACCCGGTTGCTACCTCATTAATGGTGCCATCGCCTCCGCCGGCGATCACGGTCTCTACGCCCAGGGCGCAGGCTTCGTCGATATAGCGCGCCGCGTCGCCTTTCTCCCAGGTCACGCGGACGTGGATCACCACGCCCTCTTCGCGTAACAGGGTGATGGCCTGGCGTAAAAGATCGTTGCCAGCCCCTTTGCCATTGAGAATTAATAAACTTGCGGGATAGGTTGCCATCCACGTTGCTCCTGTTCGGGTCTCTGAAAAGTGTATCGCAGCGCGAGAAAAAACGGGTAAGAAGAGGATGAAAGAGTTGAAATTTCGTCATCGCCCCCGGCAGGGGGGCGGCGTAAGGCAATAAATTAGCAGTCCCGGGCCCCCCAGGGGCAGAGGGAAAAGGCGCAGAACGGGCGCCGTTTACAGTGGGTTATCAGGGCGCCGCTGTTGCCGGGGCAGCGGGTCCCGGCGAGAAATTCAGACCAAAGCGCGTCTTTATAGGGGAATACACGAAGAATGTTTAGCTCTCTGAGGGTGCCGTCTACGGCTATGCCAAAGGGGCCAGTGACGAGGATTGAACCAACGCTGATGAAATAATCGCCTTTATACCAAACTATCATCCTGATGTTTTTTACCGTGAGTACATGAACAAAAATCGTTCCCGTTGCAGGACAGACCATCCTGTTTTCAACGACCCAATACATATTACCTCCTTTCCCTAAGGTAAATTTTTATACGCGGAAAGAATAACATTATGTATCTCTATGAATAGACTGAAATTCAATATCAAACGAATCGATGCGTTTCTACAGGTAAACAGAGATAAATTTACGTAACAGCGGAGAGAAAGCGGGGAATGGCAGGCAAAAAAATAAGCCTGCGTAAGGGAGATTACACAGGCTAAGGAGGTGGTTCCTGGTACAGCTAGCATTTATGGGTTATGTTTTTCAGCGCTGGGGATAATACCCGTATTGAACGCAGCGGTATGTGATCCGATTCTAAGAATTATCCCACCCTGAAGAAATAACCCCACTAAATTACTTCGCGTAAGGCGTACGGCTGTTTTCACCGTCGAAATTACGCATCAGCAGCGCATACTCCAGCGCGATATCTTCAGGGACCGGCAACCAGACAGTATGGCCATCGCCCGGCGCCACGGAAACGGCTTCGCCTTTGCCATTTTCCATATGTTCCAGCGTGAAGTTAACATTGCCCTGCGGCGTCATCAGTTCCATGCTGTTGCCCACGAGGAATTTGTTTTTCACGGCGACGGCCGCCAGCGGCCCTTTACGCTCACCGGTAAATTCCCCAACAAACTGCTGGCGCTCGGAAAGGGAGTGGCCGTAATCATAGTTCTGATAATCGTCGTGGGTATGGCGACGCAGGAAGCCTTCGGTGTAGCCGCGATGGGCCAGCCCTTCCAGCGTATCCAGTAGCCCAGTGTCGAATGGCTTGCCGGCTGCGGCATCGTCTATCGCTTTACGATAGACCTGAGCGGTACGCGCACAGTAGTAGTAGGATTTGGTGCGACCTTCAATCTTCAGAGAGTGCACGCCCATTTTCGTCAACCGTTCGGTATGAGCTATGGCCCGCAGATCTTTGGAGTTCATGATGTAGGTGCCATGCTCGTCCTCAAAGGCGGTCATGTACTCGCCCGGGCGCTGGTTCTCTTCAATCATGAACACTTTATCCGTCGGAGCGCCAATACCCAGCGTCGGCTCAACGGTCTGTACGGGAATCGGTTCGTATTTGTGTACGATATTCCCGATATCGTCCTCTTTCCCTTCCTGGACTTTATATTCCCAGCGGCAGGCGTTAGTACAGGTGCCCTGGTTCGGGTCGCGCTTATTGATATAGCCCGAGAGCAGGCAGCGGCCAGAGTAGGCCATGCACAGTGCACCGTGGACGAAGATCTCCAGTTCCATATCGGGAACCTGGGTACGAATCTCTTCGATCTCCTCAAGCGACAGTTCGCGGGAGAGAATAACGCGGGTCAGCCCCATCTGTTTCCAGAACTTCACCGTCGCCCAGTTAACGGCGTTTGCCTGCACGGAGAGATGAATATCCATCTCCGGGAAGTGTTCACGTACCAGCATGATCAGGCCGGGATCCGACATAATCAGGGCATCCGGCCCCATCTCTACCACCGGCTGCAGGTCGCGGATAAAGGTTTTCAGCTTGGCGTTGTGCGGGGCGATGTTGACCACTACATAGAATTTCTTGCCAAGGGCATGCGCTTCATTAATGCCCTGCTGCAGATTCTCGTGGTTGAATTCATTATTACGCACGCGCAGGGAGTAACGCGGCTGGCCCGCATAAACGGCATCGGCGCCATAGGCGAAGGCGTAACGCATATTTTTCAGCGTTCCCGCCGGGGAGAGAAGTTCCGGTTTAAACATGTATGTTCTCGTTCTGATGACAGGTCAGATGCGCCTCACAAGGTGGGCGCCAGGGGGAGATCCCCTACTTTAAGGGCGGGCATTGTAACGCTACGGGGAAGGGAGGTAAACCACTCTACAGAGAAACGCTGACGGCAGCAGTGTACCGTCAGCGTTAAAATTTGCGGTGCGTATTAGAGGTCGTCCTGAGTGTGATCGACAATAATTTCCAGCGTCTTGCGGATAATATCGGCTTTTACCACGTCCTGCGTGGATTCAATTTGTTGAATCAAGCGCAAGATAATCGCTTTGTTGGTCAGCGGTTCCTTCGCATCCAGAATGGCACCCATAACAGATTCGAGTAATGCCCACTCTTCTGCCAGCAAACCGCCGGAGTTGCGAAAATAGCTGGAGAGGACAGGATCGGGCAGTTCATCATAAAAGTCGGATTTCTGGAGCATAGCCTGGCTCATAGTGTCACACCGGTTCAGTTTAGAGTAAATGTATGCAGTTAATGTTTTTTGCTGCTGCTGGATTGTTGGCTATCACCAAACAGGGGATAAACATTACTGCTCTGGCGACTCTCCTTGTCCCATTCATGCTGCTCACCTTTGTGCTTACGAGCCGGCACTTCTGTACTGGTATTCCCATTAGAAATCTCCAGGATTATCTGGGCCAGTACAGCGCGTCGTTCACCATCCTTTTCTGCTGACAGCATGGATTGCAGCCTTGCCAACAGCAGCTTCATGCTGATAGGGCCGTTATCTTTCAGCAGCGATAGGGTGGCTTCGCCAATAAGTTCATCAGTCAGTCGTTCATGTTCACTTCTGTTCATAACTACGTCTCTGTTGCCGCCAAATTCTGCTAGCGAAAGGGCGGCATTTCATCAGTAAATTGCGCCAGTATAAGGCATTAAGATGGCGCAAAAAAACTGACTTAAAAACGGGTAATCAGCGGCGCTTGACCTCAATCTGTTAACGGTCAAAGAGCAAGCCGATTAAAGTTTGGTAGCGACTCTCCTCATCAAAATCAGACGCCTTTTCCATCCGGGAAAGCAGTTTTGTGCAAATCGCTTTTCGGTTA
The DNA here is from genome assembly GCF_002341985.1 of Leclercia sp. UBA2479. Taxonomy (NCBI): domain Bacteria; kingdom Pseudomonadati; phylum Pseudomonadota; class Gammaproteobacteria; order Enterobacterales; family Enterobacteriaceae; genus Leclercia; species Leclercia sp. UBA2479. The sequence continues at coordinate 934,322 of NZ_DDPB01000009.1, read as the reverse complement.
AGAACTTTACCCTCCCGCAGGATTTCGACAACAATTTGTCCCAGCGCTTCTTGTTGGGTAGGCTGACTTGCTTTGTTGAAGTATTGGGTAATGGCATTCGCTGTATTCGGTACAAAGCCGTTCTCGCGCATATGTCACTCCTCGCTTTTAATGCTTAAAACATTCAAAAATGCGTTAACGCAAATGGTTAACACAATGTAAATTTATAAATACTGTACACATCTGTTGTACAACTTATCAATTTATTTTTGATCATTAAGTGCTAAATTATTAATATCAGCAACTTATAAAACTAATGTTTAGCGTGTATTTAAAAAAGCTTGTACATTATGGCATAATTTTAGTCCTATAAAAGGTCATACGGCGTGACAGGAAAACCACTACAGACCTGCAACAGGACGCGTTAGCAACCATCTGATATCGTGGCATTTCATTCACCTCCTCTATTGGAAACCCTATGCTCACTACCATCATTTACCGTAGTCATCTTCGCGATGAACTGCCGGTTAGCACGCTGGAAGACATGGTTGTTGCAGCAAATAAGAAAAACATCGAATCCAATGTCACCGGCATTCTGTTGTTTAACGGTAAGCTCTTTTTCCAACTGCTCGAGGGACCTGATGAGACAGTTCGGGCTATCTATCGCGACATCTGCGCCGATGACCGCCACCACAACGTGGTAGAGCTGCTTAATGATTTCTCCCGCTCGCGGCGTTTTGGCAAGGTTGGAATGGAGCTGTTTGACCTGCGCAAATATGACCGCCACGAGGTGCTACAAACGGTGCTGGATAAAGGAACCAGCCGTTATCAGCTGATTTATAACGATCGCGCTCTGCAGTTTTTCCGGACGTTTGTCGAAGAGAGTGAAAGAGAGAACTACTTCGAGATCCCACCGGGAGACTCCTGGCAATTTATTGTCGATGATAATGCCAGTGGCATCCGTCAGCTTGAGCAGAGCCCTGATGAGACATGCAGCTTCGCTTTTCAGCCGATTATCGATCCACTGGCCCGGGAAGTGGTCTCTTTTGAGGCCTTGATTCGTGCGCCGGGTGGCGAACAGGCCCAAACCTGGTTCGACGATCGACCAGGAGATGAGGTCTACGAAGCTGACCTGCGGAGCAAAAGCGTAGCCTTTGCTATGGCCCGCCAGCTGGGGCTAGGGAAGCAGAGCTTGTCAGTGAATTTGTTACCGATGACGCTGGTCATGGTACCTAACGCGGTAGATTTCTTGCTCCAGGAGATAGAAGCAAACGGGCTGGTGGCAGAGCAGATCGTGGTGGAATTTACTGAAAACGAAGTCATTTCCCGGCTGGAAGAGTTCACCGGTGCCGTGCGCGAACTGAAGGCGGCAGGCATAGGGGTGGCTATTGACCACTTTGGCGGCGGATTCGCCGGATTATTGCTGCTGGCGCAGTTCCAGCCGGACAGAATTAAGATTAACCGTGATCTGATTCGCGATGTACACAAAAGTGGTCCACGGCAGGCTATCGTCCTGGCTATCATCAAATGTTGTACAACGCTGGAAATCTTGATCTCTGCTGTAGGTATTGAGAAGCCAGAAGAGTGGATGTGGCTTGAATCGGCAGGTGTTTCTCAGTTCCAGGGGCATCTTTTCGCCCGTCCTCAACTGGCGGGGATCCCGGCAATCGCGTGGCCTGAGCGGGTCGATGACATTTAAATCCTCTCTCACCGGGTTATAGTACAAACTTATTGTACAATATTACAGGTTGTACACCCTGGTGAGATTGGTTACCTTGGATACAGAATATATCGTTTTACGCATGGGGATTCGATGGCCTTTTACAGTATTGGCGATGTCGCAGAACGTTGCGGCATAAATCCCGTCACATTACGCGCCTGGCAGCGCCGGTACGGGTTGCTAAAGCCGCAGCGCAGTGAAGGCGGGCATCGACAATTTGATGACGAAGACCTTCAGCGCATTGAGGAGATCAAGCGCTGGATAGAGCGTGGTGTGCCGGTCGGTAAGGTTAAAGCGCTGCTTGATCAGGACAAAGCGCCTGAGCCGGGCGACTGGCGCGCACTGCAAGAAGAGATGATGAGTACCTTACGGCAGGTTAACCCGCTTAAAGTGCGGGCGAAAATCAATGCCTTTTGCCATCTGCATCCCATTGATTCACTCATTGATCATGTCTTTGAACCTGTTCGCCAGACGCTGAGCCTGGATCAAAACACGGCGCGAGCCATGTGCAGCCTGCTCGATGGCATTTTGATTGAACATGCGGTCTCCAGTCTTAGCGAGTCCCGGGTTAAGGCTGGCAGAGATGCGCTGTTAATCGGCTGGGGTATCGTCGATCGCACCAGCCTGTGGCTGGAAGCCTGGCGGCTCTCACAGCGCGGCTGGCGTATCGATGTCTTTGCTGAACCGCTCGAATTGCCGCACCCCGAGTTTTTCCCGGGGCAGCAGATCCTTGTGTGGGCGGGCCGGACGTTAACGGCGTTACAATCAGAACAACTTGAGCACTGGCAAAAACAGGGCTACGCCATTATGGCGCACGGGCTGGGCGAAGCCCGCTAATCCTCTTCCGTGACGCGCACGGGTAACGCAGGCCGGTTAAGCCTGTTACCCCTCAGCTGCGTTCACACTCTCCTATCCGATGCGGCATGCGTCCGCTTCCCAGCGATATCCCACACCATACACCGCGCGAATAAACGACTGATCGGCATCCAGCGCTTCCAGTTTGCGGCGCAGATTTTTAATGTGGCTATCAATAGTACGGTCAGTAACCACGCGATAATCGTCATACAGGTGGTTAAGTAACTGTTCGCGGGAGAAGACTTTCCCCGGTTCGTGAGAGAGGGTTTTCAGCAGGCGAAACTCGGCGGGGGTTAAATCCAGCAGCTTATTACGCCAGCTGGCCTGAAAACGGCTCTCGTCGATAATCAGCGGACTGACCGCATCCAGAGCCTGAAGCTCACGGTGTGGCTTGCAGCGGCGCAAAATCGTTTTCACCCTGGCGACCACTTCGCGCGGGCTATAGGGTTTACAGATGTAATCATCGGCACCAATTTCCAGCCCCAACAGGCGGTCGATCTCTTCGATTTTGGCCGTTACCATCACAATGGGGAGATCGGAAAAGCGGCGGATCTCGCGGCACAGGGTCAACCCATCGGTGCCTGGCAGCATCAGATCCAGCAGGATCAGATCCGGTGGAGTCTGACGCACATACGCCAGCACCTGATCGCCGTGGCTGATCAGGGTGGGCGCATAGCTGGCCGCCCGCAGATAGTCGATTAACAGTTGCCCAAGCTTAGGCTCGTCCTCCACGATCAAAATTCGTGGCGTGTTTTCGTCAATAGGGAGTTCAGTCATACTTCTCTCGATAACTCTCTTTCCAGCGGTAGCTCTACTGTAATGCTAACCCCACCAAAAGGCGAATGCGCGGCGCGCAGCGTGCCGCCGTGCGCCGCCACAATGTTCACGCAAATCGCCAGCCCCAGCCCGGAGCCGCCGCTGGCACGATTACGCGAACCTTCCGTACGGTAAAAGCGCTCAAACAGTTTTGTGAGCTGCGCGTCTGTGACCCCGGGGGCCGTGTCGGCGAAGGTGAGGGAAAAATGGGTGTCTGTAAGGTGGCCGGAGAGGCGTAATGCCCCTCCGCCATCGGTATAACGCAGGCTGTTTTCCAGCAGATTATTAAATAGCTGCATCAGGCGGTCGCGATCGCCAAAGACCACCGCATGGTCGGGCAGGGCGAGTTCAATGCGCAGATCGCGGCTGGCAAAACGTTCACGAAACGCCCCACTGGCCACTTCCAGAATGTTGATCACATCGACGGGGGCTTTCTGATAGGCCAGCGCCCCTTCGTCGGACATCGAGAGCTGGTGGAGATCGTCCACCAGCTTGGTGAGGGTACCCACCTCTGCCTGCAACGAGGCCACCGACTCGGGGGTAAACTGCCGCACCCCATCCTGGATGGCCTCCAGTTCGCCGCGCAGCACCGCCAGAGGGGTACGCAGTTCGTGCGAGATATCGGCCATAAAGTCCCGGCGCATCTGCTGGTTCTTCTCCAGGGTGCTGGCAAGCTGGTTAAAGTCTTGCGCCAGCTTGCCCAGTTCGTCCTCGCTGCGGGTATCTACCCGGGTCGAGAAATCGCCCGCCGCCAGCTTGTGCGTCCCTTCAACCAGCCGCTTGACCGGCGCCAGCAGGCCGCGCGCCAGCGGGAAGGTGGCCAGCGCGGCAAGCAGGGTGGAGAGGGCCACAATCAGCCAGCTGGTCTGCCGCTGCTGGCGATCGAAATTAATATCGGTATTGCGGGTGAGCCGCTCCACCGGGGAGGCAATGACCCAGCCGACGTTGGCGCCGTTGACCCTGATGGCTCGTTTGGTCCCGTCCGGGGGCACGGGCGCCCGCGGGCCAACGAGCACGCGCATATCCTGATCAATCACCCAGAACTGGGTGCGCCAGCCGTGCGGCGGCATGCCCGGACCGGGGCGATCATCATCAGAATCATGTTCGAGGGAGCGCAGGATCTGAAAAATGAAGCGATCGTTATTACGTAAAAACCGCCAGTTGCCATGCAGGGCATACTGGTCGCCCAGCGCATCGCTTAACCCCTGCAGACGCTGTTCGTTGCCATGCTTAATGTAATCGATAAAGCCGCGTTCAAAACTGACCCGCACCGCCCAGTGCATCGTGATAAGCAGGACGATACAGGTGGCGAAAATGGCGAGAAACAGCTTACCCGTAATACCGGGACGCCAGAACTTCATGGTTCACTCCTTTTACGCCGCCGGAGGACGACGTTTTTACTGGTATCATCCGGAACCCTGGCGAAGATCAACGCGGGCAGAGCGATGATGACCGCCATGCTGAGATAAGTGTATAAAAAGACCTGGTGGGCCACGGCGGTATCGGCGCTCAGATGGTGCTGGCCATACATCCCCAGCAGCAGCCCGGCGACAGTGACCCCGACGCTCATGGAGAGCTGCATGATCATCGACAGCAGGCTGTTGCCGCTGCTCGCCAGCGAATCCGGCAGATCCTTCAGGGTGAGGGTGTTCATCGACGAGAAGCGGGTGGAGTTAATGACGCCCTGGAAGAAGAGCACCAGCGGCAGAACGGCGTACCAGCCCAGCAGGGCGACGGCCATAAACAGCAGACTGATCAGCGCCAGCCCCAGGGTGGACGTCACCAGCACCCGGCGATAGCCAAAGCGGTTGACCACCTGCACGACGATCCGCTTCATCCCCATGCTGCCCAGCACCATGGGGATCATCATCAGCCCGGCGTGGAACGGGGAGAAACCCAGTCCAATCTGTAAGAAGACCGGGGTCATAAAGGGCAACATACCGCTGCCGATGCGCCCGGCAAAGCTGCCCAGCAGCCCCAGCCGGTAGGTCGTATTTTCAAATAACGACAAACTGAATAAGGCGCGGTCGTTATCGCGGGCATGCCAGAGATACCACAGCACCGAAACCACCCCGATGGCCACCAGAGCGACCAGCGACAGAGAAGAGATCCCCAGCCCCTTTTGCCCATCCAGCGCCAGGGTCAAGGTCGCCATACCAGCCGCCAGCAGAAAAAAGCCCATCAGATCGAAACGTCGGGTCTGCATGGTGTAGTTGGGCATAAGCCAGAGGGTGGCGATGGCGCCGATAACCCCCACAGGAAGGTTAATCAGGAAGATCCAGTGCCAGGAAGCGTACTCAACCAGAATCCCCCCCAGCGCCGGGCCGAGCAGCGGACCAACCTGCCCGGGTAGGGTGACGAAGGTCATTGCCGCCATATACTGCGCGCGCGGGACGATTTTCATCACCGTCAGCCTGCCAACCGGCACCATCATCGCCCCGCCGACCCCCTGTAACGCCCGCGCCATGATCAGCTCATTGAGGGTGTTCGCCTGAGCACAAAACAGCGAGCCGGTGGTAAAGAGCACGATGGCGGTAAAGAAAATATTGCGCACCCCCACTTTGTCCGCCAGCCAGCCGCTGGCAGGCAGCATCACCGCCACCGTCAGCACATAGGCGACGATGACCATGTGCATATGCAGCGGACTCTCCCCCAGGCTTTTCGCCATTGAGGGGAGGGCGGTGTTAACGATGGTCGTATCCAGCGACTGCATAAAGAAGCCGAAGGCGACAATCCATAGCTGCCAGCGAACCTGCTTAGGGAGATCGGTCATTTACTCCGTCACCGTTAGTGTTTTGCCGTGAAAAACGCAACCGCAGACGATCAAAGAACAGGTAGACCACCGGCGTCGTGTAGAGCGTAAGCAACTGGCTCATCACCAGACCGCCGACAATGGTGATCCCCAGCGGCTGACGCAGCTCGGCACCGTCCCCGCTGGAGATAACCAGCGGTAGCGCGCCAAACAGCGCTGCCAGGGTGGTCATCATAATCGGGCGGAAACGCAGCAGGCAGGCCTGGAAGATGGCCTCTTGCGGCGTCAGGTTGCCGTTGCGCTGCGCCTCGAGGGCAAAATCGACCATCATGATCGCGTTTTTCTTCACTATTCCTATTAATAGCATGATCCCGATAAGCGCGATGAGGCTAAACGGTGCGCCAAATAGCTCCAGCGCCAGCAGCGCCCCCACCCCCGCCGACGGCAGGGTGGAAAGAATCGTCAGCGGATGGACATAGCTCTCGTAAAGCACTCCCAGCACGATATAGACGGTGGCAATCGCCGCCAGAATCAAAATGATCTGAGAGTTCATCGTCTCCTGGAAAACCTGCGCCGTACCGGCAAAGCTGCCGCGCACAGTCGAAGGGACCCCCAGTTGAGTCATGGCGCGGTTGATGGCTTCACTGGCCTCTGAAAGCGAAGAGCCGGTAGGCAGGTTGAATGAGACGGTCGACGCCGCGGACAGCCCCTGATGGTTAACCGACAGCGGCGCGTTCGCTGGCTGCCAGCTGGCAAAGTAGGAGAGCGGAATTGCCTTGCCGTCGTTGTTAATCACAAACATCTTATCCAGCGCGCTGATATCCTGGGTATAGCGCGGATCGACTTCCATCACCACCTTGTACTGGTTCATCGGCTGGTAGATGGTAGAGATCTGCCGCTGACCGAAGGCATTATTCAGCAGGCTGTTGGCCGCGCTGACATCTATCCCCAGCCGCGACATGGTTTCCCGGTCATAGGTCAGGCTCATCTCTGCGCCGTTGTCCTGCTGGTCTGAGTTAACATCCGCCAGCTGCGGCAAGGCCGCCAGCGCTTTGCGGATCTTCGGCTCCCATTCGCGCAGGGCGGCGAGATCGTCCGACAGCAGGGTGTACTGGTAGCTGGCATTGGCCTGCCGCCCGCCAACGCGGATATCCTGAACGGCCATCAAAAAGAGGTTCGCGCCGGGCTCTTTCGCCAGCTTGCCGCGCAGACGATCAATAACCTGCTGGGCGGTTTCGCTGCGGTTATCGCGGGATTTAAGGGTAATAAACATCATCCCGCTGTTGACCCGCGAGCCGCCGGTAAAGCCGGTGACATTATCCACCGCCGGGTCGTCGCGTATGATCTTCATAAAGTCCTGCAACTTTCCGCGCATCGCCTGGAAGGAGATGCTCTGGTCAGCCTGGATGCCGCCCATCAGCACCCCGGTATCCTGCTCCGGGAAGAAGGTTTTCGGAATGGTGATATAGAGCCAGACATTGAGCACAATGGTGCCCAGCAGCACCAGCCCGACGATGCGGGTATGGTTAAGTACCCACTTCAGTGATTTACCGTAGCCCTCCTGCAGCGCCATCAACAGCCGGCCAAACCCGCGTTTACGCGGCTGGCTGTGCGGTTTGCCGGATTTCAGCATCCAGCCGCACATCATTGGGGTGAGGGTCAGAGAGACCGCCAGCGAAATGCCGATTGCGACCGAGAGCGTCACGGCGAATTCTCGCAACAGCCGTCCCGGCAGGCCATCCATCAGCAGCAGCGGTAAGAACACGGCCACCAGCGACAGACTCATGGAGAGCACCGTAAAGCCCACTTCACGCGACCCCTGCAGCGCCGCCTGTAGCGGCTTCATGCCCGCCTCCAGGTGACGGGAGATATTCTCCAGCACCACAATAGCGTCATCCACCACGAAGCCGGTGGCGATAGTCAGCGCCATCAGCGACAAGTTATTAAGGCTAAAACCGCACAGATACATGGCGGCGAAGGTGCCGATAAGCGACACCGGTACCGCCACGGCGGGGATCAGCGTGGCGCGACCGGAGCGTAGGAACAGGAAGACCACGAGGATCACCAGCGCCACGGAGATAATCAGCGACTGCTCCACCTCTTCAAGCGAGGCGCGAATGGTGGGGGAGCGGTCCTGAGCGATCTGCAGATCGATGGCCGCCGGAATGGTCTCTTGCAACTCCGGCAGACGGGCGCGGATGCTGTTCACCGTCTCGATGATGTTGGCCTCCGGCAGCTTGCGGATCATCAGCAAAATGGCCGGTTTGGCGTTGGTCATCCCGGCGTTACGCACATCCTGAACCGAGTCGGTTACGCTTGCCACGTCGCTGAGGCGCACCGCCGCGCCGTTGTTGTAGTGAATAATCAGTGGCTGGTATTCGGCGGCGGTTTTGAGTTCATCGTTGGTCTGGATCTGCCAGCGGTGGCTACTGTCTTCGATGGCTCCCTGCGGCCTGCGCACGTTAGCATTACTGATAGCGCTGCGCACGTCATCCAGCGATACGCCCTGGTTAAACAGCGCCTGCGGGTTGAGCCCCACGCGCACGGCTGGCAGGGAACTGCCCCCCACATCCACATCGCCCACGCCGTCGATCTGGGCGATGGTCTGCGCCAGCTGGGTAGAGGCAAAGTCATACAGCTCACCCTGGGAATAGGTATCCGAGGTGAGCGTCAGGATCATGATCGGCGAGTCGGACGGGTTAGCTTTGCGGTACGTCGGGCGGCTCGGCATACCGCTTGGCAACAAGCTTTGCGCGGCGTTGATCGCTGCCTGCACGTCACGGGCCGCGCCGTTGATGTCGCGGTTAAAGTTGAACTCCAGAATGATGCGCGTACTGCCCAGCGAGCTGCTGGAGGTCATCTCATTGACCCCGGCGATGCGTCCGAGGGAGCGCTCAAGCGGCGTGGCGACCGACGAGGCCATGGTCTCTGGCGACGCGCCGGGCAACGAGGCGCTGACCATAATGACCGGGAAATCCACCTGCGGCAGCGGGGCCACCGGCAGCAGCCGGAAGCCGAGCACGCCGCAGAGCGTAATGGCGAGCGAAATCAGGATTGTCGCCACCGGGCGGTAAATGAAGAGGGCGAAAAACTTCACTTACGCCTCCTCAGTACGCTTCGGGAAGCGGGATTTCATCTTCAGCGCCAGGCTGTCGAACAGCAGGTAAATCACCGGTGTGGTAAAGAGTGTTAACACCTGGCTGACCAGCAGGCCGCCTACCATGCCAATCCCCAGCGGACGACGCAGCTCTGCGCCAACCCCGGTGCTGAGCATCAGCGGCAGGGCACCGAGCAGGGCGGCGAGGGTGGTCATCAGGATCGGACGAAAGCGCAGCAGACAGGCCTGATAGATGGCCTCGCGCGGTGCCATTCCCTGCTCACGCTCGGCGGCAAGGGCAAAGTCGATCATCATGATGGCGTTCTTCTTGACGATACCAATCAGCAAGATGATGCCAATGATGGCAATCACATCCAGTTCACTGCCTGCCAGCATCAGCGCCAGCAGGGCCCCCACTCCTGCGGTGGGCAGGGTAGAGAGGATGGTGATGGGGTGAATAAAGCTTTCGTACAGCACGCCAAGCACGATGTACATTGCCACCACTGCCGCCACGATCAGCCAGATGGTACTGCCCAGTGCGGCCTGGAATGCCAGCGTACTGCCCTGGAACTGGGTCTGAATATCGGTGGGGAAACTGAGATCTTTTTCCGCACCCAGGATCGCCTCCACCGCCTCGCCCAGCGAGTAGTCGTCCGGGACGTTAAACGAGATGGTGGTAGAGGGAAACTGATCCAGATGGTTCACCGCCAGCGGCGTATAGCGCTCCTCCACTTTCGCGATGGCGCTGAGCGGCACGCTGCCGCCTTCGCTGCTGGTGAGACGCACGGCGTCCAGCCCTGCCAGTCCCGGCGTCTGTTGCGTATCGTGCTCCAGCACCACGCGGTACTGGTTTGCCTGAGTATAGATGGTGGAGATCAGGCGCTGACCAAAGGCGTTGTACAGGGCGTTATCCACATCCGCCATGGTAATGCCCAGCCGGCTGGCGCTGTCGCGATCGACGTTGATATAGGCCGCCAGCCCTTTATCCTGCCAGTCGCTGCTGACGTCGGAAAGCTGCGGCAGCGCCTGCAGTTTCTCTACCAGTTGCGGTACCCAGGTGCTGAGCGCCTCAAGCGTAGTGGCCTGCAAGGTAAACTGATACTGAGTGCGGCTGACCTGGGTATCGATCGTCAGATCCTGAGTCGGTTGCAGATAGAGTTCGATACCCGGTACGCGCGCCACGGCCTGCTGCAGGCGCTCAATCACCGCATTGACGCGGTCATCACGCTCATCCAGCGGTTTGAGGTTGATCTGTAGGCGAGCGCTGTTCAGCGACGGGTTGGTACCGTCCACCCCCACGAATGAGGTCAGACTCTCGACGGCCGGATCCTTCATAATGATTTCGGAAACCTGCTGCTGGCGTTGGGCCATGCTGGCAAACGACACCGACTGCGGCGCCTGCAGCGTTCCCTGAATAATGCCGTTGTCCTGAATCGGGAAGAAGCCCTTCGGAATCATGACCCACAGCAGTGCGCTGAGGGCCAGGGTTGCCAGCGCCACGCCCAGCGTCGCCCAGGGGTGGTTAAGCACTTTGGTCAGCAGGCGGCCATAGCCGGCGATCACCCGCTCGAACATCCGTTCAGACGCGCGAGAAAAACGGTTCTGTTTGCGCAGAGACTCATGGCTCAGCATGCGCGCGCACATCATTGGCGTCAGGGTTAATGACACTATCGCCGAGATCAGAATCGCCACCGCCAGGGTGACCGCAAATTCGCGGAACAGACGTCCGACAATATCGCCCATAAACAGCAGCGGAATCAGCACCGCTATCAGGGAGAAGGTCAGGGAGATGATGGTAAAGCCGATCTCACCAGCCCCTTTGAGCGCTGCCGCCAGCGGTTTCTCGCCTTTCTCGATATAGCGCGAGATGTTTTCAATCACTACGATGGCATCGTCCACCACGAAACCGGTGGCGATGGTCAGCGCCATTAGCGTCAGGTTATTGATGGAGAAATCGAGAAACACCATGACCGCAAATGTCCCCACCAGCGATAACGGCACCGCGACGGCGGGGATTATGGTAGCGGGAACGTTGCGCAGGAACAGATAGATGATCATCACCACCAGCGCGATGGCGAGCATCAGCTCAAACTGCGTGTCGCTGACCGAGGCGCGGATGTTGGTGGTGCGATCCGAAAGCACCTTCACGCTCACCGACTTCGGCAGGCTCTCTATCAGCTGCGGCAGCATGGCGCGGATGCTGTCGGCGGTATCAATAATGTTAGCGCCCGGCTGGCGCTGCACGTTCATCACGATGGCCTGCTGCTTATTCGCCCAGGCACCCAGCCAGCTGTTTTCCGCCCCTTGTTCAACCGTGGCCACATCGCCCAGCCGAACAGGGGCCCCGTTCTGGTAAGCCACAATCAGCTGGCGGTACTCATCGGCAGACTGCATCTGATCGTTGGCCGACAGCGTGACCGCGCGGGTGGGGCCATCCAGGGAGCCTTTCGCCGAGTTGACGTTGGCGTTGCTGATGGCGGTACGGATGGTTTCGCTGGTCAACCCCAGCGCGGCGATGGCCTGCGCGTTAAGCTTCACGCGAACGGCCGGACGCTGGCCACCAGAGAGGGTGACCAGGCCGACGCCCGATACCTGAGAAATCTTTTGCGCCACGCGGGTTTCGACCATATCTTCAACCTGCGTCATCGGCATGGCAGACGAGGTGACGGCGAGGCTCATGATGGGCGGATCCGCCGGGTTGACCTTGCTGTAGACTGGCGGATTCGGCAGATCGGACGGCAGCAGGTTGGTGGCGGCGTTAATGGCGGCCTGCACCTCCTGCTCGGCGACATCCAGCGGCAGGGTGAGCTGGAACTGAAGCGTAACAACCGACGCGCCACCAGAGCTTTGTGAGGACATCTGCTTCAGCCCCGACATCTGGCCGAACTGACGCTCCAGCGGGGCGGTTATGGCAGAGGTGACCACATCCGGGCTGGCGCCGGGATAGAGGGTCACCACCTGGATGGTGGGATAATCGACTTCCGGCAGGGCGGAGACCGGCAGAAAACGGTAGCCGATAATCCCCGCCAGTAAAATCGCCACCATCAACAGCGTGGTGGCGACCGGGCGCATAATGAACAGGCGTGACGGCCCGCCCGTGGCGCTGGGTGGCATCACCTGCATCAGGCGTTCTCTCTCTGTTTGGCCTGTTCACGGGCAGGCTGCTTCGGAGTGGCGGTGTCGCTGTGCGCTTCCACTACCTCGACTTTAGCCCCTTCGGTCAGGCGGTCGATACCGTCAGTGACTACGCGATCGCCTGCAGACAACCCGGCGCTGATCACCACCGTCTGGCTGTCCTGGATGCCGGTTTTCACCAGATGTTTACTCACTTTATTCTCGCTGTTCAGTACCCACACGAAGTTGCCTTCGTTGCCCATCTGCAGGGCTGCGGTCGGGATAACTACCGCGTTATCCTGAGTCGAGACCAGCATCCGGGCGTTAACAAACTGGTTCGGGAAGAGCGCGTCGTCCTGGTTGGTAAATCGGGCCTTCAGCTTGATGGTGCCGGTGGTGGTGTCGATCTGGTTATCCAGGCTCAGCAGCGTACCTTCGCTCAGTTTCTGTTTGTTGGCGCGATCCCAGGCTTCAACCACCAGCGGCTGGCCGGTTTTCTGCGCCTGAACGACGGTAGCAATGTCGTTTTCTGGCAGGGTGAAAACCAGATCGATGGGGTGGGTCTGGGTGATCACCACGATGCCTGTGGTATCGCCGCTGGAGATCTGGTTACCGATATCAACCTGTTTCAGCCCCACGCGGCCATCAATCGGGGCGGTGATCCGACTCCAGTCGAGCTGGAGCTGGGCGCTGGCGACGGCGGCTTCATCCGCTTTGATCGTGCCCTGTGATTCACTGACCAGCGACTGCTGGGTATCCAGCTCCTGGCGTGACACCAGATTGGTTTTCACCAGCTTCTGGAAGCGGGCGAGGTCGCGCTGTGCGTTGGCGAGAGTCGCTTTGTCTTTTGCGAGCTGCCCCTGCGCCTGGGTGAGGGCAACCTTAAACTGGCTGGGATCGATTTCAGCCAGCAGATCACCGGCTTTGACCTGTTGCCCCTCCTGGAAGTGGAGCGCCATAAGCTGGCCGTCAACGCGACTGCGCACGGTCACCGTATTTGCCGCCGTGATAGTTCCCAGGCCCGTAAGGTAAAGCGGAACGGATTTATTGACGGCGGTGGCAGCCTGGACAGGGGCCAGCACGCCACCGCGCATAGCGTGGCGGCCACCGCCTGCGGGGCGCTGTTGGCTGGTGGCACCTGCCGGTGCCGCGGAGTGACTGTGCCAGTACCACGCGGCGGCAACGACCACCACAATAAGGCCTGCGGCGATTGCCCAGCGGGATTTTTGACTGCCTTTCATCGTTATACGTTCTCGTCCTGAAACATTTCGGGAAATGATACTAGTTTAGTGAGTGGAGACGGCAGAAAAATGGAGGAAATATGGAAGACTGTCTGGAATTGTCTGAATGAGGGTAAAGCAAAAAGGCAACACGGGTTGCCTTTTCTAGGCTTTTCTCCCTCTTCCACAGGGAGAGGGTAGGGGTGAGGGCATCAGCCCGCACCTATGTCAGCTAAACACTACCTGCGCCCAACGCGCCAGCCCCGCCGTCACCGAGCCGAAATCATCGCCGCCAGCAATCGGGATGCCCGGCAACTGCTCCGCCAGCGCACGCTTAATTAACGGCGATTTGGCGCTACCGCCGGTAAGGTAGATCACGTCCGGTTTCTCTTTACCGTTATCCAGCGCCAACTGCACCTGTTCCAGAATGCGCTGCAACGGTTGTGCCAGTGCCGCCTCCAGCCCCTGCTGACTAATCGCGGTGGCCAGCTCATCGCCGATAAACGGCAGCGTAACGGTATGATCGGCTGCTTCTGAAAGGGCAATTTTACTCTCTTCGGCGCTACGCACCACGCGATAGCTCAGACGCTGACGCCAGAGCTTATACAGCAGGGCGACTTTGTCGGCATCCTGCGCATCGCGCACCAGGTCATTAAGGAAACGACCGTTGGCGGTACTGTAGAAATCGCTCTGAGCGGGGACGTCGTTAATGGCAACCGCATTCCACCAGGGGAGGATCGGCAGGGCGATACCTTTTTCCGTCTGGCCGCCCATGCCCAGCAGCGGCATCAGGCTTTTGAACGCCAGTGCAATATCAAGATCGTTCCCGCCTACGCGGCACCCGCTGTGTCCCAGCAGGCTATTTTCACGGTCGCGGCGGACATGCCATTGTGGCCCCATCAGCAGCAGCGAGCAGTCAGTTGTCCCGCCGCCGATATCCACTACCAGCACACGTTTCTCTTCACTAAGCGTCGCTTCAAAATCCAGACCGGCGGCAACCGGCTCATACTGGAACACCACGTCCTGAAAACCTGCGCGGTGGGCGGCACGCTCAAGGATCCCTTGCGCCTGCTGGTTCGCGTCGTCTCCCCCCAGCCCCTGGAAGTTAATAGGGCGACCAATCACCGCCTGGGTAATGGTATCCGTCACCTGCGACTGTGCCTGCTGACGAATATGCAGCATCATGGCGCAAACCAGATCCTCAAACAGAGCAACCTGCTGCGGCTTCAGTCCGCTGGCACCGAGGAAGGATTTCGGGGATTTAACAAAGTAGACCTCTTCCGGGTCCTCAATATAGTGGCCCAGCGAGGAGAGTCCAAACTGCACGCTGGTGGCGGTAACGTCGATATCCTCTTCGCGATTGAAGCTTACCGCCCGGCGTAACAGCGCCTGGGTTTCCGTGCCGGTAGCCGGAACCTGATGATGACGATAGAGCCACTCGCTTACCGCTTCACGCGTGGGCGCGCAAATCATTGATGGCAGCAGGGTGCTGTTATTTTCCATTTTGAGCAGCTGTGGCTGCCCGTCTTGCATCACCGCCACAGAACAGTTGGCGGTACCATAGTCAAATCCGATAAACACGTGCGAAATCCCCATGCCATTGAGAAGGGGCGAGACTTTAGCGAAATGTCTCGCCTGCGACAACTGGAATATGAAAGCAAGGCAAGAACCGCCGGGCAGCGTTATGCTGTGGAGTAACGAAAAAAGGAGCCGTAATGTTTATTCTGCACTGGCAACCCCCCTACGACTGGCAATGGATGTTCGATTTTTTGGCCGCCCGTGCGGTCACCGGTATCGAAACCGTGACCGCCACTGACTACGTGCGCAGTTTCGCCTGTGAGGGGCATGTCGGGTTAATTCGCGCCACGCCGCACCTGCAAGACGGCACGCTTCAGGTTGAACTGAGTGACGGGCTGCTGCCGGTCGCTGACCCGGTCCTGGCGCGCGTGGCCCGGCTGTTTGACCTGGATTGTCGCCCGCAGCAGATAGCCGGGGTACTCGGGGCGCTCGGCGCTGCCCGGCCCGGCCTGCGACTGCCCGGCTCGATGGATGCTTACGAGCAGGGGGTACGCGCTATTCTCGGCCAACTGGTGAGCGTAGCGATGGCAGCGAAGCTCACCGCGAAAGTGGTCGCCTTGTGTGGTGAGCCGCTCGCAGGGGCGCCGGGCTATTTCTGCTTTCCTACCCCGGCGGCGCTGGCAAATGCCGACCCGTTGGCCTTGAAGGCGCTCGGCATGCCAGTTAAACGCGCCGAGTCGCTCATTCACCTGGCGCAGTCGGTGGAGGCCGGGACATTTCCTCTTACGCCGCCGGATGATATCGAGGCGGGCGTGAAGGCACTGCAAACTCGCCCGGGCATCGGGCGCTGGACGGCGAATTATTTCGCCCTGCGCGGCTGGCAGGCAAAAGATGTGTTCTTACCGGATGATTATCTGATCAAGCAACGCTTTGCCGGCATGACCCCGGCCGGGATACGGCGCTATGCCGCCCGGTGGCAGCCGTGGCGCTCATACGCGCTGCTGCATATCTGGTATACCGAAGGCTGGACGCCGTCAGTTGATAGCGAAGTAGCTGGTATTAAGCAGTAGTTCCAGCGGGCGCGGTTCGTCAATGGTATTGCCGTAGATATAGTCGATGCCGATGCCTGAGAGCGTGTCCATCACCACCGGCTGGTTGCTCGGCCCGGCGATAGTTTTCATGCCCAGCCGCTGGGCATGACCCTGGATAATGGTGACCAGCATCTCGTCCATCAGGTTGCCGTGAACGTTGGTCACGACCTCGGGATCCAGCAGCAGGTAATCTGCCTGATGGGCACTGAGGTGGTTAAACTCGTCCATATCTCGCCCGACATGGCTGAGGATGATACGGCAGCCGGCGCGGCGCAGTTTATCCAGCCCCTGCAGACAGGCGTTATTTTGCTGCCTCAGTACGTCAATATGCAGCATCAGGTGCAGTAGTCGTGCCGGTAGCGGGCTCTGTGCCAGCATATCCAGCAGCTCGTCGACCAGGGTCACGCTGGCCAGTCCAGCCAGCGACAGCGGAAGGGCCACGCCGGTCCCTTTTTTAGCCAGCGGGGCGGCAAAACTGCGGAAGAACTCCTGCATCACGCGTCTGTCGAGAGCGTGAAGGAGCTCGGGCTCAGCCAATCCGGCGCGGAAGGTCTGCTCTTCGAGAACTTCCCCTTCGCTGGTCCACAGGCGCAGCGACAGCATCCAGAAATTGCTGCTCTCCGGGATACGCGGTGACGCCACGCTGCGCGCCAGCATCACCAGGTTGTTGTCTTTAATCATGTGCCACTGTTCATCGAGCGACATCATATTGCGGTTGCTCTGCATGCGTTCTTGCTGCGGTTCATACACCGTGACTACCCCACGTCCGCTGTTTTTTGAGGCGTAGCAGGCAATATCCGCCTGAGACATCACTTCAGCGGCCTGGTGGTTTACAGCGTCGATAAGCGTAATCCCGGCGCTGGCGCCGATACGGTGCAGGCGGCCGTCCCACATAAAGTGGTAATCGTTGATGGCATTAATGATGCGCCCCGCGATGTAGCGGGCGCTTTCGGTATTGCATTCAGGCAACAGTAAACCAAACTCGTCCCCGCCAAGACGCGCCAGCACATCGGTCGAACGCAGCATGCTAAGCATCAGCGAAGAGAGCTCACGCAGCAGGGCATCGCCCGCCGCATGGCCTGCGGTGTCATTCACCGCTTTAAAACGGTCGAGATCGATAAACACCAGCGCATGTCGCTGGCGGGTCTCCTGCACCATATGGAGCAGACGTTTCAGGTGCGCTTCAAAGCTGACGCGGTTTGCCAGGTGGGTGAGGGCGTCGTGAGAGGCGTTGTAGCTCAGTTCACGCAGCATTTTGCGCGACTCGGTAACATCCTGAATGACCAGCACCGAGCCGATGTTTTGTCCATCGAGAGTGCTCAGTGGGGTGATGCTGTAGTGAATATCGTAGCTCCCGCCACTGCGGCTGTGCAGGACGACATCCTGTTCGATATCGGTACGGGACATATCCCCGCTGTGAATGTTTTCCATCAGCGGGCCGCTATTACCAAAGGTAATATGCAGCACCGATAAAATCGGCTGGCCCATCGCGTCTTGCTGCGTCCAGCCGCTCATCTTCTCGGCGACCGGGTTCATAAAGGTGACGTTCATATCGACATCGGTACAGAGCACGGCTTCGCCGATAGAATCGAGGGTAATATGCAGACGCTCTTTTTCCTGGAACAGCGCTTCGTTAAGCTCTTTTACCTCGGTCATATCCATATTGACGCCGAGCAGGCGTTCGACCTCGCCCTGCTTATTCAGCACCCGATTCGCCAGCGCGCGGATGTGACGAACCCCCTCTTTGACCCGAATACGAAACTCCAGCTTGAAGGGAATGCGCGCGGCCAGGGCATCACGTACCACCTGTTCAGCATGGGCGCGGTCCTCCGGGAGCATACACTCATGCCACATCTGCCAGGTGGGTTTAATATGCGGCGGAACTTCATAGAGTTCGAACATGCGCTTATCCCAGCTGATCACGTCCGGTTTAACATCCCACTCCCAGATACCAATTCCCCCCGCTTCGTTAGCGAGAGTAATGCGCTCCATCAGGCGCTTGTTAACCCATTCGGTCTGCTTGAGATCGTTAATGTCTTCAATCTGGGCGATGAAATAGAGCGGGCTGCCGTCCGCATGGCGCACCAGCGAGACCGCCAGCAGCGCCCAGACCACCTCACCATTGCGGGTGTAGTAACGCTTCTCCATCGAGTAGCTGTTGATATCCCCGCGGATCAGTTGCTCCATCTGCTCGAGGTCAAGATTGAGATCTTCGGGCCAGGTCACCTGCTGGAACGTCAGGGAGTGCAGCTCAGACTGGGAGTAACCGAGGAACTGACAAAGCGCTTTGTTGGCCTGCAGCCACTGGCCGTCGGTACCGACCAGCGCCATGCCGATCGCGGAGTACTCCATGGCATTGCGAAAACGTTCTTCGCTCTCGGTGATGTGTTTCCGCTCGGCGCGGAAGGCGTACATCACCATGGTCATGACGTTAGCGGGCAACAGCATCATCAGGAACGGCAGCCAGGGGGCGTTGAGCATGGCGGCATTTTCAGTGACCAGCGGCACCGGCGAAGAGGCGATCAACAGCGATACCATCATTACCGTGACCAGGAAGACCAGAAATGCCTCAAGGCGTGGTAATCGGACGGCGCTCCACATCAGTAAGACGATAATCGCGGTAAAGGGCCAGGGTAAAAAGCGGATGGCGATCCAACTTAGCACCAGCGTCACCACCATAGTGACCAGCGTTTCGAGCAGTAATTGCGGATTGCGATGACGCAGCAGGTAGTGGGGTTTAAACAGCAGGCCCAGCGGCACCAGCGCCAGCGCGCCGATGGTTTCCGAGAGCACCCAGACCAGGAAGTTGCGCATCGGCTCGGCGGTAGGGACCAGCAGATACGCTAGCATGCCGCCCAGCAGAGGCGGGATCACGGCGCTGCCGATCGCCAGACGGATCCAGTCGCCCAGATTTTGCAGCGGGTTATACCAGGGGAGCAGTTTTCGCAGCAACAGCGCGCCGACCACCGCCTCGAGGGTGTTGATCAACCCGTACCACAGATTAAGGGTATCCCAGGAGAAGAGCAGCCAGGTGGCAAAGATATTGCCGAAGGTGCAGGCGAGCGCGATACCGGGCCACATTTTGCCGGCGTGACGGTAAAAGGCCACCATCATAATGGCGGTCGGGAACCATAAAGGTGCCAGTAATGTACCGAAACGCGTCAGCTCCAGCGAAAAAAGGGTAAAGATAAAGGTAACCAGACCAAGACTGACAAGCCGTAGTAAAGGATGTGGGGTGGTAACCAAAACGCGCTGGTATTGTTTATTCATTACCGCTTATCCAGGGGACGCCATGCCGTCACGAACGAGGTCCGGACGAGTTGAATGATGAATTTGGATTATGCTAGTACAAACAATTTACAATTCATATGGTGGCTGCTCATAATTTGACATCATAGAGTTATTAAATAGTTATCCTGCAAAAATTTCATCTTTGATGATGGAAAAGTGAACAGGGTAATAACGTAGCGGGAAGAAAAAGGCTATTTTCGCGCGTCACGCATAACCTGCGCTTTCGACTGGTATCACGGGAGCGAAATCCCTATAATTGCGCCGTTTGACGCTTCGGCGTCGTCCTTCCTTTACATCCAGGTTACTCAGGTCGCTAAATTTATGACTGATAAGTCTCATCAGTGCGTCATTATAGGCATCGCCGGCGCATCGGCTTCAGGTAAAAGTCTTATTGCTAGTACGCTTTACCGTGAATTACGTGAACAGGTTGGTGATGAGCACATCGGTGTCATTCCGGAAGACAGCTATTACAAGGATCAAAGTCATCTGTCGATGGAAGAGCGCGTTAAGACCAACTATGACCATCCCAGCGCGATGGATCACAGCCTGCTGTTTCAGCATCTTCAGTCTCTGAAGAACGGCGCCCCAATTGAATTACCCGTCTACAGCTATGTTGAACATACCCGCACGCAGGAAACTATCCGTATTGAGCCAAAGAAGGTCATTATCCTTGAAGGCATCCTGCTGCTGACCGACGCGCGTCTGCGCGAATCGATGAACTTCTCCATTTTTGTTGATACGCCACTGGATATTTGCCTGATGCGCCGCATCAAGCGCGACGTTAACGAACGCGGTCGCTCCATGGACTCCGTTATGGCGCAATATCAAAAAACGGTACGTCCGATGTTCCTGCAGTTTATTGAACCGTCCAAACAGTACGCCGATATTATCGTGCCGCGCGGGGGTAAAAACCGTATTGCGATCGATATTCTGAAAGCGAAAATCAGCCAGTTTTTTGAATAAAACACGCGAATTGTGTACCGTTCAGAGATAACCCGGTTCACCCTCGGCGCAGATAAGCCCGAGGGAGTGATGCACGAAAGGAGAGAGTGCCATGCGTCTGTGTGACAAAGATATTGAAGCCTGGCTCGATGAAGGCCGTCTGTCCATTTCACCCCGTCCGCCCGTGGAGCGCATTAATGGCGTGACCGTGGACGTGCGTCTGGGCAATAAATTCCGCACCTTCAGCGGGCATACCGCCCCCTTTATCGACCTTAGCGGTCCAAAAGATGAAGTGAGCGCCGCACTCGAACGCGTGATGAGCGACGAGATTGTTCTTGAGGACGGCGAGGCCTTTTATCTGCACCCAGGAGAACTGGCGCTGGCGGTTACCTTTGAATCCGTGACCCTGCCTGCCGATCTGGTTGGCTGGCTTGATGGACGTTCGTCCCTGGCGCGTCTGGGGCTGATGGTGCACGTAACCGCGCACCGTATCGATCCAGGCTGGTCGGGTCGCATTGTACTGGAGTTCTTCAACGCCGGTAAATTGCCGCTGGCATTACGTCCAGGCATGATGATTGGCGCGCTCAGTTTCGAGCCGCTGACCGGCCCGGCTGCACGTCCTTACAACCGCCGCCAGGATGCGAAATACCGCGATCAGCAGGGTGCGGTTGCCAGTCGTATTGACAAAGACTGAGCCCAGCCCAGTCCACCGAGGAAGCCATGAGAAGAGTTCTGACAACGCTGATGATTTTGCTGGTGGTCTTGCTGGCAGGTCTTACTGCGTTGGTGCTGCTGGTAAATCCCAACGATTTTCGTGCCTACATGGTGCGCCAGGTTGAAGCGCGCAGTGGCTACGTGATGAAGCTGGACGGCCCGCTGCGCTGGCACGTCTGGCCGCAGTTAAGCATTCTTTCCGGCCGGATGTCGTTAACCGCGCCGGGGGCTTCCGTGCCGCTGCTTACCTCTGACAATATGCGTCTGGACGTGGCGTTAATGCCGCTTCTTTCGCATCAGTTGCAGGTGAATCAGGTGATGCTTAAAGGGGCGGTAATTCAGTTGACGCCGCAGACCGAGGCGGTGCGCAAGCCCGATGCCCCGGTGGCGCCGCGCGAAAACACGCTTCCCGACGTAGCAGAAGATAACGGCTGGTCGTTTGATATTGGCAAACTGAAGGTCGCCGATAGCGTGCTGGTGTTCCAGCATGAGAGCGACGAACAGGTGACGGTGCGTAATATCAATCTGCAGATGGAGCAGGATGAGCACCACAAAGGCACGATGGACTTTAGCGGGCGCGTGAACCGTAATCAGCGCGACATGGTGGTCTCGCTGAATGCGAATGTCGATGCGTCTGACTATCCTCACCAGCTGATTGCCAATATTCAGCAGCTTGACTGGCAGCTGACCGGGGCCGATCTTCCGGCGCAGGGGATCACCGGACAGGGCAAACTGCAGGCAGTCTGGCGGGAAGAGCGCAAACAGCTTGAGCTCAACCAGCTCGATCTGAAAGCGAACGACAGCGCGTTGACTGGCCAGGCGAGCGTGATGCTGAGCGACACCCCGCAATGGGTGATCAACCTGCAATTTGATACGCTCAATCTTGAAAATCTGCTTACGGCGCAAGCCGCTGCCGCCCAGGGCGACGTGGCGCAGCAGGGGCAGTCTCAGCCGAAGCCGCGCCCGGTGATCTCGACGAACCTCGATCGGCCTGACTATAACGGTCTGCGCGGTTTTGACGCGGATATCATGCTAAAAGCCAACCGCGTCCACTGGCGCGGCATGGATTTCACCCATGTCTCCAGCCA
This sequence comes from Leclercia sp. UBA2479, assembly GCF_002341985.1. Lineage (NCBI taxonomy): Bacteria > Pseudomonadati > Pseudomonadota > Gammaproteobacteria > Enterobacterales > Enterobacteriaceae > Leclercia > Leclercia sp. UBA2479. The sequence goes on along the minus strand of NZ_DDPB01000009.1, from coordinate 912,125 downwards.
GATGACTAACAAAAATGGTTTGCTCACCATCAGCGATCTGAGCGGCGAGATGGGGCAGGGGCGCCTCTCATTGCCAGGCACCCTGGATGTGCGCAAAGCGGAGGCCCGCACGGCATTCCAGCCGCGGCTGGAAAATGTCGAGATTGGCACCATCCTGAAAGCCTTCAACTATCCGATCCCCCTGACCGGTAGCCTGACGCTGGCGGGCGATTTCTCTGGCGGCAAGATCGACGCCGAGGCCTTCCGTCGCAACTGGCAAGGGCAGGCCCACGTCGAGATGAGCAACACCCGTATGGAAGGGCTTAACTTCCAGCAACTGGTGCAGCAGGCGGTGGAGCGCAGCAGTAATGTGAAGGCCAAAGATAACTTTGAGAACGCCACCCGTCTGAATCGCTTTGTTACCGAGCTTTCGCTTGATAACGGCCAGCTCTCGCTGGAGAGCATGCAGGGGGAATCGCCTATGTTATCGCTTGAGGGCGATGGCACGATGGACCTGGTCAAAGAGACGGCGGATACCCACTTTAAAGTGACGGTGCTGGAGGGCTGGTTGGGCGAGGGTAAGCTGATCGATTTCCTGAAACAGACACCGATCCCGCTGAGCGTGTATGGTCAGTGGCAGGCGCTCAACTACAGTCTGCAGGTGGATCAGCTGATGCGTAAACATCTTCAGGATGAAGCCAAACGGCGTCTGAACGACTGGGCGGATCGCAACAAGGATTCGAAAAACAGTAAAGACGTGAAAAAGCTGCTGGAAAAACTTTAATGATTAAGCCGGGTAGGGGTTAGCCTTACCCGGCTTTTTATTACACTTCGTACTCTTCCTCTGCTTCATCAGCCTGCGGAATTAACTGCACCTTCTGCACCCGGTGATGATCGACTTCCAGCGTCCTCAGAGCATAGTGACCCACCTGGACCTCTTCCCCAGGGGCGGGAATACGTTGCAGGTATTCCATCAGCAGACCGGCGAGGGTGTGATACTCACGCTTCTCATCCAGCGGCAGTGGCACATACTGCACCAGGTCTTCCAGCGGCATATGACCGTTCGCCGTCCAGCTTCCGTCGGCATTTTTCTGGATATCATGGCGGGCGTCGATCTCTTCCACTTCGTTAGGCAGGTTACCGGCAATGGTTTCCATCACGTCGCTCAGGGTCACCACCCCCTCAACGGAGCCGAATTCATCCACCACAAAGGCAAAGTGCGTACGGGCGTTGCGGAACTGCTCCAGCGCAGAGAGCAGCGGCAGCCCCTCCGGGAAGACCAGCGGCTGACGCACCAGCGCCCGCAGGTCAAGCGGTTCATCCTGTAACTGCTGGTTGAGCAGGTCGATAACGTGCACCACGCCGAGCAGATCCTCCTCCTGCTCGCCACCGGTTACCACCACGCGGGTATGCTGGTTTTTTTCCAGCAGCGCGCGGATTTGCGCCTCCGGGGCGTTGAGGTCGATATGCTCGATATCGTGGCGCGAGGTCATGATGCTGCTGACAGAGCGCTGGTTAAGATTTAACACCCGCTCAATCATTCGACGTTCCTGCGGGTTAAAGATCTGGCTGCTGTCATGATCGGCCAGCAGGGAGGCCGACTCCGCATCCAGTTCCGCATCCTCTTTCTTTCCGCTCAGCAGACGCATCACCGTCTCAGCTGTGCGCTGACGTAGCGTCTGATTGGCTGACAGAAAGCGACGGCGGTTGAAAATGGCCAGCTGGTTTAGCGCCTCGATGATGACCGAGAACCCTATGGCGGCGTACAGATAGCCTTTCGGAATGTGGAAGCCAAAGCCGTCTGCCACCAGGCTAAAGCCGATCATCAGCAGGAAGCTAAGACAGAGAATGACGATTGTCGGGTGGCTATTAACGAAGCGCGTTAACGCCTTACTGCCCATCACCATCAGCGCAATGGCAATGATGACGGCTGCCATCATAACGGCCAGATGGTCCACCATCCCCACGGCGGTGATCACCGAATCAAGAGAGAAGACAGCGTCCAGCACCACAATTTGCGCCACCACCGGCCAGAATCTGGCGCCCCGGCGCTGGGTGGGGTTTTCATTATCCTTACCTTCCAGCCGTTCATTGAGTTCGACGGTGGCTTTGAAGATCAGGAACAGGCCGCCAAAAAGCATAATCAGGTCGCGCGCGCTGAAGCCCAGGCCGTGTACCGTAAATAGCGGTTTGGTGAGCCCCACCAGCCAGGAAATAGAGGCCAGTAACAGCAGGCGCATCACCATGGCCAGAAGCAGGCCGGTGACGCGAGCGCGATCGCGCTGAGCAGGGGGCAATTTTTCGGCAAGAATGGCGATAAAGACCAGGTTGTCGATGCCGAGCACCAGTTCCAGTAACACCAGAGTGACCAGACCGGCCCAGATTGATGGATCTGCAATCCATTCCATAGCGGGAATCATACCTTTTGTAATATGACAAATGTCACATTTCGATCATGGATAAAGCCTGCGAAAAATGCAATGCCAGCCTGGGATTTCCTCGGGCAACGCCGCAAATACGGCTCACTCTATTCCCATGGTTAAATTAGGGTTATAACCAGAATCCCCTTAAATAATTATATTTAAGAAATATCGCAGGTAACGGTTATATATTCATTTTTGTCAACCTGAAGAAAATCCTAAAACATTAAAACTTTGCCGTTAATATTAATCTTAAAAAGCGATGCGCCGACTGTTGTTTCCTTGCCTGCTAAATCGTTAGCTGCAACAATTCCTCCAGCATCAAATGTTAAAGCCTCTTGTTGCTATTTCAGTGTCGGTTTAAAGAACAGAAAGTTTATATCTGGAGAAGCGTTTTCTTGCCCGATATATCTTTCGATTAAACCATGTCAAAGAGGGTGTTTATCCATAAATTACTGTTTAAACAGTGGATTGGTAACTGAAAGCCAAGGGCGGTAGCGTGCCTGAAAGCGTGTTAATCAGCCTCGATTATTCTGTCAATAGCTTGCGGATGAATAAACTTTTTTTAGGACTGATGCCAGTTATATTTCTGTTTTATTAACCGCATGCTAAAAGTTAAATGCCGCGCATTTAATTAAACCGCACAGGATAATTACTCTGCCAAAGTGATAAATAATCAATGATGAAATCCAAAATGAAATTGATGCCATTATTGGTGTCTGTGACCTTGATGAGTGGGTGCACCGTCTTACCTGGCAGCAATATGTCGACCATGGGTAAGGATGTGATTAAACAGCAAGATGCTGATTTCGACCTTGATCGGATGGTAAATGTCTATCCCCTGACACCAAGACTGGTGGAGCAATTACGCCCACGCCCGAACGTGGCCCAGCCGAACGTTTCGCTGGATCAGGAGATCTCCTCTTATCAGTATCGCGTCGGCCCAGGCGATGTCGTTAGCGTTACCGTCTGGGACCACCCGGAGTTGACGACGCCAGCCGGTCAGTACCGTAGCTCGAGCGATACCGGCAACTGGGTACAGCCTGACGGCACCATGTTCTATCCCTACATTGGCAAAGTACACGTGGTTGGCAAAACGCTGGCCGAGATCCGTAGTGATATTACCAGCCGCTTAGCGCAGTACATCGCTGATCCGCAGGTGGACGTTAATATCGCCGCGTTCCGTTCGCAAAAAGCCTATATCTCCGGGCAGGTCAATAAATCGGGGCAGCAGGCGATCACCAACGTGCCGCTGACCGTACTTGACGCTATCAACGCCGCAGGCGGGCTGACCGAAAATGCCGACTGGCGCAATGTTGTATTGACCCATCAGGGCAAAGAACAACGCATCTCCTTGCAGGCGCTGATGCAAAACGGCGACCTGAGCCAGAACCGACTGCTCTATCCGGGTGACATCCTCTTTGTGCCGCGTAATGACGATCTGAAAGTGTTCGTGATGGGCGAAGTGAAGAAACAGAGCACCCTCAAAATGGACTTCAGCGGCATGACGCTGACCGAAGCGCTGGGCTCGGCGGAAGGTATCGATCTGACGACCTCCAATGCCAGCGGCATCTTCGTTATTCGTCCGCTCAAAGGACAGGGCAGCAACGGCAAGATTGCCAACATTTATCAGCTGGATATGTCCGATGCCACCTCTCTGGTGATGGCAACCGAGTTCCGCCTCCAGCCGTATGACGTGGTCTACGTGACGACCGCACCGGTTGCTCGCTGGAACCGCCTGATCAACCAGTTGCTGCCGACGATCAGTGGCGTTCGCTACATGACCGACACGGCAAGCGACGTTCATAACTGGTAATCCGCGATGTTTAACAAAATTCTGGTGGTGTGCGTGGGGAACATTTGCCGTTCCCCCACGGCCGAGCGGCTGTTAAAGCAATATCAGCCGGGGCTGACGGTGGGTTCTGCAGGCCTGGGTGCGCTGGTAGGCAAAGGGGCCGACGAGCGTGCAACGAGCGTGGCAGAGCAACATAACCTCTCTCTCGACGGGCATTGCGCCCGTCAGGTTTCAGCCGCCATGTGTCGGGAATATGACCTGATCCTGGCGATGGAAAAGCGCCATATTCACGCTCTGTGCGATATCGCGCCGGAGATGCGCGGCAAAGTGATGCTGTTTGGTCACTGGGACAACGAACGCGAAATCCCCGATCCCTATCGCAAAAGCCGTGAAGCCTTTGAAGCGGTTTACACCTTACTTGACCAGTCTGCCCGTCAGTGGGCGCAGGCACTGAACGTTCAGCAGGGATAACAATGACAGAAAAAGTAAAAGCTTCTTCCGCCTCGACCGCGGGCAGCGATGAAATCGATATTGGTCGCCTGATTGGGACCGTGGTTGAGGCGCGCTGGTGGGTGTTAGGCACCACCGCCGTCTTTGCGCTGGCGGCAGTGGTCTACACCCTGTTCGCCACTCCCATCTACAGCGCCGATGCGCTGGTGCAGATCGAGCAAAACACCGGCAACTCGCTGGTGCAGGATATTGGCTCGGCGCTGGCAAACAAGCCACCGGCTTCAGAAGCGGAAATTCAGCTGCTGCAGTCGCGTCTGGTGCTGGGTAAAACCGTGCGAGACCTGGGTCTGGATATCGCCGTTAGCAAAAATACCTTCCCGGTCTTCGGCGCGGGCTGGGATCGTCTGATGGGACGGCAAAACGATACCGTCAAAGTGACCGACTTTAGTCTGCCAAAGGGGACGGCCGATCAGGTCTTTACCCTCGAAGTGCTGGGGCCTAAGCAGTACCAACTGACCAGCGACGCCGGCTTTAGCGCCCGTGGCGAAGTAGGGCAGTTGCTCAGCAAAGATGGCGTGAGCATTAAAGTGAACGCGATTCAGGCCGCTGAGGGCAGCGAGTTTACCGTCACCAAGTTCTCCACGCTTGGGATGATTAACAACCTGCAAAATAACCTCACGGTGACGGAAACGGGTAAAGATACCGGCGTGCTGAGCATGACCTTTACCGGTGAAGATAAAGATAAAATCCGCGATATCCTGAACAGCATCACCCGCAACTATCTCGAGCAGAACGTTGAGCGTAAATCCGAAGAAGCGGCGAAGAGCCTGGCCTTCCTGGCGAAACAGCTTCCTGAAGTGCGCGCCAGCCTGGATGAAGCCGAGAACAAACTCAACGCCTATCGTCAGGATAAGGACTCGGTTGACCTGCCTTTAGAGGCGAAATCGGTGCTGGATTCGATGGTCAATATCGACGCCCAGCTGAACGAGCTGACCTTTAAAGAGGCGGAAATCTCCAAGCTCTATACCAAACGTCACCCGGCATACCGCACGCTGCTGGAAAAACGTAAGGCCTTAGAGGATGAGAAAGCCAAACTGAACAACCGCGTGACCGCCATGCCGAAGACCCAGCAAGAGATTGTGCGTCTGACGCGTGATGTGGAGTCGGGTCAGCAGGTTTATATGCAGCTGCTGAACAAACAGCAGGAGCTGAAGATCACTGAGGCCAGTACCGTAGGCGATGTCCGTATCGTCGACCCGGCCATCACCCAGCCTGGGGTACTGAAGCCGAAGAAAGCGCTGATTATTCTCGGCAGCATCATTCTTGGCCTGATGCTCTCGATTGTGGGCGTACTGCTGCGCTCTCTGTTCAACCGCGGTATCGAAAGCCCGCAGGTGCTGGAAGAGAACGGCATCAGCGTCTATGCCAGCATCCCGCTCTCTGAATGGCAAAAATCCCGCGACAGCGTTAAAACCGTGAAGGGGGTTAAGCGTTACAAACAGAGCCAGCTGCTGGCGGTGGGTAACCCAACGGATCTGGCGATTGAAGCGGTGCGCAGCCTGCGTACCAGCCTCCACTTCGCCATGATGCAGGCGAAAAATAACGTCCTGATGTTGACCGGTGTTAGCCCGTCCATTGGTAAGACCTTTGTCTGTGCCAACCTTGCGGCTGTCATCAGCCAGACCAACAAGCGCGTGCTGCTGATCGACTGTGATATGCGTAAGGGCTACACCCACGAGCTGCTCGGCACCAATAACGTTAATGGCCTGTCAGAAGTGCTGTTGGGCAAAGGCGACATTGAGAACTGCGCCAAACCCACTTCTATTACCAATTTCGACCTCGTACCGCGTGGTCAGGTGCCGCCAAACCCGTCTGAACTGTTGATGAGCGAGCGCTTTACTCAGCTGATTGCATGGGCGAGCAAACACTATGACCTGGTGTTAATCGATACCCCGCCAATCCTTGCCGTGACGGATGCCGCCATTGTCGGCCGCCACGCGGGAACCACCCTGATGGTAGCGCGTTATGCAGTCAACACCCTTAAAGAGGTGGAGACCAGCCTCAGCCGCTTCGAGCAGAACGGCATTGAGGTGAAGGGGGTCATTCTTAACTCCATCTTCCGTCGCGCCACCGGGTACCAGGATTACGGGTACTACGAGTACGAATATAAGTCTGACAGTAAATAACCTGTTTTCCTCACCCTGACTCTCCCAGAGGGGGAGGGCTGGGGTGAGGACATCGAATTCATCCGGGGAAGACCATGACCACACAACGCCCATTGATCTCTATCTATATGCCGACATGGAATCGTCAGCAGTTGGCGATCCGCGCGATTAAATCGGTTTTACGTCAGGATTACGACAACTGGGAGCTGATTATTGTTGATGACTGCTCTTCCTCCTGGGAGCAGTTACAGAACTTCGTTACCGACCTCAATGACCCGCGAGTGATGTATACGCACAACGCGATCAATTCCGGCGCCTGCGCGGTACGCAATCAGGCGATTTTGCAGGCTAAAGGTGAGTTTTTAACCGGTATTGACGATGACGATGAGTGGACGCCAAACCGTCTCTCTATCTTCTTGTCTCACAAGGCGCAGTTGGTAACGCACGCGTTTCTGTATGCCAACGATTATGTCTGCCAGGGCGAAGTCTATTCACAACCGGCGAGCCTGCCGCTCTACCCGAAATCGCCTTATTCCCGTCGCCTCTTTTATAAGCGCAATATTATTGGTAATCAGGTCTTTACCTGGTCATGGCGTTTCAAAGAGTGTCTGTTCGACACTACCCTGAAAGCGGCACAGGACTACGACATCTTCCTGCGCATGGTGGTGGAGTACGGTGAGCCGTGGAAGGTAGAGGACGCCACGCAGATCCTGCACATCAACCACGGTGAGATGCAGATTACCTCCTCGCCGAAAAAGTTCTCCGGCTACTTCCATTTTTACCGCAAGCACAAAGACAAGTTCGACCGTGCGAGCCGTAAGTATCAGCTCTTTACCCTCTACCAGATTCGCAACAAGCGCATGAACTGGCGCACGCTGCTGACGCTCTTTTCTGTGCGTAATACCAAGCGTCTGGCTGACGGGCTTCGGGGGAAATAATGTTTCTGGAAGATTGCCGCGCAAACGGCTGGAGCCTGCGCCCCTGCTGCATGGTTCTGGCTTATCGCATCGCCCATTTCTGCTCTGTCTGGCGCAAGAAGAATGTGATTAATAACCTCTGGGCGGCGCCGGTACTGGTGCTCTATCGCATCATTACCGAATGCTTTTTTGGCTATGAGATTCAGGCTGCGGCCACCATTGGTCGTCGCTTTACGATTCACCACGGCTATGCGGTGGTGATCAATAAATTTGTGGTCGCCGGGGATGATTTCACGATCCGCCATGGGGTCACCCTGGGTAATCGCGGCCCGGACAATCTTGCCTGCCCGGTAATTGGCAATAACGTTGAGCTTGGAGCCAACGTGGTGATGATTGGCGAAATCACAGTGGGGAATAACGTCACCGTTGGTGCGGGCAGCGTCGTGCTCGACAGTATTCCGGACAACGCGCTGGTGGTGGGTGAAAAAGCCCGCGTGAAGGTGATTAAATGAATATTCTGCAATTTAATGTTCGTCTCGCTGAGGGCGGGGCAGCAGGCGTCGCGCTGGATCTGCACCAGCGCGCTTTACAAAAAGGGCTCGCGTCGCGTTTTGTCTACGGCTATGGCAAGGGCGGTAAAAAAAGCGTGAGTCACGATAACTATCCGCAGGTGGTGAAGCACACCCCGCGCCTGACCTCGGTGGCAAACATCGCGCTGTTTCGCCTCTTTAACCGGGATCTGTTCGGCAACCTGAATAACCTCTATCGCACGGTAACCCGCACGCCGGGTCCGGTGGTTCTGCACTTTCATGTGCTGCACAGCTACTGGTTAAAGCTGACAGAGGTGGTGGCGTTTTGTGAAAAGGTGAAAGGGCATAAACCCGATACCACCTTCGTCTGGACGCTGCATGATCACTGGAGCGTAACCGGCCGCTGCGCGTTTACCGATGGCTGTGAAGGCTGGAAAACGAACTGCCAGAAATGCCCGACCCTCGAGAATTATCCGCCGGTGAAAATTGACCGTGCCCATCAGCTGGTGGCGGGTAAACGTCAGCTGTTTCGCGACATGCTGGCGTTGGGCTGCCAGTTTATCTCCCCGAGCCAGCACGTCGCCGATGCGTTCAATAGCCTGTATGGGGCAGGGCGCTGCAAGATCATTAATAACGGCATCGACGTTGCCACCGAAGCCATTCTGGCAGAGCTGGAGCCGGTCGCGACGACAGCGGGCAAACCGAAAATCGCTATCGTCGCCCATGACCTGCGTTACGACGGTAAAACCAATCAGCAGCTGGTGCGCGACATGATGGCGCTCGGCGACAAAATTGAGCTGCACACCTTCGGTAAATTTTCGCCGTTCGAAGGGGCTAACGTGGTGAACCACGGCTTTGAAACCGACAAACGCAAGCTGATGAGCGCCCTCAACGGTATGGATGCGCTGGTGTTCAGCTCCCGGGTCGATAACTACCCCCTGATTTTATGTGAAGCGCTCTCTATTGGCGTGCCGGTAATTGCAACGCACAGCGATGCGGCGCAAGAGGTGCTGGAGAAATCGGGCGGGAAAACCTTCTCTGAGCAGGAGGTACTGCCGCTGGTCCAGCTGCCGAAGGCCGAGATTGCCCAGGCTGTTTTTGGCACTACCCTGGAATCGTTCCGCAACCGCAGCCGCAAGGCTTACAGTGGCCAACAGATGCTGGAGGAGTATGTCTCGTTCTATCAGAATCTGTAGTTATCTGCTGCTGCCGCTGATTTACCTGCTGGTCAACGTCAAGATTGCCCAGCTGGGGGAGAGCTTCCCCATCACCATCGTCACCTTCTTACCGGTTCTGCTGTTGTTGTATGTCGATAAGATAAGCGTGAAGAAGTTGATGATTGCGCTGGGGCTCGGCGCCGGACTTACCGCCTTTAACTACATCTTTGGTCAGTCGCTGGATGCCAGCAAATATGTCACCTCGACCATGCTGTTTGTTTATATCGTTATTATTATCGGTATGGTGTGGAGTATTCGGTTTAAAACCATCTCTCCACATAATTATCGGAAGATCCTCAGGTTCTTTTATATTGTCATTGCCATCATTGTTATGCTTGCCGCTATGGAAATGGCGCAGATTATTTTAACCGGTGGCAGTAGCCTGATGGAGATAATCTCGAAATATCTGATTTACAGTAACAGCTATGTTCTGAACTTCATTAAGTTCGGTGGAAAACGAACCACTGCGCTCTATTTTGAACCGGCATTTTTTGCTCTGGCTTTAATCTCAATTTGGCTCAGCATCAAACAGTTTGGTATCAAAACCCCTAAGAGCGATGCTATGATTCTTGCAGGAATTGTCCTGTCAGGGTCCTTCTCAGGGGTGATGACATTTATCCTGTTTTACCTGCTGGAATGGGCGTTTCAGTACCTGAATAAAGAGGCGATTAAGAAAAAACTGCCCCTGGCAATCATTTCATTAGCGGTGTTTTTAGTCGGGCTGGTATTCGCGTTCCCGTACATTTCTACCCGTCTGGGTGATTTAGGAACAGAAGGCTCGTCATCTTATTATCGTATAATTGGACCGCTGGTGATGGTGGGTTATTCATTAACCCATATTGATGGTGTAGTAAGATTCGGCTCACTTTACGAATATGTTGCATCATTCGGAATCTTTAACGGTGCGGACGTGGGTAAAACCATAGACAATGGTCTGTATCTGTTAATTATTTATTTTTCCTGGTTCGCCGTTTTGTTAACGCTGTGGTATCTGTTCAAAGTATTCAAAATGACGATCAACGCGTTTGGTGATAATCAGAATTTTCGTGTGCAGCTTTATCTTTTTACGCCGGTTTCACTGTTCTTTACTGGGTCAATTTTTAGCCCGGAGTATGCGTTCTTAATTGTCTGTCCGTTTATTTTGCGCAAAGCGCTTAATATTACGAATTCATAACGAGGTGGTTATATGTTTCTTAGCGTCATTACTGTCGCCTTTCGTAATTACGATGGGGTAGTAAAAACCTGGCGCTCGCTGCGCAATCTGGCACGCGACCCCAGCCTCACTTTTGAATGGATCGTGGTCGATGGCGGCTCGGACGATGGCACCGCAGAGTTTCTCGAAAAACGCAACGGTGAGTTCAACTTACGTTATATCAGCGAGAAAGATAAAGGCATCTACGACGCCATGAATAAGGGCATCGACATGGCGCAAGGTCGTTACGCGATCTTCCTGAACTCCGGTGATGTGTTCCATGAAGACGTCGCGTTGTTTGTGCGCCAGCTGATGCGTGAAAAAGAGAATGCCATGTATATCGGCGATGCGCTGCTCGATTTCGGCGACGGGAATAAAGTCAAACGTGCGGCAAAACATGGTTGGTATATTTATCATAGCCTGCCCGCCAGTCATCAGGCTATTTTCTTCCCGGTCAATGGCTTAAAAACCTACCCCTATGATTTGCAGTATAAGGTTTCATCCGATTACGCCCTTGCCGCCAGAATGTTTAAAGCGGGCTTCCCGTTTAAACGCATTAAAGGGTTGGTGTCGGAATTCTCAATGGGCGGCGTTTCAACCTCGAATAATCTGGAATTGTGCCAGGACGCCAAAAAAGTCCAGCGCAAAATATTACGAGTGCCAGGGTTCTGGGCGGAATTATCTTATTTTTTACGTCTGAAAACGACGGGTAAAACGAAAGCCCTCTATAACAAAGCCTGAATATAAGAGAACGTTATGCAGGATCTTATTGGTTTTTCCATGCCGAAGGGGTTTCGCGGCGCAAACGGAATCAAAGTTCAATTGTGGTGGGCCGTACAGGCAACGTTATTTGCCTGGTCACCGCAAATTTTATATCGCTGGCGAGCATTTTTATTACGACTCTTCGGCGCAAAAATAGGAAAAAACGTAGTCATTCGCCCATCGGTAAAAATTACCTATCCGTGGAAATTAACCCTCGGAGATTATGCCTGGGTAGGGGATGACGCGGTGTTATATACCCTTGGCGACATTACCATCGGCGCAAACGCGGTGGTATCGCAAAAGTGTTATTTGTGCACTGGCAGCCACGATTTTATGAGCCCGCATTTTGATATTACCGCCACGCCTATTGTGATTGGTGAAAAATGCTGGCTGGCAACAGATGTTTTTGTTGCACCGGGTGTAACTGTTGGTGATGGCACCGTTATTGGCGCCCGCAGCAGCGTTTTTAAATCGCTACCGGCAAATGCAGTTTGCCGTGGCAATCCCGCAGTGGTGATACGCGAACGCGTAGAAACTGAAAAACTTTGATAAGTAGAGGAAAATAAACATGTCTAAAGTCGCTCTCATCACCGGCGTTACCGGACAAGATGGTTCTTACCTGGCAGAGCTGCTGCTGGAAAAAGGGTATGAAGTGCACGGTATTAAGCGTCGTGCCTCTTCGTTTAACACAGAGCGTGTTGACCATATCTATCAGGATCCGCACGCGGCTAACCCGAAATTCCATCTGCATTACGGCGACCTGACCGACACCTCTAACCTGACCCGTATCCTGCAGGAAGTGCAGCCGGATGAGGTTTACAACCTGGGGGCAATGAGCCACGTTGCGGTCTCCTTTGAATCCCCGGAATACACCGCAGATGTTGACGCCATCGGTACCCTGCGTCTGCTGGAAGCGATTCGCTTCCTGGGTCTGGAGAAGAAAACCCGTTTCTATCAGGCGTCCACCTCTGAGCTGTACGGCCTGGTGCAAGAGATCCCGCAGAAAGAGACCACCCCGTTCTACCCGCGTTCTCCGTATGCCGTAGCCAAAATGTACGCCTACTGGATCACCGTGAACTACCGTGAATCCTATGGCATGTATGCCTGTAACGGCATCCTGTTCAACCACGAATCTCCACGTCGCGGCGAAACCTTCGTCACCCGTAAAATCACCCGCGCTATCGCTAATATCGCGCAGGGTCTGGAGAAGAAACTGCACCTGGGCAACATGGACTCCCTGCGTGACTGGGGCCATGCGAAAGATTACGTGAAAATGCAGTGGATGATGCTGCAGCAGGAAAAACCAGAAGATTTCGTTATCGCTACCGGCGTGCAGTACTCCGTGCGTCAGTTCGTAGAGATGGCCGCAGCGCAGCTGGGCATCAAACTGCGCTTTGAAGGCACCGGCGTTGAAGAGAAAGGTATCGTGGTCTCTGTAACCGGCCATGACGCACCGGGCGTGAAACCAGGCGATGTGATTGTTGAGGTTGACCCGCGTTACTTCCGTCCTGCTGAAGTAGAAACCCTGCTGGGCGACCCAACCAAAGCGCACGAAAAACTGGGCTGGAAGCCGGAAACCACGCTGCAGGAGATGGTCGCAGAGATGGTGGCAAAAGATCTCGAAGCCGCGAAGAAACACTCCCTGCTTAAGTCCCATGGCTACGAGGTTGCCATCGCGCTGGAGTCCTGAGAATGACAAAACAACGTATTTTTGTCGCCGGTCATCGCGGAATGGTGGGTTCCGCGATTGTTCGCCAGCTTGAACAGCGCGGCGACGTCGAGGTGGTTGTTCGCACCCGCGACGAGCTGAATCTGCTTGATAGCCGTGCGGTAGAAGATTTCTTTGCCAACACGCGCATTGACCAGGTCTATCTGGCGGCGGCGAAAGTGGGCGGTATTGTGGCGAACAATACCTACCCGGCGGATTTCATCTACGAGAACATGATGATCGAGAGCAACATCATTCACGCGGCGCATAAGCATGACGTGAACAAGCTGCTGTTCCTCGGATCCTCCTGTATCTATCCGAAAATGGCGAAGCAGCCTATCGCTGAGAGCGAACTGCTGCAGGGGACGCTGGAAGCGACCAACGAGCCGTACGCGATTGCCAAAATTGCCGGGATTAAGCTGTGTGAGTCCTACAACCGTCAGTACAACCGCGACTATCGCTCGGTGATGCCGACCAACCTGTACGGGCCGCACGATAACTTCCACCCGAGCAATTCGCACGTGATCCCGGCGCTGCTGCGTCGGTTCCACGAAGCCACTGCGGATAACGCACCGGACGTGGTGGTGTGGGGCAGCGGTACGCCGATGCGCGAGTTCCTGCATGTGGATGATATGGCGGCAGCCAGCATTCACGTGATGGAGCTGGATCGCGAGGTATGGCAGGAGAATACCGAGCCTATGCTGTCGCACATTAACGTGGGTACCGGCGTGGACTGCACCATTCGTGAGCTGGCACAGACCATCGCGAAAGTGGTGGGCTACAAAGGCCGCGTGGTGTTCGACGCCAGCAAACCGGACGGCACCCCGCGCAAACTGCTGGATGTGACCCGTCTGCATCAGCTGGGCTGGTATCACGAGGTATCACTGGAACAGGGGCTGGCAAGCACGTACCAGTGGTTCCTGGAAAATCAGCACCGCTTCCGGGGGTAATGATGTTTTTAAGTCAGGAAGATTTTGCCACGGTCGTTCGTTCCACTCCGCTCATCTCTATTGATTTGATCGTGGAGAACGAACGCGGCGAGTTCTTACTGGGGAAACGAACCAATCGTCCTGCACAGGGCTTCTGGTTCGTGCCCGGTGGGCGCGTACAGAAGGATGAGACGCTGGCGAATGCCTTTGAGCGACTGACTCTCGCGGAGCTGGGCCTGCGTCTGCCAATGGCGGCAGGGCAGTTTTACGGGGTCTGGCAGCACTTCTATGACGATAACTTTTCAGGTCCGGACTTTACCACCCACTACGTGGTGCTCGGTTTCCGTCTGAAGGTCAGTGAGGCAGACCTGCGTCTGCCTGACGCCCAGCATGACGACTACCGCTGGCTGACGCCAGAGGCGCTGCTGGCAAGCGACAATGTTCACGACAACAGTCGGGCCTATTTCCTTGCCGAGCGTCAGGCCGGGGTGCCGGGACTATGAAAATCCTCGTTTACGGAATCAACTACTCCCCAGAGCTGACCGGGATCGGGAAATACACCGGTGAGATGGTCGAGTGGATGGCGAGCCAGGGTCACGAGGTGCGGGTCATTACCGCACCGCCTTACTACCCGGAGTGGAAAGTGGGCGAACGCTACTCCGGCTGGCGTTATCGTCGGGAAGAGGGCAAGGCCACCGTGTGGCGCTGCCCGCTTTATGTACCGAAGCAGCCATCGACGCTGAAACGTTTAATTCATCTGGGCAGCTTTGCCCTGAGCAGTTTCTTCCCGCTGATGGCGCAGCGTCGCTGGAAGCCGGATCGCATTATTGGCGTCGTGCCGACGCTCTTTTGCACGCCAGGCATGCGTCTGCTGGGCAAACTCTCCGGCGCGCGCACCCTGCTGCATATTCAGGATTATGAAGTGGACGCCATGCTTGGCCTGGGAATGGCCGGCAAAGGGAAGGGCGGCACCGTTGCGAAACTGGCGAGCGCCTTCGAGCGCAATGGCCTGCACAACGTCGATTACGTCTCGACCATCTCGCGCTCCATGATGAACAAAGCGCAGGAGAAGGGGGTGGCGGCGGAAAAAGTCATCTTCTTCCCTAACTGGTCGGAAGTGGCGCGCTTTCGTGACGTGACAGAAAGTGACGCTCAGGCACTGCGCACGCAGCTGGGTTTGCCTGACGAGCACAAAATCATTCTTTACTCGGGCAACATCGGCGAAAAGCAGGGGCTGGAGAGCGTGATCGAGGCTGCGACCCAGCTTAGCGACCAGCCATGGCAGTTTGTCATTGTTGGCCAGGGGGGCGGCAAAGCCCGACTGGAAAAAATGGCCACCGAACGCGGCCTGACGAATGTGAAATTTTTCCCGCTTCAGTCCTACGACGCATTGCCGGCGCTGCTAAAGATGGGCGATTGCCATCTGGTGGTACAGAAACGCGGCGCGGCAGATGCCGTCCTGCCGTCGAAGCTGACCAACATACTCGCCGTCGGCGGTAACGCAGTCATCACCGCCGAAGCCGAAACCGAATTAGGCCAGCTGTGCGACAGCTATCCAGGGATCGCCGTCTGCGTAGAGCCAGAGTCGGTCTCTGCCCTGGTCGCCGGCATTGAACAGGCACTCGCCATGCCAAAAGAGAACACGGTGGCACGTGAATATGCCGAACGCACGCTCGAAAAAGAGAACGTGCTGAGCCAATTTATTGCAGATATACGGGGATAAATCATGAGTCAAAGCAAACTGTATCCGGTCGTGATGGCTGGAGGCTCTGGTAGCCGGTTGTGGCCGCTGTCCCGCGTGCTCTATCCAAAACAGTTCCTCTGCCTGAAAGGGGAGCTCACCATGCTGCAGACGACGGTGAACCGTCTGAACGGCGTGGAGTGTGAAAGCCCGGTGGTGATCTGTAACGAACAGCATCGCTTTATTGTTGCCGAGCAGTTGCGCCAGCTGAACAAACTGACAGAAAACATCATTCTGGAGCCTGCCGGACGTAACACCGCGCCGGCCATTGCCCTGGCGGCACTGGCAGCAAAACGCAGCAGCCCGGAGTGTGACCCGCTAATGTTGGTGCTGGCGGCGGACCATGTCATCCAGCAGGAAGAGACCTTCCGCGATGCGGTTCGCGCCGCTATCCCCTATGCCGAAAACGGTAAGCTGGTGACATTTGGTATCGTGCCGGACATGCCGGAAACCGGCTATGGCTATATTCGTCGCGGTGATGTGACGCCAGGCGAAGGCGACAGCGTGGCATTTGATGTGGCGCAGTTTGTCGAAAAACCGAATCTGGATACCGCGCAGGCCTATGTGGCCAGCGGGGAGTATTACTGGAACAGCGGCATGTTCCTGTTCCGCGCGGGGCGTTACCTCGAAGAGCTGGAGAAATATCGCCCGGATATTTTGCGCGCCTGTGAAAAAGCGATGAACGTCACCGACCCGGATCTCGATTTTATTCGCGTCGACGAAGCGGCATTCCTGGCCTGCCCGGAAGAGTCCGTGGACTACGCGGTAATGGAACGTACCGCCGATGCGGTGGTCGTGCCGATGGACGCGGGCTGGAGCGATGTAGGTTCCTGGTCATCCCTGTGGGAGATCAGTGCGCATACCGCAGAGGGCAACGTCCATCATGGCGATGTCATTAGCCACAAAACCGAAAACAGCTACGTGTATGCCGAGTCCGGCCTGGTGACTACCGTGGGGGTCAAAGACCTGGTGGTTGTGCAGACCAAAGACGCCGTGCTGATTGCTGACCGCAACGCCGTTCAGGATGTCAAAAAAGTGGTTGAGCAGATCAAAGCCGATGGCCGCCACGAGCACCATATCCACCGCGAAGTGTACCGTCCGTGGGGGAAGTATGACTCCATTGATGCCGGTGACCGCTATCAGGTGAAACGCATCACCGTTAAGCCAGGCGAAGGGCTGTCGGTGCAGATGCACCACCATCGCGCGGAGCACTGGGTAGTGGTGGCGGGAACCGCCAAAGTGACCATCGACGGCGAAATCAAACTGCTGGGTGAAAACGAATCCATCTACATCCCGCTGGGTGCAACCCACTGCCTGGAAAACCCAGGGAAAATTCCTCTCGACTTAATTGAAGTGCGCTCAGGCTCCTATCTTGAAGAGGATGACATCGTCCGCTTCCAGGATCGCTACGGGCGGGTGTAACCGCGCACTTGTTTGCCAGATAGCGCGTCGCTTACCTGGCCTGTGAATAAATAAGAATGAAATTGGCCCGGGTATGGGTCGGGCCAACTGTTGCCTGAATAAGGGGTAATCATGGAAAAGTTAACCTGTTTTAAAGCCTATGATATTCGCGGCAAGCTGGGCGAAGAGCTGAACGAAGACATTGCCTGGCGTATTGGCCGCGCCTACGGCGAATATTTAAAACCGCAAACTATCGTGCTGGGCGGCGACGTGCGCCTCACCAGCGAGACCCTGAAGCTGGCACTGGCAAAAGGGCTGCAGGACGCGGGCGTGGACGTACTGGATATCGGCCTGTCCGGTACCGAAGAGATCTATTTTGCGACGTTCCACCTGGGGGTGGATGGCGGTATCGAAGTGACCGCCAGCCATAACCCGATGGACTACAACGGCATGAAGCTGGTGCGCAAGGGCGCCCGTCCTATCAGCGGTGATACCGGCCTGCGTGATGTGCAGCGCCTGGCGGAAGCCAACGATTTCCCGCCGGTCGATGAAGCCCGGCGCGGCAGCTACAGACAAATTAATCTGCAAAACGAGTATATCGACCACCTGCTGGGCTACATCAACGTGGCGAACCTGAAGCCGCTGAAGCTGGTGATCAACTCCGGCAACGGCGCGGCCGGCCCGGTGGTGGATGCGCTGGAGGCCCGCTTTAAGGCGCTGAACGTGCCGGTGACCTTTATCAAGGTTCACAACACCCCGGATGGCAACTTCCCGAACGGGATTCCCAACCCGCTGCTGCCTGAATGCCGCGACGACACCCGCAACGCGGTGATCGAGCACGGCGCGGATATGGGTATCGCCTTTGACGGCGACTTTGACCGCTGCTTCCTGTTTGACGAGAAAGGGCAGTTTATCGAGGGGTATTACATCGTCGGTCTGCTGGCGGAAGCCTTCCTCGAGAAAAACCCGGGGGCAAAAATCATTCACGATCCGCGTCTCTCCTGGAACACGGTGGACGTGGTGAAGGCAGCAGGCGGCACGCCGGTGATGTCGAAAACCGGCCACGCCTTTATTAAAGAGCGTATGCGTGAAGAAGACGCCATTTATGGCGGCGAGATGAGTGCGCACCACTACTTCCGCGATTTTGCTTACTGCGACAGCGGGATGATCCCGTGGCTGCTGGTCACAGAGCTGCTGTGCCTGAAAGGGCAGACTCTGGGTGAGCTGGTGCGCGACCGCATGGCCGCCTTCCCGGCGAGCGGTGAGATTAACAGCAAGCTGGCACAGCCGGCCGAGGCGATTGCCCGCGTGGAGCATCATTTTGCCCTCCACGCGCTGGAGATTGACCGCACCGACGGGATCAGCATGGCCTTCCCGCAGTGGCGCTTCAACCTGCGTTCATCGAATACCGAGCCGGTAGTGCGTCTGAACGTGGAGTCCCGCGCCGACACGGCGATGATGGAAGCACGAACAAAGGACATTCTGGCGCTGTTGAATCAGTAATACGAAAACCTCCCCCTTACCCCGCCTTCTCCCCTTTGGCGAGAGGGCGGTGCGAGGGGAAAGGTAACGAAAGGAACAACGATGACAAATCTAAAAAAGCGCGAGCGAGCCAGAACGAATGCATCGTTAATCTCAATGGTGCAGCGTTTTTCGGATATCACCATCATGTTCGGTGGGCTGTGGGTGGTGTGTAAGCTCAGTGGGCTCTCGTTTTTATACATGCACCTGCTGATGGCGCTGATTGCGCTGGTGGTTTTCCAGATGATTGGCGGTATGACCGATTTTTATCGCTCATACCGTGGCGTAAAAATGACCACGGAGCTGATGTTATTACTGCAAAACTGGACGCTGAGCCTCATCTTCAGCGCAGGCCTGGTGGCCTTTAGCAGCGCTTTCGACAACAGTTTCAGTACTTATTTTTACTGGTATCTGCTGACCAGCGTCGGCATGGTCACCTGCCGCTCGTTGATTCGCTTCGGGGCGGGCTGGTTGCGCAACCGGGGATATAACAAGCGCTATGTGGCGGTAGCAGGGGATCTCCCGGTGGGGCTGGCCCTGATGGAGAGCTTTCGCAATGAACCGTGGCTGGGTTTCGACGTAGTAGGGGTGTATCACGACGCTAAACCTGGCGGGGTGACCGCTGACTGGGCAGGCAACTACGAGCAGCTGATTGAGGATGCCAAAGCCGGCAAAATCCACAATGTTTATCTCGCCATCCCGATGAGCGAAGAGTCCTGCATTAAAAGGTTGATGCGAGAGCTGGCCGACACCACCTGTTCGGTGATCCTGATCCCGGACGTCTTTACCTTCAACATCCTCCATTCACGCATTGAAGAGGTTAACGGCGTGCCGGTCGTGCCTCTGTACGACACGCCGCTCTCGGGTATCAACCGGGTACTGAAGCGCGTAGAGGACATCATCCTCTCCTCCCTGATTCTGTTACTGATCTCTCCGGTGCTGTGCGCCATTGCGCTGGCGGTGAAGTTCAGTTCGCCTGGACCAATCATCTTCCGACAGACCCGCTACGGTATGGACGGTAAGCCTATCAAGGTCTGGAAATTCCGCTCAATGAAGGTGATGGAGAATGACACGGTGGTGACGCAGGCGACGCAGAACGATCCGCGCGTAACCCGCGTGGGTAATTTCCTGCGCCGTACCTCTCTTGATGAGTTGCCACAGTTCATCAATGTGCTGACCGGCGGTATGTCCATCGTGGGCCCGCGACCGCATGCGGTTGCGCACAATGAGCAGTATCGTGCGCTGATTGAAGGCTACATGCTGCGCCATAAAGTGAAACCAGGCATTACCGGCTGGGCGCAGATTAACGGCTGGCGCGGTGAGACCGACACGCTTGAGAAGATGGAAAAACGAATTGAATTTGACCTGGAATACATCCGCGAATGGAGCGTCTGGTTCGATATCAAAATCGTTTTCCTGACGATCTTCAAAGGTTTTGTGAACAAAGCGGCGTACTAAGATGAGCTTACGAGAAAAAACCATCAGCGGCGCCAAATGGTCAGCCATGGCCACCATCATCATCATCGGCCTTGGGCTGGTACAGATGACGGTGCTGGCGCGCATCATCGACAATCATCAGTTCGGTCTGCTGACCGTATCGCTGGTGATTATCGCCCTCGCCGATACTCTCTCGGATTTCGGTATCGCCAACTCCATTATCCAGCGCAAAGAGATTAGCTACCTGGAATTGACCACCCTTTACTGGCTGAACGTCGGGCTGGGACTGTCAGTCTTCGTGATGGTGTTTCTGCTGAGCGATGTGATTGGTCATGTACTGAACAACCCGGATTTGGACCCGCTGATTCGCACGCTGTCATTTGCCTTCGTATTGATCCCGCACGGGCAGCAGTTCCGCGCGCTGATGCAGAAGGAGCTGGAGTTCAACAAAATTGGCATGATTGAGACCAGTTCGGTACTGGCGGGCTTTACCTTTACCGTGATTAGCGCTCATTTCTGGCCGCTGGCGATGACCGCGATCCTGGGTTATCTGGTCAATACGGCGGTGCGTACCCTGCTGTTTGGCTATTTTGGCCGCAAGATTTACCGCCCCGGTTTGCACTTCTCCCTCAAGTCGGTCTCCTCCAACCTGCGCTTTGGCGCCTGGCTGACGGCCGACAGCATTATCAACTATGTGAATACCAACCTCTCAACCCTGGTGCTGGCGCGTATTCTCGGTGCCAGCGTCGCCGGGGGCTACAACCTGGCTTATAACGTGGCGGTGGTCCCGCCGATGAAGCTCAACCCGATCATCACCCGCGTACTCTTCCCGGCCTTTGCCAAAATTCAGGATGATACCGAGAAGCTGCGGGTGAATTTCTACAAGCTGCTTTCGGTGGTGGGGATTATCAACTTTCCGGCGCTGCTGGGGCTGATGGTGGTTTCCAACAACTTTGTTCCGCTGGTCTTTGGTGAGAAATGGGTCTCGATCGTTCCCATTCTGCAGCTGCTGTGCGTGGTGGGCCTGCTGCGTTCGGTAGGTAATCCGATTGGTTCACTGCTGATGGCGAAAGCGCGCGTGGACATTAGCTTTAAATTCAATGTGTTTAAAACGTTCCTGTTTATCCCCGCCATTATCGTGGGTGGACACATGGCCGGTGCAATCGGCGTGACGCTGGGCTTCTTGCTGGTACAGATAATCAATACCGTTCTGAGCTATTTCGTGATGATCAAACCGGTGCTGGGTTCCAGCTACCGTCAATACATCCTGAGCCTGTGGCTGCCGTTCTACCTTTCGTTACCGACGCTTGCGGTGAGTTACGGCTTAGGGGTTGCCCTTGGCGGTCACCTGGCGCTGGGGGCCTTGCTGGCGGCGCAGATTGCCGCAGGGGCGCTGGCGTTCGTGGTCATGATTGTGCTGTCGCGTAATGCGCTGGTGGTGGAGTTGAAACGCCAGTTTTGCCGCAGCGAAAAGATGAAAACCTTATTGCGTGCAGGATGAGGGCCAAAGGCCGCATCCGCTGAATGAAGAACCCCTTTTAGAGGTCATTATGAAATTATTAATTCTTGGCAACCACACCTGCGGTAACCGCGGCGACAGCGCCATTCTGCGCGGTCTTCTGGATGCTATTAACACGCTTGCGCCTGAGACAGAAGTGGATGTAATGAGCCGCTATCCGGTGAGCTCCTCCTGGTTACTGAATCGCCCGGTGATGGGCGATCCGCTCTTTTCACAGATGAAGCAACATAACAGTGCGGCGGGCGTGGTGGGACGCGTCAAAAAAGTGCTGCGCCGTCGCTATCAACATCAGGTGCTCTTATCCCGTGTGACCGACACCGGCAAGCTGCGCAATATTGCGATTGCCCAGGGGTTTACTGATTTTGTGCGCCTGCTGTCGGGCTATGATGCGATTATTCAGGTGGGCGGCTCCTTCTTTGTCGACCTCTATGGCGTGCCGCAGTTCGAACATGCGCTCTGTACGTTTATGGCGAAAAAACCGCTGTTTATGATTGGTCACAGCGTAGGGCCATTCCAGGATCCGCAGTTTAATCAGCTGGCCAACTACGTGTTTGGCCATTGTGACGCGCTGATTCTGCGCGAATCCGTGAGCCTGGATTTGATGAAGCGTAGCGATATCGACACCAGCAAAGTCGAGCATGGCGTGGATACGGCCTGGCTGGTGGATCATCAGACGGAAAACTTCCAGCCGAGCTACGCGGTGCAGCACTGGCTTGACGTAGCGGCGAAGCAGAAAACCGTTGCCATTACCCTGCGCGAACTGGCGCCTTTCGACAAACGTCTGGGCACAACGCAGGCTGCTTATGAGAAAGCTTTTGCCGGCGTGGTAAATCGTATCCTGGAGAGTGGCTACCAGGTGCTGGCGCTCTCTACCTGTACCGGGATCGATAGCTATAACAAAGACGATCGCATGGTGGCATTGAACCTGCGCGAGCATGTCAGCGATCCATCCCGTTATCATGTGGTGATGGATGAACTGAATGACCTTGAGATGGGCAAACTGCTGGGTGCCTGCGACCTGACGGTGGGAACCCGCCTGCACTCGGCGATCATCTCCATGAACTTTGCCACCCCGGCCATTGCCATCAACTATGAACACAAGTCGGCGGGCATTATGCAGCAGTTGGGGATGCCGGAGATGGCTATCGATATCCGTCACCTGCTGGATGGCTCGCTGGAGGCGATGGTCGCCGATACGCTGGGCTCGCTGCTGGCGGTTAATGAACGTCTGGCGGTTGCCGTGAAGGCCGAGCGCGAAAATGGCCTTAGCATGGTGAAATCGGTTCTCGATCGCATCGGGGAGGGGAAATGAAGGTTGGTTTCTTCTTGCTGAAATTCCCGCTGTCGTCAGAAACCTTTGTCTTAAATCAGATCACCGCGTTTATTGATATGGGATATGACGTGGAGATTGTCGCCCTGCAAAAGGGCGATACGCAGAACACCCATGCGGCCTGGACTGATTATAATCTTGCGGCAAAAACGCGCTGGCTGCAGGTAGAGCCGCAGGGACGACTGGCAAAATTGCAATACCGTGCGCTGCGTACCCTGAGTGGTATGCATCGCCCCGCCACCTGGAAGGCGCTGAATGTCTCCCGCTATGGCGCGGAATCGCGCAATCTTATCCTCTCTTCTATTTGCGGCCAGACACCGCAACCGCATCGGGCAGATGTTTTCATCGCCCACTTTGGTCCGGCGGGCGTTACGGCCGCCAAGCTGCGTGAACTGGGCGTGATCGAAGGCAAAATCGCTACCGTGTTTCACGGGATTGATATCTCCAGCCGCGATGTGCTCAGCCACTACACGCCCGAATACCAGCAGCTGTTTAAGCGCGGCGATATGATGCTGCCCATCAGCGACTTGTGGGCTGGGCGCCTGAAAACGATGGGATGCCCGACAGAGAAAATTACCGTCTCCCGCATGGGCGTGGACATGGATCGCTTTACCCAGCGTCCGGTCAAAGTGCCGGGTAAACCGTTGCAGATAATTTCCGTGGCGCGCCTGACCGAGAAGAAGGGGCTGCACGTGGCCATCGAGGCCTGCCGCCAACTGAAAGCGCGCGGTGTCGATTTCCATTATCGCATTTTGGGTATCGGTCCCTGGGAGCGCCGTCTGCGCACGCTTATTGAGCAGTATCAACTGGACTCTCATGTTGAGATGCCAGGTTTCAAGCCCAGCCACGAAGTGAAAGCGATGCTCGACGAAGCCGATCTCTTTCTGCTGCCCTCCATTACCGGTACCGACGGGGATATGGAAGGCATTCCGGTGGCCTTAATGGAGGCGATGGCCGTGGGGATCCCGGTGGTCTCCACCGTGCATAGCGGGATCCCGGAGCTGATTGAACCCGGCCATTCCGGGTGGCTGGTGGCGGAAAATGATGCGCAGGCGCTGGCCGATCAGCTTGCCGCCTTTGGCGATATCGATAACGACACGCTGACGCCGGTTGTGCATAACGCTCGCCGTAAGGTGGAGACCGATTTTAACCAGCAGCGCATTAATCATCAGCTGGCCAGTCTGTTACAAACGCTTTAAAACGGAGGCTCTATGCCGAAATCCATGACGCGACGCACGTTCGTCACTACCTGTTCATTGCTGGCGGTAACGCCTCTGGTAGGTGTGCGCGCCGCGACAAAGAGCGGCACGGTGAATATCCGCGATTATAACAACCGCGACTGGATCGCCGCCTTTAAGCAGGCCTTTGCCGAAAGCGATACGGTGGAAGTTCCGGCAGGATTGACCTGCGAGAATATCAACACCGGGATTTTCATTCCCCAGGGTAAAACCTTGCTGATACGCGGCGCGCTAACCGGCAATGGTCGCGGTCGCTTCGTTCTGCAGGATGGCTGTAAAGTTATAGGGGAAGGGGAGGGGAGAACCGAAAACATCACTCTCGATGTACGCGGTTCGAACTGCGAGATCAAAGGGCTGACCATGAGTGGATATGGGCCCGTTACGCAGATCTATATCGGCGGTAAAAAACCGAAGGTGATGCGCAATCTGCTGATCGATAACCTGACGGTAACCAAAGCGAACTACGCCATCCTGCGGCAGGGATTCCACAATCAGGTTGATGGCGCGAAAATCACCAACTGTCGCTTCAGTTACCTGCAGGGGGATGCCATCGAGTGGAACGTGGCGATCAATGACCAGAACATCCTGATTTCTGACCACGTTATCGACCATATTGACTGCACCAACGGTAAGATCAACTGGGGGATAGGTATCGGTCTGGCGGGTAGCACTTACGACAATGAGTACCCTGAAGATCAGTCGGTAAAAAACTTTGTCGTGGCCAACATCACTGGCAGCAACTGCCGCCAGCTCGTGCATGTCGAGAACGGTAAACATTTTATCATTCGCAACGTCACGGCCCGTAATATCACGCCGGACTTCAGCAAAAAAGCGGGTATTGATAACGCAACGGTGGCGATCTATGGCTGCGATAACTTTGTCATTGATAACGTTGAAATGGTCGACAGCGCAGGCTTTCTCATTGGCTATGGCGTGATCAAAGGAAATTATCTCTCCATTCCGCAAAACTTTAAGCTGAACGATATCCGGCTGGATAATCGTCATGCGGATAAAAAATTGCGCGGGATCCAAATCTCTTCAGGCAACGCGACGTCGTTTGTCGCTATCACCAACGTCAACATCCAGCGCGCCTCTCTAACCCTGCACAACAAACCGCAACACCTCTTTATGCGCAATATTCACGTTATGCAGGAGGCGACGACAGGCCCGGCCTTGAAACTTAACTTCGACCTGCGCAAAGACGTTAGGGGCAAGTTTATGGCTAAGGAGGAAACGCTTCTGTCACTGGCGAACGTGAAGGCGGTGAATGAGAAGGGGCAGAGCTCGGTGGATATCGACCGGGTGGATCAACATGTGGTGAATGTGGATAGGTTGAATTTTGCGCTGCCCGGTAAAAGATAAAGCGTGCTAAGTGACCAATTATTAGGATTTATGCCCTGTAACCTCTTAAAGTTTGTTACTGAACTCCCTGAATTTAAGGTCTATAATCCGTGCCATTAAATTTTTATGTTCATCCCGTCTAAAGCGTGAACCTCATGGAAGATACAACGATAGACCAGAGGGTGCTTTACACATTACAGAATGAGTGGTTTATGAACGATAAAGTATTATTTATTGGTGCGTCAGGTTTTGTGGGTACCCGTTTGATTGAGATTACCCAGGCGGATTTTAACGTGACCAACCTGGATAAACAGCAAAGCCATTTCTATCCCGAGATCACCGTATCGGGCGATGTACGTAATCAGGCGGAACTGGACAGCGCTATGGCGGGTTTTGACACTGTAGTGTTGCTTGCTGCAGAGCACCGTGACGATGTCAGCCCTACCTCGCTGTACTACGATGTGAACGTACAGGGTACCCGCAACGTCCTTTCTGCAATGGAAAAAAATGATGTTAAAAACATCATTTTCACCAGTTCAGTTGCCGTTTATGGCCTTAATAAAGTCAATCCAAATGAATCCCATCCGCAGGATCCTTTCAACCATTATGGTAAAAGCAAATGGAAGGCTGAAGAGGTATTGCGTGAGTGGCATTCTAAAGCACCAGACCAGCGTTCTCTGACCATCATTCGCCCAACCGTTATCTTTGGCGAACGTAACCGCGGAAATGTCTATAACCTGCTTAAGCAAATAGCAGGGGGTAAATTTGCTATGGTAGGCGCTGGAACTAACTTTAAATCAATGGCCTACGTAGGAAATATCGTCGAGTTTATCAAATTCAAACTCCAGAATGTTCATCCCGGCTACGAGGTCTATAACTACGTAGACAAACCGGATTTGAACATGAACCAGCTCGTGTCCGAAGTAGAAAAAAGTCTCGACAAAAAAATCCCTTCTGTACACCTTCCTTACCCACTGGGTATGTTAGGTGGTTATTGCTTTGATGTGTTAAGCAAAGTCACCGGCAAAAAATATGCGATCAGCTCCGTCCGAGTGAAAAAGTTTTGTGCAACCACGCAGTTCGATGCGACTAAGGTGCATAGCTCCGGTTTCAAAGCGCCTTATACTCTTTCTCAGGGACTAGACCGTACGCTGAAGTATGAGTTTGTACATGAGAAGAAAGACGACATCACGTTTGTATCAGAGTAAGCGTCAGGCTGCGATTAGTCGGAAAAAAGTTAGGGCGCACGGAAAATACGATTGATTCCGATTATTCTTGCTCCCTTTAACGTACGATCAGGTTATGTATAACTGCGATTTACACAAAAACGTGATTTGCGTGTGACGAGAATAAGACTTCGTCGTCTGGGCTGTGACCCGCGAAACGTCTATACTTCGTCATCCATACTAAGGTGGAAGAGATAATGATTAATTTGAAAGCAGTCATTCCGGTAGCGGGTCTGGGTATGCATATGCTGCCAGCCACGAAGGCAATTCCTAAAGAGATGCTGCCGATCGTTGACAAGCCGATGATTCAGTACATCGTCGACGAGATTGTTGCTGCAGGGATCAAAGAAATCGTTCTGGTTACGCACTCGTCCAAGAATGCGGTTGAAAACCACTTCGACACCTCTTACGAACTCGAAGCGCTGCTTGAGCAGCGTGTTAAGCGTCAACTTCTTGCCGAAGTTCAATCCATCTGTCCGCCTGGCGTGACCATCATGAACGTGCGTCAGGCTCAGCCGCTGGGCCTGGGTCACTCTATCCTTTGCGCGCGTCCTGTTGTTGGTGATAACCCGTTTGTGGTTGTGCTGCCAGATATCATTCTTGATAACGCCACGGCTGACCCGTTACGCTACAATCTGGCTGCTATGGTGGCTCGCTTCAACGAAACTGGTCGTAGTCAGGTTCTTGCTAAGCGCATGAAGGGCGATCTGTCTGAGTATTCCGTTATTCAGACCAAGGAGCCTCTGGATTCTGAAGGTAAGGTTAGCCGCATCGTTAACTTTATTGAAAAACCTGATCAACCGCAGACCCTGGATTCTGACCTGATGGCAGTTGGTCGCTATGTGCTGAACGCTGAGATCTGGGCTGAGCTTGAGAAGACCGAACCAGGCGCCTGGGAGCGTATCCAGTTGACCGATGCTATTGCTGAACTTGCTAAGAAGCAGTCTGTCGATGCGATGCTGATGACGGGCGAAAGCTATGACTGCGGGAAGAAGATGGGGTATATGCAGGCGTTTGTTCAGTATGGTCTGCGTAACCTCAAGGAAGGTCAGAAGTTCAGGGACAGCATTAAGAAATTATTGGTCAGCGAATAATAACCTAGCCACTTATAACGGCGTTACCAATCTTTCAACGGCAGTGAAGCATAATGGGTGATTCTTGCACGCATGTATGCTCACTGCCGTTTTCTTTTTAATTATTTATATTCAAGTAGTTATGCTGCGGACAAACATTCAATGTTTAATTATTTTTCCTTGTTTCTGACAGCATTTAAGAAGACAATTATCGCCTTAATTATTGTCCATATGGCACGATTACTTTAAGGATCCTGCCGGTAGTCTTACATTCAAATACGCTTAGTGAACTGGTAGCTGTTAAGCCAGGGGCGGTAGCGTGCATATTTTCTGGTACAGCGGACTGTTCCCTCTGTATCCAGTTGATCAATATCACTGTTTTAATCATTAACGGAAAATAACGCGTGAAAATTCTTGTTACGGGTGGCGCCGGATTTATCGGTTCCGCTGTAGTACGGCATATCATTAAAAACACTCAGGACCATGTGGTCAATGTCGATAAATTGACCTATGCCGGTAATCTTGAATCATTATCGGAAGTAAACGGAAGTGAGCGTTATGCTTTTGAGCATGCTGATATTTGCGATAAAAAGGCGATGGAACGAATTTTTGCTGAGCACAAGCCTGATGCTGTAATGCACCTGGCGGCAGAGAGTCACGTTGACCGGTCTATTACCGGCCCGGCGGCATTTGTTGAGACAAATATTGTAGGGACATATGTGCTGCTTGAAGCCGCACGTGGGTATTGGTTAACATTAAAAGATATTCAAAAATCAGCGTTTCGTTTTCACCATATTTCTACCGATGAAGTTTATGGCGATCTTCCACATCCGGATGAACATCTTGAAGGTGAGGACTTAGCGCTGTTTACGGAAACCACCGCATACGCGCCAAGCAGTCCTTACTCGGCTTCTAAAGCCTCGAGCGATCATCTGGTTCGTGCATGGCTGCGTACTTATGGCTTCCCGACAATAGTGACGAACTGTTCTAACAACTATGGTCCTTATCACTTTCCTGAAAAACTGATCCCGCTAGTAATTCTGAATGCCCTGGATGGTAAAGCGCTGCCGATTTATGGAAAAGGGGATCAGATCCGCGACTGGCTGTACGTCGAAGATCATGCGCGCGCGCTTTATATCGTTGCCACTCGGGGTATGCCTGGTGAAACTTATAATATTGGCGGACATAATGAGAAGCAGAACTTAGATGTGGTGCATACTATTTGCGACCTTCTTGATGAAATTGTGCCCAAAAAAGGCTCATATCGCGATCAAATCACTTATGTAACTGATCGACCGGGCCATGATCGCCGTTATGCGATTGATGCAGCCAAAATTAGTGCTGAACTGGGCTGGAAACCCCAAGAAACTTTCGAGAGTGGAATTCGTAAAACCGTTGAGTGGTATCTAAGCAATCAGGAGTGGGTCAATAATGTTAAGAGCGGCGCCTATAAAAGCTGGATAGTGCAGAATTATGGAGATCGAAAATAATGAACATTTTGCTATTCGGTAAAACGGGGCAGGTTGGCTGGGAGCTTCAGCGCGCACTTGCCCCGCTTGGCAATCTAATCGCATTAGATGTGTACTCCCAAGAATATTGTGGGAACTTTAGTAATCCTGAAGGCATTGCGGCTACCGTTCGCGCCATCAAGCCCGACGTCATTGTCAATGCCGCGGCGCATACCGCGGTTGATAAAGCAGAATCTGAACAAGAATTTGCGCAGCTGTTAAATGCTTCGAGCGTTGAAGCCATTGCTATAGAGGCGGCTAAGATTGGCGCCTGGGTTGTGCATTATTCTACGGATTATGTTTTTCCTGGCGATGGTGAAACGCCCTGGAAAGAGACGGATGCCACAGCGCCTTTAAATATTTACGGGCAAACCAAACTCGACGGAGAGAAAGCGCTACAAGCTAATTGTCCTAAGCATCTTATCTTCCGCACAAGCTGGGTGTATGCCGGTAAGGGTAATAATTTTGCAAAAACCATGCTGCGTCTTGCTAAGGAGCGTAGCGAACTTTCCGTTATTAATGACCAGGTCGGTGCGCCGACAGGTGCAGAGTTGTTGGCGGATTGTACTGCTCACGCCATCCGCGCAGCATTGATAAGGCCCGAACTTGCAGGCTTGTATCACTTGGTTGCGTCTAATACTACAACCTGGTATGACTATGCTGCACTGGTGTTTGATGAAGCTAGAAAAGCGGGTATTGAGCTGGCGATTGAAAAATTGAATGCTGTGCCTACTTCGGCTTACCCGACCCCGGCGCTTCGGCCGCACAACTCCCGTTTAAACACCGAAAAGTTCCAGCGTAATTTTGGCTTGATGCTTCCATCGTGGGATGTGGGAGTAAAACGGATGCTTGCCGAGCTTTTCACGGAGCAGGCTATTTAATCAATTTGTAATGCCTGGCGACGGGCATTTTTCACTTAAAGGGAAATTTAGATGACTACTCGTAAAGGTATTATTCTTGCTGGTGGCTCAGGTACTCGTCTTTATCCGGTAACGATGGCAGTAAGCAAGCAATTGCTGCCTATCTACGACAAGCCAATGATTTACTACCCATTGACCACGTTAATGTTGGCTGGCATCAAAGATATTCTTATTATCAGCACCCCGCAGGACACGCCGCGTTTTGAACAGCTGTTAGGCGATGGTAGCCAGTGGGGTCTAAACCTCCAATACAAAGTGCAGCCAAGCCCGGACGGACTGGCTCAGGCATTTATAATTGGTGAAGAGTTTATTGGTGAGGATAGCTGTGCGCTGGTTCTTGGGGACAACATCTTTTACGGCCACGATCTTCCGAAGCAACTTGAAATGGCTAAAGCTAAAGATAATGGCGCAACCGTATTTGCCTATCACGTGAACGACCCCGAGCGTTATGGCGTAGTTGAATTTGATAAAGATGGCACGGCTATTAGCCTGGAAGAAAAACCGCTGGAGCCTAAAAGCAACTATGCTGTGACCGGACTCTACTTTTACGATAATGATGTTGTAGAGATGGCCAAAAATCTGAAACCGTCTGCGCGCGGCGAACTGGAAATCACAGATATTAACCGTATATATCTTGAGCAAGGGCGTTTGTCAGTAGCTATGATGGGGCGCGGCTATGCCTGGCTGGATACAGGTACGCACCAGAGCCTAATTGAGGCAAGCAACTTCATTGCGACGATTGAAGAGCGTCAGGGGCTGAAAGTGTCATGTCCCGAAGAAATTGCTTATCGGAAAGGATTTATTGATGCTGAGCAGGTTAGAAAACTGGCTGAGCCGCTGAAAAAAAATGCTTACGGTCAATATCTGTTGAAGATGGTTAAAGGTTACTAAGTAATGAATGTTATTAAAACTGAGATTCCAGATGTACTTATTTTTGAGCCTAGGGTCTTTGGTGATGACCGTGGTTTTTTCTTTGAAAGCTTCAGTCAAAAGATCTTCGAAGATGTGGTAGGACATAAAGTTGAATTTGTGCAGGATAACCACTCTAAATCTTGTAAGGGCGTGCTTAGAGGTCTCCATTACCAGCTGGAACCGCATGCCCAAGGTAAACTGGTGCGCTGTGTGGTGGGCGAGGTATTCGATGTTGCAGTTGATATTCGTCAATCATCACCTTCTTTTGGTAAATGGGTGGGAGTAAATCTTTCTGCTGAGAACAAACGCCAGTTATGGATCCCCGAAGGATTTGCGCATGGTTTTTTAGTGCTCAGTGATAGTGCAGAGTTTGTTTATAAAACTACAAATTATTACCATCCAGAATCGGATAGAGGTATTAGATGGGATGATCCATCTTTAAATATAGCATGGCCTATAAATGGTGAAGTATTACTTTCTGAAAAAGATAAACGTCAAGCTTATCTTTCAAAAAAATAAAAATTTTAAATCTGAGTTTAAGAATATCTAAATGACGCTTTTCTCGAATGCAAAATGGGTCAGTATATCTCAATTTGGTAAAATATTGATTCAGCTATTAAGCTTAACGATCCTAACTCGTTTTATCCCTCCTGAGGATTATGGCTTAATGGCTTTAGCGACTGTAGTACTAAACTTCGTTCTAATAATTAGGGATCTTGGTACAGCATCAGCAATAATTCAGAGAAAAGAAATAGATAATGATATATTAAATTCAGTTTTTTGGCTCAATATATTAATGGGCGTGGTGTTATTCATTGTTGTGAATGCACTTACCCCGTTAATAGAATCATTTTTGGCCAACCCTAAGTTAGGCAATATTCTTTTCCTTTTATGCTTTTGTTTTCCAATTGCTAGTGCAGGTTCTGCACCACAAGCGTTAATGGAAAGAAATTCAAAATTTAAAGAAGTAGCGATAATTGAGTTAGTGTCTGCTTCTGCAGGGTTCTTCGTTGCTTTATTATTTGCTATGAATAATGGTGGAGTATATGCTTTAGTTTCCCAAATAATAACTAATTCGTTGTTATCTTCATTTTTACTTATTGCATTATCTAGCTGGCGGCCATCTCTTTATTTCGATTTCAAAAGCGCAAATAAGATATTAGGATTTAGTGGGCGATTAACCGTTTTCAATCTAGTAAACTATCTATCTAGAAATGCTGACAGCATGATTATTAGCCGACAATATAATGCTACTATATTAGGCTCGTATTCCCTTGCATACAGAATTATGTTGTTTCCATTACAAAGTTTAACCTTCATTGCCTCGAGATCTTTGTATCCGGTTTTGAGTAGAAATCAAGATGACTTGGTTACAATAAGAAATATTTACCTCAAAACTATTTTTATTATATCTAGTTTAACAATCCCCATGATGTTAGGACTTGCAGTGTTACGTGAGCCGTTTGTAGGCTTTGCTCTTGGTGAAAATTGGACGATCACTGCTAGTTTGCTTCTATGGTTAGCTCCTACAGGAATCATTCAATCTATACTGAGTTGTTCGGGCAGTATCCTAATGTCCACTAATAATGCAAAAACTTTAATGTTTTTGGGTATATTTAGCGCTATTTTACAGATATCGTCATTTTTAATAGGCTCTTTATTCACTATAAAGATCTTTGCTTTTTCCTATTTTATAGCAAATATTATTAATGCGTTTGTTGTTATGTATTTTACGCTGGGGTGTATAAAACAAAGCACCCTTGGATTTTTAAAGGTATTGGCTGTTCCATCTTTATCTGGTGGGATAATGTTTGGTTGCATATATTATCTGTATTCCATTTGTTTGTCTGCAAGGTTTAATGATTTCAGTATTCTAACAATATTAACTATTGCAGGAGTCATTATTTATCTCATGGCTTTTGTTTGCTTTACTAAGGTTCTTGTCAATTTAAACGTTTTTGAAAGCGAAAATCTCCCGGCATTCGTTAAAAATATTTTAAAATTGAGGTAAACTGTGAAGGATAAGGTTTTCATTATTGTCTTATATAATAAAAAATGCTCCGAAAGTATAACATTAAAAAATCTAGTTATGTGCTCATTAAATGTAGACTCCATTTGTATTGTTTGGAATAATGGTCCACAGAGCATAAAAGTTGATGCTAAAGAATTTTTTTCAAAAACGAATGTAGATTATAATTTAATTGAAACCGTTGAGAATATTTCGCTTGCAAAAATTTATAATCGTGTGATGATACAATATGAAGCTAAGCGCTACATTATATTAGACGATGATTCGAAAATATCATCTCATTATTTTACTGCTCTAGACTCGATAGCAGTGAATGATGTAGGTATGCCAGTGATTTATTCTAATGGGGTTATCGTAAATCCCCGTATAAACAATATTGAATACAAACCAAATCAAAAAATTAAAGATGACGATGTTATAACAACCATTGGTAGCGGACTTGTCATTGGGGAAAATGTTGCTTTATCCTTACGTGAAAAGTTTTCAGATGTATTTGATGAAAGGTTTAATTTGTACGGCGTTGATACGTCCTTTTGTTATCGATTAAAGCATGTCTATAACGCTAATATCAAGATAATATCAGGGTTTGAACATAATCTTTCAAGGCTTAATAGCTGTTCTGATACTTTGAAAGTTTTCAGACGTGAAGAAAGAAGTAATGATGTGGCTCTCCAGATTAGATATTATCTTTCAAGAAAGAAATGGATTCCAATGCTAACTATGATTATGTTAAGTTCATTGAAAAAAGCCATAACGAATAAACCACAACAATATAATCTTATAACAGTATTGAAAGTATTTATTAAGGGTAAACATGAACGTCTATAAGAATAGCTTTGCTATATCAGGATTAGGCATTTTTTTTATTTTTTCTATTTTATTTTCATTAACGGCTTTTTCTCCTACTTTATCTGTCTATTTCTTAATATTATTTTTAGTTTTTTGTAATTTCCCTGAAAACAATAGCGCACATGGTCTGCTTGTGCTGTTAGTGTTTACATGGGTTATCTTTAACGCCCTCGATGTCGTTTCATTTGAAAACTTTATTTTAGCAAGTGATGATTTCTCCTCATATTATAATAATTATGTTAATTTTCAAATGAATGGTTTTTATAGTGAAGCTTTTTTTGAATTTGGATATGGAGAGATTGCGTTACCCCTGATAAATTATCTTTCAAGTCTAATTATCGACGGCTATGAACCATACAAACTTAAATTAATTTATTCTGTCCTTCAATCATTTGGTTTAATTGGCTGTTGTATAAGCATTGCAAAATATTATAACTTGAGCTTAAAACAAAGATATTTACTTATTGCAGTAGTAATTGCATTTTTTAAGCCCCTCGTCGGTATACAATTGTCTAGACAGTGTTTTAGCTCAATTTTTATTGTACTTTCAATATTTTCCTATAATCGTTCAAAAAAAATTAGCTTTTTCCTAATTTCCTTTTTATTTCACTCATCAGCAATAATATTATATCCACTAACCGTTTTTCTTTTCAAAAAAAGAACGAAAAGAGATTTTTTACTTACAGTCATCTCTGCACTTGGCTTATATCTATTCTTTACAATAGCATATTCAATTCTTCGTGATTCTATTATTAACATTCCAATTCTAAATAAATTAGATTATGCTCTAAGAATGATTTCAGAACCTGATAAATTAAGGCAATCCGTTATAACCTCACTATTGCTAATGATTTATCTCACGCCATTAATTCTTATATGTTTCTATTCTAAGAAGCAATCCTATTTTAAATTCAACATTTTAATTATATTCACTTTTTTGATCTTTTTTAGCACGTTCCCTGGTGTAAATAATAGAATATTCTTAACACAGCTATATTTGTTTTTGGGAGTCTACTATTACCTCATTATGTTCCATGGTTTTAATACTTACAATTTGTATCATCGCTTGTTCGTCGCTCTTTGTTTTACATTCTTATTTGTGCAGTCACATTATGGAAATGAAGGTAGGCGATTTAGCAATTTCGACATAAATCCATTCTTCTATATGCAGACATTAGATCACAAAGAGTTCGAAATAAATCGAGGAGCTTTAGAATAAAATGAATAGGATTGTAATCTATACGGCTGTAACTGGAGATTATGATGATCTTTCACCATTGATTGAAGAAGATGAAATTGATTATATCTGTTTTACAGATAATAACTTTACCGGCATTATACCTAAACCCTGGAAGCAGATTCGGCTTCCAGGGAGTAAATTTTCAAATAAAGATTTAGCTAGGTTCTGTAAAATAAATCCTCACCGCCTCTTACCACAATATGATAAATCTTTATGGATCGACGGTAATATTATAATTAAAGGCAATATAAAAAAATTTATCGTTGATACATTGAATTCCCATGACATAGCATCCTATGATCATTGGTGGCGTGATAAGACAGAACAAGAATTATTCGAATGCGCAAGAAGTGGGTTCGATCCTGCATGGAAATTGCGTAAGCAATTATCACGATATTCAATGGACGGCTATATTTCAAATAACTTTTATGAAAATAATGTATTATTTAGAAATCATATGAAGTCGGATGTTATTAATATGCATAATACATGGTGGGAAGAGTATATTAAGGGTGGGAAAAGAGATCAATATTCTTTTACATATTCCGCATATAAGAATGATGTTAATATATATTCACTAGGCGTTCATGATCCCAGAGTAAAAAAAAATATTTTTGATTATAAAGAGCATAAGCGAAAGAGGCCTTTCAAACAGTATGTTTTGATTATAATTAACAGAATTTATATTAAACTGTTTTCATGGAAAATAGCACCACCTATGCGTGAAAACATATTGTTAAAAAACAAAATTAAGGCCAAGAGATAAATATGTCTAAAAAAGTTGCTGGAATTATTGTTACTTATAACCCTGATATAATTTTATTACGTGAATCTCTAGAAGCGTCTTCTGAACAACTTGAATGTATATATTTAATTGATAACAATTCTAAAAATTCATCGGAGATTTCCAATTTATCAAAGTTGTTTAGAAATACACACTTTAAATCATTTGCAGAGAATGTTGGACTGGCTAAAGCTCAGAATCTTGGTATTGAATTAGCCAGAGAGAATTCTGAAGTTGATTATATTATTCTCTTTGATCAGGATAGTGTTATAGAGAATAATTTTATTGACACATTATTATCTGACTATCTAAACAAAAAGCAAAACGGTTGTAAAATAGGGGCTATTGGCCCAACATTTTATGATCCTATAACTGGTTTCAAATATCCTGCCACAGTTTATGTGGGACCATTCATCAAAAGAATAGTAGCTGAGAAAGAACCAATAAAGGCTACATATTTGATTGCATCAGGATGTTTTATCAGTAAAGATGTTTTGAATGAAGTAGGTTTAATGCGTTCAGAACTTTTCATTGATTATATTGATGTTGAATGGAGTTTACGAGCTAAAAGCTTAGGTTATGATTTATTTATATCACCTAATGCAAATATGGCTCATACAATTGGTGACGCTAGGCGCAGTATTTTTGGAAGAACAATCTCTATTCATTCACCATTTAGACGATATTTTTTAGTAAGAAATAGTTTTTACATGCTTAGACTCAATTATGTGCCACTAGGCTATAAATTACGAGAGCTATTCTTTAATTTTGCACGCATAATCATCTCGGCTATATTTTCTGATAACAGATTGAAAACGTTAAAATCTGCATTTTTTGGTATCATCGACGGTATATCAGGAAAGTTCGGACCCACAAAAAGAGATATTTAGGATAAAATTGTGAAAGTTTTATATATCATAACCAAAGCCGATGAAATTGGTGGTGCACAGGTTCATGTTCGTGATCTCGCAAAAAAACTTGTAGCCGAAGGCCATGATGTCCATGTCATTGTTGGAGAAAATGGGGCTCTGGTAAATCAACTAAAACAAAATAATATTGAAGTGACTATTGTTGATAAACTAATAAGAGACATTTCACCTTTAAAAGATTTTCAGGCTGTTATTAATATTAGACAATTAATAAAAAAATTAGCACCAGATATAATTGGTCTCCACTCTTCAAAAGCCGGAATTATTGGACGTTTGTCAGCGTTAGGTTTAGGTATACCCGTTGTTTTTACTGCTCATGGTTGGGCTTTTGCTGATGGTGTTGGAGAAAATAAAAAAAAGCTATACATTTTTATTGAAAGATCTCTTGCCCCATTAGTTAATAAAATTATAACAGTCTCAAACCAAGATAAAGAACTAGCATTGAAATATAAAGTCACAAGTGACTATAAGCAGGTTGTGATCCATAATGGCATGCCTGATTTGGCTGAGGAAATAGACTTAACTAGCAAAGAGCTTCGTTCCAAAATCAAGATTATCAGTGTAGCACGTTTTTCTGAACAAAAAGATCATGAAACACTTTTAATAGCGCTAAGTCAAGTCGAGTATAAAAATTGGATATTAACCCTTGTTGGTAAGGGACCAAAAATGGAGTATATTAAATCTTATGCTTGTCAATTAGGTATTCGTGATAAAATTGAGTTTTTAGGCGAATGTAATGACGTAAGTAATCTATTAAGCAACAGCGATATATTCACGTTAATAACTAATTGGGAAGGGTTGCCACTTAGTATAATCGAGGCAATGCGAGCTAGCCTTCCTGTGGTTGCCTCTGATGTTGGTGGCGTACGAGAATTGATCGACGATAATCATACTGGCTTCTTAATAAAACATAAAGATGCAAATCAGTTAACTCAAATATTTGAAAAATTATTCTCTGACTCGAGTCTAAGACAACAAATGGGCCATTCAGGCCGTGTAAAATACCTTGCTAATTTTACATTTGATGATATGTATTATAAAACCCTTTCGCTTTATAAGGGATTAATTAAAAGGTCATAATTTATCCGCGTATTACGATAAAAGCTTTAATGACTCATAACAATGAAATCATTTTTATTGAAGAAATATCTTTTTTTTTAGTATAGTGTTTCTTGACAGTCGTATAATTAGTGATGATCACACCTGACAGGAGTATGTAATGTCCAAACAACAGATCGGCGTTGTCGGTATGGCAGTGATGGGGCGCAACCTGGCGCTCAATATCGAAAGCCGTGGTTATACCGTCTCCGTTTTCAACCGCTCCCGTGATAAGACCGAAGAAGTGATTGCCGAGAACCCGGGCAAGAAACTGGTTCCGTTCTACACGGTGCAGGAGTTCGTTGAATCTTTGGAAACGCCTCGTCGTATCCTGTTAATGGTGAAAGCGGGTGCAGGTACAGATGCTGCTATCGATTCACTGAAACCATATCTGGATAAAGGCGACATCATTATTGATGGCGGTAATACCTTCTTCCACGACACCATTCGTCGTAACCGTGAACTGTCTGAGGAAGGCTTCAACTTCATCGGTACAGGTGTATCCGGCGGTGAAGAGGGCGCTCTGAAAGGTCCATCTATCATGCCTGGTGGCCAGAAAGAAGCATACGAGCTGGTTGCGCCAATCCTGACCAAAATCGCCGCAGTTGCTGAAGATGGCGAACCTTGCGTAACCTATATTGGTCCGGACGGTGCGGGTCACTATGTGAAGATGGTTCACAACGGTATCGAGTACGGCGACATGCAGCTGATCGCTGAAGCTTACGCATTGCTGAAAGGTGGACTGAACCTCTCCAACGAAGAGCTTGCTGAAACCTTCACCGAGTGGAACAACGGTGAGCTGAGCAGCTACCTGATCGACATCACCAAAGATATCTTCACCAAGAAAGACGAAGACGGTAAATATCTGGTTGACGTGATTCTGGATGAAGCTGCGAACAAAGGTACCGGTAAGTGGACTAGCCAGAGCTCTCTGGATCTGGGCGAGCCGCTGTCTCTGATTACCGAATCTGTATTCGCGCGTTATATCTCTTCCCTGAAAGAGCAGCGTGTCGCCGCATCTAAAGTGTTGAGCGGTCCACAGGCTAAACCTGCCGGCGACAAAGCGGAATTCGTTGAGAAAGTGCGTCGTGCACTGTACCTCGGCAAAATCGTTTCCTATGCTCAGGGCTTCTCTCAGCTGCGCGCTGCATCTGATGAGAACAACTGGGATCTGAACTACGGCGAAATCGCGAAGATCTTCCGTGCAGGCTGCATCATCCGTGCTCAGTTCCTTCAGAAAATCACCGATGCGTACGCTGAAAACGCCGGCATCGCTAACCTGTTGTTGGCGCCTTACTTCAAACAGATCGCGGATGACTACCAGCAGGCATTGCGTGATGTTGTGGCTTATGCGGTTCAGAATGGTATTCCGGTACCGACCTTCTCCGCTGCTGTTGCATATTACGACAGCTACCGTGCTGCTGTTCTGCCAGCAAACCTCATTCAGGCACAACGTGATTACTTCGGCGCGCACACTTACAAGCGTACTGATAAAGAAGGTGTGTTCCACACCGAATGGCTGGATTAATCTGATTTAAGTCAGCATGCTATGCGAGCCCGGTATATGTTACCGGGCTTTTTTTTGCGCCAGAATGCCCATGGTGACTCGGTTTACAGTTTCTGGCCTCGCTGAGCCTGTAAAAATCGCTGCAATTCGTGCTTAGTGTATAGAGGTAACTTCCTTGACAGTCGCTCGGCTTAAGGGGTAAAAACCCCAACAGTTGTATATTGCGCTGGCGTTGTTTCGCCTCCAGATTCTTACCAATTAAGACGTTAAACGAATGAAAATAACTATCTCCGGAACAGGTTATGTCGGTCTCTCGAATGGGATTCTGATTGCGCAGCACCACGAAGTGGTAGCGCTGGATATCGTGCAGGCGAAGGTTGATATGCTTAACCAAAAAGTGTCGCCAATCGTGGATAAAGAGATTCAGGAGTATTTAACCACTAAGCCACTCAATTTCCGTGCCACTACGGACAAGCAAGATGCTTATCGAAATGCCGATTACGTCATCATTGCAACTCCTACTGACTATGACCCGAAGACTAACTATTTCAATACTTCCAGCGTTGAAGCGGTTATTAAAGATGTCACAGCGATCAACCCAAATACGGTAATGATCATAAAATCGACCATCCCGGTAGGTTTTACGCAGTCGATTAAAGAGAAGATGGGAATTGATAACGTCATCTTTTCTCCTGAATTCCTGCGTGAGGGGAGGGCTTTGTATGACAATC
Organism: Leclercia sp. UBA2479; assembly: GCF_002341985.1. NCBI lineage: Bacteria > Pseudomonadati > Pseudomonadota > Gammaproteobacteria > Enterobacterales > Enterobacteriaceae > Leclercia > Leclercia sp. UBA2479. The sequence goes on along the minus strand of NZ_DDPB01000009.1, from coordinate 871,727 downwards.
TCCATCCTTCACGAATCGTCATTGGCGAGCGTTCAGAACGTGCAGAGCGATTCGCTGCTTTGCTTCAGGAAGGGGCGATTAAGAAAGATATTGAAGTGCTGTTTACGGATGCCACCGAAGCCGAAGCGATCAAACTCTTTGCCAACACCTACCTGGCCATGCGCGTTGCCTACTTCAACGAGCTCGACAGCTATGCCGAGAGCTTGGGGCTGAATACCAGGCAGATCATTGAAGGGGTTTGTCTCGACCCGCGGATTGGCAATCACTATAACAATCCCTCTTTTGGCTACGGTGGCTATTGCTTGCCAAAAGATACGAAGCAGCTGCTGGCTAACTACCAATCGGTGCCAAACAACATCATTTCGGCCATCGTGGATGCAAACCGCACACGTAAAGACTTTATTGCCGATTCCATTCTGGCGCGCCAGCCAAAAGTGGTCGGTATCTATCGTTTGATCATGAAGAGTGGTTCCGATAACTTCCGTGCGTCTTCTATTCAAGGGATTATGAAACGTATCAAGGCGAAAGGTATTCCGGTCATCATTTACGAGCCCGTAATGCAGGAAGATTCATTCTTTAATTCCCGTGTGGTTCGTGATCTGGAGGCTTTCAAAGAAGAAGCCGATGTCATTATCTCTAACCGTATGGCAGAAGAGCTTATCGACGTTGCCGACAAGGTCTACACCCGCGATCTCTTTGGCAATGACTGAAAACCTTGATTGCCCGGCTTGTCCGGGCATTTTTCTTATGTTGCAATAGCTTTTATCAGGCTAACTGTAGGAAAAATTCATTCCGAAAAGGCAATCTGAAACTGCGTAAAAGTTTCGGATATGTAGGACTCATTTCTTTATGCTTCGTCGATTTCCTATAGAAATTAATGCAATAACCGATAAACTGTATTAATAACGTTCTGCCTTGTGGTTTTTTCATTGTTAAGGATTATATGACGTACAATAACAACAACGTGGTCTCACGACGCAATGACCCGGAACAGATTGATTTAATTGATCTTGCACTACAGCTCTGGCGTGGAAAATGGTTGATCGCTGCGTTTGTTGCCATTGCTATCGTTATCGCTGGCGCGTATCTGATGCTTGCCAACGAGCAATGGTCCTCCTCTTCAATTATCACTCAGCCTGATTCAGCTCAAATCGGTACCTACAGCACTGCATTAAATGTACTTTATGGCAATTCTGCACCCCGCCTGCAAGATATCCAGTCTAACGTATTCAACCGTTATAATGCTGCAATTTCAGCTTTAGCCGGCACCCTGGAGAATAAAGAAGAGCCGGAAAAACTGATCATCGAGCCGGTGGTTAAAGGCCAGCCTGTACCTCTTAAGGTTAGCTATGTGAGTGATTCGGCGAAAGCCGCGCAAAAGCAGCTCGCTGTATACATTCAGGAGATTGATGAGCAGATCGGTAAAGAACTGTTCAGCGATCTCAAAGATAACATTGAGCAGCAGGTTGCGACCCTGAAGACCTCGATTGAAAACCAGGAAGAGATTGCGCAAGAGCAGAAAGACCTGCGCATCAGCCAGATTAGCGAAGCGCTCAAATATGCTGAAGCGGCCAACGTAACCAAACCGCAGATCCAGCAGACGCAGGATGTTACTCAGGACAGCATGTTCCTGCTGGGGACCGATGCCTTGTCGGCGATGGTGCAACGCGAGTCTTCACGCCCATTGACCTTTGCGAATGACTACTACCAGAACAAGCAGCGCCTGCTGGATATTGAAAAGCTCAAGATTGAGCCGACATCCATTCATGGCTATCGCTATGTTATGAAGCCAGACCTGTCTATCCATCGCGACAGTCCTAAGCGCAGTATTACGGTTATCCTGGCCGTGCTCCTCGGCGGTCTGATCGGCTCTGGTTTTGTCCTCGGCCGGAACGCACTACGAAATTACCATCAGAAAGCGTGATGATTCATTAAGCAAAAAAAACCGGGTTTCCCCGGTTTTTTTATTTGTGTCTTTTACGCAAGTTTTCAATAACCGTCGTTAAATCCAGCTCCTGATCCTGAAGCAGCACCAGCAGGTGATACATCAAATCAGAGGCTTCATTGGTCAGTTCGTCGCGGTCATGTACCGTCGCAGCGAGAGCGGTTTCTACACCTTCTTCTCCCACTTTCTGCGCGATACGTTTGGTACCGCTGGCGTAAAGTTTGGCGGTATACGAGCTATCCGGGTCGGCCGTTTTACGTTCTGCTAAAAGTTGCTCCAGCTGATATAAAAACAGCCACTGGTGGCTGGCCTCACCAAAGCAACTGCTGGTACCCAGATGGCAGGTTGGGCCGATAGGGTTAACCAGCACCAGCAGGGTATCGTTATCACAGTCCGGCGTGATGCTCACCACATTCAGGAAATGGCCCGAGGTTTCACCTTTGGTCCATAAACGCTGTTTAGTACGTGAGAAAAAAGTCACTTTACCGGTGGAGAGGGTCTGCTGCAGGGCATCCTGATTCATATACCCCAGCATTAGCACTTCGCCCGATACCGCGTGCTGTACCACGACCGGCAACAGGCCGGCGGTTTTTTCCCAGTCCAGCTGCGCGCGTTGTTGCTCTGTTAACATACCCGTATCTCCACGCCCTGGTCCGCCAGGAACGTTTTTAACTCACCAATATTAATTATCTGCTTGTGAAACACCGATGCGGCCAGCGCACCGTCGACATTAGCGTCGCGGAAGGCTTCCAGGAAATGCTCCATCGTTCCGGCACCGCCAGAAGCGATCAGCGGCACGTTGCACACGGCGCGAACTTTGCTCAGCTGTGCCAGGTCATACCCGTTGCGTACGCCGTCCTGGTTCATCATATTCAGTACGATTTCGCCCGCTCCGCGTTTTTGCACCTCCTGCACCCAGTCGAGGGTCTCCCACTGCGTCACCCGGGTGCGGCTCTCATCGCCGGTATATTGGTTAACATGATATTTGCCGGTGGCTTCATCAAACCAGGTATCAATCCCCACCACAATGCACTGTACGCCAAAGCGATCCGCCAGACGGGTGATTAGCTCCGGCTCTGCCAGGGCAGGGGAGTTGATCGAAATTTTATCAGCGCCGAAGGAGAGGATTTTTGCAGCATCCTCTGCCGACTTGATGCCTCCCGCCACGCAGAACGGAATATCAATCACTTCCGCGACGCGTGCCACCCAGCTTTTATCCACCACGCGGCCATCGCTGGAGGCCGTAATATCGTAAAAGACCAGCTCATCCGCGCCTTCATCGGCATAGCGTTTGGCCAGCGGGACGATGTCGCCGATGATCTCGTGGTTGCGGAACTGCACCCCCTTTACCACCTGACCATCGCGTACGTCGAGGCAGGGAATTATCCGTTTTGCCAGCATTGAATTGCCTCCGTCACCGTAAATTTCTCTTCCAGCAGGGCGCGTCCTACGATCACGCCACGCACGCCTGTCCCACGCAGGGCAGCAATATCATCCAGCTCACCAATACCACCTGAGGACTGGAACGCCACCTGCGGATAACGGGCGCAGACTTCTTCGTACAGCGAGACGTTCGAGCCCGCGAGGGTGCCATCCCGGGAGATATCCGTGCAAAGGACATGCTTTAGACCAACCGGGAGATAGGTGTCCACCAGTGCTTCCAGGGTGACGCCGGAGTTTTCCTGCCAGCCGCTTACTGCCACCTGCTTCGTGCCCTGGTCGTCAATACGTACGTCCAGCGCTAATACCAGCGCGTCAGCGCCAAAGCGACGAAACCAGCCTTTCACCGTTTCGGGATCTTTTACCGCAGTAGAACCGACCACCACGCGCGCCACGCCCGCGTTAAGCAACGCCGCCACATCTTCTTCAATACGTACGCCACCACCGACCTGCACCGGCACGTTCACGCCGGCAACCAGTTTTGTCAGGAGGGAGATCTGGCGTTTGGTGGGATCTTTTGCGCCGGTCAGGTCTACAAGGTGCAGTACTTCAGCCCCTTGAGCGGCATAATCTTGCAAACGCGGCAGCGGATCCTTGCCATAATCGCGCTGCTGGCCGTAGTCGCCCTGGTGCAGACGAACAACGGTGCCGTCAATCAAATCTAATGCTGGAATAATCATTACATCTCCAGGAAGTTTTTCAGCAGCTGTGCGCCTGCGGCACCCGACCGCTCCGGGTGGAACTGCACGCCATAGAAGTTATCTTTCTGCACCGCTGCGGTAAATGCTTCGCCGTATTGGCACTGGGCAATGGTGTAGGTGTTCACTGGCATGGCGTAACTGTGCACAAAGTAAAAATATGCGCCATCCTCAATGCCCTGGAACAGGCGATTACCCGCTTTCGGGTAGACGCGGTTCCAGCCCATATGCGGCAGCGGCAGACCGTGGTCGGTCATTTTGGGGACGTCCTGCTCGATAATATCCAGCAAATCCACGCCGTTACTCTCTTCGCTACGGCGACCCAGAAGCTGCATGCCGAGGCAGATACCCAATACCGGTTGGGTGCAGGCTTTGATGAGTTCGACTAACTCACGCTCGTGGATCTGATCCATCGCGGCCTGGGCGGTGCCCACGCCGGGTAAAAACAGTTTGTCGGCGCGCAGCACAATATCGGCATCACGGCTCACCACGGGGTCATAACCGTGACGGGCAATGGCCGATTTTACCGAGTTCAGATTGGCGCAGCCGGTATCAAGGATCACCACATTCATTACAGCACTCCCTTCGACGACGGCAGGGCGTCACCTTCCACACGAATAGCCTGGCGCAAAGTACGGCCGAAGGCTTTGAACAAGCTCTCTACGCGGTGGTGATCGTTCTTCCCTTTGGTTTTTAGGTGTAGGGTTACACCCATGGTGTAGGAGAGTGAACGGAAGAAGTGCTCGACCATCTCTGTGCTCAGGTCGCCCACGCGCTGATAGGTAAAATCGGCTTTGTATTCCAGGTGCGGCCGACCCGAAATGTCGAGGGCACAGCGTGCCAGACACTCATCCATGGGCAGCACAAAACCAAAGCGGTTGATGCCACGCTTGTCCCCCAGCGCCAGCTTGAGGGCTTCGCCCAACGCCAGACCGGTATCTTCAACGGTGTGGTGATCGTCAATATAAAGGTCACCTTTAACGGCAATCTCCATGCGAAAACCGGCGTGGGTACAGATCTGATCCAGCATATGATCAAAAAAACCGACACCGGTGTGGATTTTGCTACCGCCTTCGCGATCCAGCCAGACCTTCACATCAATTTGCGTCTCTTTGGTATTACGCTCAACGTGAGAGTAGCGGTCGCGTTTCGTGAGTTGTTCGCCAATCATGGCCCAGTTAAGGTCGTTAGCGTTGTAACGCAGGCCAGCGATGCCCATGTTCTCCGCCAACTGAATGTCGGTGGCGCGGTCGCCAATGACATAGCTGTTAGCCTTATCGAGTACCGCGTCTGCCAGATACTGCTCTACCAGCTTGACCTTCGGCTTACGGCATTCGCAATTATCCGCCGGCAGGTGCGGACAGATAAGCACGTCATCGAACACCACCCCCTGCGAGGAGAGGATCTGCATCATCAGGTTATGCGGGCCGTCAAAGTCTGCCTGCGGGAAGCTGACGGTACCCAGCCCATCCTGATTGGTGATCATTACCAGTTTGAAACCGGCTTTCTGCAGCTTCAGCAGAGTAGGGATCACGTCGGCTTCAAAGGCCAGTTTGTCGAAACGATCGACCTGATAATCGCTGGGGGGCTCCGAAATAAGGGTGCCGTCACGATCGATAAAGAGGGTCTTCTGGCTCATACTTTCTCCGCATTCAGGGCGTCGATAACGCGCTGGCTCTCTTTACGGGTGCCGATGGTGATGCGCAGGCAGCCGCTCAGGGAAGGTTGTTTATTTTGATCCCGTAAGATAATGCCCTGATCCCACAAAGATTTAAATACTGAGCTGGAGGCGGTAAAGCGCACCAGGATGTAGTTCGTTTCCGAATCGAATACCTGTTCAACGCAGGGAATGGACTTTAAAGCGTTCACCAGGTACTGACGTTCAACAAGGATCTGCGCCACGCGGTCACGCATCGCGTTAATGCCCTGCGGAGCCAGCGCCTGGGCCGCGATATCAGCAACTGGCGTAGAGAGCGGATAGGGTGCGATGACCTTCATCAGCAGGTCAATTACCGGTTTATTGGCCAGGGTAAATCCACAGCGCAGCCCGGCGAGGGCGAAGGCTTTCGATAATGTACGCAAGATCACCAGGTGCGGATACTCATCCAGCCAGCCTGCCAGCGTCGCCTGCGGGCAAAACTCGATATAAGCTTCGTCTGCCACCACCAGTGCTTTCCCGCGAGTCATCTCCAGCAGGGTGCGGATATCCTGCGGGTTGATCAGTTGCCCGGTCGGATTATTCGGGCTGCAGACAAACACCACCTTCACGCCGTCCAGATTATCGGCGATAGCCTGCAAATCGAGCTGCCAGTCGTCGCGGGCAGCTACTTTGCGCAGTTCCACATTGAAGGTTTCGGCGCTCACGCTATACATACCGTAGGTTGGCGGGCAGTAGAGCACCGCGTCCTTGCCTGGCTCACAGAACGCGCGAATCAGCAGTTCGATGCCTTCGTCAGCGCCCCGGCTAACCAACACCTGCTCCGGCTTTACGCCGGCATAAGCGGCATAATTTTCAATAACCGCCTTTGGCTGGCATTCCGGATAGCGGTTGAGCGTTTGTTGGGTGAGGGGATACTCCACAGGTGTGGGGAATTCATTGGCATTCAGCCAGACATCGCCGCTTCCGCCCAGACGACGAGCAGACTGATACGGGGTCAGCGCGCGGACGTTGTCGCGGGCCAGCTCTTCAATGTTCATGCTTGCTCCTTCAGGGCTGCAACGCGCAGCGTAACGGCATTCTTATGGGCGGTCAGGCGTTCTGCAGCGGCCAGGGTTTCGATGGTCGCCGCCAGGGAGGCGAAGCCTTCACGAGAGAGTTCCTGCACGGTCATCCGTTTCTGGAAATCCGCCAGTCCCAGGCTGGAGCAGGTAGCGGTATAACCATAGGTTGGCAGCACGTGGTTCGTCCCCGAGGCGTAATCGCCAGCGGATTCGGGTGACCAGTCGCCCAGAAATACCGATCCAGCGCTGGTAATGCTGTCGACCAGGTCACGGGCGTTGCGGGTCTGAATGATCAGGTGCTCAGGTCCGTAGAGGTTAGAGATCGCCACGCACTGGGCCAAGTCACTGGCCACAATCAGACGGCTGGCAGATAACGCCTGGCGGGCCGTCTCTGCACGGGGGAGATCGGCCAGCTGGCGCTCTACGGCTTCGCCCACGCGTTGTGCCATGCCCGCATCCGGCGTCAGTAAGATCACCTGAGAATCGGGGCCGTGCTCTGCCTGCGACAGGAGATCGGAGGCAACAAAGTCAGGCGTGGCACCGCTGTCGGCGATCACCAGCACTTCAGAAGGGCCGGCAGGCATATCAATGGCCGCGCCGTCCAGACGCTGGCTCACCTGGCGCTTGGCTTCGGTCACGAAGGCATTGCCAGGGCCAAAGATCTTATCCACGCGAGGAATCGAATCGGTGCCCAGCGCCAGCGCTGCGATAGCCTGCGCGCCACCCACGTTGAAGATTTCCTGCACGCCGCACAGCTGTGCGGCATAGAGGATCTCATCTGCAATTGGCGGAGGAGAACAGAGCACCACTTTACGGCAACCCGCAATGCGTGCCGGGGTCGCCAGCATTAATACGGTAGAAAAGAGAGGGGCTGAGCCCCCCGGGATATAAAGGCCGACGGAGTCAATCGGGCGGGTTACCTGCTGGCAGCGCACGCCTGGCAGGGTTTCGATATCGACGTTTTGCAGTTTCTGCGCCGTGTGGAAGGTGTCGATATTCTTTACAGCAACGGCCATCGCCTGCTTCAGTTCATCGCTCAGGCGCGCGCTGGCGGCATCAATCTCTTCCGCACTAACCTTCAGGGCACGCACCTCGGTTTTATCGAACTTAGCACTGTATTCACGCAGTGCGTCATCGCCGCGGTTTTTGACGTTTTCGAGAATCTCCGCAACGGTACGGGTAATGCTGTCGGAGGCGGAGATCGCCGGGCGCATCAGTAATTCCCCTTGCTGCGCGGCACTACAGCTATTCCAGTCGATGATTGTGTTAAAGCTCATGGCCATTACTCCATCATCTTCTCAATAGGCAGTACCAGGATAGAGCTGGCACCCAGCGATTTCAGTTTTTCCATGGTTTCCCAGAAGAGGGTTTCGCTGCTCACCATGTGCATTGCTACGCGCTGCTGATCGCCAGCCAGTGGAAGAATAGTTGGGCGCTCGGCACCCGGCAGCAGGGCAATCACTTCGTCCAGACGCTCGGTCGGGGCGTGCATCATGATGTATTTGGATTCACGCGCCTGGATAACGCCCTGGATACGAGTCAGCAGGCGGTCAATCAACTGCTGTTTGGCATCAGGCATCTCGCCATCGCGCTGAATGAGACAGGCTTTTGAACGGAACATGACTTCCACTTCACGCAGGCCATTCGCCTCGAGGGTCGCACCGGTGGAAACCAGGTCACAAATGGCATCGGCCAGTCCGGCGCGCGGCGCGACCTCAACTGAACCATTCAACAGACAGGATTTAAATTGCACCCCTTTCTGGTCGAGGTAACGCTTCAGCAGGTGCGGATAAGAGGTGGCGATGCGCTTACCGTTGAGGGAGGCCGGGCCGTCCCAGGCTTCGTCAGCCGGGGTTGCCAGCGACAGGCGGCAACCGCCGAAGTCCAGACGACGTAGCGTAAAGTAACACGGATCCTCACCCTGCGCACGGCGGGTCAGTAGCTCTTCTTCCAGCACGTTCTCGCCAATAATCCCCAGATCCACCACGCCATCCATCACCAGGCCTGGAATATCGTCATCACGTACGCGCAGAATATCAATCGGCATATTCTCTGCCAGCGCGATCAGGCGCTGTGTGTGCAGGTTAATTTTAATGCCGCAGCGCGCCAGAAGCTCGCGTGAATCATCGCTCAAACGGCCTGATTTCTGAATAGCTATGCGTAAACGTGAATTATCTAACATTGTTGGTTCCTCGTGATCCTGTTTTAACCTGTCTGAATACGATCCAAAAAAAAGCCCCCGGAAGAAGATCTTCCGGGGGCTTTTCTTGCGTTCATGCACCACTGGAAGATCTGAATGTCTTCCAGCACACATCGCCTGAAAGACTAGTCAGGATGATGGTGATGATGGTGGTGTTTAAATGGAACGCGTGTCATAAAATTCTCGATGAATGCTTATTCATGTGATGTCTTTTAACCTAAACCACTTGTGTCACTGAAAGCAAGGGCTTTTTTTAATCATTAATTCATTTCATATTGTAGCTATGAATTGTCAGTTCCGGACGGCTGGCGTAGCCTTAACAGAGACGCGTAAATGTCAGGAGAAGACGGATGAAAAAGGTCGCAATTGTCGGTTTAGGGTGGTTAGGGATGCCGCTGGCGATGTCATTAACGGCAAGAGGCTGGCAGGTGACGGGCAGCAAAACCACCGTAGACGGCGTGGAAGCCGCGCGGATGTGCGGTATCGAAGGGGTCGAATTGCGCCTGGAGCCAGAGCTTATCTGCGATGCCGACGATCTGGATACGCTGATGAATGTCGACGCGCTGGTCATTACGCTGCCCGCCCGCCGAACCGGACCGGGAGACGGGTTCTACCTGCAGGCGATGCAGGAGATTGTCGACAGCGCCCTGGCCCATGATATTCCACGCATTATCTTTACCAGTTCAACCTCGGTCTATGGCGATACCGAAGGAACGGTCAAAGAGGACAGTCCGCGCGCGCCGGTCACCGCGAGCGGACGGGTATTAAAAGACCTGGAAGACTGGCTGCACAATTTACCGGGTACACAGGTTGATATCCTGCGTCTTGCCGGCCTGGTCGGGCCGGGGCGTCACCCGGGTCGTTTCTTTGCGGGGAAAACGGCGCCGGACGGGCAACATGGCGTTAATCTTGTGCATCTTGAAGATGTCATCGCGGCAATTACCCTGCTTTTGCAGGCTCCAAAAGGCGGACACATCTATAATATATGTGCGCCCTCTCATCCCGCTCGTAGCACCTTCTACCCGGTTATGGCGCGTCAGCTTGGTCTGGAACCTCCGCATTTCCACGATGCGCAGGGCGAAAGAAAAGGCAAAGTGATTGATGGTAACCGTATCTGTCACGAACTGGGATTTGAGTATCAATTTCCCGATCCGCTGGTTATGCCGATGGAGTGATGCAGCCCGCGGAGGCAATTGCGCCACAAGGGGGAAGCATGAAACCACTGCTGGATGTTCTTATCATCCTCGATGCGCTGGAAAAAGAGGGCAGTTTTGCCGCTGCGTCGGCAAAACTGTTTAAAACGCCCTCGGCGCTCAGCTATACCGTGCACAAGCTGGAAAGCGATCTCAATATCCAGATCCTCGATCGTACCGGGCACCGCGCCCGCTTTACCCGTACCGGGCAAATGCTGCTGGAGAAGGGGCGGGATGTACTGCACGCCGTGCGTGAGCTGGAAAAACAGGCCATTAAACTGCACCAGGGATGGGAAAATGAACTGGTCATTGGCGTGGATGATACCTTTCCGTTTTCGTTACTGGCTCCGCTGATCGAGGCTTTTTATGCGCGCCATAGCGTCACGCGGCTGAAATTTATCAACGGCGTGCTGGCCGGGTCCTGGGAGGCACTAATTCAGGGCCGGGCGGACATTATCGTCGGTGCACTCCATGAGCCTCCCCAGCTCAGTGCCTTTGGCTTTGCCTGTCTTGGTAAACTGGAGCAGGTCTTCGTAGTAGCGCCGCATCACCCCCTTGCTCAGGAAGCCGAACCTATTAACCGACGCGTTATTAAAAATTACCGCGCTATCGTGGTGGGAGATAATAGTTTGCCTGGCTGTGCGGTTTCGTCTCAACTGCTCGACGATCAAGAGGCCATCACCGTATTTGACTTTAAAACTAAACTTGAACTGCAAATAAACGGCCTCGGTTGCGGTTATCTGCCTCGCTATTTAGCCCAGCGCTTTATAGAAAGCGGAGCGCTAATAGAAAAGCAGGTTTTAGCACAGACCAGTGATGAGTCGGTATGGATAGGCTGGAATGAGCAAACTGCGGGGCTTGCCAGTGCATGGTGGCGGCAAGAGATTTTAGCAAATAGTGCTATTGCTGCAGTTTATGCAGCAGCTGGCGTCGAAAAATCAGCCAGTTAGATCAAATAAAGTTTTGCATGCCTTCGCAATCTATTGCATTACTGCCAGCAGATGGGGCAAAATGCCGCCGCTGCAAACAAATGAATAATCGACGATATAAAAGGCGTCGGTTATTTTTTTTTGCATGTACGAAACGAAACTAAAACCAAGAGGCCGGGCTTCGTACCGGATAGATATTTACTAAAATCCGACAGTTGTTGTCGCTGAGGAATAAACGAAATGGGGCAATTTTTCGCTTACGTGGCGGTTATCACCGTAAAGGAGATTAACTATGTCGCATAACGCAACTCCAAACACCTCTCGCGTGGAATTACGTAAAACCCTTACGTTGATTCCGGTTGTTATGATGGGCCTTGCCTACATGCAGCCAATGACGCTGTTCGATACATTCGGTATCGTATCAGGCCTTACTGACGGTCACGTTGCAACGGCGTACGCCTTTGCGCTGGTCGCGATTCTCTTTACAGCGCTGAGCTACGGTAAACTGGTTCGCCGTTTCCCGTCTGCAGGCTCTGCATACACCTATGCTCAGAAATCCATTAGCCCGGCTGTTGGCTTTATGGTGGGCTGGTCATCTCTGCTGGACTACCTGTTCATGCCGATGATCAACATTCTGCTGGCTAAAATTTACTTCGAAGCGCTGGTACCTTCTATACCGTCGTGGATTTTCGTTGTGGCGCTGGTGGCCTTTATGACCATCTCTAACCTGCGCAGCATCAAAACCGTGGCTAACTTCAATACCCTGATCGTTATTCTGCAGATGGGTATTGTGGCGGTTATCGTGGGTCTGATCATTTATGGCGTTTCCCACGGTGAAGGGGCAGGTACGCTCACCAGCACCCGTCCGTTCTGGTCTGAAGGGGCGCACGTTGTGCCGATGATTACCGGCGCGACCATTCTCTGCTTCTCGTTCCTCGGCTTCGATGGTATCTCCTCGTTGTCTGAAGAGACCAAAGACGCAGAGCGCGTGATTCCGCGTGCCATCTTCCTGACGGCGTTGATTGGCGGCCTGATCTTTATCGGTGCTTCCTACTTCCTGCAGCTGTACTTCCCGGACATCTCTCGCTTTAAAGATCCGGACGCGTCACAGCCAGAAATCATGTTGTACGTTGCGGGTAAAACCTTCCAGTGGGGCGTGCTGATCTTCTCCAGCGTGACCGTTCTGGCATCCGGTATGGCTGCACACGCAGGGGTTTCTCGTCTGATGTACGTGATGGGCCGCGATGGCGTGTTCCCGACGCGCTTCTTCGGTTATGTTCATCCGAAATGGCGTACCCCGGCATGGAACGTGCTGCTGGTCGGTGCGATCGCACTGCTGGCCATCAACTTTGACCTGGTAACCGCAACCGCGCTGATCAACTTCGGTGCGCTGGTGGCCTTTACCTTCGTTAACCTCTCGGTTATCTCGCAGTTCTGGATCCGTGAGAAGCGTAACAAGACGTTGAAAGACCACTTTAACTACCTGATTCTGCCAGTTTGTGGTGCCCTGACTGTGGGTGCACTGTGGGTTAACCTGGAAGAGAGCTCCATGGTTCTGGGTCTGATCTGGGGTGGTATCGGTCTGGTTTATCTGGCTTGCGTGACCAAAAGCTTCCGTAACCCGGTACCGCAGTACGAAGACGTTGCATAATCGATAGCGTTGAATAATAAAACCGGAGACATCGCCTCCGGTTTTTTTATATCTGAAATAACTAAAGGTTCTAACCAGGAACATTTGGTTATTTGTCCCTGCCCGGCGAGTCATTAATAATTTGCCTCCTGATGTTTTGCTGGCTTATTAATAATTATGCTTTCTATGATCTTTAGCGGACTCTTCTGCGGCGCGCTGCTGGGTTTTGTTATGCAGCGTGGGCGGTTCTGTCTCACCGGCGGTTTTCGCGACATGTACATTGCGAAAAACAACCGCATGTTTTATGCCCTCTTAATTGCTATCTCCATCCAGAGTCTGGGCGTATTTGCGCTCATTCAGATGGGACTGGTGCAGTATGATGCCGGCACCTTTCCATGGCTTGGTACCGTAGTGGGGGGCTATATCTTTGGCCTGGGTATCGTCTATGCAGGCGGCTGTGCCACCGGAACCTGGTATCGCGCTGGCGAAGGGTTGATCGGCAGCTGGATTGCGCTCTTCACCTATATGCTGCTGAGCGCGGTAATGCGTTCACCCCATGCGGATGGCCTTAATCAGGTGCTAAAAACTTACAGTACCGGGCACAACTCTATTGCCGAGACCTTTGGTTTCTCTGTCTGGCCGTTGATTGCGCTGTTACTGGTGGTCACGCTCTGGGCTGTAAGCAAAGAGCTGCGTAAACCTAAGCTTAAGGTCGCGTCATTGCCGCCGCGCCGTACCGGTCTTGCTCACTTGCTGTTTGAAAAGCGCTGGCATCCCTTTGTCACCGCCGTTCTCATTGGTTTGATCGCGCTGCTGGCATGGCCACTGAGCGAGGCGACAGGGCGTATGTTCGGTTTAGGGGTGACTTCCCCGACGGCCAATATTCTGCAGTTCCTGGTAGCCGGACAGAGCAAGTTCCTGAACTGGGGCGTCTTCCTGGTGCTGGGGATTTTCCTGGGTTCCTTTATTGCCGCGAAAGCCAGCCGCGAGTTTCGTGTACGCGCCGCAGATGCGCAAACCACGCTACGCAGCGGCCTGGGTGGCATGCTGATGGGAGTTGGCGCCAGTATGGCCGGTGGTTGCTCTATCGGCAATGGCCTGGTCATGACGGCAATGATGACCTGGCAGGGCTGGATTGGTCTGGCCTTTATGATCCTTGGCGTATGGACTGCGTCATGGTTTTTATATGTCCGTCCGCAACGCAAAGCGAAACTTGCGGCTGCGACGGCCTGATGAATAACAGGAGCTGTTATGGCGATTAAAAAACTGGATGTGGTGACGCAGGTTTGCCCGTTTCCACTGATTGAAGCAAAAGCCGCGCTGGCTGAGATGGCCAGCGGTGATGAATTGATTATCGAATTCGACTGCACGCAGGCGACAGAAGCCATCCCACAGTGGGCGGCAGAAGAGGGGCACGCGATCACAGATTATCAGCAGGTGGGTGATGCCGCGTGGAGCATCACCGTTCAGAAGGCCTGAGCCAAACACCCTCCCGGCCGCGGGAGGGCGTAATCAGACGATCTCCTGGGCGTATTGATAAAGCGCCTTCAGTAGCCCAAGCTTCTCGTTATTACCTTCATACTGACCGTAGAGCATCTCCAGCTCCTGGGCGTAAGCCTGCAAGAACTCAGGCGTAAAGACGTTGCGACGATGCTGCAGCCAGCGCGCCTGCTCGTCTTCATCCAGCGTGCCGGGAAAGTTACGGGCACGGTAATTAAAGATAAGCTTCTCTATACGCGCATCGGCAAAGGTCAAATCCAGCGCGGGCAGATTACGTGGTTCGGTTTGCAAAACGATGTTCATTGCCGCACGGTCCGCATCGCTGAAGAAGCCGTTATAAAGCTGGGCATCCACGTTATCTGATGGCGTAAAAGGTTCGGCTTCGGCGAAAATTGCCACCACTTTCTCCCGCACCTGGGGATTCTCGCGAAGCACCTTCAGATTATCCAGACAGCGCTGACGGTCGATACCCAGCCGGTCAGCATCTTCCGGACGCAGGGTATTCGCTTGCGCCAGTACCGGGCATTTATTGATATGCAGCAGCTTCACCGGCACGGCAGACTCGTCGCCCAGTTCATCTTTAGGCGTATAAAGCCGCTCGCGCAGGGTATCGCTATCTAGCTCCAGAAGGGGAGAGATGTCCCCCGCCAGGTCTACCATAATCACCGCGTTACGGTTTTCCGGGTGCCAGGCCAGAGGGGCTACCCAGCTGGTGTTACCCCGCCAGGCGCCAAACATCCCTGAGACATGGACCAGGGGTTTCATTTGCGGGACGTCGATGAGGGTAGTCAGTTTCTGCTTACTGCGGTGGCTCAGCAGATAATCGAACAGCTTCGGCTGGTGAGCTTTCACCAGCTTTGCCATGGCAATGGTGGCGTAAACATCCGCCATCGCATCGTGGGCATTACTGTGTTCGATACCGTTAGCACGGGTCAGATGCTCAAGTCGAAAACTGGGCAGCCCTTCATCGTTTTCAGGCCAGTTTATTCCCTGCGGACGCAGGGCATAGCATGCGCGCATCACATCCAGCAGGTCCCAGCGAGAGTTGCCGTTTTGCCAGCTCCAGGCGTAGGGATCGTAGAAGTTGCGGTAGAAGATATTGCGCGTCACTTCATCATCGAAGCGCACGTTGTTATAACCCACCACGCAGGTATTGGGTACGGTAAACAGATCGTGAATACGGCGGGCAAACTCCGCTTCGGTAACCCCTTTAGCGCGAGCTTCCTGCGGCGTAATGCCTGTCACCATCACTGCGCCGGGTTGAGGCAGATAGTCGTCTGCTGGTTTGCACCAGAACACTTCCGGCTCGCCGATAATGTTGAAGTCGGCATCGGTTCGGATAGCTGCAAACTGGGCAGGGCGGTCCAGCGACGGGCTGGTACCAAAGGTTTCGTAATCGTGGAAAAGGAAGGTAGGTTGTTTATCGGTATCTGCCATTGTTTCACATTATCCAAATTCGTTTATTAACTGCCTGTTACCACTCGAAAAACAACCCTTTCTACACCTGAGTTTGTCCACGAACGTTTAAAATGCCTCGATGTCCATGTGATTGAGCGTACAGGAAACGTACCAAACCAAACCACTCGTTCGAGCGTACCAAATATTATCTATAGGCATCGCAACTTATTCAGCATCCCAGTAATGGTAAACCATAATCGGGTCCACAAGAAGTGCCGATGCTGATTGGGCTTGAGGCCACATTTATAGTGAATGACCCGATTTCGATATTGGCATTAATGGAAAGGGAAATCTCGGTGGGGTGTTATTAATATATACCAATCTTTTGAACTCAAGAGGCTCTGCAGATTACTACTTAAATGCGAGACCGTTATCTCATTGGCGCAGAACCGCATACATAACGCCTCGATTTCTGATTCGGAATTATGTCAAAATTCTTCTCATACAAGGGCTATGATTATTTACCAGTTTACTATTAATGTTACCTCGCTGATAAATACTTATGAGGATGGTATGAAAATGTATTTTTTATATATAAAAGGCTTGATTAGCTTGCCCAACAAAGTATTCTATAGTATGGGGAATCCAGCCGGAACTTGTTATAAAGGCATATTGCCAGCTGTTTTATTAGATAACAAAAGCTAATGCTAATAGCGACGAATACTGCTGAGATAGTTCATGCCTGCTGTCAGGAGGGATTGCTCCGAATAAGTTTACACAGTGTTCAACTGGTTGTATTCGTGTGATGAGCGTTTTTTACATTTAAGATATCGCTAATCCTCAAAAAATAACCCTTACAAGATTGGTGTAAAAAAAGTAATGACCGTGCTTTAATCTATATTTGAAATTTATTACTGGATTTAAAGGTTTCTCAATATTAATAATCATCACTTGCATATGTTCATTGTATCCTTGCTTTCTGTTGCTTTTGTCTCTTGAGGGGAGGCTGGTTAATTAAGCAATAAGATATATAAACCACTCCATTTAATGCTTTATTATAAAGGGCTAGTGTTTAAAATGCTTATGAATAAGGTGAGTGAAACTGAAAATATATTCAGCTAATTAGATGTTAACCGACCTTTGATTCGGTCTTTCAGATGGCATGTAGATATATTATATTCATAAAATGAGGTGGGTTGACTTTGATTGAAAATTTCAGGATTTCTCTACCTCTGATTATATAGAAAATGGCGTGTTAACTTTTTGTTATAAGGGCTATGAAAATTGTTGAAGAAGAGATGACGGTTGTTGAGAACACTTATGACATACCCTCTAGGTATTAGCGCTTATTGAATGCAGGAGTTAATATCATCCATCATTTTTCTTTTAACGTAAATGATTGTAGTGCCATGATTTATATTCCAGGAAATTATCGGGTCGATATGAAATGTCTCTGCTGATATGGCCGATGCAAGCGCCATAAGTAACTTCTAAGATTAAGTGATAGCGCAGGCTCTTATGCGGATAGGTCCATTTTAAGCAGCCTGCGAATATTTTTTGCTCCATTTGCGTGAGTGGAAACAACGCGTCATAGAGTAGCGCTTTTAATATCGAGCCTCGGCTGTGATGTTTTTAGAAAAGCCATTCATGAATCTTTTCTCAATCCAAACATATGTAGCGCAGCATATGACGCATAGTAAAATGAATAACAGCACCACTACAGCTGCAGACGTTAGTGTATACATTTGGAGTTGGTATTGTTTAAGCATTATGAAAAAAGGGAATAATATCGGTCCCTGCATTATATATATGCTATAGCTAATCGTTCCAAGCCTCTTGGCTGACTTCATAGATAAAGAGCCAAAAATATCAGAACCGCAGGTTACGCATAGGAAAATTAAGGCGAGGAGAGGAGTCCCTGTGACGGAAAAAAAACCAGGTTCAGATACAAAAAGAACTAGCAATGATAGTAATGCTAATGAGCTGGCAACTTTGTTGTTTATCTTAACAATTAGGGACAATTCCTTACATAAAATTCCAAATGCGAAGTAAGACCAAATATATGCGTTTTGTGCATCTATCTGTGGAAGTAGATAAAAGCATAATGCGCAGCCGGCAATTGCGAATTCTAGGCCCTTATTTCTGAAAATGAACAGTAGAGGCAGTAAGAAATAAAATAACCACTCCCATTTCAAAGTCCATGTTACCCCAGCCATAGCAACTTTAGGGGTTTTGAAGTTTGTGAAATCAGGTCTAAGGTTAAATATAGAAGCATCAAACCAGGGAATAACATTTTTAACGTTGAAAAAAAATCCATCTGTTTGGTATGAGTATATTGTTACCATTATTACGGCAAGGAATGATGAAAATATAGCCATTGGCACTATTCGGAGTGCCCTTCCTCTGTAGAGTGACGCCCAGTCGATGCTTTGTTTATTGCGTATCTTGCCCCAAAAAAGAAATGCTGTGATCATGAAAAATAAAGCTACACCATACTTACCAAGTGCCCACAGGTAGTATTGTGATGGTGCCCACTTTCCTGTATCTATGAAACTATGAAAACAATCAATGTGATGCAAGACAACAAATGCAGCCAGATAAAATCTTAAGCCATCAAGACCAACAACCCTGCTAGGTGCGCTGGATTCTTCGTCAAGAAAACTGAAAAAATGTGCACGGAATAATATCGATACCGACAAAATAGAAGCAACAAAGATAAGCAAAAAATATAAAGAGTGATTCATCATAAAACTCACTAATAACGTTCCATCCGGTTAGTTAATGATGGTGTTCGGGCGCAGTGGCCAAAGAGTGTTCAGAGCATTTTGGCAGAAAAAGTTCAGCCTGAGTCAGTATGTGAGTCAACAAATTGAAAATTCGCATACTACCGAGCTTCTCGCACATCTAATATCTGAAATAATCAAGATCAAAGATATTAGTGAATTCTGAGAAATGGAGATTTTAGCAAACATTCTGGACTTAATCGACAGCTATAACAGTTGATATTGAATATATTTTGAGAATTTGTGTAGGGCATTACATGGGCAACATCTACGCTATACCAAGCGCCATTGACATTGTAATCAAAGGCGAACCTAACGGGGACTAAACTGTTTCAAAGCTGCACTTTTTAAGCAACGATTTTATAGTCAATTGGAATAGGCCTTTGTATGAAACCAATCAGGGGATCAAGCATTAGCTAAAGACCCTTAATTATAACTCCCGAAATGGAGGCGAGAACTGCTAGATCATGTTCCATAACCCAAACAGGGAGTTTTACGTTAGCTTTCAGTCACTGGTAGTAGCCTGATATTGAGCAGCGACAGTCGCTAGCCAGTTGCTGCCTGAGCGTTGCGAGTGGAGTCATAGAGATTGCCGACGGTCACGCTAACACCAAACCAGTATTAACATAAGGCGTTCATAACAAGCGATGTGAGTCAACAGGAGAGGAGGCTATGGTAGCGGCAGAAGCAATTGTTCGGATGACTGCTTTATCAACCGAGCGCTGTAGAATAATAATTATCAGTAATGTAAAAACCAGTCGGCGTGCCTTATCATATATCTAATAAAACACTCAAACGTTAAATCTCATATTGGTAGCGACTATAAGCAGTTAAGCGCTTAAAAATAGATCGTCATCAGCGCGGCAGAGTCAGACACCAGTAATACCATCCTGTTTGTAAGTCACCCTCTATAGGAAATCATCCGTTCAGGCATGCCGAAGAAAAAGCGGTCGAAAAGATGAAAATTGCGGACCTGCCACGCAAAAAAAATCTGCGCTCTGTCACATTTCATTGCAATTTATCCAGGTATCGACATCAGAACTTCCGTAAAAAGGTCAACGATTTTAAATGACCTGAGGATATACCGTTGAAACGCCGTCTGTTTATTGCAGTTTCTTTGCTCGCTGTAAGTATTTCATCCGCGCTGGCTGCCGACCCGATTGATTATGCGCCGCGACCGCCTGCTATACAGGCAGGATCATGGGTGTTGATGGATTATACGACCGGGCAAGTTTTAACGGCGGGCAACGAACATCAGCAACGTAACCCGGCCAGCCTCACTAAGCTGATGACCGGCTATGTTGTCGATCGCGCGATTGATAGTCACCGTATCTCTGCCGACGATGTGGTCACCGTGGGGCGCGATGCCTGGGCCAAAGGGAATCCCGTTTTCGACGGTTCCTCACTGATGTTTATCAAACCCGGCGATCGCATTACCGTACGGGATTTAAGCCGCGGTTTGATTGTCGATTCCGGAAACGACGCCTGCGTGGCGCTGGCCGATCATGTGGCAGGCGGACAGCCGCAGTTTGTGAACATGATGAACGACTATGTGCAGAAACTGAATCTGCGCGACACCCATTTCGAAACCGTGCATGGCCTGGATGCGCCAGGGCAGCACAGCTCGGCTTACGACCTGGCAGTACTCTCCCGCGCGATTATTCATGGTGAGCCGGCGTTTTATCACATGTACAGCGAGAAGAGCCTCACCTGGAACGGCATTACCCAGCAAAACCGTAACGGTCTGTTATGGGATAAAAACCTTGATGTTGATGGTCTTAAAACCGGGCACACCTCCGGTGCCGGCTTTAACCTGATCGCCTCTGCGGTGGATGGGCAGCGACGTCTTATTGCCGTTGTGATGGGTGCCGAAAGCCCGAAAGCGCGTGAAGATCAGGCGCGCAAGCTGCTGCACTGGGGCCAGCAGAACTTTGATACTGTGCAGATCCTGCGCAGCGGCAAGCAAGTAGGAACCGAGCGCATCTGGTACGGCGATAAAGAGAAGATTGCGCTGGGTACCGATCAGGACTTCTGGCTGGCGCTGCCGAAGGCGGAAGTGGCCAATATTAAAGCGCGCTATGTCCTGGATAAAAAAGAGCTTGAAGCGCCGATTGCTGCGCATCAGCACGTTGGCGAAATCGCTTTATACGATCGCGACAAAGTGGTGGCGCACTGGCCGCTGGTCACCCTTGAGCCTGTCGGGAAGGGGGGGATGTTCTCGCGACTGAGCGACTATATTCACCACAAAATATAACCTGCCCGCGAGCAGACTGGCGACTCTGCGAGTCTGCTCGCATAATAAACACTTCACGTTTGTCACACCGCTTTACACTGCTTTATAGTGTATGAATATACAGTGATAAAGGAGGCAGCATGGACTATAACATTTCGCATCAACCTAAACGTAAAATCGCGGGTTTTCACCTGGTCGGACCGTGGGAGCAGACGGTAAAACAGGGGTTCGAACAGCTTGTTATGTGGGTCGACGGTCATGACATTCCCTTACAGGAATGGCTGGCGGTCTATTACGATAACCCTGATGAAGTGCCTGCGGAAAAACTGCGCTGCGACACCGTCGTCCGCGTCGCCGACGATTTTACGCTGCCTGCCAATAGCGAAGGGGTGATCCTGACCGAGGTCGCCGAAGGCGAATACGCCTCTGCCACTGCCCGTGTCGAAAATCACGATTTCGCGACGCCCTGGAATCATCTGTTCGCCAGCTTGCTGGAGGACAATCGCTACCAGATCGCGCCAAAACCCTGCTTCGAGCGCTACCTGAACGACGGTAATGCCGACGGCTACTGGGATATCGAAATGTATATTCCGGTACAGCACAAAGCGGGTTAGTAACCTTTAGGCATAGAATCTAAAGGGTTTTTCTGCCGCAGACCCCTCTACGGCAGAAAACCAGTTACAATCAGACTTTATTCAATGGCTGGAGAGCGGGTGTGCGCCCCGATAAACCATTAACCTCGTCTGAAATTCGTCTCTATCGTCATTACCGCGTGGTGCATGGATGCCGCATCGCGCTGGCGTTTATCCTCACTTTCCTGCTTGTGCGCCTACTGCATGTGCCGGAAGGGACGTGGCCGCTCATTACCCTGGTGGTAATTATGGGGCCAATCTCTTTCTGGGGTAATGTGGTACCCAGGGCGTTTGAACGTATCGGCGGCACTATCTTAGGCTCGGCGCTGGGCCTGATTGCCCTGAAGCTGGAGCTCTATTCACTGCCCTTGATGTTGCTCTGGTGTGCGGCGGCGATGTTCCTTTGCGGCTGGCTGGCGCTGGGTAAAAAACCTTACCAGGCACTGCTGATTGGCATCACCCTGGCGGTGGTTGTCGGTGCGCCAACGGGGGATATGAATACGGCATTGTGGCGAAGCGGCGATGTGATACTGGGTTCACTGCTGGCAATGCTCTTCACGGGTATCTGGCCGCAGCGGGCATTTTTGCACTGGCGCATTCAGATGGCTAACTATGTGACGGCCTTTAACCGCGTTTATCAGGCCGGCTTTTCCCCTAATCTTGTTGAGCGCCCGCGCCTGGAAAAGCGCCTGCAAACCATCCTGAATGACGTAGTGAAAATGCGAGGTCTTATTACCCCCGCCAGTAAAGAGACGCACATCCAGAAGTCTATTTTTGAGGGGATCCAGACCGTCAGTCGCAATCTGGTCTGTATGCTGGAGCTTCAAATCAATGCGCACTGGGCATCGCGAGAGAGCCACTTTGTGATGCTAAACGCCCGTACCCTAAAAGAGACGCAGCAGATGACCCAGCAAACGCTGCTCACCATTGCCCACGCCCTGTATGAAGGCAATCCGCAGCCGATTCTGGCCAACACTGAAAAGCTGAATGAGATCGTTGCCGAACTGCGTCAGTTGATTAATGAGCATCAGAGCCAAAACGTGGCGGAAACGCCTATTCATGGCTATGTATGGTTGAGTATGGAGCTGGCGCGTCAACTGGAACTGCTTTCACACTTAATCTGCCGGGCGCTGCGCAAATAAAGCGCAGCCATCACGTTGAGTGATGTCTGCTGCTTCGATTCAGCACCATTTACGGTTATGATAAGACCAAAGCAAAAATTATTGTCATCCGCAATCGCTGTCAGTAAGGTTACTGCCATAGCGGTTGTTTAAACGAATCCGAATCTCACATTATCAGGGGTGTAAAAATGGAAACTACCAAGCCTTCGTTCCAGGATGTTCTGGAATTCGTCCGCCTGTTCCGCCGCAAGAACAAACTGCAGCGTGAAATTCAGGACGTTGAGAAAAAGATCCGTGACAACCAGAAGCGCGTACTGCTGCTGGACAACCTGAGCGATTACATCAAACCGGGTATGAGCGTTGAAGCTATCCAGGGCATCATCGCCAGCATGAAGAGCGACTACGAGGACCGCGTAGATGATTACATCATCAAAAACGCTGAGATCTCCAAAGAGCGCCGTGAGATCTCGAAAAAGCTGAAAGTGATGGGCGAAATGAAGCACGTGGAAGCCAAAAGCGAGTAACCTCCGCCAGCTATCCAGGCCCTCCGATTTGTTCGGGGGGCTTTTTTTTGCGCCTCACATAAGGCCGTCTGGTCACAGAAAAGCAAAAAGCCTGCTCGAAAGCAGGCTTCTTAAATGTGGCTCCTCTGACTGGACTCGAACCAGTGACATACGGATTAACAGTCCGCCGTTCTACCGACTGAACTACAGAGGAATCGTTGTGGAGCGTTATCTTAGCGGCGAAAAAAGTTTTGTCAAACCTGATCTTAACGCATTTTGTTTAACTGACGATTCATTCAGCAGATTGACGCATTAACCCACACTTTTTTCTGCAAAATACTTTGCAGGATCGTCTATTCTCCCTCATCATTTGAAATGGAGTTTCAACTTTCTCGCTAAGGTCCATTTTGAACGTCACTTCCGCTTTACGCCAGCGCGTCATGCGTACGCCCTGGTATACCAAACGTAAAAGTTATCGGGTTCTGTTCTGGCGTGAAATCACCCCCCTTGCTGTGCCTATCTTTCTGGAAAATACCTGTGTACTGCTGATGGGCGTGCTGAGCACCTTCCTTGTCAGCTGGCTGGGCAAGGAGGCGATGGCGGGCGTGGGTCTGGCAGATAGCTTTAACATGGTCATCATCTCCTTCTTTGCGGCTATCGATCTGGGTACCACGGTGGTGGTGGCGTTCAGCCTCGGAAAGCGCGATCCGCGACGCGCGCGCGCTGCTGCCCGCCAGTCGCTGGTGATCATGACCTTGTTCTCGATAGTGCTGGCGGCGGTGATCCACTACTACGGTGAAGAGATCATCAACATCGTGGCGGGGGAGGCGACAAACGAGGTTAAGGCCCTGGCGCTCTCGTATCTGGAAATGACCGTGCTGAGCTATCCCGCGGCAGCCATCGCCCTGATTGGCAGCGGGGCCTTGCGTGGGGCAGGCAATACGAAAATTCCGCTGATGATTAACGGCGGGATGAACATACTGAACATCATGATCAGCAGCGTGCTGATCTACGGTATTTTCTCCTGGGATGGACTGGGCTTTATCGGCGCCGGGCTGGGGCTGACCATCTCTCGCTATATTGGCGCGATTGCTATTATTGCAGTGCTGGCGGTGGGGTTCACTCCCTCGCTTCGCATCAGCCTGAAGAGCTACTTTCGGCCGCTTAACTTCGCCATTATCTGGGAGGTGATGGGTATTGGCGTGCCGGCCAGCATTGAATCCGTATTGTTTAACAGCGGAAAATTACTGACGCAGATGTTTGTTGCCGGGATGGGCACCGACGTCATCGCCGGCAACTTTATTGCTTTTTCCATTGCGGCGCTGATTAACCTGCCGGGGAACGCCCTCGGCTCGGCATCCACCATCATCACCGGTAAACGCCTGGGCAAAGGGCAGATTGGCCAGGCCGAGCGGCAGCTCCGACATGTTTTCTGGCTCTCGACCATAGGGTTAACCGCCATCGCCTGGGGTACCGCGCCGTTTGCCAGTCTGATGGCCTCCTTCTATACCCATGAGCAGGATGTAAAAGATGTGGTAGTGATCCTGATCTGGCTTAACGCCGCCTTTATGCCGATCTGGGCTGCCTCCTGGGTGTTACCTGCCGGTCTGAAGGGGGCACGTGATGCACGTTTTGCGATGTGGGTCTCCATGCTCGGTATGTGGGGCTGTCGTGTCGTGGCCGGGTACACGCTGGGTATCATGCTGGGATGGGGTGTGGTCGGCGTCTGGCTGGGGATGTTCCTGGACTGGGCGGTACGCGGCGCGTTCTTCTACTGGCGAATGGTGAGTGGACGCTGGCTGTGGAAATACCCGCGTCCGGTCCGGGAAGCGCCAAAAGAACGACTTATAGATGCGCAAACTGGAGAATAATTCGGCAATCGATTCAAAATGTGCATTCTGCCTTTGACATCGCCGGGTGGCATCGATAATATGCGCCCCGTTCACACGATTCCTCTGTAGTTCAGTCGGTAGAACGGCGGACTGTTAATCCGTATGTCACTGGTTCGAGTCCAGTCAGAGGAGCCAAATTTAAAAAGCCTGCTTTTAAGCAGGCTTTTTGCTTTTCTGCGTCCGGGAATTTACCCCTTCAGGCGCTGAATCGGGGCGGTTGCGGCAAGTAGCCACTGCTGCGCCTCACTCTCTACCAGCGGCATGAGTACCTCCCGCACCTGCTGGTGGTAGTCGTCCAGCCACTGTTTTTCCTGCTCGCTCAGCAGGTGCAGTTCCACCTGACTCAAATCGATCGGGATAAGCGTCAGCGAGGCGAATTTGCAAAAGCCCGGCAGGCTCTCTACCACTTCCACCTGGTTTTCAATACGAATGCCATACGCATCGGCCAGATAGTAACCCGGTTCGATGGTCATAATATTCCCCGCCACCAGCGGCCATGGATTGACCTTTTTCGCGATGCGGTGCGGGTTTTCATGAATTAGCAATTGATGCCCCACGCCATGGCCGGTGCCGTGATCGAAATCGAGACCCAGCTCCCACAGAGATCTGCGGGCAAAGGCGTCAATCTGGTGTCCCTGGGTGCCGGACGGGAACTGCAGGCTCATCATCGACAGGAACCCTTTGAGCACGGCCGTATAGTGCAGACGACACTGAGCGCTCAGCGGGCCGTAGGCCAGGGTGCGCGTGGCATCGGTGGTGCCATTATGATACTGGCCGCCCGAGTCGTTCAGATAAAAGTCGCGGTGGGTGATGGCCTTGTTGGTGCTTTCGCTTGAGTGGTAGTGGCACATTGCCGCATTACTGGCGGAGGCTGAAATGGTGGCAAAACTGGGCTCGATAAAGCCGGGCTGTTGCGCGCGGAAAGCCAACTGCTGTTCTTGCGCTTCCAGCTCGGTGAGCGGATTGCCAGCCGCCTCACGCCGGGGCACTTCACGTGCCAGCCAGGCGAGGAAATTAACCCATGCCGCGCCGTCATAATGGTGAGACTGACGATAGCCCGCCAGCTCCACCGGGTTTTTTAGTGCCTTCATCAGGGTGATGGGATCGGCATTCCAGACGATCTCACCCGATTTTTCTACCGCAAAACGCAGGGCTACGGGGGCGGTATCGGCATCCATCATCACGCGCTTGCCCGCCGAAAGATGCTGGCTCCGGGAGAGGAAATCACCTTCTGGAGAGAGGGTAAGGCTCGCCAGTAGCGCAGGGGAGAGCGAGCGGGTCTTATCGGCGTTAACAAACCACTCGACGCGACCATCGCGTCCCAGCAGGGCAAACGAGTTGGGCACCGGGCTGGTTGGAATATCACTGCCACGTACATTCAGCAGCCAGGCGATGTTGTCCGGCTGGGTAATCGCCAGGTAATCCGCATTGTGAGCATCAAGCAGGGCGGCCACGCGCTGGCGTTTGTCGGCGCTGTTCTCCCCGTTGTATTCATACGGCATTTCGCGGATGGCCCCAACCGGAGCCGGGGGGCGATCGTGCCAGATGTCGTCGAAGGGGGAGTCATTCAGCGGCACCAGCGTACACTGGCTGGCACGCAGAGCGTCGTATTGCGCCGGGGTCATCAACATAGCTTCAAACGCGATACGCGCACCGGGGCGGAGATTCTCCCGCAGCCAGGGGGCCAGCGGATCGTTGTGCAGATGCAGGATCTCGAAGGCGTTTAAATCAACCTGCTCACGGACCTGAACCTGATAGCGGCCATCGACGAACATCAGTGCCCGATCCTGGAGGATCAACGCATGGCCCGCTGAACCGTCAAAGCCGGTCAACCAGGCCAGCTGGTCATCGTGCGGCGCGCAGTATTCGCTTTGAAAGGCATCGGCCCGCGGCACGATCATGCCGTCAAGGTTCTGCGCACGAAGCCATTCGCGCAGCGCGGATAGAGGGGATGGGGTTTGCATAACGCTCCTTTTTTATGATTAGCGAAACGGCGGCTCGTTAAAGGTTCGCAGTTTGCGCGAGTGCAGCTTATCGCCTTCGGCCCGCAGCCGATCAATGGCCCGAATGCCAATCTGTAAATGCTCGGAGATCGCCCCCTCGTAGAAGCGGTTCGCCTGCCCGGGCAGCTTAATTTCGCCGTGTAAAGGTTTGTCGGATACGCACAGCAAGGTGCCGTAAGGGACGCGGAAACGGTAACCCTGGGCAGCGATAGTGGCGCTTTCCATATCAATGGCCACCGCGCGGCTCAGGTTGAAGCGCAGCGCTGAGGCGGAGTAACGCAATTCCCAGTTGCGGTCATCGGTTGTCACCACCGTACCGGTACGCAGGCGCTGTTTAACCTCTTCACCCGGCATACCGCTCACCTCTTTCGTGGCGTCGTAGAGCGCGCGTTGTACCTCGGCGATGCTCGGAATAGGGATGTCCGGAGGCAGGACGGCATCCAGCACGTGGTCATCACGCAGATAAGCATGCGCCAGTACGTAATCGCCAATCAGCTGGCTTTCACGCAGGCCGCCGCAGTGACCAATCATCAGCCAGACATCCGGGCGCAGCACCGCAAGATGATCGCAGATGGTTTTGGCATTTGACGGTCCTACCCCGATGTTAATCAGGGTGATGCCCTGGCCGTCAGCGGTGATCAGGTGCCAGGCCGGCATCTGGTGTTTTTTCCACGCCAGATCAGAAATGGCCTGTTCTGGCGCCTCGGTCTCGGCGGTTATCCAGATCCCGCCTGCGCAGGAGAGGGCAATGTACGGGCTATCCGGATCGAGGATCTGGCTGCATCCCCAGCGCACGAACTCATCCACATAGCGGGTGTAGTTAGTGAACAGCACAAACGGCTGGAAATGTTCTGCCGGGGTGCCGGTGTAATGGCGCAAACGCGCCAGCGAGAAATCCACCCGGCGCGCATCAAAGTGCGAAAGGGGGGAATACTCCGCCGGATGGTAGATCCCGTCAGCGGTCTCATCACCAATTTGCGACAGCTCGGTGGTCGGGAAATGGCGCGTCAGCCCGGCGCTCATGGAGCGATCCAGCGTCAGGGCGGAGCCATCTATCACGTAGGGATAGGGGATCTCGTGGCGCGAAGGCTCTACGGTGATATGGGCGTCATAATCCCGATACAGCAGCGTTAACTGCTCTTCCAGATAGGGGCGAAACAGCATCGGACGGGTCACGGTTGTGGAGTAGCAGCCCGCGTGCGTAAACCGGCCATAGGCGCGGGTTTTGGGGGAGTTGGTCACGCTGCCATCCCAGGTGACGGAAAGCGATGGATAGACAAACAGACCGTTGGCTCTGGCTTCCACATCAGGAAGCATACCGTCTTCAATATAGTCACTGATGGCACTACGTAAATCGCTTACTGACTGCTCGTACAGCGCGTTCAGTTTTTCCAGTGCCTGAGCCGGGGTCAGGCCGGAGCCCTTATTATTCATCTCTTTCTCCTTGTTCCACAGGTGTACGACATACCCGATAGTATGACACCGTCTTATGAAACAAAAGTCAGGCAACGCGAAGCAGCGAAGGCAGAACGCCTTCGCTGTAGAGATTATGGGGCGGGAGATTTCATCAGCAGGGCGGTGAGGGCTGAAATCAGGCAGCCCGCCAGCAGATAGATAGCCACGCTGTGCCAGTCGCCACCGGAGAAGGTGACCAGTGCGGCGGCGATAAAGGGGGTGAAGCCGCCGCCGACTACGCTGGCGACCTGATAACCGACCCCTGCGCCGCTATAACGATAGCGGGCCCCGAACATGCCGGTGAACATCGGCTGCTGCACGCATACCACCATGTCATGGGCCACGTTCGCCAGTAGCACAGAGAAAACCACAATCCAGAAGATGGACTGCGCTTCCAGAGCCATAAAGAACGGAAAGGCGCTGAGGCTGCCGATAAGCGCGCCGGTGATATAGACCCGACGACGACCATAGCGATCCGCAAGCCATGCGAAGCAGGGGATAGTCAGGCAGCTCAGCCCACCCACCAGCAGGCCGATATTGAGAAATAGCTCGCGCGGCAGCCCCAGATTTTGCGTGGAGTAGTTCAGCGCGAACGCCGTGACGATATACATCGTCAACAGCTCACACAGACGAAGGCCGATAATTTTCAGGAATGCGCCCGGATGGCGGGTCAGGGCCTCCATTACCGGTAAGCGCTCTTTTGTAGCCGGTGTGGTTTGCTGCTGTTCAAATTCGGCGGACTCTTCCATCCCGTTACGCACCCACAGTGCGGCAATCACCAGCACGATGCTTAAGAGAAACGGAATGCGCCAGCCCCAGCTCAGGAACTGCTCATTGGTGGTGAGGGCACTTATCAGCGAAACCAGGCCGGTCGAGAGCAGGAGACCCACCCCGTAACCCACCTGTACGCCGCTGCTGTAGAACGCTTTCTTCCTCGCAGGGGCGCTCTCGACGGAGAGCAGTGCAGCACCCCCCCATTCGCCGCCTACGGCAAAGCCCTGAATGGCGCGCAGGGTGACCAGCAGAACCGGAGCCCACCAGCCAATCGTGGCAAAAGAGGGCAGTAAGCCAATCAGCGCCGTGGCAATGCCCATCATCCAGACGGTAAGCATCAGCATCCGCTTGCGGCCCAGCTTATCGCCGAAGTGGCCGAAGATAATCCCGCCCAGCGGACGAAAGAGGAACCCAACGCCAAAGGTAGCAAAGGCGGCGAGCGTTCCCATCGCCGGGCCTATCTGCGGAAAGAATTCACTGTTAAAGACCAGCGCCGCGGTGATGCCATATAACAGAAAATCATACCAGTCGACGACGGCACCAGCGAAGCTGCCGAGGGCTGCCCGGCGGGCGCGATTGAGCGAAGGTGCCTCCGGGTCGGGGCAAGGGGAGGTGAGGGTGGAATCCATAGTTATCCTGTCTGTCACTTATTTCTTTTTATAGGTATCGATTAAAGATTACTCACATAGCCGTCGCCGAAACATTGGCAACGCTTATGAGACTACCGCGACTGCGCACAGGAGAAAACGATTAAATCGTCCGGAGATGAAAACCGCCCCGCCGGGCCATGCCAAGGCCTGAACGGGCACGCCATCAGGAGCAAGATGTTACGCGAATAAAATTACACCGCGCCTCGATTGTTGCCTATGACGAAGCATTAAATAATAGATGTTAGTAATAAATAAGCCGGGTACGGCAGATGTGAATAGCGTTATCAGCCACATGAAATAACGGATTTTTAATGAAAGGTCTTCAGAAGGCATTATTAACTTTGTTGCTGCTGTTATATATCACGTCGGTTAACGCCGGGGTAAATATCGGCGGCACTCGCGTCATTTATGACGGCGGGAAAAAAGAGGCAGCACTGAGCGTTTCCAACCCGGACAACGTGCCCTATTTAATTCAGTCCTGGCTAGATAATCCGGATAAAAGCGCCGGGAAGGTGCCTTTTATTATTACGCCACCGCTTTATCGACTGGATCGCGGGCAAGAGAACGTGATGCGCATCGTGCGGGCGGGAAATCTGCCGGATAATAAAGAGTCGATGTACTGGCTTAACATTAAAGCAATTCCGGCGGCTGAAAAAAAAGCCAACTCATTGCAGATCGCGATAAAAACACGCATCAAATTAATATATCGCCCGGTAGGACTGCGAGATAAAGGGGCGGAAAACTTCGCCAATGACCTGGTGTGGCGAATCGCCGGCGGACAAATTCTTGTCAGCAACCCCTCTCATTATTATATGAATTTTAATCAGATAACGGTTGCAGGAAAAAATGTCCCCGAGCCCACCTACGTTGCGCCTGGGGCATCGGCCGCTTTTGCCTTACCCGCGGGCGTTAACACCGGGCCGGTGACGTTCAAATTGATTAATGACTATGGTGGCGTGGGTGCCATTCATCGCGCCGCTATTTAACGGATATAAAACCAGGGAATAGGTATTACGCGTTATGCAGAAGAAAATGTATCCCTGGTTTCCCCGGGCCCGTCTCGCCTGTCTGATTGCACTGGCGCTCCCCGCGGTCATGCAGAATGCCAGCGCGGAAGAGTATTTTAATCCGGCATTACTGGAAGTGGACAACCCTTCAATGAAAGGGGTCGATCTTTCACAATTTGAGGCCGGTGCTCAGGCGCCAGGTAAATATCGCGTGGAGGTCGTACTCAACGATCAAACGGTAGATACCCGCGAGATTGAATTTGTCCGCGTAGAAAATGCACAAGGGGATCACAGCCTGCAGCCCTGCCTGTCGGAAGGGTTGCTGCAAAGCTATGGCGTAAAAACTGGGCTTTACCCCCGGCTCGATGAAGGCCACGGATGCGTTAATTTAGCCGCGATCCCCGAGGCGTCGGCTGATTTTATCTTCGGTTCACAAAAGCTGTTGTTAACCCTGCCTCAGGCGGCATTAACCTCGCAGGCCCGGGGCTATGTTGCGCCGGAGATGTGGGATGAGGGGATTAATGCCCTTTTACTGAACTACAGTCTCAGCGGCGATAATAGCTGGAGCAGAAACCGTACCTCTGGTAACAGCAACAGCCAGTACGCCAACCTGCGTCCGGGGATCAATATCGGGCCGTGGCGCCTGCGTAATTACACCACCTGGAATCGTGATTCTGACGGTAAGGCGCGGTGGGATTCGGCCTATACCTATGCCCAGCGCAACATCGTGCTCTTAAAAAGCCAGATGACCCTCGGTGACAGCACCTCGCCTTCCGACGTCTTTGATAGCCTGCCCTTTCGCGGCGGCCAGCTGGCTTCCGACGACGATATGCTGCCCGATAGTCTGAAAGGCTATGCGCCGGTGGTGCGCGGTATTGCGCGTACCAATGCGCAAGTCATTGTGCGACAGAATGGTTACGTTATTTATCAGACCTATGTTGCGCCGGGCGCGTTTGAAATTACCGACATGTACCCAACCGGTGGCGCGGGCGATCTCAATGTCGCCGTAAAAGAGTCGGACGGGAGCGAACAGGATTTTGTTGTGCCTTTTGCGTCGGTTCCCGTGTTGCAGCGGGAAGGGCGGCTGAAGTACAGCCTGACGTGCGGTCACTATCGCCCCAGCGACAGCAATGTGGATAAAAAAAACCTCCTTCTTGGCACTGCTATTTATGGTCTGCCTCAGGGATTTACCTTGTACGGCGGCGTGCAGCAATCCACTCCGTACCAGGCTTACGCTCTGGGCGTCGGTAAAAATATGGGCGGAATGGGTGCGTTATCTGTCGATGTGACCCAGGCCTGGTCAAGCCCGAAAGGGGCGAGCTCGTCGAAGGGACAAGCCTGGCGCATACGCTTCAGTAAGAATTTTACCGATACCGGAACCACCTTCTCTGCCACCAGCTACCGCTACTCCACGGCAGGTTATTACGGTATGCAGGAGGTGCTGGACTCCTGGAGTGACGATAATACCCTGCAGGATCGTCGCCGCAGCCGGGCCGAGCTGACGCTAAGCCAGACGCTGGGACCCGCTTATGGCTCTCTTAGCGGCAGCGCAATCCGGGAGGATTACTGGAACGCCAGCAAGACCATGAGCTCGTACAGCCTGAGCTATAACAACGCCTGGCAGGGTATCTCATGGGGGATCAATTACACCTACAGCAACAACGCCAGCGCGGGGGGCGGCAACGAAGGGAAAACCTACCCGAAAGACCAGATTTTTGCGGTGAATGTCAGTATTCCGCTCGACCGGTTCCTGAGCCATACCTGGGCCAATTACGGCCTGAATACCAGTAAACAGGGGGAGACCACCCATTCGCTGGGGTTGAGTGGCACAGCCATGCAGGGGGATGCGCTGAGCTGGAGCCTGCAGCAAGGCTATGGGAATGACGGTGCAGGGCATTTGGGTAATGTCAGCGCCGATTACCACGGGACCTATGGCGAAGTCATCGGCGGTTATAGCTATGACGAAACCCGCCAGCGGATGAACTATGGCCTGAACGGCGGCATTCTGGCGCATGCCGACGGCATTACCCTGGCACAGCCTTTCGGCGAAACGCTGGCGCTGGTCAAAGCGCCAGGCGCATCCGGCGTCGGCGTGACCGGTCAGTCCGGCGTGAAGACCGACTATCGCGGCTATACCGTAGTCAGCAATATCTCCCCGTATCGTAAAAATACCCTTTCCCTGGATCCGGCGACCTTATCCGATGACGTTGATCTGCAGTTAACCACGCAGACCGTGATCCCCACGCGAGGCGCCATCGTGCGCGCGCAATATATCGCCAACGTCGGTAATCGCGTCCTGATGACGCTGACCCAAACCGATGGTCGGCCTGTGCCTTTTGGCACGACGGTCACCCTGAGCGGCGAGCAAAACGGGGCGGGATTCATCGTGGGAGACGCGGGGCAAGTCTATTTAACCGGGCTACCCGTTAACGGTGATCTCCTGGCGCAATGGGGCAAGGAAAAGAATGAGCAGTGCCGGGTGAACTTTACCCTTCATCAGCAGGATGCAGAATCAGGAGTGGTGCTAAGCAATGAACATTGCAAATAAAATTGGGTTAAATAACGCCCTCAGGTTTTTTATGCTGGTGATAATCTTTGGCGTCAGCGAGCCGGCCTGCGCAACCTGTAATTTTGCCAGCGGCATGGAGCCACAAACTCTTGGGTTCACACCCAGCGGGGTTATTGTGCAGCGGGATGCGCCGGTGGGGTCGGTAATATACTCCAGCTCTTCCGGTGAGGGGGCGACATTACTGAGTTGTACCGGCGACAATACCAACTATTACAAGATGACCTATCTTGGCGGGATACCCACTTCTATTGCTCACGCCTATGCCACCAATATTCCAGGCGTCGCCATAGAGGTTGATTTGGGCTGGGGAAAATTAGACAACCCGGCGTCAACAGACCAAACGGGCAACGCTACGGTGAATATGCCGTGGGTAAGATATCGGTTATATAAAACAGGGGATATCCAACCGGGATCATTTACGGTAGCACAGTTAGGCACCTGGACCGTTTCCGGTATCACGCCGGTGACCATTAATCTGATGGGGGGCTATGTTGCACAGGTCGCCTGTTCTGTCACGACGCCCCAGTTAACATTTCCTGTCGGGAATGTATTGAATTCAGAATTCGGTACAACGGTCGGTTTTATTGCAGCGAAAACCAGCACCCAAAATCTCGGGCTGAATTGCGACAGAAATGCAAATATCAACGTGACATTAAATGGCACGCAAAATCCAGATGTAAGTGACGCCAGCGTACTGGCACTGAATAATCAAGGGAGGGCAAATACAGCGCAAGGCGTTGGAGTACAGTTATTATATGATGGGAAACCACTTATTATTAACAGCACACTTGCATTAAAACACTCCAGCGGCGGGAGCGAAACATTTCCTATTACTGCGCGTTATTATCAAACAAAAAACCGTGTTTCCGTCGGCGAAGCCAATAGTTCAGCTACGCTCACGCTGACATATCAATAATCCAATGTAATCTCTAAATACCGATGCCAAGGCAGGCTAATAATGAAAAAATATTTATGTTATGTGGCGGGTTCCGTTTCGGCCATGCTGTTTGCGGGAAATATCTATGCGGCAGATAACGTTAATATTAACGTAACAGGAAAAGTGATTGCTTCACCGTGTACAACAATTAATGGAGGTTCAAGTGCGCTGAATGTGGACTTAGGGCAAGCTATTCAGGCGTCCAGCCTGGCAACAGCGGGCGCAGGTACCACGTTAAAAACCTTCGATCTCCCCGTGGCGGGCTGCCCGGCAAGTACCACCAACGTGAAGGTGACCTTTACTGGCACACCTGATTCTGGCGACAGCACCCTGTGGGCAAACAGTGCCGCTAATGCGGCAGCCAACACCGCTGTCGAGTTATCGCAGCAGACGACCGACACCATTTTGAGCAATAACAGCTCACTGATTGGTGCCGTCAGCGAGGGCAGTACGACGTTTAAACTGCAGGCACGCGTGCTGTCAAAAGCGGGTTCGGTGATGCCCGGCGATGTCTCGTCGGTCATTGTGGCCGCGTTTGAATACCAGTAAATCAGGACGCGTTGTCTTAGTCGGGCCAGGGCAGAAGGCCATGCGGACTCTGCCCGAACCCTTAAGGGCAAACGTAAAAAAACCGCTCAGGTTTCCCTGAGCGGTTTCTTAAAATTTGGCTCCTCTGACTGGACTCGAACCAGTGACATACGGATTAACAGTCCGCCGTTCTACCGACTGAACTACAGAGGAATCGTGTGAACGGGGCGAATATTAGCGGCGTCCGATGCGCTTGTCAAAGGGGGAAAACCGCCTTGTGTATCGTTTGCTGACAAAATCAACAAAGTGCTGATTTTGCCAACGGATTGCACAGATTTGGTGCACTCATACCCCTAATGGGGCAGATCAGAAACCACTGTTACGCTTCTCTTTTGACGGCTAACAATTGGAATCTCTTATTTTCAGGCGCTTAGCGAACATATCCGACCTCCTCTCCAAAACTGGCAAGCATCTTGCAAAACCCTCTACAACAATTCGCGCCGGAACCGGCAACGCATTTCGTACAGGGGGCAAAATGAACTTAAGACGACTGAAATACTTCGTAAAAATCGTCGACATCGGTAGCCTGACTCAGGCCGCAGAAGTGCTGCATATTGCGCAGCCCGCGTTGAGCCAACAGGTTGCTACTCTGGAAGGCGAAATGGATCAGCAGCTGTTAATCCGTACCAAGCGCGGCGTCACGCCAACGGAAGCCGGAAAGATCCTTTATACCCATGCACGTACTATTCTGCGTCAGTGCGAACAGGCACAGCTGGCGGTATGCAACGTCGGGCAGACGCTAACCGGACAGGTTTCAATTGGCCTGGCGCCCGGAACGGCGGCCTCCTCTGTGACCATGCCGCTGCTGCAGGCCGTTCGCGCCGAACTGCCAGAAGTACTGGTTTATCTGCATGAGAACAGCGGCTCCGTCCTGAACGATAAATTACTGAGCGGCCAGCTGGATATGGCCGTGCTCTACGATCGTTCGCCGGTGGCAGGTATCACCAGCCAGCCGTTACTAAAAGAAGATCTTTTCCTGGTAGGAACGCGCGATTGCCCAGGGCAGAGCGTCGATCTTACGGCCGTCGCAGAGATGAACCTCTTCCTGCCCCGTGATTACAGCGCCGTACGCCTGCGGGTCGATGAGGCCTTTTCCCTGCGCCGCCTGACGGCGAAAATCATCGGTGAAATCGACTCTATCTCGACCCTGACTGCGGCGATCGCCAGCGGTATGGGCGTGACGGTTCTGCCTGAATCTGCCGCGCGTTCTCTCTGCAGTGCAGCGAACGGCTGGATGGCCCGTATTACTACGCCTTCGATGAGTTTGCCGCTCTCGCTTAATGTCTCTGCCCGCGGTTCGTTGTCACCTCAGGCTCAGGCAGTTAAAGAGATCCTGATGTCGCTGGTGAGTCGTCCATCGCTGGAGAATAGAGAACTGCAGCTGGTGAGTTAATATTCCATAAAAGCATAAGATGCGGGTTTTTATTATTTGTTCTCGTGGTAGGCAGGCTCTAACAATAGAGCCATGTCAGATGTCCCGGAGCGAACAGTGAACTTCCAGCAACTTAAAATTATTCGCGAGGCGGCCCGTCGGGATTACAACCTGACCGAGGTCGCCAATATGCTTTATACCTCTCAGTCCGGCGTCAGTCGCCATATCCGTGAGCTGGAAGAGGAGCTGGGTATCGAGATTTTCATCCGCCGCGGTAAGCGCCTGCTGGGGATGACCGAACCGGGAAAAGCGCTGCTGACCATCGCAGAGCGTATTCTCAACGAAGCCAGTAACGTTCGCCGTCTGGCCGACCTCTTTACCAACGATGCCTCCGGGGTGCTGACTATCGCCACCACCCATACCCAGGCACGTTACAGTCTGCCGCCGGTGATTAAGGCTTTCCGCGAGCTGTTTCCGCAGGTGCGCCTGGAGCTGATCCAGGGGACACCCCAGGAGATAGACGTTCTGCTGCAAAATGGTGGGGCGGATATCGGTATCGCCAGCGAGCGTTTAAGCAATGATCCGCAGCTGGTGGCTTTTCCCTGGTTCCGCTGGCATCACACGCTCCTCCTGCCGACCGATCACCCCCTGACGCAGATAAACCCACTTACGCTGGAAGAGATCAATAAATGGCCGTTGATTACCTATCGGCAGGGTATTACCGGGCGTTCGCGCATCGATGAAGCCTTTCATCGTAAAGGGTTAACGCCAGACATTGTGCTCAGTGCCCAGGACTCCGACGTGATTCGTACCTACGTTGAGCTGGGCCTGGGAATCGGGCTGGTGGCCGAGCAGTCCGGCACTGAGAGCGAGCCGGGTAATCTGGTGCGCCTTGATACACGCCACCTTTTCGATGCCAATACGGTCTGGCTTGGTCTGAAGCGCGGCCAACTGCAGCGTAACTACGTCTGGCGTTTCATAGAACTCTGTAACGCCGGCCTGTCGGTGGATGAAATTAAGCGCCAGGCCATGGAGCCGGAAGAGGTGGCGCTTGATTATCAGATTTAGAACCTGCGCACCCGCGACAAAAGCCTGCCTTGCGCAGGTTTTTTTACGCCCGCACTGGCGCGCGTTGCGACAATGGTCGCACGCAAAAGTGTAGGTTTCATCCCCATCAGGCTTATGGCGAAGCCTCACTCGCACATCCTGTAAAGGCCGATACCTTTTTATCTGTCAGCCCGGCACACTCTCTCCTGTAGCTTTACACCTGTAAGGCTTGTGTTCTATGTTCAGGAGATCCCGTATGGGCGATCAAAACGACGGACAGTTTTGATGAGTGGTTTGATTTGCAGGGCTGCAACACAACATCAGGAGCCAGAGACAAGATGGACGGTGAATTAATTTTTTGTACCGATTCGGTACTGCGTTTCCGCTCACATTACGATGAGACAACAGCGTTGCCCTTGCTGGCAATACAGAACACCACTGCCGCTACCGATCCCTGGTTCCTCCTCAGATTTTTTCGCCATCCCGTCATCATTGAAGCAGGGACAACCCTCGCCAATATCTTCGTGGCGATTGAGCCCTGGAAAGACCTGCTTGGCGCCTATCTCGACAGAGATGTCGGCGCATGGATTGACGAGGCAAGAAAACCCTCGAGCCCTGGCACCGTGGATCTGGAGTGGATTGGCATTGATCGCCGAAGTTCAGTCTATCGCTGCTGGGTGCGGGAAGGCATGGAGGAGAGCGAGGACGTGAGCGACTATTTTAATCGCGAGCGCTTCTCCACAGATGAATTTGATATTGAAAGCGTCTGCGATGCGTCTGGTTTTATCCAGGGCGAGAAGGAGCGCTGGAGTCTGAGTGAGAATATCCACGAAATTAAAAACTTGCCGGTTATTCTCTACAACAAGCAGACGCTCACGGTTTCGCAGAAAGAGGAACTGCTCAATGAACAGATCTCGGGAGTGCGGCGCAGCGAACGAGGCCTCTACGTTTACGGCGACACGACCTTTGCCTTCTTCGAAGTGATGGAAGCGTTATTTATTAGCGGGTTATTTTTCTATTCACCGAACGCGGCAGAAAACAACCTGGCGATCTTAACCAGCAGGCTCAGCGAGCTGGAGAGTACCCTTACCGGGGAAGGGGAGCGCGAACCCAGCGAACCTCATGACGATCAGCCTGTCAAGATTGAGGTCGTTGAAGGGGCGTTTGATACCCTGATAAGTGACATGGAGTCGGAGGCAGAGGCGTGGCAACAGCTGAAAAAAGCGTGCCAGCAAGCGGATGCGTTGCCAGTGCGAATTGGCGTTATCACCCCTGCAGAGCCGCCAGAAATGCGCCTCTGCGGTGAGGTGCTCAACCGTGACGCCCCGGAGCACGGTGGAAAATAGCAAAAATGCGCCCCGGACGCAGAAAAGCAAAAAGCCTGCTTAAAAGCAGGCTTTTCAAATTTGGCTCCTCTGACTGGACTCGAACCAGTGACATACGGATTAACAGTCCGCCGTTCTACCGACTGAACTACAGAGGAATCGTGTGAACGAGGCGCATGTTAATGGCCTCGCTATTTTGTGTCAACACTAAATTTAACGCACTGAATCAACTGATTAATTAAGCCACAAACCGCTGATTTAATGTACCTGAACGCCTGTATCGCCATCACGCGCTTCGTTATTACGAATTCCCTGCAGGGGATCTTGCTGATAAAAATGGCAGAACCGTTGCCAGAGCGACGGGAAGCGAGGGGCGAACAGTTCAGGGGCGCTGAAGAAGTATTCGGACAGCACGGCGAAACACTCCGCCGGATCGGTTGCGGCGTAAGCATCTATGCTCGCTGCACTCTCCCCCACCAGATCGATCTCATCCTGAATATTGTTCATGGCCGCATGGAGATCGTGCTCCCAGCCTGCGACTTCCCGCAGCGGGATAAAGGGCACACCGCTGGCGCGATCGCCATTGCGGGTGTCGAGCTTATGCGCCACCTCATGCACGATAAGGTTAAATCCGGAGGCGTCGAAGGAGTCCTGAATATCGAGCCAGTTCAGGATAATGGGCCCCTGTTGCCAGCTCTGGCCAGATTGCACCATGCGTTGATTGTGCACCAGCCCGATGTCATCTTCCCACTCGTCATCGACGACGAAGGGGGCAGGGTAGATCAGCACTTCGTGGAAACCATCCAGCCACTCAATACCGAGTTTAAGCACGGGTAAGCAGAAGAGCAGGGCGATACGCGCACTCTTCTGTTCATCAAGCTCAAAACCTTGCAGCGCAACCAGGCGTTTTTGCTGTAAAAAACGTTCTGCCAGCTGAGCGAGTTGATGTTTATCCTCGTCCGGAAGCCAGGCCAACACCGGGATCGCCAGCGCTTCTTCCCAGGGGAATGCCGTGTTACGCGCGGATTCATTAGATTTCCAGGGCCACTTAATCATCGCTTTGCTCGCAAACTCGTCACTTGAACAAAATTGAACGGTTATGGACTGTTAAAATGCCAAATTACCTGGCATCATGGCAACCATCAAAACGGAGAGATGCCGGAGCGGCTGAACGGACTAGTCTCGAAAACTAGAGTAGGGGCAACTCTACCGGGGGTTCAAATCCCCCTCTCTCCGCCACATCTTTTCAGGCTGTCGACCTCTTCCTGCGTTGCGTACCTTATCACTCTGATCGCGTTAAGTAACATTCCTTTACCGCTTCGTCACGATATCTGTGAGCTAAATCAGGATGTTTCAGCGATGCTATTGTCTTGTTGCGTCGATTCTTAACCCGGCTCGCAGAACTGTTTCAGCCGCGCCTCCTGCTCGGGTCGCAGTCGATAGCGATAGACCGGACGCCCGGTGGCACCGTAGTGAATACGGGTAAAAAGCAGATTAATCTGCGCAAGCCATATCAGATATTTACGGCATGACACCCGCGAAATTTTGACCGCATTGGCCAGGTCATCGGTTGAAAATTCCATGCCTGGATTGGCATCGATCCACAAACAGAGCGTACGTAGTGTCTGGGGCGTTAACCCTTTCGGCAGCCGTTTGTTCTCCATAAATTCGGCGGTACTGCCATGCAGGAGCTTATCCACGTCCGCCTGCTCATAATGCTGATGCGCGTCCATAGCCTGTTTCTTAGCTCGCCAGCCGGTGAGTGCCTCTTCAAAACGCGGAAAATGAAAGGGTTTAATCAGGTAATCGACCACGCCATAGTGCAGCGAGGTCTGAACGGTGGCAGCATCGGATGCCGATGAGATCATAATGACTGCAATTGAACGGCCAGAGGCGCGTATTACCGGTAGCAGATCCAGGCCGCTCTCCTGCTGCATATAGACGTCGAGCAGAATAAGATCTATCGGCGAGGTGTTGTCACTGATTATCCTCCTGGCCTGCGTCAGGGTAGAGGCGATACCGCTACAGTGGAATCCTTCGACACGGTTCACATACATCTGGTTCAGGTCGGCCACCATGGCATCGTCATCGACGATCAAAACATTTATCACGCGCTATTCCTTTCACTGTCCCAGGGGATTTGCACAAAAAATTGTGTAAACACGCCTGGCTCTGATTCCACGCTCAATTCGCCCCCCAGCTTTTCAAGTTGCTGGCGCGCAAGATACAACCCCACGCCCCGGTGTTCACCTTTGGTCGAGAAGCCTTTATCAAAGATTGCTGAGAGGTTCTGCGCCGGAATGCCCGGCCCGTCGTCACTCACTTCGCCACTCAGTATGCCGTTCTGGTAATGGAGCAGCAGGCTGACTTCTCCCGCCGGCTGCGCTGCCATCGCATCCAGGGCGTTTTCTATCAGGTTACCCAGGACGGTAACCAGGACGGCGGTTTGCTCTTCATTAGGGTTGTCTGGTACCCGGCACTCATCAGCCAGGGTTAAGGTAAAGCCCGCCTCTTTCGCGCGGGTAATTTTGCCCAACAGAAAACCCGCTACCACCGGAGACTGGATAGTCCGCTGAATCGCGCCCACATCGAGCTGATAATTTTGCGCGGTTTGCAGTATGTACGTCTCCAGTTTGTCATAGCGTTTCATATGCAGCAGGCCGAGTATCACATGCAGCTTATTCATAAACTCATGAGAATGGGTACGCAGGGCATCGAGGTAGCTCACCAGACCATCCATACGCTGCATCAGTTGGCTGATTTCGGTCTTATCGCGGAAGGTGGTAATCGCGCCAGCCTGCTGATTATGCGCCCTGATGGGCAAGGTATTGCAGAGTAACAGACGACCGTTGCAGTTGATCTCCTGATCCTCACGCGCCTGTCCGCTGCGGGAGACTTCACGCAGCGTAGCCAGTAACGGCGTATTAAGGGGATCGTCGGCAAGAATCTGGCGCGCGGCGAGATTGACCATCGTAATCTGCCCCTGTTGATCGACCGCAATAACCCCTTCACGCAGTGATTGCAACATAGCCTGACGCTGCTCAAAGAGCGCGGAAATCTCCCAGGGCTCAAGGCCAAAGAGTACGCGTTTGAGCATTCTGGCCAACCCCCAGGCAGCCAGCGCACCCAGAAGGGCGCTGAACAATACCAGCCAGATGGCATCCCAGCGGTTACGGCTGATTTGTTGCTCCACTTTTTCCAGCGAAATACCTACTGACACCACGCCAATCTGCTGGCGGCTGGCGTTATAAACGGGCGTGAAAACCCGTAGCGCCTCGTCGAGCACGCCGTGGTTGATGGCGACATTCTCTTTTGCCTGCAGGGCAGGGCGCAGGTCCTCCCCGATAAAGGCTTTTCCGAGCAACGAGGGGTTGGGATGGGAATAACGTATTCCGCGCATATCCGTGACGACGGCAAACAACAAATTGTTGCGCTGCATTACCGCCAGGGCGATTGGCTGAATCAGGTTGCTCTGAGGAGGGTGCTCTAACCCTTGCACCACGTCAGGACTGTCGGCCAGCGTCCTCGCCACCGCCAGCGCCGTCTCTTTAACCCCTTCGCGTGTCGCTTTGGTGATCTGCGCAAAGTAGAGAGCAAAAATGACCAACAGAATGGAGCCCGTCACGGAGTACACCATCAGAGTCACCAGGGTC
Source organism: Leclercia sp. UBA2479 (assembly GCF_002341985.1). NCBI lineage: Bacteria > Pseudomonadati > Pseudomonadota > Gammaproteobacteria > Enterobacterales > Enterobacteriaceae > Leclercia > Leclercia sp. UBA2479. Next base: position 829,529 of record NZ_DDPB01000009.1, on the reverse strand, counting down.
GTCAGTTTCATTGGGCGCTTGTGCGGGGTAGTCACGTGGGGCAGATCGCGCATTGAAACTCCGGAAAGGGCAGAAAAGCGCTATTATCGCCGATGCCGCACGATTGTTAAAGCCAGGTTAAGCTGGTGGGGCAGGAAAGAAAAAAGCCCGCAACGTGGCGGGCCTGAATAGGGGGAAGAGATCCTTAGAACTGGTAAACGATACCCAGCGCTATCTGGTCGCCATTGTCGGCGCCAGTGATGGCGGTATCCCGGTCGTCCAGCAGGTTGAATTTGTAAGCAGCGTAGACGTTCATGTTCTTGTTGAAGTAATACCAGGTACCCAGTTCGACATAGTTAAGACGATCTGCATTAGTCCCTTTTTCACCCTCTTTCGCACCCAAATCCTTGCCTTTGGAGTAGACATAACCCAGGGATGGACGCAGGCCAAAGTCGAATTGATACTGGACCACAGCTTCAACGTTCTGGGTTTTATTGGCAAAGCCAATGTCGCTACCAGCCCAGGACATGTTACGGGTTTCGCCGTACATTACCGCGGCATAAAGATTATTTGCATCATATTTTGCCGCCAGAGACCACACTTCAGCGTTGTCGCCGTAGCCGTCTGAAGCCTGAGTATCAGTACGATCTGATTTGCCATAGACACCCACAAAGCTGAAGCCATCAATTTCATAGCTCAGGGACGTGCTGTAGCCATCGCCGTTACCTTTACGCAGGTTTTTGTCGTGGTTGTTGCCCTGATACTGGAGGGCGAAATTCAGGCCTTCAACCGCGCCGAAGAAATCGTTGTTACGGTAGGTGGCCACGCCGGTCGTACGGCCGGTCATGAAGTTGTCGGTTGCTGACCAGGCGTCGCCGCCCCATTCAACCAGCATATCGGTGTAAGCCGCTGCGTCATAAGCCACGCCATAGTTACGGCCGTAATCGAAGGAGCCAAAATCACCGAATTTCAGACCCGCGAAGGAAAGACGCGTGCTTTCATCCTGTGCGCCTTCCGGCTTGCTGGCTTCCAGGTTGTATTCGAATTGACCGAAACCGGTCAGTTGATCGGTAATTTCGGTCTCACCCTTGATGCCGAAACGGGCATAGGAGTCATCGGCGTTGCTGCTGTTGCTGCTGTCGGCCTCGCTCCAGATGCGTTTCCCAACCATTTTTCCATACAGGTTAAATTTATTACCGTCTTTATTGTAGATTTCTGCTGCATTGGCAGCGCCAGCGGATAATAAAACGGGGACCAGAACTGCCAGAACTTTTCTTTTCATTATATATATCCTTTATATATTGTTTATATGAATAATTGCGACCCACTCCGGGTGCGGAATAATACTATTTCATGACGCAATTGCGATCTTTTGAAAATATCTCATTCGAAAGGTTAAAAGTATTTCAAAATATTAATGAGGAGTGTTTTATATTATTTATCTATTCAAGCGAAAAAGAAGATAAATGACATCTATTGATTTAGATATCAGCTAGTTATGTGTTGGTTAATTTGATTGTTACTGATGATGGTTTTGGATCGCTTATGGGGCGAAAAGGGGGTGAAGTGGAAAAAAAAGCCCAATGTGGCTATTGGGCATAACGGATAGGAATGAATGGCATGAGAGCGCTAAACGATAAAAAGCATAAACGGGATAATAATTGCATAGTGTTTACTTATTTAAAATCGATCGCCAGAATAAAATTAACTTTTAGGAATATTTTATGAAATTAACCCAAAAAGTAACGGCTGGCGCCGCGGTGTACCCAGGCGGTCATGCGAAAAGGTCTGAAAACCCGACTTTGCAAATTGCGACAGCATCGCCTGTGGCAACGCTTTGATGAACGTGTCAGCGCGTTGATTAATTGCTAATGTACCCGTTTCAGTCTTGTGGAAACGGCTATGGAACTTGCCCAGTGGCAGCAACATTTTGAACAGTGGCTGGCGGAACATCACGCCAGCGATGATGCAGCACACGATATCTCCCATTTTCGCCGCGTCTGGCATACTGCCCAGCGGCTGATGGCTAACCAGCCGGTCGAGCCGCTGGTCATTCTTACCGCCTGTTATTTTCATGACATCGTGAGCCTTCCCAAAAACCACCCGCAGCGTAGCCGCTCGTCAGTATTGGCAGCCGAACGCACGCTGGACATTCTGCGCGACTATTTTGCAGATTTTCCCGGCACGCACTATCCGGCGGTTCAGCATGCGATCGAAGCGCACAGCTTTAGCGCAGCCATTACGCCCCGGACGCTGGAGGCGAAAATCGTTCAGGATGCTGACCGGCTAGAGGCATTAGGGGCGATCGGCCTGGCGCGGGTGTTTGCCGTTTCCGGTGCCCTGGGCGTGCCACTTTTTGATGCCGAGGACCCTTTCGCCGATCGCCGAGCGTTGAATGACCGGGCATACGCCCTGGACCATTTCCAGACAAAGCTGTTACGCCTGCCCGAAACCATGCAAACTGCCGCCGGACAAGCGCTGGCGCGCCATAATGCCGATTTTTTAATCCAGTTTATGGCCAAACTGAGTGCTGAGTTAGCCGGCGATTGCCTCGGGGTTGACGAGACGGTGCTACAGCGTTTCCGCGCAACGCTGTAAGGCGGTTATGTGGTAATCTCTTCAGCTCTCTCCCAGGCCTGGTTAAATGTATGCAGGAAAATTTATCATTGACGAACTCCGCCTTTTTGCTGGCAGAAAAATCCACCGCGTCCGTTCAGACGCTGTTACGCCAGCTGCTGGACATTTATGATGCCAGAACCCTGGCAACGCTTCTGAATGGTCAGGGAGAGGGGCACTGGAGCCCGGCTATTGTTAAACGCCTGTTGATCAGCGACCGGGCAGGGCAGCGCCTGAGCGATCGCGAATTTACTTTTTTACACAGTCTGTTGCCTCGTCCCCCAGCTACGCAGAGCCGACCGGCCTTCCGCTTTATCGATCTCTTCGCCGGTATCGGCGGTATTCGCCACGGCTTTGAGGCCATTGGTGGGCAGTGCGTCTTTACCAGCGAATGGAACAAACATGCGGTACGCACCTATAAAGCCAACTGGTATTGCGATCCTGATGCGCACACCTTTAACGAGGATATTCGTGAGGTAACCCTGAGCCATCACGAAGGGGTAACGGACCAGGAGGCCGCGGACCATATTCGCAGCGTGATCCCCCAGCATGATGTGCTGCTGGCCGGCTTTCCATGCCAGCCCTTTTCCCTTGCCGGGGTATCAAAAAAGAATGCGCTCGGTCGGGCACACGGTTTTGCTTGCGATACTCAGGGCACGCTGTTTTTCGATGTGGCGCGCATTATTGACGCACGCCGGCCGGCCATCTTTGTGCTGGAGAACGTCAAAAATCTGAAAAGCCATGATGGCGGCAAGACCTTCCGCATCATTATGCAAACCCTCGATGAGCTGGGTTATGACGTCTCAGATGCCGATGAGAGCGGCCCGGACGATCCGAAAATTATCGATGGCAAACATTTTCTGCCGCAGCACCGTGAGCGCATCGTGCTGGTGGGGTTCCGGCGCGATCTCAACCTGCGTGGCGACTTTACCCTGCGTGACTTGCCCGCGCATTATCCGCAACATCGTCCGACCATTGCCGAGCTGCTAGAGCCGGTCGTCGATGCCAAATTTATTCTTACCCCGGTCCTGTGGAAGTACCTGTATCGCTATGCGAAAAAACATCAGGCGAAAGGGAATGGTTTTGGATTTGGCATGGTAGATCCCACCAACCCCCATAGCGTGGCGCGCACCCTCTCTGCGCGTTACTACAAAGACGGCGCCGAAATCCTGATTGACCGGGGCTGGGATAAAGCCCTGGGTGAGAAAGATTTTGACGATCCTGACAATCAGCGTCATCGTCCGCGTCGCCTTACGCCACGCGAATGCGCGCGCCTGATGGGGTTTGAAACGCCGCAGGGTTACCGCTTCCGGATCCCGGTTTCGGATACCCAGGCCTACCGGCAATTCGGAAATTCGGTGGTGGTGCCTGCCTTTGCCGCTGTGGCCAGGCTTTTAAAATCACGCATATTGCAGGCGGCACAACATCGCACTCATGAGGCCGTCAATGACGGATGTCCACAATAAGGCGACCCGCAGTAAAAACATGCGTGCCATTGGCACGCGTGATACCGCAATCGAAAAGCGGCTGGCCGGGCTTCTCACGCAGGCGGGATTTGCTTTCCGCGTGCAGGACAGTTCGCTACCCGGTCGACCCGATTTTGTGCTGGATGAGTGGCGCTGCGTAATCTTTACGCACGGCTGTTTCTGGCATCACCACGACTGCTATCTGTTTAAAGTCCCGGCAACGCGCACCGACTTCTGGCTGGAGAAAATTGGTAAGAACGTGACGCGTGACAGACGCGATTTGGGATTGCTCGACCAGCAAGGCTGGCGGGTACTCGTGGTGTGGGAATGTGCGCTGCGGGGCAAAATGAAGTTAACCGATGCCGCTCTTAACGCGCGGCTGGAAGAGTGGATCTGCGCAGAAGGGACAAACGCGCAGATCGACACTCAGGGCATTCGCCCGCTCAGGGTTTTTCCGCCGGACACGGCGCAACCACCGGCTTAGCGGGGATCAGGTATTTACCCAGCGTGACCAGCACTACGGCCATAAGGATAATGCCCAACGCTATCCACTCAACGGAGGAGAGCGTTTCGCCGCCAAGTCCGGTTCCCAACAGCACTGCGACCACCGGGTTTACGTAGGCATAGCTGGTTGCCACGGCGGGGGAGACATTGCGGATCAGGAACATATAAGCATTAATCGCTATCACTGAACCGAAGATAGCGAGATATCCCACCGCCAGGAAGCCCGACAGGTCGGGGAGGGCTGTCAGTTTCTCCCCGGAAAGCAGAGACGCGACAAGCAATACTATCCCCGCCGTCACCATCTCGATTGCACCGGCCATCATGCCGGACGGGAGTTCGACACGGGAGCCATAGACCGAGCCGAATGCCCAGCTCATGGAACCGATCAGAATCAGCAGCGCCCCCCAGGGATTACCGCTCAGGTTACCGCCGCTGTTCAGCAGAATAATGCCCGCCAGCCCGATGCCAATTCCCAGCCACTCCAGCTTGCGCGTTTTGATGCCAAACAGCCGGCTGAAACAGAGCGTAAAGAGCGGTACGGTCGCCACCACCACAGCGGCAATGCCCGACGGCACATTTTGGTGTTCCGCCACGGTGACAAATCCGTTGCCCACCGCCAGCAATAGCACGCCAATCAAGGCCGCATTCAGCAGCTGGCGGCGCGGCGGCAGTCTGTGTCCACGCAGAAATAAGAAGGCCAGTAACAAGAGACCCGCCGAGAGGAAGCGAACCCCGGCCATCAGCAGTGGCGGCCAGCTCTCTACGCCAATACGGATCACGAAATAGGTGGAACCCCAGATGATATAAAGCGCAAATAGCGCGCCAATAAGCGGTAACAAGTGCCTGATACGCATACTCCCTCACGGCGAAATAAAAAGGTCGCGTATAGTTAACGTTAAAACTATCACGCTGGCGAGCGCTTTAATTGTGTAGGTGATGTGAATTATTTGTTGACGAGGCGTGGTGGTTTCAGGCTTGCCGGTTTTACTCCATACTATTTAGGTTTTTAACAATAAAAGAAGGATGTTCATTGTGGCAGGAAGTAGCTTATTAACTTTACTGGATGACATAGCCACCTTGCTGGATGATATCTCCGTGATGGGTAAACTGGCCGCGAAAAAGACGGCCGGGGTTCTGGGGGACGACCTCTCGTTAAATGCGCAGCAGGTCACCGGGGTGCGCGCCAATCGTGAACTGCCGGTAGTGTGGAGCGTGGCGAAGGGTTCCCTTCTCAATAAGGTGATTCTGGTACCGCTGGCACTGCTGATCAGTGCCTTTATTCCCTGGGCTATTACCCCTCTGCTGATGATTGGTGGCGCGTTTCTCTGCTTCGAAGGGGTAGAGAAAGTGCTGCATACCTTCGAGTCACGTAAAGAGAAAGAGAGCCCGGCGGCGCGTCAGCAGCGTCTGGAAGCGCTGGCCGCCGCCGACCCCAAGGCCTTTGAGCGCGATAAAGTGAAAGGGGCGGTGCGCACCGATTTTATTCTCTCGGCCGAGATCGTGGCGATTACGCTGGGTATTGTTGCCGACGCGCCGCTGCTGAATCAGGTGCTGGTGCTCTCTGGTATCGCCGTACTGGTAACGATTGGCGTCTATGGTCTGGTTGGTATCATCGTTAAACTTGATGATATGGGCTACTGGCTGGCAGAGAGACGCGCAGCGCTGGCGCAGTGGCTCGGAAAAGCTCTGCTGTTCATTGCGCCCTGGCTGATGAAATCGCTCTCAGTCATCGGCACGCTGGCCATGTTTTTGGTTGGGGGCGGCATCGTTGTTCATGGCATCGCGCCGCTGCATCATGCCATTCTCCATTTTGCCGAGGCGCAGGGTACCGTGATGGCGGCCATCCTGCCGACGTTATTAAACCTGGTGCTGGGCTTCATTATCGGGGCGGTTGTCGTTGCGCTGGTAAAGGGCATTGGCAAAATGCGAGGTAGCGCGCACTAAAAAAGAGCGCAGAAACGCCATTCCTCGACTAAATTGAAACAGTTTCGCACTGATAAAGGAGGCAGTTATGGTCTTTCTGGTCAGCGATGAAGTTAAGCCTAAAAGCGGCGGTCCGCGTATGGTCGTGACCGGCTATTCCAGCGGCATGGTGGAGTGTCGTTGGTATGATGGTTATGGCATCAAGCGGGAGGCGTTTCGTGAAGACGAACTCCAGCATGGTGACGGCTACCGCAGCCAGGATCAGGCTTAGGTCACGCAACGCCCGGCTATGCCGGGCGTTTTCGTACGCTATAATCGCTGCTAAGCGCGAAGTCTCGCGAAACCGCCGGCAGCGCGTTGCCGTAAGATCGTTATCATGGAGAGTGTGTGCAGCATGAGAATAGGGTAAGAAAACCCCCGTTTTTCTTACGTCAGCGTCTACATCCTGGCCGGATTGTGACACTCTGTTTTGTTACCGTCCTGATCTTCTCCACACTCCTTACCTGGCGTGAAGTGGTGGTGCTGGAAGATGCCTACATCTCCAGCCAACGTAACCATCTGGAAACGGTGGCTAACTCGCTCGACAGGCAACTGGAATACAGCGTCGATAAACTCCTTTTCTTCCGTAATGGAATGTACGACGCGCTGCATACGCCGCTGATCTCAGGTTTGCTGCGTCAGAGCGTGGCGCGCTTTTCGGACATCAGCGCTCAGCCTTCATGGCAACTCACTTTCGATGAACACCGGACGCTGCCGCTCAACGGTGTTTCCGATGCGTTTGTGATGCAAACAGTCAGTCTGCGTCGCGATGAGATGCTTATTGCTGACGAGCTGAGGGCGGCTTTTGAGGTGGGGTATCTGATGCGAATCACCTCGCCGCTGGCAAAGCTTGCCAGGCGAATCATGTATGTCTCCCGCGCCGGGTTTTATGTCTCCAGTAATATTGCCGACTGGGGAGGCGCAATCCCGTCCCGTTACTATCATTTAGTGACCAGCCCCTGGTTTACGCAGCAATCGGAATCCAGTAACAGCAGCCGTGGCGTACGCTGGTTCACCCGTCCCGCGCAATCCTGGTCCGGCGATGAACAGACGGTGACCGTCAGCGTGCCTGTCGATCATCAGCAGTACTGGTATGGCGTTCTGGCGATCGATTTTACCGTGACGGCCGTCGGGCAGATGCTAAGCGAAGCGCTGGACGGTTACGAAGATGGTGAATACCAGCTTTACGACAATCAGTTAACCTTGCTTGTCTCATCCGTGAAGCAGGCAGAGAGAATCAGTCAGTTTGATGAACGGGAGCGGGCGCAGCTTGCCTTTGCGCTAGAGCACGACAACGTAGGGGGAGTGCGACTGGGGAGTCGTTACCTGAGCTGGCATCGTCTGAATCATTTTGATGGTGTGCTGCTACGCGTGCATCGGCTGGACGAAGGCTTGCAGGGAGATTTTGGCCGTATCTCGGTAGTACTGGCGCTTCTCTGGCTGCTATTTACCGCCATGCTGGTGGGGTCATGGCTGGTGATTCGCCGTATGGTGAGCAATATGTACAGCCTGCAACACACCTTACAGTGGCAGGCCTGGCATGATCCCCTGACCCGTCTGCATAACCGGGGTGCCCTCTTTGAGCAGGCCAAAACGCTGGCCGCCGGCTGTCAGAGACAGAATCAGCCCTTCTCGGTGATCCAGATGGATCTCGACCATTTCAAAAGTATTAACGACCGCTACGGGCATCAGGCCGGGGACAAAGTGCTGATTCATACCGCAGGGTTGATTGTCAGCACGCTCCGGGAGAGTGACGTGGCCGGCCGGGTAGGAGGCGAAGAGTTTTGCGTGGTATTACCCAATACTACGCTTGCGCAGGCATCTCAGGTGGCTGAGCGGATCCGGGCGAGGGTTAACCGCCGGGAGATTCTGGTGCAAAAGAGTCAGACGGTACGTATTAGCATCTCGATTGGGGTGAGCTGCGCCGGAGAAAAAGGCAATTACGAATTTGAACAACTGCAATCCATTGCCGACGCCCGGCTCTATCAGGCGAAACAGCGCGGGCGTAACCGGGTGATCAGTCAGGACGAGAAGTAGTGATCCAGTCCTTCGCGCCAGCCCTCCGGCCCCTCCTGACGGGTGTGATAAACCCGCTCCGGGGTATCTTTTTGCAGAGGGACGCCAAGTCGGTTAATCCCTTTCACCACCACAGCGTAATCCACACTGTCGAGTAGCGGAGCATCGTTCGGGCCATCACCCAGGCCCAGCGTGACGGGGGCGACCCCTTCGCGTAAACGGTACTGTTCGGCCAGCCAGCGCAGGGCCTGATCTTTTCCACCACGGGCATCCAGGATGTGCCAGAAGCGGGCTCCCTGGACAAACTTTAGCCCTACCGCGTCCAGCGCCTCGTTAAAGGCCGCCATCCGCTCATCGCTGTCGCGCCAAATCAGGGTCACTGATGCCTCATGCAGGCGCGCCAGCGTCGCTCTCTCCCGCGTTAAGCCGGTCCATTCACCCACGACTTTGACCTCAACGTCATCGAAACTGGTGAATTTGAATCCTTGCTGGTCGCGCAGTTGATTAATGACGCTGACGATCTCTTCGTGTGGGGCGCCGTTAATTAACCTTGGCGAATCGGGGTGGTCATCCCAGCGTGCGTCCAGCTGTATCACCGCACCGTTTTCAGCAATAAACGGCAGGCCATCTAACCCCAGATCGCTCTGAATCGCCAGCATCTCAGCAGCGGTCTTACTGCTGCACAGAATGACCGGGATCTGATGTTCTTGCAGCTTCTCAAGCCAGTCGGCGGCAGGCGCCCAGTTGTAGGTATGAATGTCCAGCAAGGTGCCGTCGAGATCGGAGAAAATCAGCAAGGGATCCTGAAGTGAAGGCATAGCGTCTCCCGCGTTAATAGCTACGTTAGTAAGATTTATCTTAAAAAAAATCGCGATGAGTAAGACCGTATTTGGGATCGTTACCATCAAACCCAGAGGCCATGCGCCCTGACACTTATAACCAAAATGTAGGTTACTTAGACCATCTATTCAGATAGAGGATATTTCCTTGTCATGCAAATTATTTGCAGATAAGGTAATCCCCGACATCAGATTTCCTGGTGTAACGAATTTTCAAGTGCTTCTTGCATGAGCAAGTTTAATCCCGGTCACCCCATGACCGGGATTTTTTTCAGCTTTATCTGTTCACTTCCGTCACGCTAAAATCATGAATATCCAGTTCGAACGCTTCAGCCAGTTCATGGTAAGTGTGGTAGTCCCGTCCATCCACCATCACCCGTGCCGGCTCGCCCTCAATGCGGCGAACCTCACTTTCGCTGATCTCGTTAATGGCGGCGAGCAGGGCATCGACGTCAATATTCACTTCACGCTTGGCAGTGTCGCTGTACTCTTTGGCGGTCTTCATTTTATATACCTCGTTTAAGCATTCACCCGTAAGTATAGACTGCCGATAAAAGCGGCAATCGTGCATAGGGGCACTGCCAGTAGACGCAATTTGTTCTACACTGGCTCAAAACCAGAGGAGGATTGTATGAAGGTCAACGATCGGGTTACGGTAAAAACGGACGGTGGGCCGCGTCGCCCGGGTGTGGTGCTGGCGGTAGAACCCTTTAATGAAGGGACAATGTATCTGGTCTCGCTGGAGGATTACCCGCTTGGTATCTGGTTCTTCAATGAGATGGGACATCCCGACGGTATCTTTGTTGAACGCGATGAGTAAAGGCTGCGAGAGGGAGTGAGGCCGCCCCGGATAAGGGGAGAGATAAAAATCTCTGGCATAGCCAGAGATTGCACAGGGTTAACGCATATTGACGAAAATTCCGTTGGTCACGTTGTCGGTTAAACGTACCACATGATAGATCACTTGCTTATTATGCGTCTTAATCTTCCTTTTAATATTACCCTTATGTGACGATACCGTTTTTGCTTTGATATTCATTTGGTCAGATATCTGAATGGTTCCCTGACCCGCCATCCACATTCTTAACATACTTGATTCAGTACGGCTTAATGATAAAGTCGGTAAATTAATTGTTCCTACATTCTTAATCGCTCTATTCAAATAATCGCCAAGAAGTTCATCCAGAGATTCTGGCTTAATGGATTTCGAGCTTATAAGAAGATTCTGACGTACCAGCAAATATTCGTCGAAGTGAATATTGGCTATCGCCATAAAAACTATAAACATAGTTTTCGGATGCTGATTAATGATTTGCTTTATTTGCTGACTGTTAGCGGGATCGTGTATGAAACAGTCCTCATTAATAAACACCACACCTGGCTTCAATTCATCACAAGCGGCTTCAAGTTCGTCAACGGAGTGTACGTCGTTGATTTCTCTCTTTTTTACCCCTCTGCTAGCCAGGTACCCGGTTAACCCTAGCCGGGTGTAACTGCATAAATCCATAATGATCGTTGACATGGCATACCCTCACTCAATGCGTAACGATAATTCACCACCAGCCTGAGAGCTCAAAACAGCCATACGGGATGGAAATAACTAATAACCTGTGAGCATTACAAGGACTTTCAGGCGAACTCACTATCTCGTAAAGTTACGTATAATTTGCCAGGAATCTTCTCAAAGTAAAGTAAATGTTGAGGAATGTGAGGAGCATAAAAACAAATAAACCGCACCAGATATATCCTGGAAGATGTTTTTCTAAAAATATTTTAGGAATATCCTCAGAAAGACAATATAAAAATTACGGGTTAGTATTTGCTGGCATTTCGCTTACTATATCGGCTAAGAGATTGAATATTTCACCAAATAAGTGTTCGCAGAATGGCGCAATAAATGGCATTAACAGCGAAATAAGCAGTATGCCAATCGTCAGAGTCAGCGGAAAACCAATCACAAAGACTGACAGCTGAGGTGCCATACGGTTGAGTAGACCCAGCGCCAGGTTAAGCGTGAGCAGCAGCGTAATGATGGGCAGTGCCAGCATCAGACCGTTAAGGAAGATCATTCCGGCGGCGCGGGTAAGCGCCATAAAGGCGTTGCTGTTAACGGGGTTACCGCCAATTGGCAGCGTATGGAAGGTATCTACAAGCATTGAGATGAGCCACAGATGCCCATCAAAGGTGAGGAACAACAGCATCGCCAGCATATCGATAATGCGGGCCAGTACCGGCATATTCAGATGGCTGCCGGGATCGAAGAAGGTGGCGAAGGAGAGCCCCATCTGCAGCCCGATGACTTCCCCTGCGGTACGTACCGCGGCGAAGGCAAACTGCATCGTAAAGCCGATGGCCACACCAATCAGAATTTGCTGTAACGCCAGCCAGAGCGCCCCGGCAGAAAAAATGGGCACCTCTACGGGGGGCAACGACGGGGCGATGATAAGCGTAATCATAAACCCGAGGCCAATCTTCACCCGCTTTGGAATATAGCGTTCACTGAGAATAGGCGCTGTTGAGATCAGCGCCAGCACCCGCAGCAGCGGCCAGAAGTAGAGACTAAGCCAGTGGATCCACTGGTCGCTGGTAAAGTGCAGCATCGCCTGTGCTAGCCGATGATGTAAGGAATGTTGCTGAAGAGATTACGCATGTAATCGAGCAGCAGGTTTAGCATCCACGGACCCGCGATAATCATCGCCACGAAGACAGCGATAATTTTCGGGATGAAGGAGAGGGTCATTTCGTTAATCTGGGTGGCGGCCTGCAGGATACTGATTATCAGACCTGTTACCAGCGCCACCAGCAGCAGCGGGGCGGCAACGGCAAGCGCAATCTTCATCGCCTCCGTGCCCATCATCATTACCGATTCGGGTGTCATGGCCGCCCCTTAACTGTAGAAACTCTGTGCCAGCGAGCCCACCAGCAGCTGCCAGCCGTCCACCAGTACGAACAGCATTAGCTTGAAGGGCAGGGCAATGGTCGCCGGAGGCACCATCATCATACCCAGAGCCATCAGTACGCTGGCGATCACCAGGTCGATAATCAGGAACGGAATAAAAATGGTAAAGCCGATCTGGAAAGCCGTTTTCAGCTCACTGGTCACGTAGGCTGGCAACAGGATGCGCATAGGGACGGCTTCTGGTCCCTGTATTGGGCCAGCGTTAGCCAGACGCGCAAAGAGAGCCAGATCCGCTTCACGGGTCTGACGCAGCATAAACTCACGCAGTGGCTGGGCGCCTTTATCCAGCGCTTCCTGCATGGAGATTTTCTCTTCGCTGAAGGGCTGATACGCGTCGGTATAAATCTTGTCGATAACCGGCGACATAATGAAAAAGGTCAGGAAAAGCGCCAGCCCCAGCAGCACCTGGTTGGGTGGCGCCGACGGGGTGCCGAGGGCGTTACGCAGTAAACCAAAAACGATGATGATGCGAGTGAAGCTGGTCATCATCAGCAAAATAGCCGGAATAAAGGTCAGCGAGGTGATGAAAACCAGCGTCTGTACCGGTAGCGACCAGCTCTGGCCGCCGCCTGCCATCGGGGTGGAGATCAGACCGGGCAACTGGGCATATACGGAAGGAGCAAACAGCGCAAGGCCTGCAAGCGTAAGGGATAACAAACGGCGCATCAGGATCTCCCGGAACGCTTAAGCAAACTCTTCATAACGGACTGGAAATCCGCCGGAACTTCTGCGGCTGCGTCGGTGGAAACGGGCGCAGGCGGCAATTTGTGCAGAATCTGGATGTTTGACGCCGTAACGCCCAGCACCAGCCGGGCATCTTCAACCTCAACAATCACCACGCGTTCGCGTGGACCCAGCGAGGTACTGGCGCTGAGCTTCAGGCCACGTGCACCGGCGTTTTTACCGGCCAGACCCACGCGTTTTGCCAGCCAGGCCACCACGAGGATAAACGCGATAATCCCCAGCAGCGCGCCGCTCACCTGCAACAGCGGCGAGCCTGGAACTGCAGAGGGCTGTGATACGGTGGCCTGTGTCGTCATCTTAACGGCTCAAACGACGCATACGTTCAGACGGGGTAATGATGTCGGTGATACGCACGCCATATTTATCGGCAACCACCACGACTTCACCCTGGGCTATCAGGTAACCGTTGATCAGAATATCCAGCGGCTCACCGGCAAGGCCTTCCAGCGCCACGACGGAACCCTGCGTCAGACGCAGCAGCTCTTTAATGGTCATGCGGGTACGACCCAGCTCAACGGTCAGCTTGACCGGGATATCCATAATCAGATCGATATCCTGCAGGGTGCCGCTAACATCGCCGCCGCCCAGTTGCTGGAATACCGCATCCGCCGCGCTTTTGCTGGCCGGTGCTTTTTGTTCGCTTAACGCCTCAGCCCACAGATCGTCCATATCTCCGCTGTTTTCATCGGACGGATTGTTCATATCACTCATTTGGGCTGTTCCTCATTCAGCGAATTCAAAATCGGGTTGATCAAGTGCTCTACTCGTAACGCGTATTGACCGTTGATTGTGCCGTACTGGCTGGTCAGGACGGGTACGCCATCCACATGGGCAATGATGCGATCGGGCTTTTCTATCGGCAGAACATCGCCGGGTTGTAATTTCAGAATCTGGGATAACCGCATTGAGATATCAGCAAAATTCGCCACCAGCTCCAGCTGTGAGTGCTGCACCTGACGCACCAGGTTCTCACGCCAGTTCTGGTCTTCATGACGAGAGTTTTCCAGCGGCGGGTTGACCAGCACTTCGCGCAACGGCTCAATCATGCTAAACGGCAGACAGATATTGAACTCGCCGGTCAGGTTGCCGATCTCCACATGGAACGGGGTATTCACGACGATATCGTTAGGCGAGGTGGTGATGTTGGTGAATTTCACCTGCATCTCCGAACGCACATACTCCACTTCCAGCGGGTGAATCGCCTTCCAGGCATCGCTGTAGCCTTCAAGCGCCAGCTTCAGCATGCGGTTAATGACCCGCTGCTCCGTATGGGTGAACTCACGACCTTCGACCTTCGTCGGAAAACGCCCATCACCGCCGAAGAGGTTATCGACCGCGATAAACACCAGGCTCGGCGAGAAGACCACCAGACCTGTACCGCGCAGCGGTTTCAGATGAATCAGGTTGAGGTTGGTCGGCACCGGCAGGTTACGGGCAAACTCGTGATACGGCTGAATGCGGATCGCGCCAACGGTGATATCCGGGCTACGACGCAGCAGGTTAAACAGCCCCATACGGAACTGACGTGCAAAACGTTCGTTAATAATCTCCAGCGCCTGCAGACGTTCACGTACTACGCGACGCTGAGTATTCGGGTCATAGGGGCGAATATCGCTCTCACCCGCTATCCCTGGCGTTGGATCATCGCTCTTATCGCTGTCGCCATTAAGCAGCGCATCGATTTCAGCCTGAGAAAGAATACTATCGCCCATGTCTTTACCGCAGAATGAAGGCTGTATACAGAACGTCAGTGACTTCCTGCTTAGGTTGGCCAGATACCAGCGGTACGGCCAGCGTTTGCTTAATAGCGTCTACCAGTTTTTGCTTACCTTCATCGGTCGCGAGCTGTGATGCGTCCTGACGGGAGAACAGCAACAGCAGACGGCTACGCACTTCTGGCAAATATTCGCTCAGACGTGTGCGGGTCGCTTCGTCTTTCAGACGCAGCGTGATACCGACATAGAGGACGCGATCTGCGTCTCCCAGATTGACGGTAAAGGTATCCAGCGCAAAGAAGACCGGCGCAGGTGGCGGCGGAATCTCTTCTTTTACTTTTTCTGTCGGTGCCTTGTTCATGCGCCAGTAGCTATAACCGGCGGTCGCGCAGGCGGCGAGGGTAATCAACACCAGCAGCGGGATCCAGATGGAACGCTTACTTTTTTTGCTGATAGCGGAGTCAGTCATCTGATACGAGCTTCCTGTTTCGGGTACTGCTAATAAAGTGATTATCCCGTGTCCTTACCGCGTCAAAGCGTGGAAAAGACGAGGATAATCACGCTACCTCTGGCGTTTAGGCGAAGATGTCTACCGCACCATTACCGCGGGCGGCAGACTGCAAGGCGGCCGGGGTTGGCAGAATCTCATCGCTCTCTTCATTAAAACCACCCTGATGACCAGAGCGGGAAGCCTGTCCCTGCTGCTGCGACGAGGCATTTTGCTGTCCGGCAAAGCTCTCGCTGCTCACGCTGCTTTGGGTAAGCTGAATACCGCTTTCAGCCAGGTTGGTACGCAGAACCGGAATGGCGGCTTCCAGTGCGGCCCGCACGTGGCTGTGCGCTGACACCATTTGCAACTGCGCCTGGTTATCATCCAGTTTAAGTGAAATCTGCACCTGACCCAGATTTTCGGGGTGCAGACGCAGCTCGGCGCTCTGCAGCCCCTCTTTGGTAAACAGGGTGATGTGTTGACTAACGCTCTGGCGCCAGTCATGGCTGCCCAGCGGCGCGCTGACTACCGGCGCGGCAACCAGGGTTGGCTGTGCGGCATTGGCGGTATTCAGTACGGGGGCGATGCTGGCGGTTGGCGTGCCAGATACCGTTGGAGAAGGGGTGCTATCCACCTCGTGCTTCGTAGCGACCGCCGCTACGGCTGGGGAGAGCTGATTATTGCCCGGAAGCGCTACGGTCGGATCCTGAGCAACCTGTTTACCGGTGCGCTGGGCGTCGGTCTCCAGCGCAGGTTGACGTCCGGCGCTCGCTCCCGTCAGCGGAACCTGGACGGCAATGGCGTCGCTGCTCATTACTTTCGGCGCGGCGATGGTGCTGGCCTGCTGCTGATGCGGCAGCATCGCCATCAGGGCGCTCAGGCCCGCCAGCTCGTCATCGCTCAGCTCGCTTTTGCTATCGGCCTCTTTAACCGCCTGCGTCAGCGTCTTCAGCACATCGGTTTTACCCGCCGGCATTAGGCCAGAGACCAGCCCCTGCAGCGTGCCCTGCTGAACGCTATCGTCAGTGAATTTAATCTCTTTACTTGCCAGCAGATCGCTCAGGGCGCTGGCATCCAGGCTTTCGTCGCCTTTTAACAGCGCTGCTTTCGACAGTTTGTCGCCTGCCGCCTGCAGATCGCTAAGCGTCAGCGGCGTCTCTTTGCCCTGCGCTTTCGCATCGGTTAATGCACCCGCCAGCAGAGCAAGAAAATCTTGCCCGCCGTCGGCGGCTTTACCGCCCAGCGCACCGCCGGTAAGGTCGGTATCGCTTGAGAGCAGTTGTTGCAGTGTGATCATTCAGGTTTCCTCATTGAAGCGCGCTGGGCAAACTCATCCATTTTTTTCTGATCAAGGCGGTTTTCGGCCAGAGTCGCGGCGGCCACTTGTCTCTCCTGCAGGGTTTGCCAGGCTTGTAACCGCTGTTTTTTCTCTCGCCAGAAATTGAGCGCCGTATCGACTTTCTGGTTCCACTGGTCAAGCTGCTGGCGATGCTGATCGATCGCCTTTTCCAGCGTCTGGATAAACTGCTGATAGTTGATCCACCGCTGGCTGCCGATGCCCTGTGTCATATCGTTGTTGAGGTTGGAGCGATACTCATGCTGATAGTCGATCAACATTTTTAGCTGCTCCTCAGCCTGCTGATAGCCGCGACGCATAGCGCCGAGTTGTTGTGCGGCGTTATCAACTTCTTTTTCGGCCAGATCTTTCAGCGTCGTTAATGCGCTATTTTGTGCCATGACCTTCGCCCTCTACCTCTGTTACACCTGCGGGAAAATATGCTCCAGAGCCTGAATCGAATCTTCCCAGTCAGCTTTTTCAAAAATACCTTGTTGCAGATAGGCCTCCAGCTGTGGCCAGAGCGCAATCGCCTTGTCGAGCATCGGGTCGCTGCCTTTGGCATAGGCGCCGACGCTGACCAGATCGCGGTTACGCTGGAAGCTGGAGAGCAACTGTTTGAAGTTACGCACGCGGGCGTAATGCTTCTCGCTAATCAGCGCGGTCATCGCACGGCTGATTGACGCTTCGATATCAATGGCCGGATAGTGACCCGCCTCGGCCAGGCGGCGCGACAACACGATGTGCCCATCAAGGATGGCGCGCGCGGAGTCGGCAATAGGGTCCTGCTGGTCATCACCCTCGGTCAGGACCGTATAAAACGCGGTGATGGAGCCCCCACCGGTGATGCCGTTACCGGCACGCTCTACCAGCGCCGGGAGTTTGGCAAACACCGACGGCGGATAGCCTTTAGTGGCCGGCGGCTCGCCAATCGCCAGCGCGATTTCACGTTGCGCCATGGCGTAGCGGGTGAGGGAGTCCATGATCAGCAGTACGTGCTGACCGCGGTCACGAAAATCTTCGGCGATACGGGTGGCATAGGCGGCACCCTGCATGCGTAACAGGGGAGACACATCGGCCGGGGCGGCAATCACCACCGAGCGGGCGCGCCCCTCTGCACCGAGAATGTTCTCGATAAAATCTTTGACTTCGCGGCCACGCTCGCCGATTAACCCCACCACGATCACATCGGCCTGAGTGTAGCGGGCCATCATGCCCAGCAGCACCGATTTACCGACACCCGAGCCCGCAAAGAGCCCCATACGTTGACCACGGCCGACGGTCAGCAAGGCGTTGATTGGACGCACGCCGGTGTCCAGCACATGCTCGATCGCCGTACGTTGTAATGGGTTGAAGGGGGCGGTGATCAGGGCCCCGGTTTCGGTGGTATCCGGCGCAGGCAGGCCGTCGAGTGGTTTACCTGCACCATCCAGTACGCGACCGAGCAGCGCCGGCCCGAGCGGCAGCTGTTTGCCACTCTGCAGACCGTCACCGGTTAAACTTTTGGCGTAAACGCGGGCGCCGGGGAGAACGCCTTCGACTTCTTCCAGCGGCATCAGGAATAGCCGCTGGCCGTTAAAACCGACCACTTCGCTTTCAACTTCGCGGATA
Organism: Leclercia sp. UBA2479; assembly: GCF_002341985.1. Classification (NCBI taxonomy): domain Bacteria; kingdom Pseudomonadati; phylum Pseudomonadota; class Gammaproteobacteria; order Enterobacterales; family Enterobacteriaceae; genus Leclercia; species Leclercia sp. UBA2479. The sequence continues at coordinate 811,292 of NZ_DDPB01000009.1, read as the reverse complement.
TCGGCGCCGTCCTGACGTTCAATAATACAGGTGGCGCCCAGCGGCAATTGCAGGCCGGTCGCTTCCAGCACCAGGCCGGTAGCGCGGGTCAGACGACCGTAACGACGAACCGAAGGCAGCTGCGCCATTTTCGTTTCGAAATTATCCAGCGTGGTGAGCCAGCGGGTGAGGCGCGCGGTCATCAGACGACTCCCGGCGCTGCCAGACGGCACAGCTCCTGCCAGCGGGTAGCGACGCTGGCATCAAGATCGCCTTCATCCGCAGAGACTTTACAGCCCCCGTGATGCAGCGTCGGGTCGCCACGCAGACGCCAGCCGTGTAGGCTAAGCGTGGCACCCAGCATCTCTTCCACTCGCTGCAGATCGTCCGGATGGACGCGCAGCTGCGGCTTACCGCTAAACAGCGGCTCCTGCTGGAGCAGACCCTGGATCTGTTTTATCAACGACGAGTTGTCTACCGGCGGCGTGTGGCCGATAACCTGACGCGCGGCTTCCAGCGCCATCTGCATCAGGCGTGAGGCAATGACGCTGTCCAGCGCATCCAGCGTATGCTGGAATTCGCTCACCAGCTGCTGCATACGGGCATGAAGAGGCGCTTGCTGTTGACGCGCCTGCGCCAGACCCTGCTCCAGCCCCTGAGCCAGACCCTCCTGGTAACCCTTGTCGTGCCCTTGCTGGCGGCCTTCGTTCATGCCCGCGGTATAACCCTGCTCGTGGGCCTGCATCTGGATCTGCGCTAACTGCTGCGCCTTAAGCTCTTCTTCGCTAAGCTCGGGCACGTCGGTCTCTTCGCCGTCGGGCGTCTCTGTCGCCGTTACGGCAGGCACAAACTCCGCGAGGGGAGGGGCGAGGTCATCCGGTGTCCAGACCTTCCACGGCAGTTCGTTAGACATAGGTATCCTCGCCGCTGCCAATTACCATCTCGCCGGTTTCGGCCAGACGACGAACAATAAGCAGGATCGCTTTCTGCTCGTTCTCCACCTGAGACAGACGTACCGGACCACGGTTGGCCAGATCGTCGCGCAGGATATCGGCTGCACGCTGGGACATATTGCGCAGGAATTTCTCGCGCAGCGGCTGTTCGGCCCCTTTGAGGGCGATAAGCAGCGATTCGGAGTCCACTTCCTGCAGCAGGCGCTGAATACTGCGATCGTCCACTTCGACCAGGTTTTCGAACAGGAACATCTCGTCGATAATCTTTTGTGCCAGCTCGCCATCGAACTCGCGCACCGCCGAAATAACGGCCTCTTCCTGCTGCGTTTTCATCAGGTTGATAATTTCGGCTGCGGTTCTCACGCCGCCCATTTTGCTGCGCTTGAGGTTCTGGCCGTCGAGCAGGCCGTTCAACACTTCGGTCAGCTCTGCCAGTGCGGCAGGCTGCACGCCGCCGAAGGTGGCGATACGCAGCATGACATCGTGACGCAGACGTTCGTCGAACAGCGCCAGGATATCTGCCGCCTGGCCACGCTTGAGGTGAACCAGGATGGTGGCGATGATCTGCGGATGCTCGTCGCGAATAAGGTCGGCGGCGCTCTGCGGCTCCATAAAGTTAAGCGTTTCGATACCGCTGGCGGTGTCGCGGGTTTCGAGAATGTCTTCCAGCAGGCTGGCGGCACGCTCTTCGCCGAGTGCCTTGACCAGCACTGAACGCAAGTATTCGTTGGCATTGACGTTCAACGCTGCAAACTGTTCTGCTTCCTGCTCAAACTCGGCCAGCACGTCGGTCAGCTGTTTGTTCGAGATCTGGCGTACATTCGCCATCGCTGAACTGAGGATCTGAACTTCGCGCTGGGAGAGGTGTTTAAACACCTCTGCCGCACGATCCTCGCCAATGGTCATCAGCAGGATGACACTTTTGTCCGTTCCGGAAAGATTACTCATGTTCTTCGTTACTCATCCACTGGCGAATGACCAGCGCCACGACGCGCGGATCGTTATCTGACATTTCGCGAATACGCTGGCTCATGACCTCGGCGCTCAGGCGCTGATTAGCACGACGCTGCTGTTGCTGCTCGTCTTTGCTGAGGCGGACTTCCACCGCTTCTTCGGTCTCTTCACGCTGCGTGAGCATCTCTTGCTGTGCCTTGATAACCTCTGCACGGCGATTGAGCTGTGGGCGAATGGCTTTACGCCACAGCAGCCACGCGACAAGCAGAACCAGCAGCCAGCGACCGGCAGACATCAGCTGATCAATAAACGTCTGCTGTTGCCAGAACGGCAGTTCACCGCCTGTTTCGTCCGTTGCGCTGAACGGCGAGTTGACCACGTTGAGCGTGTCGCCACGTTTCTCGGAGTAGCCCATCGCTTCGCGGGTCAGATTTTCAATCTGTTTCATCTGCTCTGCGGTGAGCGGCAGGGGTTTGCCATCTGGCAGGGTTTTGTAGTTCACCACCACGGCAACGGAGAGACGCTCGATGTCGCCCACATTCTGTTTGGTGTGGCGAATCGTACGGTCAACTTCGTAGTTGGTGGTTTCATTACGGCTGCTGTTGCGTGGGCCGGAATTCGCCGCCGTTGACGTCGTCTGTTGCTGATTATTCTGCTGACCCTGCTGGTTCTGAGCCGGCGTAGTGATCGGTGCCGTGTTGGCCGGTGCAGGCTGGTTAGAGAGCGCACCCGGCACGCCGCCCGCATTCGGGCCGCCAATCTGCTCACTCTCGTTAACCTGACGTGAACGCATTACCGCCTGCGACGCTTCACCGTTCGGACGATACTGCTCTTCAGTCTGCTCTTTATTAGCAAAGTCGATCTGCGCGGTGACCTGCGCATGGACATTGCTGTTACCGACAATAGGGCCGAGGATAGATTCGATGCGGCGCTGAACGCGGCTTTCAACATCATTGGCGTATTTCAGCTGGGCATCATTCAAATCGCGACCGCTGGTATTGGACTGGGTCAGCAGGTGCCCGCTCTGGTCTACCAGGGTCACGTTGCCCGGCGGTAAACCGGCAACAGCGCTGGAAACCAGGTGCACAACCGCGTTGATCTGGCCTTCATCCAGCGCACGGCCAGGCTCCAGGTTTACGGTAACGGAGGCGGAAGGGGCTTTTTGCTCGCGGACAAACAGCGATGGCTTCGGCATGGCCAGGTGAACGCGGGCGCTTTTCAGCGGCCCCAGGGTTTCAATGGTGCGGGCCAGTTCACCTTCCAGCGCACGCTGGTAGTTGACCTGCTCGCTGAACTGACTGATGCCAAACTTTTCCTGATCCAGTAACTCAAAGCCCACGGCGCCGCCTTTCGGCAGACCTTGCTGGGCCAGACGCAGGCGCAATTCATGAACTTTGTCTGCCGGAACTTCCAGCGCACCGCCATTATCAGCGAAGCGGTAAGGGATGTTCATTTGGGTCAATTGGGTGACGATGGCACCGCCATCCTGATCGGAGAGGTTGCTATAAAGGGTGCGATAGTCAGGGGCTTTGGCCCACAGGACCATGGCGACAATGATAGCAATAGCAGCAGCACCGGCGACAATCAGCGGTACTTTTGGGTTCGCGCGCAGGCGACTCATCCACTCGAGAGGTTTAGTTTGAGGTGCTGTTGTTGCTGTTGCACTCATAGCGCACCTCGTGACTCTTCGTGGATTACATTATTCGTGTAGAGAAACAAAACAGACTCCCGGGTCGGCAAACACGACAAAAATTCCATATTTGATGGCTGTGTCATTATTTGATGATTCGGGATTTTCTATGCGTCAAATAACCTGGTTTTTTCGCGCTATTTAGCGCCTTTATCTTATTGACAGGCTGGTACTCTTGAGCGCGTAAAAATCCATCCAGGGGAGAGTCATGGCAATTCAGGGTATTGAAGGCGTTATCAGCCAGTTGCAGGCAACGGCAATGACGGCCCGTAATCAGAACGTGGCGGATGTGCAGCCAACCGTGAGCTTTGCCGGTCAGCTGCATGCCGCGCTGGACCGCATTAGCGAAACCCAGTCTGCCGCCCGCACCCAGGCAGAGAAATTCACCCTGGGAGAGCCAGGCGTAGCATTGAATGACGTGATGACCGATATGCAGAAAGCCTCTGTGTCGATGCAGATGGGTATTCAGGTCCGTAATAAACTGATGCAGGCCTATCAGGACGTCATGTCCATGCAGGTTTAGGTTTTATCAGGCTGGCGGCCTCATCGCTTTAATGCCACAATATTTTTTTCTTCTCATGTGAGAAAGATGATGAAAAAAATAGCAATTATTGGTGCGCTGCTGGCCTTAAGCGGATGTGTGCAGGTTGATAACTATCAGGATGTGGTTAAACATCCGGTCCCGGCCAGTCTGGCGGGCTACTGGCAGACGAAAGGGCCACAGAGCAAACTGGTCAGCCCGGAGGCCATCGCTTCCCTGGTGGTGACCCCGCAGGGCGATACGCTGGATTGTCGCCAGTGGCAACGGGTGATTGCGGTAACGGGAAAAGTCATGCTGCGTTCAGATGATTTTTACAACGTGACCAGCAAGCTCGATATCTATTCTCTCGAACGCGATGGCAGCCTGCTTGAGTACGATGGGATGACGCTGGAACGCGTGACCCGGCCTACCGTAGAGTGTGCTGACGCGCTGGAGAAAGCACCGCTCGCCAGCCAACTGCCATAAAACCGCGCCGGGTAGGGCACAAGCACTACCCGGTCTCGTTACTACAGCACCTCTTCTAACACCCACACGCTGACGCTGCCTCCATGGCAGGTGAAGACCCCGGTGCCGCTTTCATCGGTAATGACGGTCTCGTCGCGGTTACCGAGAAAATCCTTCCACTGTTTGTTGCCATAATTTTCGCCGAGGGTGATTGTTTTCTCTCCCTCATCGCCATTGGACAGTACCACTACGCAGCCGGGATCTTCTTCCGTGCCGCTGCGGCTAAAGGCGATACAGTTAGGATGATCGAACCAGAGGGTCTGGATCCCATGTGCATAGCGCTGACGGGCGAGAATGAGTTTATCCAGATGTTCAATGACCGGCATATCAACATGGTAGGTTTCGCCATCCCCGCCGGTATCGTCGTAACTGGCACCATAGAGATCCGGATAAAAGACGCTGGGGACGCCATTTTCCCGCAGCAGGATCAGGGCATACGCCAGAGGTTTAAACCAGGCTTCCACCGGGGCTTCCAGCGCCTGCAGCGGTTGGGTATCGTGGTTAGCCACCAGCGTGACCGCGTGGAAGGGATCGGCTTCCACCAGCGTGCCGGTAAAGATCTGACTCATGTCGTAATCCCGTCCCTGAAGCGACGCTTCGTGGAATTTCATATGCAGCGGGGCATCGAACAGCATGGTCTTACCTTCAACCTGATCGATATATTGCTGCAGTTTATCCACCTCGTGAGACCAGTACTCCGCCACGATGAACAGCGGCTTTGGCGCCACTTCCTGAACGTGCTCAATCCACTCTTTATAAAACCACGCCGGAATGTGTTTCACCGCGTCGAGCCGGAAGCCGTCGCAGCCGGTCTGCTCCATGACCCAGCGCGCCCAGTATTTGATCTCCTCCGTCACGGCGCGGTTGCGATAATCGATGTTTTCACCCATCAAATAGTCGAAGTTGCCCATTTCATCGTCAACCTGGTCGTTCCACCCTTCGCCGGTATAGTCGTTAACGATTTTGAAGATGCCGTCTTCATTCGGATTTTCGATATGGTCCACGCCGCTGAAGCATTTGTAATCCCAGATAAAACGCGAGTATTGCCCGGCGCGGGCGGGGAAGGTATAACGGGTCCAGGCTTCGCAGGTAATAATCTCATCGTCGATCTGGGTACGATCCTGCTCATTCACTCGCTGCACGCGGACCGGTTCTTTCTCGTCGGCGCCCATTTTATGGTTCACCACAACATCAAGCAGAACGGCAATCTCGTTGCGTTTCAGCGCATCGATGGCGGCGAGAAGTTGGGCTTTATCACCGTATTTGGTCGCGACCGAGCCTTTCTGGTCAAACTCACCAAGATCGAAAAGGTCGTAGGTGTCATAGCCTACGGAATAGCCGCCAGAGGCGCCTTTACAGGCCGGAGGCAGCCAGACCATATTGATGCCGATGTCATTGAGACCGTCAGCACGTTCGGCTACTTCAGACCAGAGTTTTCCGCCGTCGGGGTAATACCAGTGAAAGAGTTGTAACAGGGTGGGGTTTTTCATCATCCGTGCTCCAGAAGCCGTTAGGCAGACCTCTGGAGTATGGATGAAGAAATCATAATTGGGTGTCGCGGGTCAGGCTTTCTGGATAAAGAATATTGCCAGAGAGTTTGCCATAAGCAGTAGAAATAGATTGTTGTTTACCGGTTTGCGTGATCAACTTGCGCAGCTCATCCATTCTTGCCGATAACAACTCTTTCAATTCAGTTTCATTTTGCAGCACCTTTTCCAGCAGAAAACGTGCCTGCTCAATTTGCGCTGGCGGACAGGATGAGATCGAATTCTGTCCGATGCTTTCGACTAACTTAACGTACTCTGTCTCTTTTTGAACCAGCTCATCCCAGGAGCCGGAATGTGCGAGATTCAGCATGGCAATACTCAGGGCATGTAGGGCCTGCCAGTTGTGAAGAGCAGTGCTAGGATTATTCATCAAGATTATCCTGAAATGGAGGTAGCATTGGGGCCGATCTGTTTCCACGCGTCCGCAATGTTATTCAATAAACCCTCAACCTCGACAATCGCCTCGACATCATTACGTAAGTTCGCGTGTAGTAAGCGGCGTACCATATAGTCATATAGCGCGGCGAGATTAGCCGGTAAGTCGCTGTCGACTTCCATGTTCAGGCCAGCCTTTAAGCCATTGTCGATGATGTTGATGGCTTTTGAAAGCGCCTCCCCTTTCGCAGGAATATCCCCCTGCTCAAGAAAAAGGCGCGCTCTTACAAGCGCGCTATAAGCACCGTCAAACAGCATGACAACCAACTGGTGCGGGCTGGCACTCAAAACGGCAGATTCGAGACCTACCTTTTGATAGGCCTGTACACCAGAATTGCTATACATATCGGTTCCTTTCTTATTTGCTACTGAACTGCGAGGTCAGGTAAGACGCAGTGCTGTTAAATTTAGTGACCAGTGAATCCAGGTCACTGAACTGCTTTTTATACCGGGCCATTGTGGCTTCAATAGACAGTTCCATCGCGTCATAACGTTGGCCAATTGTTTTCAGTGTGGCGTTGATTCCGTCTTTCGCGTTCTGAATAACACCTTCTTTACCCACAGAGGTGCTCAGCATATCTGTCAGTTTGTTATTCATTTGGGTGGCGAAACCGGTCGTTTTACCGTCCCCGACGAAGTAAGCCTGAACGCCAGCCGGATTGTCTGTCAGCGCCTGAGTTAACTTTTTATCGTCAATCTTCAGATTACCAAACGTGCCGTCAGCGCCCTTCAACGGGTCCTGGGTGATACCCAGTTGCGCCATAATCGCATAAGAACCTGTCTGGACATTGGTCAATAAAGCACGCAGATCTGACTGTACTCCCCTGATAGTGCTGTCACCCATCAACACGCCGTTACCGGAGTTCTGAGCCGTTGCACCTGTTGCTGGCGGGACATACTTGGTCAGAGAAGTAATGGTAGATTGCAGGGAGTTATAAGCAGTAACCCACTCAGTTATGGCTTTTTTGTTATCGTCGGTAGAGCGGGTGACAGACAGCGTTTCATCGGCGGTACTTGGCGCCTTCAGGGTTAAGGTGACCCCAGGGAGAGCGTCCGTTACGGTGTTACTTTGACGGATGATATCGATGCCATTGACGTTGACGACGGCGTTTTGTGATTCTACTTGTTCATTAAGTGCCGCTCCGCCAATCACCGCATTCAGCGTGTCGTCCCCGGTGACGGTAACCGTCATGTCCGAGTCGGTACCCGTGGTTTTTGATGACAGCATCAGACGGTAATCGCCGGTATCTGCTTTCACAATACTTGCAGAGACGTTGCCGTTGGCCGCGTTAATGGCTTTAGCAATACCATTCAGGGAGGTATCGCCATCGGCCAGCGTCACGGTTAAGGGTTTGCTGTCGGCGCCAGCCTGGGTAATGGTGATGGTACGACTGTTCCCCGCCGTGGTTTCACCCAGCTGTTTGGTATTACTATCAATGGTGCCCGGTGCGGTAGTCAGTACCTGACCTTTGGCAATTTTGCTGACATTAATGGTAAATTCGCCAACGTTGGCATTTGTTGACGTGGTGGCTGCGAAGGCAGTATTGGTGCTGGTGACAGATGTTGAGTTCCATGTATCTGTCTTGGCCAGTTTAGCCGCAGCAGTTTGCAGAGTGGTCAGCGCGCTTTGCAGTTTGCCGTAACCGGTAATCTGCGCATCATATTTCGTTTTCTGTGTGGCAATAGCCGTTAACTTCGTCTCTTCCGCAGCCTGTAACTTATCGTACAGATCTTGCAAACCTGGCATCCCCACCCCAAGGTTGCTAATAGTGGCCATAATTTATTCCTTTCCAATGGTTGTTTCAGACCTATATCGGCCAAAATGATGAAAAGTTTACGCTGTATGGAAAAAATTAATCGGGCAAAAAAAACACCTCTATATGCTTTTATAGCGTCAGGTTTTTAACGCGCGTTATCTGCTTTACGGTTTTTTTCTGAGCGTGAAAAATGAACGATTTGAGCTATGGCGATGTCCGCGGACGGGGCTTCATAAGAAATAAAATAAAAAAATACCTTAAATAACAATAATTTGAATTTTTTATAAGATATTTTCTAAAGTCTGTTGCCGGGACGTCGATAACCTTGTTGACGGTGAGAGACGCCGTGAGTGTTAGGCACCGACCTAGAAACCATTTTTGTTTAAGGAATTAATATTATGGCCGTTATCAATACTAACCTGTTGTCCCTGACCACTCAGAACAACCTGAACAAATCTCAGTCTTCCCTGGGCACTGCTATCGAGCGTCTGTCCTCTGGTCTGCGTATCAACAGCTCTAAAGATGACGCTGCTGGTCAGGCGATTGCTAACCGTATGACCGCTCAGGTTAAGGGTATGACCCAGGCGGCGCGTAACGCCAACGACGGTATCTCCCTGGTTCAGACTGCTGAAGGCAACCTGAACGAAATCAACAGCAACTTACAGCGTATCCGTGAGCTGGCTGTTCAGGCCGCGAACGACACCAACGGTACTACTGACTACGCTTCTGTGAGCACTGAAATTACTCAGCGTCTGGGTGAAATCGACCGTATCGCTGGCGCAGCTAACTTCAACGGTAAAAAACTGCTTGATGGTAGCCTGACTCAGTCTCTGAACATCCAGGTGGGTGCGGGTACTGGTGCAACTGACACCATCTCTATCACCACTGGCGCGCTGATCAATGCTAAAGCTACCAGCCTCGACGCTGGCCTGACCGGTACCATCACCGACAACAGCTCTGCTAAAGCATTCATCACTGCAGCTGACAACGCAATCAGCAAAATCGATACTGCTCGTTCAAACATGGGTGCGATTCAGAACCGTTTCGAATCTACCATCAACAACCTGAACAACTCTATCTCTAACCTGTCTGCTGCACAGTCCCGTATTCAGGACGCAGACTACGCTACCGAAGTTTCCAACATGTCTCGCGCACAGATCCTGCAGCAGGCTGGTACTTCTGTACTGTCTCAGGCAAACCAGGTTCCACAGGCAATGCTGTCCCTGCTGCGTTAATAGACGCGGTAAGTGCAAAAAAGGTTGCTGGAAACAGCAACCTTTTTTTATTGCATTGAGTCCGAATACCCGCTTCCGTAATGTGCAAAATAAGACTGCAATTCACAGCGTTTTCCTTTCATAGGCCCGTATTGCCGGGTGCTACTCTGCGTAAAACCCTCTTTTTAGTCGTCTGACGACATTTACCGATGAGTTATTACGATGAGTGAATTTGCACGAAGCCGGGCTATGCGTCAGTTTTATCGCAATTTATTTACCAGACTGATTGAACTGCCCGAAACAGACGTTATGCCTACGCATATCGTCGCGGAGATCTTCAGTTTCAAAAGCCCCCATTTCGAGCGCCTCGAACCCCAGATACGCGCAGTGAGGACGGAGCTCGAGCCAGAAAAAGAAGAGGCGTTGAAGCATCTTCTCTGTGCAATCGTACTGGCGAACTATGCCCTTGACGAGGCTGAATCAGAAGAGCGTCAACGGCTCTCTGCTGAATTAAATCCCCGAATTATTGAGTTTGTTGTTGCCGCATTGAAAGGCGACAGTAACGTAAATTATCTGGTTGCCGCTATTCAGATTCTTTTCCGCATTAACGAAATTTCCTCTGCGCTTTTCTTAATCAATAATAATCTTTCGCTAGTCAGTAAGTCAGGGCCGGTCCTGAAAATATTGTTGCTGATCTGTTTGATGGAAAATGATTACAACCAGGCGATGGTGGTGATTCAGGCGCTGACTGAAGATGCTTCGCTTATTGGCGAAGACCCAATGGCGTTGTTAATGATCACCTGCGGCATCTACAAACTGGGGGGGATACCCGATTCCTATATCGATTTCAGACCCCTCAATGAGCGCGAGCATCAAATTTCTGATGGCGATTACGCAGAATGGATCGCAAAAACGTCGAACAGTAAAACGACGGTTCTGGTAGCCTGCGATAAATATGACTATTTCGAACACGCGATACCGCTGCTGTACTCGGTTTATGAAACCAACCGCGATGTGCTGGATGTCCATCTTCATCTCTTCAACTGTGATGAGGAGGTCAAACAGAGCGTAATGTCACTGCGTGAGCGCCTGCCTGAACTCCATATTTCTGCCACCCACGAAGAGATTCCAGATCATGAGGCGATGTCCGTTTACTACGCCTGCCGTCGAATCGTTTTCCTGCGACATGCGCTGCAAAAATTCGCCACGCCGATTATTGCTCTCAATGCCAATACATTAATGCGTCAACGCTGGGCATCTCAAACTACGCCACTCATGTTATTACACAGTGAAACCGCACCGTTTTGGGAGGAGATTTCCCCAGGCTTTATCTATGCGAATCCTGTTGAGCTGACCCAACGTTACCTTGATCGGGTCGCCGGGTTTATTGACGTCAATCTTAAAAATGGGAACGCCACTTACGGTCTTGATCCGGTGGCACTGTTTGCCGTTCTCGACACCTTTACGGGATCGGAACAGATGCAAATCTCCCGGGTTGATTGTGACTCTCTACTCAGTAGCAAGAATCAAACTGAGGCTTTCTGTTGGGTTAATGAGAGAAATAACCGCGCCAGTGCAGAATATTTAGCGTCGCTCAAGCATAAATATCATCACTAATTCCCTCAAAAGGGAAAACAGCATAACGACGATCTGGAAGAGAATGTGACAACAAATTATCCAGGCTATCGGATTACTCCCGAGGCCATTCATGCCGCCGCAAAGATCAACGATCTTGCGACAACCTCTCCTGCGAATGCACGTATTCTCGAACTGGGTTGTGGTTCGGCGTTGCGTCTTATTACGCAAGCCGTTGCTAATCCACAAAGTATCGCCATTGGCATTGATATCGATGAGCAGGCCATTCTTCAGGGCCAACAACATATTACAAGCCAGGGATGCGCTAACGTTGAGGTTTTTGCCGCTGGATTAGGCGACCTTCTGGCCGCGGATCCTGGTGAGTTTGATTACATTATCATTCACCACACCTTTTCATTCCTTGGCAAAACCGAGCGTGAAGCATTGCTGCAGTGGAGCAAAGCGCATTTATCCGCCACAGGCGTGATCGCTATAAAATGGTCGGTACTGCCAGGGAGCGTTACCCAGTTATCCTTAGGTGAAGCGTTACGTTTTCATTTGGAACGTGCGCAAGAGGGGAGCGATCTCCTTGCCACAGCGCGCGCGATGTTAAGTTTTATGCTGGTGACGCTGGAAGAGGGAGCGTTAAAAAACGAAGTTCTTAGCGCTGAAAAGATGGACGATACTGAGCTGGCGTTGCGATATCTGACTCCAACGGACGGGGCCTGTAATCTGACTGCATTCAATGCGCAGGCGCACGAGGTGGGCTTACAGTATCTCGGCGATCTCATGCCCCAGTATGAGATGGGCCATTTTTACAATCCTGCCATTGAAGAGATGTTAAATGCCGTCAGCGCCGATGCCAGTCGGCTGATGGCGCAGCAGTATCTCGATTATGCTGTACAGCGGCGAGAGCGCTTTACGCTGCTCTGCCACCAGGCTGCAACCACGCCTCAGAATCAACCTGAACTGGGTGAGTTGAAAAACCTGCACTGGGCGGGATGTTTCTTACCGGTAGAAGTCGATGCGGCTAAGGCTTCCCATCTCTATAAAACTAGCAAGGGAAAGGTGATACGCAGCGATAACGGCATAATCATACGCATTATGGAGCTGCTGGGTAGCGCCTGGCCGATGTCATTAAGTTTTGAGCAGCTGGTCTTTAATTGCCAGTCGCCCGAGTCAAAAGAAGATATCCATGAGACGGTATGGGAGTCGCTGAAGTCACTGTTTATGAGCGGCCCCGAAGGGCTTTACTGGAGTGCTTCGCCGTCAGCGTATAATAGTGCGCAGAACGAACAGCTGAGATTTGTAGGAGCGTTACCTTCGGCATGTCCGGTTGAAAATACCCCTGTGCTTAATCTTTGGGGGGAATCCGTGACGTTAACCCCTGAAGAGTGGAATTTTATACACGCTGAGATGAATGTTGCGAGCCGGACCGCCTGGGAACATTATTCAACGTTAAAAATGAAAGGCTTGTTGATAGGGTCATCTGCGGCCTGGAAAAATCAGCTACAGCTTTTCTTACGAGCAGGCATGACGGATGTATTAAAATCCCAAATACCTTTCCTGTTGCTGCTGAGCGTTAATCATCAGCGAGGGGGCTTGTTGCAGGATGATGTCCATGAGCCTGCGCTAGCCGATTACAACGTCGATTCTGTCTATCAACGCGTGAATGAGTTTATCAGAAAAGGTCAAACTCAAAAGGCCAGAGAGTATGCGCAGGGATTAATAGAAATTGATCCTGATAATATTCATATACTTCGTTGTTATTCCCGGGCATGCGTGTTGACGTCTTCATGGGATGACGCGCTGGCAGCGCTGTGCAAATTGATGGGGTATTACTTTACCAGTCTCGATATTTACTACGATTTAGCAACGGTCTTACAGAAAAAACGGGAGTTTTACTGCGCGCGGAATATTATTCGTACATTGACGCGGCTTAACCCTAAAAATATAGACTACTGGCTTAGTCTCGCTTCTCTTCACCACGCCTATGGTGATATGACCCTGGCGGAAAAATGTTGCCGTGAAATAATGCGCTTCCAGCATCCGGGGGCGAACTCGCTTGGGTTGACCGGTATCATCCTGAGCGATAACCATAAAATGGCTGAAGCCCGCTATTTTATGGAAAAAGCGGTCGAGATGAGTAATTACAATTTCGGGTACTTTAGTAACTTACTCTTTGTCATGAGCCATGATGCTACGGTATCCCCTGAAGAGTTGCTGCGAAAACATCGCGAGTTTGGTCATCGGGTTGATGAATGGGCGCAAGGGTGCGAATTTAAACCCGTCTTAAAAAATACGAAAGAACCGGACAGAAAGCTCAGAATAGGGTTCGTTTCCGGCGATTTACGTAAACATCCCGTAGCCAATTTTTTGCTGCCGACCTGGAACGCACTGGATCGTGAAAAATTCGAACTGGTGGCCTACAGTACGCTTTTCATGAATGAAGACAGCGTTTATCGACACTTTCGTGATACCGCGACGTTATGGCGTCAGGTTGATGCCCTCAGTGATATAGAGCTGGCCAATGTCATCGCCGGCGATGAAATTGATATCCTCTTCGATTTATCGGGGCATACAGCCTATAACCGTCTACCCGCATTTGCGCTGCGTCCAGCGCCGATCCAGTTGACCTGGATAGGTTATCCCGGGACGACGGGCATCAGTCAAATGGACTACATTTTATTGCCGACGACCCTGACTCAGTCACAGGTTCTCAGAGATCAGCTCACTGAGAAGATCATGTTTGTCGAGACGCGTAAGCACTTCGAGCCGCATCCGCAAAGCCCGGAGATAAATGAACTCCCTGCGCGACGTAATGGGTATATCACCTTTGGTAGCTTCAACCGGGCTAAAAAGCTTAATGACCATGTGCTTGGCGTATGGGCGAAAATCATGCTGGCCTATCCTGAATCAAAACTGCTGATGGGATTCATGACGGATGCGGATATGGTTGCTGCAATGACAAAGCGCATGCAGAAGCTGGGGATTACCGAGGATAGACTGATTTTCAGAGGTTTAGCTGAGCTGGATGAGTATCTCGCTTATCACCATGAGATCGATATTTTACTGGATACTTTCCCGTATACCGGAGGGACCACGACTCATCATGGCGCATGGATGGGCGTCCCGACCCTGACTCTGAGCGGGCCAACGATCCCTTGTCTGCAGGGTGTGGATATTATGGGGGGATATCATCTTGAACAGTTTATTGCCGTTGATGAACAGGACTACATCGATAAAGCCGTTGCCTGGGGGGACAAGATTGCTGAGCTTGCCATCATTCGTCAGGGAATGCGTGCCAGAATCCCGGTAGCGAACGCGTCTGGTCATGAAATTGCGGCGAATTTAGAAAAAGCGCTCAGGGAAGCATGGCATATGTATTGTCGTGGAGAACAACCCCACGAGCTGATTATTACCAGTCAGACATTAAACGGATGATGATGAAACTGATGACAGAGTAATGCGTCGGTAGTGAAAGGGCAGGTGGCAATAACATGCTACCTGCCTTTTAGATCGGCAATATTATTTCCAGTAATCGAGAAATCCATCTTTACCGAAAAGCCAGGTTGTTTGCAGCTCCTGGTTGATGCGTTCGATAACAGGCTTCACTTCCTTGTAAGGCTGTCGCAGGAAAACCCACGATTTGCTTTTAGGACTGTAGACCGAAGAGCGATATCCCCACTGTTCCATCAAAATGCTCATACTTTTATTGGTATGCACGCAGGTATGTACCGGGACGTCGATATAAAACCAGTTTGGATCTTCAGGGACTTTCTCAACAACGACGGTATGAATAAATAAACTGCCCGCATCTGAGACCAACCGGTTAACGTTATCCAGATCGTTACGGGTTAACACGTGCTCAAACATGGCGGAGTTGATGACTAAAGACCAGCCTTTGTCTTCGGGTTCGTCAATGTAGGTGAAGTCCGGGTTCTGGACATATTTGTCGTAGCAAAAGGTGTTACGATTGAAATACTTCTGGATGAGATGGCTAAGCGTACCGTAGCCTGCTGCATAATCAAGAATTCGGCTGTCGTCGATAATATTATTACATGCCAGCAACTCAATCATCAGCGCCTGTTCAGCATAGGGAGGCTGATTGAAGCCCAGCGTTTCGCGCCCGCCATTCTCATTGTAATGGTGAAAATCCGTGTTGAATTTTTCCCACTCCTTCAGGGAGAGTTCCTGATGCGTTTTCGAACTAAAAAACCCGCATTCAGGACACTGGTAATATTGCACTGGCATCAGGTTTTGCGTGAATTTTTCCGCTGAAGGTGCAAGATACTTGGCTTTTTCGAAATAGAACTTCATTTCGCTGTTACAGATGAGGCATGAGTTCGTCATGATGCTCCACGTTATAGAATATGCTGCCATTCAGCGCAGATGATGAATGAGATTGAAAGCTCGTCTTGATAAATGTCGCACATCTTTGAAAGGATCAGGCGCAAAACAGATGCCTTTTTCAGCCCTTGTTTTCACGATGGCAGGGGCTCTGCATAAAGTGAGTTCAAATAGGCTGTAAAATGTCGGTTATTTTACCGATAAGCTGGCGGTCTTGCTCGCTATGATGAATCACGTCTTCATTACATGCAGGTTTGCACATGGGCGATAAAATTTTCGTCACCAGCCCTTTATTGCCTCCTTTAGAGGAGTTCATGCCTTATCTTCAAAAAATCTGGCAGAACCGAATTCTTACTAACGGCGGTGAATTTCATCAGGAACTGGAAGAAGCCCTGGCACGCTATCTGGGTGTGAAATACGTGTGCCTTTTTGCTAATGGTACGCTGGCATTGTTGACCGCGCTTCAGGCGCTGCGGGTCACCGGAGAAGTGATCACCACCCCGTACTCCTTTGTCGCGACATCGCACACCCTGTTATGGAATGGTTTAACGCCCGTCTTTGCCGACATTGACCCGCACACCTTTAATATCGATCCTGAACGCATTGAAGAGTTGATCACGCCTCAAACCACAGCAATTATGCCCGTTCATTGCTATGGCATTCCTTGCAATGTAGATAAGATTCAGCAGCTTGCCGATATTTATGGGTTAAAAGTTATCTACGATGCGGCCCATGCTTTTGGCGTTCGCCAGAACGAGACCAGTATCCTCAACCATGGCGATCTGTCGGTATTAAGCTTCCACGCAACCAAAGTGTTTAATACCTTTGAGGGCGGGGCGATAATTTGCCACGACAGCCGTACTAAACAGCGTATTGATTATCTTAAAAACTTTGGCTTCGCCGGTGAAACGCGCGTTGTCGCGCCGGGTATCAACGCCAAAATGAATGAGATGGAAGCGGCCTTTGGTCTGCTTCAGTTGCAATATATTGATAGTGCTTTACAGGAAAGAGCGGCGATTTCAGAACGGTACAGCGAGGCGTTGAAAGATATTCCCGGCGTAACCTTCTTTGATCCAAAAGACCGTTTTGAATGGAATCACTCTTATTATCCGATCCTTATTGACGACAGTTTTCCACTGAGTCGGGATGCGCTCTACGAAGCATTGAAAGCGGAGGATGTCTATTGCCGCCGTTATTTCTACCCGCTCATTAGCTCGTTTGCGATGTATAATCATCTGCCGTCTGCGGCATCAGACAAATTGCCTGTCGCCAGTCGACTTGCCGAACAGATACTATGTCTGCCTATCTATCCCGGCCTGAAAATCGAGGATCAAATGCGGGTCATAGAGACTCTACGGCGTTACGCTACGATCCCGTCATTAAATCGTCAGGTTGCTTAATGTAAAAAGGCTTTGGATACCAAAGCCTTTTTTTATTAATGGGTGGGGAGCCGGTGCGCAGGAATGGCGTAAAGCACTAATTCACAGGCCAGTCTGGGATGGTGAGCACGCAGGTAAAAACGATAGCCAGGCTGTATCTGATGAATAAACTGTGGAATGGTGATGAGATCGGCTGGCTTATGGTAAAGGCTAATTGCCAGTATCGGATAATGTTCCGCTATCGTCGCCTGAGCACCTTTTAATGCCTCAAGTTCTGATCCTTCAATATCCATCTTAATAAAAGTCACTTTCTCGCCAGCAACCACGTTATCAATACTGTTAAGCGCAATTTCATCGCCGTCAGGCGCATCCGTTATGGCGGAGGAGAGGGCAAGGCCGGCATTAAAACGCAGCGTAGTATTGGTATTCCATATTCCAGCATTGATGCAGACGCACTGGGGCAAATTCGCCGTGTTTTGCTCCAGGAGTGCGAAGGTCATTTTGTCCGGTTCAAACGCGAAAATTTTCGCCGCAGGGGCAACATTTTGCTGCTCAAGGGCGCTGACAAAAGCGGCGATGCTGTCGCCATTATAGGCTCCGCCATCCACAAAGATCTCGTCGGCACCGAAGCGAATCAACTCACGTGGGAAGTAATGTTCCGGATGATAGACGCTGTGGTAATAGATTTCGCGCGCACTTATTCGCTGGTTCAGGTAAGCAATTAATGTGGTTTTTGACGCTTCGTCAGCCAGGTTGGCATAAAACGCATTAAGCCTCTCCTGATGCGTTTCACACCACGCCGTCGTAAAGTGCTCACCCGCATTAATGCCCACAAAGGTGGGATCATAAAAGAGGATTTCGCCGGCAGTACGTTCAAGCTGGACGCGTAATGGCTCATCGATAAACTGCATAGCGATAATGTAGTTATATTTCGATTCCTGAGCCGTGAGAGACTCTACACTCACAATGCGGTGGCCATTGAATTCATCCCCGGGTTTCAGCCACGCGTCACTTATCGCCACATAATCGACAGACATTCCCTGACGCTGCATAAAATCCCAGGTGATTTGCGCGACATAACCTGCACCACAAAGCACGATGGGGTGACCGTTAGTTTGCATCTGCGCCATCGTATCGATGAAGTGATTGCGGGTTTCACTGAGCATATCAAGTACGGCGTTCAATATTTTCTCCAGCATTAGGCGCAAGGGAAGGGGAAGAGGGGGGAAGAGCAATAACCCGCGTTAACATGGCGACCAAATCATAGCCGTCCCACTGCAGTGAAAAATCAAGCGTCTGGCCAAGGGGAACGATACGGTCCACACCTCTGAGCCCCGAAGCAAGCCAATTATTCAGCTCGTCAGACGAGACGCCAAAGGTGGCCATTGTCTGGCATCGTGAGTGACAAACTGGATTGATTTCATCAAGCGACCGCGCCACATACTCCATGAAAAAACCCCCATTGCCGCGCCAGTCGAGCGTCCCTTCCTCAAGATCAGAGAGCTCAACGCGCACGACGGTATTTTGTGCTCCCGAGACTTTTCTCACGCCAGTCACCTGGGCACTGAGTAAATATAACTGCGTCAGTTTATTTACCGCAGAGATGGGCTCAGGCGTATAACGCGCGGTGGCAAGCGCCTCAAAATTCTGCCAGAACAGGGCGCGTCCCTGCTGAACATTCTCACCCAGCCAGACGATAAGAGACGGAGAGGTACACGCGTTCTGATCGTTTAATAGCGTGTCATTGTAAAATGCCCGCGCAAGCTGTTCCTTTTCAGGATGCGCCAGATACGCATCAGCATTAATCACCGCGATGGAGTAACGGTCGGCGAAAGCAATATCCAGTGCCCGCGGCGGCAGTGAAGAGTGACGCAAATCCGCTATGGTCTTGTCGCCACCCCAGATGATGCGCGTGTCACATAATGCCGACAGCGCATCATTGATGTGCCGCTGTCGATCATAACGGACAAGAATAATTCTGGGTCGCATCATGGGGTGGCTTTGGAGCGCACTTTTGATTAACCGTACGACTATCGCCGTCTGGGGGTGCTCGCGTCCGGGTAGACGGACAATATTAGCGTTACCGGTTAATAGCCCAGTGATAAGCGAATAGGCAAAATTCACCGCGACGTTGCCGGGCGCAATATGAAACGCCACGCCACGGCCGCAGCGGTGCGCAGCGGAACGGTTTTCAGACTGCATACGCGCAATCGATGAGGGACGACACCAGAATCCCAGACTGACCACGTCCGGCCAGCTTTTCGCTTCGCTATCGGCTAACGTGAGGCGGGAAAAGGTGTCCAGAAAAGCGATAACCTCCGGGGCAAAAAGGGGTAACGCTTTTTGCGCAGGCATGCTGTGCAGGAGCGTTTCATCTCCCAGCATAAAATTCAGACCGCTAAGATTGTGCTGCATAGGTATCGCTACACCCTCGTAATTCGGCTTTCTTCAACCGCCCTGAGATACGCAAATATTTGCCTTTTCGTCCGCAGCTACAGTCATCTTCACCCAGGATGACGCCTTCATCTTCGGTTAGCAAAGCGTGTCCGGGATAGGATTCGGGTAACAGGGAGATCACCTGGATAATGCCTGACTGGCCGTGAGGCAGGACGGAAAAATCGCGCGGGTCACGGATAATGACGTCTGAGAAAATCGACGTATGCAAATGTCCCTGCTCGCACTGCATGTAAATACAGCCGGTTTGTTCGACCATGCCGTAGTAATCGTGTACCGCCGGCAGGGCGCAAAGCGCATGCAGGCTTTCAGCAAAGACCTCGGGGGTCACCGCTTCACTTTGCAGTTTTTTCCAGCCGCCGCCGTGGATTAACAGGGCATTACTGAGATCAATCTTTTGAGCGCTGGCTTTTAATGCCTGATAGAAATGCTGCCAGACCATAAAGGTGAAACCGAACAGCAAAATCCGCTTCCCTTGATGCTTCTCTAAGAAGGCTTCAATAACGGGCAAATTCAGCTTCATGTTCTCGTCTAACGCCCAGGCACGATCGCTGCCAAATAACGAGAAACCTAAAATCCCGGCGCCACGGGCAGAGAATTGCTGGCGGTCTTTTAACACTTCAGGAGAGTCGATAATCAGCATCGGCAAACGCCCGGAGCCGGTAAATTGACTGACAATTTTTACCAGCGTTTTTTGCTGGTGGGAGGCGGTTGCCTTATCCAGATAAATACGCGAAACCTGCTGACCAGTTGTACCCGATGAGGTCATGGTTTTTACGATGTCGCTATCCGGTACGCTTTGTAATTTCAGTGTCTTGAACAGAGAAACCGGAAGAAACGGCAATGAAGCCACATCGTTAAGCGTCGCGGGGTCAAAGGATTGCGCATCCAGCATCCGACGATAAGGTTCGCACTGGGCATAATGGTGCGCGGTAAGGGCGCGCAGCCTGGCCAGTTGCAGCGCATGCTTCTCTTCCCGTGCGAGCGAGTAGGGCGCCTGCGTTAGTATTGCTTCAAACGGAAGGGACATGATTTTTCAGCTCATGATAAATCGTCTTACCCGCGGCGTTTTGGGGAATCTCATCCAGAGTGATAACGCGAAACGCGGAGTGATGGAGCTGGCTTGCCGCCGCTGCATACTGTTTTACTGCGCTTTCAAGAGCGGCATCAGTAATGAAAATACAGAGTAGATCATCGCGGCCATCGCAGGCGCAGTGAAGGCCCGGGAATGCGGTTTTCAGTAGCGTTTCCATCTCGTCCATGCCGACGCGGTTGCCAAAAATCTTCAGGAAACGCTTTTTACGACCCACAATGGTGTAAAACCCGTCGGTATCTACGCGCGCAATATCGCCGGTGTGCAGAGTACCCTGAAAGGTATCTCCTGATGCCAAATCGCAACCACGCTCTGCATAACCCAGCGCCACGTTCTCCCCCTTATAGACCAACTCTCCGTCAATATCGGGGGCGGTGATAATGTCGCCATTTTCGTCAAGCAGTAGAAATTCGCCGCCGGGGATGGGGGTACCAATGGTGCCGCTTTTACGTTGCGCAAATTCTGGGGCAAGCCAGGCCATACGCGAGGTTGCTTCAGCTGCGCCATACATCACCACAAACCGTTTTCCGTGCTGATCGGCATAATCGGTGAACTCTTTCACCAGCGCAGGGGCCAGTTTTCCGCCCGCCTGGGTTAGCGTTCGCACATCAGGAAGATCCATGCGCATAAAACGCAATTTTTTGAGCATCTCCCAGGTGTAGGGCACCCCGGCAAGCGAGGTGGCACGTTCATCACGCACAAATGTCCAGAACTCACGCTGCATGACGCTTGCGCTGGTCAGAAGCAACGTGGCGCCAGCCTTCAGATGGCTATTGACGATAGATAACCCATACACGTAATTCAGCGGCAAGCTGACCAGCCCGCGCTCTTTAGCGTCGATAGCAAGGTAGTTTGCAATGCTTGTGGCATTACTTTCCAGGTTGCGTTGACTTAATCGCACCAGTTTGGGACTGCCAGTGGATCCTGAGGTCGTCATCAAAAGGGCAAGATCATCATGCAGCGGGAATGGCGTAAGACCGGTAGCATGCAGGCGGAAAGTACCGTGCTCCTCGCGCCATAAAAACGTGGGATGGTAAGTGTCGATGAGTGACTGAACCATGGCGTCGTTAAGCTCGCTGTCAAGCATCAGTGCCACGGCATTTTGCTTAAGACAAGCCAGATAACCAATAACGGTGTCACACTGATTTTTGCAGAAAATAAAGACCAGTGTACGAGGCGGGATGGTATCAGCCAGCGTCTGAACGCGGTCTGTGAGCTCACCCCAGCTAAGGGTCTCTCCTCGATCGTCGACTAAAGCGAGATGGTCAGGTGAAACCTTATCATTATGCCAGAACGCCATAATTTATAATGCACCCACTATCCGGGCAGTCAGCTGAGCTGCAGTAAGCCCGCTTTGCTCAAGCATCCAGGCATAGTCCCCAGCGTGGGGATAGCCCTGAGGAATACCGGCGATCATCAGTTTCGGCCGACGCTCTTCCCCGGCAATATACTCCGCAACGGCACTGCCCAGACCACCCGTCACGCTGTGCTCTTCTACCGTTACAAGCAGTTTTTTATCCAGGTGTTGTTGCAGTGTCGCCACATCCAGAGGTTTGATTGTGTGCATGTCAATCACCGTGGCCTGCACGCCCTGGTCCGCCAGATGCCCGGCTGCGGTGAGCGCAGTATGGACCATGCTGCCGGTGGCGATAATGGCAATATCCCCACCTTCACGCAACGTATTGGCTTTGCCTGGCACCAGTTCGAAGTCCTCTTTATAGACGATGGGCGCACGCATGCCGCCCGTCAGCCTCAGATAAACCGGCCCCGCATGCTCAAAAGCCGCCTGGGTCATTTTCACCGTGGCCGTACAGTCCGCCGGGGAAAAAATAGTGATGTTCGAAACGGAACGCAGCATCGCCAGCTCTTCAATGCCGTGATGGGTGGCGCCAAACATGCCTGTTGCCAATCCTGAAGCCAGACCAACCAGCTTCACGTTTTCCTGCATATAGCCCAGGTTTAAGCGCACCTGTTCGGCTGCACGCAGGGTCAGGAAATTGGGAAACGAGGTGACAAATGGGACAAAGCCGCTGGCCGCAAGACCCGCAGCCACACCGACCATATTCTGTTCGGCAATCCCGGCGTTGAAGAAGCGCTCAGGGAAGGTGGTAGTGAAGCGGTCAAGACCGGAGGACTTACACAGATCGCCGGAAAGGGCCACGATGTTTTCGTGTTCGCGTGCCAGTTCCAGCAGCGCCATGCCAAAGGTGCCGCGTGAGCCGAGCATGGACCATGAACGGATGGTGGCAGGTTTAAACTCAAGCATGGTGTGCCCCATTAAGTTCAACGAGCGCATCGCTGAGCTGTTGTGCTGAAATGCGATTGCGGTGAAACTCTTTATTATTCTCCATGAAGGACACGCCTTTACCCTTGATGGTATCTGCAATAATTACCTTGGGTTTGCCGTTGTGCGGCTGCGCAAAAGCGTCAGCCAGTTCCCGCAGATCGTGTCCGTCACAGACAAGGGTTTCCCAGTGGCAGGCGCGCCAGAGGGCTTCGAGATCCATGCGCATGACATCTTCAGTGTGACCATCAGACTGTAAACCATTACGATCGACAATCAGCGTCAGGTTATCCACGTGATGATGCGCGGCCATGAAAGCACATTCCCAGATGGCGCCTTCATTGCACTCGCCATCTCCCACTAAGGCATACGTATGCCAGGGTTCGCCTTTAAGACGGCGGCCCAGCGCCAGCCCCGTGGCAAAGGAGAGTCCCTGAGCCAGACTACCGCCGGAAAAGTCGATGCCGTATTCGGGATGCTTGGTGGGATGCACTTGCAGGACAGAACCGTTCAACTCGAAGGTGTTGAGCTGCTCTTCGGTCATGATGCCAAACTCACACAGCGTGGCGTAAAGACCCAACGCGGCGTGGCCTTTACTCAGAATAAAAACATCGCGATCTGAGCGGGTGATGTCTTTGGCTTCATAGCGCATGACTTCGCCGTACAGAACGCTGAGGATATCCACCATCGAAAGGGCAGGCGAGATATGCACACCATCGCTTGGGGCATGATGAGCCACGCGCAAAATTTGCTCTCTAATACGACGCGCGGCGTTTTCTGTCTCTGAGTGCGTATGTATCATTTCAAACCGCCATCCACGCGGATCGTTTGGCCGGTAATGTAGGACGAGAGATCGCTTGCCAGGAACAGTGCAGCCTCTGCAATTTCTGCCGGAGTACCTGCGCGTCGCAGATCGGCGCTATTTTTGGCCTCTTCCACCACGTGATCGGGCATCGTCAGCAGCATATCCGTATCCGTAATGCCGGGCGCGATACAGTTGGCGCGGATCCCTTTTTCACCCAGCTCCGCCGCGATGGATTTTGTCATCGCAATAAGCGCGGCTTTTGATGCGCCGTAGGCAGATTTACCCGGATTACCATCTTCCCCAGCCGTCGAGGCGATATTTACAATGCTGCCGCGCTGATTGCGAACCATCAATCTGGCGATGTACTGGTTGAAAAGATAAACAGAGAAGAAGTTCACCTCAAACTGTTCACGGAGCTGCGCTTCACTGGTCATCTGGAACAGACTATTCAACGTGATGCCGGCGTTATTGATCACCGCATCCAGCGGGCGCTTGTCGGACATGATGTTTTTGATGGCCAGTTTCATTGCGCCATAATCGGTCATATCGAAACAGACAGGCCAGATCGCCACCTGGTGGCGGTCTGCTATAGCCGCCATGTTCTCAATAAACGCATCATCAGCTTTCCGCGCATGGGCGTAAATGTTTGCGCCATTGGCGGCAAATACCTCGACCATAGCGAGACCCATGCCGCGGCGGCAGCCAGTAATTAAAACGGTTTTACCCTGCATCAACATTTCTGCTTCCCTCAACCCATTCCGCCATCGATGCGGATAACCTGCCCGGTGGTATAACTGGAGGCATCGGACGCCAACCACAGCAACGTGTTCGCCACTTCTTCAGGCAAACCCGGGCGTTTTAATTCGCAACGCGCCATTTGCCGTGCCATAACTTCTTCTGAGAGTGCGGCTGTCATTGCTGTACTAATCACGCCTGGCGCGATGGCGTTAACTCGCACGCCCTGCGGGCCGAGCTCAGCAGACAGTGTTTTGGTGGCTGCAATCCACGCGGCTTTTGCGCTGGCATAAGCCAATTGACCCGGATTTCCGTCAAGGGCAGAGATACTGGAAATATTGATAATGCTGCCCTTTTTCTGGCGCAGCATGATACGGGCAATATATTGCGTAAAAGCGATTTGCGAGAAGAAGTTGATAGTAAACGTCTTTTGCAACTGTTCGAGCGTGACCATCTGGAAATTGGCATCAAAATTAGCACCAGCCACATTGACCAAAATATCTACCTTTTTTTTGGTCTTCTGAATGGTCATTGCGGCTTGTTTTATTGCCTCGTTATCCTGCAGGTCGAAATAGATCGGAATGATTTCCGCCTGATATTTCTCGCTAATTTCTGTGATGAAATCAGTAAAGGCAGGCTCGGGGGCCTGGCAGCAAGCAAATACTGTCGCACCCGAACGGGCGAAGGTTTCCAGCGTAGCTTTACCGATACCCTGCAAACACCCTGTGATCACAGCCGTTTTTGCGTGAAGCATCATCACTTAGCCCTGAATTTCTACATCGTATTTTTTCAGGATCTCTTTGCCCTTTTCCCATGACGCGAATTCAATGATGTCATCTGTGTCCATCATGATGTCAAAGGCATCTTCAAGTGATGCAATCATGGTCATATGACCGACGGAATCCCAGGATGGGGTATCCTGATATTTATAGCCAACCAAAATATCTTCTGGTACTTCAAAGGTTTCAGTGAAGATACGGTTATAAGTTTCCAAATTTGACATCATTTTTCTCCAGGATGGCGAGGAAATTTTTAATAGCTAAATGTGTTAGGCGACCGGGTTATAGCCAAAAAGGGAAGGCTATTTTGGGCGCCAGAAAATAGGGTCTACTTAAATACTTTATTATCCATATTCGGACGAATCGCCCGCGCCGGATTACCCATCACAATCATTGCGGGTGCGATGTCGTTAAAAACGGCGGCTCCCATACTGACAATAGTGTCATCACCAATGGATGTGGTTTCACGGATAACGGCGTTCATACCAATAAAGACGCGTTCGCCGATCCTGCATTTACCCGCAAGATTGGCATAAGAAGAGATAATGGAGTCCTGCCCTATATGGCAATCGTGTCCCAGGCTGGCATTAGGCTGAAGATGCACATTATTGCTAATGACGGTGTCGCAAGAGATGAAGGCACCATAGCTGATTACGCATCCCTCTCCGAGGGTACAGGAGGCGCTCAGGCGGGCACCGGGATGAACAAGCGTGGCCAACCTGAACCCGCTCTCAATGACCCGTTGTGCCAGAGTGTGACGCAATGAGGGTTCGCCTACGGCGATGACGATTTCATATTCGTCGGGTATCAGCGCGTGCAGGGGGGCAACGGGACAGCCGTTCATTTGATCGGCCCGGGGATTATCCTCGATAAAACATAAAGCATCCCAGCGCAATTCCGTAGCGTTTATCTCTTGTGCCAGTTCAAGCACTTCTCTGCCGAGGCCACCTGCGCCATAAATTGCCAGTTTCATCTTATCCCCAACGCCTTAAGGCTGAGTGAGCCTCGCCGCAACCTTGCTCTCTGACTGCCAGGATGCCTGAATTAATACTTTGGGCCTAATATAAACCAGGCGCGAGACCTTTCAGGGAAGGAATAGCCGTCATTTTTTCTCGTTAATTAGCGGATTGGAAAAGGCGGGTTTTTCTTCAATAAATCCTGTGCTGGCATTAGGTTTGTAAGAGATATATTAAAGCGAGACGTAACAAAACAGACGGGTTTATTGGAAGCGGAATTCAGCTTTAGCGACAAATTGCTGCCAGAATTGTTACTGAAAAATTAGAATAGCTATATACAACAATGGTTTACTATCTTGGTATATCTTTATTACTCTAAATAACCCCTCATTTCACCCACTATTCATCCAATTGAACGCCCTGCAGAATCGGATAATCATGCCGATAACTCAATTAACGCAGGGCTGTTTATCGTGAATTCACTCTATACCGCTGAAGGTGTAATGGATAAACACTCGCTGTGGCAGCGTTATGTACCACTAGTGCGTCACGAAGCATTGCGCCTACAGGTGCGGTTGCCGGCGAGCGTGGAACTGGACGATCTGCTACAGGCGGGCGGTATCGGGTTATTGAATGCAGTTGACCGGTACGACGCTCTGCAAGGAACGGCATTTACTACTTACGCAGTACAGCGTATTCGTGGTGCGATGCTGGACGAACTGCGCAGCCGGGACTGGGTGCCGCGCAGCGTCCGACGTAACGCACGCGAAGTGGCGCAGGCGATGGGACAGCTGGAACAGGAGCTTGGACGTAACGCAACCGAAACCGAAGTGGCGGAGCGTCTGGGTATTGCTGTTGTCGAATATCGCCAGATGTTGCTCGATACCAATAATAGCCAACTCTTCTCTTATGACGAGTGGCGTGAAGAGCATGGCGATAGCATCGAGCTCGTGACTGAAGATCATCAGCAGGAAAACCCGTTACACCAATTACTTGAAGGCAATTTACGCCAGCGCGTAATGGAAGCGATAGAAGCTTTACCGGAACGTGAGCAATTGGTGTTGACGCTCTATTACCAGGAAGAGCTCAATCTCAAAGAGATTGGCGCGGTACTGGAAGTCGGGGAGTCACGGGTAAGTCAGCTGCACAGTCAGGCCATTAAACGCTTACGTACCAAACTGGGTAAGTTATAGGTGATTCATTTCATCCGAAAAGTGCCGCACAACGTATTGACAACCAGGAGTTATCATGACGGTGCAGCAATCTAAAAGACGGCCTTTAAGCCGCTATCTGAAAGACTTTAAACACAGCCAGACGCATTGCGCCCATTGCCATAAATTGCTCGACCGCATCACGCTGGTTCGTCGCGGTGAGATCGTGAACAAGATTGCGATTTCCCGCCTCGATACCTTGATGGACGAAGCCGCGTGGCAAGAAGAGCAGAAAGAGTGGGTGGCGTTATGTCGTTTCTGCGGCGATCTTCACTGCAAAGAACAGAGCGACTTTTTTGATATTATCGGCTTCAAACAGTTCCTGTTTGAGCAAACCGAGATGAGCCACGGCACGGTCCGCGAATATGTCGTGCGCCTGCGTCGTCTTGGCCAGCATCTGACCACACAAGCGATTTCTCGCGATCTGCTGAAGAGCGGTTTACTGGATGAAAATCTGGAGCCGTGGCTGCCCGTCACCAGCACCAACAACTACCGAATTGCGCTGCGTAAATATGCACAGTTTAAGGCGCAAATGCCGGCGGTGCAGAAGCAGAAAGTCCTCCTCGAGACAACTTCTGATATATATTAAAAATGAATAACATGTAGCGCAGTCGTGTTTGACCTGTGGGCCAAACGCCCTACACTACAGTCAAAATTCCACTATATCGGGGTACTTATGAAATTAGCACTTCTGGGTCGTCAGGCGCTGATGGGTGTTATGGCCGTGGCGCTGGTTGCGGGTATGAGTGTCAAAACCTTCGCCGCCGAAGGTCTGTTAAATAAAGTCAAAGAGCGCGGTACGCTGTTGGTTGGGCTGGAAGGTACTTATCCTCCGTTTAGCTTCCAGGGTGACGACGGTAAACTGACCGGGTTTGAAGTGGAGTTTGCCGAGGAGCTGGCGAAGCATCTCGGGGTCAAAGCCTCGCTGAAGCCGACCAAGTGGGACGGGATGCTGGCATCGCTGGACTCTAAACGTATCGACGTGGTGATAAACCAGGTCACCATCTCTGACGAGCGTAAGAAGAAGTATGACTTCTCGACGCCTTATACCGTCTCAGGTATTCAGGCGCTGGTGAAGAAAGGGAATGAAGGCAGCATCAAAACCGCCGCCGACCTGAAAGGCAAGAAAGTGGGGGTTGGTCTGGGCACTAACTATGAAGAGTGGCTGCGCCAGAACGTACAGGGCGTGGATATCCGCACTTATGATGATGACCCGACTAAATACCAGGATCTGCGCGTAGGCCGTATCGACGCCATCCTTGTTGACCGTCTTGCTGCGCTGGATCTGGTGAAGAAAACCAAAGACACCCTGGCAGTGGCCGGTGACGCGTTCTCCCGTCAGGAATCCGGTGTTGCCGTGCGTAAAGACAATGAAGACCTCGTGAAAGCCATCGATGGCGCGATTGCCGATATGCAGAAAGATGGCACGCTGAAGAAACTCTCTGAGAAGTGGTTCGGCGCAGACGTCACCCAATAAGTATTTGCTCAGAAAAAGGCGCTTATTCAGCGCCTTTTTTATTTCCTGCCGATCTACGTGCATAATAAATAATAACAGATTAAACAGACCCGCCGGGGGAATCCATGTCATTGCAAAACTTAACGCGTTATCCGCGTCTGGAATTTATTGGCGCACCGACGCCGCTCGAATATCTACCTCGCTTATCGGATTACCTGGGCCGCGACATACTGATCAAACGGGACGATGTGACTCCAATGGCAATGGGCGGTAATAAACTGCGCAAACTGGAGTTTCTGGCCGCTGAAGCCCTGCGTGAGGGGGCCGATACGCTCATCACCGCCGGCGCTATTCAGTCGAACCACGTCCGTCAGACCGCGGCCGTCGCCGCGAAGCTGGGACTACACTGTGTGGCCTTGCTGGAAAATCCGATTGGCACCCGCGCGGAAAACTATCTCACCAACGGCAACCGCCTGCTGCTCGACCTGTTTAATGTGCAGATTGAAATGTGCGATGCCCTGCACGACCCTGTCACGCAGCTTGATGAACTGGCCACCCGCGTTGAAGCGCAGGGGTTCCGACCTTATGTCATTCCCGTTGGCGGATCAAACGCACTGGGCGCGCTGGGCTATGTGGAGAGCGCGCTGGAAATTGCCCAGCAGTGTGAAGGTGCGGTAGGGATTTCGTCGGTAGTGGTGGCCTCGGGTAGCGCGGGCACGCATGCCGGGCTGGCGGTAGGGCTGGAACAGCTTATGCCGCAGGTTGAGCTCATTGGCGTGACGGTCTCGCGCAGCATTGCGGATCAAAAACCGAAAGTGGTCACGCTGCAACAGGCGGTGGCGCAAGCGCTGGAAGTCACGGCCAGCGCGGACATCACGCTCTGGGATGACTACTTTGCGCCAGGCTATGGCACGCCGAATGATGAGGGGATGGAAGCCGTCAAACTGCTGGCGCGCCTGGAAGGTATCCTGCTCGACCCGGTCTATACGGGCAAAGCCATGGCAGGGCTTATCGATGGGATTAGCCAGAAACGCTTTAAGGATGAAGGGCCTATTTTGTTTGTCCATACTGGCGGAGCGCCGGCTCTTTTTGCCTACCATCCTCATGTTTAACTGCGGGTAGAAAAATTCGAATGCAAGAAAGTATCCAACTGGTTATCGACTCCTTGCCCTTCTTGCTCAAAGGGGCGGTATTTACGCTGCAACTGAGTATCGGCGGCATGTTCTTTGGGTTGCTGCTGGGCTTTATACTGGCGTTGATGCGCATGTCATCGATTCTGCCGGTGCGCTGGCTGGCGCGTTTTTACATCTCAGTCTTCCGCGGCACGCCGCTGATTGCCCAGCTGTTTATGATCTATTACGGTCTCCCGCAGTTTGGTATTGAGCTGGATCCCATCCCGGCGGCCATGATTGGGTTATCGCTTAACACGGCGGCATATACTTCTGAAACACTCCGTGCCGCCATTTCGTCTATTGATAAAGGGCAGTGGGAAGCCGCAGCCAGTATCGGGATGACGCCGTGGCAGACGCTGCGCAGGGCGATTTTACCGCAGGCGGCGCGCGTAGCATTACCGCCGCTTAGCAACAGTTTTATTAGCCTGGTGAAGGATACGTCGCTGGCGGCCACGATTCAGGTGCCGGAACTGTTCCGTCAGGCGCAGCTGATTACGTCGCGTACGCTGGAGGTATTCACCATGTATCTGGCGGCCTCTCTGATTTACTGGGTGATGGCGACGGTTCTCTCCGCGCTGCAAAATTACTTTGAAAACCAGCTGAACCGCCAGGAGCGTGATCCGAAATGAGTGCTATCGAAGTCAAAAACCTGGTTAAAAAATTCCACGGTCAAACGGTACTGCATGGTATCGATCTGGAGGTGCAGCAGGGCGAAGTGGTGGCCATTATCGGCCCCAGCGGCTCAGGTAAAACTACCTTACTGCGCAGCATAAACCTGCTGGAGCAGCCAGAAGGCGGCACCATCCGGGTAGGGGATATCACTATTGATACCGGTAAACCCATGGGGCAACAGAAGGGGCTAATTCGCCGTCTGCGCCAGCATGTGGGTTTCGTCTTCCAGAGCTTCAATCTGTTCCCTCATCGCACGGTGCTGGAGAACATCATAGAAGGGCCGGTTATCGTAAAAGGTGAGCCGAAAGAGGAGGCGACAACCCGCGCCCGCGAACTGCTGGCCAAGGTGGGACTATCAGGGAAAGAGACCAGTTATCCGCGCCGTCTCTCCGGCGGGCAGCAGCAACGCGTGGCTATTGCCCGCGCGCTGGCAATGCGCCCGGAGGTGATTCTGTTTGATGAACCCACATCCGCACTCGACCCAGAGCTGGTGGGGGAGGTATTAAATACCATCCGTCAACTGGCTCAGGAGAAGCGCACGCTGGTGATTGTGACCCATGAGATGAGCTTTGCCCGTGACGTGGCGGACCGGGCTATCTTTATGGATCAGGGGCGTATTGTTGAGCAAGGGCCGGCAAAAGCGTTATTCGCCGATCCGCAACAGCCGCGTACCCGACAGTTCCTGGAAAAATTCCTTCTTCAGTAGAATCTTTGTTCTTTTTTGCTCCAGAAACATTATCTGGAGCAAATAATTCCCCCTGAAAGTCTTTACATATATTGTTTTATTCTGTCTGAATTGCTGTAACCACATAAATTCTGTACAAATTTCCCTTGTGGTCGATATTTTACACATATAAATAAGATTTATGTGTTAGTTTAATCAATCCATAATAATGATTATCTTTTACAGGGGCTTCATTCCGTAAGTATGAAGGATTCAGACTTTTTCACATGGCGACGGGATTGCTATCTTCGGTTTCAGGAAATGACTTCGGCCGATCAGGTATATTCCGAACTTCTGCGACAAACACAGGCACTAGAGTTCGATTATTTTTCGCTTTGTGTCCGTCATCCCGTGCCGTTTACCCGGCCTAAACTCTCATTGCAGAGTAATTATCCGGCGCAATGGCTATCGCATTATCAGGCGGAGAATTATTTCGCCATCGATCCGGTACTCAAACCAGAGAATTTTGTGCACGGCCATCTTCCCTGGAATGACGCGCTGTTTGCCGATGCGCAACCCCTATGGGATGGCGCACGGGAGCATGGGCTGCGCAGGGGAATTACCCAGTGCCTGATGTTACCGAATCATGCGCTCGGTTTTCTGTCCGTCTCCAGCACGGTGCAAGGCATTAATAGATTCAGCAAAGAAGAGCTGGAGTTGCGTCTGCAAATGCTGGTGCAGATGGCGCTGACCACCCTGTTGCGTCTGGAACATGAAATGGTGATGCCGCCAGAGATGAAATTCAGCAAGCGCGAGAAAGAGATTCTGAAATGGACGGCGGAAGGAAAAACCTCAGCAGAAATAGCGATTATTCTCTCTATTTCTGAAAATACGGTGAACTTCCATCAGAAGAATATGCAGAAGAAGTTCAATGCGCCAAACAAAACGCAGATAGCCTGTTATGCGGCGGCGACGGGCATTATCTGACGCGTTCTGACGTTCTGCGTGCCAGACGAAAAAACGGCTGAATGCAATGCGTTCAGCCGTTTTTGTTTTTACTGACGGTAAGCTTGTTTAATCTGCTTAACCGTGCTGGAAAATACGTCGGCCTGAGCCTGGTCTTCCATTTGCGCGATCTGCTTTTCCATCTTAAGGATCACACGACCCGCATCAGCCTGGCCCATTGCCTGAAGCATCAGGGTCAGAAGGGATTTCAGACAGGAGACTTCCTGCGCCAGTTCCTGGTTATTTTCCGCAGTGGCGAAATCAGGTGTGCTCATTCATTTTCCTCATTATAAAAACGGCGCATACGCGCTTAGACCTTAGTTAAGGCGGCGGAGTATACCACAAGCTTGACAAAAAAATGCAGCGGTTGTTTTTTGTACTTTTGGCATGCGGTTTAATTGAATAAACAATCAATAAGCATAAACTTCATCTTGCTTTTACTGACAATTAACATATACCGCCAGTTTTAATGCAGTTAATTATTGTTACAAAAATTTGAAAATTATATTGGTGAACGCAACCCCGCCTGAACAATTGTAACCTTCTGAAAAAAGGGAGCTAAAATTTAGCGACAAGCGTTGAAGTGCCTTCTTATCGTTTCCAGTTACTGTATAGGTTAATTTCCAAAAATTTGTTCGGTATCGCTTATCTGCATTTTTAACGTTTTAAAGTTGAGGTAAAAAACGGTAATATATACGACATTAGCATTCCATAGCGTTATCCCTATTCTGGAGACTTTCCATTGATCAACGTCCTTCTTGTTGATGACCACGAACTGGTGCGCGCAGGGATACGACGCATTCTGGAAGATATTAAGGGTATTAAAGTTGCCGGTGAGGCCTGCTGCGGTGAAGACGCCGTAAAATGGTGCCGCGCCAATACCGCCGATGTTGTCCTGATGGATATGAATATGCCTGGGATCGGCGGGCTTGAAGCAACCCGAAAAATCGCCCGCGCCTTTGTAGACACCAAAGTCATTATGCTGACGGTGCATACCGAGAACCCCCTTCCTGCGCGTGTTATGCAGGCAGGTGCTGCAGGTTATTTAAGCAAAGGCGCTGCGCCGCAAGAGGTGGTCAACGCCATTCGCTCTGTTCACGCCGGACAGCGCTATATTGCCTCTGACATTGCGCAACAGATGGCGCTAAGCCAGATTGAGCCAGAAAAGACCGAATCACCCTTTGCCAGTTTGTCTGAGCGCGAATTGCAGATTATGCTGATGATAACCAAAGGCCAGAAGGTGAATGAGATTTCCGAGCAGCTTAATCTCAGCCCGAAAACGGTGAACAGCTACCGCTATCGTATGTTCAGTAAACTGAACATTCATGGTGATGTCGAACTCACTCACCTGGCCATTCGCCATGGTCTGTGTAATGCAGAGACCTTAACCAGTCAGTGAGTGATGTGTTTGAATCCAGTGCATTTCTGAAAACCGTGACCAGCCAGCCCGGCGTTTACCGGATGTACGATGCTGGCGGTACGGTTATCTATGTCGGTAAAGCGAAGGACCTTAAAAAGCGTCTTTCCAGCTATTTCCGTAGCAATCTTGCGTCCCGTAAAACGGAAGCGCTCGTCGCGCAAATCCAGCAAATTGACGTAACCGTCACCCATACGGAGACGGAAGCGCTGCTGCTTGAACATAACTACATCAAGCTCTATCAACCTCGCTACAACGTACTGCTGCGCGACGACAAATCCTATCCGTTTATTTTCCTCAGCGGCGACACTCACCCGCGCCTGGCGATGCACCGCGGTGCAAAGCATGCGAAAGGGGAGTATTTCGGTCCGTTCCCGAATGGTTACGCAGTGCGTGAAACGCTCGCTTTGCTGCAAAAAATCTTCCCGGTTCGCCAGTGCGAAAACAGCGTCTACCGTAACCGCTCGCGCCCGTGTCTGCAATATCAGATTGGTCGCTGCCTGGGGCCCTGCGTCGCCGGGCTGGTCAGCGAAGAGGAGTATGCGCAGCAGGTGGAGTACGTGCGGCTGTTCCTGGCCGGTAAAGATGACCAGGTGCTCACGCAGCTTATTGAGCGGATGGAAAAAGCGAGCCAGGCGCTGGCCTTCGAAGAGGCAGGGCGCATTCGCGATCAGATTCAGGCCGTGCGCCGGGTCACAGAGAAGCAGTTCGTCTCCAATAATGGTGACGATCTGGATGTTATTGGCGTGTCGTTTGATGCGGGCATGGCCTGCGTCCACGTGCTGTTTATTCGTCAGGGTAAAGTGCTGGGCAGCCGGAGTTACTTCCCAAAAGTACCGGGTGGCACCGAGCTGGGTGAAGTGGTCGAAACCTTTGTCGGGCAGTTCTATCTGCAGGGAAGCCAGATGCGTACGCTCCCCTCGGAAATCTTACTCGATTTCAACCTTACCGATAAAACGCTGTTAGCAGAGTCGCTCTCTGAGCTGGCCGGGCGTCGCGTAAATGTGCAGACCCGTCCACGCGGCGATCGGGCCCGTTATCTTAAGCTGGCACGAACCAACGCGGCCACGGCGCTGACCACCAAACTGTCACAGCAATCTACAGTTCATCAGCGTCTTGCCGCGCTGGCGACGGTGTTGAAATTGCCGGAAGTGAAACGCATGGAGTGTTTCGACATCAGCCACACCATGGGCGAGCAGACCGTCGCATCCTGTGTGGTCTTTGATGCCAACGGCCCTCTGCGCGCAGAATATCGCCGCTACAATATTACTGGCATCACTCCGGGTGATGATTACGCTGCCATGAATCAGGTCCTGCGCCGCCGCTACGGTAAAGCGATTGAAGAGAGCAAGATCCCGGATGTTATCTTGATTGACGGTGGCAAGGGGCAGCTAGGCCAGGCGAAAACGGTGTTTGCCGAACTGGACGTCAGCTGGGATAAGCATCATCCTCTGCTGCTGGGTGTCGCCAAAGGTACCGATCGCAAGGCGGGCCTGGAGACGCTATTCCTGGAGCCGGAAGGGGAGGGATTCAGCTTGCCGCCGGACTCACCGGCGCTGCACGTCATCCAGCACATTCGCGATGAGTCGCACGATCATGCGATCGGTGGTCACCGTAAAAAGCGGGCGAAGGTCAAAAATACCAGTACGCTGGAGACCATTGAGGGCGTTGGGCCAAAACGTCGCCAGATGTTGTTGAAATATATGGGCGGATTGCAAGGTTTACTCAACGCCAGCGTTGAGGAAATTGCAAAAGTGCCGGGTATTTCGCAAGCGTTGGCAGAAAAGATCTACTACTCGTTGAAACATTGAGGGCTCTGTAGCAACATAGAGCTAATATTTACTGCCAACAAACAGTTACCGTCACTATGCGATTAAATATTCCAACGCTACTCACGCTTTTTCGTGTCGTACTTATCCCGTTCTTTGTAGTGGCGTTTTATCTGCCCTTCATCTGGGCGCCATTCGCATGTGCACTTATTTTTCTTGTCGCCGCCGTCACCGACTGGTTTGACGGCTATCTGGCGCGCCGCTGGAATCAGAGCACCCGCTTCGGCGCGTTCCTTGACCCGGTGGCTGATAAAGTGATGGTCGCCATTGCAATGGTGCTGGTCGCCGAGCACTATCACAGCTGGTGGGTGACCTTGCCAGCCGCAACCATGATTGCCCGCGAGATTATCATCTCGGCGTTGCGTGAGTGGATGGCTGAGATGGGCAAGCGCAGCAGCGTGGCGGTCTCCTGGATTGGCAAAGTGAAAACCACTGCGCAAATGGCCTCGCTGGTCTGGATGCTGTGGCGTCCGAACGCCTGGGTAGAGTGGGCCGGCATCGGTCTGCTGTGGGTGGCAGCGGTGCTCACGCTCTGGTCTATGTTGCAGTATTTGAACGCCGCACGTGGCGATTTGCTTGAACAGTGATCGTTTCGCCGTAATTTTCAGCAAACGAACAATGCTGATGAAAATTAACGTTGACTCAAAACGTCATATAAGTAGAATGCAACGCATCGAACGGCGGCACAGCTAGCCAGTCGATAGCAAAATCAAGTGATTAGCGAATGACTTGATGATTGCGGGAATAGCTCAGTTGGTAGAGCACGACCTTGCCAAGGTCGGGGTCGCGAGTTCGAGTCTCGTTTCCCGCTCCAAATTAAGTGCATCGGCAGTTGCGGATGCCGTCGAAAGACAGAAGATTTAAGGCGCGTTAGCAAAGCGGTTATGTAGCGGATTGCAAATCCGTCTAGTCCGGTTCGACTCCGGAACGCGCCTCCACTTTCTTCACGAGCCCGGATGGTGGAATCGGTAGACACAAGGGATTTAAAATCCCTCGGCGTTCGCGCTGTGCGAGTTCAAGTCTCGCTCCGGGTACCATGGGATACAAAGAATAATCAAAGCAATAAGCAGTGTCGTGAAACCACCTCCGGGTGGTTTTTTTGTTTTTGTTACACCCCACCCAGATACGCTTTTCTCACCTCCGGGTCCCCTAACAGCGCCTCACCGCTGCCGCTCAGGCGAATCTGCCCGTTAACCATTACATAGCCGCGATCGGACAACTTCAGGGCATGGTGCGCATTCTGTTCAACCAGGAAGATTGTCATCCCGTTGCGGGCCAGCTCGCGCAGCGTCTGGAATATCTGTTTCACCACGATAGGGGCGAGGCCGAGGCTGGGCTCGTCCAGCAGCAACAATTTGGGACGGCTCATTAACGCCCGGGCGATGGCCAGCATCTGCTGTTCGCCGCCGGACATGGTCATGGCCCGCTGCCTACGCCGCTCTTTCAGGCGCGGGAAGAGGTCAAACATGCTTTGCAGATCCTCGGCCGCATACTGATTCCCCACCGGAATGGTGCCCATCAGCAGGTTCTCTTCAACGGTCATATCCGGAAAGATCCGCCGTCCTTCCGGTGCCTGAGCGATGCCGCCCGACGCAACGTAGTGTGTAGATTTATGGCTGATATCCTCGCCACAAAAGAGGATCTGCCCCTGACGAATACGCGGCTGGCCAAAGATGGACATCAACAGCGTCGACTTTCCGGCGCCGTTCGCGCCTATCAGCGCCACGGTCTCCCCCGCATTAACCTGCAGCGACACCTGCCTTAACGCCTGAATCGCGCCGTAGAAAACGTCGACTTCCCGAAACTCCAGCATCGGCAGGCTCATAGATTCACCTCGGATTCATCGGTGCCCAGATACGCAGCAATCACTTTTTCATCATGCTGTATCTGGTCAGGTTTCCCCTGGGCAATCACATCTCCATGGTCCAGAACAATAATATGATCGGAGATCTCCATCACCATCCCCATATCATGCTCAATCAACAGGACCGTAATGTGGTGATGGTCGCGCAAAAAGCGAATAATTTTGCTCAGCGCACGGGTTTCCACCGGGTTTAACCCGGCAGCGGGTTCATCCAGACAGATGAGTTCCGGGCCGGTGCACATGGCGCGGGCGATCTCCAGGCGCCGCTGCTGGCCGTAAGACATCTCGCCCGCCAGCCGGTTAGCGCAATCCACCAAATCCACCACCTCCAGCCAGTAAAAGGCCCGGTCCAGCGCCTGGCTCTCTGCCCGGCGGTAAGCAGGGGTATTGAGCACCCCCGCCAGAAGATTGCGGTTAACGCGCATATGCTGCGCGACCAGCAGGTTCTCTACCACTGACATTTCCCGAAACAGGCGAATATTTTGAAAGGTACGCGCCAGTCCGGCGCGGTTGACCAGATGGGTACCACCAAACATTTTAAAGAACAGCCGTTGCCCCAACTGGGCCGGGTTGATCCAGTCGCCGGGCTGGAACTTCTGCCCCAGCACCTGAATCACATTGGTGGATCTCTGGCGGGTATGAAAGAGAATGCTCCCGCCCGACGCTTTATAAAAACCGGTGAGGCAGTTAAACACGGTGGTTTTTCCGGCGCCGTTGGGGCCGATAAGCGCGGTAATGGATCCGCGCTGCACCTCGAGATTCACGTCATTAAGCGCCTTGATACCACCAAAGTGCATCATCAGGTGCTCCACGTTCAGTATGGTCCCGTTCATGGTGCTACTCCCTTGCGCGGGGCGTAACCGCTGCGGTTGATGCGAATCAGGCCCCGTGGCCGCCAGATCATCATCACCACCATCAGCATGCCAAACAGCAAGACGCGATATTCGGCGAAGCTGCGCAGCAGTTCAGGGGTGACGGTCAGAACAAATGCCGCCAGCACCACACCCAGCGTCGATCCCATCCCACCCAGCACAACAATGGCGAGAATCAGTGCCGACTCAAAGAAGGTAAAGGAGGTGGGGTTGACGAAACCCTGATAGGTGGCGAAAAACACCCCTGCGATCCCGGCAGTCGAGGCGCCGAGCGTAAAGGCAGACAATTTCACCAGCACGTGATTCAACCCCATCGCGCGGCAGGCCACCTCATCTTCGCGCAGCGCTTCCCACGCCCGGCCAATTGGCATGCGGGTCAGCCGATGCTTGACGTACAGAACCAGCATCACCACCAGTATGAGGACGGCATAAATAAAGATGAACTTCAGATTGGGGTTATAGGTGAGGTGGAAAAACTCGTGAAATGGAACGCCGCCATCCTTTGCACGCCGTCCGAACTCCAGGCCAAACAGGGTCGGAGGCGGGGCAGATATACCGTTTGGTCCGCCGGTAAAGCTGAGCCAGTTGTTGAGGATAAGCCGGATAATCTCCCCGAAGCCGAGCGTCACGATGGCGAGATAGTCACCGTGCATCCGCAGTACCGGGAAACCGAGCAGCGCGCCGGCCGCGGCCGCCATCAGCGCCGCCAGCGGCAGCATCGTCCAGAATCCCAGACCCAGATATTGATACCCCAGCGCCAGGCCATAAGCGCCGATGGCGTAAAATGCCACGTAGCCCAGGTCCAGTAGTCCCGCCAGCCCGACCACAATGTTCAGCCCCAGCCCCAACAGGACGTAGATCAACCCAAGGATCGCCACCGTCAGCAGGTACTTGGTTGCGATAAAGGGAAAGCAGAGGGCCAGGGCCAGCAGCAGGGGGATTATCCAGCGCAGGCGGCTTTTATACCCCGGCGGGCGAACATAGACCCCGGCGTTGTCGGTGTCGAAGCGCGCTAACAGGCGCTTGCCGGCGGCGGTCATCAGAAAGGCGCTCAGTAAAAATCGTCCCAGCACCACGGTCGCCACAATCCATGCCAGCCGCCGTCCTTCAAAATTAAAGCTGTAGCCATCCAGCACCACGCCGACGATGGGGCCAAAAATAATCAGGGCAATCATACCTGCCAGCAGGCTATCCAGCAGACAGCGCTTCAGTGAGAAATCACCAGCCATTGTTCGTCCCTCACACCTTAGCCACAACTGGGCGGCCGAGCAGTCCCTGAGGACGGAAAATCAGGATCACCACCAGCAAGCCAAACGAGAAGACATCTTTGTAGTCGGAGTTCACCATCCCTGAAAACTGCGCTTCAGCAATCCCAAGAATGAGTCCGCCGAGCATCGCTCCGGGCAGCGAGCCAATCCCCCCCAGCACGGCGGCGGTGAAGGCTTTTATCCCAATCACGAAGCCGGCATAGAAATCAAAGGTGCCGTAGTTCATGGTGATCAATACCCCTGCCAGGCCGGCCATCGCGGCGCCAATCACAAACACCAGCGATATGATGCGGTCGGTATTGATACCCAAAATCGAGGCCATCTTACGATCCTGTTGCACCGCCCGGCACATCCTGCCCAGCCGGGTATGGGCGATGATCCAGGTTAACAGCGCCATGCCGGCAAACGAGGCGATCAAAATAAACACTTTGGTATAGGTGATCTGCACAAAGCCTTCGCCAATATGGAAACGCAGGACCCCGTCCAGCATGGTAGGGACCCCTTGCTGGCGCGGCCCCTGGCTAAGCTGGGCATAGTTTTGCAGGATCAATGACATCCCGATGGCAGAGATCAGGGGTGCCAGCCGGGTAGAGTTACGTAGCGGCTTATAGGCAATGCGTTCGATGGTCCAGCCATATACCCCCGTGACCACAATGGTGAAAACCAGCGTGCCGAGGATCAACAAAGGAAAGGACTCCAGCCCAAAGAAGGCGAGGAGGGCGAGACCGATAGCGCAAAGATAGGCGGAGATCATATACACCTCGCCGTGGGCGAAGTTGATCATGCCGATAATGCCGTAAACCATGGTATAGCCGATGGCGATTAATCCGTAGACCGAACCCAGCGTCAGGCCATTGACCAGCTGTTGCAAAAAGAATGTACTCATCATCGCGCGCTCGTGTGTCAGGCCGCAGGGAGTGCGGCCCTCTGGTTATCGTGCGTCGGCAGAGGTTCCTGCCGACGATGAGCGTGACGCCGTCCCGTTACGGCACTTCCTGGTATTTGCCTTTATCGTCCCACTGGTAGACCACGTAGTCAGAGACCTTCAGGTCGCCTTTCTCGTCCCAGGCCTTTTTACCCATGACCGTTTCCACCGGGTTCGCTTTCAGCCAGGCGCTGGCTTTGGCCGAGTCGGGACCACCGCTGGCCTTAAAGGCGGCGGCAATGGCCTGAATAGAGGCATAGGCGTAGAGGGTGTATCCCTCAGGTTCAAATTTGGCGGTACGGAACTTCTCGATAACCGCTTTGCCATCCGGAATAAGACGCGGATCTTTGCCAAAGGTCATATAGATGCCATTGGTATACTGCGCGCCACCGGCAGCGGTAACCATCTCCTCATTCACAATACAGTCGCCGGAGAAGAATTTGGCCTGAACCCCTTGCTCGCGCATCTGGCGCACCAGCGGCCCGGCCTCAGGATGACAGCCGCCAAAGAAGACAACGTCTGGCTTTTGCGCGCCAATTTTGGTGACCAGCGCGTTGAAATCTTTCTCACCGCGCGACAGCCCTTCGTACATCACATCCTTCACGCCGCGTTTCGCCAGCGCGGCCTTTGTCGCATCCGCCAGCCCCTGTCCGTAGGTATCTTTGTCGTGAATGATCACCACGCGTTTGGCTTTCAACTTATCGATGATGAAGTCACTCGCCACCTGACCCTGCTGGTCATCGCGCCCGCACATGCGGAACATATCGCTCATGCCGCGTTCAGTTATGAGTGGGTTGGTAGAGCCGGGGGTGATGGCGATGATGCCGGCATCGCTATATACCTCGGAGGCCGGCATGGTCGATGAAGAGCAGAAATGGCCGACCACGGCCTTCACTTTATCCTGATCGACGAGGCGGTTAGCCACGGCAACGGCCTGTTTGGGTTCACAGGCATCATCCCCCTGTACCAGCTTAATCTTCTCGCCGTTGATCCCCCCTGCGGCATTGATATCTTCGGCGGCCTGGGTTGCGCCGTGCCAGTATTGGTCGCCATAGGTTGCGTTCGGGCCGGTAAAGGGCCCGGCCACACCGATAACGATATCTGCCTGGGCGGAAAATGCCGTCACCAGACAACCTGCCAACACCAGCGAAAGAGGACTTCTGATTAGTTTCAGCGACATTATGATGTACCTTTTCTGAGCGGTTTTTGCGCAACCCTGTGTAGCCGAACGCCGGATGGCGCACCCAATACCAACACATTAATGAGAACACAAAGCTCTGAACGACAGACCAGCAAGGCTCTGCTTATGACGGCGAGGTTTCCTGAGGCGAGATCGCCGCGAGGAAAAAATAAGCAAAATTGTTGCCAGGTCGTAAACCCATCGTCTGGGTTCCGACAATTCTAAGTATAGAGCGCCGTTTTACGCCGCCTGAGGCGGCGAGGTGAAATTCCAGCGGGGATCACATCCCATTAACATGAATGCCCGTAAGTTGTGCAACGGTCACGATTTGGGGCCCTGTTAGCCAGGCAAGGTCGTGCGCCCGTA
Organism: Leclercia sp. UBA2479; assembly: GCF_002341985.1. Taxonomy (NCBI): domain Bacteria; kingdom Pseudomonadati; phylum Pseudomonadota; class Gammaproteobacteria; order Enterobacterales; family Enterobacteriaceae; genus Leclercia; species Leclercia sp. UBA2479. Next base: position 769,407 of record NZ_DDPB01000009.1, on the reverse strand, counting down.
GTGGGGCGTTATGTGTTACGATCGAGGGAATACATTTTTATTCAGGAGTAGCGCAATCATGTCCGAAGGCCCATTAAATGCATCCGAAATGGAGTGGCTGGAAGAGACGTTAATGGCTTATGGTCATGACGACGAATCGATTATGGACGTCTCAGAGCTCGACGGTATGCTGACTGCCGTGCTCTCCGGCCCGGTAGTGGTTGAACCGGATCGCTGGCTGGTGGCCGTATGGGGCGGTGAGAAGAACATTCCACGCTGGAAAAATGAGCGCGAAATGAACCGTTTCATTAACCTCAGCTTTAAGCACATGAACGACATTGCTGAACGGCTGAGCGACTATCCGGATCAGTTTGAGCCGATGTTTGGTTTTAACGAGATGGATGGGCAGGAGTATACCGTGGTGGAAGAGTGGTGCTTCGGCTATATGCGCGGCGTGGCACTCACCGACTGGTCAACCCTGCCAGAAACGCTGAAAGCCGATCTGGATCTTATTGCTCTGCACGGCTCAGAAGAGAACTTCTCCCGTCTGGATGAGATGACCGAAGAGGCGTTCCACGAAAGCGTAGCGCAGATTCGCCCGGCGGCGCTGCGTCTGTATGCGTACTGGGCAGCGAATCCGCAGCAGCCAGTAAGCCAGCAGCCGGTGATTAATGGCACCAAAGTCGGGCGTAACGATCCCTGTCCGTGTGGCAGCGGTAAGAAGTTTAAAAGCTGCTGCTTACATTAATAAAGAGGGCTCATCACAATGAGCCCTTTTATTTTATCCGGGTTCCGGTAACAGCCCGGCAGCAATAGCCAGCTGCACCAGAATAATGCCAACCCCGCAGGCAAAGACCAGACAGAGCGCCGGTTTCCCGCCTGGCACCCGGTACCCTCCAGCAGCGTGTTGTTTGCGGCTCTGCCATGCCAGCATCGACGGAAGCAGTAGGGCGAGCACCGCCAGCGCGACGCCGGCATACCCCAGCGCCATAACAAATCCGCGCGGATAGAAGAGGGCGAACGCCAGCGGCGGCAGGAAAGTGATGACCCCGGTCTGTATCCGCCCGGCAGCGGACCGGCTACGCTGGAACAGATCGGCAAGGTAATCAAACAGCCCCAGCGCCACCCCCAGGAACGAGGTTGCCAGCGCCAGATCGGCAAACAGATGCACGGCCAGTTCCACGTGCGGTGAGGCAACCACTTCCCGCAGTGCCTGCAGGAAACCGTTCAACCCGGAATGGTTGGCCATCAGCCCCATAAAGGTAGGCGCGTTAATACTGCCCAGCGTGACCAGCTGCCAGAAAATATAGGCAATCAGCGGAATCGCGCTACCGGTGATAAAAATCCAGCGCAGCTTACGTACGTTGCCATTCATGTAACTGACAATGCTGGGTACGCTACCATGGAAGCCAAATGAGGTAAAAATAACCGGGATAGCCGAAAGCGCTAGCCCCTTTTCCAGCGGTAACGTGAGCAGGTTGACCTGATGAATGTGCGGCGCCAGTAAGGCAAGCATGACCACCAGGAAGATAATTTTGGCGGTAAAAAGGAAGCGGTTAAAGAGATCCACCAGGGCGGTACCCACGCAGACCACCGCGCCGCCAATCAGCGTAAAGAAGATCACGCCGGTAGAGGGGGCGATATCCGCACTGAACCAGTCATTAATGCTGGAAGCAATCAGCTCGCCGGCGCCGCTCACGTAGGCCGCCGTCAGGGCATACATCAGGAACATCATGCTAAAGCCGGTAAGCCATTGACCATAGCGGCCCAGATAGCGACCCGCCAGCGAACCCAGGCCGGTATCGGCAGGAACGTGTTGATACACTTCCAGCAGCAACAAGGCGGTGTAACACATTAGCGCCCATAATCCGCCCAGCAACGCCAGCGTAACGCCAAACCCGACTCCTGCAGCCGCCAGCGGCATTGCCAGCATTCCTGCGCCAATCGTCGTTCCGGCGACGATAAAAATACTTCCCAGCGTTCTGTTTTTCACTCTTTCCTCTACAGCATTGCCATACCGCGAACCAATCTGCGGCGCAGAGTAAGGGAAAAGTGCCGCCTCGTCAAACCGGCGTTACATGCTCTGTAATTATTTTTTTACGGAAAAACTCGCCGGAGATACTTTCCGGACATTTGCCCAACAAATTTGGTAAATCCATCTACTTCATAAGGACAATGTTTTCCCGGCACAATCGGGCGTAACGTAAACAAATCCCGCAAATAATCAAAAAAATGAGGTAGTGATGACGGACAGCAACCCATTTCAGGCATCCTGGAGCCGCTCAGGTAATTTGCTCTGTCACGGACACTGGACGATCCTCTGGCAAGGGCAGCCCCTGACGTTGCCCGAATCGCGACGCGAAAAAGAGATGGGGACCTGGGGCATTTACTCCATCATTGATCCGGAGGACGAGACCTTTGCGCAGGGTCTGGAAGAAGATGAGTGGATCATTGCAAACGTGGAGTGGCTAACCGACCTCTTTTACGACCAGGGCATACCGCTGGAAAGCCGCTCATACCGCCAGTTTTATCAGGCCGTAAATCGCCATGACTGGCGCTGCACCAGCTGTGCAGGCTGCATGTAAACCTGCGCCAGCGCAAGGCAAGCGTAGGGCGAAACGGGTAGGCTGCGGCTTTAATCTGGAGGGTTTATGGCATCGATACACGGTCACGAAGTATTAACCATGATGATAGCATCCGGCGAGCGCTACACCCGGCAGAGCCTGGTGGCGGCCATTATTGCGCGTTTTGGTGATGAGGCACGTTTTCACACCTGTTCAGCCGCGCAGATGACCGCGGCAGAGCTGGTGGCTTTTCTGGCCGAGAAAGGGAAATTTATTCCGCTGGAGTCGGGGTTCACAACAGACGAAAGTAAGATATGTAAGCACTGAAAATAATAACGGCGCCCGTTGAAGGCGCCGCGGAATAATTATTTCTGTGCGTCGAGCGTTGCCAGCTCTTTATCAATAAAGTACAGACCTTCGCCCGATTTACCCGCCAGCGACAGTTTATCGAGAACAGATTTAAACAGTTTCTCTTCTTCGTGTTGCTCCGCGACATACCACTGCAGGAAATTAAAGGTGGGATAATCCTGGCCGATCATAGCAGAGTGAACCAGCTCATTAATTTTTTGGGTGATCAGCTGCTCGTGTTCATAGGTGGCACGGAACAATTCATCCAGTGAGCCATATTCAGCGACGGGCGAGGCGACCGGTGCGATGCGCGGCAGGCTGCCGGTATCGGTCAGGTAATCGAACAGGCGCTGCATGTGCGTCATCTCTTCCTGAGCGTGGCGGCGCAGGAAAGCCGCAGCGCCTTCAAAGCTATGGTAACTACACCAGGCGCTCATCTGTTGATACAGCAGAGAGGAGAAAAGCTCCAGATTCATTTGCTCATTCAGCTTGTCGATCATTTCAGGTTTAAGCATGGTGTCGCTCCGTTTTATTATTCATTGGTCAACGCGAACGCCACTATAATTTGTTATTTATGTATTTGCAAAAGTTAAAATAAATAATTAAATGATCATAATACGAATGGGAATAACACGCATTGAGGCTTATTAAATTATATTAATGAGAATTATTCTGTTTCGTGTTTAATCGAAATATTGCCAGCCGGATAAACTGGCAATCAGATTAATAATAAGCGGGGGCCGTCACCGGATTTGGGGCAAAGCCCTGACACTGATACTGAATGGTCACCGTTTCGTTCAGGCACAGCGAGCCGCTAATCACGCTACAGGTTTTAACCGGCTGTCCGTAGGCCATGGCCGTGTTATAGCCCATCGCCTGGCATTCGCGGGTGGCGGTGCCGTTTGTCACATAAGCGTCGTAGCGGGCATTTTGCAGTGCGGCCTGACCGTAATTCATCCAGACGAGGCCCTGCGGCACATCGACGCGACTCACTTCCGCCTGCCGGGTTACGCTACATCCCGTCAGCAATAAGAGCAGGGCACTAAGGCATACTTTCTTCATGGAACACTCTGCATGAGGTGAAATAGCTTATCCTACCGTGACCCTGCGCGCGCAATGGCCTGAATAGCCGGGGTTTATCCCCTTTCTTTACTGATAGTTAATCGGCCATGCTGTCGAAGATGGCCTGAAACGCCAGATGGTGACGGCGAAATAACTGAACCAGCATGGGATCGAAATGGCGTCCGTTGCCTGCGAGGATCACCTCGCAGGCCTCTTCATGACTGAAGGCGGGTTTATAAATCCGCTTCTGACGAAGGGCGTCGTAGACGTCCGCCAGCGCCAGAATACGCGCCTCTACTGGAATCTCCTCGCCGCGTAGCCCCTGGGGATAGCCACTGCCATCCCACTTCTCATGATGGAAGTGGATCATGTTTTCCGCCACGGGCCCCAGTCCCAGCCCCTGAATAACGCGCCAGCCCTTCAGCACGTGCAGTTTCATTTCGCTGAACTCTTCCGGGGTGAGTTTGCCCTGTTTACGCAGAATACGATCGGGCACCGCAATTTTGCCAACGTCGTGGAGTGAGGCGAAGTGTTCGATATCGTGGACAGTACGGCGGGGCAGGCCCAGTTCACGAGCCATCATCCCGCAATATTTCGCCACCCGCTGAATATGGCTGCCGGTTTCGTCATCGTGTGCGCGGTTGACCTTCTCCAGCGCCTGCACGATATTGCGATTGACCAGCCGGTTTTTCTGCATGTGCCGCCACATCATCACCAGCATTCCGAGGCTGAATAGCGAGGCGATAAGCAGTATTACGCTGATCATCTTCCAGCTGTTTTTCGTCAGCTCTGGTAAGGTATCCGGTTTTTCCTGCCGTTCGAGCTGCGTGCGGAAACTGGAGAGCCGCTGTACCTGGCTCAGCAGATTATGCAGCGGATGGTCGGGGGCGACCCAGGGACCGATCTCGAACTCTGACCGGGTTACCCCTGCCACTTTGAGCACGCCGCGGAACAGTTCATTTCCGCGAAGGGCGGATTCCAGCGTACTGAGGTCGCCGAGAATATAATCTATCTCTTTATCTTCTATGGCAGCGATCAACTGGTCGACAGAGGCGCGGTTAACGATCGTCACGTCCTCGCCGAAGCGACGTTGCAGATAGGTTTGAGCAAAGGAGCCCGTGAGTACCCCGATACGCTGATTACGGATACTCTCTTCATCCCACAAAAAGGGGTGGCCGATAAGATTGTAATACGCATTGTGCCAGGGAATGGTGGGCCCAATCTGCCCCTGGGTGAGGTTATCACCTTTCGACTCAGTGATATTGAGTAGCCGCACCGGCCACTGCTGCTTTCGCAGGGCAGTTGCGTAATCATCGATAAACTGCACGTCCACTTTCATCCCCAGCAGTTCGCGCATGTCGTTGATCATATTGAGGGCGATGCCATGATAACCCTGACCCTCTCTCCAGATCAGCGGGGCGTAGTTCTCATTTTTGGGCAGCCAGACCTGTAAATGATGCTGCTGTAACCAGTCGCGCTCGGCCTCAGACAGCGTGATACGGCTCAGGAGATAATTGCGCTTACTCTCTTCGAGCAGGTGGCGCATCTTTCCGCTACGAAACCATTCGCTAATTAACGTGTTGACCTGCTCCCGTAACGGGCGCAGATCGGGGCTGAAGGCCATGACTACCGGAATTCGAAGTTCGGGGAAGGGGCGGGAGATAACATAATAGCGGGCCGTATTCTCCATTTCGCTGGCGTCGTTAATGTAGAAATCGGCTTTATTCTCGCTCAACAGTCGAAACGCTTCATCGCTGCTGGCCACCTCGCGCAGAGAGCGGAAGGTGAGATCGGGGTAGCGCTGTTTCACGCTTGCGAGGGTAGCGTCGTTTTCGCGAAACAGGACGCGAGCATGGCGTAACGGCTCCAGCGTACTAATCTGCTGTGTCTGGCTGGCGGCTACCACTTCATTATCAAATAGCCGGGAGGAGAGGAGTTTGGTGCGGGCTCGCTGTTCTGTGCGCAAGACGCCCACATAGACTCCATAAGCGTCGGTATTAAAACGCTGGCCAATTTCACTGCCGGAAATCGGACGCAGTTGCAGATTGAGGTTAAAACGTTGATTAAGGGCGGAAACGAGTATGGGATAAAACCCGCGCGCCTCACCCTGCGGCGTGTGCCAGAATTCGAAGCTGTCCGCATTGTAGATCCAGACCGGCACTGCGTCAGCGGCAGGCTCTGAGCTGGCAAGTAGCCAGGGGGTCCATAATGTCGTCATAAACAGGATGGCGACACGCAAAGCGGTGAAACGAAGCGTCGGGCGGCGCAAATTCACAGTTAAACCTCGAACTGATGGTTTGTCGTCTTTTTCTTGCAGTCTAGTCAAAAGAAGAGCAGGGCGACTAAGCTTTTTTTCAGGTTGTGAATCCATGCAGCAAAACGGTTAAAGGACGAAACTGTGAGCCCATCTTTATTTTTTAAAACTATTTTTCAGTTAATTTGAAAGTCTGTTTGCTAGGTAGTAAGGTTGAAAAGGTTAGCTATTCACCGCGGGAAAGCCCGCCACGCATTCAGGAGATGAAGAATGAAAATTGCACTGATGATGGAAAATAGCCAGGCGAGCAAAAACGCCATCATCCTCAATGAATTAAACGCCGTTGCCGATGAGAAAGGTTTCCCGGTGTTTAACGTCGGCATGAGCGATGAGCAAGATCACCATCTGACCTATATTCACCTCGGTATCATGGCGAGCATCCTGCTCAACTCCAAAGCAGTTGATTTTGTTATCGCCGGCTGCGGCACTGGCCAGGGTGCACTGATGTCCCTGAACATCCATCCGGGGGTGAACTGCGGCTACTGCATCGATCCGGCAGATGCGTTCCTGTTTGCACAGATTAACAACGGTAACGCGCTGGCGCTGCCTTTTGCGAAAGGCTTCGGCTGGGGTGCAGAGCTGAACGTGCGCTTTATCTTTGAAAAAGCCTTCACGGGGCGTAAAGGCGAAGGCTATCCACCAGAGCGTAAAGAGCCGCAGGTGCGTAATGCCGGCATTCTTAACCAGGTGAAAGCGGCGGTGGTCAAAGATAACTATCTCGACACGCTGCGCGCCATCGATCCGGAACTGGTGAAAACCGCAGTAACGGGTCAGCGCTTCCAGCAGTGCTTCTTTGAAAACTGCCAGGACAAAGAGATCGAAGCCTTTGTTCGCGGTATTGTTGGCTAATATGTTGGTAGTAATAAAAAGCCAGCAGCAGCTGGCTTTTTTTATGCCTGCTTACCCGAGACGGCGCTACCGGCGTTTTTCGTCAGCCGCAGCGTATCGAACATGCCTGCCAGGCAGATCAGCGCAATCACCACAAACGCCAGCCGGAAGCTAATGCCGGGCAGCGCGTTAATCTCCAGCATCTCGCTAAAAAGCTCGCCAATGCGGATCCCGATTGCGCCAAGCGTGATGCCCAGCCCCACGGCCAGTTGGGTAGCGGTCGAGAAGAGGGTGTTGGCATAGCTCATTTGTGGTGAAGGGACATCTGCAAAAGCGAGGGTGCTAATTGCGGTAAACTGCACTGAACGAAACACGCCGCCGAGATAGAGAATCAGCATAATAAGCCAGACGGGCGTCTCGGTGGTCAACAAGGCACAGGCTAACAGCGCCAGGACGTTCAGCGTCCCGTTGATGAGCAGCAATTTTTTGAATCCCAGCGTGCGAATCAGCGGCGTGGTTGCCGGTTTGATGGTCAGGTTACCGACAAATACCGCCAGCACCAACAGCCCTGAGTGAAACGCATCCATTCCAAACCCCACCTGAAACAGCAGCGGCAGCAGAAACGGCACCGCGCTGATAGAGGCGCGGAATAATGAGCCACCGTACATTGTGACGCGAAACGTCGGCACCTGCATGGCATCGAGGCGGATCATGGGCCATGGTGCCCGCAGGAAGTGGCGCAGAGCCCAGACCAGCGTGACGGTGCCGAGTGCCAGCAAACCCAGGGTCAACCCCAGGTCAATCTGCCCGACACCCAGCGACTCCATGGCATAGACCAGGCTTACCATCGCAATGGCGGTGGCGATGAAGCCTGGCGTGTCAAACGGACGGCGGGCCTCCTCGCGGATATCGGGAATAATGCGCAGGGCCAGGGCGATAGCTATCAAGCCCAGCGGCACATTGATAAAGAAGATCCAGCGCCAGTTGGCATAGCTGGTAATAAAGCCTCCGAGCGGAGGTCCGATAATGGGGGCCACCAGCGCAGGCCAGGTGAGGGTGGCGATAGCGGTAATGAGCTGATGTTTTGGCGTAGTGCGCAGTACGGCCAGTCGCCCGACCGGTACCATCAAGGCGCCGCCCATCCCCTGCAAAATACGCATGGCGACAAATTGATCGACGCTATTGGCCAGCCCGCAAAATACCGAGGCAAGGGTGAAAATGGCTAAGGCAAGCGCAAAGACTTTGCGTGCGCCAAAGCGGTCTGCAATCCAGCCGCTGGCCGGAATGAGCACGGCCAGGGTAATCAGATAGGCGCTAATGCCAATGTTAAGATCGACCGCCTGAACGCCAAAGCTTTTAGCCATATCAGGAAGCGCCGTGGCGATCACGGTGCCATCGAGAAACTCCATAAAGAAGGCGCCGGCAACCAACAGCGCGGCGGGCGAGAGCCCACCGGAGGTTTTACCGGTATTGTTTTCTGCCATTAGTCCTCTGCCACTAAAAAAATTTTAAATTTTACTGAGATTTGTTTAATTTTAATCTCATGTTTTTGCTTATATTTTTGGTCAAATGCGCCATTTATCTGGCATTTGCATGAGTGATGGGCATCACAAAACCATTGATTTTTGTGATGCAGGTCATATTATAAGCGCATCAACCAAAACACCTGCACATAAAAACAACCGGAGCATACCGATGAAACTGCGCGCAATCCTGAAGAGCATGTGGGAAACCTACTGCAAAACCTTCAAAGACGTCCCGCCTGGCGCGATGTTCTGATAAAAAAACCTGCTGCGGCAGGTTTTTTTATGCCCGAAAACGGCATCCGGGAAGGTGCAAGGGCAGGAGTTTTGCTACTATGGCCGCCTTTCAATAAGGAGAAGCCAAATGTCTCAAAACCTGAGTGCCGATCAGGAGCTGGTCTCTGACGTGGTCGCCTGCCAGCTGGTCATTAAACAGATTCTGGACGTGCTTGACGTCATCGCCCCGGTCGAAGTTCGCGAGAAGATGACCACCCAGCTCAAAAACATCGATTTTACCAGCCATCCTGCCGCCGCCGACCCGGTCACCCTGCGCGCCATTCAGAAAGCCATTGCGTTGATTGAGCTTAAGTTCACTCCGCAGGGCGAATCCCATTAAAATAAACCGATGTTTTGAATTTAGAAACGTTTTTGTGAAGTTTTTAAACGGGCGGCAGCGCGCCGCCCGGAAAGGTTTTTAGAAGAACAACTGCACCAGCATGTAACTGACCGCGCAGGCGCAGCTTACCCCAATCAGCCCCGGTAAGATAAAGCTGTGGTTGATGATGAATCTGCCAATCCGCGTAGTGCCGGAACGGTCAAAGCCGATACAGGCGAGGTCGCTGGGGTAGGTAGGCAGGACAAAATAGCCGTACGAAGCGGGGAAGAAAGCAATCAGCATTTTGGGATCGATGCCCAGCATAAGCCCCATCGGCGCGACGGCGGTTAAGGCTGCCGCCTGGCTGTTCACCAGTTTTGAGACTAAAAACAGCACGAGGGCGTAGGTCCAGGGATGGTTCTTCACTACCCCCTCCAGGGCCATTTTTAACTCTTCCAGATGGGCCTGGAAAAAGGTATCGCTCATCCACGCCACGCCAAATACCGAGAAGATGGCCACCATACCCGCTTTAAAGACCGCGCCATTGGAAATGGATGAGGGATTAACCTTGCAGACCACCAGCATTACCGCACCGGCTATCAGCATCATCATCTGAATGACCAGGTTCATTGAGAGCGGGGTCAGCTTGCCTTTCACCTCAAATGCCGGCCGTAAATCAGGTAACGCCCCCAGCAGAACCACCAGCGCAATACCGGCAAAGAAGATCCACGTTGACCACCAGGCATGTTTTTGAAATTGCTGGTTAAGCAGGGTCTCAGTGCTACCGTAAATAAACTTTCGTTGCCCAGGATCGCTGATTCGCTTCTGAAACGCTTCATCATCTGCCAGATCTTTGCCCCGGCGCAGGCTCCAGAGCGCCGCTATCGCCACACCCGCTAACGACGCGGGTACTGACACGGCCAGAATCTGCAGAATGCCCCAGGCCTGACCGCCCCCGTGATGCTGGGCAAGGATAGAGATCAGTGACACCACCGCCACAGAGACTGGCGATGCGGTGATCGCCATCTGCGAAGCAACAGAGGCCACGGCCATCGGGCGCTCGGGGCGGATCCCTTTTTTCAGTGCGATGTCGGCGATAATAGGAAACATGGTGTAAACCACATGCCCCGTGCCGCAGAGAAAGGTCAGCATCCAGGTGGTAAAAGGTGCCAGCAGGGTAATGTGCTGAGGATGTCGGCGCAGCAGCCGTTCCGCAAACTGCATCATCACATTTAACCCGCCTGCGGTTTGCAGCGTGGCCGCACAGCCGATCACCGCCAGGATGGTGAGCATCACATCGACCGGGGGTTTACCGGGCTGCAGGCCAAAGATAAAGCAGAGAATAAACAGCCCAATGCCGCTTATCAGGCCAAGCCCCATACCGCCAAACCGCGTACCCGCCAGCAGGCAGAGGATAATGACCAGAAATTCCATCGTAATCATGAACGCCCTCATCAATGTAAATAGATTTTGCCAAATCATTGCATGATGTGTGGGTATTCATTGCGAGCGGGATCGGATTTATTAAAAGTTAATAAAAGCAATGCGTTAGTAACTTTTGCGTAACATAAAAAAGCCCGGCGGAGCCGGGCGTTTAAGCAACAGGAGGTTTAATGGTGCTGATGGCTGACAATATTCAGGAGATGCCGGTCGGTCTGTTCCTGACATAAGCCCGCCTGGCGGGCATTCTTCACTTCGTCGAGTACCGCTTTTAATAACAGGCCATCTTGCTGCTGTTCTTGTTTAATTTCCTGCAGGAAATTGAGCGTGCTGCTATCTTTCAGCGCTCTGGCATCCTGCGTTAATTCCGCAAGGTTATGATGGCGCTGTTCATAATCTTCAAGCGTTCGCTGAAAGAGCGCTTCCAGCGTTGAGTAATCTTCGTCGCACAAATCAATGGCTTCAAGTACCGGCATGGCGCCAGAGGCTTTTATAAAGTCAAATACGCGCATCATCTGCGTGACGTTGCTCTGCGCCTGGGTACGCAAAAATGTTGCTGTACCATTCAGACTGTTGTGTGAGCACCATTCACTGAGGCGCAGATAAAGATTAGAAGCGTAATACTCCCGATTCATCTGGGTGTTAAGTTTCTTCATCATGACCTGAACAACCATAATAACTTCCTTTTATTTGGGGTCTTGAACGGGGTAAATTTCACCTCGAAGGGCTTATAAATATAGTTGCTCTTCAGAAGATGAAAGATGAGAAATATTCATTAAATGCACTTAACACAAATTATAATACCCCTGGCGCATTTATAAGAAAATCCTTATAAATATATTCTTACCGTTCATTACTCTTAATTTATAAAACTTAACGCAGGGAAGATATTGACAATTTAGTTGGTAGTTATTTTTCTTATAACATGTTGATATATATAATTTATTTCCATTTATTGATCCGGATGGGTCTTTATCAATCCCCCCTGTTTTTATGCGCTTGAGAAAAATGATCCAAACAATAAAAACCAGTGTCCCTGTCTCAGTTCACACGCGCTGATTATTTATTCAGCACAACGAGGGCTAAACGCCATCTTCAAAAGCCTTTCCCCAGCTTTAGCCCGTTCTGTGATCCATCATGAGGTTTGCTGGCAAAACTTCTGTAAAAATGAAATATTGTTTTATCTTTGTTGGATACGGGAGTGGTTTATGGCAAAGGTGGCGGTGCTGCTGGCACCCGGTTTTGAAGAAGCAGAAGCGATTATTACCATTGATATCCTGCGTCGCATGCACATTGAGGTCGAGACGCTGGCCTGCGCTGAGTCGCGTGCGGTAGTGAGTTACCATAATATTCCCATGGTGGCAGACAGCACCCTGAGTGAAAAGCGCGAGACCCGCTACGACGCCGTTGTCCTGCCCGGCGGGCCGCAGGGCAGTGTCAATCTGGCCGCCAGCGAAGAGGTGGTGCGCTTTGTGGCGGCACACGATGAGATGGGTAAATATATCTGCCCCATCTGCTCAGCGGCGGCACGTGTACTGGGCGGCAATGGTTTATTAAAAGGGCGCCGCTATGTCTGTTCAGGCGATCTTTGGCAGGACGTAAAAGATGGCGTCTATATTGATGCCCCGGTTGTAGAAGATGGCCACCTTCTTAGCGGCAAAGGATTAGGGCATGCGTTCGATTTTGCCCTGACGCTGGCGGCGCGTCTTTTAAAAGACGAAGCTCCGGTACGCGATCACGCCGACCATATCTATTACGCCTGGTAATTTTTCTTACGGGCGCTATGGCGCCCATTTCACAAGGATATCATAGCTGAAGTTATGGATTATCCTGCTTACCCCCTCTTGATTTGTCTGACAAAACCCCCTTTTTTTATGTCATTTTTCGCTGAATTTATGTACGCAATTACTGTAATTCTGCCGTGTGATGGCGCTCTCTTATGGATGATTAATTTCCCGCTAAAACTATCTCAAGCAAACGCGCTTTAATCCCTTCTGGCGCTAATGCCTTGTTTTAAGTCCGATAAAATTAAATTTGAATACGTTTTCCCTACAGAAAAGAACATTAAAGCTGGAGTTTACCATGCACAAATTTACTAAAGCGCTGGCGGCCATTGGTCTGGCCGCGGTTATGTCACAATCCGCTATGGCAGAGAATCTGAAGCTCGGTTTTCTGGTGAAACAACCAGAGGAGCCCTGGTTCCAGACGGAATGGAAATTTGCTGACAAAGCCGGCAAGGATTTAGGTTTCGAGGTGATCAAAATTGCCGTGCCGGACGGTGAGAAAACATTGAACGCCATCGATAGCCTGGCGGCCAGCGGCGCGAAAGGGTTTGTCATCTGTACTCCGGATCCCAAACTGGGCTCGGCCATCATGGCGAAAGCGCGCGGCTACGACATGAAAGTGATCGCGGTAGATGACCAGTTCGTCAACGCCAAAGGTCAACCGATGGAGACCGTACCGCTGGTGATGATGGCCGCCACCAAAATCGGTGAGCGTCAGGGGCAAGAGTTATACAAAGAGATGCAAAAGCGCGGCTGGGACGTGAAAGAGACCGGCGTAATGGCGATTACCGCAGATGAGCTGGATACCGCGCGTCGTCGTACCACCGGCTCCATGGATGCGCTGAAGGCTGCAGGCTTCCCGGAAAAACAGATCTACAAAGTGCCAACTAAATCTAACGATATCCCAGGGGCATTCGATGCCGCGAACTCCATGCTGGTACAGCACCCGGAAGTGAAGCATTGGCTGGTGTTAGGGATGAACGATAACACCGTGCTGGGTGGCGTGCGTGCAACAGAAGGTCAGGGCTTTAAAGCCGCAGACGTTATCGGTATCGGTATCAATGGCGTGGATGCGGTGAGTGAACTGTCGAAAGCGAAGGCGACCGGCTTCTACGGTTCTCTGCTGCCAAGCCCGGACGTGCATGGCTATAAATCCAGCGAAATGCTCTATAACTGGGTGACCAAAGACGCAGAACCGGCGAAGTTTACCGAAGTGACCGACGTGGTGCTGATCACCCGCGACAACTTTAAAGCAGAGCTGGAGAAAAAAGGGCTGGGCGGTAAATAAGTTACTGTGATTGCGCCCTCTGCGCTGTGCAGAGGGCCAGACGTTCACTACTCGATCTTCGGAGACGTTATGCAACAGTCTGAACCCTATCTCTCTTTTCGCGGCATCGGCAAAACCTTCCCCGGTGTTAATGCCCTTACCGATATCAGCTTCGATTGCTATGCCGGTCAGGTTCATGCCCTGATGGGGGAGAACGGCGCCGGAAAATCCACACTGCTGAAAATTCTCAGCGGTAACTACGCCCCGACCACGGGCAGCCTGGCCCTGAAAGGGGAGCAGGTCTCGTTTGCTGACACCACCGCCGCGCTGAATGCCGGGGTGGCGATTATTTATCAGGAACTGCATCTGGTGCCGGAGATGACGGTCGCCGAGAACATTTATCTCGGCCAGTTGCCCCATAAAGGCGGTTTTGTGAACCGCTCCCTGCTCAATTACGAAGCCGGTTTGCAGCTTAAGCATCTCGGCCTGGATATTGACCCGCAGACGCCGCTTAAGTATCTCTCAATTGGTCAGTGGCAGATGGTTGAAATCGCCAAGGCGCTGGCGCGAAACGCCAAAGTCATCGCCTTTGATGAACCGACCAGTTCGCTCTCGGCGCGCGAAATCGACAACCTCTTCCGCGTGATTCGCGAGCTGCGCAAAGAGGGGCGCGTCATTTTATATGTCTCCCACCGTATGGAAGAGATTTTTGCCCTCAGCGATGCCATCACCGTCTTTAAAGATGGCCGCTATGTGCGCACCTTCTCTGATATGCAGCAGGTCAATCATGATCAACTGGTGCAGGCGATGGTGGGCCGCGACCTGGGGGATATCTATCACTGGGAGCCGCGTCAGTATGGCGGTGAATTGCTGCGTCTGGAGGAGGTTAAAGCCCCTGGCGTACGCAAGCCCATTAGCCTGACGGTGCGCAGCGGCGAAATCGTCGGTCTGTTTGGCCTCGTGGGGGCAGGGCGCAGTGAATTAATGAAAGGGCTGTTTGGTGGAACGCGTATCACCGAAGGGCAAGTCTATATCGACGGACAGCGGATCGATATTCAGAAGCCTGCTCACGCCATTCGTGCGGGGATGATGCTCTGCCCCGAAGATCGTAAAGCCGAGGGGATCATCCCGGTGCATTCAGTGCGCGATAACATCAATATTTCCGCGCGCCGTAAAACCATCCGCGCCGGCTGCCTGATTAACGATAGCTGGGAGGTGAGTAATGCCGACCACCACATTCGTTCTCTGAATATCAAAACGCCGGGTGCCGAACAGCTGATTATGAACCTCTCTGGCGGTAACCAGCAGAAGGCGATTCTTGGGCGCTGGCTGTCGGAAGAGATGAAAGTGATCTTGCTGGATGAACCGACCCGCGGCATTGACGTTGGGGCGAAACATGAAATCTACAATGTGATTTACGCGCTGGCAAAACGCGGAGTGGCGGTGCTCTTCGCCTCCAGCGATCTGCCGGAAGTACTGGGGGTTGCCGACCGCGTAGTGGTGATGCGGGAAGGTGAAATCGCCGGTGAATTACTTCATGAACAGGCGAATGAACAGCAGGCGTTAAGCCTTGCGATGCCTAAAGTTAGCCAGGCAGTCGCCTGATTAAGGAGAATATGATGTCCTCTGTCACAACTTCCGGAGCGCCAAAATCGGCCTTCAGCTTTGGGCGTATCTGGGATCAATACGGCATGCTGGTGGTCTTCGCCGTACTGTTTCTCGGCTGCGCCATTTTCGTGCCCAACTTTGCCACCTTTATCAATATGAAGGGGCTGGGGCTGGCTATCTCTATGTCCGGGATGGTCGCCTGCGGAATGCTGTTCTGTCTGGCATCCGGTGATTTTGACCTGTCGGTGGCCTCTGTCATCGCCTGCGCCGGGGTCACCACGGCGGTGGTCATCAATATGACCGAAAGTCTGTGGATTGGCGTCGCGGCCGGGTTGCTGCTGGGCGTGGCGAGTGGGCTGGTGAACGGCTTTGTCATCGCCCGCCTGAAAATCAATGCCCTGATCACGACCTTAGCCACCATGCAGATTGTGCGTGGGCTGGCCTATATCATTTCGGATGGTAAAGCGGTGGGTATCGAAGACGAGCGCTTCTTTACGCTCGGCTATGCCAACTGGTTAGGGCTGCCGGCGCCTATCTGGCTGACGGTCGGGTGCCTGATTATCTTTGGTTTCCTGCTCAACAGAACCACTTTTGGCCGTAATACCCTCGCCATTGGCGGTAATGAAGAGGCGGCGCGTCTGGCCGGGGTACCGGTTGTACGCACCAAAATCATTATCTTCGTTCTTTCGGGGCTGGTGTCGGCAGCGGCGGGTATTATCCTGGCATCGCGTATGACCAGCGGCCAGCCGATGACCTCCATCGGTTATGAGCTGATTGTCATCTCAGCCTGCGTTTTAGGCGGGGTTTCACTGAAAGGCGGCATCGGAAAAATCTCATATGTCGTGGCCGGTATCCTGATCCTCGGCACGGTGGAAAACGCGATGAACCTGTTGAATATCTCCCCGTTCTCGCAGTACGTGGTTCGCGGCCTCATCCTGCTGGCAGCGGTGATCTTCGACCGTTATAAGCAAAAAGCGAAGCGCACAGTTTAAGCAAAAATCCCCCTCTGGCGACCCAACTTTTAAGTGTAGTTGCCTACAAAACCCCCTTCCAGCCGCAGCGGGAAGGGGGTCTTCAAATGGCGAGCAGCGTCACACTGTCTATACTTACATGGCTGTAGAGATATCCGTTACTTGATATCTCATTAACTGTGAGGAGGACAAGTGTGGCAGATACGTTAACTGCACCGCCTGTGTTAGCTGGAAATTTTGCTTATTTTTTTGATCTCGACGGAACGCTGGCGACGATAAAACCACATCCGGACGAGGTTGTTGTTCCACCTGATGTCTTGCAGGCGCTTAATCAGCTTGCGCTACAAAATCAGGGGGCACTGGCATTGATATCAGGGCGTTCAATGGCCGAGCTTGATCAGCTGGCCGCACCATACCGTTTCCCGCTTGCTGGCGTACACGGGGCAGAGCGCCGCGACATCCATGATCACTCTCATATTATTTCCCTCCCGACCAGCCTGATTCAATCGCTGCATGCCGAGCTGGCCATCGCGCTTGCCGCATTGCCGGGAACCGAGCTGGAAGCGAAAGGAATGGCCTTTGCGCTGCACTATCGGCGCGCGCCGCAGTATGAGGCGGAAATCATGGCGCTGGCGTCCCGTATGGTGGAGAAAACCCCTCAGCTGTCACTTCAGCCGGGTAAATGCGTGGTGGAGTTGAAGCCAAAAGGCATCAACAAAGGTGAGGCCATCGCTGCATTTATGGCAGAACCGCCGTTTTTGGGTAAAACGCCGGTCTTTTTCGGCGATGACCTGACGGATGAGTACGGATTCAATGTGGTAAACCAGGCGGAGGGTTTATCTGTGAAGGTTGGCCCGGGTCATACCGCGGCAAAATGGCGCCTGGAGGGCGTCTCCAGCGTCTGGGAATGGGTTAAACAAGTCGCTAACCAGAAACAAGAAGAAGAAATAGCGCAAACTAACAGGAGAAATCATTATGGGTCGCTTAGTCGTAGTCTCTAACCGAATCGCACCGCCGGACGATAAAAAAGCCAGTGCGGGTGGTCTTGCTGTCGGGGTACTTGGGGCGTTAAAAGCCGCAGGCGGCCTCTGGTTTGGCTGGAGCGGAGACATAGGCAACGAGGATCAGCCGCTTAAAAAGGAGACGCGCGGGAACATCACCTGGGCATCGTTTAACCTTAGCGAGCAGGATTACGAAGAGTACTATTGTCAGTTTTCAAATGCCGTACTGTGGCCAGCGTTTCACTATCGTCTGGATCTGGTTAAGTTCCAGCGTGAGTCCTGGGAAGGGTATACCCGGGTAAATAGCATGCTGGCAGACAAACTGCTGCCGCTGGTGGAAGAGGACGACAGGCTGTGGATACATGATTATCATCTGCTGCCTTTCGCCGGTGAGCTACGCAAACGTGGCGTAAATAACCGGGTCGGTTTTTTCCTGCACATTCCTTTCCCGACCCCTGAGATCTTTAACGCGCTGCCGCCTGCAGAAGAGCTACTGGAAGCGCTGTGTGATTACGACCTTCTGGGCTTCCAGACCGATAACGATCAGATGGCTTTCCTGGATTGTGTCGCCAGCAAAACGCGCCTGACCAGCCACGATGATGGTTCTTACAGCGCCTGGGGTAAGCGATTCCGCACCGAAGTGTATCCGATTGGTATTGAACCTGACGAGATTGCCGCCGACGCTTCCGGACCTCTGCCGCCAAAACTGGCGCAGCTGAAAAACGAACTGAAAAACGTGAAGAATATCTTCTCCGTAGAGCGTCTGGACTATTCCAAAGGGTTGCCGGAGCGTTTCCTTGCCTTTGAAACCCTGTTGGACAAGTTCCCGCAGCATCATGGCAAAATTCGTTACACCCAGATTGCCCCTACGTCCCGGGGAGAGGTGCAGGCTTATCAGGACATCCGCCATCAGCTGGAGACCGAAGCAGGGCGTATTAACGGCCGCTATGGTCAGTTGGGCTGGACCCCACTTTACTACCTCAACCAGCATTTTGATCGCAAAATTCTGATGAAGGTGTTCCGCTATGCGGAGGTCGGTCTGGTTACGCCATTGCGTGACGGGATGAATCTGGTGGCGAAAGAGTATGTCGCCGCGCAGGATCCTGCCGATCCCGGTGTGCTGGTGCTGTCACAGTTTGCCGGCGCGGCGAACGAATTGACCTCAGCGTTGATCGTCAATCCTTATGACCGCGATGATGTGGCGAACGCACTCAACCGTGCATTAACGATGCCGTTAACGGAACGTATTTCGCGTCATGCAGAAATGATGAAAATTATTAAAGAGAACGATATTGATCGCTGGCAGGCGCGTTTTATTGACGATTTAAATCAAATAACCGCTCGCAGCGTGGAGAGCAATCTCCAAAAAAAGGTCGCAACTTTTCCTAAACTGGCCTGAGGTCATACCGCCGGTGGTTTTATAAACCGCCGAGCGGTATTAACAGCACGTCGACTTTAGTGCTGCTAACAATTTTTTTAGCAGAACAGGTAGTCCGGGAAAAAAAGTTTTGATTATGATTGCCACATACCACTAAATCGACCTGCTGCTTTTCACAAATATCGAGAATATATTCGCTCAATTCACCCGTTGCAATCACTGCGCGGGTGAGAGGATATTCTGCCTGCGCGACAAGTTCATTCAAAAATGTCTGCGTTTCTTCCTGTAAAACCCCACGAATATCTTCCAGCATTGGCGCGGCGAGTTGGTTATACATTTCCGGTTCAGCCCTAAGCGTAACCACCGTAATTTTGGCCTGATAAGGGCGGGCGATGGCCACCGCTTTGGCGAGGAGATGATAGCTTTCAGGAGAAACAGCAACAGAAACAAGCAGATGGGAGTAACGCATTGGACACTCCTTTTTAGAGCGTGAGCGGTCTATTCATCAGCTTTAGCGCGGAATGTTTTTCAGCGCAAGGGGTAGACATGTCAATTGTGTGACGCTAATCATAATTATTCATTAATTATTCTTATAGAAAGAATAATCCGTGTACTGCATAGCAAGTCAAAAAACATGCACTTAACCGAAATCATACAAATTCAATCCACATCGGCCAACCTCTTTTAAACAAAATCAACGACCCAAAAAATGGTAACGCAAGGTAATAGTTTACCTATTGACATGCCCCATGCGGCTGTATTTAAAGAGTATTTTATTAACGTTTCTAACATAGAAATGGTTGATATTGCGTAGGGGGCGATGACGGACGCTCTCGGCAAGATGCGTGCCTGACTTATTAACACTTCTGCATGAGTATTCGTCTGTTCAGAATATATTCTTCCCTTAATCGTTCAAAAAGAGGGCAAATTAGAAGTCATACTGATGGATTTCTGCCTCAAATTCACTTAAATTATGTGATGTGGATCACATTTATTTTAAATTTCAGCGAGGGCTGCATTGTATGTGACAAACCGGACGAGTACAGTTGCGTCGAATTAGGAAAAATCTTAGTTATTTGTAAGAAATGATAAACGCGAAGAAAAGGAATCTATTTTTTCGTGTCGTTCGGACTCTATACAAACCTTAATTCAACTATGCATTTTAGCCTTTTCTTCTTTTTTACCGGGGTTTTTCCCGGCGACATCACGGGGTGCGGTTACACCGCATAAAAATATTAGTTGGTTATTCGGGATGGGAAAAATGCATACATCCGAGTTGCTAAAACACGTTTATGACATCAACTTGTCATATTTATTGCTAGCACAGCGCTTGATTAGCCAGGACAAGGCGTCCGCTATGTTCCGACTGGGTATCAACGAAGAGATGGCGACCTCTCTGGGCGGATTAACACTGCCACAGATGGTTAAATTAGCCGAGACGAATCAGCTGGTTTGCCAGTTCCGCTTCGATAATCCTCAGGCTATTACGCGTCTCACTCAAGAATCCCGTGTTGACGATCTGCAACAGGTCCATACCGGTATTTTACTCTCGACACGCCTGCTCAACGAAATCAGCCAGCCTGATGATGCGGCAAGGAAAAAAAGGGCCTGATAATGAGCGAAAAAAGCATTGTTCAGGAAGCGCGAGACATTCAGTTAGCGATGGAACTGATTACGCTTGGTGCTCGTTTGCAAATGCTGGAAAGCGAGACTCAGCTGAGCCGTGGTCGCCTTATCAAACTGTACAAAGAGCTGCGCGGTAGCCCTCCGCCGAAAGGCATGCTGCCGTTCTCAACCGACTGGTTTATGACCTGGGAGCAGAACATTCACGCTTCGATGTTCTGCAATGCCTGGCAGTATTTACTGAAGACTGGCTTATGTAGCGGCGTTGATGCCGTTATCAAAGCCTACAAACTCTATCTTGAACAGTGTCCACAGCCGGAAGAGGGGCCTTTGCTGGCACTGACGCGTGCCTGGACACTGGTGCGTTTCGTTGAAAGCGGAATGCTGGAACTCTCTCGCTGCAACTGCTGCGGCGGCAACTTTATCACCCACGCTCATCAGCCTGCAGGCAGCTTCGCCTGTAGTTTGTGCCAGCCTCCATCCCGAGCCGTAAAAAGACGTAAACTTTCCCGGGAGGCTGCCGATATTATTCCACAACTGCTGGATGAACAGATCGAACAGGCTGTTTAACCCTTACGTGTGGGCAAGATTCCAGCAGCGGTAAGTGATTACCGCTGCTTTTTTTTACCCGCCGTTTGGCTAAACCTCCCGAGCTGCGCATCCTGCGAAAGTCACTAGCGGAAGGATGATGTCGTGCTTATCTTATTAGGTTACCTGGTTGTTCTCGGTACAGTTTTCGGCGGTTACATGATGACCGGCGGGCACCTTGGGGCACTCTATCAACCGGCCGAGCTGATTATTATCGGCGGCGCAGGGGTGGGGGCCTTTATCGTTGGTAACAACGGTAAAGCGATCAAGGGGACGCTGAAGGCGTTACCTTTGCTGTTCCGTCGTTCTAAATACACCAAAAGTATGTACATGGACTTGCTGGCACTGCTATATCGCCTGATGGCGAAGTCGCGTCAGCAGGGGATGTTCTCGCTGGAACGGGATATTGAAAACCCGAAAGAGAGCGAAATCTTCGCGAGCTATCCACGTATTATCGCGGATACCGTCATGCTCGATTTCATCGTTGACTACCTGCGTCTGATCATCAGCGGCAACATGAACACCTTCGAGATCGAAGCCCTGATGGACGAAGAGATCGAAACCCATGAAAGCGAATCCGAAGTGCCGGCGAATAGCCTGGCATTGGTGGGGGATTCCCTGCCGGCGTTCGGGATCGTGGCCGCGGTAATGGGGGTGGTACACGCCCTGGCTTCGGCGGATCGTCCCGCGGCAGAGCTGGGGGCGCTGATTGCCCACGCCATGGTGGGTACCTTCCTCGGGATCCTGCTGGCGTACGGCTTTATCTCGCCGCTGGCTTCCGTACTGCGTCAGAAGAGCGCCGAAACCACCAAGATGATGCAGTGCGTCAAGATCACGCTGCTCTCCAACCTTAATGGCTATGCCCCGCCAATTGCAGTGGAATTTGGGCGTAAGACCCTCTACTCCAGCGAGCGTCCGTCGTTTATCGAACTGGAAGAACACGTGCGTGCGGTGAAAAACCCCAACCAACAGACGACCACTGAGGACGCATGAAAAACCAGTCCCATCCCATCGTCATAGTTAAAAAACGCAAACACAAAAGCCATGGGCACGGTTCCCATGGCTCGTGGAAAATCGCGTATGCGGACTTTATGACCGCGATGATGGCGTTTTTCCTTGTGATGTGGCTGATTTCAATCTCCAGCCCGAAAGAGCTGATCCAGATTGCCGAATACTTCCGTACCCCGCTGGCGACGGCGGTGACCGGTGGGCAGCGTATCTCCAATAGCGATAGCCCGATTCCTGGCGGGGGCGATGACTACACCCAGTCCAAGGGCGAAGTGAAACGCGAACCGAACATCGACGAGCTGAAAAAACGCATGGAGCGCAGTCGCCTTCAAAAACTGCGCGGCGATCTCGACCAGTTGATCGAGGCAGATCCGAAACTGCGTGCGCTGCGTCCGCATTTGAAGATCGATCTGGTGCAGGAAGGGCTGCGTATTCAAATCATCGACAGCCAGAATCGCCCGATGTTTAAAACCGGCAGCGCCGAAGTGGAGCCCTACATGCGCGATATTCTGCGCGGGATCGCCCCGGTGCTGAACGGGATCCCGAACCGAATTAGCCTCTCCGGCCACACCGATGACTTCCCGTATGCCAACGGTGAAAAAGGGTATAGCAACTGGGAGCTCTCTGCGGATCGCGCTAACGCCTCCCGCCGCGAATTAGTGATAGGTGGCCTGGACGATGGCAAAGTGCTGCGGGTTGTCGGCATGGCCGCAACCATGCGCATGAGCGATCGCGGCCCGGATGATGCCATTAACCGTCGTATTAGTCTTTTAGTGCTCAACAACCAGGCGGAGCAGGCCATCCTGCATGAAAACGCCGAGAGTCAGAGTGAGTCACTGGATGATTTGAAACAGCCTGGCGCCTTGCCTTCGGCTGCCGTTCCAACATCGCCACCAGCCAATCCGAGGTGATAGCGTGAGCATGGATATTAGCGATTTTTACCAGACGTTTTTTGATGAAGCCGACGAACTGTTGGCTGATATGGAGCAACACCTGCTGGACCTGGTGCCCGAAGCACCGGACTCTGAGCAGCTCAACGCCATCTTTCGTGCTGCGCACTCTATAAAAGGAGGCGCCGGAACCTTTGGTTTCACCATTCTGCAGGAGACGACCCATTTAATGGAGAACCTGCTGGATGAAGCGCGGCGCGGTGAGATGCAGCTCAATACCGATATTATCAACCTGTTTTTGGAAACCAAAGATATTATGCAGGAACAGCTCGACGCCTATAAAAGCTCGCAAGAGCCGGATGCCGCCAGCTTTGAATATATCTGCAACGCTCTGCGCCAGTTAGCGCTGGAAGCCAAAGGCGAAGCGGCGGTACCTGCCGTTGCGCCGGCGAAACTGAGCGTTGTAGAGACCGCCCCTGCCGCGGCACCAGCCCAGGACGATCGTCTGCGTATCGTGCTGTCTGGTCTGAAAGAGAGCGAAGTTAACCTTCTCGAAGAAGAGCTGAGCAACCTCGCTACGCTGAGCGACGTGGTGAAAGGGAAAGATACTCTTGCCGCGACCCTGAATGGCGACATCGGTAAAGATGATGTTGTGGCGGTGCTCTGCTTCGTGATTGAACCGGATCAGATTAGCTTTGAAACGCCAGCTGCCGTCGAGCCAGCCGCCGTTGAGGTGGTCGCGGTTGCCGAAACCCCGGCTGCACCGGCCGTCGTTCCTGCCGCACCGGCAGTAAAAGCCGCGCCTCGCGAAGCGGCCGCGCCAAACCGCGCGGAAAAACCGGCGGCGCGCTCCAGCGAATCGACCAGCATCCGCGTGGCGGTTGAAAAAGTCGATCAGCTGATCAACCTGGTGGGCGAGCTGGTGATTACCCAGTCAATGTTGGCCCAGCGCTCGAACGAGCTGGATCCGGTCAACCACGGTGACCTGATCACCAGCATGGGCCAGCTGCAACGCAACGCCCGTGATCTGCAAGAATCGGTTATGTCGATCCGTATGATGCCGATGGAATACGTCTTCAGCCGCTTCCCGCGTCTGGTGCGTGACCTTGCGGGCAAGCTGAATAAGCAGATTGAGCTGACTCTGATGGGCAGTTCCACCGAGCTGGATAAGAGCCTGATCGAGCGCATTATCGATCCGTTAACTCACCTGGTGCGTAACAGCCTCGACCACGGGATCGAGCTGCCGGAAACCCGCGTGAACGCAGGCAAATCACCGGTCGGGAATCTGATTCTCTCTGCGGAACACCAGGGCGGAAACATCTGCATCGAAGTGACCGATGACGGGGCAGGCCTTAACCGCGAGCGTATTCTGGCGAAGGCGATCTCCCAGGGGATGGCAGTCAGTGAAAACATGACCGACGAAGAAGTGGGCATGCTGATCTTCGCCCCTGGCTTCTCCACCGCCGAGCAGGTGACCGACGTCTCTGGCCGCGGTGTGGGCATGGACGTGGTGAAACGTAACATCCAGGAGATGGGCGGCCACGTTGAGATTCAGTCTAAACAGGGCACGGGTACCACCATTCGTATCCTGCTGCCGCTGACTCTGGCGATCCTCGACGGTATGTCGGTGAAAGTGGCAGGCGAAGTGTTCATTCTGCCGTTGAACGCAGTAATGGAATCACTGCAGCCGCGCGAAGAAGATCTGCATCCGCTGGCGGGTGGCGAGCGCGTACTGGAAGTGCGTGGCGAGTACCTGCCGCTGGTGGAATTGTGGAAAGTGTTCGATGTGGCAGGGGCCAAAACCGAGGCGACGCAGGGGATTGTGGTCATTCTGCAGAGCGCGGGTCGTCGTTATGCGCTGCTGGTCGATCAGCTGATTGGCCAGCACCAGGTCGTGGTGAAGAACCTGGAAAGCAACTACCGCAAAGTGCCTGGAATTTCAGCCGCCACCATCCTTGGGGATGGCAGCGTGGCGCTGATCGTCGATGTTTCGGCGCTTCAGGGTTTAAATCGTGAACAACGTGTGGCGTACACAGCCGCCTGATACTGTTAAGAAGGTAATAACATGACCGGTATGAGTAATGTAACCAAGCTGGCCGGCGAGCCGTCAGGGCAGGAATTCCTGGTATTCACTTTAGGTGACGAAGAATACGGTATCGATATTCTGAAAGTGCAGGAGATCCGTGGCTATGATCAGGTCACTCGCATTGCTAACACGCCTGAATTCATTAAAGGCGTAACGAACCTGCGTGGCGTCATCGTGCCGATCGTCGATCTGCGCGTGAAGTTTAGCCAGGGCGACGTGGATTATGACGATAACACCGTCGTGATCGTACTGAATCTCGGTCAGCGTGTGGTGGGCATTGTGGTGGATGGCGTCTCTGATGTCCTCTCCCTGACTGCCGATCAGATTCGCCCGGCACCAGAATTCGCGGTGACGCTGTCAACCGAGTACCTGACCGGTTTGGGTGCGCTGGGTGAGCGGATGCTGATTCTGGTGAACATCGAGAAGTTACTGAACAGCGATGAGATGGCACTACTGGACATTGCCGCGACGCACGTAGCCTGATGTGTAACGGGAGGGGAATCCCTCCCGTTTTTTTATCCCCTTTTCTGCTTTTTCCTCGTAAAAAAAACGCTTCTGCAAAATATATTTCGAATAAATAGCCCGCCTATTATTTAGCTATCCTTAACTGTTTATTATAAGAATTTAAATATAACCCCTTCAGGCTATTTATCCTGAAAGCTTTCAGCGCCCTGAATTGCGAACATGATCATAAATTAAATCGCTAAAACTCTAAAAAACAGCGATCCAGGAAAAGTAAAATCACATTAAGTTGTTGTTTTTGATGTGTATTAAAAATTAACACCCGTTTTTTCCGATAGAGTGCAATAAAAGTGGCTGATTGTCGTTCCGTAAACTAAATTCATTTTAGTGACTCATAAATAACAATAATGAGTCAGCACCAATTATGCGTTAGCCAAATAGACAACGGCTGATAACATTTTCTGGAGGGTGGAAAATGAACAGGAAACTTCTCACGATATTCACAGGTTCATTGTTGGCGTTAAGTGCCGGTTCGGCGCAGGCGGTAACCAGCAGCGGGACGATTGGCGCAACCCTGACGTTGACCAACGGATGCTTGATCAACGGATCGCCAACGCAAAACGGCATTAACTTCGGTACTCTGGACTTCGGTACTCACCCGGCGACTTTCTCCACCCTGACTACCCAGCTTACC
Source organism: Leclercia sp. UBA2479 (assembly GCF_002341985.1). NCBI lineage: Bacteria > Pseudomonadati > Pseudomonadota > Gammaproteobacteria > Enterobacterales > Enterobacteriaceae > Leclercia > Leclercia sp. UBA2479. The sequence goes on along the minus strand of NZ_DDPB01000009.1, from coordinate 743,394 downwards.
GGGGCCAGCGGCGGCAATACCTTTACCATCCAGTGCACCACCGACAGTTATACGGTGGCCATTACCGGCAACACCAACTCCACGGCCCCTGGTACGGTAGTGGGTACGCCAGGGACCCCAACGCGCTATCTGGTGAATACGGCCAATGCCGCACAGGGCGTGGCTTATAGTCTGTTTAGCGACAGCGGGTACAACAACATCATTGCCAATAACGCACCGCTTCCGATTGCATCCACCGCTGGGGGCGTAAACAGCTATACGCTGTATGGCCGAATTACCGGTGGTGGTAACAGCGTGACGGTTGTTCCCGGCACCTACACCGATACCATCAACGTTAGCGTCACCTATTAAGCTGTCCCGCAATGCGCGTAGAGAGTGCATCGCTCCGGCTACGGGGTAAGGGGAAGCTGCGCACATTTTTCTGCCTAAGCCTGGCGCTGCTGGTAACACAGAGCGCTCAGGCGATCACCACCCAGCAGTTCAGGGTTAACGCCACCATCACTCCCGGATGCTCGGTGATGGCAGGCACGGGCAGTGTGTTAGGGACGCTCAACTTTGGTACCCGCTCCGGGGTGGAGAGCGGCCAGGTCAGCACCAGTTTTGTCCCTAACGGCGCGCTCAGCATTGCCTGTACACCCGGCGTGGCGCTGAGCATGACTATCGACGGTGGCCAGTATTACACCTCGGTACGGAATATGCAGCGCAGCGGAGGGACTCAGCGCGTGGCGTACCGCCTCTACAGCAGCAGTTCGCTTGGGGCCAACAGTGAAATCGGCGTAAACCAGGCCATTCCGGTGGCCTATACCAATAGCAATAACATTGCCTTGCCACTTTTTGGCGTGGCGCTTCTGACCGGCTTTAGCCCGGCAGGAAACTATTCAGATCAACTCACCGTGACCTTGTCATGGTGAATAGGGAGAAGGACGATGAGGATATTTGCATCCGGCAGGGCGCTGGCGTTAGCCATGGCGCTGGGCATCACGGCAGGCACGGCGCACGGCGCGGCAACCATTCTACTCTGGCCAATCGATCCCTGGCTCTCTGCGGATACCAAAGCGACCGAGCTGTGGGTGCAGAATCAGGGAAACAGCGCCACCACCATGCAGGTGCGCATTGTGCGCTGGCGGCAGGAGAATGGCCTTGAGCGCTACACCGCGCAGCAGGATGTGGTCGCCAGCCCTCCTATCGTCACCATCGCGAAAGGCAGTAAACAGCTGATTCGTCTGATTAAACAAGGTGATGTGCCGGTGGGCGTTGAGCAGGCCTACCGCATTATTGTCGATGAAATTCCCCAGCCTCAGGACAACGCGACGCCGCAAATGGGCCTGAAACTGCAGATGCGTTACTCCATTCCGCTGTTTGTTTATGGACAGGGGATCCCGACCATTAAAGAGGGTGAGCATCACGCTCTGGTCGATACCAATGCCCTGAGCTGGCGAGTGGTTCGCGACAATGGACAACCGGCGCTACAGGTGCGTAACCGCAGCGACGTGCATGTTCGCTTAAGCAAGGTCACCCTTTCGCAGGGCGGGCAGCAACGAACTATCGCGGATGGTTTGCTCGGCTATGTTTTACCGGGCAGCGAACGCAGCTGGCCGTTGCCTGCCGGGATTGGCCAGCCGGGACAGATGAGTGCGGAAATTAATGCCCGGGATACGCGATGGCAGTCGGCCCCCGTCAACTGAAACCGACCATGATGATGCTGCTTTGTCTGTCGACCGCGAGCTGGGCAGAAACCGGCGATGACGCTTTACCGCCGCCACCTGCACCGCAGTCGTTAAATGACGAAGCCGTATTTCAACTGGGGTTGATCGTTAACCATTACGACACCGGACAGGTAGTGCCTGTGAGCCAGCGTAACGGTGAGTTCTGGATCTCCAGCGCCGATCTGCTGCGCGCCGGACTACCGCCGGAAAAAGTGCCGCCAGGCGAAGTCAATCTGGCGCAGCTAACAGGCGTCAGAACCGAATATGATAGCGCCGGCCAGCGTCTACTGCTGAGCGTGCCGCGAGACTGGATCTCTGCCAGGGTTACCCCCTTCGGCGGCACGCCTGCCCAGAGCAAACCGCGTTACGGCAGAGGGGCGCTGCTGAACTATGACTTCTACTCCAGCAAAACCGAGCACGCGGGCGGGCAAGCCTCTCTCTGGCATGAATTCCGCTATTTTGACGACCGGGGTTCATTATCCTCGACCGGTTATTACCGGCAAAACTTCTCTGGCGGTGGCCAGCAGGAGGGGTATGTGCGCTACGACACGACGCTGCTGGTGACCAATGAAGATGACGCCATCACCTGGAGCGCCGGGGATGTGATCAGCGATGCCCTGAGCTGGAGCAGCAGCGTGCGCATGGGCGGTATCAGCTACGGCCGTGACTTCTCGCTGCGCCCGGACCTTGTGACCTGGCCACTGCCGGAATTTTCCGGCGAGGCGGCGGTGCCAACGTCGGTGGATCTCTTTGTGAATGGCTACCGGGCTGGCTCCACCCGATTACAGCCGGGCCCCTTCACCCTGACCAACCTTCCTTATATCAACGGCGCGGGTGATGCGGTTCTGGTTACCACCGATGCGCTTGGTCGCCAGGTAAGCACCACGCTCCCGTTTTACGTCACCAGCGAACTGCTCAAAGAGGGGCTGAGCGACGGGGCGATAACCCTCGGGAGCCTGCGACGTAACTACGGGATTGAAAATTTCGACTACGGCCCGGCGGCGGGCAGCGGATCCTACCGCTATGGTTTGACCGACTGGCTCACTCTTGAAGGACACGTTGAGGGGGCGGAGGAGCTGGCTCTTGGCGGGGCAGGCACGGTGGTTAAACTGGGTCGCTTTGGGGTAGTGAATACCGCCTTGTCTCACAGCCGGATGCGCGGCGACGACGGGGAGCAGATCAACTGGGGTTATCAGTACAGTACCAGCGCATTCAGTCTTGCTACCCAGCACAGCCGCCGCGATCGCGGCTTTGGTAACCTGGCGCTGTACGATCAGCCTACGATTTATGACGAATACAACCAGCCTATTGCCAGTCTCAGCCGCAATACGGATCAATACTCCGTGAGCGTTAACCTCGGCGATTACGGTAACATCGGTGCTGCATGGATTGGCGTAGAGAGTTTTGATAGCCAGAAAACCGAGCTGCTTAACCTCTCCTGGAGCCGCAATCTCTGGGGCAGCAGCAGTATCTATCTGGCCGCCAGCCGGGATCAGCAGCGCGGCGACTGGACCGTGGCCATGTCGTTGCAAATTCCGCTTGGTGAGCGCGACAGTGCTGCGGTAACCCTGGAGAATACGCCGGATTCGGGCAGTACCCAGCGTCTCAACTACAACCATTCGATGCCGACCGACGGCGGCTTTAGCTGGAACATGGCGCTGGCGCGGCAGTCCCGCTCCAGCAACTATCAGCAGGCGTCGCTGGGCTGGCGCAATAACAATATTGAAGTGCAGGGCGGCGGTTACGGCGAACGTGACATGATGACCTGGTGGGGCGAAGCGTTAGGTTCGGTGGTGCTGATGGATGGCGAACTCTTTGCCGCCAATAAGATCAACGACGCCTTCGTGGTCATCAGCACCGACGGGCAGCCGGACGTGCCGGTCAGCTATGAAAACCAGCCGGTCGGAAAAACGAACAGGAATGGCTATCTGCTGGTTAGCGGCGTCTCGGCCTATTATCCCGCCAGCTACAGCATTAACACTCTCGATCTCCCTGCCGATACCCGGCTGAAAGAGACCGAACGCCGGGTCGCCCTGCGCCGTAATAGCGGTTATCTGGTTGATTTTCCGATGGAGCAGGAGCGGGTCGCCAGCGTGATTCTGCACGATGGGGAAGGGCATGCTATTCCGTTGGGCAGCCAGGTTCGACGGGCGTCGCACTCCAACGCTACCGTGGGGTATGACGGTATCGCCTGGCTCGAGGATCTGAACGACATCAATCCGTTAGAGGTGCGCACCCCGGAAGGCAAAACCTGCAAGGTCACCCTCACACTGGCCGCCAACCCGGACCATAAGCTGCAAACATACGGTCCACTCACCTGCAGGCTGACGCCATGAAGCGCCTGCTACTGCTCTTTATGCTGCTGATGCTCTCCGGCGCCAGCTGGGGAGCCTGTACTGCCAGCACCCTGAACGCCAACTTTGGCAGCGTGACCTCTTTTGCGCTGAGCGGTAGCAATGAAGTGCAGACCACCGGCACGCTGGTCGTGAACTGTGATGCAATACTGAATTTGCTGACCAACGACTCCATCACCTTAACGTACACCGGGGCCACCATTGCCGCGTCGAATCGCGCGACCCTGAAACGCACCGATAATGCGGCAATCACCGACGTCATCCCTGTCCGGCTGTGCGGCGCCTCCGGGTGTAATACCGCTAACGAAGTGCAGATCGGCAGAACCTTCACCTGGAGCGGCAACACGCTGCTGGGTCTGCTGGGCAGTCGGCAGTATAATATTCCGCTCTATTTTCGTACCCTGGCCGGGCAGAATGTCACCGCCGGACCCTATCGGGTCACCCTCAATTTCAGCATCTATTACAACGTCTGCTCGGTGGGGGCGGTCGGATTATGCCTTACGCCGCAAACCGGTACGGTCACCACCAGCATCGCGGTGGATATCAATGTCACCAACGACTGTAGCGCCATGACCACGCCGGATATCAACTTCAACAGTGCGCCGCTGGTGCAAAATTTCCCCACGGTCTCGCAGGCAATCTCTGTCTCCTGTACCAAGGGCAGCGTTTACACCATTGGCATTAACAATGGCGCTAATGCCCTTAACAACGTGCGGCAAATGGCCAGCGGTAGTAACCGCATGAGCTATGACATCTATAAAGGCGCCACTGCCAACCGCTGGGGAAGCAGCGGTTCGGAGCGCTGGTCCAGCGGCACCTCCTCACAGGTCAGCGCCGATGGCCTGCTGCGTACCTATAATTACACCGCCAAAGTCCTGACGACCCAGGCCACCCCGCCCGCCGGTAGTTACACCGATACCCTGATTGTTGATGTCGCCTTCTAAGCCGCGCTTTTCCCTTTCGCAAATGTAAAGTTCCCGTCAGCTGTGCCGATAACACCGATAACCAATCCAGGAGAAGGTGTTGTATGTTGAACCGTATGCGCGTTGTCACAATGCTGATGTTAGTGCTGGTTGTCTTCGCACTTCTGCAGCTGATTTCCGGCGGTCTCTTTTTCTCATCGTTAAAGGAAAATCAGGAGAGCTTCGCCGCATCCAATGATTTACGCCTGCAACAAAGCGAGCTGACCACCACCTGGGATTTGATGCTGCAAACCCGCATCAACCTCAGCCGCTCCTCCGCCCGGATGATGATGGATCCTAATAACCAGCAGAGCAGTGCCAAAACGGAACTGCTGAAGAATGCGCGTACCACGCTGGATGAAGCCGGTAAACACTACGAGGCCTTTAAGGCTATCGCGCCGCTACCGACGATGGTCGATGCCAGCAACAATATTGAAGAGAAGTACCGCAACTATGCCGCCGCGCTGGCGGAGCTGATTCAGTTCCTCGAAAGCGGGAACATGGATGCCTACTTTGCCCAGCCGACGCAGGGGATGCAGAACGCGCTCGGCGCCGCGCTTGGCGACTACGCCAAAGCCAGCGCCGAACAGTATCACACCGCCTTTAGCGAAAGCGCCAATGACTACCAGTTTGCTAAATGGCAAATGGCATCGCTGGCACTGGCGCTGGTCATTGTGCTGGTCGGCGTCTGGTACGGTATTCGTCATATTCTGCTCAACCCGCTGGGGCGCGTCATTACCCACATCCGAGACATTGCCAGCGGCGATTTGACCCAGACGCTGGTGATTTCCGGGCGCAACGAGATCAGCGAGCTGGCCAGCAGCGTGGATCATATGCAGCGCTCCCTTAGCGAAACGGTAACCAACGTGCGTCACGGCTCTGATGCCATCTACGACGGCACCAGCGAAATCGCCATGGGTAACAATGACCTCTCCTCCCGTACCGAGCAGCAAGCTTCCGCGCTGGAGGAGACCGCTGCCAGCATGGAACAGCTGACCGCGACGGTAAAACAAAACGCCGACAATGCGCGCCAGGCCTCGCATCTGGCAGAAAGTGCGTCGGAAACTGCCCAGCGCGGCGGGAAAGTGGTAGATGGCGTGGTGAAAACCATGCACGAGATTGCCGATAGTTCGCGAAAAATCGCCGACATCATCAGCGTGATCGACGGTATTGCTTTCCAGACCAATATTTTAGCCCTCAACGCCGCGGTAGAAGCTGCCCGCGCCGGTGAGCAGGGGCGTGGCTTCGCTGTAGTAGCAGGGGAGGTACGTAATCTCGCCAGCCGCAGCGCCAATGCCGCCAAAGAGATCAAAGCGTTAATCGAAGACTCCGTCTCGCGTGTGGATACCGGCTCGGTGCTGGTCGAAACCGCTGGCGAGACCATGAATGACATCGTGAATGCGGTGACCCGCGTAAACGACATCATGGGTGAAATCGCCTCGGCATCTGATGAACAGAGCCGGGGTATCGATCAGGTCGCTCTGGCGGTATCAGAGATGGATCGGGTAACACAACAAAACGCCGCGCTGGTGCAGGAGTCCGCTGCGGCGGCCGCTGCGCTGGAAGACCAGGCGAGCCGTCTGAAGATGGCCGTCTCGGCGTTTCGTCTTACTGCAGCACCTACAAAATTGGTTTCAGCCCGCAGAAACCCTGGTACGACGGCATCCGCCGCCGCGCCAGGCAGCTTACGCGTGCCGACAGCCGGACAAGAAGAGAACTGGGAAACATTTTGACTGAACTTTAAACCGCGGCTGCTGGCCGCTGAATGGGAGCGTGGATGTTAAATCGTATTCGTATCTCGACCACACTGTTTTTGATTCTGATCCTTTGCGGTGTGTTGCAGGTTGGCAGTAACGGGTTGTCTTTTTGGGCGTTTCGCGATGGCTATCAGAATTTGCAGGAAGTCGAGACCAGCAATCAACAACGCTCCGCACTGGCGCAGACCCGCGCCGTGCTTTTACAGGCCAGCACCGCGCTCAACAAGGCGGGAACCTTAACCGCGCTGAGTTATCCGCCGGATGATATTAAAGCGCTGATGGTAACCGCGCGGGACAGCCTGAAGCAGGCTGACACGATGTTTAAGGCTTTTATCGCGCAGGATACCCTCAGTGAGCAGGGTAAAAAACTGCGTACAGACATGCAGAAAGGGTATGCCCAGTGGCACGGCGATCTGGAGCACCAGGCCACATGGCTTGAAAACAATCAGCTGTCGGACTTCCTCACCGCGCCGGTGCAGGAGTCTCAGGCGGCGTTTGATAAGAGCTTCAATGCCTGGCAGCTGGAGATTAATCACTTCGTCGAGAAGGCGGGGGCCGACAGCCGCACCAGTTATCACATGTCCGGGGTGATCTTCACCACCGTGGTGATTCTGGCCGCGCTGCTGACCAGCGCGGCGCTGTTCTGGTCGCGCAGGATGATTGTGCAGCCGCTGGCGATCATCAGCAGCCATTTCGACAGCATCGCCAAAGGCGATCTTGCCCGTCCGGTGGCGGTGTACGGTAAAAACGAAATATCGGCGATCTTTGCCAGCCTGAAGGCGATGCAGGGATCGTTACGCGAAACGGTGAGTAATGTGCGGCAGGGTAGCTATGCCATGCACACCGGGATTTCAGAGATCGCCGAAGGCAACAATGATCTCTCTTCCCGCACCGAGCAGCAGGCGGCCTCGCTGGCGCAGACGGCAGCCAGCATGGAACAGCTGACGGCGACCGTAAGTCAGAACGCCGATAACGCTCGCCAGGCATCTGGCCTGGCGCAGAGCGCTGCGCAGACGGCGAAAAAAGGGGGCGATCAAGCAACCCACGTGGCGCGCACCATGTCGGATATCGCCACCAGCTCGCAGAAAATTGGCGACATTATTAGCGTGATTGACGGTATCGCGTTCCAGACCAACATCCTGGCGCTGAACGCGGCGGTAGAAGCTGCCCGAGCCGGGGAGCAGGGACGGGGATTTGCCGTTGTCGCCGGTGAGGTACGTAATCTGGCCAGCCGGAGCGCCAACGCGGCAAAAGAGATCAAAGTGCTGATTGAAGAGTCGGTCTCCCGCGTTCAGCAGGGTTCCGAACTGGTAGACACCGCCGCGAAGACCATGACGGAGATCGTCAGTTCGGTGACGCGCGTGAACGACATTATGGGAGAGATTGCCTCCGCATCGGATGAGCAGCGCCGGGGAATTGAACAGGTTGCCCAGGCCGTAAGCCAGATGGATCAGGTAACGCAACAGAACGCCGCCCTTGTAGAAGAGGCGGCCGCCGCTACCGACCAGTTAGCCAACCAGGCGGATCACCTGACCTCGCTGGTGGCCGTTTTTAATGTAAGTGAGCAGGTCGTAAAAGTAACAGAAGTCGGACGGTCACAAGCCGTGCCAGTGGGATCCTGAAAGTGATAAAGAAGGCGCTATGACATCATCTCTGCCCTCAGGGCAATCGTCATTACTTATGCAGATGACACAGCGCCTCGCGCTGTCCGATGCGCATTTCCGTCGGATATGTCAGTTAATCTACCAGCGTGCCGGGATCGTGCTAGCCGATCACAAGCGCGACATGGTCTACAACCGGCTGGTTCGGCGGTTGCGGACCCTGGAACTGGACGATTTTGGCCGCTACCTGGGCATGCTCGAAGCAAACCCGAACAGCGCGGAGTGGCAAGCGTTTATCAACTCGCTGACCACCAACCTGACGGCATTTTTTCGCGAAGGCCATCACTTTCCGGTGCTGGCGGAGCATGCTCGTCGGCGTAGCGGAGAGTACCGGGTCTGGAGCGCGGCGGCCTCAACCGGAGAAGAGCCCTATTCACTGGCGATTACGCTGGCGGATACGCTCGGCACCGCGCCGGGGCGCTGGAAAGTGTTCGCCAGCGATATCGATACCGAAGTGCTGCAGAAGGCGCAAAGCGGTATCTATCGTCAGGATGAGCTGAAAACGCTGTCGCCCCAGCAGCTACAGCGATACTTCATGCGTGGTACCGGCCCGCACGAGGGGCTGGTGCGGGTGCGTCAGGAGCTGGCCAACAACGTGGAGTTTACCCAGCTGAACCTTCTGGATAAGCAGTACAACGTGCCGGGACCCTTTGACGCAATTTTTTGCCGTAACGTTATGATCTATTTCGACAAAACGACGCAACAGGAGATTCTGCGTCGCTTTGTACCGTTGCTCAAGCCGGACGGATTACTGTTTGCCGGGCACTCGGAGAACTTCAGCAACCTCGTGCGTGAGTTTAGCCTGCGTGGGCAAACGGTATATGCGCTGAGTAAGGATAAAGCATGAGTAAAATCAGGGTCTTGTCAGTCGATGATTCGGCATTGATGCGCCAGATCATGACCGAAATTATCAACAGTCACAGTGACATGGAGATGGTGGCAACGGCTCCCGATCCGCTGGTCGCCCGGGATTTAATTAAAAAATACAATCCCGACGTGCTGACGCTGGATGTCGAAATGCCGCGGATGGACGGCATCGATTTCCTGGAAAAATTGATGCGTCTGCGCCCGATGCCGGTGGTGATGGTCTCCTCGCTCACGGGTAAGGGCTCTGAAATTACGCTGCGAGCCCTGGAACTGGGGGCGGTGGATTTTGTCACCAAACCGCAACTGGGGATCCGCGAAGGCATGCTGGCCTACAGCGAGATGATCGCGGAGAAGATCCGCACCGCCTCCCGGGCGCAGATTGCGGCGCATAAGCCGATTGCCGCACCGGCGACCCTGAAAGCGGGGCCGCTGCTCAGCTCGGAAAAACTGCTGGTTATTGGCGCGTCAACCGGGGGAACAGAGGCAATTCGCCATGTACTCCAGCCATTGCCGCTCTCCAGCCCCGGTATTCTGATCACTCAGCATATGCCGCCGGGCTTCACCCGTTCTTTTGCTGAGCGGCTGAACAAACTGTGTCAGATCAGCGTGAAAGAGGCGGAAGATGGCGAGCGCGTGCTGCCGGGACATGCTTACATCGCGCCGGGCGATAAGCACATGGAGCTGGCGCGCAGTGGCGCAAACTATCAAATCAAAATTCATGACGGGCCGCCGGTTAACCGGCACCGTCCGTCGGTGGATGTGCTGTTTCATTCGGTGGCGAAACATGCGGGGCGCAACGCCGTTGGGGTGATCCTGACGGGGATGGGCAACGATGGTGCCGCCGGAATGCTTGCAATGCACCAGGCTGGCGCCTGGACGATTGCGCAGAATGAAGCAAGTTGTGTGGTGTTCGGCATGCCGCGCGAGGCCATCAATATGGGTGGCGTGAGCGAAGTGGTCGATCTTAGCCAGGTAAGCCAGCAGATGCTGGCAAAAATCAGTGCCGGACAGGCAATACGTATTTAAAGAGGAGTGTAGTTTTATGGCGGACAAAGAGCTCAGATTTTTGGTTGTGGATGACTTTTCCACCATGCGTCGCATCGTGCGCAACCTGCTGAAAGAGCTGGGCTTCAACAACGTTGAAGAAGCAGAAGACGGCGTAGATGCGCTGAATAAACTGCAGGCGGGCGGCTTCGGTTTTGTCATCTCTGACTGGAACATGCCTAACATGGACGGTCTGGAGCTGCTGAAAACCATTCGTGCCGACAGCAATATGTCTGCGCTGCCGGTGCTGATGGTGACCGCAGAAGCCAAGAAAGAGAACATTATTGCTGCCGCACAGGCGGGGGCAAGCGGATATGTGGTGAAACCGTTCACTGCTGCAACCCTGGAAGAGAAACTCGGCAAGATCTTCGAGAAACTCGGCATGTAAGGTGGTGAATATGATGCAGCCTGCAATTAAACCCGCTGAGGAGCATTCACCCAGCGAAATCATAGCCCGTATCGGTAGCCTGACGCGCATGCTGCGCGACAGCCTGCGCGAGTTGGGTCTGGATCAGGCGATTGCCGAAGCCGCGGAAGCGATTCCGGATGCGCGCGACCGTCTCGATTATGTGGTACAGATGACCGCTCAGGCGGCTGAACGTGCGCTGAACAGCGTTGAAGCGTCTCAGCCGCACCAGGACGAGATGGAGAAGGGCGCCAAAGACCTGACCAAACGCTGGGATGAGTGGTTCGAAGACCCGATTGAGCTCTCTGATGCGCGTGAGCTGGTGACGGACACCCGTCAGTATCTGAAAGCGGTGCCGGGTCATACCAGCTTCACTAACGCCCAGCTGCTGGACATCATGATGGCGCAGGATTTCCAGGACCTGACCGGTCAGGTTATCAAGCGGATGATGGATGTGATCCAGGAGATTGAGCGTCAGTTGCTGATGGTACTGCTGGAAAATATGCCAGAGCCTGCCGCCCGTCCGAAGCGTGAAAACGAAAGCCTGCTCAATGGCCCGCAGCTCGACACCACCAAAGCCGGTGTGGTTGCCAGCCAGGATCAGGTCGACGACCTGCTGGACAGCTTAGGTTTCTAATCTGAATCGCTCCGGTTTTGGCAACGAAACCGGAGCTTTTTTGCCTATATCCGAAAAACCTGCCCTTTTTGACCCTTACTCTGCCCATTAGCTTTGCAGGCGGCTGGCATGATATTGCCAAACTTCTACCTGCGGGACGCTTGCCGTGGCAGACGACAGCGACGACAAAACAGAAGCCCCCACACCCCACCGACTTGATAAAGCGCGTGAGGAAGGGCAAATACCCCGATCCAGAGAACTCACCTCCCTGCTCATTTTAGTGGTAGGCGTGTGCATTATCTGGTTTGGCGGGGAGTCTCTTGCCCGCAGGCTGGCAGGGATGCTTTCGGCCGGGCTGCGTTTTGACCACAGTATGGTTAACGACCCCAACCTGATCCTCGGGCAGATTATTCTGCTGATTAAAGGCGCTATGGTGGCGCTGTTGCCGCTGATTGTCGGCGTGGTTCTGGTGGCGCTTATCTCCCCGGTTCTGCTCGGCGGGCTGGTCTTTAGCGGTAAATCGCTGCAGCCTAAGTTTTCCAAGCTTAACCCGCTGCCCGGTATTAAACGCATGTTCTCCGCCCAGACCGGTGCCGAGTTGCTGAAAGCGATTCTGAAAGCGACGTTGATGGGCAGCGCCGCAGGCTTCTATCTGTGGCTGCACTGGCCTGACATGATGCGGCTGATCAGTGAATCGCCCGTCACCGCCATCTCGAATGCCCTCAACCTGGTTGGCTTGTGCGCTCTGCTGGTGGTGCTGTCGATCATTCCGATGGTGGGCTTTGACGTCATCTTCCAGATTTACAGCCACATCAAAAAACTGCGGATGTCCCGCCAGGATATCCGTGACGAATATAAGCAGATGGAAGGCGACCCGCACGTGAAGGGGCGTATCCGTCAAATGCAGCGCGCCGCTGCCCGACGCCGCATGATGGAGGATGTGCCAAAAGCGGACGTGATTGTCACCAACCCGACGCACTACTCCGTGGCCTTGCAGTACGACGAAAACAAAATGAGCGCGCCGAAGGTGGTGGCGAAAGGGGCAGGTCTTATCGCCCTGCGAATTCGTGAGATTGGTAGTGAAAATCGCGTGCCGATGCTGGAGGCGCCGCCGCTGGCGCGTGCCCTTTATCGCCACGCTGAAATTGGACAGCAGATCCCAGGTCAGCTCTATGCCGCGGTAGCGGAAGTGTTGGCGTGGGTTTGGCAGTTGAAGCGCTGGCGTCTGGCCGGCGGTCAACAACCTGTGAAACCGGTGAATTTGCCAGTGCCTGAAGCGCTGGATTTTTTGAACGAGAAGGACACTGATGGCTAATCTGGTGGCAATGTTGCGCCTGCCCGGCAACCTGAAATCGACGCAATGGCAAATCCTTGCCGGCCCGATTCTCATCCTGCTAATTCTGTCGATGATGGTACTGCCGCTGCCGGCATTCATCCTCGATTTGCTTTTTACCTTTAACATTGCACTGTCCATTATGGTGCTGCTGGTGGCGATGTTCACCCAGCGCACGCTGGACTTTGCCGCGTTTCCAACCATTCTGCTGTTTACCACCTTGCTGCGCCTGGCGCTGAACGTGGCCTCTACCCGTATCATCCTGATGGATGGCCATACGGGGGCTGCGGCAGCGGGTAAAGTGGTGGAAGCCTTTGGCCACTTCCTGGTGGGCGGCAACTTCGCCATCGGCATCGTGGTGTTCGTGATCCTCGTTATCATCAACTTTATGGTTATTACCAAAGGCGCGGGACGTATCGCCGAAGTGGGCGCGCGTTTCGTGCTGGACGGAATGCCGGGCAAACAGATGGCGATCGACGCCGACCTGAACGCCGGGCTGATCGCCGAAGATGAAGCGAAAAAACGCCGTTCGGAAGTGACCCAGGAAGCGGACTTCTACGGCTCGATGGACGGGGCGAGTAAGTTCGTGCGTGGCGATGCCATCGCGGGGATCCTGATTATGGTGATCAACGTGGTGGGGGGCCTGCTGGTTGGGGTTCTGCAACACGGTATGGATATGGGACATGCCGCCGAAAGCTATACGCTGCTGACCATTGGTGACGGCCTGGTAGCACAGATCCCTGCGCTGGTTATCTCTACCGCCGCGGGCGTTATCGTTACCCGCGTGGCTACTGACCAGGATGTGGGTCAGCAGATGGTTGGCCAGCTGTTCAGCAACCCGAGCGTGATGTTGCTGAGCGCCGCCGTTCTGGGTCTGCTGGGTCTGGTACCTGGCATGCCTAACTTTGTCTTCCTGCTCTTCACCGGTGCGCTGTTGGGGCTGGCGTGGTGGCTGCGCGGACGTGAAACCAAACCGAAGGCGGAGCCGGCGCCGGTGAAAATGCCGGAGAACAGCCAGGCGGTTGAAGCGACCTGGAATGATGTTCAACTGGAAGACTCTCTGGGTATGGAGGTGGGTTACCGCCTTATCCCGATGGTTGATTTCCAGCAGGACGGTGAGCTGTTGGGGCGTATTCGCAGTATTCGTAAGAAGTTTGCCCAGGATATGGGCTTCCTGCCGCCGGTAGTGCATATCCGCGACAATATGGATCTGCCACCTGCTCGCTACCGTATCCTGATGAAAGGGGTTGAGATTGGCAGTGGTGATGCTTATCCGGGGCGCTGGCTGGCCATTAACCCAGGCACGGCGGCGGGGACGCTGCCAGGGGAGCAGACCACTGACCCGGCGTTTGGCCTGGCGGCAATCTGGATTGAGAGCGCCCTGAAAGAGCAGGCGCAAATTCAGGGATACACCGTGGTGGAAGCCAGTACCGTTGTGGCAACCCATCTTAACCACCTGATTGGCCAGTTCTCGGCCGAGCTGTTCGGCCGCCAGGAGGCGCAGCAGTTGCTTGACCGCGTCACCCAGGAGATGCCGAAGCTGACGGAAGATCTGGTGCCGGGTGTAGTGACCCTCACCACGCTGCATAAAGTGCTGCAGAATCTGCTTGAAGAGAAGGTGCCTATCCGCGATATGCGTACCATTCTTGAAACCCTGGCCGAGCACGCGCCGCTGCAAAGCGATCCGCATGAACTGACGGCGGTGGTGCGCGTGGCGCTGGGTCGCGCCATTACTCAACAATGGTTCCCGGGCAACGATGAGGTGCAGGTCATTGGCCTTGATACGCCGCTTGAACGTCTGTTGCTTCAGGCATTGCAGGGCGGCGGTGGCCTGGAGCCTGGGCTGGCAGATCGCCTGCTGGCTCAGTCACAAGAAGCGTTGCGTCGTCAGGAGATGCTGGGGGCACCGCCGGTGCTGCTGGTCAACCATGCGCTACGTCCACTGCTGTCGCGCTTCCTGCGTCGCAGCCTGCCGCAGCTGGTGGTTCTGTCGAATCTCGAGCTGTCGGACAACCGTCATATTCGTATGACCGCCACCATTGGAGGCCAGTAATGCGCAAATTACTCTGGCTGTTGGTTTTACCTTTTATGGCGCAGGCGGCGGGTGAGGGGAGCTGGCAGGCCAGCAGTATCGGTCTGACCCTGAACAACCGGGGAGTGGCTGCCTCTTCCAGGCCACTGTCGGCCAGTGAGCCGGTCTCCGGTCTGATGACGCTGGTGGCCTGGCGCTATGAGCTCAATGGCCCGATTCCCGCAGGGCTGCGGGCGCGCCTCTGTTCGCAATCCCGCTGTACCGAGCTCGACGGACAGAGCGGCACCACCCATGCCTTCAATAACGTACCGGCTGCCGAGCCGCTGCGGTTTATCTGGGAAGTGCCGGGCGGTGGTCGCCTGATCCCGGCCCTGAAAATTCAGCGTAACGAAGTGATTGTCAACTACCGCTAATCCGCTGCTGCCGCTCCACTCAGGGGCGGCAGCGCTATTTCCCTCCGCCACACTTCCCCGCCTGCCCCTGGTAATAATGCAATTAAGTAGATAATTGTCCCCCTGCGAATATACTGGCGATCTAAGTTTCCGGTATTTTATTTATCTATATTCTGTTTTTGATAACTCACAAAAATAATTAGCACGACGAAAAGGGCACAGGGAATGCGGCATTTATATAAGGTCTCTCTGTTTTGGGGCGCAATGGATACGTTATATTGCGCAGGGTATTTGACGGAAAATCTTGTTCAGCAGCGTATCCCACTGGTGGATGATGTGATGAGCTTCAGCGACCTCTATACGCAGCATGGGGGCGGTGGCTGGCTGATAGGGGGATTTATTCTCTCGTTCGTCACCACGCTCTCCATTGGGGGCTCTGCCGCCCTGTGGTTCTGCCGGCCGCATTACGCCCGCTGGCTGGCGCTGGGGCAAACGCCGTTGCGGCTGTTGATGGTTGTGCCATCGGTCTCTTTTTTACCCTGGGTTTTGAACGGCCTGAATATGCACGGCGTCACCCTTGCGTTCAGTCTGTTAATTGCCTCGGAGATCCTGAAGGTGGCCTCACTGTTATTAACCAAACGGCTAGAAACCTGAGCGCTCTCTTTTACTAACACACAAACAAGGAAGGAAAATGAATAAAACGGCGATGGAATGCTACACCGAAGGCTGGAAGAAAATAGGGGATTACCGGGGGCGTTCGACACGGCGTGCGTTCTGGTTATTTATATTCATCAATATTATTATTTTATTATTTATAGCGGTGCTGACCTATTTGGGTCTGACCCTGAGCGTGACGAACGAGACAGGCCGTGGCGGTATGTTGCTGGTGTGGGGCTGGTATGTCTTACTTCCGCTTGGCGGTCTTGCCCCGCTGGTGCTCTTGCCGCCGATCGTAGCCGCGGGGATCCGCCGGATGCACGATATCGGTAAATCGGGCTGGTGGTTCGGCGGGCTGCTTTTCGCCAAACTGGCTGGCTTGCCGCTGCTGATTACTCTGGCTTCGCGGCTCCTGCCTGTTAACGCCGTCGACCTGTGGGTTATCCCCATGGCGAGCTTAGCGGGGACCATAATGTCCTGTGTTCTCCTCTGGCTATGCTGTAAACCGACGGTTCCTGGTAATGAACCCCGCCCTGATACCCGCCGCCCAGGCGCACTGCTCTGATCACTTTTTGCCCAGTCATCAGGCGAATCTGATGACTGGCTCGCAATTCTGACCCTCTCTTTTGAAGCAAAAGAAACACTGTTTTATAAATCAGTGACACGCGTAGTGAGTCTCTTTGCATTTTTGCCAGATGGTTTCCCCGGATGGCAGAAACAGAAAGGTATCCCACTGGTGATACTCTTACTGTAGCCGTGTAATCACTCCCGTAAAGAATGTGGTTGTCAGGGAGTCTCCCAAAACTTACAGGGTTGACGGCAATGAAAACACGTAAAATTGGACTCACAAACTACCTGGCCTACGGATCAGGCGATTTTCTTGGGGCCGGCACCACTGCGCTGACGGCCGCATGGCTTTTATACTTCTACACCACCTTCTGTGGCCTTACCCCTATCGAAGCCACCTTTATTTTTGCCGCGGCAAGGGTGCTGGATGCGGTGGTGAGTCCGCTGATGGGCTTCCTGACCGATAACTTCGGCACCACCTGGCTTGGCAAACGCTTTGGCCGTCGCAAATTCTTTATTCTGCTGGGTATCCCGTGCGTCTTCAGCTACTCGCTGATGTGGGTCGGTGACATGAGCTTCTGGTACTACCTGCTCACCTATCTGGTGTTTGATATTGTCTACACCATGATTCTGGTGCCGTATGAGACGCTGGTACCGGAGATGACCGATGACTTCAAACAGAAGACCAAATTCTCTGGCGCCCGTATCTCTATGGCGCAGATGTCAGCGATTCTCGCCTCGTTCTTGCCGGGTGTCCTGCTGACCGCATTCGGCAAAGACAACCCCATCTCCTTCTTCTATGCCAGCCTGGTCTTCTCGGTGCTCTGCGCCCTGATGCTGACCTTCGTCTGGTTCTTCACCTGGGAACGACCGCGTGAAGAGTGGAGCGAAGCGGCCCTGCGCGCGGAAGAAGAGAAGAAGAGCCTGACCCTTAGCCAGAGCCTGAGCCGCCTGATCACCGAATTGAGCTCAACCCTGCGCATCAAGATCTTCCGCCAGCATCTGGGGATGTACCTTGGGGGGTATATCGCACAGGATGTGTTCAACGCCGTATTCACCTACTACGTCGTATTTGTGCTGATGCAGGAAGCCTCCATGGCCTCTAACCTGCTGGGCACCATGGCTATCTTCCAGTTCATCGCGGTTATCGCCATGATCCCGCTCTGCATCCGCTTCGGACCGGCACCTTCGTATCGCATGGTTGTTGTGCTCTTTGGTCTGGCCTCGCTCTCCTATGCGGGTCTCTACTATGCCGGCTTAAGCGACGTCTACTCTCTGCTGCTGCTGATCTCTGCGGTTGCGGGTCTGGGTCGCGGCGGGATCAACTATGTGCCATGGAATACTTATACCTACATCGCCGATGTGGATGAGGTCGTGACCGGCCAACGCCGCGAAGGGATCTTCGCTGGCATCATGACGCTGACCCGTAAAGCGTCCCAGGCGGGTGCCGTCATGCTGGTGGGGATTGTGATGCAGATGTCCGGCTTCGTCAGCGGCCAGAAAGTGCAGGCTGAAGGGGTGAGTCACACCATTCTGATGATCTTAAGCGTGGGGACCATTCTGGTATTGATCTGCGGCTTCCTGGTCTCACTGCGCTTCAAACTCAATCTGCAGACCCACAGTGTCCTGCGGGAAGAGACGGCAAAAATGCGTGAAAGTGGCAGGGCAATGCCTGAAGCGGCAACCCCGCAAGCACGCGCCACCGTGGAAATGCTGGCCGGTATGCCTTACGAGTGTCTGTGGGGTAACAACAATATCGGTTATCTGAACCGCAACAAGCCCGCTGCGCCGTCTCTGAAACATCGTGCATCACTGAATTCGACATATAACTGAGGTTAAGAATATGAAGGTTTGGCCTGTCAAACATAGCCCATTACTGCGTCAGCCAGAGCGGTTTATCGCCCGGGATGAACTGAAGTCGCTGATTGAAAAGGTGACGCATAACCTGGTGAACATTCACGATAAGACCGGTGAGTTTTTACTGCGGCTGGACGACGGGCGCGTGATCGATACCAAAGGCTGGGCGGGGTGGGAGTGGACGCACGGCGTTGGTCTCTACGGTATCTGGCAGTACTACTGCCAGACCGGTGATGAGGGGATGCGCGATATCATCGACAGTTGGTTCCGCGACCGCTTCAACGAAGGGGCCACCACCAAGAACGTCAATACGATGTCACCCTTTTTGACCCTGGCCTACCGGTATGAAGAGAGCCGCAATCCGGCCTGGTTGCCCTGGCTGGAGAGCTGGGCGGAGTGGGCGATGAACGAGATGCCGCGTACCGATCACGGTGGCATGCAGCACATCACGCTGGCGGAAGAGAACCATCAGCAGATGTGGGATGACACTCTGATGATGACCGTGCTGCCGCTGGCAAAAATCGGCAAGCTGCTCAATCGTCCCGAGTATGTGGAAGAGGCGGTTTACCAGTTCCTGCTGCACGTACAGAACCTGATGGATCGGGAGACCGGCCTCTGGTTCCACGGCTGGAATTACGACGGCCAGCACAACTTTGCCAGGGCGCGCTGGGCGCGTGGCAATAGCTGGTTAACAATTGTGATCCCGGATTTCCTCGAGCTGGTGGATCTGCCGAAACAGAATGCGGTGCGCCGTTATCTGGTTCAGGTATTGAATGCGCAAATCGCTGCGCTGGCTAAATGCCAGGATGATAGTGGCCTTTGGCACACGCTGCTCGACGATCCTGACTCCTATCTGGAGGCCTCTGCCACGGCAGGCTTTGCTTACGGGATCCTGAAGGCGGTGCGCAAAGGGTACGTCGGCGCAGAGTATGCCGGGGTGGCAGAAAAAGCGATTCGCGGCATTGTGAAAAACATTTCGCCGGAAGGGGAGCTGCTGCAAACCTCATTCGGTACAGGGATGGGCAGCGATCTGGAGTTCTATCGCCAGATACCGCTCACCTCCATGCCGTATGGTCAGGCCATGGCGATACTCTGTCTGACGGAGTATTTGCGAAAGTACTTCTGATAAGAAAAAACCCGGCGATTGCCGGGTTTGTTTTTTTACATGCGCTCGACGGTTTCGATACCCAGGGTATCCAGACCCAGCTTCAGGGTCTTCGCCGTAAGCTGCGCCAGCTTCAGGCGACTGTTACGCACGGCTTCGCTCTCGGCAGAGAGGATAGGGCAGTGTTCGTAGAAGCCAGAGAAGAGGCCAGCCAGGTCATACAGGTATGAGCACATCACGTGCGGGGTACCGTCACGGGCGACCACAGAGAGCGTCTCTTCAAACTGCAGCAGGCGTGCTGCCAGCTGGGCTTCACGATCTTCAGAGATGACTACCGCTGCGGCGGCAAGGGCCGCTTCATCCACTGCCGCTTTACGGAATACGGAGAGCACGCGGGTATAGGCGTACTGCATGTAAGGAGCCGTATTGCCTTCGAAGGCCAGCATGTTATCCCAGTCGAACACATAGTCCGTGGTACGGTTCTTGGAGAGATCCGCATATTTAACCGCGCCGATACCGACCGCGTTAGCCAGTTTTTCCAGCTCGTCCGCCGCCATGTCCGGGTTCTTCTCCGCCACCAGACGGCGCGCACGCTCCAGCGCTTCGTCCAGCAGATCGGCCAGCTTCACCGTACCGCCAGCGCGGGTTTTGAACGGCTTACCGTCTTTACCCAGCATCATGCCGAACATGTGGTGTTCCAGCGGTACGGAGTCCGGCACATAACCGGCTTTACGCACGATAGTCCACGCCTGCATCAGGTGCTGGTGCTGGCGAGAGTCAATGTAATAGAGAACGCGGTCCGCATGCAGCGTTTCGTAGCGATATTTGGCGCAGGCGATATCGGTGGTGGTGTAGAGATAGCCGCCATCCTTCTTCTGGATGATGACGCCCATAGGTTCGCCTTCCTTGTTTTTATACTCATCAAGGAAGACCACGGTCGCACCTTCGCTCTCGACCGCCAGCCCTTTGGCCTTCAGATCGGCCACAATGCCTGGCAGCATAGGGTTATAGAGGCTTTCACCCATCACATCCTTGCGGGTGAGGGTCACATTCAGGCGGTCGTATGTGATCTGGTTCTGGGACATGGTGATGTCCACCAGCTTACGCCACATCTGCAGGAAGTACTCGTCGCCGCCCTGCAGCTTAACAACGTAGCTACGCGCGCGCTCGGCGAAGGCTTCGTCTTCGTCGTAGTGTTTTTTCGCTTCGCGGTAAAAACCTTCCAGGTCCGCCAGCGCCATTTCACCGGCATTTTCCTGCTGCTGCTTCTCGAGATAAGCGATGAGCATCCCGAACTGGGTACCCCAGTCGCCAACGTGGTTAGCGCGGATTACCTTGTGGCCCAGGAACTCAAGCGTACGCACGGCCGCATCACCGATGATGGTGGAGCGCAAATGGCCTACGTGCATCTCTTTCGCCACGTTAGGGGCCGAGTAGTCCACCACGATGGTTTGCGCTGCCGGCTGGTTTACGCCCAGACGGTCAGATTTCAGCGCCGCGTCAACGTGGCTGGCAAGGAAGGCCGGGTCGAGGAAGATATTGATGAAGCCCGGTCCGGCAATTTCAGTTTTGCTGGCGATACCGTCAAGATCCAGATGAGTGAGTACCTGCTCTGCGAGTTGTCGCGGCGCCATGCCCAGTTTTTTAGCTACGGCCATCACGCCATTTGCCTGATAGTCGCCAAACTGTACTTTTGCTGACTGACGAACCTGAGGTTCGCAATCCGCAGGCGCGCCTGCGGCAATCAGTGCCTGACTGACTTTATCTGAGAGAAGTGCCTGAATATTCACCTGGATACCTTACTTTTTTGCTGCGGCAGACCAACCATCCGCGCCAGTTTAAGAATGAGGCCGGGAGTATACTGCAATTGCCTCTTGCCGTCAGCACCGGACAAATCAGCGGTTGGTGGGCGGCGCGCAACAGAGTAAATTAACCGTTTTGTACGATAGGACGAGTAATAATAATGGCGAACTGGCAATCCATTGACGAACTGCAGGACATCCGCGCCGACCTGCCGCGCTTTACCCGCGATTTTCACGCGCTGACTCAACGCCTGGGGCTAGAGATCGCTCCGCTGGCGGCAGACCATATCTCCCTGCGCTGTCACCAGAATGCCACCGCCGAGCGCTGGCGTCGAGGTTTTGAGCAGTGCGGCGAGCTGCTCTCTGAAAACATCATTAATGGCCGCCCAATCTGCCTGTTTAAACTGCATGAGCCCGTCTGCGTCGCCCACTGGCAATTTGACGTGGTGGAGCTGCCATGGCCGGGTGAGAAGCGCTATCCCCATGAAGGGTGGGAGCACATTGAGATCGTTCTGCCCGGCGACCCCGACGGCCTGAATGCCCGCGCGCTGGCGCTGCTCTCTGACGAAGGGTTAAGCCAGCCGGGGATTTTTGTGAAATGCAGTTCACCCAAAGGGGAGCGCGAGCGCCTGCCGAATCCCACCCTGGCGGTGACGGACGGTAGCGTGACGGTGAAGTTTCACCCCTGGACTATCGAGCAGATCGTCGCCAGCGAAGCATAACGCGTAGAAGTTTGTGAGCGACCGCCGTGTCCGGCCTGTTCGGGCATGGCATGATGCCGTATTCATGATGTTTGAAGGAGGAATCATGGCAGTGCTGGAGATCTGCTGTTACAGCATGGAGTGCGCCGTGACCGCACAGCAACAGGGGGCCGATCGCATCGAACTCTGCGCGGCACCGAAAGAGGGGGGCTTAACCCCCTCTTATGGCGTACTGAAATCAGTGCGTGAGGCCGTCACTATTCCGGTTCATCCCATTGTCCGTCCCCGCGGCGGCGATTTCTGTTACAGCTCAGGCGAGCTAAGCGCCATGCTGGACGATGTGGCGCATATCAACGCGCTGGGCTTTCCGGGGGTGGTGATTGGCCTGCTCGATGAAGATGGCGAAGTCAATATGCCGGCAATGCGCAAGCTGATGGCGGCTGCGAAGGGGATGGCGGTGACATTTCATCGCTCCTTCGATATGTGTGCCGATCCACGACAAGCTTATGAAAAGCTGGCGGAACTCGGCGTCGCGCGGATCCTTACCTCGGGGCAGCAAGCATCCGCAGAGAAAGGTCTTTCATTAATTACGGAACTTATTGGCCGATCTGGTGTTCCAATAATCATGGCAGGAGCAGGCGTGCGCGCCGGCAATCTGCATAAGTTTCTCGACGCAGGGGTGAAGGAGCTGCATAGCTCAGCGGGTAAATGGATACCCTCGCCCATGCGTTATCGCAATACAGGGTTGTCTATGTCGACGGATGCCGAGGCGGATGAGTACTCCCGCTATAGCGTTGATGGAGAGTCGGTTGCGGTAATGAAAGCGATTATTGACCGTTATCACGTGTAGCAACGTTTTTACCGCCGCATCATGTCGCCCAATATGATGCTTGTTTGTACCAGGCCCCTGCCTTTTACACAGGGGCCTTTTTTTCTCCTGCATATTTCAGGCCGCAGCGGCGTTAGTCGCCTCGCTTGCCCTGATTGAGGAGAGATTACGGCTTCGTTGCAATCAGTACTGCACGCATCGGCGCAGGATAGCCTTCCACCGTTTTGCTCTGGTCAGCCGGATCCAGGAACTGCTCCAGCGACTCGGTGATCATCCAGTCGGTACGACGCTGCTCTTCGGTCGAGGTTACGCAGACGTCGGCGATACGCACATCCACGAAGCCGCACTTCTCAAGCCAGTTTTTCAGCGCCAGCGCGGATGGAATGAAATAGACATTTCGCATCTGTGCGTAGCGGTCGCCTGGCACCAGCACCGCGTTCTCATCACCTTCAATTACCAGTGTTTCCAGCACCAGTTCACCCCCGTTGACCAGCTGATCTTTCAGCTGCCACAGATGTTCCAGCGGGGAGCGACGGTGGTAAAGCACCCCCATCGAGAAGACCGTATCGAAGGCTTTCAGGGCAGGCAGTTGTTCAATACCCAACGGCAACAGATGCGCGCGCTGATCGTTACCCAACAGTTTTCGCACCGCTTCGAACTGACAGAGGAACAGCTGCATAGGATCGATACCGACCGCAAGGTGCGCGCCGGCGCCAATCATGCGCCACAGGTGATAGCCGCTACCGCAGCCCACGTCAAGAATGGTGCGGCCTGACAGGTCAGACAGGTGCGGCAAAACGCGATCCCACTTCCAGTCAGAACGCCATTCGGTATTAATGTCCACCCCATAGAGCGAGAAGGGCCCTTTACGCCAGGGCATCAGGTTACGGAGCAGGGTTTCAATACGGTTCGTCTGCCCGGCGCTTAACGGCGTTTCGCTCTCTGCCGTAACGCTGTGCAGCAAGTCGAGACGGTAAGGCGTAAGCTCAGGCAAAAACTCCACCGCGTTAGACCACTGCTTTAACAAGCCATGCTGCTGGTCGCGCTGCCAGGTGGCGATTTGCGCGGGCAGGGTCTCCAGCCAGTGGGAAAGGTGATTCTTTGCAATCAGCTGATAAAAATTACTGAATTCAATCATGCCGCTTCGCCGCCTTTCAGTGCCACCAGAGAGCCAAAGTTAAAACACTGGAACCACAGCTCGCTATGCTCAAAACCTGCGCTGCGCAGGCGAGCCTTATGCGTTTCGACCGAATCGGTCAGCATCACATTTTCCAGCATGCTACGTTTCTGGCTGATCTCCAGCTCGCTATAGCCGTTGGCACGTTTAAAATCGTGGTGCATGTTGAACAGCAGTTCACCGACGTTGGCATCTTCGAAGCTAAATTTCTCTGACAGCACCAGGGCGCCGCCCGGGTTAAGCCCCTGATAGATCTTATTCAGCAGCAGTTGACGATCGGCGGGCTCTAAAAACTGCAGCGTAAAGTTCAGTACCACCATGGAGGCATTATGAATTTCGATATCACGGATATCGCCCTCAATGACTTCCACTGGCGTGGAGGCTTTCCAGGCGTCGATGTGGCGGCGACAGCGCTCAACCATGGCCGGGGAATTATCCACGGCGATAATTTTGCAGCCTGGCTGATTAACGTTACGACGAACCGACAGCGTAGCCGCGCCCAGCGAGCAACCCAGATCGTATACCTGCGTGTCAGGCTGAACAAAACGCTCCGCCAGCATGCCGATCATGGAGATGATATTAGAGTAACCGGGCACTGAGCGCTGAATCATATCCGGGAAGACTTCAGCCACCCGTTCATCAAAGGTCCAGTCGCCCAGACTGGCGATAGGCGCAGAAAAAAGCGTGTCGCGATCTGACATAACGTTAAAATCCGGGAAAAATAAAGGGGCGTATTGTGCGCTAATGCAGGGAGAAAACCAACTCCCACGGCATATACCAGAGGTTAGCCAGCACCATCAGCAAAAGCGAACACCAGGTGGCGCTCATGCCTGAGCGACGCCAGCGGAACAACCGATTGTGAAAGCCGTAGTAATGCATCAGGCGACCGGCAATCAGCAGCAAACCGCAAACGTGCACCATCCACGTCTCAGCGCCGTTCATTTCCATAAAAAGCAGCATGATCAGGGCAACCGGGATGTACTCCACGGCATTCCCATGCACACGAATCGCGCTTTGCAGCTCAGAAAACCCACCGTCGCCCCAGGAGACGCGATACATCATCCGCAGACGCACAACATCGAACGAAAACTTAATTAACAGTAACGCACCCAAAACCGCATACAGCGCGCTGACCATACAAACTCCCTGTTATCTGGCAGATGGCACTTCTATGATAGGGGGTGCGGCTAGAAAAGAGAAGATTGTTGTGGGATGGCAGGGGCAGGACCCAGGCCCGGAAGCGCGTCCTGCAAGGCCTGCCAGAGAGCATCGACCAGTTCCGGGGCCTGGGCAATATCCGGGGTATGCAGAAACAAATAGGGGGTGGTGGTCTGCTGCCATTTCGCTAATGTTTGCAGCCAGACGGCGAACATCTGCTGGTTTTGCTGCATATTATCGCTGCCGATAAAGCGCACCATCGGGTTGCTGGCGGTCACCACGGCATGCACCGGCACCTTCGGTTTTTTCCGCTGGGCGTCGATAACGGCTTCACTGTGGGGTACGGCACTGTGTACGGGACGACTGTCGAGGATCACGCGATTCACGCCGCGCTCATGTAACCCCCGGTTGAGCGCCTTTTCCGTTTCGCCTTTATTAAAGAACGCTGGATGGCGCACTTCCACTCCGTAAGTAAAGGCTTTGGGCAGGGTATCGAGAAAGTGCCACAGCGCCGGCAGCCCCTGCGGGCCAAATGTTGCCGGGAGCTGGAGCCAGTATTGACCGATGCGGTTCGCCAGGGGATCCATACGGGTAAAAAATTCCGCTGTGAGATCGTCGCAGTTGCGCAGTGCAGCAGTGTGTGAAATGGTGGATGGAAACTTGAAGCAAAAGCGGAAATCATCGGTCGTCTGCTCACGCCAGCGTTCAACAATCTCCGCCCGGGGCAGGGCGTATAGCGTCGTATTGCCCTCCACGCAGTTAAAGTGGCGAGCATACTCCTCAAGGCTGGTGATACCCAGCCGCACCCATTTCGGGTGCGACCATTGGGGCAGGCCCAGATAGATCATAACGCGCTAAGGATCTCGTCGGTGCTACGCACGCGGCCAATGCGCGGGAAGATGTTCGTCATGCTGCCCTGGTGTTGATCTGCTGAGGCGGCACTGCAGGCATCTTCGGCGATAATCAGGCTAAAGCCCATCTCCCAGGCGTGACGCGCGGTTGATTCCACTCCGATGTTGGTGGAGATGCCGCACAGAATAATGGTGTCGATACCGCGACGACGCAGCTGCAGTTCCAGATCTGTGCCGTAGAATGCGCCCCACTGGCGTTTGGTCACCTCGATATCGCTGTCGCGTTTACCCAGTGCAACCGGGTACGTCCACCAGTTATCGGGCAGGGCGTGCGCCGGAGCCTGAGCATCTACCGGTTGTTTCAGCGCTTCGGCAAAATCGGCAGACCAGCCGACGCGTACCATCACTACCGGTGACCCGCTGGCCCGGCACTTGTCGGCCAGACGCGCACTACGACTGACCACATCGTCCGCCGTGTAAGGACCTCCGGCGAACGGCAGGATCCCTTCCTGTAAATCAATCACGACAAGGGCGGTTTTGGTGGCGTCGAGGTTCAACATAATTTCTCCAGTCAAATAAATAGCTTCGCTACACCTTACGCTGTGGAGGCCTGTTCCAGGTCTGATATTTTTGTTAATTTTTGTGAGAATATGCAAGATGCGAGTAGCAATCGCGCTTCTGGCCGTGCTTCGCTCTTATCGTCCGGCGGAATTTCCAGTATAATAGCCGCCTTTTTTCATCCAGTTGTGACATACAAAAAGCTGCGACATAGTAGCCTGCATCACAGGCAACATTTAGCCGTCGGCTAAGTTAAGGGATATCTCATGCGTACAGAATATTGCGGGCAGCTGCGTCAGACCCATGTCGGGCAGCAGGTTACCCTGTGTGGTTGGGTCAACCGTCGTCGTGATCTTGGTAGCCTTATCTTTATCGATTTGCGCGACCGTGAAGGCATTGTGCAGGTGTTCTTCGATCCGGATCGCGCGGATGCGTTAAAACTGGCCTCTGAACTGCGTAATGAGTTCTGCATTCAGGTCACCGGTACCGTGCGTGCGCGCGACGAGAAAAACGTCAACGCGGAGATGGCAACGGGGGCAGTAGAAGTGCTGGCGTCCGATCTGGTTATCATTAACCGTTCAGAGTCGCTGCCGCTCGACTCCAACCACGTCAATACTGAAGAAGCGCGTCTGAAATACCGTTATCTGGATCTCCGTCGCCCGGAGATGGCTCAGCGCCTGAAAACGCGCGCCAAGATCACAAGCCTGGTGCGCCGCTTTATGGACGATCACGGTTTCCTCGATATCGAAACCCCGATGCTGACCAAAGCGACCCCGGAAGGCGCGCGTGACTACCTCGTTCCTTCCCGCGTCCATAAAGGCAAATTCTACGCGCTGCCGCAGTCCCCTCAGCTGTTTAAACAGCTGCTGATGATGTCCGGCTTCGATCGCTATTATCAGATTGTAAAATGTTTCCGCGACGAAGACCTGCGTGCTGACCGCCAGCCTGAATTTACCCAGATCGACGTCGAAACCTCCTTCATGACGGCTGAACAAGTGCGTGAAGTGATGGAAGCGCTGGTGCGCGGTCTGTGGCAGGACGTGAAAGGTGTCGATCTCGGCGACTTCCCGATCATGACCTTCGCCGAAGCAGAGCGTCGTTACGGTTCCGATAAGCCAGACCTGCGTAACCCAATGGAGCTGGTTGACGTGGCGGACCTGGTGAAAGAGGTTGAGTTTGCGGTATTCGCGGGCCCGGCTAATGATGCAAAAGGCCGCGTGGCTGCCCTGCGTGTACCAGGTGGTGCCGCACTCAGCCGTAAGCAGATCGACGATTACGGCAACTTTATTAAGATTTACGGGGCCAAAGGGCTGGCGTACATCAAAGTGACCGAGCGGGCGAAAGGCATCGAAGGGATCACAAGCCCCGTGGCGAAATTCCTCAACGCTGACATCGTGGAAGCGATCCTCGCGCGTACAGACGCACAGGATGGCGATATGATCTTCTTCGGCGCGGACAACAAGAAAGTGGTTGCCGACGCGATGGGCGCACTGCGTCTGAAAGTTGGCAAAGACCTGAACCTGACCGACGAATCCAAATGGGCGCCGCTGTGGGTAATCGACTTCCCGATGTTTGAAGACGACGGCGAAGGCGGCCTGACCGCGATGCACCACCCGTTCACCGCACCGAAAGAGATGACCGCAGACGAGCTGAAAGCTGCGCCGGAAACGGCCATTGCCAACGCCTACGATATGGTTATTAACGGTTATGAAGTGGGCGGCGGTTCCGTGCGTATTCACCGCGGTGAAATGCAGCAAACGGTGTTCGGTATCCTCGGCATTGAAGAGCAAGAGCAGCGCGAGAAGTTTGGCTTCCTGCTGGACGCCCTGAAATACGGTACGCCGCCGCATGCAGGTCTGGCCTTCGGTCTCGACCGTCTGACCATGCTGCTGACCGGTACTGATAACATCCGTGATGTTATCGCCTTCCCGAAAACCACCGCCGCGGCCTGTCTGATGACAGAAGCGCCAAGCTTCGCCAACCCGACCTCTCTGGCTGAGCTCGGCATCGAAGTGGTGAAAAAGGAAGAGAAAAACTGATATGGCATACAAGCGTCCCGTTTCTGTCTTAGTTGTCATTTATGCCCAGGACACGAAGCGGGTGCTGATGTTGCAGCGGCGCGATGATCCCGCTTTTTGGCAGTCGGTTACCGGCAGCCTGGAGGCGGGAGAAACCGCGCTGCAGGCCGCCGCGCGCGAAGTAAAGGAAGAGGTCGCCATCGATGTTGCTTGCGAGCAACTGACCCTGAAGGACTGTCAGCGCACGGTGGAGTTTGAAATTTTTAGCCATTTACGTCATCGCTATGCGCCGGGTACCGAGCGCAATACAGAATCCTGGTTCTGTCTCGCGCTCCCCCGCGAACGGGAGATTGTGTTCACCGAACACCTGACCTACCGCTGGGTCAATGCGACGGAAGCCGCTGCACTGACCAAGTCGTGGAGCAACCGGCAGGCGATTGAAGAATTTGTAATTAACGCTGCCTG
Organism: Leclercia sp. UBA2479; assembly: GCF_002341985.1. Lineage (NCBI taxonomy): Bacteria > Pseudomonadati > Pseudomonadota > Gammaproteobacteria > Enterobacterales > Enterobacteriaceae > Leclercia > Leclercia sp. UBA2479. Next base: position 714,519 of record NZ_DDPB01000009.1, on the reverse strand, counting down.
AGAAGGCGCGATTTTTGGAGAACTTTTTATGGCAGGTCATAGTAAGTGGGCCAACACCAAACACCGTAAAGCGGCACAGGATGCCAAACGCGGTAAGATCTTTACCAAAATCATTCGTGAGCTGGTAACAGCGGCACGTCTGGGCGGTGGCGACGCGGGTTCTAACCCACGTCTGCGTGCCGCTATTGATAAAGCGCTGTCCAACAACATGACGCGTGACACCCTGAACCGTGCTATTGCACGTGGCGTGGGCGGTGACGAAGACGCGAACATGGAAACCATCATTTATGAAGGTTACGGTCCTGGCGGTACGGCGGTCATGGTGGAATGCCTGTCCGACAACCGTAACCGTACCGTTGCCGAAGTGCGCCATGCGTTCACCAAAACCGGTGGCAACCTGGGTACCGACGGCTCCGTGGCTTACCTGTTCAGCAAAAAAGGCGTCATCTCCTTCGAGAAAGGCGACGAAGACGTGATTATGGAAGCGGCGCTGGAAGCGGGTGCGGAAGATGTCGTAACCTTCGATGACGGTGCTATCGACGTTTATACCGCGTGGGAAGAGATGGGTGCCGTGCGCGATGCACTGGAAGCGGCTGGCCTGAAAGCGGACAACGCTGAAGTCTCTATGATCCCGTCTACCAAGGCCGACATGGATGCGGAAACTGCACCAAAACTGCTGCGTCTGATCGACATGCTCGAAGACTGCGACGACGTGCAGGAAGTGTATCACAACGGTGAAATCTCTGATGAGGTTGCAGCGACGCTCTGATGAGAGCGTGTAAACCCATTACAGGAGAGGCGTGATGTCGATTATTCTTGGGATTGATCCTGGCTCACGCATCACCGGGTATGGCGTTATTCGTCAGGTGGGACGCCAGTTAACCTATCTCGGCAGCGGTTGTATCCGCACCAAAGTGGACGATCTCCCGTCACGCCTGAAGCTGATCTACGCGGGCGTGTCGGAGATCATCACTCAGTTCCAGCCCGACTATTTCGCCATTGAGCAAGTTTTTATGGCGAAAAACGCCGACTCAGCGTTAAAGCTCGGTCAGGCACGCGGTGTCGCCATCGTGGCGGCGGTGAACCAGGACTTGCCAGTATTTGAATACGCGGCGAGGCAGGTCAAGCAGACGGTAGTGGGTATAGGCAGCGCGGAGAAAAGCCAGGTGCAGCATATGGTGCGAACTCTGCTAAAGCTCCCCGCTAATCCGCAGGCCGACGCCGCCGATGCGCTGGCCATTGCGATTACGCATTGCCATATTAGCCAGAACGCCGTGCAAATGAGCGAGTCGCGGCTCAATCTGGCGCGAGGCAGGTTACGATAATGACAAATCAGGCTGGATGTTTATCCAGCCTTTTTTTATTATGGCAGCAGAAATTTTTAGCCCTTAACGCAGGAGCGTCACGTGATAGGCAGACTTAGAGGCATCATCATTGAAAAACAACCCCCGTTAGTACTGCTCGAAGCGGGAGGCGTGGGCTATGAAGTCCATATGCCGATGACCTGCTTCTACGAACTGCCGGACGCAGGCAAAGAGGCGATTGTCTTTACTCAGTTTGTGGTGCGAGAAGATGCTCAGCTTCTGTATGGTTTTAATAACAAACAAGAACGTACCCTGTTCCGCGAACTGATAAAAACCAACGGCGTCGGACCGAAGCTGGCCCTGGCTATTTTATCCGGCATGTCAGCCCAGCAGTTTGTGAATGCCGTGGAGCGCGAAGATCCTGCGGCGCTGATTAAACTTCCGGGCATCGGGAAGAAAACCGCGGAGCGTCTGATCGTTGAGATGAAAGATCGCTTCAAAGGGCTGCATGGCGACCTGTTCACGCCGGCGGCAGATCTGGTGCTTACCTCTCCGGGCTCACCTGTAACCGACGATGCCGAGCAGGAAGCGGTTGCCGCGCTGGTGGCGCTGGGCTATAAACCTCAGGAAGCGAGCCGCATGGTGAGTAAAATCGCGAAGCCGGACGCCAACAGTGAAACTCTGATTCGTGAAGCGCTACGCGCGGCATTGTGAGGTAAAGGATGATTGAAGCAGACCGTCTGGTGTCGGCAGGCAGCGTTCAGACAGAAGATGCAGTGGATCGCGCAATCCGCCCAAAGTTACTGGACGAGTATATTGGCCAGCCTCAGGTGCGTTCGCAAATGGAGATCTTCATCCAGGCGGCGAAACTGCGCGGAGATGCCCTCGATCATCTGCTCATTTTCGGTCCCCCGGGGCTAGGTAAAACCACACTTGCCAATATCGTTGCTAACGAAATGGGGGTGAATCTGCGTACCACCTCTGGCCCGGTGCTTGAAAAAGCGGGCGATCTGGCGGCCATGCTCACTAACCTTGAGCCGCATGACGTCTTATTTATCGATGAGATCCACCGCTTATCCCCCGTGGTAGAAGAGGTGCTCTACCCGGCGATGGAGGATTATCAACTCGATATCATGATCGGCGAAGGCCCGGCCGCGCGCTCCATTAAAATCGATTTACCGCCTTTTACCCTCATTGGTGCCACCACCCGTGCGGGATCATTAACCTCACCACTGCGCGACCGCTTTGGCATTGTGCAGCGTCTGGAGTTTTACCAGGTCGCGGATCTGCAACACATCGTGGGTCGAAGCGCGCGGTACATGGGGCTGGAGATGAGCGAGGAGGGGGCTTTCGAAGTCGCCAAACGCTCCCGCGGAACGCCGCGTATCGCCAACCGATTGCTGCGCCGCGTGCGTGACTTTGCTGAGGTGAAGCACGATGGGACGATCTCATCCGACATCGCTGCCCAGGCGCTGGATATGCTTAACGTCGATGCGGAAGGTTTTGATTATATGGACCGGAAGCTGCTACTGGCGGTGCTGGATAAATTCTTCGGCGGCCCGGTAGGGCTGGATAACCTGGCGGCGGCTATTGGTGAAGAGCGCGAAACGATTGAGGACGTGCTGGAGCCCTATCTGATTCAGCAGGGCTTTTTACAGCGTACGCCGCGTGGGCGAATGGCGACGGTACGGGCGTGGAATCACTTTGGTATCACCCCACCCGCTATGCCGTGAGGCTTCTCCCTCTCCCGGCGGGAGAGGGGACCTACCCGCCTAGCTGGCGGGTTTTTTCATCATGCTGAAGATAAATAACAGCGCCGCGCACAGCACCACCGACGGCCCGGCAGGCGTGTCGTAAAAGGCCGAGAACGTTAACCCGCCCGTAACCGCAACCATCCCCACAACAACGGCGACACCCGCCATTTGCTCCGGCGTGCGGGCAAAACGGCGCGCAGTCGCCGCCGGAATGATCAGCAGCGAGGTGATAATTAATGCCCCGACAAATTTCATTGCCACACCAATAGTAAGCGCGGTGACCAGCATCAGTAACAGCTTCACGCGCTGCAATTTTACGCCATCGACAAAGGCCAGGTCCGGGCTGATGGTCATGGCCAGCAGATTTCGCCATTGCCAGAAGAGGATGGAGAGAACAATAACCACCCCGATGGCGATGGAGATTAAGTCTTCTGGCGTCACGGCCAGCAGGTCGCCAAAGAGATAGGCCATCAGATCGACACGAATATTCGACATCAGGCTGACCACGACCAGGCCCAGGGATAGCGCGCTGTGGGCCATAATACCCAGCAGGGTATCCACCGCGAGGTGAGGGCGCTTCTCCAGCCAGACCAGACCGGCTGCCAGCAGCAGGGTAACAACGATGACTGCATAGAATGGATTAACATCCAGCAGCAAGCCAAAGGCCACCCCCAGCAGCGAGGCGTGGGCCAGCGTATCGCCAAAGTAGGACATTCGACGCCAGACAACAAACGAACCCAGCGGGCCAGCGGCGCAGGCGAGCATAATCCCGGCCAGCCAGCCGGGCAGTAATAATTCAATCATGAGTGACCATTTCCCCGGCGCAGAACAATTCGTCCTTGCAAATCATGACGGTGGTTATGTTGATGGCGATAAATACCCAGCTGTTCCGCACCGCGTGGGCCGAACATAGAGATAAATTCCGGGTGCATAGAGACCACTTCCGGGGTACCGGAGCAGCAGATATGGTGGTTGAGACAGAGCACCTCATCGGTTTTGGCCATCACCAGGTGCAGGTCGTGGGAGACCATCAACACGGCGCAATTCAGCTCTTTACGCAGCTGGTCGATGAGATCGTACAGCGCAACCTGGCCGTTAACATCCACCCCCTGCGTTGGCTCATCCAGCACCAGTAGCTGCGGATTATTCAGCAGGGCGCGGGCTAGCAGGACGCGCTGGGTCTCACCGCCAGAAAGTTTTTGCAACGGGGCGTCGATGAGGTGTCCGGCCTGCACGCGTTTTAAAGCGGGAAGGATATCCTCTTTACGCGTATCAGGACGCAAACGCAAAAAGCGATTTACGGTCAGCGGCAGGGTGGAGTCCAGATGTAATTTCTGGGGTACGTAGCCAATGCGCAGCTTTCCGTCACGCTTGATGAGCCCTTCGTCCGGTGCTACCAGACCGAGGACCACACGAACCAGCGTGGATTTTCCGGCGCCATTGGGGCCAAGCAACGTCAGTATTCTTCCGGGTTTCAGGCACAAAGAGACGTCAGAAAGGACGCGGCGCTGACCGAAAGAGACCGATACATTTTCGAGAGAAACTAAATTAGTCATGTCAATTTAAGCTTGCAGAAGTCATCGAATGTTATAATATCACATTCCACACACTCATTACGAACAGTAGTCGCATTATGTTACATAAAAATACGCTTCTTTTCGCAGCATTATCCGCTGCGCTGTGGGGTTCCGCAGCACAAGATGTTAACGCCGCCGTTGTCGCTTCGCTTAAACCACTCGGTTTTATCGCCTCCGCCATTGCCGATGGCGTGACCGAGACCGAGGTTTTACTGCCGGATGGCGCTTCCGAACACGATTACTCCTTACGCCCATCTGATGTAAAACGCTTACAAAACGCGGACTTAGTTGTGTGGATTGGCCCTGAGATGGAAGCTTTCATGCAGAAGTCTGCCAAACAGGTCCCTGCGGCGAATCAGGTTGCCATCGCCGATCTGTCTGGTGTTAAACCGCTGCTCATGAAAGGGGCAGAGGACCACGATCATGATCATGGTCACGGCGAGGGTGACGATGAAAATAGTGATGCACATCACCATCATGGCGAGTACAACATGCACCTGTGGCTGTCACCCGAGATAGCGCGGTTGTCTGCGGTTGCAATCCACGAAAAATTAGTGGAACTTATGCCGCAAAGTCGAGCCAAACTAGACGCCAACCTGAAGGATTTTGAGGCACAGCTTGCCGCAACCGATAAGCAGGTAGGTACCGAGCTCGCACCATTGAAAGGTAAAGGATATTTCGTTTTTCATGACGCCTATGGCTATTACGAAAAACATTACGGTCTCACGCCGCTTGGCCATTTTACCGTGAATCCTGTCATTCAGCCCGGTGCGCAGCGTTTACATGAAATCAGAACACAGTTGGTTGAGCAAAAAGCGACCTGCGTTTTTGCTGAGCCACAGTTCAGGCCAGCGGTCGTTGAAGCCGTGGCAAGGGGAACATCCGTGCGCATGGGCACCCTTGACCCGCTAGGAACGAATATCCAGTTGAGCAAAGCGAGCTATTCGCAGTTCCTCAGCCAACTGGCGAACCAGTATGCGAGCTGCCTGAAAGGAGATTAACGAGGAAGTGAATACGTGCAACAGATAGCCCGCTCTGTCGCCCTGGCATTTAATAATTTGCCCCGGCCCCACCGCGTCATGCTGGGGTCGCTTACCGTTCTTACCTTAGCGGTCGCCGTCTGGCGACCCTACGTTTACCACCCGGTTTCGACACCTATCGTTAAAACCATTGAGCTTGAACGAAGTGAAATTCGTTCTTTGCTGCCGGAAGCGAGTGAGCCTATTGACCAGGCCCCCCAGGAAGAGGAAGCCATCCCGCAGGATGAGCTCGATGACAAAACCGCAAACGAAGCCGGTGTCCATGAATACGTCGTTTCGACCGGCGATACCTTAAGCAGCATTCTTAATCAGTATGGCATTGAGATGGGCGAAATCAGCCAGCTTGCTGCCTCCGATAAAGAGTTGCGTAACCTGAAAATTGGCCAGCAACTCTCCTGGACACTGACCGACAACGGTGATTTACAACGCCTGACCTGGGAAATGTCCCGTCGTGAAACCCGCACCTACGATCGTACTGCAAACGGTTTCAAGATGAGCAGTGAGATGCAGCAGGGTGAATGGGTGAATAGCGCCATTAAAGGCACCGTGGGCGGCAGCTTTGTTGCCAGCGCCCGTGATGCCGGCCTGACGAGCGGTGAAATCAGCTCGGTGATCAAAGCCATGCAGTGGCAGATGGACTTCCGCAAACTGAAAAAAGGCGATGCGTTCTCGGTATTGATGTCCCGCGAAATGCTGGACGGTAAACGTGAGCAGAGCCAGCTTTTAGGTGTCCGACTGCGTTCAGATGGGAAAGATTATTATGCTGTCCGCGCAGAAGATGGCAAATTCTATGACCGCAACGGTACCGGACTGGCGAAAGGCTTCCTGCGTTTCCCGACCGCTAAACAGTTCCGCGTCTCCTCTAACTTTAATCCACGCCGTCTGAACCCTGTAACTGGGCGTATTGCGCCGCACCGTGGCGTTGATTTCGCGATGCCGCAGGGCACGCCTGTGCTGTCAGTCGGTGATGGCGAAGTGGTGATCGCTAAACGTAGCGGTGCAGCAGGGTACTACGTGGCAGTGCGTCATGGTCGTACTTATACCACCCGCTATATGCACCTGCGTAAACTGCTGGTGAAACCCGGCCAGAAAGTGAAGCGCGGTGACCGTATTGCGCTCTCTGGTAACACGGGTCGTTCTACTGGCCCGCACCTGCACTATGAAGTGTGGATCAACCAGCAGGCGGTTAACCCATTAACGGCGAAACTGCCGCGTACCGAAGGGTTGACCGGTAAAGACCGCACCGATTACCTGGCGCAGGTGAAACAGGTGCTGCCACAACTCAGCATCGATTAATTTCTCTGCTGACAAAGCCGGTACAGTGACTGTGCCGGCTTTTTCTTTTGTGCGTTACGCACTGCCTCGCTAAACTATCTCATTATTCTTTTCAGCGTCACCCGCCACTGGAAAAAGCATGGAAACCAGAAAAAACAATATTGAATACATTCCTGAGTTTGAGAAAGACTTTCGCCATCCGCGCCACTGGGGCGCCTGGATCGGTGTTTTTGCATTTGCGGGCCTGGCGCTGACTCCGGCCGCGTTTCGCGATCCGCTATTGGGAGCGGTAGGGCGTCTGGCGGGAAAGTTTGGTAAAAGCGCGCGTCGTCGCGCGCAGATTAACTTGCTCTACTGCTTCCCCGAAAAGAGTGAAGCAGAGCGTGAAGCCCTCATTGACGACATGTTCACGACTGCTCCGCAGGCGATGGCGATGATGGCAGAGCTGGCGATGCGCGGCCCAAAAAAGCTGGAAAAGCGCGTTGACTGGAAAGGGCTGGAGATTATCGACGAGCTGCGTCGTCATGACGAAAAGGTCATCTTTCTGGTGCCGCACGGCTGGGGCGTCGATATTCCTGCGATGCTGATGGCATCCCAGGGGCAGAAGATGGCGGCGATGTTCCACAATCAGGGAAACAAGGTCTTTGATTACGTCTGGAACAGCGTCCGACGCCGCTTTGGCGGGCGTCTGCATGCTCGTAACGATGGTATCAAACCTTTCATTCAGTCCGTGCGTCAGGGCTACTGGGGATACTATCTTCCCGATCAGGACCACGGCCCTGAGCACAGCGAGTTCGTCGATTTCTTTGCGACCTATAAAGCTACGTTACCGGCAATTGGCCGCCTGATGAAAGTATGTCGCGCGCGCGTGGTGCCGCTGTTCCCTATTTACGATGGCAAGACCCACCGTCTGACTATAGAAGTGCGCCCGCCGATGGACGACCTGATGACCGCTGACGATCACACCATCGCCCGCCGGATGAATGAAGAGGTTGAACTGCTGGTGGGACCGCATCTGGAGCAGTATACCTGGATCCTTAAGTTGCTGAAGACGCGTAAGCCGGGGGAGATACAGCCCTACAAACGTAGCGACCTCTATCGCAAGAAATAAAAAAAGCCCCGTCAGGGGCTTTTTTAGATCACGATAACGCGACAGATTACTCGACGGTCATGACGCGCGTGGTGTTGGTTGAGCCGATGGTGCTCATCACATCACCCTGGGTCACAATAACGATATCGCCGGAAACCAGGTAGCCTTTGTCACGCAGCAGATTAACGGCATCGTTAGCTGCGGCGACGCCGTCATTATTGCTGTCGAAGTAGACCGGGGTTACACCGCGATAGAGTGCGGTGAGATTCAGGGTACGTTCATGGCGAGACATGGCGAAGATGGGCAGACCAGAGCTGATACGGGATGTCATCAGCGCGGTACGGCCAGATTCGGTCATGGTAATGATGGCGGTTACGCCTTTCAGGTGGTTGGCGGCGTACATCGCGGACATTGCAATCGCCTCTTCCACATTGTCGAACTGAATGTCCAGACGGTGTTTTGAGACGTTAATGCTTGGGATCTTTTCTGCACCCAGACAGACGCGCGCCATGGCCGCTACGGTTTCAGCCGGATACTGACCCGCCGCCGTCTCGGCAGAGAGCATGACCGCATCGGTGCCATCCAGCACGGCGTTGGCGACGTCCATGACTTCCGCACGGGTTGGCATAGGGTTGGTGATCATCGACTCCATCATCTGCGTCGCGGTGATCACGGAGCGGTTCAGCTGACGGGCGCGGCGGATGAGCGCTTTCTGGATACCGACCAGTTCCGGGTCGCCAATTTCCACGCCCAGGTCACCACGTGCCACCATCACCACGTCAGAGGCCAGAATGATGTCATCCATCGCATCCTGGCTGCAGACCGCTTCAGCACGCTCAACTTTTGCGACGATTTTCGCATCGCAGCCGGCATCGCGCGCCAGACGGCGAGCATAGTTCAGATCTTCGCCGCAGCGCGGGAAGGAGACGGCCAGGTAATCCACGCCGATCTGGGCCGCGGTAAGAATATCGGCCTTGTCTTTTTCGGTCAGCGCTTCGGCAGAGAGGCCGCCGCCCAGTTTGTTGATCCCTTTGTTGTTAGAAAGCGGGCCGCCAACGGTCACTTCGGTGAAGACGCGCATTCCCTGGACTTCCAGCACTTTCAGCTGAACGCGTCCATCGTCGAGCAACAGAATATCGCCCGGTACCACATCAGCAGGCAGACCTTTATAGTCGATACCCACTTTCTCTTTGTCGCCTTCGCCTTTACCCAGGTTGGCGTCGAGCAGGAATTTATCGCCGATATTGAGGAAAACTTTGCCTTCTTTAAAGGTCGAAACGCGAATTTTCGGTCCCTGAAGATCGCCAAGGATGGCGACATGACGTCCCAGTTTAGCCGCGATCTCGCGGACTTTGTCCGCACGAAGTTTATGATCTTCTGGCGTGCCGTGTGAGAAGTTCATACGTACCACGTTGGCACCTGCAGCAATGATTTTCTCGAGATTATTATCGCGGTCGGTGGCTGGGCCTAAAGTGGTAACGATCTTGGTTCTGCGAAGCCTTCTGGACATGTAATACTCCGTTGACTGAAACAACTTTGGTGTTGCGTGAACATTGATTCGGCGCTCTGTGCAGAAACTTACCGAATAGCGAAAAAAGTAACAACCTTGTTTTAACGATTAGGGCATATCACCCTTTATAAGTAACTCTTTATCAAAACGCGATTCCTTGAGCGCTTCTTTGACCCGCTTCAAGTTATCTCTGAATTTCGCACCGCGACGCAGGGTAAAACCGGTAGCCAGAACGTCGATCACCGTTAACTGCGCCAGACGGGAGACCATCGGCATATAAATGTCGGTATCTTCGGGGACGTCGAGGGTGATCGCCAGGGTGGCTTCCCGCGCCAGCGGTGTCCCAACGGTGGTCAGAGCAATGACCATGGCATCATTTTCGCGCGCGAGTTGCGCCAGTTCAACCAGGCTCTTAGTGCGACCGGTGTGCGAGATTAACACCACCACGTCATCTTCGTTACAATTCATACAGCTCATGCGTTGTAACACGATGTCGTCGGAATAGATAACAGGCACGTTGAAGCGGAAAAATTTGTTCATGGCATCGTGTGCCACCGCAGCGGATGAGCCGAGCCCAAAAAATGCGATTTTCTTCGCCTGGGTGAGCAGGTCTACAGCGCGGTTTACCGACGTCATATCCAGTGACTGGCGCACCTGGTCGAGCGTTGCCATAGCCGACTCAAAGATTTTTGCGGTATAAGCTTCCACGCTATCGTCTTCATCGACATTACGATTTACATAAGGTGTGCCGTTAGCAAGACTCTGAGCCAGATGCAGTTTAAAATCAGGAAAGCCGCGAGTGTCCATGCTGCGGCAGAAACGGTTGACGGTCGGTTCACTGACCCCGGATCCCTGCGCCAGTGCCGCAATGCTTGAGTGTATGGCCTGAGCGGGGGAGGCGAGAATGACTTCAGCCACTTTTCGCTCGGATTTGCTAAGGTGTTCCAGTTGGAACTGGATTTTTTCCAGCATGTTCATTGTTAACAAGGCGCCCATGGGTGGAAGCGATTTCATTAATACGTGAAATCATGGATCTAATTAGCAAGAATATACGCCTGTGACTTCCGGAAAAGGCAAATCGTGCTGAGAAATGTTGTTGTTTTTTTTCATTACTTGATCGCTGTCGGGTTTTAGCCTCCCGCAGCCAGGACGATTTTTAAACGGTTTCATAAGTCGTTACCGTGCTGCATGTGCCCAGGCGATGAAAAAACAGCGTATCGCACGCGTCGTTAAGCGCTAATGGTTTCGGGAATGACGTAAAAGCAGTACAGTGCATTGTAATAAAATTACAACGATATGCTGGCAAAAGCACCAGCATATCCAACTGAGGAGAATGACATGGCGGTAACGCAAACAGCCCAGGCATGTGACCTGGTCATTTTCGGCGCGAAAGGCGATCTTGCACGCCGTAAATTGCTGCCTTCCCTGTATCAACTGGAAAAAGCGGGCCAGATCCATCCGGAAACCCGTATCCTGGGCGTCGGTCGCGCGGACTGGGATAAAGAGGAGTACACCAGGGTCGTTCGCGAAGCGCTGGAAACTTTCATGAAGGAGAAGATCGATGAAAGTTTGTGGGATACGCTGAGCGGACGTCTTGATTTCTGCAACCTGGACGTGAATGACACGGCATCCTTTACCCGCCTGGGCGAGATGCTGGACCAGCAAAACCGCGTTACCATCAACTACTTTGCCATGCCGCCAAGCACCTTTGGTGCAATCTGCAAAGGGCTGGGCGAAGCGAAGCTGAACGCCAAACCAGCACGCGTTGTGATGGAGAAACCCCTGGGTACGTCGCTGGATACCTCCCGCGAAATTAACGACCAGGTAGGCGAATATTTCGAAGAGTGTCAGGTATACCGTATTGACCACTATCTGGGTAAAGAGACGGTTCTGAACCTTCTGGCGCTGCGTTTTGCCAACTCACTGTTTGCGAACAACTGGGATAACCGCACCATCGATCACGTGGAAATCACCGTGGCGGAAGAGGTGGGTATCGAAGGCCGCTGGGGTTACTTTGACCAGGCTGGTCAGATGCGTGACATGATCCAGAACCACCTGCTGCAAATTCTGTGCATGATCGCCATGTCGCCGCCGTCCGATCTCTCTGCTGACAATATTCGCGACGAGAAAGTGAAAGTGCTGAAGTCCCTGCGCCGTATCGATCGCTCGAATGTGCGTGAGAAGACCGTACGCGGTCAGTACACTGCAGGCTTTGCGCAGGGTAAAAAAGTGCCGGGCTACCTGGAAGAAGAGGGTGCCAACAAATCCAGCAATACCGAAACCTTTGTGGCGATCCGCGTTGATATCGATAACTGGCGTTGGGCGGGTGTGCCATTCTACCTGCGTACCGGTAAGCGTCTGCCGACCAAATGTTCTGAAGTGGTGGTTTACTTCAAGAACCCAGAGCTGAACCTGTTTAAAGAGTCCTGGCAGGAGTTGCCGCAGAACAAGCTGACCATCCGTCTGCAGCCGGACGAAGGCGTGGATATCCAGGTTCTGAACAAAGTGCCGGGTCTGGATCACAAACACAACCTGCAGACTACCAAGCTGGATCTGAGCTACTCCGAAACCTTCAACGAAACTCATCTGGCCGATGCTTACGAGCGTCTGCTGCTGGAAACCATGCGGGGTATCCAGGCGCTGTTCGTGCGTCGCGATGAAGTGGAAGAGGCCTGGAAGTGGGTCGACTCCATCACCGAAGCCTGGGCTGCCGATCAGGACGCGCCGAAGCCTTATCAGGCGGGCACCTGGGGTCCGGTCGCTTCTGTGGCGATGATCACGCGCGATGGCCGTTCCTGGAACGAATTTGAGTAAGGTCAGGATAATCCTTGAGGGTTATTTTACCGGTAACATGATCTAACTCAGGCCCGGTGTAATTTTTAATCATTTAAGCTCCGCGTGGATTTCCCCGCGGAGCTTTTTTTATTACACTGCCGGAAGCGATTTTGCCCCTGAGCTCCGGCAATAAAGCGTTTCCGCGATGTTATAGAGTGCGAAACACTTTGTTAATCCCTGAGCCTGGACAGATTAATATTGAGGAGCATCTATGAATCCGACATTGTTACGGGTAACACAACGCATTGCTGAGCGCTCAAAACAGACCCGTTCAGACTACCTCGCGCGCATCCAGCAGGCGAAGCGTGACACGGTACACCGTTCGCAGTTAGCCTGCGGCAACCTGGCCCACGGCTTTGCCGCCTGCCAGCCGGAAGACAAAGCCTCGCTGAAGAGCATGCTGCGTAACAATATCGCGATTATCACCTCCTATAACGACATGCTCTCGGCTCACCAGCCTTACGAGCGCTACCCGGATATCATTCGCAAAGCCCTGCACAGCGCCAATGCGGTGGGGCAGGTTGCGGGCGGAGTTCCGGCTATGTGTGATGGTGTAACCCAGGGGCAGGACGGTATGGAACTGTCGCTACTGAGCCGTGAAGTCATTGCCATGTCCGCCGCGGTAGGGTTGTCTCATAATATGTTTGATGGCGCGCTCTATCTGGGCGTGTGCGATAAAATTGTCCCGGGCCTGGTGATGGCGGCGCTCTCTTTTGGTCACCTTCCGGCAATCTTCGTGCCATCAGGCCCGATGGCCAGCGGCTTACCTAATAAAGAAAAAGTCCGCGTCCGTCAGCTCTACGCAGAAGGCAAAGCCGATCGTGCCGCGCTGCTGGAGGCGGAAGCGGCCTCCTACCATGCACCGGGAACCTGCACTTTCTACGGTACCGCCAACACCAACCAGATGGTGGTGGAGTTCATGGGTATGCAGCTTCCGGGCTCATCTTTCATTCAACCGGATGCGCCTCTGCGGCAGGCTCTGACTGAAGCCGCCGCCCGTCAGGTGACGCGTCTTACCGGCAACGGCAACGAATGGATGCCGATGGGCAAAATGGTCGATGAAAAAGTGGTGGTGAACGGGATCGTAGCCCTGCTGGCAACCGGTGGCTCCACCAACCACACCATGCACCTGGTGGCGATGGCGCGGGCGGCAGGTATCCTGATTAACTGGGATGACTTCTCCGAACTCTCTGAAGTGGTGCCGCTGATGGCTCGCCTCTACCCGAACGGCCCGGCAGATATTAACCACTTCCAGGCCGCGGGCGGCGTACCGGTGCTAATGCGTGAGCTGCTGAAAGGTGGCCTGCTGCATGAAGACGTCAACACCGTGGCAGGCTTTGGCCTGACGCGCTACACCCTGGAGCCCTGGCTGAATAATGGCGAGCTGGACTGGCGCGACGGCGCAACCGCGTCGCTGGATGAAAACGTCATTGCCACCATCGAAAAACCGTTCTCTCTCCACGGCGGTACTAAAGTGCTGAGTGGGAATCTGGGCCGGGCGGTGATGAAAACCTCTGCGGTGCCGGTAGAAAACCAGATCATAGAAGCCCCCGCGGTGGTCTTTGAAAGCCAGCATGATGTATTGCCTGCTTTCGAGGCAGGTCTGCTGGATAGAGACTGCGTGGTGGTGGTACGTCATCAGGGGCCAAAGGCGAACGGGATGCCAGAATTACATAAACTTATGCCGCCACTTGGTGTATTATTGGACCGCTGTTTCAAAATTGCGTTAGTAACCGATGGACGCCTCTCCGGCGCATCAGGTAAAGTGCCTTCAGCTATCCACGTCACCCCGGAAGCGTATGACGGTGGTCTGTTGGCGAAGGTTTACGATGGCGACATCATCCGCGTAAACGGCCAGAACGGTGAGTTGACCTTATTGGTGGATGAAGACGTGCTTGCCGCACGCAAGCCGCATATTCCTGACCTGAGCGCATCGCGCGTGGGCACAGGGCGCGAAATGTTCAGCGCGCTGCGCGAGAAACTCTCCGGCGCGGAGCAGGGCGCGACCTGTATTACGTTTTAAGACGACAAGAATTATCGATCTGGCGAGAGAAAAACTCTGATGAAAAACTGGAAAACAAGTGCAGAAGCAATCCTGAAAACGGGCCCGGTTGTGCCGGTAATTGTGGTGAACAAGCTGGAACATGCGGTACCGATGGCGAAAGCCCTGGTCGCTGGCGGCGTACGTGTGCTGGAAGTGACCCTGCGTACCGCATGCGCGATGGATGCTATCCGTGCCATTGCGAAAGAAGTGCCCGAGGCGATCATTGGCGCAGGTACCGTACTGAACCCGCAGCAACTGGCCGACGTCACCGAAGCCGGTGCGCAGTTTGCTATCAGCCCGGGCCTGACTGAGCCGCTGCTGAAAGCAGCAACCGAAGGCACTATTCCTCTGATTCCTGGGATCAGCACCGTCTCCGAGCTGATGCTGGGCATGGACTACGGTCTGAAAGAGTTCAAATTCTTCCCGGCGGAAGCGAACGGCGGCACCAAAGCGCTGCAGGCAATTGCGGGTCCATTCTCTCAGGTTCGTTTCTGCCCAACCGGCGGTATCTCTCCAGCCAACTACCGTGACTACCTGGCGCTGAAAAGCGTGCTTTGTATCGGTGGCTCCTGGCTGGTTCCTGCTGATGCACTGGAAGCGGGTGACTGGGATCGTATCACCAAACTGGCGCGCGAAGCCGTTGAGGGTGCGCAGCAGTAATCGCTGTCAGAGCATAAAAAAACGGGCCATCAGGCCCGTTTTTTTTATCCTTCCACTTTCACCGCGCTGGCAGCGGCTTTAGCCCGTGTAACCGCGTCGTCAAGGGTCTCGCCGGTCGCCAGCGCCACCCCCAGGCGACGGGATCCGTCGATGTCGGGCTTGCCGAACAGACGAAGCTGCAAACCGGCACCGACCGCGTCGTCGAGATGGTCGAAAATGACATTCTGGCTGGTAAGCTGAGGCAAAATCACCGCCGATGCCGCCGGGCCGTACTGACGAATTCCGCCCACCGGCAGGCCGAGGAAAGCACGCACGTGCAGCGCAAACTCGGACAGATCTTGCGATATCAGGGTCACCATGCCGGTATCATGCGGGCGAGGGGAGACCTCGCTAAAGATCACCTCATCGCCGCAGACAAACAGCTCCACGCCAAACAGACCATAACCGCCCAGGGCTAAGACGGTTTTGCGGGCGATCTCCTGCGCGCGCTCCAGCGCCAGAGGACTCATCTGCTGTGGCTGCCAGGACTCGCGGTAATCGCCATCTTCCTGACGGTGACCAATAGGATCGCAGAAGTGCACCCCGTCGACGGCGCTGACGGTAAGCAGCGTGATTTCAAAATCAAACTTCACAACGCCCTCAACAATCACCCGTCCGGCTCCCGCGCGACCACCCTGTTGCGCGTAATCCCAGGCCGCATCGAGCTGTTCAGACGTACGGATAAAGCTTTGGCCTTTGCCAGAAGAGCTCATCACGGGCTTAATGATGCACGGGTAGCCAATCTCGTTCACCGCCTGTAAAAAGGCCTCTTTGCTGTCGGCAAAACGGTAGCTGGAGGTGGGGATCGCCAGCTCTTCGGCGGCCAGCCGACGGATGCCCTCACGGTTCATGGTCAACTTCGCGGCGCGGGCGCAGGGCACCACGCGCTGGCCTTCGGCCTCAAGCGCCAGCAGGGTGTCGGTCGCGATGGCTTCGATCTCGGGAACCACAAAATGCGGTTTCTCTTTAGCAATCAGGGCGCGCAGGGCATCGCCGTCGAGCATGTTAATGACGTGCGAGCGATGCGCGAGGTGCATGGCGGGCGCATCGGGATAACGATCGACCGCTATAACTTCAATTCCCAGACGCTGGCACTCAATGGCGACCTCTTTTCCCAGCTCACCGGAGCCTAACAGCATTACACGCGTGGCTGCCGGACGCAGCGCAGTACCTAAACGAGTCATAACATCCCCCTGAAAAAGTTGCGCACAGTATAAACGAAAACGTTTGCGTCTGTCTTCTGTTACAGAATCTGCCTCTGTTACAGCGCGTTACTGGCAAAGCCCTGTTTTTAGTCCATGCTTGTCAATGTGTTAAATCACAGGAGAAGAGCATGAACAAAACAGGGGTCGTAATGGTCGCCGTGCTACTGGTCGCCAGCGTCGGCGCGCAGGCAAAAAGTGAGAAAACGGTGAAGTTTCCTGCCTGTGAAGGGCAAAATGCGGAAGGTATCGCCGCCAGCGTAAAACGGGATTACCTGCAAAATCGTATTGTCCGCTGGGCGGACGATCAACAGAAGCTGGGGCAGGCCGATCCGGTCGCCTGGATCAATCCGCAACAGGTCAAAAGTCAGGATAACCACTGGACCGTGCCGCTGACGGTGCGCGGTAAGAGCGCCGATATTCATTATCAGGTAAAAATTGATTGCGCAGCCGGCAGCGCGCAGTACGTCGCGCAGTAATATGAATTTTCGCTTCTTTTTATGCCGCAGACATTTCCTGACATCCCCTCGCTTAGGCTGTGAAATTGATGAACTAAAATGCGAGGGGAATCATGTCGAACTGGTTGAATCAAATACAGTCTATGTTGGGTCAGAAGTCATCGAACGGCTCGGGTGAAGGGCTGAGTAAATTGCTGGTACCCGGCGCGTTGGGCGGGCTTGCCGGCCTGTTGGTCGCTAATAAATCATCCCGAAAATTGCTGACTAAATATGGCACCGGTGCGTTATTGGCCGGGGGCGGAGCGGTTGCTGGTACGGTGCTGTGGAATAAATATAAGGACAAAATTCGAGGGGCGCATCAGGATGAGCCGCAGTTTGGTCAACAGTCATCCTCCCTCGATGAACGCAGTGAGCGCCTTATTCTTGCGCTGGTGTTTGCCGCAAAAAGCGACGGACATATTGATGCGACCGAACGTGCCGCAATCGAGCAGCAGATGCGTGAAGCAGGCGTAGAAGAGCAGGGCCGGGCCCTGGTCGCACGCGCCATCGAACAACCTCTTGATCCCGCACGCCTGGCCCAGGGGGTCAAAAACGAGGAAGAGGCGCTGGAGGTCTACTTTCTGAGCTGTGCCGCCATCGACATCGACCATTTTATGGAGCGCAGCTATCTGAATGCGCTGGGCGATGCTTTAAAGATCCCGCAGGAGGTTCGGGAGGGCATTGAACAGGATATAAAGCAGCAGAAACAGGCACTACCGGGATAAATTTTTGTGCATGACCGCGCGTTTCGCTTGCATCATTCGTGTGATTTGCCACCCTTATAGGGTGTTAATCGCAGAAGAATAAAATCGTCATGCCACCGAAAGCCCGCCGTATTCCTCACGCGATCACCGCCCGCGGTGATACGCGTATCGACAACTACTACTGGTTGCGGGACGATAATCGTTCGCAACCGGAAGTGCTGGATTACCTGCACCAGGAGAATGACTATGGCCGTAAGGTCATGGCCTCACAACAGGCGCTCCAAGATCGCCTTCTCAGCGAGATGGTAGAACGCGTACCGCAGCGGGATGTCTCTGCGCCGTGGAGCAGAAACGGCTACCGATACCGTCACGTCTATGAACCGGGCAATGAGTACGCCATTTATCAGCGTCAGTCGGTGCTTTGCGCTGAGTGGGAAGAGTGGGAAACGCTGCTGGATGCCAACAAGCGTGCGGCGCACAGCGAGTTTTACACCCTGGGTGGCATGGGCATCTCGCCAGACAACACCATTATGGCTCTGGCAGAAGATTACCTCTCACGGCGTCAGTATGGCCTGCGTTTTCGCAATCTGGAGAGCGGTAACTGGTATCCGGAAATGCTGGATAATGTCTCGCCAGATTTTGTCTGGGCGAACGATTCCGAAACGGTGTACTACGTTAAAAAACATGCTACAACGCTGCTGCCTTATCAGGTGTGGCGTCATACCGTCGGTACACCTGCGGCCACTGACGAACTGGTGTATGAAGAGAAAGACGAAACCTTTTACGTTAGCCTGCATAAAACCACCTCGAAGCACTACATCATTATCTTTCTGGCCAGCGCGACCACCACAGAAGTGTTGCTGCTGGATGCCGAATTGCCCGACGCGCAGCCGCTCTGCTTCCTGCCCCGACGCAAGGATCATGAATACAGCCTTGACCATTTCCAGCACACCTTCTATTTGCGATCGAATCGGGAAGGGAAAAACTTTGGTCTCTACAAAACCCGGGTACGCGATGAGCGTAAGTGGGAGGTGCTGATCCCGGCGCGGGAGCAGGTGATGCTGGAAGGCTTTACCCTTTTCACCGACTGGCTTGTCGTTGAGGAGCGCCAGCGTGGGCTGACCAGTATTCGCCAGATCAACCGCAAAACTCGCGAGGTGATCGGTATTGCGTTTGACGATCCGGCCTATGTGACCTGGATCGGCTATAACCCTGAGGCGGAGACCTCACGCCTGCGTTACGGTTATTCATCGATGACCACGCCTGACACCTTGTTTGAACTGGATATGGATACCGGGGAACGCAAGGTGCTTAAGCAGGCTGAAGTTAAGGGCTTCAATGCTGAAAATTACCGCAGTGAACACGTCTGGATAGTGGCTCGCGACGGCAGTGAAGTGCCGGTATCGCTGGTCTACCATAAGCAGCACTTCCAGCCCGGTAAAAATCCCATCCTGATTTACGGCTATGGTTCGTATGGTTCCAGCATCGACGCCGACTTCAGCGGAAGCCGCTTAAGCCTGCTCGATCGCGGCTTTGTCTATGCTATCGCTCATATACGCGGTGGCGGTGAGCTCGGGCAGCACTGGTATGAAGATGGCAAATTCCTGAAGAAGAAAAACACTTTCAATGACTATCTGGACGTCTGCGAAGGGCTGCTGGCTCAGGGCTACGGTGATCGGGAGCAGTGTTTTGCGATGGGCGGCAGCGCCGGCGGTATGTTAATGGGGACCGTGATTAATCAACGCCCTGAACTGTTCAAAGGCGTGGTTGCGCAGGTGCCGTTTGTTGATGTGCTGACCACCATGCTGGATGAATCTATTCCCCTTACGATTGGCGAATTTGAAGAGTGGGGGAATCCGCAGGATGAAACCTATTACCGTTACATGAAAGAGTACAGCCCCTATGACAACGTCGAGGCTAAGGCCTATCCGCATATGCTGGTGACTACCGGGCTGCACGACTCTCAGGTTCAATACTGGGAGCCGGCTAAGTGGGTGGCGAAGCTGAGAGAGCTGAAGACAGACGATAACCTGCTGTTGCTCTGTACGGATATGGACGCGGGACATGGCGGTAAATCGGGACGCTTTAAATCGTACGAAGGGGTAGCCCTGGAGTATGCCTTCATTATCGGCCTGGCACAGGGGACGCTGACAGGCCGGGAGGCCGATTAGGCTTCGCCAAGATAGTGTTTTAAGGTCAGACGCAGTTCCGGGCTCATCCGATCCAGATTGTTGTATAACCAGCGGAGATAGCCCGGATCTTTATCCGCCACTTCTGCGACCGGTTTTCCACGGTATTTACCAAAGGTAAAGGTGGTTAACAGGGCGGGGCGGCCGGTAATGGTGACCATCTCGTCCGGCGTCCAGCCCGTGGTGTTCATTATATCAATCAGCAATGCGGCCGTAATATAGCAGTCATATAAAGCCCGGTGATGATGTAACCCTTCCGGCGTTTTCACGCTTAGCTTACGGGATTTATAAAGCGCCATATTGCTGTATTTAATACCTGGCCACAGGCGACGCGCCAGTTTCATGGTGCAGATCCACTCGCCGGGCATTTCCGGTAACACGCGACGGTCAAAACTGGCGTTATGCGCTACGTACCACGGGCTGCCGTGATAAAACGGGATCACCTCTTCAATCCAGGGCTTATCCGCTACCATCGACTCCGTGATGCGATGGATTGCCATGGCCTGCGGGCTGATGGGCCGGTCTGGACGCACCAGATGGCTCATGGGGTTGACGATCTGTCCGTTTACAACGTCGACAGAAGCCACTTCTACTATCCCACCCTGTAAATCGCAGGTTTCGGTATCGATGACGCGTAACATGGCGCTCTCCTGGCCCTAAAACGCTTAGCGTAATGGAATGATATCCCCTTGCCAACCCTGAGCCGTAAAGCGGCGGGGCAGAGCATCACCTGTGGCTCTGTTATGGAAAACAGACCAGAGAGGGCAGCGCCCCTGAACGGCGGGGTCATTAAATGATGACGAACGAGGGGAGTAACCACTCCCCGATGATGCTGAGGGGGATACCGGATCGTGGCGATTGGCCGGTGAGATATCCTGATTTCCTTATGCACCTGGTTGCAAAGATCCAGTAAGCCCCTCTGTCATCAGGGGCCTTGTATTCTGCATACTCAGTATAAGGAAATACTTTACTTAACTTTCGGCTCCCAGGGGAGGCGGGAGAGATTGACAGAGCTCAAGCGGTGCGCAATCAGGCGCTCACGGAACCAGTCACGCAGGTGGGCGGGTTGTTCACGCTCTACAACTTCGGCCACTATAGGCATATTGTAGCGCTCTTTAAACGCGACGCCGGCCGCAGCTAAATCGACATTCACTTTGTCCATCTCCTCCTGCGGGAGGGCGGCGAGATTGGTTTGCATATCCGTCTCCTTTATATTGCGGGGCAACGTTACCTGCAGATTGGGCTGCTGGCAAGCCCGGATGGGATGATCCTCGACGCAAGCATTATAGAGCGTTATTCTTTATCAAACAGTCATAACCAAAAGGAATGCTCATTATGGCACACACCGCTTTTCGCACCGCGCTGGTTTTACTCGCGGCCTTGACGGCCCCCGCCGTTTTGGCCCACGCGCACCTTAAACACCAGTATCCCGCCGCCGATGCAGCCGTAACTGCCGCACCGCAGGCCCTGACCCTGAATTTTTCCGAAGGGGTTGAGACCGGTTTTAGTGGCGTCTCGGTGACGGGGGATAAAGAGCAAATTATTAAAACCGGCGCCATCAAACGCAACGAGAAGGATCACACTCAGTTGATTGTGCCGCTCGAAACCCCCCTGAAGCCTGGCAGCTATAAAGTGGACTGGCATGTGGTCTCGGTGGATGGACATAAGACTAAAGGCAGCTACCGCTTTAGCGTGAAATAAGATGCTGGGGCTTTGCTACGTCACCCTGCGCTTTATCCATTTTGCCGCATTGATGATGCTGTTCGGCAATGCGCTCTACAGCGCATGGCTGGCACCCTCGTCGCTGCGTCGGCTTATGACCCGTCGCTTTGCGCGCCAGCAGAAATATGCGGTATTAGTGAGTGCCATTTCGGCGCTGCTCATGATGATGCTGCAGGGTGGGCTAATGGGGAATGGCTGGCAAGATGTGTTACGTCCCGATATTTGGCAGGCAGTGGCCAGCACGCAGTTTGGTCGAGTCTGGTTATGGCAGATTCTGCTGGCCGTTATTACCGCCTGTATCGCCTGGCTGGAGCCCCGAAGTGGTCCACGTTTACTGCTACTGTTGGCTTGCGCGCAGTTTGTGTTACTGGCCGGAACGGGTCATTCAGCGATGAACGACGGTGCGGCAGGGTTAGCGCAACGCATTAATCATGCCCTGCATCTGCTTTGCGCCGCCAGTTGGGTTGGCAGTTTACTGCCGCTGCTTTTTTGTCTGCGCCTGACGCGCGGACACTGGCAAAATGCGGCCATCCATACCATGATGCGTTTTTCCCGTTATGGCCACTATGCCGTTGCCGGGGTGGTGATAAGCGGTGTGAATAATGCGCTGCTTATCCGGGGCTGGACCAATCCCCTGAACAGCGACTGGGGAAAGATGCTTTTGTTGAAATGTGCGCTGGTGGCGTTGATGGTGGCAATTGCGCTAGTGAACCGGTATGTTCTGGTTCCGCGTTTTACTGCTCATCATGGGCCTGCGCAACAGTTTTTTATCAGAATGACGCAGACTGAGGTTGTGCTGGGGGCGTTGGTGCTGGCGATGGTCAGCCTGTTTGCTACCTGGGAGCCCTTCTGACAAGGTGAATCTACAGATGAAAAAAACCGTACTTACTCTTTTATTGCTGGCCTGTTCCGCCACCGCCATGGCTGCGCCGCAGGTGATTACCGTTAGCCGGTTTGAAGTGGGTAAAGATAAATGGGCTTTTAACCGTGAAGAGGTCATGCTGACCTGCCGTCCGGGTCAGGCGCTCTATGCCATCAACCCCAGCACTCTGGTGCAGTATCCCCTGAACGAGGTTGCACAACAGCAGGTGAAAAGCGGTAAAAGTAGTGGTCAGCCAATCAGCGTGATTCAGGTTGATGACCCGGCTAACCCAGGACAGAAGATGAGTCTGGCCCCGTTTATTGAGCGCGCCAGCAAGCTCTGCTAATAACGTCTTTCCAGTAAAAAAACCGCAGGCTTCTCTTTGGAAGCGTTGCGGTTTTTTTTGTTTAAGAACAGGCGGGCGCTTTTTTTCTGACCACTTTTGATGCGGACTGGAAAACCTGGCGCTGTCATCTATTCTTATAGTGCAAGGCGACTTTAGCCTGCATTAATGCCAACTTTTAGCGCACGGCTCTCTCCCAAGAGCCATTTCCCTGGACCGAATACAGGAATCGTATTCGGTCTCTTTTTATCTGCTTGAAAATAAATGCTATTTTCCATTGCATATTTTTGCAGATCGATTTCATCCCTGATAATTCTTTAAACCATACCACAACGGGGCAGGCAGGAGTCCAGCGCTTTTTTGTCGTTTTGTTAAATTTTTGTTCGATAGTAATGAAAGCAGCGATTTGGCGAGAACCCATTTTAGCGCCTTACGATCTGAACGCGATATTGTCATTTTCAGGAGTAATTATTTAATTTCGCAGGCCATTTCTCCCTTTCGTCTGACGGGCCAATACAGTGCGCGAGGAGGCGTTATGTATCTCTCACTTGATGGCCATCGCTGGCGGCACGTCTGGGTGGTCAGCGATATTCACGGCTGCTATCAACTGCTGATGCAGCATCTAAAGCGTCAGAAATTTAATCCCTATCAGGATCTCCTTATTTCCGTAGGGGATCTCATCGATCGCGGCCCAGAAAGCCTGAAGTGTCTGCACCTTATCACTGAAAAATGGTTTCGCGCCGTACGGGGAAACCATGAGCAGATGGCACTGGATGCGATTGCATCTCAGACCTATGCGCTCTGGCTGATGAATGGTGGTGCATGGTTTGCAGAACTGGACGATGATTCAAAAGCTCAGGCGCTGACCCTCTTTGCTGCTTGCGACAAGCTACCCTGGGTAATCGAGATCACCTGCCGAAACGGCCTGAACGTGATTGCCCATGCAGATTACCCTGCCTCCTGTTATGTGCGGGATAAACCCGTAGATAAGCATAGCTTGCTGTGGGATCGCAGCCGCATTAGCAAGCTGATGGCAGGAAAAGGGGAGGGGATTGGCGGCGCCGACCACTTCTGGTTTGGCCACACGCCACTGGAAAAACGCATCGATTTTGCCGGCCTTCACTATATTGATACCGGCGCGGTCTTTGGCGGCACCTTGACGCTGGCGCAGTTGCAGTGATTAGAAATCGGCATACTCCTGCGCAGGCCGCCAGAATCCATCGATAAAATCCTCTACCGGGTAGCAACCGCCGTGGCGTATTCGCTGATTGTCCATGGAGGCAACGCATTGCTCTTCGGTGTTATAGACATCCACCACAATATCGTCACAACCACCGTCCAGGTAACACACAAACAGAACCAGTGCGAACATCACGTCCTCAAAATTAACTACCGTACTGATATTGTAGGGGATGATTGGGAGGAGAGGTAATTATGAGATAAATAACCCGCCTGTGGGCGGGTTCTCTTTGAATCAGGCAAGGCGCATGATCCAGGCATCAGATTGATGATCGTAGTGCTCACGGTACAGGACTGAATGTTCTCCATCGAGAATCGCGGGGACACTGGTATCGGCATCCCATGCGTCTAACTGCATGCAGAGATCCGGGTCGGATTTACAGGGGATCCGTAACGTTCGATCGCCTTGATTTTCGCCAGACAACTCGGCGTCATCGATTTCGAATGCGCCAATGCGCACATTGGTTTTCGTCATAATGCTCTCCGGTATACAGGCTAATTCTGGTACGACCAGTATGGTCACCCATCTTTTAGCCTGGTAAAGGAAAAGCAAATGCGCCAGTAAAAAAGTGCCTTTTTTAGCCTTTTTCAGCGTTACCGGTAAAGAGCCGACCGTCACGAACCAGTTCACGTGGATAGCTATTTTTCAGGCGCGACCCCACTTTTTTCGCCAGACCAATTGGAATGCCCTGGAAAGTGACAATCGCATCGTCTCCGGTGGGCATCACCTCTGGGTAAACATCACGCCCACGATACCACTCCTCGGCTTCCTGCCAGCTGAGTTCAAAGCAGTTGCTGTCACCTGCCAGCGCCACTACCGCCTCGTGTTGCCAGCGATAGCCTTTATTATGGACTTCTGCCAGGCGTATACCAATGCGTGAGAAACGCACTTTACCAATTAGCGGTTCCATCTCTACCGGGAAGAGCCAGATCTCTTTATCACGCTGCCATAAACGCAGATGGTCGCCCCAGTTCAGGCCGCTCCGATTTGCCGCCGCGGTAATGAGCGCCGCTTCTTTGTTTCTTACTGGCATGAAAGGAAAGGTTCCAGGCTTAAAGGTCGGGGCCGGGAGCGGTTCGACAGAGGCAATTTTACGCAGGCGAGCCACGAAGAAACCCTCACAATCAAAAATCTGCGGGAAGACGTGCAGGAAGCCCTCGGAGGTAGTGGCCTCTTTTGCCCCGGCAAAAAGTCCATCCAGCGGCAGGAACTCGACCTCGTTCGGATACTGCGCTTTCAGCCACAGGCAGACCGCTTCATTTTCGTCGCGATTGAGGGTACAGGTGGAGTAAACCAGCGTACCGCCAGGTCGCAGGGCGTGAAACGCGCTGGTAATGAGCTCACGCTGGGTCGCGGCGATCGCCTGGTTACTCTCTACTGACCAGTTTTTCAGGGCGTCCTGATCCTTACG
The DNA here is from genome assembly GCF_002341985.1 of Leclercia sp. UBA2479. Classification (NCBI taxonomy): domain Bacteria; kingdom Pseudomonadati; phylum Pseudomonadota; class Gammaproteobacteria; order Enterobacterales; family Enterobacteriaceae; genus Leclercia; species Leclercia sp. UBA2479. The sequence goes on along the minus strand of NZ_DDPB01000009.1, from coordinate 689,221 downwards.
GACCACCCCTTCACCGGAGCAGGGGGCATCGAGCAGAATGGCGTCGAAAGCCTCCGGCAGGGCTGCGCCGAAGACGCGGCCATCAAAATGGGTTAATGCTACGTTGCTAATACCGCAGCGGCTGATATTGGCATGCAGCACCTTGACCCGGCTGGCAGAAAACTCATTGGCCAGAATAGCTCCCTGGTTGCCCATTCTGGCGGCAATCTGGGTCGTTTTAGAGCCCGGCGCAGCGGCCACGTCCATCACCCGGGTGGGTGATTCGCCATCGGCAAACAGGGCGGCAACCGGCAGCATGGAGCTGGCTTCCTGAATGTAAAACAGACCGGATAGATGTTCTGCGGTACTGCCCAGCGGCAAGGCCTCTTCGTCATCACGCTCGATCCAGAATCCCTCTTCACACCAGGGAACCGGCGTAAGTTGCCAGCCGTAAGGGGCGACCAGCGTGAGAAAATCGCTCACGCTTATCTTCAGCGTATTTACGCGAATACTGCGCCGCAGAGGGCGCTGGCAGGCAGCGATAAACGCATCGAAAGAGAGATGTTCAGGCATGGCCTGGCGCATCTGCACCAGGAAGTCTTCAGGAAGATATACGGGACGTTGAGTCACGGGCGCACCACAGGGAGTCAAAGAGGCGCGCAGTGTACCATAAACGCTCCGGTGGGTTGACACCGGAGCGTGCAGCTTAGCGCGGCAGGGCGGTTCCCCACTCACGCCACTCTTTCGGCTCTTTTTCCAGCAGCAGGAAATGTTTACCCGGCTGGGCTTTCGGTGCCAGCGGTGTGCCAGGCGGAGTCGCAAAGGCAATACCGCCCCGGATAAACTGGTTAAAGGTACCGGTTTTCACCACGCCGCCTACCAGGCCGAAATCAAGCGAATAGCCTGAGGCCAGCCAGAAAACGGAGTTATTGCGCACCAGATGCTGGTAACGTTCGCTGATACGCAGGCCAACCATAACGCGATCGGAGAGCGTCCCCAGCGTCAGGCCAGTAACCGTACCCACTTCGATGCCGCGGAACAGGACCGGTGTACCGATGCCCAGTGAACCTGCCTCTGGTACCTCCACCACGATACTTAGCCCATCCAGATAGCGCGAGTCGGTGATGGTGGCTTCCTGCAGTTCAAAATCACGACGCGCATTACCCCGGCCTGGCTCGACGTTGATATAAGGCTGAAGAATAGTATCGAGATGTTCCACACCGGCAGCGGAGATCTGGGGGGTGATGACCGAGAAACGCGTACCGGCCCGGGCGAAGGTGTCGACATACTCCGGGTAAAGTACCGCCTTCGCCTGCACTTCATTACGTGCGGTAATCAGCTTCAGGGACTGGACCTGGCCAATATCAATGCCCAGATAGCGAATCGGCATCCCTTCTGCCAGCTTGCCCGCATCGAAGGTGTGGAGCGTAATCTGCCCGCCCACCGCGCGCGCGGCGGTTTCGGATGGATAAAGTATCCGTTTATCCCCCTTACGCTGGGTGGCGCCTGCACCACTTAAGTTATCAAAGCTGATGGCTCCTTTCAGGGCGCGCGAAAGTGGAGAGGCTTGCACCGTTAACCCACTGCCGTTGAGCTGAACTTTGGCTCCGCCTTCTGCCCAGAACACGCTATTGGCGGTTAGCAGATTGCGGTACTCCGGTTTGACATGCAGATCGATATCAAAGGCATTGGCCCTTGGGCGCACGGTAATCACTTCACCCACTTCGAATTTACGGTATAGCACCACGGAGCCTGCCTGCACGTCCGGTAGGGTGTCGGCAGTCAGCGTGAGGGTCGTGGTCGGCAGATCGCTAAGGCTGTTCTCCAGCGCTTTATCGAGATTAGCGTAAAGAGGGTAACTGTTACGCAGCTCCCCTTTGGCGCCAGGCAGAATACGAATACCGCCGCTGACCCATTCGCTGGCGCTGGCGGCAAGGAACTCAATGCCATCCAGCCCGACTTTGACATCGACACGGCTGTTCACGATAAATTTGCTGTCACCGTGAATCAATTCCCGGAACTCGGGATCGATGGCGACCGAGAAGCTGACGCCTTTACTGGTCAACTTGCGCTCCAGTACCTGGCCGACCTGCACCCCATGCAAAACTAGCGGCTGTCCGGCCTCGATGCCATAGCTTTCCGGCGCACTCAGGGTTACGGTGGCAACGCCGGGTTTTTGTAGCAAGGCTTTATCCGCAGGGGCAATCACGAAAGTATTGGTGGGCTCACCGCCGCCGGGGATCAGCTCAAAGGTGCTGCCCGTCAGCAGGGTGCTAATACTTGGATTGTTCAGCGACAGTTTTGGGCTGCGCAGTTCAAGGCGAGTATCTTCACGCAGCAGATCCACCACGCTCGGGTCGACCGTCATCTCACCGGTAACGGAACCTCCCGGGTTCAGCGTCAGTTTAGTCAACTGACCGACCTGGAGACCCTGGTACATCAGCGGCGTGGAGTTGGCTTTTAAACCTTCAGCTGAGGGAAGGGCCAGCTTCACAATAACCCCACGCTGACTGTGAGCCAGATCTTCGTACAAACCAAAGTTATCTTCCGGTTTGGCCGGGCTGGAGTCTTCCGGTGAGTCAAAGGCGATAGCGCCGTTAACCAGTGCGGCCAGACTTTCGAGCTGCACTTTTGCGCCGCTCAGGCTGATATCCGCATCTACCCCGGAGACGTTCCAGAAGCGGCTCCCCTTTTTCACCAGGTTCGTGAAGCGGCGTTCGATCAGGACGTCAATCGTCACCCCCTGCTTGTTAGGGGTGATGGCATAGTCATAAACGCGCCCAACGGGAATTTTACGGAAGTAGACCAGCGAACCGCTGTTGAGCGATCCCAGATCGGGCGCATGCAGGTGAATCATCAGATCGCCGTTGTTCAGACGGTAGCGCGGCTGAGTATCCAGCGCGGTAAAGTGATCCTGCGGCTCGCCTTTGCCCGGCATCATGCCGATATAGTTACCGCCGACCAGCGCATCCAGCCCGGAGACCCCGGCCAGGGAGGCTTTTGGCGTGACCAGCCAGAACTGGGTCTCTTCGCGCAAGGCATCTTTCATGTCGGATTTAATACTGGCGCGAACCTGAATTTTGTTCAGTTTTTTATCCAGCGAAATATCCTGTACGGTGCCAACTTCCACCCCCTGAAAACGCACAGGGGTGCGGCCAGCCACGATGCCATCCGCATTCTGGAAGTCGATGGTGATGCTGTTGCCGCGATCCTGGTAGCTGGTCCAGATCAGCCATCCCGCGATCATTAGCGCGATGACAGGCAGTAACCAGAACGGTGAAATACGACGTTTCGTTTTAATTCTCGCTTCAGTCGGCGAAGCGGGCGTTTCCTGACTCATGTGCGTCCCAAAGTAAGCGGCTGTCCAGCCATTCCACTGCAAGAATAGTCAATATCACCGCAGAGCCGAAATAGAACGCTGCGGGTCCCATAGTAAAAGCGAGGAGCTGATCGCGATTGATCAGCGACATCATTAAGGCAATAACAAACAAATCGAGCATTGACCAACGGCCAATCCAGGTGACGAAACGTAATAATAAGATACGGGTTTTCAGCCCTTGCTCACATTTGAAATGAATGCTGATTAGCAGGGTAAACATCACCAGAACTTTGGTAAAGGGCACCAGAATACTGGCGATGAAGACAATCGCGGCGACAGCGATGTTGCTGTCTGCCAGCGAAATAATCCCCGACATGATGGTATCTGCCTGCCGTTCGCCGTTCACATAAATGATCGAGATGGGCAAAAGATTAGCAGGCAACAGCAATACCATCGAGGCAATTAGCGCAGCCCAGCACTTTTGCAGGCTATTATGGCGACGCAGGCGTAGCGGGATATGGCAGCGCGGGCAGCGTCCGCGCGCATCCGGCAGCCCGGTAAAGTGGCAACCGAGACAGGCCCGCAATGCGGGATCATAGCGGGTTGCTGGGCGTTGTGGGTAAAATCGCTCCCACAATTGCTCAACGTTGAGGTGAATCATCGTCAAGATACTCAGCAATACCAGAGCAATAAATGCCAGAAGGCCGATGCCTGGCTGGAGGAAGGCATAATCCTGGACCTTGATGGAGGCCACGCCAATGCCCACCAGATAAATATCCAGCATGACCCACTCTTTAAGCCTGTCCAGCATTAACAGTACCGGACGCAAATTCATTCCCAGGATGTTGCCCAGCCAGAGATAAGCGATAGCCGCTACTAACACCGCTGGCGCGCCGACGGTACAGAACAGCACCATGGAGGCGGTGAGGGGATCGCCCTGCTGACTCATTTGCCAAATCCCCTGCAGGAGGTTGGCATCGATGCGCACTCCGAGAAGATACAGATGCAGCAGCGGTTCGCTCCAGGCGAACGGCATGAGCAGCAGCATGGTGACCGCCATCGCCGCCAGTCGGGTCAAGGACCAGTCACGTCCATCACGAATTTTAGCGTCGCAGCGAGGACAATAAGCACTTTGGTGCGATTTCATCTTTGGCAACGTAAAAAGCGTATCGCATTGCGGGCAACGCTGATAATGTGCACGAGGCAGTGCGTCGCCGACGGAATGCACGGTTATCTTTTTTACTGGCGTTATTTTCGGTGTTTTAAGTGCCATGGGTCGCGCATGAAAAGGATAGTTAATAGTTATCTTAACTCATGAATGGATTCATCTTGAGCATGAACGCATTTAATGCTTATTTTAATAGGCTATGCTGTAATTTTGTAAGTCAACCAAGTGATTGAATAATGAACAAAACAGAATTCTACACGGATCTCAACCGTGATTTTCAGGCATTAATGGCAGGTGAAACCAGTTTTTTAGCCACCCTGGCAAATACCAGTGCATTGTTGTTTGAGCGTCTGAGTGAAGTCAACTGGGCGGGATTTTATTTACTGGAAGGCGAAACCCTGGTGTTGGGGCCGTTCCAGGGCCGTCTGGCCTGTGTGCGTATCCCGGTAGGGCGCGGTGTGTGTGGTACCGCCGTGGCGCAAAATCAGGTGCAGCGTGTGGAAGATGTTCACGCATTTGACGGGCACATTGCCTGCGACGCAGCCAGTAATTCTGAAATCGTCCTGCCTCTGCAGGTCAAAAATCAGATTATTGGCGTACTGGATATCGACAGCACGGCTTTCGGCCGCTTCTCACACGAGGATGAGCAGGGGCTGCGCGAGCTGGTGGCGAATCTCGAAAACGTGCTGGCGGCGACCGATTATCAAAAATTCTTTGCGAGTGTCGCAGGATAATCAACGGATAACGTAGCATTTACCGATGGCGTCATTATAATGACGCCTGTTCATGCCTGCGGCGAGTTGGCAACGTCCGTTGTAATCAGGAAATTTCATGGAAAATCAACCTAAGTTGAATAGCAGTAAAGAAGTTATCGCATTTCTGGCCGAACGTTTTCCTCACTGTTTCAGTGCCGAAGGCGAAGCACGCCCCCTGAAGATTGGTATCTTCCAGGATCTCGTATCGCGTGTTGAGGGCGAGCTGAATCTCAGCAAGACCCAACTTCGTTCCGCATTACGTCTTTATACATCGAGCTGGCGCTACCTGTACGGTATCAAAGCGGGCGCAACGCGTGTTGATCTTGATGGCAACCCATGCGGTGTGCTGGATGAGCAACACGTAGAACATGCGCGTAAGCAGCTCGAAGAAGCCAAAGCACGCGTACAGGCTCAGCGTGCTGAGCAGCAGGCGAAAAAACGCGAAGCTGCAGCGGCGAACGGTCAGGAAGAGGCGCCACGTCGTGAGCGTAAACCTCGTCCGGCCCAGCGTCGTACCGACAACACCGAGCGTAAGCCTCGTGCTGATAAACCAGCAGCGAAAGCCCCTCGTGCGCCTCGTGAAGAGCAGCGCCACACCCCGGTTTCTGATATCAACGCACTGAGCGTGGGTCAGGCACTGAAGGTGAAAGCGGGTAATAACGCTATGGACGCCACCGTAACGGAAATCACCAAAGATGGCGTACGAGTACAGCTGACTTCTGGTATGTCAATGATTGTACGCGCAGAGCACTTGTTGTTCTGAAACGGAGGCCAGGCCCGGCATGAACACATTTTTTAAGCTCACCGCGCTGGCTGGCCTGTTTGCTATAACAGGCCACGCTTTTGCGGTGGACGAGATTACGCGGGTGGATCAAATTCCGGTTCTGAAGGAAGAGACCCAGCACGCAACGGTCAGTGAGCGCGTTACATCGCGCTTCACTCGCTCGCATTACCGTCAGTTCGACCTCGATCAGGCTTTCTCAGGCAAAATCTTTGACCGCTATCTGAACCTGCTGGATTATAGCCACAACGTTCTGCTGGCCAGCGATGTCGAGCAGTTTGCGAAGCGTAAATCGGTGGTGGGCGACGAACTGCGCAGCGGTAAACTCGACCTCTTCTACGACCTGTACAATCTGGCGCAGAAGCGTCGTTTTGAGCGTTATGAATATGCGCTCAAGGTGCTGGCGCGTCCGATGGACTTTACCGGCAACGACACCTTTAATCTCGATCGCAGCAAATCGCCGTGGCCTAAAGATGAAGCCGAGCTGAATGCGCTGTGGGACGGTAAAGTGAAGTACGATCAGCTGAGCCTCAAACTCACCGGTAAAGATGAGAAAGAGATCCGCGAAACGCTGACCCGCCGCTACAAATTTGCTATTCGCCGCCTGGCGCAGACCAACAGCGAAGATGTGTTCTCGCTGGCGATGACTGCCTTCGCGCACGAAATTGATCCTCACACCAACTATCTTTCCCCACGCAACACCGAACAGTTCAATACCGAGATGAGCCTCTCACTCGAGGGGATTGGCGCGGTGCTGCAGATGGATGACGACTATACCGTGATCAACTCTATGGTTGCGGGTGGCCCTGCTGCCAAGAGTAAGGCCATTAGCGTTGGCGATCGCATCGTTGGTGTCGGCCAGACGGGCCAGAATATGGTCGATGTGATTGGCTGGCGTCTGGATGACGTTGTTGCCCTGATCAAAGGGCCTAAAGGCAGCAAAGTGCGTCTTGAGATCTTGCCTGCCGGGAAAGGCACGAAAACCCGTATCATTACGTTGACCCGCGAGCGTATCCGTCTGGAAGACCGTGCAGTCAAAATGTCGGTGAAAACCGTCGGTAAAGAGAAGGTTGGGGTACTGGATATCCCAGGTTTCTACGTCGGCCTGACGGACGACGTAAAAGTGCAGCTGCAGAAGCTCGAAAAACAGAACGTCAGCAGTGTGATCATTGATCTGCGTACTAACGGCGGCGGTGCCTTGACTGAAGCGGTTTCGCTCTCTGGTCTGTTCATTCCGTCCGGCCCGGTCGTTCAGGTTCGTGATAACAACGGTAAAGTGCGTGAAGATGCCGATACCGATGGCGTAGTCTATTACAAAGGCCCGCTGGTCGTACTGGTTGACCGCTTCAGCGCCTCTGCTTCAGAAATCTTTGCGGCGGCAATGCAGGATTATGGACGTGCCCTGGTGGTCGGCGAGCCAACCTTCGGGAAAGGTACGGTACAGCAGTATCGCTCCCTGAACCGTATTTACGATCAGATGCTCCGTCCGGAATGGCCGGCTCTGGGGTCTGTACAGTACACCATTCAGAAATTCTATCGCGTGAACGGTGGCAGTACGCAGCGTAAAGGCGTGACGCCAGACATCATCATGCCGACCGGCAATGAAGAGACGGAAACCGGCGAGAAGTTCGAGGATAATGCACTGCCGTGGGATAGCATTAACGCTGCCACCTACGTGAAGTCCGGTGATATGACGCAGTTTGGTCCGGCGCTGTTAAAACAGCATGACGAACGTATCGCGAAAGATCCGGAATTCCAGTACATCATGAAGGACATTGCCCGCTTCAATGCGCTGAAGGCGAAGCGAAATATTGTCTCCCTGAACTACGCTCAGCGTGAGAAAGAGAACGAAGAAGATGATGCTACCCGCCTGGCGCGCATTAACGATCGTTTCAAACGCGAAGGCAAACCGCTGCTCAAAAAACTGGACGATCTACCGAAAGATTACCAGGAGCCCGATCCTTATCTGGACGAGACGGTAAAAATCGCCATTGACCTGGCGAAACAGGAAAAAGATCGGCCCGCGGCTGAGCCCGCTCCGACAAAATAATCCCCCCACGGGCACAAGAAATTGTGCCCGTTTTTTTGCTTTCTGCATGCTGCGGTAAGCGAGTCCATTTCTAATGTAAAGTTGTGTCTTTCTGATGACTTACGCCCCCTGAATCCTTGAAAATAGCCGCAATACCCATACGATGTGGGTAATCGCATAGTGCGTTTTGTTAAACTGAGGTTAAAAGAAAATTATGATGCGAATCGCGCTCTTCCTGCTCACCAACCTTGCGGTGATGGTGGTCTTCGGGCTCGTGCTAAGCCTGACGGGAATTCAGTCGAGCAGCGTTCAGGGCTTGTTAATTATGGCGCTGCTGTTTGGTTTTGGTGGCTCCTTTGTATCTTTGCTGATGTCGAAGTGGATGGCGCTCAAATCCGTGGGCGGCGAAGTGATTGAGCAACCCCGCAATGATATGGAACAGTGGCTGATGACCACCGTGGCAAACCAGTCCCGCCAGGCAGGTATCGCAATGCCACAGGTGGCTATTTACCACGCGCCGGATATCAACGCCTTCGCAACGGGTGCGCGTCGTGACGCCTCACTGGTTGCCGTCAGCACTGGCCTGCTGCAGAACATGAGCCGTGACGAAGCCGAAGCGGTTATCGCTCACGAAATTAGCCACATTGCCAATGGTGATATGGTGACTATGACCCTGATCCAGGGCGTAGTGAACACCTTCGTGATCTTTATCTCACGTATTCTGGCGCAGATCGCGGCCGGATTTATGGGCGGCAACCGTGATGAAGGTGAAGGTAACAACGGCAACCCACTGATCTACTTTGCAGTTTCAATGGTGCTGGAGCTGGTGTTTGGTATCCTGGCAAGCATTATCACCATGTGGTTCTCCCGCCACCGTGAATTCCACGCGGATGCGGGCTCGGCAAAACTGGTGGGTCGCGAGAAGATGATTGCTGCCCTGCAGCGTCTGAAAACCAGCTACGAACCGCAGGAAGCAAACACCATGATGGCATTCTGCATCAACGGTAAATCTAAATCGCTGAGCGAGCTGTTCATGTCTCACCCGCCGCTGGATAAACGTATCGAAGCGTTACGTAGTGGGGAATATCTGAAGTAAGCCCGCCCGGGCAGACAAATAAAGCGCGTCATTCGACGCGCTTTTTTATTAGCTGCGTTTAGACTGGGTGATCCGCATACCGCTTATTACCGCCGCAAGCGTCGCGAGGGCACCTGCGGTGATCAAAGCCACATGCGTACCCTTATCGCCGGCCATATTGAACATTAATGCCACCAGCGCAGCGCCGCTACTCTGCCCCAGCAGGCGCGCCGTGCCGAGCATACCGCTGGCTCCTCCGCTGCGGTGGGGTGGGGCGGCGGTGATGATCGTGTGATTATTGGGCGACTGAAACAGTCCAAACCCCGCGCCGCATAAAATCATACGCCAGATGATATCCAGATCGCCCGGGGCGGCGGGCAGCAAAGCCAGGGCAAACAAGCCGGATGCCATCACGGCCAGTCCCAGTGCCCCCAGTAACCCGGCATGCAGACGCTCAATCAGGTAGCCTGCCAGCGGGGCCATCACCATGGTTGCCAGCGGCCAGGGGGTCAGGAGCAGTCCCGTCTCCACTTCCGAACGTCCAACCACGCTTTGCAGGAAGAAGGGCAACGAAACCAGGGCCAGCATTTGCGCGCAGAATGAACAAATCGAGGTGCAAATAGAGAGGGAGAAGAGCGGAATACGCAGTAAGTCTACCGGCAGCAGCGGCACCGGCAGGGCGAGCTGACGACGGACAAAAAAGAAGCCGATAATCAACAATGCAATCACTTCACCGGCGATTAAGAGCCGCGATTGCCCCTGAGCAAAGCCGCTGAGGGCAGTAATAAGCAAACCGAAGGTCAGGGCGTTCATGACGGCGCTCGGTAGATCGAAGCGCGGCATGCTGCTCTTCGCCGCATTCGCGGGAAGAAAACGCAGCGCAAAGAGCAGCGCCACAACGCCCAGCGGTACGTTAATGAGGAATAACCACTGCCAGGAGGCCACGGAGAGGATCGCCGCTGCGAGGGTCGGTCCCGCGGCGGAAGAGACCGCCACAATAAACGAGTTAATGCCCATGCCGCGCCCAAGCTGGCGCTTCGGAAAGATGAGCCGGATTAACGCGGTATTAACGCTCATTAGCGCCGCACCACCAAAGCCCTGCGCAATACGTGCCAGCGTCAACATCGGGAGGTTATCTGCGAGAGCGCAAAATAGCGACGTAATGGTAAAGACCACCAGGCCGCATTGATAAACGCGGCGATAGCCAAACATATCCCCGAGAAAAGAGAACGAGAGCAGCGAGATAACGATGGCAATTTGATAGGCGTTAACAATCCAGATAGAACTGGCAGGAGAGGCGTGCAGATCGCTGGCAATGGTTGGCAGCGCGACGTTGGCAATGGCCCCGTCCAGTACGGCCATGGAGATGCCAATAATAATAGTGGCTATCGCGCCATAGCGCTGCGGTAAGGGCAGGCCATCAGGAGGAGTCGTGGTCATGTCATCGATCTGCGTCAGAGGTAATTATATTCAGGGTAATTATTTTAACATGCTTATTTTGGTTATATGTCGCAGATTTGTAACCAGGTAAGCCAGGATTGATTGCAGCGAAGCCAGTACGAATTTATAATAAAAACCAGTTCTGATTTTTATAAAACACTTGCTTTGAGGTGATAAATGGCAATCGCAGATTTGGATAAACAACCAGATTCTGTCTCTTCTGTGTTGAAGGTGTTTGGCATCCTGCAGGCGCTTGGAGAAGAGCGCGAAATTGGTATTACCGAGCTGTCACAGCGTGTGATGATGTCGAAAAGCACCGTTTATCGCTTTTTGCAGACCATGAAGTCACTGGGCTATGTTGCGCAGGAAGGGGAGTCGGAAAAATACTCTCTGACCCTGAAGCTGTTTGAGCTGGGCGCGCGCGCGTTGCAAAACGTCGACCTGATTCGTAGCGCAGATATTCAGATGCGTGAACTCTCGCGTCTGACGAAAGAGACTGTGCACCTGGGGGCGCTGGACGAAGACAGCATTGTTTATATCCATAAGATCGACTCGATGTACAACCTGCGTATGTACTCCCGTATCGGTCGCCGTAATCCGCTCTACAGCACGGCCATCGGTAAGGTTTTACTGGCATGGCGTGACCGCGAAGAGGTTAAGCAAATTCTGGAAGGTGTCGAGTACAAACGCAGTACTGAGCGTACGATCACCACCACGGAAGGGTTACTCACGGTACTGGATAAGGTACGTGAACAGGGTTACGGTGAAGATAACGAGGAACAGGAAGAAGGGCTGCGCTGTATTGGCGTCCCGGTGTTTGACCGCTTTGGTGTGGTGATCGCTGGCCTGAGTATCTCTTTCCCGACGCTACGCTTCTCTGAAGAGCGTCTGCATGAGTACGTTGAAATGCTGCATACCGCGGCACGAAAAATTTCTGAACAGATGGGCTATAACGACTATCCGTTCTGAACACTAAAAAAAAGCCGCTATGTTAGCGGCTTTTCACTAATACCGATGGTTAGCCGTTATCAACGACCGTTGCGCTTTTACGCAAAATTGGGCAGTTGGTCAGGCCGATAATCCCACTATCCGAATGGATGTACTGGGCCGTGCTGGTGCCACGTGCAGTGAGGTATTTACACTGGATACCCAGCCCCGCAGCGTTTTCATGACTGCCAATCAAGATACCGTAGCCTGACAACAATAAACCAATCCAGATAAGGGCTAAAATCACAACTGTGCGAATAATTAAGCGCATCATTGCCTCTTTTATAATGGTTCTTCCTGCCTCTAAGCCTATCCTGTTAGCTATATGAAACAAGTACATGATTCCGAAAACGGGACGATGGCGTTACAGTTAGCCCCGGTTTAAGTTAAGCATGGTAACCTGGTAGCCTAAGTGAGTAGACGGAGAGTGTAGTGAAGAAAATACGCTGGGTCATTCTGGTGGTAGTGTTGATTGCCTGCGTCGTTATGTGGACGCAGATGATCAATGTGATGTGCGATCAGGATGTACAGTTTTTTAGCGGTATATGTTCTATCAATAAGTTTATCCCCTGGTAGCAGGCATTTTTATGGCAAGTGATTTCCTTCCTCAACGCGAGTGGTAAAATAGCCGTTTTTAGTGAGGTGGTGAAATGGGTGAGTTGTTGAATACTGGAGTGCTTAGCATGGCATCTCTGGTCATATCCGTCGTGTTGCTGGTGGTGGGTTTGGTACTGTGGTTTTTCGTCAACCGCGCCAGCTCCCGGACAAATGAACAAATTGAGTTACTGGAGACGTTAGTTGATCTCCAGAAAAGACAAAATGCGCTGCTTCGTCGTCTGTGTGAAGCCAATGAACCGGACGTCGAAGAAGAGGTAAAACCCGCTGCTGCGCCCGTGAAAGATGAGAGCGACGACTTTATTCGTCTGGTCGCTGAGCGTTAATCGCGTTTGGGGAGGTGAACATGACCCGGAAAAATCCCTGGTATAACCCCTCCCTGCCTCACCATACCCCGCAGGGTTTTCGCAATACTTCTGCTGCTGGGCACCAGCCTGGAGACGTTGAGCGCTGGCGCAAAGAGCGCAAAGCTGCCGGTTTACCGAAACCTCCTCGCGGCGGCTATGAAAAATTTATCCAGGACTGGTGCCAACCTGTCGATCTTACTACCCCCGAAGGTGACGCTGTCTGGTGGCTGGGCCATGCCAGTCTATTGCTGCGAATCAGTGGTCAGTATATTCTCACGGACCCGGTGTTCTCCCGGCGTGCCTCGCCCGTAAGTTTTGCCGGACCGCTGCGCAAAACCCCTGCGGTGATTAGCGTGGCTGGGCTACCGCCCATCGATGCGCTAGTCATCTCTCATAATCATTATGATCACCTCGATTCCGCTACCGTTCGTCAGTTATTGCAACGATTTCCAGAGCTTACTCTGTTTGTCCCTCTGGGGCTGGGGGACTGGTTTCGACGTCGGGGCGCGAAGCACATTGTTGAACTGGACTGGTGGCAAAGCTATGTGCATCAAGGCATCACCTACAGTGCCGTTCCGGCCCAGCACTGGAGCATGCGTAGCTTTTGGGATCGGAACTGTGCGCTTTGGTGTGGATGGGTATTCGAGGGCAGTGAACGGCGATTTTGGTTCAGCGGCGATACCGGATATACGCCAGAGTTACTCACCATTGCGCAGCGTTTCGGTAAACTCGATGCGATCGCCCTCCCGATAGGCGCATATGCACCAGAATGGTTCATGGCGACAAACCATATGGACCCGCGTTCGGCAGTCTCCCTCTGGCAGCAGCTAGGAATGCCGCTTGCCATCCCCATTCACTGGGGCGTCTTCGAACTGGCCGATGAGTCGCTTGATGAACCCGTGGCTGAACTACGGCAAGCATTCAATCATACAGCCACAATTAACAATAACTTCAAAATACTAAACATCGGTCAATATTTATCCTTATGACTATTCATCGCTTCGTTTACTATTATTCTGATATTAACCTGTACCATTAATGTTTTATTTTTATCGAAACGTTTTGCTTGCCTTTTTTTGAGGCAAGATCATAAAAGTTTCATTATTTTGGTGCAGAGAGAAATTAGAATTGCCCATGTAAATAGAGAAAGAGGCGAAGCGATATACAATGTTTTATCAAGACAACCCACTTTACCGTTACGATCATTTGTGCATAACGTTTCGGAAAAAGTTCTAACAAAATAGCCTCATCCAGAAAAATTAATAGCCTGGCTGGACGTTCGGAAGTTATTGAGCTATGGTAAAAAAGTCTTAGATTACAGCGCTTATGAAGACAGTGACTGGACAAGCACCACTCAGGCCCGGTATACCGTACACGTTGCTTACCGTGCAGATTGTGGCAAGTTAGCTTCGGAATTTGTGCGACTGATCGAGACACGTTTAAAAATGGCTTGCCATTATTTACGTTGTATGTGATAACACGGTTTGGGTCAAACGAGGTACAGTTCTGTTTATGTGTGGCATTTTCAGTAAAGAAGTCCTGAGTAAACACGTTGTCGTTGAATACCGCTTCTCTGCCGAACCTTATATTAGTGCCTCATGCAGTAATGTCTCAGTTTTATCTCAGTTAATGCCTGCGGGCTATGAAAACACTCTAAGGAATTTTGCAAATGGCAAAGATTAAAGGTCAAGTTAAGTGGTTCAACGAGTCTAAAGGTTTTGGCTTCATTACCCCAGCTGACGGCAGCAAAGATGTATTCGTACACTTCTCTGCAATCCAGGGCAATGGCTTCAAAACTCTGGCTGAAGGCCAGAACGTTGAGTTCGAAATTCAGGACGGCCAGAAAGGTCCGGCTGCTGTTAACGTAACCGCTATCTGATCGAACCCCTGCCAACGTTGAAACGCCAGTTCGTTTCAGCTGAGCACATAAAGCCTCGCACTAATGCGGGGCTTTTTAATGCCTGCTTTTCAAAGTGTTAACACAAGGCCTTCTGTTCGCAGTTTGTTGCAAAGCTGCGAAGTTATTAGCATTGTTTTTACCCGCACCGTGCAAATTTCCCGTTAAATCAGGGCGTTGTTTAATAGCCCTGGAGCCACGGTGAAAAAAAGACCTTTCAACCCCGCAGCAAATTTCACCCCGACGCGTTTTGCTTTACTCTGCTTTGTCATACTTTGCAGCCTCGTTTTTCTACTGGCTCGCGTGGCCTGGTTACAAATTATCAAGCCGGATACGCTGGTGGCGCAGGAGGATAGGCGCTCCTTGCGTGAGGTACCCATCGATGCACCTCGCGGAATGATAGTTGACCGGGAGGGCAGGCCGCTGGCAGTGAGCGTGCCGGTTCAGGCGGTCTGGGCCGACCCCAAAACGGTGCGGGAGAAGGGGGGCGTAGGGTTTGATGACCGCTGGCAAGCCCTGGCGAACACACTGCATCTCTCGCTCGACACCTTGTCACAGCGTATCAATAGTAATCCGCGTGGTCGTTTTATTTACCTGGCTCGACAGATCGATCCGGCGCAGGCGCAATGGATCGAGAAACTGCATCTGCCGGGCATTAACCTACGAGATGAGTCGCGCCGTTTTTACCCTTCAGGACACGTAGCGGCCAACTTAATTGGTTTTACCAATATTGATGGGCAAGGTATAGAAGGGATTGAAAAGAGCTTTAATCGACAGCTCACTGGCAAACCGGGCCTGCGCAAGGTACGTAAAGACCGATATGGGCATGTCATTGAAAATATCACCGAGCAGCCACCGGTCCCCGCTCATACTATTCACCTCAGCATTGATGCACGATTGCAGACGATTACAGAGGATGCCCTGGATAATGCCGTCGCCTGGAACAAAGCGGAATCCGGTGCAGCAGTACTGATTGACGTGCGGACGGGTGAAATTCTCAGCATGGCGAGCTTCCCGGACTTCAACCCCAATAATCGTGAAGGGGCAACCTTGAACGATTTCCGCAACCGCGCCATTAGCGACACCTTCGAACCCGGCTCAACCGTTAAGCCGCTGGTGCTGATGACCGCTCTCAAACAAGGGCTGGTGCAGCCTGACAGCGTAATCGATACGCATCCCTATACGCTGGCCGGACACCGTATCCGCGACGTAGGTTACTATCCTGAGCTGACGATGACCGGCATTTTGCAAAAATCGAGCGATACCGGGGTATCACGCCTTTCGCTGGCGATGCCCATTCAGCGCCTGCTGGATACTTATAAAGGTTTTGGTTTTGGACGCAGCACCGGGCTGGGGCTAACCGGCGAAAGCAGCGGCCTGCTACCTGAGCGCAAATTCTGGAGTCAGTTGGATCGGGCTACGTTCTCCTTTGGCTATGGACTGATGGTCACGCCACTGCAGTTGGCACACGTCTATGCCACTATTGGTAGCTACGGCGTAGAGCGCCCTCTGTCGATCACGCGTATCGATCCTCCGGTCATGGGCACCCAGGTCATGCCGACAGAGATCGTGAAAGAGGTTGAGCATATGATGGAGAGCGTGGCGCTGCCGGGCGGCGGCGGCGTGAAAGCGGCGGTACGTGACTACCGGGTTGCCGTTAAGACCGGTACCGCGAAAAAGATTGATGAGAGCGGTAAGTATGTCGATAAGTACGTGGCCTATACTGCCGGCGTTGCGCCCGCCAGTCGTCCGCGCTTTGCGCTGGCGGTGGTAATTAACGATCCCCAGAACGGCGCCTACTATGGCGGGGCGGTGTCGGCTCCGGTCTTTAGCCAGATAATGGGAGATGTGCTTCGGCTCGAAAATATTCCACCCGATGGTCTCGCTCCGGAATCGAGCCATCTCATTGTGATGCGTTAAGTCAGGCGTTTTATAACCGGGCAATTAGCGGTAAACTCTCGCCCTTTACGATTGCCCGGAGTTACCATGTCCTTCTGTTGTCCACTTTGCCATGCGCCGCTGGTGCTAACCGATAAAAGCTATGCCTGCCCACAGGGGCACCGCTACGATTTGGCGAAAGAGGGGTATGTTAACTTGCTGCCGGTACAGCATAAACGCTCTAAAGATCCGGGTGACAGCGCAGAGATGATGCAGGCACGCCGGGCTTTCCTGGACGCCAGCCATTATCAGCCACTGCGCGACCGGGTTGGGCACTTGCTGGCAACGAAACTGGCAGATAACGCCGCCACGATTCTGGATATCGGCTGTGGTGAAGGCTATTACACCGCCGCGTTTGCAGATATCGCCCGGCAAAAGGGGGCAAGCACGTTTGGCCTCGATGTCTCTAAGGTCGCTATTCGCGCTGCCGCCAAACGCTACCCTGCCGTGACTTTTTGTGTGGCCTCCAGCCATCGCTTGCCGTTTAACGATAACAGCATGGACGCGGTTATCCGCATCTATGCCCCGTGCAAAGGCGAAGAGTTGGCGCGAGTGGTGAAAGCAGGGGGTTGGGTGATCACCGTGACGCCAGGGCCACGCCATCTGATGGAGCTAAAAGGTCTGATTTACGATGAGGTACAGCTTCACGCTCCACATTCTGAGCAACTGAGCGGTTTCCGACTGGCTGATGAGCAAGAACTCGGGTATGAGATGAACCTGAGCGGAGAAGAGGCGGTAGCCTTGTTACAGATGACGCCGTTTGCCTGGCGGGCAAAACCGGCGGTGTGGGACGCATTAAAGAACGAGAAGGTATTCCGTTGCCAGACGGATTTCAGCATCCACTGCTGGCAGCGTGTCGATTAACCAGCGAAGTGGCTCCAGAGGATTTGTACACCAATACCTATCAGTACAACGCCTCCCAGAATTTCGGCCCGTTTACCCAACAGCGGGCCAATATACCGACCGATCATCATCCCGAGCGTTGACATGATGAATGTCGCACAGCCAATGGCCAGGGCGGTGGCGATAATATTAACCTGCAGAAATGCCAGACCGACGCCCACCGCCATCGCATCCAGGCTGGTGGCAATCGCGGTAGTCACCAGCAGCCAGAAGCCGTGACGGCGAACCGGCGCGTCATCTTCACAACGCTCGTTGCGAAAACCTTCAATGACCATACGCCCACCGAGGAAGACCAGCAGCACAAAGGCGATCCAGTGATTCCACTCCAGCACAACCTGGCTTGCCAGCATACCCAAACCCCAGCCGATAAGCGGCGTCAGGGTTTCGATTGCGCCAAAGATAAGGCCAGTGCGCAGTGCTTCAGAGAATTTAGGTTTATGCAGGGTGGCGCCTTTCCCCATCGAGGCCGCAAATGCGTCCATCGACATGCCAAAG
Organism: Leclercia sp. UBA2479; assembly: GCF_002341985.1. Lineage (NCBI taxonomy): Bacteria > Pseudomonadati > Pseudomonadota > Gammaproteobacteria > Enterobacterales > Enterobacteriaceae > Leclercia > Leclercia sp. UBA2479. The sequence goes on along the minus strand of NZ_DDPB01000009.1, from coordinate 671,493 downwards.
GCCAGTAGAAGTGTTGCTGAGAGATTCATAAGTGCGTCCAGACCGGGATCTCCATATGACACATCACTGCCCCCAGTAAACAGCAGTAGATGTATCTATGGTCTCGCCTGACAGTTCTGATATGAACTGTCCGTACGTGCCACGTTTTGCAACGAGTATGTTGACACGTACATTTCCTTGAAAGGAAATCGGCTACTCCCCAACGACGGGCGCAACCTTAACATATTTTTAGCCGTTAAAACAATATTCAGGAATTATAATTTCACTAACTTATTGATAACGATTTTCATTTGGGTTTATTGGTGAGAATAACGTTAATAAATATAAGTGGATTTTATTGTCTAATATAGCTTTGGCTATAATTGTGCGGAGAAAACCAGTCCAAATATAGCCAGTGCTATAATTTTAAGCTATTGAGTTTTAACAAGTAATTTGTATATCTTTTCCAGGTCGTCTATATTCCGTACCCGAATGAGCAGACGCCGCTGTTCTAATTGCATCACCAGCACGCCATCTTCCGATAAATTCATCTCTTTAATACGGTTATATTCTATCCATACATTGGCGAAAAAGAACCCATCCTTTTTGAAGATGATTTTGGGTGCCCGGATCCAGAACAGATAGATCGCCATTAATGCCAGCGCACATAATAACCATGTGGTTAATAATGCACCGCCGTTCATTACGTTGTTATAAATCAGAATCACCAGCAGGCCGGCAAAGATGAAGGCATCAACGCGGCCGCGACGTAGCAGGGGGATAGACAGCAGCGTCGCGCCATGACGTCGCGGCATGATCCATTCGTCGTAGATGGCATAAGCCAGAAGGGCAACAATAAACAAAACCAGTACGATGTCCGTGATCGTCATTCATCCTCCAGATAAAAAAAGCCGGGGGCAAGCCCCCGGCGTTTAACGCAACGTCTTACAGACCCAGCAGGCCAACAGCATAGCCCGCGATACCGATGACAAAGAAGCCAACGATAATCCACAGTGGGTTAACTTTCTTACGCAGAAGCCACATACAGGCGAAGGTCAACAGCAGCGGAACCAGGCCAGGCATCAGCTGGTCAAGGATGGTTTGCACCGTGGTCACGCGCGTCTGACCATCCTGACCGGTGATGGTAGAGACCACCAGCGGGATGTTAACGTGCGTCCATTTGTTAACCAGCGCGCCCATCACAAACAGGCCGAGAATGGAGGCCCCCTCGGTCAGTTTTTGCAGGAAGCCGCCGCCCATATCCTTAACAATGTCCACGCCTTTACGATAGCCATAAGCCACGCCGTAGTAACGGGTTGCCAGGCGGACAAGGTTAAAAAGAATGAAGAACAGCAGTGGACCAAGCAGGCTACCGCTCATCGCAATACCAGCGCCAAGCGCGGCGAAGACTGGACGCACCGTACCCCAGAAGATCGGGTCACCCACGCCCGCCAGCGGCCCCATCAGACCTACTTTGATACCGTTGATGGCACCATCGTCAATCTCTGCGCCGTTCGCACGCTGCTCTTCCATCGCCAGAGTCACGCCCAGAACCGGGGCGGCAACATACGGATGGGTGTTGAAGAATTCCAGGTGACGTTTAATTGCCTGACGTCGTGCTTCGTTATTTTCTGGATACAGGCGTTTAATCGCCGGCACCATTGAGAAGCAGAAGCCCAGCGCCTGCATACGTTCGAAGTTCCACGAACCCTGGAACAGGTTTGAACGGATGAACACGCCACGAATATCGCCCGGAGTCAGTTTCTTCTCTGGGGTAGTTTTAGTCATATCAACCATGTCGCTCACCTGTTAGTCCAGTTCGTTATCGAGATCGTTAGTACCAGCCGCCTGCGCTGGCGCACCCGCTACGCGGTTGTATTTCGGGCTCAACTGAATGTAGAGAATCGCCATGACGGCGCCAATCACACCCAGAGCAACCAGGTTGAAGTTAGTAAACGCCGCGGTCACGAAGCCGAGGTAGAAGAACGGCATCAGGTAGCCTGCACGCATCATGTTGATAACCATCGCATAACCGACCACAACGATCATGCCACCGGCGATGTTCAGACCCCCGGTTACCACTTCTGGTATGGCGTTCAGCATGCTCTGCACTTCGCTGGTACCGACGGAGATAGCAACGATAACCGCCGGGATTGCGATACGCATCGCCTGCAGGAACAGGGATGAAACGTGGATCCAGGAGAGTGCCGTCAGGTTGCCGTTATCGGCCGCCTTATCGGCAGCGTGCTGGAAGGCAACGGTGATAGTACGAACAATGATGGTCAGAACCTGGCCTGCCGCGGCCAGTGGAATAGCCAGCGCGATACCGGCGCCGATACTTTGGTGCCCGGCAATAACCAGAACGGTAGAGATGATGGAGGCGAGGGCCGCATCCGGGGCAACGGCCGCACCGATGTTCATCCAGCCCAGGGCGATCATTTCCAGGGTACCACCGATGATAATACCGGTTTTCATATCGCCAAGAACGGCACCAATTAAGGTACAGGCGACCAACGGACGGTGAAACTGAAATTCATCAAGTACGGATTCCATACCCGCAATACACGCGACGATGAACACCAGCACAATCTGAAGAGTGGTAATCTCCATTGTACTTCTCCTATAACATAAGCTTTGTGTGAAAAATCAGCGCCGGGTTATTTCCCAACTTTGCCGATCAAATCCATCATTTTCAGTCTCTGATCGGTAGAAACCTTACGGGCTTCCAGCTCGATACCGCGTGCATTCAGTTTATTGAAGGCTTCGATATCTTTTTCATCGACTGAAATCGCGTTGTTGACTTGCGTTTTTCCCTGACGGAAAGCCATACCACCGATGTTGACGGAGGTGATTTTCACGCCGCCTTCAACAAGACGCTCGACGTCTGTCGGGTTAGTAAACAGAAGCATGACGCGTTCACCCGCATATTTCGGGTTGTTGTAAACGCGGATCATTTTGGCAACGTCCACCACGTGAGCGGTTACGCCCGGTGGAGCGACCTGGGTAAGAAGGGTTTTGCGGACGGTGTCTGCGGCAACTTCATCACTGACGACGATAATGCGTTGTACATTGGTCTCTTTGGTCCAGCGCGTTGCCACCTGGCCGTGAATTAAACGGTCATCGATACGGGCAAGGCCGATAACCATATAATCATTTGGCCCCATCGGTTTGGCAGGCGTTGCCGCTTTCGGCGCTGCCGCCACCGGCGCGGGTTTATCTACTGGCTGAGCTTTCAACGCTTTCACGCCTTCGCGGCCGGTTTCTACCGCCAGTGCTACCAGTTCGTCAAAGCTCGGGTTATCGTCACGCGCCATCAGCGTTTCGACCAGCATCGGAATGTTAACGCCAGCCACGACTTCATGGTGCTCTTTATCGACGACAATGCGGCTGGCGGCGTTAAACGGACTGCCACCCCATGTATCGACGAGAAACAGCACGCCGCTGCGGGTATCGAGCTTTTCAAGTTGAGCCGTGTATTTCTCGATTAATGTTTCGGCATTTTCGCCGGGCACGAAATCGATCCAGCCAACATTTTCCTGCTCGCCAAGCAACATCTCTGCTGTTTTGAGTAACTGCTCTGCAGCCCAACCATGTGTGCCTATTACAATAGCAATGGTCACTTGCTACCTCCATTTATTATCGTTTATGCACCTGTGTGACGAGGGCATCATAAATCGTGTTCATTACAGCGAATCGATTCAGATAAGGGTTAGAGTAGAACTAACTCAGACTTCAGCGAATTATTTTAGACAGTGAAAAAATAATTTATGTGATGAAGATCCGTAATTTAGCTTTAGCGTGTTGGATAATTTGCGGCGCGAAATGGAGACGGTAACATCTGTTTGCAAAGGAAAGTAAATCTTTGCCTTAAAGCTCATGTCTCTGATATGTTTACCTTCCGTTTAATTGTCAGGAGTAATGGGCTATAGCCCACTGTATGGACCGTCACCGACGTCAGTCACCTACCCGATCCCTTTGGATCAGCCTCACCGGCGATTCTCGCCACACACTTAAATCGTCTTTTACCGCTTCGCCCGTTTCTAACGCGGCGCCGTTTTGTCATTCCTTCAGCAGGAGCTTGTCATGGAATTCTTAATGGACCCGCAAATCTGGGTGGGGCTTCTCACGCTGGTGGTGCTCGAGATTGTGCTCGGCATCGACAACCTGGTGTTTATTGCCATTCTTGCGGACAAGCTGCCGCCTAAACAACGTGACAAAGCACGCCTTATTGGCCTGTCGCTGGCGCTGATTATGCGTCTTGCGCTGCTTTCCGTTATTTCGTGGATGGTTACTCTCACCAAACCGCTCTTCAGCGTGTGGGATTTTACCTTCTCAGGACGCGACCTGATCATGCTAGTGGGGGGACTATTCCTTCTCTTCAAAGCCACGACTGAGCTACACGAACGGCTTGAAAACCGGCAGCATGATGGCGGGCATGGTAAAGGCTACGCCAGCTTCTGGGTTGTGGTAATGCAGATTGTGGTGCTGGATGCGGTCTTCTCCCTGGATGCGGTCATTACCGCAGTGGGTATGGTAAACCATCTTCCGGTCATGATGGCCGCGGTGGTCATTGCCATGGCGGTGATGTTGTTGGCCTCGAAACCGCTGACGCGATTCGTCAACGAACACCCGACGGTGGTGGTGCTCTGTCTGAGCTTCCTGCTGATGATTGGTTTGAGCCTGGTCGCAGAAGGTTTCGGCTTCCATATTCCGAAAGGTTACCTGTACGCGGCGATTGGCTTCTCGATCATCATTGAGTTCTTCAACCAGGTTGCGCGACGTAACTTCATTCGTCAGCAATCTAACCAGCCGTTGCGTGCGCGTACTGCGGATGCCATCTTGCGTCTGATGGGCGGTCGTCGCCAGGCAACGGTTCAGCCGGAGAGCGAAAACCATGTGACGGTGCCGGTACCCGAAGGTGCTTTTGTTGAAGAAGAGCGCTACATGATTAACGGCGTACTGTCGCTCGCCTCCCGCTCTCTGCGTGGCATCATGACGCCCCGCGGTGAAATCAGTTGGGTTGACGCCAGCCTGAGCATGGATGAAATCCGCCAGCAACTGCTCTCTTCGCCACACAGTCTGTTCCCGGTATGTCGCGGCGAGCTGGATGAAATTATCGGTGTGGTACGTGCTAAAGAGCTTCTGGTTGCGCTGGAAGAGGGTGTAGATGTCGAGGCTATAGCCGCCGCATCGCCGGCCATTGTGGTACCGGAAACGCTCGACCCGATTAACCTGCTGGGCGTATTGCGTCGTGCTCGCGGTAGCTTTGTTATTGTGACCAACGAGTTTGGTGTGGTTCAGGGGCTGGTTACGCCGCTGGACGTGCTGGAGGCGATTGCCGGTGAGTTCCCGGATGCCGACGAAACGCCGGAAATCGTTGCCGATAACGACGGCTGGCTGGTAAAAGGCGCCACCGACCTGCATGCGCTGCAACACACGCTGGGGCTGGAGCACCTGACTAACCATGATGACGATATCGCCACCGTAGCCGGTCTGGTCATTGCCATTAATGGTCAGATCCCGCGTACCGGTGATGTTCTGGAACTGCCGCCGCTGAAGATCACCATTGTGACGGCGAACGACTACCGTGTGGATCTGGTGCGTATTGTTAAAGAGCAGTCAGAGCACGAAGAAGACGAGTAATTAATGTAGCGGCATCGCGGGCATGATCTGCCCGTTATGCGGCGCTGGCGGGGGCGAACTCCCCGCCAGCCACCCCGGAAAGTCTCTTAGCGGCATCGGTCGCGCATAAAAATATCCCTGCAAAATGTGCACCCCGCGCTGGCGAAGATGACGCGCTTGTTCAGGGGTTTCTACCCCTTCTGCCACCAGTTCAATGTTCAACCGCTGTGCAAGGGCAATAATGATATCGGTCACGGTAGAGTTCACCGCGTCCGTCCCTATCGCAGCCGTAAATGACTTATCAATTTTCAGGACATCCGGATGCAGCTTTTCCAGCCATGAGAGCGAGCAATTCCCGGTGCCAAAATCATCAATCGCCAGTTTGACCTCTTTTCGGTGTAATTCCCGTACCAGGCGGCAATCCACGTCCAGCAGGGCATCGCGCTCGGTCAGTTCAATTATGAGCTGTTGTACCGGGCGGGCGTTAAACCAGTGGTGGTTCAGGTCGCGCAGCAGCACGCCATGGCGGAAATGGCTGGCGGCAACATTGATTCCGATATGGAAGCCAGGATCTGCCGGGAATACCGTCAGCTGGCGTACGGTTTCCGTGATGACATAGCGGGTGAGGGGAATAATCAAATTATGTTCCTCAGCCAGGGGGATAAACACGTCAGGGGAGATCCACCCCTGGCGCGGATTGTTCCAGCGCAGCAGGATCTCCACGCCGACGCACTCCTGATTACGCGCGTTCATCAGCGGCTGGCAGAACAGCTCAAATTCGCGGGCGGCAAGGCCGAGATTTATCTCCCAGGTAAAGCTCATCCTGTTTGCGGTGGCCAGCCAGGCGATATAGCCCAGTAGCAGGCTTAACAGCAGAGCCAGTGGCAACTGGCCAGGAAGATCCTTTAACGCTAACGCCGTAGGGCCCGGGCCGCTGACGGTGATGGTAAAGGGGAAATTACCCGACGGCTGGCGATAAATTTTGTCGCCAGCATTGTGTGTCAGGGTATCAGAGACATTCGATCCGTAACGCAGGTGTTTATTGCCTACGCTCAGGGTAACTTCGTTAATCAGGGGGGCTTGCGGTTCGAGGATCATGCGGGCAATCAGATCGATATTGACCCCCTCCATGACCCCGTTCTGGCTGTTACCAGGCAGCGGATACCACTGGATCAGAATGGGGCTACCATGCAGCAGTGACCGATCCGTCGACAGCACCAGTAAAGGTTCCGGGAAGGGAAGCGCAGGTTGGAGTTGGCGAACAGGCACATCGCGTTGACCAAAAATACTGGAGCAGTAAAGGATCCCGTCTTTAACCAGCCCGATCGTGCGCACCGTCTGCAGGGTGGCGGCATGTCGGCGCAACAGCAAGTGGGTAGAAAGGCATGGTCGTCCTACCAGCGGCAGCAGCGTTTCACGGCTGGCTTGCAACGGCAGCAAAATTTTATCCAGCGCCTCGACGGCGTGGGTGACAAAGGCAACAGTAAGGTGCTGGTTGAGATTACGTTGTGAAATAAAGCGGATGCCAAGGGTCGTAATCAGGGTGAGAACCGCAACCACCACGCAAACCGCGAGGCGTTTTCGACGATAATGGGTGATTATCCTTTGCGCAGTTTGCATGCAGGGGTCATCCGGTAAGCCAGGGGCACCCAATGCCGCAGGCAATACAGCAAGTGTAGTGGGGAAATATTAAGGAGACGAGACGAGGGGAGAAATTTCGCCCATCCGTTGCAGATGGGCGAAAGGGAGTATTAGTCGCACTGCACCTTAATAGCCAGGCCACCGCGGGAAGTTTCGCGATATTTCGCGTTCATATCTTTCCCGGTTTCATACATGGTTTCGATAACCTTATCCAGTGAAACGCGCGGCTCGCTGGTACGACGCATCGCCATGCGTGAGGCATTGATCGCTTTGACCGACGCAATGGCGTTACGCTCAATGCACGGTACCTGTACCTGACCGGCGACCGGGTCACAGGTCAGACCGAGGTTATGCTCCATGCCAATCTCTGCAGCAACGCAAACTTGTTCCGGACTGGCGCCCAGCAGCTCAGCCAGACCGGCAGCAGCCATCGAGCAGGCCACGCCCACTTCACCCTGACAACCTACTTCCGCGCCGGAAATGGAGGCGTTCATCTTATAGAGCGCGCCCACCGCACCCGCGGCCAGGAAGTAACGAATGTAGATGTCCGGGCTCACGGATTCGATAAAGTGATCGTAATAAGCCAGTACCGCCGGCACGATCCCGCAGGCGCCGTTAGTTGGGGCCGTCACAACGCGGCCACCGGCTGCGTTCTCTTCGTTGACCGCCAGGGCAAACATGTTTACCCAGTCCACCACGTTCATCGGGTCATTGGAGTATTTGTCGGTGGTCACCAGCATGCGACGCAGCGCCGAGGCACGACGCGGCACGCGCAGTGGGCCAGGCAATACGCCTTCAGTATTGATACCGCGATCGATACAGGCACGCATGGTCTGCCACACGTTCGCAAAGTACTCTTCGATCTCTTTCTTACTGTGCAGCGCCAGTTCGTTCTGCATCACCATGCCGGAAAGCGACAGGCCGGTCTCTTTGCAGTAGTTCAGCATCTCCTGGGCGGATTTAAACGGATAGGGGACATTGACATCACCGGCCGTATCTTTACCGAAATGCTCTTCATCAACGATGAAACCACCGCCGATGGAGTAATAGGTTTTGCTGTAAATCACTTTATCGCCGTTAAAGGCGTGGATCTGCATACCGTTTTCGTGCAGTGAGAGGTTGTCGCTGCGAAAACGCATGCCGTCATCCTGCGGGAAATCGACTTCGTGCTGGCCGTTAGCCAGCAGCAGGCGGCCGCGCGTTTCAACGTCGCGAATAAACGCCGGAATGGCGTCAATATCAACGGTATCCGGCATATTTCCGGCCAGACCCATTATGATGGCGATATCGGTGTGGTGGCCTTTACCCGTTAAAGAGAGCGAGCCATAGACATCTACGGCAACACGGGTAACGCTTTCCAGTAATCCTTTTTCGACCAGGTCATCGACGAACTGTTTACCGGCCTTCATAGGGCCGACAGTGTGGGAAGAGGAGGGGCCAATACCCACTTTGAACATGTCGAATATACTAATCACTTTAACACTCCTGACAGGGTTACCGGGTTTCCAGTAACGATGTTATAACTGCGCATAGTGTAAGAGGGAACCTGATCGTCAGCTCAACTATTCACATGAATTAAACTAATGGCTAACGGCGGTTTTACTAATAGCGAGAGAGCGATCGCAAACGCAGTAAAAAGTCGGGAATGTAAAGTATAGTCAAGGCTTCAGGCCAATTTGCAGCGCCAGTTCACGAATAATGCCTGCCGTCATGCCCCAGACAAAATAATGCTGGTACCAGGATAACCAGACCCGATGATGGTGGCCGCGACGATGAATATCGAGGGGGTGATAACGACCCAGACGCAGGGCCTCCGCCAGTGGCATTTCAAATACCGCCGCCACTTCATCTTCACTGGCGTGATAGTGCAGATTTGGCGGAATCAACCCCACCACCGGCGTAACCTGAAACCCGGTCACGCTGTCGACAGGCGGGAGCACGCCAATCACTTCCACAACCTCGGGCGGAATCGCCACCTCTTCCTGCGCTTCGCGCAACGCGGCGGCAATCAGCGAAGCATCACTGCTGTCTACCGCGCCACCGGGGAAGGCAACCTGACCGGCATGTTTACGCATCAGCGGGGAGCGTTGAGTGAGCAACAGTCCGGGTTCGTCGCGACGTACCACCGGGATCAGCACCGCGGCCTGGCGCTGATTAAGCGAGGCGCTATTGACCTGCGGCCGTAATAACTGAAAACGCGATAAAAAATCATCCAGGGTCAGATTGCGGGTCTCCACGCTTTAACTCTCCAGTTGTTGCAGTATACGGTTCACTTTATCAAAGGTTTCCTGATACTCCGCCGCCGACTCACTGTCAGCCACGATACCGCCGCCTGCAGAGCAGTATAGCTGCCCGTCAAAGGCGGTCAGGGTGCGGATGGTAATGCTGGTATCCATGGTACCGCAGAGGCTGATATAGCCGATGCTGCCGCACCAGGCGTTACGGCGCTGGGGTTCCAGTTCGTCGATAATTGCCATTGCCCGCACCTTTGGCGCACCGGTAATCGACCCCCCTGGAAATGCCGCCCGCAGCAGATCGCAGGCGCTGCGCGATGCGGGCAGGCGCGCGGTAATCGTACTCACTAAATGGTGAACCGCCGGGAAAGGCTCCACCACGAACAGTTCGGGCACCCGCACGCTGCCGGGTTCGGCCACGCGCCCGATATCATTACGCATCAAATCTACGATCATCAGATTTTCGGCGCGATCTTTCGGGGAGGCGGCCAGTTTTTCCGCCTGCTGGCGATCGTCGTCGGGATCGGTAAGACGCGGTAGCGTGCCTTTAATGGGGCGGGTCTGAATTTCGCCCTCGGCCAGATGAATAAAGCGCTCAGGTGACAGGCTCAGAATCGCCCCCTGTTCAAGGCGCATAAAGGCGCTGAAGGGGGCGCGGTTCTGCGCATTCAGGCGAGTAAATGCCTGCCACTCATCACCCTGATAGTGAGCCTGAAAACGCTGGGCAAGATTCACCTGATAGCAATCGCCACTGTGCAGATAAGCCTGCACCTGGCGGAATTTTGCGTCATACTCCAGCGCGGTCATGTTTGCGCGCCAGTCAGAGGTGAGGCGAAACGGGGTTTGCCTGGTCGGGGGACGCTGTGCTTCCAGCCACGCCAGTCGCGCCTTCGCATCGCCATGGCAGACCAGCGATACGGCCTGTTTATGGTGATCAACAATGACCGCCCAGTCGTACAGCCCCACCGCCATATCCGGCAGGCTGATGTCGTCAACTGCCTGCTGCGGCAGTGTTTCAAAGCGACGACCCAGATCGTAGCCAAAGAGCCCCAGCGCGCCGCCCTGAAAAGGCAGATCGGGGTGCGCATCCGCAGGCAGGCCCAGGTCGTCCAGCGTCTGCTGCAGCAAGCTCAATGGGCAGCCAGACGATTCGAACACCGTCTCCCGCGTTATTCGGGTAAGCTCACCCTCGGTAACCAGCGTGGCGACGGGATCGGCCACCAGAATATCAAACCGGCTATAGGGATGGTCAGCGTGGCCGGAATGCAGCAGCATCGCCCAGGGTTGATGGCTCAGCGGCGCAAACCATGCTTCAGCGGCGTCTGGACGCCAGGGTAACGAAATAACGGTGGGGGATAACGAGTTCATCTATAGCAAACAACCGGGCAGCGTGAAATAATTAGCGCTGATAATCTAGCAGGAGTTAATGATGTTTGCAGGTTTACCTTCACTGAGCCACGAGCAGCAGCAGAAAGCAGTTGAACGCATTCAGACGTTAATGTCCGAAGGGATGAGCAGCGGCCAGGCCATTGCGCAGGTGGCAGAAGAACTTCGCGCCACCCATACCGGCGAGCGGATCGTGGCGCGTTTTGAGGATGATGAAGAAGAATAACCGGCGCGTTATACCGCGGCGATAATCTTAATCTCAACCTTATATTGCGGTTTCATTAGCGTGGCCTGTACGGTGCAGCGTACCGGCGCGTGGCCCGCGACTACCCACGCATCCCAGGCCTTGTTCATGGCCGCAAAATCATCTTTATTCGCCAGAAAAATGGTCGCATCCAGGATCTTCGATTTATCGCTGCCCTGTTTTTGCAGGATAGCGTCAATCTGTGCCAGGGTGTTGGCCGTCTGCTCAAAGGCGTCGGCATCCAGATTCTCCGGTACCCCGGTGTAGTAGAGGGTCTGGTTGTGGATCACCACATCAGACCAGCGGGCTTCGGCATCAATGCGCACAATTGTCATAAACGTCTCCTCGTTATTTTTTCATTGCCGGGCAAGACTGCCATATTGTCTCGCCGCCGTCACTATCGACTGGCGCAAGGCCCGGCAGCCTGACATAATCCCCTGTGCAAAATTACAGGGGGCAGAGTGGCAGACGATTTCGCAGCAGACGGGCAGTTAGCAAAAGCAATTCCTGGCTTTAAACCGCGTGAGCCCCAGCGCCAGATGGCGCATGCCGTCGCGCGCGCGATCGATAACGGGCAGCCGCTGGTCGTGGAAGCGGGGACCGGGACCGGGAAAACCTACGCCTATCTGGCGCCTGCGCTACGGGCGAAGAAAAAGGTCATTATCTCGACCGGTTCGAAAGCGCTTCAGGATCAGCTTTACAGTCGCGATCTGCCCACCGTGGCCAAGGCTCTCAAATATAAAGGCCGGCTGGCATTACTGAAGGGGCGCTCAAACTACCTCTGCCTCGAACGTCTGGAGCAACAAGCGCTGGCGGGGGGCGATCTGCCGGTACAAACGCTGAGCGATGTCATCATCCTTCGCGCCTGGGCCAACCAGACCCAGGATGGCGATATCAGCACCTGCGCCAGCGTGGCCGAAGATTCTGCCGCCTGGCCGCTGGTCACCAGCACCAACGATAACTGCCTCGGTAGCGACTGCCCGCTCTATAAAGACTGCTTCGTGGTGAAAGCGCGTAAGACGGCGATGGACGCTGACGTCGTGGTGGTCAACCATCACCTCTTTCTGGCCGATATGGTGGTGAAAGAGAGCGGCTTTGGTGAACTGATCCCCGAGGCTGACGTGATGATCTTCGATGAGGCCCATCAGCTGCCGGATATTGCCAGTCAATATTTCGGCCAGTCCCTCTCCAGCCGTCAGCTGCTGGATCTGGCCAAAGATTTCACTATCGCTTACCGCACCGAACTGAAGGATACCCAGCAGTTACAAAAATGCGCGGACCGTCTGGCGCAGAGTACACAGGATTTCCGCATGCAGCTGGGCGATCCGGGCTTTCGCGGCAATCTGCGTGAACTTCTGGCAGACAATACTATTCAGCGCGCGCTCCTGCTGCTGGATGATGCGCTGGCGCTCTGCTATGACGTGGCGAAATTATCTCTGGGCCGCTCCGCATTACTGGACGCCGCCTTTGAACGCGCCACCCTCTACCGTGCCCGTCTTAAGCGCCTGAAAGAGATCAACCAACCAGGATATAGCTACTGGTACGAATGTAACTCACGCCATTTCACCCTGGCCCTTACGCCGCTTACCGTGGCGGACAAATTCAAAGAAGTCATGGCCGACAAACCGGGGAGCTGGATTTTCACCTCCGCGACCCTCTCGGTAAATGATGACCTGCACCACTTCACCGAACGACTGGGGATTAACGAGGCGGAGTCGCTGCTGCTACCCAGCCCGTTTGATTACGCGACCCAAGCGTTGCTCTGCGTGCCACGCAATTTACCGCTGCCGAATCAGCCCGGCGCAGCGCGCCACCTGGCGGCGATGCTTAAACCGATGATCGAGGCGAACAACGGGCGCTGCTTTATGCTCTGCACCTCTCACGCCATGATGCGCGACCTGGCAGAGCAGTTCCGCGCTACCATGACCCTGCCGGTGCTGCTACAGGGTGAGACCAGCAAAGGTCAACTGTTGCAGCAGTTTGTTAGCCACGGCAATGCCCTGCTGGTGGCAACCAGCAGCTTCTGGGAAGGGGTGGATGTCCGCGGCGATGCGCTTTCTCTGGTCATTATCGATAAGCTGCCCTTTACCTCGCCGGACGATCCGTTGCTGAAGGCCCGTATGGAGGATTGCCGCCTGCGCGGAGGCGATCCCTTTGACGATGTGCAGCTACCGGACGCGGTGATCACCCTTAAACAGGGGGTAGGGCGTCTTATCCGCGATATAGACGACCGGGGCGTGCTGGTGATATGCGACAACCGGTTGGTGATGCGTCCTTACGGCGCAACCTTTATTGCCAGTCTGCCACCCGCGCCGCGCACGCGGGACATCAATCGAGCAGTGCGTTTCCTGGCCGCGCCATCGGCGGAGTAATTTGCCCTGGAGTGTGCTAAGATGCGCGCCATTTTGTATTGACCCACTGCGAGAGCGCGACAACTGATGCGAATTCTGGCTATTGATACCGCCACAGAGGCCTGTTCTGTTGCCCTGTGGAATGACGGTGCCATCTCTGCTCATTTCGAAGAGTGCCCACGAGAACACACCCAGCGCATTTTACCGCTGGTAAAGATGATCCTGACTCAGGGCGACACCACTTTAACCGACCTCGACGCACTGGCCTTTGGCCGCGGCCCGGGGAGCTTTACCGGCGTGCGTATTGGCATCGGTATTGCGCAAGGGCTGGCGCTCGGCGCCGGGCTGCCAATGATTGGCGTCTCTACCCTGGCAACCATGGCGCAGGGCGCCTGGCGTAAAACCGGCGCCACCCGCGTGCTGGCCGCCATTGATGCCCGCATGGGTGAAGTTTATTGGGCGGAGTACACCCGTGATGAACAGGGCGTCTGGCACGGTGAAGAGAGTGAAGCGGTACTCAAGCCGGAAGCCGTCAGCGAACGGTTGAAGCAGCTTTCCGGCGTCTGGGCTACGGTGGGTACGGGCTGGAAAGCCTGGCCGGATATGGCGCAGGAGAGTGGCGTAACGCTGGAAGAGGGCGAGATGTTGCTGCCTGAAGCCGAAGACATGCTCCCCATCGCCTGCCAGCTGCTGGCAGCAGGCAAAACGGTGGCGGTTGAGAAGGCCGAACCAGTTTATTTACGAAACGAGGTTGCATGGAAGAAACTTCCAGGCCGCGAGTGAATCTCAGTATCAGGAACTGAGAAAAAGGGGTCGCATCATGGCGGTTCATAATTATGTAGTACGCCTTCTGGCGGCCGGCGCGGTGGCGCTGGCATTGAGTGGATGCGTATCGGTACCGGACGCCATCAAAGGCAGCAGCCCGACGCCGCAGCAAGATCTGGTCCGGGTGATGAACGCACCTCAACTTTACGTCGGCCAGGAAGCGCGTTTTGGCGGTAAGGTGGTCGAGGTGTACAACCAGCAGGGTAAAACCCGGCTGGAGATTGCCACGGTCGCACTCGATAGTGGCGCGCGTCCGATCCTGGGCGAAGCGTCACGTGGCCGTATCTATGCGGACGTGAACGGGTTCCTCGACCCGGTTGATTTCCGTGGGCAACTGGTCACCGTCGTGGGTCCTATCACCGGTACGGCGGAAGGCAAGGTGGGCAGCACCCCCTATAAATTTATGACCATGCAGGCCAACGGCTACAAACGCTGGCATGTTACGCAACAGGTCATGATGCCGCCGCAGCCTATCGATCCCTGGTACTGGGGACCCCATCCGTACCGTTATGGCGGCTACGGTGGCTGGGGCTGGTATAACCCCGGTCCAGCTCGCGTTCAGAACGTAGTGACAGAGTAACTTACTGTTATTATTGAAAAAGAAACAGCGGCCTCGCCGCTGTTTCTCGTTTTATACGGATATAACAAAAATAAATAGTGACGTGCTTCGCAACCCGAAAAGCGGACAATTAATAAACTGGTACGCTGAGTTAATATAATGTTAACACTTTGTATTTAACCGGGGTTGTGATGACGACAAATACTCATTTCAGAGGTGATTCATTGAATAAGGTTTGGCTAAACCGTTATCCCGCGGATGTTCCTGCGGAGATCAATCCTGACCGCTATCAATCCCTGGTTGAACTGTTTGAACATTCGGTGGCACGCTATGCCGACCAGCCCGCGTTCATGAACATGGGCGAGGTCATGACCTTCCGCAAACTGGAAGAGCGCAGCCGGGCTTTTGCCGCCTATCTCCAGCAAGGCTTAGGGTTACAAAAAGGGGATCGGGTGGCATTGATGATGCCAAACCTGCTGCAATACCCGGTCGCGCTGTTTGGCATTTTGCGCGCAGGCATGATCGTAGTTAACGTCAACCCGCTCTATACCCCACGTGAGCTGGAGCACCAGCTAAATGACAGCGGTGCGGCGGCGATTGTTATCGTCTCTAACTTTGCCCACACGCTGGAAAAAGTGGTGGATAAAACTCAGGTCAAACACGTGATCCTGACACGGATGGGCGATCAGCTCTCCACCGCGAAGGGTACGCTGGTGAACTTCGTCGTCAAATACGTTAAGCGGCTGGTACCCAAATATCACCTGCCAGATGCTATCTCCTTCCGCCGGGCCCTGCAGACGGGCTACCGCATGCAGTATGTTAAACCCGAAATCGTCCCGGAAGATTTGGCGTTTCTGCAATATACCGGCGGCACCACCGGCGTAGCGAAAGGGGCGATGCTGACCCATCGAAATATGCTGGCCAACCTCGAGCAGGTAAACGCCACCTACGGCCCGCTGCTCCATCGTGGCAAAGAGCTGGTGATCACCGCGCTTCCGCTGTATCACATCTTTGCACTAACCATGAACTGCCTGCTCTTTATCGAACTGGGCGGACAAAACGTGCTTATCACCAACCCGCGCGATATCCCGGGCCTGGTGAAGGAGCTGGCGAAATACCCCTTCACCGCCATGACCGGGGTTAACACCCTGTTTAATGCGCTGTTGAACAACAAAGAGTTCCAGCAACTCGATTTCTCAACCCTGCACCTCTCTGCCGGTGGCGGTATGCCGGTGCAGCAGGCGGTTGCCGAACGTTGGGTGAAACTGACCGGCCAATATCTGCTTGAAGGCTACGGGCTCACCGAGTGCTCGCCGCTGGTCAGCGTCAACCCGCACGATATTGACTATCACAGCGGCAGCATTGGCCTGCCGGTGCCCTCGACGGAAGCCAAACTGGTGGATGATAACGATAATGAAGTGGCGCCAGGCGAGCCCGGCGAGCTGTGCGTGAAAGGGCCTCAGGTCATGCTGGGTTACTGGCAGCGTCCGGACGCCACCGATGAGATCATCAAAGACGGCTGGCTTCATACCGGTGATATCGCCGTGATGGATGACGAGGGTTTCCTGCGTATTGTCGATCGTAAGAAAGATATGATTCTGGTCTCCGGATTCAACGTCTATCCCAACGAAATCGAAGAAGTGGTTATGCAGCACAACGGGGTGCAGGAGGTGGCCGCTGTCGGCGTACCGGCCGGTACAAGCGGCGAAACGGTGAAGATTTTCGTGGTGAAAAAGGATCCGTCGCTGACCGAAGAGGCGCTGATTACCTTCTGCCGACGCCAGCTTACCGGGTATAAAGTCCCGAAACTGGTTGAGTTTCGTGATGAACTGCCAAAATCCAACGTCGGCAAGATATTACGACGAGAATTACGTGACGAAGCGCGCGCCAAAAGCGACAATAAGGCCTGAGCTTCGTGTGAGTCACCCCAAAACGCTGGCTAAGCCGGCGTTTTTTTATGGGCGCAAACCAAAGAGAACTTGTTTTGAATTACCAGATGATCACCACCAACGACGAGCTGGCCTCCCTGTGCGATGTCACGCGTGATGCACCCGCTATCGCCCTGGATACCGAGTTTGTTCGTACCCGCACCTACTATCCACAGCTGGGCCTGATCCAGATGTATGATGGCAAACGGCTGGCCTTAATTGACCCGCTCGGCATCACCGACTGGGCGCCGCTGCGCGAGCTGATGCTGAACACCGCTGTGACCAAATATCTGCATGCCGGGAGTGAAGATCTGGAAGTCTTCCTGAATACCTTCGGCATTATGCCGCAACCGCTTATCGACACTCAGATTCTGGCCGCCTTCTCCGGTCGTCCGCTCTCCTGGGGCTTTGCCGCGATGGTCGAAGAGTACACCGGACTGGCTATCGATAAGAGCGAATCCCGTACCGACTGGCTGGCGCGTCCGCTTACCGAGCGCCAGCTTGATTACGCCGCCGCCGACGTTTTCTATCTGCTGCCCATTGCCGGACAGCTGATGAAAGAGGCCGAAGCCTCTGGCTGGCTGCCAGCCGCGCTGGACGAGTGCCGGATGACGCAGCAGCGTCGTCAGGAGACCGTCGACCCGAAAGACGCCTGGCGCGACATCAATAACGCTTCACAGCTGCGTACGCGCCAGCTGGCTTGTCTGCAGTTGCTGGCGGAATGGCGTCTGCGTAAAGCCCGCGACCGCGACATGGCGGTGAATTTTGTGGTGCGGGAAGAACATCTCTGGGGCGTGGCGCGCTTTATGCCGGGCAGCATGGGTGAGCTGGACAGCATTGGCCTCTCCGGTAGCGAGATCCGTTTCCACGGCAAAACGTTACTGGCGCTGGTGGCCAAAGCGCAGGAGATCCCGGAAGACGAACTGCCGGAATCGCTGTTGAATCTTATGGACATGCCTGGCTACCGTAAAGCGTTTAAAGAGATCAAGGCGCTGGTCCAGGAGGTGGCGACAGAGAGCAAACTCAGCGCAGAGCTGCTGGCGTCACGTCGTCAAATCAATCAGTTGCTCAACTGGCACTGGCAGTTAAAACCGCAGAACGGGTTGCCGGAGCTGATGGCAGGCTGGCGCGGGGAGTTGATGGCTGAACGCCTGAACGCACTGCTGAAAAACTATCCGCTGTAAGAAGGGTAGGCCGGGCAGCGCGCTGCCCGGCGCTATACGTCACTATGAACGTGACTCTTCCGCTTCTGGTAGGGTGACGTTGAGCTCCAGAATCGAGATATCCCCGTCCCGTTGCTCCAGCTGTACAGAGACCATTTCCGGGTCAATCTGCACGTATTTACAAATCACTTCCAGAATGTCTTTACGCAGCTGAGGCAGGTAGTGCGGCTCAGCGTCGCTGCGGCGTCGTTCCGCCACAATAATTTGCAGTCGCTCTTTCGCGATGTTGGCGGTGCTTTTTTTCCGCGAGAGAAAAAAGTCCAGTAATGCCATAACTTATCCTCCGAACAGGCGTTTGAGGAAACCTTTCTTCTCTTCTTCAATGAAGCGGAAAGGACGTTCTTCACCAAGCAGACGGTCTACGGTATCAGCATAAGCTTTACCCGCGTCGGCGGTGGCGTCGAGAATAACAGGTTCACCCTGGTTTGACGCGCGCAGCACGGACTGATCTTCCGGGATAACGCCCACCAGTTTAATGCGCAGAATTTCGAGCACGTCTTCCATGCTCAGCATGTCACCTTTGTTGACCCGGCCCGGGTTGTAGCGGGTGAGCAGCAGGTGTTCTTTGATTGGATCCTGTCCATTTTCCGCACGACGTGATTTGGACGCCAGGATACCCAGGATACGATCGGAGTCACGAACAGACGAGACTTCAGGGTTGGTGGTAATGATGGCTTCATCAGCAAAGTAGAGCGCCATCAATGCACCGGTTTCAATCCCTGCTGGCGAGTCGCAAACAATGAAGTCAAACTCCATCTTTTTCAGCTCATCCAGCACTTTCTCCACGCCTTCACGCGTCAGCGCGTCTTTGTCGCGCGTCTGAGACGCGGGGAGGATATAAAGGTTTTCCGTGCGCTTATCTTTGATCAGCGCCTGGTTTAGGGTGGCATCGCCCTGAATAACGTTAACGAAGTCGTACACCACGCGACGCTCGCAGCCCATGATCAGGTCGAGGTTACGCAGGCCGATATCAAAATCGATAACGACGGTTTTCTTTCCCTTCTGGGCCAAACCAGTAGCGATGGCCGCGCTGGAGGTGGTCTTGCCAACGCCTCCTTTACCCGAAGTAACAACAATAATGCGTGCCATAGAAATTCCTTGTTAAAAAGGGATCAATTCAACGGTTGAACAGTCAAAGCGTTATCTGCCAGTTGCAGACGCGCCGCTTTGCCATAAAATTCGGCCGGGATTTTATCGCTCAGCCAGTAAACCCCTGCGATGGAAACCAGCTCCGCCGACAGGTGGGTACAAAAAATTTGCGCGTCGCGATCGCCACTGGCGCCGGCCAGCGCGCGTCCACGCATGCTGCCATAAATATGAATATTGCCATCCGCGATCAGTTCCGCGCCCGCGCTAACGTGGTTGGTCACAATTAAGTCACAGTTTGGCGCATAAATGCGCTGACCGGAACGAACCGGCAGATCAATCAATCGCGTTTTTGTGACTGTGCTATCAATTTCAACCGGCGGGGCAGGCGGAGCGGCCTCGGTGGGGGTGGCGCGTGGGGCTTTTTCTTTGCCTTCATTCAACAGCGGCAGGCCAGCCCGATCGATTTCAGCTTTCAGTTCGGCATCTTTGCAGCCGCTAATGCCCACGATCCGTAGTCCGGTAGAGGTCACCGCCTGCTGCAGGCGCTGCCAGTTGATCGGTGCGTCAAGGTCGCTAACATTAATGACCACGGGAGCATGTTTTAGAAATGCGGGCGCCTGAGCGATTTTGTCTTCTAACGCCTGACGAATAACCTCGGGTTTTGCATCATGCAAATGAACCACTGATAAGGTGAAGCTACTGCCTTTAAGCTCGATGGGCGTGTTTGACATCCTGGCCTTACTCAATTTGCTTTGAACCGCGACGTATCCGACGCGATATTCCGAAGAGTATCAGGCATGTTATAGTCACTATTATATTGAGGCAAGCAACCACCCATTAATTCAGAGTAAAAGTATGTTTTGTGTGATCTATAGAAGTACCAAACGCGACCAGGCTTATCTGTATGTCGAAAAAAAAGACGATTTTTCCCGCGTGCCTGAAGAATTACTGAAGCAGTTTGGTCCACGCCAGCTGGCGATGCTTCTGCCGCTGGATGGCCGTAAAAAATTGATCAATGCCGACCTCGAAAAAGTAAAAACCGCACTGGCCGAGCAAGGCTATTATTTACAGCTTCCTCCTCCTCCGGAGAATTTACTTAAACAGCATCTTGCGGAGCAGGGAAAAAAGTAGTTCAGAAT
The DNA here is from genome assembly GCF_002341985.1 of Leclercia sp. UBA2479. Classification (NCBI taxonomy): domain Bacteria; kingdom Pseudomonadati; phylum Pseudomonadota; class Gammaproteobacteria; order Enterobacterales; family Enterobacteriaceae; genus Leclercia; species Leclercia sp. UBA2479. Next base: position 651,273 of record NZ_DDPB01000009.1, on the reverse strand, counting down.
TATCTGTCAGCGTCACATTAACCTTTTAGGGGACGATTATGTATCAGCATCATAACTGGCAAGGGGCATTACTCGATTATCCTGTAAGTAAAGTAGTTTGCGTAGGCAGTAATTATGCGAAGCATATTCAGGAAATGGGTAGCGCGGTTCCGGACGAACCCGTGCTGTTTATTAAACCTGAAACAGCGCTTTGCGATATTCGCCAGCCGCTGGCCCTCCCGCAGGGGCTGGGATCAGTTCATCATGAAGTTGAGCTGGCGGTACTGATTGGCGCAACGCTTCGTCAGGCCTCGGAAGAGCATGTCCAGAAGGCGATTGCGGGTTATGGTGTGGCGCTGGATCTGACGCTGCGCGACCTACAGGGCAAAATGAAAAAAGCCGGTCAGCCGTGGGAAAAAGCCAAAGGTTTTGATAATTCCTGCCCGATCTCCGGATTTGTGCCTGTTTCTGAATTTCCTGACGATCCACAAAATACCCCGCTCAGCCTCAAGGTGAACGGCGAAGTGCGTCAGGAAGGCACCACGGCAGACATGATCCATAAAATCGTCCCGCTTATTGCCTATATGAGCCGTTTCTTCACCCTGAAACCGGGTGATGTGATCCTGACGGGCACCCCGGATGGGGTTGGGCCGTTGAATAGCGGGGATGAACTGGAAGTGGCTTTTAACGGCCAGTCGCTGAAAACCCGCGTGCTGTAAGCACAGCTTGCCGCCGCTAATGGGCGGCAAAACTTGCATCCCCGTGCCAGACTGGTTATAAGGTGCGCTTTCTTTTTGACGTGTGGACATCCTTATGAGCGAAATCCCTTTCTGGCAAAGCAAAACTCTCGACGAAATGACCGACGCGGAGTGGGAATCGTTGTGCGATGGCTGCGGGCAGTGCTGCCTGCATAAGCTGATGGATGAAGACTCTGATGAGATCTATTTCACTAACGTCGCCTGCAACCAACTCAATATTAAAACCTGTCAGTGTCGTAATTATGAGCGTCGCTTCGAACTTGAGCCGGACTGCATAAAATTGACCCGGGATAACCTGCCAACCTTCGAGTGGTTGCCCCATACCTGCGCCTATCGTCTGCTGGCGGAAGGGAAGGGGTTACCGACGTGGCACCCGTTATTGACCGGTTCGAAAGCGGCGATGCACGGCGAGCGTATTTCGGTACGCCATATTGCGGTGAAAGAGTCTGAGGTGCGCGACTGGGAAGACCACATTTTGAATCATCCCAATCGTTAAGCATAAAAAAACCCGCCGAGGCGGGTTTTTTTATTCGCATTCATTACCGACCAAACAGATCGCGTTTTTTCGGTTTGAAGGGTTGCGCAATCAGTACCAGCAGCGCCACGATGAAGTAAGCCGCAAAAATACCAACCAGCCACTGCGGCATCTCCAGTGACAGAAACTCCCACTGACGCACAGAGCAGTCGCCCGATGCCACAAACACCTGCGGCAGCCATTTATCCAGCGGCAGCCAGCCTGGGAAGCGAGCGGCAAAATCGCAGGTCATAAACGGCGAGGGGTGCAGCTGGATCATGGTGTGCTGCCAGGCCAGCTCAACGCCTTGCCAGGCGCTGTATAACCAGATGGCGATAGCCGCGTAGCGTAACGGCGTCTTCGGCGCGATAGCGCCGACCAGACCGGCACCCATAATGCCAAATAGTGCACAACGCTCATAGATACACATCACGCAGGGTTGCAGCAGCATCACATGCTGGAACCACAGCGCGACCATTTCCAGCGCAAAGGCGGTCAGCGCCATCAATAACCACGCTCCGCGACCGCGCGAGCACTGGTTCAAAAATCTCAACATAATCATTTCCCTGGGACATGCTTAGAAAGCGCAGTGTAAACGAATTCATTTCACACGCCACCTGCTCAGCGAAAAATAAAACGTAATCGGATATTTATCATGCGGAAAGTCAAACCGGGCATCTGACTGCCCGGTTTGACTGACTTATTGCGCGGCCAGTATACCCGCCCCGATCATCCAGTGGGTAAGAGGAATCAACATAATTTTGACGCACAACAAACCAACCAGCGTTAAGACCACCGTGTAGGGTAACGCCATCCATACCATGCGGCCATAAGAGAGCCTGATGAGTGGGGCCAGCGCAGAGGTGAGCAGGAAGAGGAAGGCGGCCTGGCCGTTTGGAGTGGCAACCGAGGGGAGGTTAGTCCCGGTGTTGATCGCCACCGCCAGCATCTCGAACTGCTGGCGATCAATGGCTCCGCTCTCCAGCGCCGCTTTGGCTTCGTTAATATAGACCGAGCCTACAAAGACGTTATCCGAAATCGACGACAGCAGGCCGTTAAAGAGATAAAACAGCGTGAGCTGCGCGTCCGGCTCGGCCTGCAGAACAAAGTGGATAATAGGCGCAAACAGTTGCTGATCAACAATGACCGCCACCACCGCAAAAAAGACCGCCAGCAGAGCGGTAAAAGGCAGCGCCTCGGTAAACGCCTTGCCGATGGCGTGTTCGTCGGTCACGCCGGTGAGCGAGGTGGCGAGAATAATCACCGACAGGCCAATCAGGCCTACCTCAGCAAGATGAAACGCCAGGGCAATGATCAGCCAGACGCCAATGACCCCCTGGACAATCAGGTTAAGCGTCTGCTGACGAGTCCGCTGGCTGCGGCTTTTCGCATCATAATCCTGCAGCACCTGGCGTACCGGGGCAGGCAGTTCAGTCCCGTAGCCAAACCATTTTCTCTTTTCCACCAGCCAGCAAGTGAAGAGCCCGCACACCAGAACTGGCAAGCTAACGGGTGCAATGCGCAGGAAGAAGTCACCAAAGCCCCAGCCCACCGCTTTAGCGATAATCAGGTTCTGCGGCTCGCCGACCATGGTCATGACGCCACCCAGCGCGGTACCCACCCCGGCGTGCATCATCAGGCTGCGTAAAAAGGCGCGAAACTGCTCCAGCACATCGCGCTGTTGGGCATCGACATGGCTGTCATCCTGTAGCGTCTCTGCCGGGCGCGAGGAGGCGAACCGGTGATAAATATCGTAAAAGCCCACGGCGACGCTGATGACCACCGCTACTACCGTCAGCGCATCCAAAAACGCCGACAGGAATGCAGCTGCGCAGCAGAAAGCAAGGGAGAGCAGGGTCTTTGACGGAATGCTCAGCAGCAGGCGCGTGAAGATAAACAGCAGCAACTGCTTCATAAAGAAGATCCCTGCCACCATAAACATCAGCAGCAGCAAGACTTCCAGATTATTCGCCAGCTCTGTTTTCACGTGGTCCGCGCTGGTCATGCCGATCACGATCGCCTCGAAGGCCAACAGCCCGCCGGGCAACAGCGGATAACATTTTAGCGCCATCGCCAGGGTGAAAATAAACTCCGCCACCAGCAGCCAGCCCGCGGTGAAGGGATGAATGAAAAAGATCACCGGGTTGATAATCAAAAACGCGAGAAGAGTCAGTTTGTACCAGTCCGGCGACTGACCTAAAAAATTGCGCCAAAAAGCGCGCCCATAAGAGATTTCCACAGCAGATTTCCTTGCCCATCACATAATTACAATTTAAGTATACGCAACTGAGCTGCACAGGGGGCATGGAGGCAGACGTAAATTGACAAAAATAGAACAGCGATCCCTTTTTTCTCGCGTCGCTGCGCTATCTGCCTCTGCCTGCCTCTGGTATGATGAGTCCATTAGCAAAAAGCTGTGTAATGGAAATCTCACTATGGTCATTAAGGCGCAAAGCCCGGCGGGTTTCGCGGAAGAGTACATCATCGAAAGCATCTGGAATAACCGTTTCCCACCTGGATCGATCCTTCCCGCTGAACGAGAACTCTCTGAACTGATTGGTGTTACCCGTACTACCTTACGTGAAGTGTTGCAGCGTCTGGCCCGCGATGGCTGGCTGACGATCCAGCATGGCAAACCGACCAAAGTGAATAACTTCTGGGAGACATCGGGGCTGAACATCCTCGAAACGCTGGCGCGCCTCGATCATGAAAGTGTACCGCAGTTGATCGATAACCTGCTCTCTGTGCGCACGAACATCTCGACTATCTTCATCCGCACGGCATTCCGCCAGCATCCGGACCAGGCGCTGGAAGTGCTGGCACGTGCAACCGAAGTTGAAGATCATGCCGATGCCTTTGCCACCCTGGATTACAACATCTTCCGCGGCCTGGCCTTTGCCTCCGGCAACCCTATTTACGGGCTGATCCTGAACGGAATGAAAGGTCTGTATACCCGCATCGGGCGTCACTACTTCGCCAATCCGGAAGCCCGCGCTTTGGCGCTCGGTTTTTACCACAAGCTCAGCGAGCTCTGTTCAGAAAGCCAGCACGACCAGGTATATGAAACCGTACGCCGCTACGGTCATGAGAGTGGTGAGATCTGGCACCGTATGCAGAAGACGCTGCCCGGCGATCTGGCCATTCACGGTCACTAAAAAAAAGCCTCTCATCGAGAGGCTTTTTTGTTTACAGCGTGTTCATTCGCGGAGGGCAACGTTCCAGTAACTCCACGCTGCCATCCTCGTTTTGCTGCTCCAGCGTGACGTCAAATCCCCACAGACGATGCACATGTTTCAGCACCTCTTTGCGTCCCTTATCCAGCGGCGCGCGATTATGCGGGATATAACGCAGCGTTAATGAACGGTCGCCCCGCAGGTCCACATTCCACACCTGAATATTCGGCTCAAGGTTACTCAGGTTGTACTGAGAGGAGAGGCGATTGCGAATCTCACGGTATCCCTCTTCATTATGAATCGCGGAAATCTCCAGATAGTTATTGCGATCGTCATCCATGACCGTGAACAGGCGGAAGTCGCGCATCACTTTGGGGGACAGGAACTGGCTGATAAAGCTCTCATCCTTAAAGTCGCGCATCGCGAAGTGGAGCGTTGTCAGCCAGTCTGAACCGGCGATGTCCGGGAACCAATACTTGTCCTCTTCTGTCGGCGTCTGGCAAATACGCTTGATGTCCTGGAACATGGCAAAGCCCAGCGCGTAGGGGTTGATTCCGCTGTACCAGGGGCTGTTATAGGGCGGCTGGAACACCACATTCGTGTGGCTATGCAGAAACTCCAGCATAAAGCGCTCGGTCACTTTGCCTTCGTCATACAGATGATTAAGGATGGTGTAGTGCCAGAAGGTGGCCCAGCCTTCATTCATCACCTGGGTCTGTTTCTGCGGATAGAAATACTGGCTCACCTTGCGCACAATGCGCAGGATCTCACGCTGCCAGGACTCCAGCAGCGGGGCGTTTTTCTCCATAAAATAGAGCAGATTCTCCTGCGGCTCGGAGGGATAGCGGCGAGCCTCGGGCATGGCCTTCTCCTCCTCGCGTCTTGGCAGGGTACGCCACAGCGTATTCACCTGGCTTTGCAGATACTCTTCGCGGCTTTTCTGCCGCGCTTTCTCCTCCTGCAAAGAGATCTTCTGCGGGCGTTTGTAACGATCCACACCATAGTTCATCAGCGCGTGGCAAGAGTCGAGCAGCTTCTCCACCTCATCCACGCCGTAGCGCTCTTCGCACTCGGTGATGTATTTTCGGGCGAAAATCAGATAATCAACAATCGAACTGGCGTCGGTCCAGCTGCGGAACAGATAGTTGTTCTTGAAGAAAGAGTTGTGTCCGTAACAGGCGTGGGCCATCACTAACGCCTGCATGGTGATGGTGTTTTCTTCCATCAGATAGGCAATGCAGGGGTTAGAGTTAATCACAATTTCATACGCCAGCCCTTGCTGGCCATGCTTGTAGAGGCGTTCGGTTTCGATAAATTTTTTGCCGAATGACCAGTGCGGATAGTTGATGGGCATCCCGACGCTGGAGTAGGCGTCCATCATCTGTTCGGAGGTGATGACCTCAATCTGATGAGGATAGGTATCCAGACGGTACAACTTTGCCACCCGATCGATCTCTGCCAGATAGACATCCAGCAGCTCGAAGGTCCAGTCGGGTCCGTCGTTGAGACGTGTGCTGTCCTTATTCATCGAATCAATAGTAGCCATTAGCGCGCCCTCATTGTGATTAGCTCTCTCTGTCTGGAGAACCTCTTTTCAAGCATAGAACACCCCATTCAAAAGCGTGCTGACGCAGGATTTTTTTCTTTGCGATTTCCCATTTTCAATACGGGGTAAAATGGGGTCCTGGCAGAATTTTATACTGGTTAAAAATGACGCGCAGCAGGAGATGCCAAATAACGCCCATCCCCGCCTGATGGGGAAGGTGTGAGGTAAGTCACCATAAAAAAGCCGTATGTTGAATAATATTTTCATCTGAGTTATCAATCTGTAATCAGAAGATTGTTCTTTTGCTTATTAACGGAGTGGCTATGCGTGTTGTCATACTGGGAAGTGGCGTCGTTGGCGTAACCAGCGCCTGGTATCTGAGTCAGGCGGGACATGATGTGACCGTCATCGATCGGGAGCCGGGCCCGGCCCTGGAGACCAGCGCCGCGAACGCGGGGCAGATTTCGCCAGGCTATGCGGCGCCATGGGCGGCACCCGGTGTGCCGTTGAAGGCGATTAAATGGATGTTCCAGCGTCATGCGCCGCTGGCGATAAGCCTGGATGGCACCCAGTCTCAGTTAAAGTGGATGTGGCAGATGCTGCGTAACTGCGACACGCGCCACTATATGGAGAATAAAGGCCGCATGGTGCGCCTGGCCGAATACAGCCGCGACTGCCTGAAAGCGCTGCGCGCCAGCACTAATATCCAGTATGAAGGACGGCAGGGCGGCACCCTGCAGCTGTTCCGCACGGCGCAGCAGTACGAGAACGCCACCCGTGATATTGCGGTGCTGGAGGATGCGGGCGTGCCTTATCAACTGCTGGAAGCCAGTCAACTGGCCCAGATTGAGCCTGCGCTGGCGGACGTGGCGCATAAACTGACCGGCGGCCTGCGTCTGCCTAACGATGAAACCGGCGACTGCCAGCTCTTTACCCAGAACCTGGCTCTGATGGCGGAGCAGGCAGGGGTGAAATTCCGTTACAACACCGCTGTCGATCAGCTGCTGTACGAAGGGGAAAAAATCTACGGCGTGAAATGCGGGGAAGAGGTGGTCAAAGCGGATGCCTACGTTATGGCCTTTGGCTCATACTCCACCGCCATGCTGAAAGGCATTGTCGACATTCCGGTCTATCCGCTGAAGGGCTACTCGCTCACCATCCCGGTGAAAGAGGAGAGTGGCGCCCCGGTTTCGACCATTCTCGATGAGACTTATAAAATTGCCATCACCCGCTTTGATAACCGCATCCGCGTGGGTGGCATGGCTGAAATTGTCGGCTTTAACACCGAGCTGCTGCAGCCGCGGCGTGAAACGCTCGAGATGGTCGTCGGGGATCTTTTCCCACGCGGCGGTGTTATCGAGCAGGCCACTTTCTGGACCGGGTTGCGTCCGATGACGCCGGACGGTACGCCTGTGGTAGGCCGCACGCCGTTTAAAAACCTGTGGCTCAATACCGGCCACGGCACGCTGGGCTGGACCATGGCGTGTGGCTCTGGTCAGCTGCTGAGCGATTTGATCTCCGGGCGGACGCCGGTAATTCCGTTTGATGATTTAAGTGTGGCGCGCTATCGTCCGGGATACTCTCCGTCACGCGCACAACACCTGCACGGCGCACATAACTAATAAAGGAGTCGTCATGTCCCGTCCCGTTCTGGCACAGATCGATTTGCAGGCCCTGAAGGATAACCTGCAGGTTGTGCGTCGCGCTGCGCCAGCTTCACGCGTCTGGTCGGTGGTCAAAGCTAATGCATATGGCCATGGTCTGGATCGCATCTGGAGCGCCTTAAGCGCTACCGATGGTTTTGCCTTGCTCAATCTTGAAGAGGCGATCCTGCTGCGTGAGCGCGGCTGGAAAGGGCCGATTTTGCTGCTCGAGGGATTCTTCCATGCGGATGAGTTACCCCTGCTGGATAAATATCGTCTTACCACCAGCATTCACAGCAACTGGCAGGTCAAGGTTCTGCAAAATGCGAAACTGCACGCGCCGCTGGATATTTACGTGAAGGTCAACAGCGGCATGAATCGGCTGGGCTTCCCACCTGAGCGGGTGCACAGCGTCTGGCAGCAGCTGCGCGCCATGCAGAATGTGGGCGAAATGACTTTAATGTCCCACTTCGCCGAATCGGAACTGCCCGACGGAATTACCGCGCCAATGGCGCGTATCGAACAGGCGGCCGAGGGGCTTAACTGCCCGCGGTCGCTCTCTAACTCGGCGGCCACGCTCTGGCATCCTCAGGCCCATTTCGACTGGGTGCGCCCCGGCATCATTTTGTACGGCGCCTCGCCGTCGGGTCAGTGGCAGGATGTAGCGAATAGCGGAATAAAACCGGTGATGACCCTGCGCAGCGAAATTATCGGCGTACAGACCCTGAAGGCGGGTGATGCCGTAGGTTATGGCAGCCGCTACCGCGCCAGCGGGGAGCAGCGGATCGGCATCGTGGCGGGGGGATATGCCGATGGTTATCCGCGCATCGCCCCCAACGGCACCCCGGTATGGGTGGATGGGGTACGCACCGGCACCGTTGGCGCTATCTCAATGGATATGATGGCCATTGACTTAACGCCGTGCCCGCAGGCGGGTATCGGTTCACCGGTTGAGCTCTGGGGCAACGAGATAAAAATTGATGATGTCGCCGCAGCGGCAGGCACCATCGGTTACGAGTTGATGTGCGCCCTGGCGCCGCGGGTACCGGTCGTGACGGTGTAACCACTAAAAAAACAACGTGGGATGTCATGCCAGTCAGTTAAGTAGGGTGAATTGTTCCGTTAACTAAAGCATTTCTGTTCTATGCCGTTTCCTCAGCGGCCTGACCGGGGCACGGGTGTTGACTCCCCGCTGAAATCGGCGAACCGGAGACCGGATGACAAGGGCTGGACGCCATGGATGGCGGCCAGAGGCGAAGCGAGACAGGGACGTCGAGTTGAGCCGACCGCAGGCAGGAGGTCGGGAGGTGAGCGCAGTGCGAAGCACCGATTTCGTCGCGGGGCCGCGGGGATTGATAAGGGGGACCCGGCGGTCCCCCTTATCACGTTCACGGGTGGTGTGATGCCATATTCTGCTGAACATGAGGTGAACGGAACAATTCCACCGTGCTTAACTGATCGGCATTACAACCCTCAGATTGCCTTGTTTATACGATAAACAAGGCCGCTACTCTTCACCATCCTCAGCAACGCGAACACCCACCTTCAGGACTGCGTTATCTTGCTTCTCAGCGACGGTCCAGATCATCCCGGCAAACTCCACCTGGTCACCCACTACCGGCGCGGCGCCCAGCAGTTGCTGAATAATCTCACCCAGTGTCTGCTGCTGTTGGCGATACTCCAGACCTTCATCAAGACCGTAGATCAAGGCCACATCGGCAAACTTGGCACTGGCCTCCAGAATAAAATCACCGAAGAAGCGCTGATCCAGCGCCACCGGCGGCGACTGGCTAAACAGCTTGCCCAGCGCAGGCAGGTCTCGCTCGCGGCCAATCACGCAGAGAATATCGTTCTCGCGCAGGCGGGTACTACCGGTAGGGTGCAGCAGAGCGTTATCACGAAACAGCGCGGCGATGCGTGTTTCGCTGGGCATGTGCAGGTCGCGCAGTGACGCGCCCACGCACCACTTATCGGCGCTGAGCTGGTAAACAAATTGCTCCCACGGGTTCTCCGGATGAATATCCAGCCCGACGCGGGAGACCGGCCAGCCGACCGGCGGCACCACCACTTTGGCTTTTTTGGCCGCCCAGCCCAGCGACGTCCCCTGGAAGAGTAACGACACCAGCACCACAAAGAAGGCCACATTGAAGAACAAGCGGGCGTTATCCAGCCCCGCCATCATCGGGAAGACGGCCAGGATGATCGGCACCGCGCCGCGTAAACCAACCCAACTGATAAAGATGCGCTCGCGGAGATTAAATCCGCGGAACGGCAGCAGGCCAGCAAACACCGACAGTGGACGCGCGAAGAAGATCATCCATGCCGATAAGAGCAGCGCCGGTACGGCAATTGGCAGCAGATCGGACGGGGTCACCAGCAGCCCCAGCACCAGGAACATGCCAATTTGTGCCAGCCAGGCTAGCCCGTCGAAGTTCTGCAAAATGGCGTGCCGGTTACGGATAGGCCGGTTACCCAGCAAAAAGCCGCACAGATAAACCGCCAGGATGCCGCTGCCATCCAGCGCGGTGGTAAGGGCAAAGATCAAAATCCCGCCGCTGAGCGCCAGTAAGGGGTAGAGACCGCCAGGCAGCGAAATACGGTTAATCATCTGCTGGAGCAAATACCCCCCGGCGAGACCGATAATGATGCCCAGACCAAACTGCTGGATGATGTGCCAGGCGAACATCCAGCTGAGGCCGGTTTCGTGCTGCTGAATCATCTCAATCAGCGTGATAGTGAGAAATACCGCCATGGGATCGTTGCTGCCGGATTCAATCTCAAGCGTGGAGCCGACACGTTCGTTAAGCCCCTTGCCCCCCAACAGGGAAAAAACCGCGGCGGCGTCGGTAGAGCCGACAATGGCGCCAATCAGCAGCCCCTCCATGATATCCAGCTTAAATAACCATGCCGCCATCATTCCCGTCAGGCCTGAGGTAATAAGCACTCCGACCGTGGCCAGCGACAGGGCCGGGCCCAGCGCTACGCGAAAGGAGCTGGCCTGCGTGCGCATGCCGCCGTCAAGGAGGATCACCGCCAGCGCGAGGTTACTGATCATGTACGCCATGGGGTAGTTATCGAAAGGAATACCGCCCACGCCATCAACGCCTGCGAGCATGCCGATAGCCAGGAAAATAACCAGAATAGGTATGCCGAGACGGGAAGAAAACGAACTTAATAAAATACTACAGGTTACAAGAACTGAACCCAGGATAAAGAGACTGATTATTGCTGCGGCATCCAATGTTTGCTTACTCCCGCCTGACGCTGTGACTGTTATTAAAACCCTAACATATTAACGACACTCACAGCGTTTAAATGAGGCGGTTAAGCACCTTTTTTTATGACTTTATGACCGGATGGCCGCTAACCGTTAAAGAGGTGCCCTTTTCATCGTTTAAAAGGACTGCCTGCGCACCCAGCGGCAGCGTGACCGTCTGCTGTTCGTGGCCGAAATCGAGTCCGGCGATCACCGGTACCGCTACTCTGCTACGAAGGTAATCGATCATGGTTTGCAGATCGTAGCCGGCATCGTAATCATTGGCGGCTGCGCCGCTAAAACTGCCCAACACAATCGCCCGCTGGCGCGCGAGGATACCCGCATGGTGTAGCTGCAACAGCATGCGTTCAACACGGAACGGATGCTCATTGATATCTTCCAGCACCAGGATGCCGTTCTCAATGACGGGTAGCCAGGGGGTGCCAATCAGCGATACCAGCATCGCCAGGTTGCCGCCCCAGAGTTGACCCTCGCAGGTGCAACAAGGGCCCTGACCCTGCCAGTGCAGGGTGAAGGTAGGATTTCTCAGCGCCCGCCAGAAATGGTCGATGGTAAAGGCATCCAGCGTCGGGGCGCCGAAATTGCCCGCCAGCATGGGGCCGCTAAAGGTGATGACATTGTGCAGCGCCAGCAGACCCAACTGAATCACGGTAAAATCACTGTGACCGCAGATGAGCAGCGGATCCTGTTGCTGACGTCTCCCCAGCCCTGCCCAGTCAATCTGCTCCAGCAGGCGGCTGGCACCGTAGCCGCCGCGTACCGCCATCACAATTTGATCAGCGCCGGGCAGCGTGGCTAGCGCATTGATATCGTTCAGTCTCTGCGCTTCGGTGCCGGCAAAACGTTGCTGGCGGCGGGGTACAATTGTCTGATTTTGTACGCTATGGCCGCTCTCAATGAGACGCGCTATTCCCCGCTGCGCCGCCTCCTGGTTTATGCAGTACCCGGACGGAGCGATAAGATGAAACTGAGACATGGCATTTCCTTGCTGACTTATAAAACCAAATGTATATATCATGCCGCTTGTTATTGCCCTTCAGCAAGTGGATGAGAGGGCAGCTGCGATGACTGGCCATAAGGATAGATGACGTGAAATTGAGATGGTTTGCTTTTTTAATGGTATTGCTGGCGGGCTGTTCGTCGAAGCAGGATTACAAACAACAACCCTGGAACCCGGAAGTGCCGGTCAAACGCGCTATGCAGTGGATGCCTATCACCGAAAAAGCCGGTGCGGCATGGGGGGTGAGCCCACGGTTGATCACCGCTATTATCGCGGTGGAGTCGGGTGGTAATCCGACGCTGGTGAGTAAATCCAACGCGGTTGGGCTGATGCAGCTTAAAGCCTCCACGGCCGGGCGCGAAGTGTATCGCTATATGGGCTGGAAGGGTGAGCCCTCTACCAGCGAGCTGAAAAACCCGGAGCGCAATATCTCGATGGGCACGGCCTATCTGAGTATTCTCGAACACGGCATTCTGAAGGGAATTGAAGACCCGGAAGTGATGCAGTATGCGCTGGTGGTTTCATACGTGAACGGGGCAGGCGCGTTACTGCGAACCTTCTCGTCGGATCGTAAAAAGGCAATAAGCGAGATCAACGATCTCAATAAACAGGAGTTTTACGATCACGTAGTGCAAAACCATCCGGCTCCGCAGGCACCGCGCTATATCTGGAAAGTACAGAAAGCGATGGACGCGATGTAAAAACAGGCCGGGCAGCCCCACGCTGCCCGGTTATCCTCAGCGCACTTTGCTCGCGCGCTCGCGCGCATCGCGTTCCAGTGAGAAGATGATACGTTGCAGATCGCGCTCAACCGCCGGACTGACGTTCAGGAAGCGGAAGCTGAGACGCGGGGTAGAAATGGTCTCGTTTTTACCGTCCACCACTTGCCGCTCGCTCACGGAGATCAGCTGGGCATCGACACGAAATATCCCCCAGTTCGCCATATCCAGCTCAAGCTGCGAAAAACGCATTCCTTCTACCAGCGACTCCGGTTTCGCGCCCTCCATTAATGCGCCCATCCCCCCCAGCGAGAGGTCATACAGGCGAAAGCGCAGTTCACTCTTGTCCGGCATTTTGGCTCTGCAGTAGTAAGCGGGGTGCAGTGGCGCAGGAATACGGAAAAACTCGCGACGCTGAATAAACCAGACGGAATCGGGCAGGGGGGCAACGAAAGCAGGCAGCGACTGATACTCTCCTTCTTCAAATGCCGGCAGCGTGAATTCAACCTTGGCGCCTTTGGTATCTGCCGTGATGCAGAGGCTCTCAGCGCGCAGCACCGCGCGGTTTTCATAGTCCTGGCTACCCAGGTCAATAATCACGTTATCAGGTGAGAGGTCGAGAATCTTGCTAATAAACTGGTTGTTGCCCCAGCTAATACGCACCGGGACATCATTTTTTTGCAGGTCCCGTAATACACCTAACACAGCCAGCGGATTGTTTTTCAGGAACTGCTCACTGTAATTACTCACGCCCTGGGGCTCCTCGATATTGAGAGACTATCCCTGAGTTATCGGCAGCACCTGCGCAGAACTTAATACAAACCAGGGATTTTTTTCGTTATGCCTGGCGAATTAAGTCAGTGAGAAGAAAATGATTTTCCCACCATTGCCTATACTTACATTACCTGCGCGGACAGGTGTCTCGCGCACCATTCAAAGCAAGAGGGCATCGCTATGGGTATCATCGCCTGGATTGTGTTTGGTCTGGTTGCTGGCGTTATCGCCAAGTTTATTATGCCTGGTCGTGATGGCGGCGGCTTTATTCTGACCTGTGTCCTGGGCGTCGTGGGTGCTGTCGTGGGCGGCTGGCTGGCCACCATGTTCGGTATCGGCGGCAGTGTATCCGGTTTTAATTTGCACAGTTTCCTGGTCGCCGTGGTCGGCGCCATCGTTGTGCTGGGTATATTCAGGTTGTTACGTCGCGCATAACGTCGTAAAAAAAGGCCCTCATCTGAGGGCCTTTTTCTTTATTGCGCGGCCTGAGCCTGCGGGGCAGGCTCATCGTTTGCCGCGGGTTGGTTTGCGGGCAGGCTATCGCACGGTTTCTCTTTAGGACAAACCAGGCTCAGCATCTGTAGGGTCACGCCGTTAGTCCAGCCGAAACCATCCTGCAGCGGATATTCGCCGCCACCGCCACCCGTGCCGGTGGTAGAGACGTCATATTTCTCCACCAGTTTTTTCTCCCGGTCGTAGGTGTGCTGTACGTTGGTCAGGAAGCGCCAGGTCACATCCATCGCCACTTTTTTATGCCCGTAGTTCTGCAACCCTTCGGTTGCGACCCACTGCAGCGGCGCCCAACCGTTTGGGGCATCCCACTGCTGACCGCTGTTAACGGTAGTGGTAGTAATGCCACCGGGTTTCAGCAGACGCGACGCGGTGGCCTTCGCCACTTTATCGGCGCGATCCTGCGCAGCCGCATTCACATACAGCGGGAAGAGTGCAGCGGCGGTCAGCTGGTTACGGACCTTTTTGGTTTTCAGGTCGTAATCGGCATACCAGCCCTCTTTATCATTCCACAGGTGGCTCTCCATCGCCTTCTGACGTGCGCTCGCCAGGCCGTCATATTTGCTGGCCGCGGCGCTGTCACCCGCTTCCTGGCTGGCTTTTGCCAGCAGTTTTTCCATCTTGAACATCAGGGCGTTCAGATCTACCGGCACAATGCTGGTGGTGCGTATGGTGCCCAGCTTTTTCGGGTCGTCCATCCAGCGCGAACTGAAGTCCCAGCCGGAAGCGGCCGCAGAACGCAGATCCCGGTAGATCTCCGTCGCCGGTCGATCGGGGTTGTTTTTGGCGGTAGTCACATCATCCATCCACGACTCCGGACGCGGCGTGTCACGATCGTCCCAGTAGCGGTTGAGAATGGATCCATCCTCCAGTTTCACCACGCGTTGATTAGCCTGGCCCGGCTGGAGTGCATCGACGCCCTCCATCCAGTAGGCATGCTCTTTCTCCATCTGAGGACGGTACTGCTTCAGCGCCTCGGGATCGTGGGTCGCCAGTAACTCTACCATCAGTGAGAAGAAAGGCGGCTGGGAGCGGCTCAGGTAGTAGCTGCGGTTGCCGTTAGGAATGTGTCCCCAGGCGTCGATCTCATGCCCGAAGTTCGCCACCATATCGGCAATCTTATCCCAGTGGCCACTCTGCGCCAGCCCCAGCATGGTGAAATAGCTATCCCAGTAATAGACCTCACGAAAACGGCCGCCCGGCACTACGTACGGCTTAGGCAGCGGAAGCAGGGAGTCCCATTTGCCGGCGGTATCGGTGGTGCGCGTCAGCACGGGCCAGAGACCATCAATATGTTCACGCAGACTCTGTCCTGCGGGGGGAACATACTTTTCGGCCGCTTTGGGCAGGGTGAAGTTCATATCCACAAAATGGCGCAGATCGAAGCCGGACTGATTTCGCTGCATACGGTAATCGGCCAGGATCATCAGCGGATCGCTTTTGGGTACCGCATCGGCAAAGGTCTTCTGGTCGGGGAAGAGCTTGGCGCTCTGTACATCATTAAACAGCGGACCAAACAGGATATCAGGGGATTGCGGCTGCCCGGCAGGGGCATCGTCTGCAAGGCTACAGGCGCTAAAACCAAGCAATATGCCACCCATTGCCAGCCGCAGCGCAGGGCGCAGTTGAGGTGTTATCATGGTGATTCTCCTTAAGTTGCTGAGCAGCGTGTCCGCTGTCATCAATCACCTGAAAACCTTAGACGAATCTGAGACATTTCGCGTGCCGGATACGGCATTTTGCGCAGTTACAGACAATTTACCGCTGCGCAGTGGCCAGAGTAAAAGTGCGCTTTTTTGCCTTTTCACCGGATTAATTCCCGAGCCTGCACTACCTTCATAACCGGGTTAACATAAAGGGAGTGCTCATGAAATTTCTGTCTCTGTTCGTTCCAGCCATGGTGATGCTTGTCGGCTGCGGGGCGAATAACACGCCGCCGCAAACGCCGATCCCCGGAGAGAAGACTTCCGCGACTCTCAGTACGCTGGAAACGGGTGCGCAAGTCATTCAGTCTCGCCCCCCTATTGATGCCATTAGCGCTTATCTGGATGGTTTCCATTTCTATAGCGGGGATAAAAATGGGCAAATGGAGGCCCATCATTATGTGACGGTACTGAATGACGATGTCATGCAGGCGGTCATTTATGATGGTAATACCCGGGATGCCCGGCTGATGGGGGTGGAGTACATCATCAGCGAACGTCTCTTTAACACCTTACCGCCAGAAGAGAAAAAACTCTGGCACAGCCATCAGTACGAAGTGAAATCAGGGAGTCTGGTGGCGCCGGGGCTGCCTGCCGTCGCGGATAAGGCGTTAATGAAAAAAATAGTGAACACCTACGGCAAGACCTGGCACACCTGGCATACCGATCGGGATAAAAACCTGCCGCTGGGTATACCGGCACTGATGATGGGCTTCACGGGAGAAGGGCAACTCGATCCTGGGCTGCTGGCGGATCGCGATCGTCGTCTGAAGATCAATACGCAGGAGATTAAACGTCAGCGCGCTGATATCGTCGCGCACCCGGTAGCGAAGGGGGCCAATGCCTGGCAGCACGGGGAGGTCATACAGCTCCAGCGCGTGAAGGGAAGTGGAGAGCATGGCAAGGGTGATACCGCGCATTTCGGCACCTCTGAACAGCATTCACCTTAAAGATCATAATGATGGGATCCTGTTAGTGGTAGGCCAGCACGCGTCGTAAAATGGACAAAAATTATACTGGATATTTAAACAGGTATTTGTATACTATTAGAGCAAATTACCCGAGTATTGTATGAGTGAGGGGTGAATCCTATGGTAATTCCTGTTGAAAGTTTCCCGTCCTATGAGCAGCCTGCCACCATCAGCAGCCGTGAAATCGCGAAGGTGATCGGTATGACCCATACCGAGGTGAAGCGCATGGTTAAAAGCCTGGAAACGGCGCAACGTCTTTCGCAGCCGGTGACGGCGAGTGTGTATGAGCGTGAAGGTGAAATGCGGCAGGAGTTTTTGCTGAACAAACGCGACTCCCTGCTGACGGTGTCGCGCATCTCTCCGGCCTTTACCGCCACCATGCTGGATCGCTGGCAGGAGCGAGAGAAAAGCGTCAATCTTCCTGATTTCACTAACCCGGCAGCGGCGGCGCGCGCGTGGGCCGAGCAGTACGAAAAACGCCAGCGTGCGGAGGAGGAACTTGCCCGTTCCGCCCCAAAGGCCGCCTTTTTTGATCAGTTCATTAGCGTGAATACATCGCTGGGCTTTCGTCAGCTTTGTAAAATGCTGAACGCGAAAGAGCCTGCGTTCCGGGCATTTTTACTGGAGCGTAATATCATGCAGCGCGTGGGGGGAACCCTGGTACCGCCACAGCATCACATTGAGGCGGGCTATTTTACCCTGCACAGCGGCGTGGGTGAAAACCAGCATAGCTGGTCTCAGGCTCGCTTTACGGCGCGCGGCGTGAAATGGGTTGCCGGACTGTGGGCAAAACACCTCTCTTCGCTGTTGATTGAAGTACCGCGCGATGAGCGCAGCGAGGGGGCAACCCCAGGGCAAAACTGGCTATAACCCCCGCGTACATCACCCTTCGTACCCCGGCGCCACGCCGGGGGCGAGAGGGTCAAATCTCCTCAGGCACCTGGCCTGCCTCGCGCAGCGCCCCCGGCGAATGGCCGACGATACGCTTAAATGCCCGGCTAAAGGCCGCCAGCGAACTGTAGCCCAGGCGCAGTGCCACGGTCTCGATGGCCTGATTTTCCTGCCCGATATACTGGATCGCCAGCCGCATCCGAAGCTCGCCCAGATATTTGGCCGGCGTCGTGCCGGTGGCGGAGAGAAAACGCTCAGCAAAGACCGAGCGCGATGTCCCCGCCTCTCTGGCCAGCTCCGCCACGCTCCAGTTTATGCCTGGCTGCTGGTGCATGGCATAAATCGCCCGGCTCAGGCGTGGGTCGCGTAGCACCTGTACCCAACCCGTGGCTTTGCCGCAGCCGGATTCAACCCAGCCGCGCACGATCAGCGCGGCTACCACGTCTGCCAGACGGGCGAGTATCCCGGCAAAACCCACCTGCTGGGCTGTCGATTCGCGCTCCATCGCGGCCAGTAACGGGTGAATTTCAGGCCAGGTGGACATGAGTCGGCTGACCATCATCACCTCAGGCATGGCGCGGATCAGCGGCTGCATCCCCCCCAGTTCGAAATCCATACATCCACTGAAAATAATCACATTCTCACTGTCCGGGCACGGCTCGCAGTGAATATCACATACCGAATTGCAAATCGGCTCGCTGGGGAAGGCCGACACCGGCGTAACGTCGGCATGTTCGTCAGAGAGCAGGGCATGTGAATTACCGTTGGGAATAAACAGCGCATCGCCGCTGTTCAGCGCAAAGGTTGCGCCGCTCTCCATTTTCAGTACCGCCGGACCCCGGCTAATAAAGTGAAACTGTGCCTTTCCGGGCGCATGGCTGAACGCTACGCCGAAGGGGGCGCTGGCTTCGATACGGCGATATTTCACCCCGGAGAGGCGCATTCCGCGCAGCATTTCGCTGATCAAATCAGGGGCATGGAGGGTCATAACGGCAACTCCGGACGATTAATCAATAATTGGAGATTATATGTCATAGATCGTCCGGGGTGAACTTCCTATTATTTGCGACAGATGTCACATTTTAATAACCGGAGAATAACAGATGAATTCATCTATCGCGGCCAGCCAGGCCTTAACCCCTGCCAGACCCGCCTGGCGTGCGGTCTGGTCACTGGGGCTGGGGGTCTTCGGGCTCATTACCGCCGAGTTTTTGCCTGCCAGCCTGCTCACCCCAATGGCGGCAAGCCTGGGCGTTAGCGAGGGCGTGGCAGGGCAGACCGTGACTGCCACTGCGCTGGTGGCGCTGGTGACGGGGTTGCTGATCACCCCGGCGACCAAAAGCAACGATCGGCGCTGGGTGTTAATGTTCTTCTCAATCATGCAGATTGTCTCTAGCTTGCTGGTGGCATTTGCCCCTTCGCTGGAGGTACTGTTGGCAGGCCGTCTGCTGCTGGGTGTAGCGATAGGCGGATTCTGGGCGATGTCCACGGCCACCGCCATGCGCCTGGTGCCCCCCGCCGATGTACCAAAGGCGCTGGCGATCATCTTCTCCGGCGTGTCGATTGCCACGGTGGTCGCCGCACCGCTCGGCAGCTATCTTGGCAGCCTGATTGGCTGGCGTAACGTCTTTATCCTCTGTGCGATCCCCAGCGGCCTGGCGCTGCTTTGGCAGCTGTGGGTACTGCCTGCTATGCGTCCGGAAAACAGCGGCAGCCTGCGCACGTTGCTGCATGTGCTCCGCCGCCCGGGAATGGTTGGCGGCCTGCTGGCCACCATCCTCATCTTCAGCGGTCATTTTGCCTTCTTCACCTATCTGCGCCCCTTCCTTGAGACCGTTGGCCAGGCGAGCGTCGAGACCATTTCACTGATCCTGCTCGGTTTTGGTATTGCCAACTTTGTGGGGACCTCCATTGCCGGACACCTGCTGGCGCGAAACCTCCGTCTCACGCTGGCTCTGGTGCCGTTTGCCATGGGTATCCTGGCACTGCTGATGGCGGCTTTCGGGCACCTGGCGATGCTGGATGGTCTGCTGGTAGCGCTGTGGGGGTTTGCCTTTGGGCTGGTGCCGGTGGGCTGGTCAACCTGGCTTGCCACTACGGTCACAGATGAAGCGGAAAGTGCCGGCGGGTTAATGGTGGCCTCCATTCAACTGGCCATCAGCGCCGGTGCAGCAGGGGGCGGAGCAGTATTTGATCTTAACGGTGCCAGCGGCGTCTTTACCGCCAGCGGCGTGCTGCTGGTCGCTGCGATGGTGATGGTCTTTGCCGGCGTGCGGGTTAAACCGGTAACCGGGCAAGCGGAGTGAGTTCCTTTACCGGCAGCTGCGGTTTTTAATCTCAACTATCATTCTCTACATCACGACCTGCCAGGGTGGCCCTGGTACGGTCTTCGCACGGTGTGGCTGCGCGACAGGGTACGTTATCACCGGCGCAACCAGGAAATTGTGGTAAGGGGGATAGCGAATGGTTACGCCAGTTCTGGAAACGCCCGTTGGATGTCACTGCCCATCCGGGAGGCGCGGATGAGCAGTCCGCTCGCCTTTCCCATGTACGCGGTTAATCCGGATGACAACCAGGCCTTCTGGCTGGCGGTAAAAACGCAACTGGTGAAGCAGGGGCTGGCGGTCGATCATCTTCAACCCGTCCTGCCCGCCGACCTTCTCCACCACTGGCGCAGCCCCGATCTGCTCCTGAGCCAGAGTTGCGGCTTTCCTTTAATGACCCAACTACCCGATGTGCAGGTGGTGGGAGCATTTCATTACTCGGCGCTGGGATGCGAAGGCGTTCATTACCGCAGCTGGCTGGTGGCCCGCTCAGAGGAGGAGGGCAAAACCCTGGCGGATTTTCGTGGCCGAAGGGTGGTATGTAACGCCCCCGACTCCTGGTCCGGTTATAACGTGCTGTTGGGCATGATCGCCGGACTCGGCGTTGAAACACATTTTTTCGCTGCGACCCTCTTTAGCGGCAGCCATCGCCAGTCGCTGGTGGCGCTACGCGAAGGGCAGGCGGATATTGCCGCGATCGACTGTGTGACCTGGGCGCTATTACAGCGTCATGAGCCGGAGCTGTTGCAGGGGTTATCTATTATCGGCCGTAGCCCACTCGCGCCGGGGCTGCCGCTCATCACCCCAGCAGGCACGCCGGATGCGACGGTGTCGGCATTACGCGGCGCACTGGAGGAGGTCGCTCACAGCCCGACGGCGCAAAGGGTGCTGATCAGGGGATTTAGCGAAATGTCGCGCGAGGCGTGGCAAGTGCTGTTGACCCGGCGTGATGCCGCCGCCGGGCTCAGGGTCACGCGTCTATCCGAAAAAGAAATTGAGTGCGGTGAAGGCCATCATGCCGACGATGACCGTGGCAAACAGGCTGCGGGTCGCCACCCCGGCCACCGCAGCGACGATGGCCGCCACGAGGGAGAGACTCATGCCGGAGGGAGTAAGCGCCGGTTTACCCAGCAGCTCGGCGGTGATGATCGCCGCCATGATCGCGGCGGGGATGAAGCTCAGCCACTGTTGCACCACCGGGGCGAGCCGGAAACGTGATAGCAGCAGAATCGGTATAGTGCGCATCAGGGCGGTCACCAGGGCAGACGCGACGATCGCCAGCAGAATATTTCGCTCCATATTAGCGCTCTCCTTTGTAGAACAGGCGCAGACCCAGGGTCGACAGGGTCGCGGCCACCGAGGCGGCAATGATAATAACAATGCTGATATCGGTCTGCCCGGCGGTGAAGAGGGTGACGATAACCGCCGCCGAAATGCTGAAGGTCTCCAGAATTTTGCGCTGGCTGGCAAACCACAGCATCAGCACCAGGCCAATAAACATCGACACTAGGCTAAAGCTCAGCCCCTCCATCAACGCCGGTGGCAGCGCAGCGGCGAGCCATGCCCCTACCACGCAGGCCAGGATCCAGTTTAGCCAGGCGGCCACGTTCAGTCCGAACATCCAGGCAAAGCGGACTTTGCTTTGCTGGCTGCCATGTTGTACCGCCACGCCGAAGGTTTCGTCCGTTAACAGCAGGCCGCTCACGATCTTTTGCAGGGTAGTGTGTTCGCGAAAAAAGACGCTCATGGCTGAACTCATCAGTAAATAACGCAGGTTGACCAGCAGAACGCTGAACACCACCGAGGCGACCTCTGCCCCCGTCGCCCAGAGGGAGTAAAACAGAAACTGCGCCGACCCGGCGTAAAGCAGGCTGGCCAGCAGTGCGGTTTGTAGGGTGGTGAAACCGGAAAGGGTGCCTATGGCGCCGGCGGCAAAGCCAATGCTCCAGTAGCCCGGAATGGTTGGTAAACAGGCCGATACGCCTGCGCGAAACGCCAAAACGGCATCCCTGTGGAGTGGTTGTGTTTTCATTAACATCGCGCGTCCCGTTTTATCCTCACCGGGTGATTATCTTCAGAAAACGGGGAATGCGCGACAGTAAAATTTATGCCGGGCGTACTGCCCGGCATGACAAACGCTACAGCGGGCGGATCTCTTTCGAGCGCAGCGTAAGGCGAACGGGTACCGATTTGTAAGAAGGGGTGCCGCTCTCTTTATCAAGATAATCCAGCGGCACCAGCACGTTGGCTTCCGGATAATAGGCCCCAACCGAGCCCCGGGCGATGCTGTAGGCGACCACCGTAATATCTTCCAGACGCTGGGCGTGACCCGACAGCGCGGTTTCGATATCTACCCTGTCGCCATGCTCCAGCCCACGTTCCGTCATGTCCTCTTCGTTCATAAAGAGAATATCGCGGCGGCCAAAGACCCCGCGGTAGCGGTCATCCATGGCATAAATGGTGGTGTTGTACTGGTCGTGGCTGCGCAGGGTTATGAGGCGCAGTACACTCTCGCCCACCCCTTTGGCGTTCTCATCAACCCCCTCAAAGACCGAGAACATCGCTTTGCCGCTTGGGGTAGGCCAGACGCGTTCGGTAGGCGGTAAGGGCATGCGAAAACCGCCCGGCGTGCGGATGCGCTGGTTGTAGTCGGTAAAGCCGGGAATAGTCTGCTCAATACGATCGCGGATCAGATCGTAATCAGCGACCAGCTCCTCCCAGTTGACTTTGCTGTCGGGCAGGGCGGCTCTCGCCATCCCGGCCACAATGGCCGGCTCTGAGAGCAGGTGAGGCGAGGCGGGACGGAGTTTTCCCGACGAGGCATGTACCATCGACATGGAGTCCTCAACCGTTATCGACTGACGCCCGGTGCGCTGCATATCGAGCTCGGTGCGTCCCAGGCACGGGAAGAGCCAGGTCTCTTTCGCCACCAGCAGGTGGGTGCGGTTTAGCTTCGTGCCTACGTGGACGCTAAGGTCGAGCTTCTGCAGTGCCGGAAACGCCTGTTCATGGTCGGGCATTGCCACGGCAAAGTTACCGCCCAGGCAGATCAGCGCTTTGGCTTCCCCGGCGATCATCGCCTGGGTGGCCATCACCGCATCGTGGCCATGTTTTGTCGGCGGGGTAAAGCCAAACACCTCTTCGATACGGGACAGGAAGGCGGCGGTCGGTTTTTCGGTAATGCCCACCGTGCGGTTGCCCTGTACGTTTGAATGGCCACGCAGGGGGCAGATGCCCGCACCGGGCTTTCCAATATTGCCGCGCAGCAGGAGCAGGTCAGCAATCAGGCGCACGTTAGCGGTGCCTTTGTTGTGCTGAGTAACACCCATGCCATAGGTAATGATAGTAGCGTTCGATTTAGCGTAGGCGCGCGCTACCGCGTCCAGATCCTCACGGGTTAACCCGGACTCTTGCTCAATCTCTTCCCAGCCCGTGGCCGCGATATCCGCGGCGAAATCGGCAAATCCCTGGGTATGTGCGTCGATAAACGGCTGGTCGAGGATCCCGCCCTCGCGTACTTCTCTTTCCAGCAGATGTTTGGCGATCCCTTTTAGCGCGGCGGCATCGCCGCCTGCTTTGACCTGAAAGTAGGTTGACGCGATGTCTGTTGAACCCAGGGTTGCCATCTCAACCACGCTTTGCGGATCGGCGAAGCGCTCCAGAGCGCGTTCACGCAGCGGGTTGAAGACGATGATCGGCACGCCGCGGCGCGAGAGCTCATGGAGGGTGCCCATCATCCGAGGGTGGTTAGTCCCGGGATTATGGCCGATAGAGATAACCAGCTCGGTTTTATCGAAATCCTCCAGCGATACGGTGCCTTTGCCGATGCCGATTGAGCGCGGCAGACCGGTGCTGGTGGCTTCGTGGCACATATTGGAGCAGTCCGGGAAGTTATTGGTGCCCAGCTCACGGGCAAAAAGCTGCAGTAAAAACGCCGCTTCATTCGACGCCCGGCCAGAGGTATAGAACTCAACGGCGTCGGGGTCGAGTTGACGGAGTTTCTCACCGATTCGCCTGAATGCCTCTTGCCACTCAACCGGGCGGAAGGAGTCGCTGGCTTTGTCGTACACCATCGGGTGGGTCAGGCGACCATAGCCCTCCAGCTCGTAATCGCTTTTAGCCCACAGCGAGGAGACGCTGTTGTTGGCAAAAAATTCCGGGGTGACGCGTTTGGTGGTCGCCTCCCAGGTGACGGCTTTTGCGCCGTTTTCACAAAACTGGAAGGTGGATTTGTGTTCTTTATCGGGCCATGCGCAGCCGGGGCAGTCAAAGCCGTCGGGCTGGTTAGTGCGTAACAGCGTAGCAGGGGCTTCCAGGGCATCCATCTGAGTGCGTACGGCGATGGCGGTGGCTTTCAGCGCTCCCCATCCCCCGGCGGGGCCATCGTAATGACGGATGCCGGGAACGGAGCGTCTTTTCTTATTCATTGGAACTCCTGACTGATCTGAAATTGCTACATAAATGTTGCTTATTAGTAATAGCATTTTTAGACGTGGAGAAAAGTAAACATTGGGTCACTGACGCCGTACTTTCGTGAGGAAAAGCGGGATCGGGTTGGCATTTTAATATCCGGTGGTTAATAAATGCGCAAATAAGGCAAAAATTGGTAGGTATTTAAGTTTGCAGTGCAATTAAATATGATATTAATAATAATTATCATTTGCTTTACGTAATTAAATGTAAAGAAAAATGACATGACACCTCAACAACCTAAGAAACAAGCATTCTGCGCAGTGGCTATTGCGCTGGCCCTGTACTCTGGTTCAGCGTTAGCAAAAACATTTAGCGAAAAGGATTTTCACTCCCAGGCGCTGGGGCGCGGGGTTTACGAACTGGCCTATGACAACGCCCGGCACACGGTCTATGCCGCCTCTTCCCCCTCTTTTGCGGCCGACAAAACCACCGGCATCCTTTTTGAACTGGCTGCAGACTCTCTGGCGGTGAAAAAGAGCATCGATACCGAACGGCGCATCTTTGCGCTGGCGCTCGATCAGGAGAACCACGTGCTCTGGATGGGCAATGCGCTGGATGGCTCCATCACCGCGCTGGATACCCACAGCGGCAAGGCGATCAAAACTCTGCAACTGAGTGACGCCAGCGATCCTAAGAAACGGATCCATCCGCGCGAAGCGGTGCTGGATAAGAAGCATCAGCGTCTTTATATCTCCGGCATGGGCGGCAAAGGAAAAGGGCTGCTGTGGGTCGTGGATACGCAAAAACAGGCATTGACGAAAACCCTCGAAGGGATGGATCCGGTTGGGTTTGCGGTGGATGCTGCAGCGGACAAAGTCTATGCCGTAACCGGAAGCGGCGAGCTGGTGACCCTGGATGGCAAGAGTTCAGAGGTGCTTTCGCGCGTGAAGGTGGATCCCAAAGAGACCGACCATTACTTCCTCAATATTGCGCTTAACCCCGCAGCGGGCGTGGGCTATATCGCAGATACCAATACGCGCGATGTGCTGGTGGTCGAGCTGGCGACCGGCAAGCTAAAGCAACGCATCGCCACCCCGAACTCCATTGCCGCGCTTTACAACGGCGTGCGCAACGAGGTCTATGTCACCCATCGTAACGATCGCCAGATTAGCGTCATCGATGCGAAAACCAACGCCGTCAAACACACCATTACAACGGCGGCGATGCCTAACAGCCTGGTGCTCTCTCCGGATGCCAACACGTTGTATGTCAGCGTGAAACAGGATGAGAAGGCGAATAAAGCTGACTACGTTCTCAAGATCGATTTAACCCAACTTTAAGGAATACGTCGTGATAACCAGGACACGCATGGCCGTGGCGATTTCGCTCGCCTTAACCGGCATAACGCCTGCCGCCATCGCCGCCGATAGCGATCCGGCGAACGAAGATCAGCTGGTAGTAACCGCCACCGGTTTCAGCCAGGAGCGCCGCGAAGCACCGGCCACCATCTCGGTGGTCAATGAGAAAGAGCTGAACACCCGCTCGAACCAGAACGTTACCGAGGCACTCCGGGAGATGCCGGGTGTGTTAACGGGCAGCGGCAACGGTAGCCTGGCGACCGGTGACGTGCAGATGCGCGGTATGGACTCGTCCTATACGTCGTATATGGTGAACGGGATCAAGCAGGGGACCCGTGAATCTCGTCCATATGGTCACCACATTGGTACCGAAGCGGCCTTTATGCCGCCAATCGCGGCCATCGAGCGTATAGAGGTCATTCGTGGACCTATGTCTTCGCTGTATGGCTCGGACTCCATCGGTGGGGTGGTCAACGTGATCACCAAAAAAGGCTATAACCTTGATAGCTGGACCGGCGTGCTGGAGGATAACTACTTCCTGCAGGAAAAGAGCGAATACGGTAATACCAACCAGACCAATCTGTTCCTGATGGGGCCCGTTATTCCGGGCAAGCTTGGCGTTAGCCTGGCGGCGGATTATCTGGATCGTCGCGATGATGACAGCCCCGATAAAGAGCGCTTCGTTAAGCACGAGGCGGGCAACCTGGATGCCACCATCTCCATGTCGCCGACCGATACACAGCTCTGGGATCTCAATGCGGTCAAAGGGCATCAGGAGAAAACCCGCCACGGTAACCCCTGGTACTGGGGTTTCGATCGCGATGCAATCTCGCTGTCTCAGCACGCCTGGTACGGTGATATCCTCGAGTCGAAGAACTTTGTCAGCTATGAAAAAGCACGTACTGAGTACCGCGTGCCGTATTTGTCACCGCAATTCGTCAAACAGAATAACTTTGAGGCCAACAGTGCCAACACCTTCACCCTGGGCGATCACAAGCTGACGCTGGGGGCAAACTATACGCGTAATGAGCTGGACGACACCTTCGGCATCGCCGACAAAGAGGTGCCAGGGGTAACGCCGGTAAGCAAGATCAGCCGCGATGGCTGGGCGGTGTTCGCTGAAGATGCATGGATGATTGTGCCAGACTTTACGATGACCACCTCGGCGCGTCTGGATCACGACAGCTACTTCGGCTACCACGTAACGCCAAAACTTTACGGCAACTGGACGCTCGATGAAAACTGGGCAGTAAAAGGCGGCGTCTCTGCGGGCTATAAAAAGCCGGACCTCCGTCAGAACAACTCCGGCTTTACCAGCGTGTATGGCAGCTATCCCTACTCTGAGATTGGTATCGGTAATGACGACCTGAAACCGGAGAAGAGCGTCAACACCGAGGTGGGGGTTTACTGGCAGAAGGATACGCTGGCGCTGGATGCCACTGTCTTCCACACCAAATTCAAAGACAAGATCAGCGATTACACCATCTGTACCGCGACCGCGACGCAGATGTGTGTCTACAACGGTTACGAAGCTGAATCGGTCTCCCAGTACTTTAACGTCAGTGATGCGGAAATTTACGGTCTGGAGCTGAACGGTGACTGGCAGGCCACGCCGACCCTGAAGGCTAACGTAAACTACACCTATACCCACAGCGAGCAGAAGAGCGGCCAGTATAAAGGGGATGCGCTGAACGAATTCCCGACCAGCATGGCCAATATCTCCCTGACCTGGGAAGCGCTGAACGATCTGGAACTCTGGACGAAAGCGAGCTGGCGGAGCAACACGCCGGATATCGGTAAATCCACCTCGACCGAAGCCTATGCTGTAATGGATCTGGGGACGCGGTATCGGGTGAATAAGAACCTGACGTTAATGGCGGGCATCTATAACCTGTTTGATGCGAATCCGCTTCATTCCACCTCTTATAACGAAGCGTCGGTCCTGGAAGGGCGCCGCTACAACCTTGGCGCAAGGGTAGAGTTCTAAGGACAGTTAAAAAAAAATCCACGCCGGGGCGTGGATTTTTGTTTGGGCAGGGGAGAATTAGACGTTGAACAGGAAGTTCATCACGTCGCCATCTTTCACTATGTAATCTTTCCCTTCTGCACGCATCTTACCGGCCTCTTTCGCCCCTTGCTCACCCTTATAGGTGATGAAGTCGTCGAAGGCGATGGTCTGTGCACGGATAAAGCCTTTCTCGAAGTCGGTATGGATTTTACCAGCCGCCTGCGGAGCCGTTGCGCCTACCGGGATGGTCCATGCACGCACTTCTTTCACGCCAGCGGTGAAGTACGTTTGCAGGTTCAGTAGCTGGTAGCCCGCGCGGATCACGCGGTTCAGACCCGGCTCTTCCAGACCCAGCTCGGCCATAAACTCTTCACGGTCGGCGTCGTCCAGCTCAGCGATGTCGGATTCAACAGCCGCACAAACCGCCACCACAACGGAGCCTTCCGCAGCGGCGATTTCGCGTACTTTATCCAGGTAAGGGTTGTTCTCGAAACCGTCTTCATTGACGTTTGCGATATACATGGTTGGCTTCAGAGTCAGGAAGCTCAGGTATTTGATCGCCGCTTTGTCTTCGTCGGTCAAGTTTTTCAGCGCACGCAGCATGCCGGCGTTTTCCAGCTGTGGCAGACATTTTTCCAGCGCAGCCTGTTCCGCTTTCGCGTCTTTGTCGCCGCCTTTGGCTTTCTTCTGCACGCGCTGCAGCGCACGTTCACAGGTATCCAGATCCGCCAGCGCCAGTTCGGTGTTGATCACATCGATATCGTCAGCCGGATCCACTTTATTGTTCACGTGGATAATGTTGTCGTTCTCAAAGCAACGCACAACGTGGCCAATCGCTTCGGTCTCACGGATGTTAGTCAGGAACTGGTTGCCCAGACCTTCACCTTTAGAAGCCCCTTTTACCAGCCCCGCGATATCCAC
Source organism: Leclercia sp. UBA2479 (assembly GCF_002341985.1). Classification (NCBI taxonomy): domain Bacteria; kingdom Pseudomonadati; phylum Pseudomonadota; class Gammaproteobacteria; order Enterobacterales; family Enterobacteriaceae; genus Leclercia; species Leclercia sp. UBA2479. The sequence continues at coordinate 622,791 of NZ_DDPB01000009.1, read as the reverse complement.
GAACTCCATCGTCGTCGGCAGAATACGCTGTGGCTTAACAATTTCTGCCAGCTGATCCAGGCGTGAGTCAGGCATCGGCACGACACCGGTGTTTGGCTCAATGGTACAGAACGGGAAGTTAGCCGCTTCGATACCCGCTTTCGTGAGCGCATTGAACAGGGTGGATTTGCCAACGTTAGGCAGACCAACGATACCGCATTTGAATCCCATTTCTGAATCACCTTAATATCTTGATATTCAACACGTTAAGCATAACGAGTCGAAGAAAAGTAAATAACTACGCCTATTATACACGTAACCCGCAGCGCGCGGGGCAAAAAAGGGGCGTGACGCCGCTTATTGCGCTTTGAAAGCGTGCAGACGATTAGTGGCTTTGGTTAAGCCCTCTTTAATCCAGATCTCCGTACAACGCACCGCTTCGTCAACCGCGTCGTCGATCAATTTCTGCTCGGAGGCGGGAGGTTTACCTAACACAAAGCCTACAACTTTGTTTTTATCGCCCGGATGGCCTATCCCGACGCGCAAACGGTGGAAATTCGGGTTATTGCCCAGTTTGCTAATAATGTCTTTTAAGCCGTTATGGCCACCGTGGCCGCCACCGAGTTTAAACTTCGCCACGCCGGGCGGCAGATCGAGCTCATCATGCGCCACCAGGATTTCGTCCGGGTTGATGCGATAAAAGGTGGCCATCGCCGCCACGGCTTTGCCGCTTAAATTCATAAAGGTGGTCGGCACCAGCAGACGCACATCTGCGCCGGCAAGGTTAATGCGGGAGGTATAGCCGAAGAATTTTGGCTCTTCGCGCAGGGGGGCACGTAACCGCTCAGCCAGCAGGTCGACATACCATGCGCCCGCATTGTGGCGGGTTGCCGCATATTCCGCGCCAGGGTTGGCCAGGCCGACAATCAATTTAATCGTCACGTTTAACTTCCTGAGGGTTCTAAGTCTGGCGCGTAGTGTACTGTCTGCCGCGCCGCTTGACAAAATTCTGCCGCCCGATGTTTGGGAATGGAATAATTGCTCCGCTGAATCATTAGATTTTCAAGTAGCTCAATAGGTTATTTGTAAAGTTTTGTTGACTCAAAGTGCATAAATGTGATCGCTCCCGCAACCAATAAAAGGGGGGCTGTCTATACTTTGCACATCAGGATTAGGGATAGTTAACCCTGCAACCCAAAGTTCCGGAGGTGACACATGAAACGCAGAAACGCTTCGTTACTCGGTAACGTGCTCATGGGGTTGGGATTGATCGTCATGGTAGGGGGCGTCGGTTACTCTATTTTAAACCAGCTTCCGCAATTTAACCTGCCACAATACTTTGCGCATGGCGCGATACTGAGCATCTTCCTGGGCGCCGTTCTCTGGCTCGCAGGAGCCCGCGTCAGCGGCCATGAGCAGGTCTGCGACAAATACTGGTGGGTACGCCACTACGACAAACGTTGTCGCCGCGATCAACATAAGCCCAGTTAATCTGGGATGCCATCAAGACGGTTCCTGCGGGAGCCGTTTTTTTTTGCCCCTTGCCTTGACCCTCACGTAACGTCAGGATCCACAGTGTCATCGATGGCGCGAAAAAAGGAGCAGCAATGTTAATTCAGGTTGGGCAGTTGGCAACGCGAGCGGGGATCACCGTCCGGACACTTCACCACTATGAACAAACAGGCTTACTGCTCCCCTCCGCCAGAAGTGCGGCAGGCTACCGACTCTATAACCTGGCGGATGTTCAGCGCCTGCACCGTATTCAGGTGCTGGCTAAAGCCGGGCTGGAGCTTGCTGAGATAAAGGATTGCCTCGATCGGGATACGCACTCTATGGCTGAACTGCTTGATGGGCAAATTGCCTTGCTGGATAAGCAACTACGCAGCATTCATACCCTGCGAGAGCAGCTGGCTGGCCTGCGCTGCGAACTGGCCGCCGGCGGCGAGCCCGATCTGGAGTCCTGGCTACACACGCTGGAGTTAATGAATATGTACGATCGCTGGTTTAGCAAAGAAGAGTTACAGCAGTTGCCGTTTGCCGTACAGGGAGAGGCGCTGGCCGCTACCTGGAGCGGGTTGGTTGCCGAGGCGCAGGCGTTGCTGGAAGAGAGCGTCGGGGTGGATGATCCGCGTGCGACAGCATTAGCCACCCGCTGGATGACGCAGCTGGAGCAAGATACCGCCGGCAAGCCCGAGTTTCTGACCCGGCTGAACGAGATGCACAGCGTGGAGCCGCAGATGCGCGAACAGACCGGTATCAACACCGATATCCTCGATTTTATCACCCGGGCCTTTGCCGAGAGCAAGCTCGCCATCTGGCAGCGCTATCTCACCCCGCAGGAGATGGCCTTTACCCGCGCCCACTACTTTGATCGGATGATGGAGTGGCCCTCGCTGGTGGCGAAACTGCACCAGGCCTGTCGGGAAGGGCTGTCAGCCGCGAGCCCGCAGGCGCAGGCTCTGGCGCAAACGTGGCTCGAACTGTTTCAGTCCTATGCAGGAACCGACCCGGTGACGCAGCAGAAATTTCGCCAGGCGATGGAGCAGGAGCCCCATCTGATGAAAGGGACCTGGATGACGCCTGAAGTGCTTGGCTGGCTACAACAGGCGATTGGCATCATGATGCAGCGCCGCCATTCATAACGTTTCTAACGCTGCGTCGCGGGTCGGATAGAATGACAAGCGGCCAGCAACTGGCTGGATCCCCGCACGCGCCATACTGCGCAGCGGCTGGAACTCCAGGTTACAGATCCGTAATTCACAGCCTTCCGGCAGACGTTGCACAACGCGCTGGAAGGCGTCCAGACCGCCCGCATCCAGTACCGGCACTGCGTCCCACTCCAGCACCACGACGCGTTTATCTACGATTCGGGCCTCCAGGTCATTAAACACCCCCTCTGCCGCTGCGAAGAACAGCGGGCCGATAACCCGCAGCACCAGCACGTCGTCGGGCACAATGACATTTACCGGGGCAAGTCGCGTCATGCGGGCAATGCGGCGCATAAAGAGCAGGGATGCCAGTACGATCCCGACGCTAATCGCTATCACCATGTCGAACAAGACGGTCAGGGACATACAGATGAGCATCACGATGATGTCGTCTTTCGGGGCCCGGCGCAGCAGGTTCACCACCTTGTGCGCCTCGCTCATGTTCCAGGCCACCATCAGCAGCAGGGCAGCCATCGCCGAGAGCGGCAGCCATGAGAGTAACGGTGCCAGCACCAGCAGGGCGAGGATCACCAGCAGGGCGTGGATCACTGCGGAGATGGGCGACGTCGCCCCGGCGCGTACGTTGGCGGCAGAACGGGCAATCGCGGCCGTGGCGGTTATCCCGCCAAAGAACGGTGCAACGATATTCCCCAGCCCCTGGCCTATCAGTTCACTGTTGGCGTTGTGTTTGGTGCCCGTCATGCCGTCCAGTACCACGGCGCACAGGAGTGATTCGATAGCACCCAGCATCGCCATTGAAAACGCAGCGGGAAGCAGGGCTTGCAGAGAATCCCAGCTCAGGGTGAAATCAGAACCCGGCATATCCCAGGGGAGAACCAACTGGGGTAACAGCTGCGGAATACCGTTGCCCTGCGTGCCATCCGCCAGAAGATAGTGGAACTGCGAACCGATGGTGGCCACCTGCCCACCCAACAGGTTCACTACGCCCATGACCCCACAGCCCAGCAGTAGCGCCGGAAGATGCCCCGGCAGGCGAATGCCTAACCGTGGCCACAGAATTAAGGTGCCGAGCGTGACGATGCCAATCGCGGCATCCCCCAGATTGACCGTCGGCAGCGCCATCGCCAGCGCGCCCACCTTTTGCAAGTAATGTTCCGGCACATGCGTTAACTGCAGGCCAAGAAAATCTTTTATCTGCATGGTCCCGATAGTGATCCCGATCCCGGAGGTGAAGCCCAGGGTCACCGGAAGAGGGATGTACTCAATCAACCTGCCGAAGCGCGCCAGGCCAAACAGGATCAGAAATCCGCCTGACATCAGGGTGGCAACCAGCAGGCCGGCAAGACCAAACTGCTGGGAAACCGGATAGAGAATCACGACAAAGGCGGCGGTGGGGCCGGAGACGCTGTAGCGCGATCCGCCGCTCAGGGCGATAACGATCCCCGCCACTGCGGCGGTGTAGAGGCCATACTGCGGCGCCACGCCGCTCCCTATCGCCAGCGCCATCGCCAGCGGGATGGCGATAATGCCGACGGTGATCCCGGCTATCAGGTCACGCGTCAGGCGCGACAGGGTGTACTTCTCTTTCCAGCAAGCGTCGATGAGGGCGCGAAAGGGCAGAACATGAGAGGAAGCGTTTTTCACAATCATCATCCGTGTGCGCATCATCTGTCATATCAATGGCAGGTGAAGGAGGCATTAATCATACAAATGAAACTCACAGACAAAAAAACCCGCCGTAGCGGGTTTTCAGGCTGCGTCCGATTAGTGTTCGAACATAGCCGAGATAGATTCTTCGTTGCTGATACGACGAATCGCTTCGGCCAGCATCCCGGAGAGGGTCAGGGTGCGCACGTTTGGCAGCGCCTTGATCTCATCACTTAACGGGATAGTGTCGCAAACCACAACTTCATCAATAACGGAGTTGCGCAGGTTGTTTACCGCATTACCCGAGAAGATAGGGTGTGTTGCATAAGCAAATACACGCTTAGCACCACGCTCTTTCAGGGCTTCCGCGGCTTTGCACAGGGTGCCGCCGGTATCGATCATGTCATCAACCAGCACGCAGTCGCGGCCAGCAACGTCACCGATGATGTGCATCACCTGAGAGACGTTAGCGCGCGGACGACGCTTGTCGATGATCGCCATGTCGGTGTCGTTCAGCAGTTTGGCAATAGCACGTGCGCGAACCACGCCGCCGATATCCGGAGAAACCACAATAGGATTGTCCAGGTTGAGATGCAGCATATCTTCGAGCAGGATTGGGCTGCCGAATACGTTATCAACCGGAACGTCGAAGAAGCCCTGGATCTGCTCAGCGTGCAGGTCAACCGTCAGAACACGGTCAACGCCTACGCTGGAGAGGAAGTCAGCAACAACTTTAGCGGTAATTGGCACACGCGCGGAGCGGACGCGACGGTCCTGGCGGGCATAGCCAAAGTAAGGGATAACAGCCGTGATACGGCCTGCAGAAGCACGGCGCAGGGCATCGACCATAACAACCAATTCCATCAGGTTGTCGTTCGTTGGAGCACAGGTGGACTGGATGATGAAAATATCACCACCGCGTACATTTTCGTTAAT
>NZ_DDPB01000009.1:0-617399 GCF_002341985.1 Leclercia sp. UBA2479 | reverse complement strand
AGGCGGTTGGCAATACGTTGTGCTAGTTCCGGGGTGGCGTTACCAGCAAAAAGCTTCATATCAGGCACGAGAAGAACCTCAGGCATGCGTCCAGTGGTGGATAACCTTCGCCAAAAACTGTGCGGGCCAGGCGAACGCTATCCAGGCGGTGTATTAAAGAGCGCGATGCAACGTCTGGAACAGGGTGACGTTGTCACCGAAACTCAGGTTGCGCCAGAATGGCCTGTCGTAGCGGGGAGATGTTCACACCTCGCGCCACAAAACCGTGCAGCCATTCCGGGGCCAGCTCGAGCACCTGACGTGCAGCAGTCTCTGTGTCAAATTCAGCAAAGACACAGGCTCCTGTGCCAGTCAGGCGCGACGGCGCGTATTCTAACAGCCAGGAAAGCGCCGCATCAACCTCGCGAAAACGTTTTCTTGCGATATCCTCGCAATCATTGCTGAATTCACAATTTAATAACGTTTCTATTGACCGCACCGGCGTATTACGTGTTAGCCCCGGATCCTTGAAAATGACTGGCGTCGGAATGCTGACGCCAGGATGGGCCACCAGGTACCACTTTTCCGGCGGATTCACTGGCGTGAGCACTTCGCCCACCCCTTCGGCAAAGGCCGCGTGACCCCGCACGAAGACCGGGACATCGGCGCCAAGAGTCAGGCCCAGTTCGGCCAGCTCATCGTCAGAGAGCCCGCAGCCCCAAAGGTGATTCAATACCACCAGCACCGTGGCGGCGTTAGACGATCCGCCGCCCAGTCCACCGCCCATCGGCAGACGCTTCTCAACGCGAATATCCGCGCCGCTGCCGGCGGGCAGGCGACCGGACTGTTGCGCCGCGTTCATCAGCAGGCGCGCCGCACGCACAATCAGGTTGTCTTCGTTTTCGACCCCTTCAACAGGGGTCAGCAGGTTAAGTTGCCCATCCTGGCGCAACGCAATGGAGAGCGTGTCGCCATAATCAACAAACTGGAATAACGTCTGAAGCGTGTGATAACCATCGGCACGCTGTCCTGTAATGTATAAAAACAGGTTCAGTTTTGCAGGAGAGGGCCAGTGGGTCATCATTTGACAATCCAGTTATCCATTTTCAGCTTGATACGCTGGCTGCCCTCGGTCAGCTCCAAACTGGAGGGTAGGGCCGTTTTACCGCTACTGTCATAGCCGCCGTAAACCACTTTCCAGTTTTTACCATTCTGGCTGTAATTTACCTGGCTCAGGCGATACTGGTCGTCGAGTTTGTAATCGGTGGCATCGCCCGGCAGACCCAGGATCCACTGACGCAGGCTGCTGATGGGGATCGGCATGCCGGTCAGCTTACCTATCATCTCTTCCGCGTCCGTTCCGCTATATTTCTGCCCTTTATTGTCGGTGATCTGCACGGTGCCGGGCTGGGCCAGCAGCTCCATTTCGGTGCTGCCCAGCGGGTTCAGCAGCAGCAGACGATAGCGATCCTGGCCGGTCTGTTGCCAGAAGAAGCGGGCGTAGACTTTCTGCTGATCGGACAGGTAGGCGAAGGCGCCACGGGTCTGGTATTGGTTTAACGAACGCACCTCTTGCTGATGCTGGCGCCACTGAGGCGAATCAGGGCTTTTACCCGGCCCTTTTGGCGGAGTAATCGAACATGCAGTAAGCACCAGCGCGGCCAGGGGCAGCAGGCGAATCATTCTGGTCATAATGATGACAAATCCTTGAGATACGTGGCAGTTATAACTGTTAATGCTAGCGTCCCGTCGTGGTAGCGTCTACGTTCAAATTATCTCAAAGCGCGATCTAAGCTATTACTCCGAAAGGGGACTGTCTCTTTTATTGATCTCGCGCATCCTGTATGATGCGACCTGCTAACCTTATTAACGCTGGTACTACTCCCGCTCACATGACCCTTTTAGCACTCGGTATTAACCACAAAACAGCCCCGGTTTCACTGCGAGAACGCGTTACGTTTTCGCCGGATAATCTCGACCAGGCGCTGGAGAGCCTCCTTGCCCAACCGATGGTGCAGGGCGGCGTGGTGCTGTCGACGTGCAACCGTACCGAGCTGTACCTGAGCGTAGAGGAGCAGGATAACCTGCACGAAGCGCTCATTCGCTGGCTATGTGAATACCATAATCTGAACGAAGATGAGCTGCGAAATAGCCTTTACTGGCACCACGACAACGACGCGGTCAGCCATTTAATGCGCGTCGCCAGCGGCCTGGATTCGCTGGTGCTTGGCGAGCCTCAGATCCTCGGACAGGTTAAAAAAGCCTTTGCGGACTCCCAGAAGGGGCATCTGAAGGCCAGCGAACTGGAGCGCATGTTCCAGAAATCATTCTCTGTCGCCAAGCGAGTGCGAACTGAAACCGACATTGGTGCCAGTGCGGTATCTGTTGCTTTTGCTGCCTGTACTCTGGCGCGTCAAATCTTTGAATCGCTCTCCACGGTCACCGTTTTACTGGTTGGCGCAGGGGAGACCATTGAACTGGTCGCCCGTCACCTGCGCGAACACAAAGTCAAAAAGATGATCATCGCCAACCGCACCCGCGAACGTGCGCAAGCGCTGGCAGAGGAGGTCGGGGCCGAAGTGGTCTCGTTGAGCGATATCGACGCGCGCCTGCAGGAGGCGGATATTATTATCAGCTCTACCGCCAGCCCGCTGCCCATTATTGGCAAAGGCATGGTGGAGCGCGCCCTAAAATCGCGTCGTAATCAGCCGATGCTGCTGGTGGACATCGCCGTCCCGCGCGATGTCGAACCGGAAGTAGGCAAGCTGGCTAACGCGTATTTATACAGCGTGGACGATCTGCAGAGCATCATTTCGCACAACCTTGCCCAGCGTAAGGCGGCGGCGGTGCAGGCAGAGACTATTGTCGAGCAAGAAACCAGCGAATTTATGGCCTGGCTGCGGGCACAAAGCGCCAGCCAGACTATCCGTGAATACCGTGGCCAGGCTGAACAGGTTCGCAATGAACTGACGGCAAAAGCGATGGCAGCCCTCGAACAGGGCGGCGATCCGCAGGTCATCATGCAGGATCTGGCGTGGAAACTGACGAATCGTCTTATCCATGCACCAACCAAATCACTTCAACAGGCCGCCCGTGACGGGGATGACGAACGCCTGAATATTCTGCGCGACAGCCTCGGGCTGGAATAGCGCCCTCTACCCCCAATTTTATAACAAGGTGCACTTACGCCTATGAAGCCCTCTATCGTCGCCAAACTGGAAGCTCTGCACGAGCGTCATGAAGAAGTTCAGGCTCTGCTCGGCGATGCCGCGACCATTGCCGATCAGGAGCGTTTTCGCGCTCTGTCGCGTGAATATGCGCAGCTCAGCGATGTTGCGCGTTGCTTTACCGCCTGGCAGCAGGTTCAGGAAGATATTGAAACGGCGCAGATGATGCTCGACGATCCGGAAATGCGCGAAATGGCGCAGGAAGAGCTGCAGGAGGCCAGGGCCCGTTCCGAAGAGATGGAACAAGAGCTGCAGGTGCTGTTGCTGCCAAAAGATCCGGACGACGAACGCAATGCGTTTGTGGAAGTGCGCGCCGGAACCGGCGGTGATGAAGCGGCGCTTTTTGCCGGCGACCTGTTCCGGATGTACAGCCGTTATGCGGAGTCCCGTCGCTGGCGCGTGGAGATCATGAGCGCCAGCGAGGGCGAACACGGTGGCTATAAAGAGGTGATCGCCAAGATCAGCGGTGACGGTGCCTATGGCCGTCTGAAGTTTGAATCTGGCGGCCATCGCGTGCAGCGCGTGCCGGCGACTGAATCTCAGGGCCGTATCCATACCTCCGCCTGCACCGTGGCGGTGATGCCGGAACTGCCTGAAGCGGAACTGCCGGACATCAACCCGGCCGATCTGCGTATCGATACCTTCCGCTCCTCCGGCGCGGGTGGCCAGCACGTTAACACCACCGATTCTGCAATCCGTATTACCCACCTGCCCACCGGGATCGTGGTGGAGTGTCAGGATGAACGTTCACAGCACAAAAACAAAGCCAAAGCGCTGTCGGTGCTGGGTGCGCGTATCCATGCGGCTGAGGTGGCAAAACGCCAGCAGGCCGAAGCCTCTACCCGTCGTAACCTGCTGGGTAGCGGCGATCGCAGCGATCGTAACCGTACCTACAACTTCCCGCAGGGTCGCGTGACTGACCACCGTATTAACCTCACCATCTATCGTCTGGATGAGACCATGGAAGGCAAGCTCGACGCCCTGATTGAGCCCATCGTGCAGGAGTACCAGGCCGATCAGCTGGCGGCCCTGGCAGAGCAGGATTAATGGATTTTCATCACTGGCTACAGCAGGCTATTGCAGCGCTGGCGGAGAGCGAAAGCCCCCGCCGCGACGCCGAGATCCTGCTGGAGCATGTGACCGGCAAGGCACGCACCTATATTCTCGCGTTCGGTGAAACGCCACTGACGGCTGAACAGCAGGCACAGCTGGATGAACTGCTGGCCCGACGCAAAACCGGCGAGCCGGTAGCGCATCTGGTCGGCGAGCGTGAGTTCTGGTCGCTACCGCTGTATGTCTCTGCGGCCACGCTGATCCCGCGTCCGGATACCGAGTGTCTGGTGGAGCAGGCGCTGGTGCGTCTGCCTGCAACCCCGTGTGAGATTCTCGATCTGGGCACCGGTACCGGTGCCATCGCGTTGGCCCTGGCCAGCGAGCGACCCGATTGCGCTATCACCGCCGTCGACCTGATGCCCGATGCGGTGGCGCTGGCGCAACGCAATGTGGCCCGCCACGCCTTAAGCAACGTCACCGTCCTTTGCAGTAGCTGGTTCAGTGCGCTGGGCAACCAGACATTCTCAATGATCGTCAGCAATCCGCCCTATATCGATGAGCTCGACCCGCATCTGTCGCAGGGCGATGTGCGCTTTGAGCCGCTGACCGCACTGGTAGCGGCCAATGCGGGGCTGGCCGATCTTGACCACATCATTACCAGAGCGCGTCACCACTTGCAGCCAGACGGCTGGCTGTTACTGGAGCATGGCTGGACGCAGGGCGAAGCGGTACGCGAACTTTTTTGTGCGGCAGGCTATACCTCGGTGGAGACCTGTCGTGACTACGGCGGCAATGAACGCCTGACGCTGGGAAAACGGGCATGAGTTTAAGTCTGTTAATCACCCTGCATATTTCTGCCGTGGTACTCACCATCAGTTTTGTCATCCTGCGGTATTGGTGGCGTTACAGCAATAATGCGCTGATAAACGCCCGCTGGGTACGCGTTGCGCCGCACTGCGTTGATACCGTCCTGTTTCTTTCCGGGGTCGGTTTAATGTGGAAAACGGGCTATCTGCCCTTTACGCAAGAAGGGGGATGGCTGACTGAGAAGCTGTTTGGCGTTATCATCTACATCGTTTTGGGTTTTATTGCGCTGGGGCGACGTCGTCCGCGCAGCCAGCAGGCGGGGTTTATCGCCTTTTTGCTGGGGCTGGTGGTGCTGTACATCATCATTAAACTCGCCACCACAAGAATACCGTTACTGGGGTAAGTATGAAGTCCTTAGCCGATTTCGAATTTAACAAAGTGCCGTTGTGCGATGGAATGGTCCAGATATCCGAGATAATCCGCGATGATTTCAACGCGCAGTATGTCTACGATGAACTGGAACATCTCGCCAGCCTGGCGCGTGAAGAAATTAGCGAAGCACGTCCACAGGAGTGGCAACTGGAAAAGCTGATTTCGCTTTTCTATGGCGAATGGGGATTCGGCGATAAACGTGGCGTTTATCGTCTGTCGGATGCCCTGTGGCTGGACCAGGTTCTGAAACACCGCCAGGGAAGCGCGGTGTCGCTGGGGGCCATTTTCCTGTGGGTGGCCCACCGTCTGGATATTCCACTGGTGCCGGTCATTTTCCCGACGCAGATGATCCTGCGCGGCGAGTGGCTGGACGGCGAAATGTGGTTAATCAATCCCTTTAACGGCGAGACGCTCAACGAGCACACCCTCGACGTCTGGTTAAAGGGGAACATCAGCCCGGTGGCTGAGCTGTTCAATGAAGATCTGGACGAAGCCGACAACGCCGAGGTGATCCGCAAATTGCTGGATACCCTCAAGTCCGCACTGATGGAAGAGCGGCAGATGGAGCTGGCCTTACGGGCCAGTGAAGTGCTGTTACAGTTCAATCCGGAAGACCCTTATGAAATCCGCGATCGTGGCCTGATTTACGTTCAACTGGAGTGCGACCACGTCGCGCTGAACGATCTGAGCTATTTCGTGGAACAGTGCCCGGAAGATCCGATCAGCGAAATGATTCGCGCGCAGATCAACTCCATCGCGCACAAACCTATTACACTGCATTAATCATAATTCCGATTCACCTTTGAATAAGGCAATCCTATGAAACAAAAAGTGGTTAGCATTGGCGACATTAATGTAGCGAACGACCTGCCGTTCGTGCTGTTCGGCGGCATGAACGTTCTGGAGTCTCGTGACCTCGCCATGCGCATCTGCGAACACTATGTGACCGTGACCCAGAAGCTGGGCATCCCGTATGTGTTCAAAGCCTCTTTTGATAAAGCCAACCGCTCCTCTATTCACTCTTACCGTGGCCCAGGCCTGGAAGAGGGGATGAAAATCTTTCAGGAGCTGAAGCAGACCTTCGGCGTGAAGATCATTACCGACGTACACGAATCAGCACAGGCGCAGCCAGTCGCAGACGTGGTTGACGTCATTCAGCTGCCTGCGTTCCTTGCCCGTCAGACCGACCTGGTCGAAGCGATGGCGAAGACCGGCGCCGTAATTAACGTGAAGAAGCCGCAGTTCGTAAGCCCTGGTCAGATGGGGAATATCGTCGATAAGTTCATCGAAGGCGGTAACGACAAGGTTATTCTGTGTGACCGTGGGGCGAACTTCGGTTATGACAACCTGGTTGTCGATATGCTGGGCTTTGGCGTCATGAAGAACGTCTCTAACCAGTCGCCGGTGATCTTTGACGTCACCCACGCGCTGCAGTGCCGCGACCCGTTTGGTGCCGCCTCTGGCGGCCGTCGCGCCCAGGTGACTGAACTGGCGCGCGCCGGGATGGCAACCGGTCTGGCCGGTCTGTTTATCGAAGCGCACCCGGATCCAGCCAACGCAAAATGCGACGGCCCGTCCGCGCTGCCGTTGGATAAGCTGGAGCCATTCCTGAAACAGATTAAAGCGATTGACGATCTGGTCAAGAACTTTGAAGAGCTGGATACCAGCAACTAATAAAAAAACCCGCCTCGGCGGGTTTTTTTTGGCCTGAAGCCAGACACGCACTCAGGCGAATATTGTCATCAGGTAGGCGGCAAACAGGGCCATATGCGCGGCACCGTTCAGCACGTTGGTACGCCCGGTAGAGAAGGAGATCTGGCACAGCAGCAGCGAGGCGACCATTACGATCATCTCTGGTGCGCCCAGAGCGAACTGCAGTTCATTGCCGGTGATAAAGGCAATCAGGGTCACCACGGGTACCGTCAGGGAGATGGTGGCGAGCACTGAACCGAAGAAGAGATTCATGGCGCGCTGCACCTGGTTATTCAATACCGCTTTCAGCGCACCCAGCCCTTCCGGCGAGAGAATCAACAGCGCCACCAGGAAGCCAGTGAAGGCCACCGGCGCGTTCAGCTCAGTGAGCAGCGCCTCCAGCGGATTGGCATTCATTTTGGTCACCGCAATCACGGCAATCAGGTGCACGATTAGCCAGACGGCATGCCACAGGCTACTGTGGGCGGAGGGCTTACCGTGGTGCGGATCGTCGCCGTCATCTTCATGTTCATAGACGAACAGACTCTGGTGCGTTTTGGTCTGAATAAGCAGGAACACGCCATACATGGCCGCCGAGATCAGCGCCACCAGCAGGGCTTGCCCGGTGGTAAAGTTGCCGCCCGGTAACGCCATCGGAAAGACCAGCACAATAATCGCCAGCGGGAAGAGGGCGATCAGATACTGTTTGATTCCGAACAGGTTCATATACTGGGTGGCAAATTTGCGCCCACCCAGCAGCAGCGAAAAGCCCACCAGGCCGCCGGTCACAATCATGATGATGGAATAGAGCGTATCGCGCATTAATGTCGGCGCGGCGTCGCCCGTCGCCATCAGCGCGGAAATCAGGCTAACTTCCAGAATAACAACGGAAAGGCTTAAAATGAGCGAGCCGTAAGGTTCGCCGAGACGGTGGGCCAGAACATCCGCATGGCGTACCACGCTGAATGCGCTAGAAAGGATCCCCACCAGCGCCAGGATATTAATGCCGATGACCACTGGCAGTGACTGTGTGCTTCCCCAGAAGTACAGCACAGCCAGTGCCAGCACCGGGAAAATGAGTGACGTCTCCTTGTGGCGGGTCTTAACCGCCTCATGTGTGGTTGTCATGTGTTTCTCCATCAATGCAGGTGCTTGTAATTATAGATAGAAACTGAAGGTCAATAAGTTAACAGAATTCAGTCAATTTCTGATGATGCTTTACTTGATTTTACGGTTTTTAAGATATTTAGAGCAAAGAAGCTATTATTCAGCATCTTTTCTAAATAAATAATGAATAACAATTAATTATAAATCGTTTTCGAACAGTTACTTTCTTTTTCTGGCGCCATTTGGCGTTGTCTACCACACTTAATAAGTTCAGAAAAAGAGAGGTTCACAATGCCCTATAAATCAAAAAGCGATTTACCCGATAGCGTTCAGCATGTGCTTCCTGCCCATGCGCAGGAGATCTATAAAGAGGCCTTCAATAGCGCCTGGGATCAATATAAAGATAAGGATGATCGCCGGGGTGATGACAGCCGGGAGGAGACAGCGCATAAGGTTGCCTGGGCCGCCGTTAAGCAGGATTACGAGAAGGGAGAGGACGATAAGTGGCATAAAAAGCGCTAAACGCGCGTCAGGCGTGAGCGCTATCACACCGCAACACTGCAAACTTTGACGAATAAGGCGATTAATCTACCGCCGGGTTGCAAGCGGCGAGGGAATTGCATATCGTCACTGGAACTGCTTTCTAAATGAGCAGTAAAAAGACCTGGATGGTTCAAAAAAAGTTGTCGCAAGGAGGCATGCAGTGGCGGAGGTGCAATGTGTTAACGCGAGATTTCTTAATGAAGGCCGATTGCAAAACGGCCTTCGGTGCGATTGAAGAGTCGCTTCTCTGGTCGGCTGAACAGCGTGCGGCATCGCTTGCGGCCACGCTGGCCTGCCGTCCGGACGCGGGTCCGGTCTGGATCTTCGGCTATGGTTCGTTAATGTGGAACCCGGCGCTGGAATTTGTCGAGTCGGCCACCGGTACGCTACCGGGCTGGCACCGTGCGTTCTGTCTGCGCCTGACGGCGGGACGAGGAAGCGCTTGTCAGCCGGGACGCATGCTTGCACTGAAAGAGGGCGGACGCACCACGGGGGTGGCCTACCGTCTACCCGATACCGCTCTTGAAGAGGAGCTGGCGCTGCTGTGGAAACGCGAGATGATCACCGGCTGCTATATGCCGAGCTGGTGCAAACTGGAACTTGACGATGGTCGTACCGTTAACGCGCTGGTGTTCATTATGGATCCGCGGCATCCTCTGTATGAATCTGATACCCGCACGCAGGTTATCGCCCCATTGATCGCAGCCGCCAGCGGGCCGCTGGGCACTAACGCACAATATCTCTTCTCACTCGACCAGGAGCTGACGCGTCTGGGAATGCAGGATGAGTGTCTGAATGAGCTGGTAATGAAGGTGCGAGCGTTACTGGACTGTACCCCGCCGGAGAGCCATCTGCGCCCCGGTTACGCCTGAAAAAACGCCCGGTAAGCCGGGCGTTTTCGCATTAAGCAGCCACAAAACTAATCGAGTGCTCCAGCGACTGGCTATGGCTATCGATTAACACCTCCCAGGTGCCGGTATAGGGTACCGTCAGCCAGGCATTATCCCGGTTTTGTACGCTGAGTATATCTGCCTGCGTTTTCTGCGGCGCCTTGCTGTTCATCAGATGGATATGACAACGCTCTGAGCAGCGTACCACCACCGTATCCCCACCAAAGAGTTTTAAACTTGTTTTCACCAGTGCCATTTTTTACCCCGTTATGCGAAAAAAACGCGCTCCCTGCGGTTAATCCTGAGCGTGATGTTGTTCACAATCCACTCGCTGCATAACACCAAAGGGGTGGGGTTGGAGTGCTGATTTTGATCAAAAAAAAGAATAACCCTTAAACAAAAATGACAATCTTTCTGAAAGGGTTTCACTGACGCGCATTTTCACGGTGAATGCGCGTCAGATTGAGATTAAATGCGGAAATGCCCAGCCGTCTCAGCCAGTTCGCCCGCCTGGCCCTGCAGTGCGCTGGCGGCAGCGGCAGATTGTACAACCAGCTCGGCGTTCTGCTGCACCATCCGATCAAGATGATTCACCGCGTGGTTAATCTCCTGAATCCCTTTCATCTGCTCGTGAGTGGCGACGGTGATCTGGTGCATGATGCCGGACACACTGCCGATACTGGCCACGATCTCCTGCATGCTCTCACCCGCCAGGTGCACATAACGCGAGCCGGTAGCCACACTCTGGGTGGTTGAGTCGATCAGGGATTTGATCTCTTTCGCCGCCTGGGCGCTGCGGCTGGCCAGATTACGCACTTCGCCCGCCACCACAGCAAACCCACGCCCTTGCTCACCGGCGCGCGCCGCTTCCACCGAGGCATTCAGCGCCAGAATATTGGTCTGGAAGGCGATACCGTCGATGACGCTGGTGATATCCCCAATTTTGGCCGAGGCGCTCTCAATAGACTGCATGGTGGTGATCGCCTGAGACACCACATTGCCACCGCGCGAGGCGGCTTCGGTGGCGCGGGAGGCCTGATCGTTTGCTTGTACCGCCGACTCCGTCGACTGCGCCACCGAGGCGGTGATCTGCTCGACAGCGCTGGCGGTTTCACGCAGGCTTGAGGCCGCCTGCTCGGTGCGGCCAGAAAGGTCATGGTTCCCGGCGGCAATCTCCTGGGCGGCGGTTTTCACCGACGCGCTGGCGTCGCGCAGCTGGGCCATCACCACCGACAGCTTATCGCTAAAGGCGTTAAAGGCGTGGGCAATCTCGGCCACTTCGTCCTGGCCTTGCTCTGGCAGGCGCTGGGAGAGATCGTTGGTGCCGTTGGCGATGGCGTGCATGGCGTCGCGAATTTCCGACAGGCGTTTAAGCAGGCGGGCAATGGTGACGTGCACTACCGCGCCGGCGAGCAGGATCAAAATCACCAGCGACAGGGCGGAGGCTTTCAGCATCGAGCGCATACCGCTGGTGGCATCGTGCTGATCCAAAGCCACCACCAGCATCCACTGGGTACCCGGGATCGGCGTGGCGGCAAAGTTCTTCTCGGCGCCTTTCAGCAGGCCGGTAGAGGTTTCCCCCTTTTTCAGGGCGTTGAGGTCGGCACCGCTGATGGCTTCTGCAAAGGGTTTCAGCGTCAGAGCCGGATCGCTGGCGGCAATGACGCTGCCATCGCTGTTGACCAGCAGGCCGCTGCTGGCCGGCGTGGGATGGATCTCGCGCACGTTCGCCACCACGCTGTCCATCACCACATCCCCCGCCACGACGGCTTTCAGCGTCCCGTTCTCTTTAACCGGTACTGCGAAGGTGACCACCAGTTTACCTGTGCCTGCATCGACGTAGGGGGCCGTTACCGCCGGTGCGTCGGCATTCAGCACCTGCTGATACCACGGGCGTACGGTGGGGTCGTAATCGGCGGGCACGCCGGTCGGGTCAGAAAATTTCGCGGTTTTCGTCGCATAGCCCACATAGACGTTACTAAAACCCGCTGCCTGCGCCAGCTGTTTGAAGACCGGTACTGGATCTTCGGTCAGGGCCACGCTTTGCAGGGAGGTAATCGCGGTCATTTTGGTCGCAACCCAGTCGCCAATGGCGAGGCTATGACTAGAGCCGCTGCTGGCGAGCATATCGCGCTGTGTTTGCAGGTTATCCAGGCGGGTGACCTGGTAGTTGATTACGGTGTTAAGAAGTAACGCGACGAACAGACACCCGACTGCCGCCGCGATAATGCGTGCGCGAATTGACCTGAACATAAGTGAAATACCTGCTGAGTGATTGTAAAGAGCCTATCGGCAACCCAGAGGCAAACTTGATGCTGCAACCGCGTCCATAAGAAAAATATATCTACTGAATGTTATTATTAGAAAGTTAATACTTTATCGGCGGACAGAGTCCACTGCGCCAACTCAACCAGCGTCCCGATCTCCACGCCGTCAATCAGCGGTAACGCCGTGATGCCACGCCCATCGGTGCAAGTTTTGCAGAGTTTAACCGGCACATTTTGCGCCGTCAGGATCTCCAGCAATTGCTGAATGTTATACCCCTCCGCAGGCTTCTGGCCGCGCAGCCCTGCCGTGACCGCATCAGACATTAAAAACAGCTTCAGTTCCGGCGCGTTGTCCTGTTCACGCAGGGCGATGGCCAGACGCAGGCTGTTGAACAGGGATTCACTTCCGTAGGCCGCCCCGTTGGCGATAATCACGATCTGCTGCATATTTTCTCCTGATAAATGATAAGGCACGGTTATTGCTTACTGATCCTGATACCAACGACCCGGGAGAGTAAGCATGATGAAAATAACGGGCAGTCCACCCGGCGCCACCGAATGGTTACAGCACGCAAAATTGATGCGTAAACAGCAGCTCTGCAAACTGGCACAGCTGGGTACGCTGGTCAGCCGCATTAGCCATCTGGCGCATATGCTCCAGTGCGAACGCGGCGCCTCGAATATCTGGCTCTGTTCACAGGGTGCGCTGTATGCCCCGGAGTGTAAAGCCAGCCGCGCGCTGGTGGATGAACAGCTGCTCGCTTTTCAGCAGGCGCTGGACTCACCGCTGATGGCCAGCGCCGCGCTCTGTGAGCGCGTGGCCCATGCCCTGCATCATCTTGAACAGTTGCCCACTCTGCGCGAACAGATTATGGCCCGCACCCTGGCGGCTGACCGCGCCATGGAGCACTATAGCCGCACGCTGCGCCACCTGCTCAGTATCGTGCCGCAACTCAATGATAGCATTGACGATCCGCAAATCGCGGGCCGTTTTGTTGCCCTTTATAGTCTGATGCAGGGCAAAGAGCTGGTCGGGCAGGAGCGGGCGCTTGGCGCCATCGGCTTTACGCAGGGCTTCTTCAGCGACGAGATGCGTCAGACGCTGGTGGACCGCATCGACGGCCAGCAGGCCTGCTTTGACGTTTTTCTCTCACTTACCCCTCAGCAGTTGCAGGAGCATTTCACCTTAAGCACCCCCGGCGCGGAGGCGGAACAGCTGCGTCGTCTGGCCTGCACCCGACAGCCTGCTGCGGACAACGGCGTGCTGGCCCTGCACTGGTTCACTCTGCTGACCGAGCGGCTGGAACACCTGCGCAGCCAGGAAGAGCTGCTCATTGCCGATCTGATGATTGCCGTCGATCGGCTGATTACCCACGCCGACGACTACCCGCCGGAAGCTGCGGCGGTCAATGAGCCCCTCGGCCACTATCCTGTTCAGCCACTCTTACCGCTGGTTCGCCAGCAGGCGCGCGAGATAGAGCAGCTATCGCAGCAGCTGGCATCGATGCGCGACACCCTGGAGGAGCGCAAGATCATCGATAAAGCCAAAAGCGTGCTGATGACTCATCAGCAGATGAGCGAAGATCAGGCCTGGTGTCAGCTGCGTAAGATGGCGATGGACAAGAACCAGCGCATGGTGGATATCGCCCGTGCGCTGCTCACCGTGAAAGCACTCTGGCAGGTAACACCAAAGGAGTAGTTGCACGGTCTGTGGGCATTTGCTGCATGGTTGGGGTGCGTTTTGCTTCCGCCTGGCGTGAAAAAGCCCGGAAATGAAGCCGTTAAAAGCTGGCATCACCTTTGCATTAACTCATTAACCATTTTTCGACGACGCGCCAACGGCGGCGCGTCAGTCTTCGGGATAAAGGCGTCCTGCAGTGCTTCGGCACTGTCGGACGCTTTTTTTTTGGCTTTTTTTCAGGAGTGGGCATGGTGGAGTGGACGAGACGGCGATTTTTACAGGCCAGCGCGCTGGCAGGCGGGGCAATGATGTTACCCGGCATCATGCAGGCGGCCTGGGCTGCAGGCTCAGATAAGCCAGAACTGGAAACCGTACGCGTCGGATTTATTCCGCTGACGGACTGCGCCCCGGTGGCTATCGCGGCCCTCAAAGGGTTCGATAAAAAATATGGGATCACCATCGTGCCCACCAAAGAGGCGAGCTGGGCGGCGGTGCGAGACAAGCTGGTCGCGGGCGAGCTGGACGCGGCCCACATTCTCTATGGCCTGCTGTATGGCCTGGAGCTGGGGATTGCCGGTAAGGCCACGCCGATGGCGAACCTGATGACCCTGAACCAGAACGGCCAGGCTATTACCCTGTCGATGGATCTGGCGGAGCAGGGGATACGGGATGCCGAAGGGCTGCACAAGCAGGTCTCTCAGCAGGCGCCGGGGACCTACACCTTCGCCCATACCTTTCCCACCGGCACGCATGCCATGTGGCTCTACTACTGGCTGGCAAGCGCGGGAATTAACCCCTTTGACGATGTGCGCACCGTGGTGGTGCCGCCGCCGCAGATGGTGATGAACATGCGCATCGGCAACATGGTGGGCTTTTGCGTCGGCGAGCCGTGGAACGCCCGCGCCATCAACGATCGAATTGGTTTTACCGCCGCCACCAGCCAGGCGATCTGGCCGGATCACCCTGAAAAAATTCTTGGTACCCGCAGCGCATGGGTAGCGCAGCACCCCAATACCGCCCGGGCGCTGGTCTGTGCCGTAATGGAGGCGCAACGCTGGATCGACGCCTCGCCGGAGAATAAACGCGAAACCGCGCAAATTCTTGCCCGCCGGGCCTGGCTCAATACGAAAGAGCAGTATCTCACGGGCCGAATGTTGGGGGCGTACGACAACGGCCTTGGCGACCGCTGGCAGGACAGTCACCCGATCCGCTTTTTTGACGAGGGGGCAGTCAGCTATCCCTGGCACTCCGATGGCATGTGGTTTTTGACCCAGTTCCGCCGTTGGGGGTTGTTGAAAAGCGACCCGGACTATGCCGCTCTCGCCAGCCGCATCAATCGCACCGATATCTGGCAGGAGGCCGCCACGGCGGTCGGCGGGATCACCGCACCCACTTCACCCATGCGCAGCAGCACCCTGATGGACGGCACCGTCTGGAACGGAACCGATCCTAAAGCCTATGCCCGCAATTTTGCCATTCACCGTACGGAGGCCTGATATGAAACATCTGCAAAACACCAAAGCGGCGGTGGAGACGCCCGTCATCGGGGAAGTCATTACGCTGCCGCCGGTTCAGGTGCGTCGGCGCGCCCCGGCATTTGCCCGCCGAATGAACGGTTTTTTACAACAGCTTATCCCGGCCGCACTGGGCCTTGGGTTGCTGGTGCTCTGCTGGCAGCTGGCCGCCATCAACAGTAAAGGTTTCCCTACGCCGCTCAGCACTCTGGAGTCGGCGCGAACCCTGTTTGCAGATCCGTTCTATCGTGACGGGCCAAACGACATGGGTATCGGCTGGAATGTGCTGGCCTCGCTGCAGCGCGTGGCGGTGGGTTTCGGCCTCGCCGCGCTGGTGGGGATCCCTCTTGGCTTCCTGATTGGCCGTTTTGTCTTCTTCTCACGCATGTTCACCCCGCTTGTCGCGCTCCTGCGCCCGGTCAGTCCGCTGGCCTGGCTGCCGATTGGTCTGCTGCTATTCCAGAAAGCCGAACCGGCCTCCAGCTGGACCATTTTTATCTGCTCTATCTGGCCGATGGTGATCAACACCGCCGAGGGGGTACGCCGCATACCGGAGGACTACCTCAACGTGGCGCGGGTGCTGCAACTCTCCGAGTGGACCGTGATGCGCCGCATTCTCTTCCCCGCCGTATTGCCTGCGGTACTCACCGGGGTGCGCCTCTCAATTGGTATTGCCTGGCTGGTGATTGTCGCCGCCGAGATGCTAACCGGCGGACTGGGTATCGGCTTCTGGATCTGGAACGAGTGGAACAACCTCAATGTTGAAAACATTCTCATCGCCATCGTCATTATCGGCGTGGTCGGGTTACTGCTGGAGCAGGGGCTGATGCTCATCGCCCGCCGCTTTAGCTGGCAGGATAAATAAGGAGCGCACATGAAACCATTAATTCAGGTCCAGGCCGTTAGCCAGCGTTTTTCCACCGCCAGCGGCGAGTTTCTGGCGCTGCAGAATGTCTCGTTCGATATCCACGAAGGCGAAACCGTCAGCCTGATTGGCCACTCCGGCTGCGGGAAATCGACGCTGCTAAATCTGATTGCCGGGATTACGTTGCCCACCGAAGGGGGACTAATTTGCGATAACCGCGAAATTGCCGGGCCGGGACCGGAGCGGGCGGTGGTCTTCCAGAATCACTCCCTGCTGCCGTGGCTCACCTGCTTCGACAACGTGGCGCTGGCGGTGGATCAGGTCTTTCGCCGCACCATGAGCAAGGCTGAGCGTAAAGAGTGGATTGAGCACAATCTCGACCGCGTGCAGATGGGGCACGCCCTGCACAAGCGCCCGGGGGAGATCTCGGGCGGTATGAAGCAGCGTGTCGGCATCGCCCGGGCGCTGGCCATGAAGCCAAAAGTTCTGCTAATGGATGAGCCGTTCGGCGCGCTTGATGCCCTGACCCGTGCCCATCTGCAGGACTCCGTGATGAACATCCAGCAGGCGCTTAATACCACCATTGTGTTGATTACTCACGACATCGACGAGGCGGTGCTGCTCTCGGACCGGGTGCTGATGATGACCAACGGCCCGGCGGCGACGGTGGGGGAGATCCTGCGCGTCGACCTGCCGCGCCCGCGCAACCGGGTGCAGCTGGCGGACGATAGCCGGTATCACCACATGCGTCAGCAGATCCTGCACTTCCTCTATGAAAAACAGCCGAAAGCGGCCTGAGGACTCTCTATGCGACTGGTCATCATCGGCAACGGCATGGCGGCAACGCGGCTGATTGAGGCACTGACAGCCCGTGCTCCAGGTCGCTTTACTATCACCGCGATCGGCGATGAGCCGTGTCACGCCTATAACCGCATTCAGCTTTCACCGGTACTGGGGGGTGAGAAGGCGTTTGCCGACATCGGTTATCACGATGGCGACTGGTATCAACAGCGCGGGGTCGAGGTCCTTAACGGCGAGCAGGTGGTTCGGGTCGATATCGCGGCCCGTTTACTTCATACCGATGCGCGTAGCCTGGCGTGGGATGAACTGGTGTTCGCCACCGGCTCGCAGCCCGTCGTGCCGCCGATACCGGGCAGTCACCAGCCGCATGTTTTTACCTTTCGTACCCAGGCCGATGTTGAGGCCATTCTCTCTATCCCTGGCCCTGCGGTGGTGCTGGGCGGCGGGGTGCTTGGCGTAGAAGCCGCTGCGGCGTTGAAACGAAGATGTGACAACGTCAATTTGGTGCATCGCGGCCCCTGGCTAATGGATCAGCAGCTGGATCAGCAGGCCGGAGCCTTGCTGGAAGAGGCCCTGAGCGAGCGCGGTATTCACTGCGAGCTGGAGTGCGCCATCCGCGAGATACACCCCCAGCACGTCACGCTCAGCACCGGGCGAGAACTCAGTGCCACCCGCGTGCTACTGGCGACGGGAGTGAAACCCCGCATCGCACTGGCCCAGGAGAGCGGGGTCCCGTGCGGGCGCGGCATCCTGGTGAATCAGCAGATGCAGAGCGCCATTGAGGGCGTTAGCGCCATTGGCGAATGTTGCGAGCTGGACGGCCAGACCTGGGGAGTGGTCGCCCCTTGTCTGGCGCAGGCGGAGGTGCTGGCGGCGCGGCTGGCAGGAGAAGATTGCGCACCCTTTGCCGCCTCTGAAAGCGGGATGCGCCTGAAGGTGACAGGGATTGAGCTCTTCAGCGCCGGTCAGGTCGCGGCCGGAGAGGGGGATGCCCTCTGGACCAGCTGGGATCCCCTGACCCGGCACTATCGTCGATTACTGATTCGCGACGGCAGGCTTGCGGGCGTGCTGTTGCTGGGAGAGTGCCGCAGCGCGGCAACCTTCACGGACTTACTGGCTCAGTCAGAACCCGCCCAGGCGGACTGGCTGTTCGATCGATTCACAACGCAGCCGCAGGTTGCAGGACAGAACGCTATGACAAAACCAACGTTGGTGGTGGTGGGGCACGGTATGGTCGGTCACCATTTTCTGGAAGAGTGCGTAAAACACAATCTGCATCAGCAATACCAGATAGTGGTCTTTGGCGAGGAGCGATACGCCGCCTATGACCGCGTGCATCTTTCTGACTATTTTGCCGGACGCAGCGCCGACTCTCTGTCGATGGTTGAGGGGAATTTCTTTGCCGAACATGGGATCGAACTGCGCCTTTCCCGGCAGGTGGTGGCAATCGATCG
This sequence comes from Leclercia sp. UBA2479, assembly GCF_002341985.1. NCBI lineage: Bacteria > Pseudomonadati > Pseudomonadota > Gammaproteobacteria > Enterobacterales > Enterobacteriaceae > Leclercia > Leclercia sp. UBA2479. The sequence continues at coordinate 599,087 of NZ_DDPB01000009.1, read as the reverse complement.
CGATGCGCGCGTTGTGCGGTCTGCCTCGGGGCATGAAACCCACTGGGACAAGCTGGTCCTGGCGACCGGCTCTTATCCCTTTGTGCCGCCGGTGCCGGGGCATGATCTGCCGGGCTGCTTTGTCTACCGTACCCTCGACGATCTGGACCAGATCGCCGCGCAGGCCAAAAATTCGCGTACCGGGGTGGTCATTGGCGGCGGGCTGCTGGGGCTCGAAGCCGCCAACGCCCTGAAACAGCTGGGGCTGGAAACGCATGTGGTGGAATTTGCCCCCAATCTGATGGCCGTGCAGCTCGACAACGACGGGGCAGCCATGCTGCGACGCAAAATCGAAGCCCTCGGGGTAGGGGTACACACCAGCAAAGCGACCAGCGAAATTACCATGACGCAGGCCGGTCTGGTGCTGCGCTTTGCCGACGGCGGCGAGCTGGCGACCGATATGGTGGTCTTCTCAGCGGGGATCCGCCCCCAGGACGCCCTGGCCCGGGCGAGCGGGCTTCAGCTCGGCGAACGCGGCGGAATTTGCATTGATAACCAGTGCCGCACGCCGGATAAGGATATCTATGCCATTGGTGAATGCGCCCTGTGGGAGGGCAAGATCTACGGGCTGGTCGCCCCGGGTTATCAGATGGCCCGCGTAGCCGCCGCCACCCTTGCCGGTGAAGAAAGCGGTTTTACAGGGGCGGATATGAGCACCAAGCTCAAGCTGCTGGGGGTGGATGTCGCCTCGTTTGGCGATGCACATGGCCGCACGCCGGGCGCTCTGTGCTATCAGTGGACGCACGGCCCGCAGCAGATCTATAAAAAAATCGTGGTCAGCGCCGACAACAAAACCCTGCTGGGGGGCGTGCTGGTAGGCGATGCAGCAGAGTACGCCACCCTGGTGCAGATGATGCTCAACGGCATTGCGCTGCCGAAAGATCCGGAGACCCTGATCCTGCCCGCCAGCGCCGGGAGCGCGCCGAAAGCCCTCGGCGTGGCGGCCCTGCCGGAGAGCGCGCAAATCTGTTCCTGTCATAACGTCAGCAAAGGGGATATCTGCCAGGCGGTCAGCAGCGGCGCGGACGATATGGGGGCCATCAAGCAGTGCACCAAAGCGGCCACCGGCTGCGGCGGCTGCAGCGCGCTGGTAAAGCAGGTGATGGAGTACCAACTGGCGGCCCAGGGTGTGGAAGTGAAAAAAGATATTTGTGAACACTTCCCCTACTCGCGCCAGGAGATCTACCACCTGGTTCGCGTCAACCGCATCCATACCTTTGATCAGCTGATTAGCCGCTACGGCAGGGGCCACGGGTGTGAAATCTGTAAACCGCTGGTGGGATCGGTGCTGGCCTCGTGCTGGAACGAATACCTGCTGAAGCCGGCGCATCTGCCCCTGCAGGACACCAACGATCGCTACTTCGCCAATATTCAAAAAGATGGCACTTACTCGGTGGTGCCGCGGATGGCCGCCGGAGAGGTGACGGCGGACGGGCTGATCGCCATCGGGCAGATCGCCAAACGTTATCAACTCTACAGCAAAATCACCGGTGGGCAGCGTATCGATCTCTTTGGCGCCCGGCTGGATCAGTTGCCGGACATCTGGCGCGAACTGGTCGCGGCGGGCTTCGAAACCGGGCATGCCTACGGTAAATCGCTGCGCACCGTCAAATCCTGCGTGGGGTCGACCTGGTGCCGTTATGGGGTGCAGAACTCCACCGGCCTCGCCGTCACCCTGGAGAATCGCTACAAGGGATTGCGGGCCCCACACAAAATCAAAATGGCCGTCTCCGGCTGTACGCGCGAGTGCGCTGAAGCCCAGAGCAAAGACGTAGGGGTGATTGCTACCGATAAGGGCTGGAATCTCTATCTGTGCGGCAATGGCGGCATGAAGCCGCGCCATGCCGATCTCTTCGCCAGCGATCTTGACGACGCGACCCTGATCCGTCTGGTGGATCGCTTCCTGATGTTCTATATCCGCACCGCCGATCGTCTGCAGCGCACCAGTACCTGGATGGATAACCTTGAAGGAGGGCTGGAGTATCTCCGGGAGGTGATCATTGAAGACAGCCTCGGTATTGCCGCGGAGCTGGAGCAAGAGATGGCGCGCGTGGTGGATACCTACCAGTGCGAATGGCAAACCACCCTTGCCGATCCTCACCGTCTGGCGCTGTTCCGCAGCCAGGTTAACGAGGCGGCACCGGTTCAGCACAAACGCTGGCAGGCGATCTGCGGGATTGACGAGATCCCCGAGCAGGCCGGGATTGGCGCCCGACTGGGGGAACAACAGATTGCGCTGTTCCGCTTTGGCAAAGCGGTCTATGCGCTGGACGATCTGGAGCCGGGCAGCAGCGCGAATGTGCTGTCGCGCGGTATTCTGGGCGACGCGGGCGGCGAGCCGGTGGTGATTTCGCCACTCTATAAAACGCGCATTCGCCTGCGCGATGGCCGCCAGTGTGATACCGGGGAGCAGGCCGTACGCGCCTGGCCGGTTAAAATTGAAGGCAATCAGGTGTGGGTCAGCAGCGAAGCGCTGCTCATGCGCGCGGAGGCCTCATGAGTGAAACCCGAACCACCTGTCCCTACTGCGGCGTAGGCTGTGGCGTAGTGGCCCGCGTTGAGGCGGGTTCCGTCACCGTGCGGGGCGATGAGCAGCACCCGGCCAACTTTGGGCGACTGTGCGTCAAAGGTTCTGCGCTCGGGGAGACCACGGGATTAGCAGGCCGGTTATTGCAACCGGAGCTGGATAACCAGTCGGTGAGCTGGCCCCGGGCGCTGGATGCGGCGGGTCAGCGGCTGCGTGAAATTATTGACCGCTTCGGCCCGCAGGCAGTGGCGTTTTATGCCTCGGGCCAGCTGTTGACGGAAGACTACTACGCTGCCAACAAGCTCATGAAGGGATTCATCGGCGCCGCCAACATCGACACCAACTCTCGGCTCTGCATGTCGTCAGCGGTGGTGGGGTACAAGCGCGCCTTTGGGGAAGATATGGTGCCATGCAGTTATCAGGACATCGAAAACAGCGATCTGGTGGTGCTGGCAGGATCGAACGCCGCCTGGACCCATCCGGTGCTCTATCAACGTCTGGTGCAGGCGCGCGCGGCGAACCCGGCGATGAAGGTGGTGGTTATCGATCCCCGTCGTACCGCCACCTGCGATATCGCCGACCTGCATATTAATCTGGCGCCGGGCAGCGACGCGGGACTCTTTGTCGGCTTGCTTAATGCGCTTGGCACGGGCGATAGCGAGGCCCAACAGCGGGCGCGCGACTGGCCTGTGAGCCGGGTGGCGACCTTCTGCGAACTGCCCACCAGGGTCGTGGAGACCTTCTATCAGTGGTTTATCGCCGCCCCGCGGGCCATTACGCTCTACACCATGGGCATTAACCAGTCCGCCAGCGGCAGCGACAAATGCAATGCCATCATCAACGTCCATATCGCCAGCGGCAAAATCGATCGCGAAGGGTGCGGCCCCTTTTCGCTGACCGGGCAGCCAAATGCGATGGGAGGCCGCGAGGTGGGCGGGCTGGCCAATCAGCTGGCGGCACACATGAATTTTGAGCCGGACGATCTTAGCCGGGTGGCCCGTTTCTGGGGTACAGAGCGGCTGGCGCAAACGCCGGGGTTGATGGCGGTAGAGTTGTTTGATGCCATCGCCCGGGGCGAGGTGAAGGCGGTCTGGATCATGGGCACCAATCCGGCGGTGTCGCTGCCCGATAGCCACACGGTGTGCCAGGCGCTGGCTGCCTGTCCGCTGGTGATCGTCTCTGAGGTGATGCGCGACACCGACACCAGCCGTTTCGCCCATGTGCGTTTTCCGGCGCTGGGCTGGGGCGAAAAGGAGGGCACCGTCACCAACTCCGAGCGGCGTATCTCGCGCCAGCGGGCGTTTTTGCCCGCCCCAGGCGAGGCGAAACCCGACTGGTGGATTATCGCCCGTATCGCAGAGCAGCTTGGGCACGGCGCGGCCTTTAGCTGGCAACATCCCCATGAAATCTTCTGTGAACATGCCGCGCTCACGGCATTCGAAAACCCGGGCACGCGGGCGCTAAATCTGGAAGCGCTGGCAAATCTGAGCCGGGAACAGTGGGATACGCTCACCCCCTGGCAGTGGCCGCTGGACAGGGCGCGCCTGCAACGGGCCCAGCTGGTGGCGGTTACGCCGCAGCGGCACGGCGCCACGCCAGACGCGCTGTACCCCTTCATTCTTAACAGCGGGCGGGTGCGCGATCAGTGGCATACCATGACCCGTACCGGTTACGTAGCAAGATTAATGCAGCACTGCGACGAACCGACGGTGGAGGTAAGCGTCAGCGATGCCGCGCGCCTGGGGCTGCACGACGATCGGCTGGCCCGCATCAGCTCACCTCGCGGGGTGATGGTGGCCCGGATCCGCGTCAGCACGGCCCAACGCGACGGCGAACTCTTCGCCCCCATGCACTGGAACAGCGTTTTTGCCCGTCAGGGGAAGATCAACGCGCTGGTGGAGGGGCGGCGCGATCTGCTCTCCGGTCAGCCAGAGTGCAAACAGACCGCGGTTCGTGTCATGCCCTGGCAGCCCGGCTGGCAGGGGGAGCTCTACAGCCGCGAGGCGCTGGCTCTGCCCGGCTATGTCACCTGGTGGCGTAAAGCGGCAACCGGTGTGCAGCGGTTTACCCTGGCCGCGGACCGACCGCTGCTGGAGGAGTTAATGAATCACTGCAGCGCTCGCGGCTGGCAACTGCAGGTGGCCCAGAGCGGGACGCAGAGTAACCTGCTGGCCTGGCACAATGGCGCGCTGATGCTGGGGTTCTGGAGCGGCACCGAACGCCCTGAACTGGCGCATCAGGCCATTAGCGAAGCCTTTGACCAGCCGCCCCGGACGCTGGATGCCCGGCATGCTCTGCTCAGCGGGCAGGGGGCGAACGAGCGCCCCGCGCAGGGGCGCATCGTCTGCAGCTGTTTTAGCGTCGGGGAGGAGGCGATCCGTCAGGCGATTGCCGGGGGATGTGAGTCGGCAATCGCCCTGGGCGCCGCACTGCGCTGTGGCACCAACTGCGGCTCCTGCATTCCGGAGCTAAAAGGGCTGCTGGCGCAGTGTCAGGTTATTCCTGAAAATTCCCCTTAAGGCTGCAAAAGGCGTCACAAAACGTTAAAGTATGGGGGTGTTTTTGATTTTCACAGGGCCCCCTTTACGACATTAATGGCTGTGTTACCTCGCGTCAGAATCCTGATCCCGATCCTTCTTTCCCTCGCTGGAAGCGTTACTGCTGCGCCTAACACCTTTGTTGAGCAGGCACAAAATCCTTTCGATAACAATAACGATGGCTTACCCGATCTCGGCCTCGCCCGTCCTACCGGTGAGGGCGAGAAACATCTGGCGGAGATGGCAAAAGCCTTTGGTGAAGCCAGCATGACCGATAACGGCCTGACAACCGAGGAGCAGGCCCGGCTGTTTGCCTTCGGCCAGGTGCGGGATGTGGTGAGCGAGCAGGTCAATCAGCAAATCGAATCCTGGCTTCAGCCCTGGGGCAACGCCAGCGTTGATCTGCTGGTAGATCAGGAGGGGAATTTCACCGGCAGCCACGGTAGCTGGTTTATCCCCTGGCAGGATAACAACCGTTTCCTGAGCTATAGCCAGATGGGTTTAACCCAGCAGGAGGACGGGCTGGTCGGTAATGCGGGGGTGGGGCAGCGTTGGATTGCCGGCAACTGGCTGGTGGGCTACAACACCTTCTATGACAATCTGCTGGATGAAAACCTGCAGCGTGCGGGCGTAGGGGCCGAGGCGTGGGGTGAATATTTGCGGCTGTCGGCCAACTACTACCACCCGCTGGCCAGCTGGCGCAACGCCACTGCGCTGGAGGAGCAGCGGATGGCGCGGGGGTACGACGTGACCGCCAGAGCCTGGCTGCCGTTCTACCATCACCTGAATACCAGCGTCAGCTTCGAACAATATTTTGGCGATAATGTCGATCTGTTTCACAGCGGTACCGGCTACCACAATCCGCTGGCGGTGAATCTGGGGCTGGATTACACCCCCATCCCGCTGCTGACCTTTACCGCAGCCCATAAACAGGGCGAGAGCGGCGTCAGTCAGAACAACCTTGGGCTGAAGGTAAATTATCGCTTTGGCGTACCGCTAAAGAAACAGCTCTCAGCCAGCGAAGTCGCCGCGAGCCGATCGCTACGCGGCAGCCGCTACGATCCGGTTGAACGCCAGAACCTGCCGGTGATGGAGTTTCGCCAGCGTAAGACGCTCTCCGTTTGGCTGGCTACGCCCCCCTGGGATCTGAAACCGGGCGAGACGGTGATGCTCAAATTGCAGATCCGCAGTGCTCACGGCGTGCGTCAATTGCACTGGCAGGGGGATGCTCAGGCGCTGAGTCTGACCTCACCGGCTAACGCGAATGACAGCGATGGCTGGAGCATCATTATGCCCGCCTGGGATGATAGCGAAGGGGCGAGTAACCGCTGGCGGTTGTCAGTGGTGGTGGAAGATGAAAAGGGGCAGCGTGTCTCCTCCAATGAGATCACGCTCGCGCTGACGGAACCGCTGCTGGCGGCGCCTGCAGATGACCCGCGCTGGAACTTGCTGCCGGAAGAGTGATTAGAAAATACGCTCCTGATGGACCCATACCGCCGCTTCAACGCGGGATTTCAGCTTCATCTTTTTCAGCATATGTTTTACATGCACTTTTACCGTGCTTTCGGTGATATCCAGACGACGAGCAATCATTTTGTTCGGCAACCCCTGGGCAATCAGCTTCAGGATATCGCGCTCACGTGGAGTCAACTGGCTGACGTCACGATCTGAGGTGGCGCGGTTGGCGCGCAGGCTGGCGGCCAGCACCGGGGTGAGAGCCTCGCTCAGAACCATTTCACCGGCGGCGGCTTGCTGCAGCGCTTTGAGCAGATCTTCCGGCTCCATATCTTTCAGCAGATACCCATCCGCACCACGCTTGAGCGCGGTAACGACATCTTCTTCATGATTGGAGACGCTAAAGACCACCACGCGGCCTGAGAGCGAGCGTTCACGCAGCTTATCCAGCGTCTCCAGACCGTTCATCCCCGGCATGTTGAGATCGAGCAAGATCAGATCCGGATCGAGGGCATCGGCAAGTTCAATACCCTGCTCGCCATTGCTGGCCTCACCGACCACCGTAATGTCCTGCGCCATGCTGATCAGTTGTTTCACGCCGGTGCGCAGCATCGGATGATCGTCGATTAACAGGATTGTGGCTGGCTCCTGGTTAGTCATCATGTTCTCCTTGAGAAGATAAATGGGGCTTTTCGGGAATAAAGGTCACTACCACTTCGGTACCGCCGGTGTCGACCCGACGTACCTGGCAATCCCCGCGCAGACTCTGCGCACGGTCTCGCATAATGATTAAACCGTAGTGGTTACTTCTTTCGGCATTTTCCGGCAGGCCGCAGCCGTTGTCGCGGACCCGGAGTCGAACCTGATTTTCATGTTGACTCACGGTCAGCGTCACCGCCGTGGCACCGGAATGTTTTAACGCATTGCTTAACGCTTCGCGGGCAATTTGCAGCAGATGGATCGCCTGATGGGAGGGGACAAAGCGCGGCGGCAGCTGGTAATCGAGCTGCACCGGGAAACCGAGTCGGGCACTATATTCCTGGCAACTGGCTTCCAGCGCCGGGCGCAGGCCTGGCTCAGTCAGCTGCAGGCGGAAGGTAGTGAGCAGCTCGCGAAGCTGTACCCAGGAGGTATTCAGTTCGTTGCGGATCTGGCTCAACAGCTGTTTGCTGCTCTCAGGCAGCCCCTCGTCCTGCATCTGCAGGCAGCTCACCTGCATCTTCATACAAGAGAGCGACTGGGCAATAGAGTCGTGCAGTTCGCGCGCAATGGTAGCGCGCTCTTCCATTACGATAAGCTGCTGCTGTTTTTCCTGATGTCGGTCGAGGGCCAGCGTAGCCGTCAGCTGCTCGACCAGCGTATCCACCAGTTGCTGCTGATCGTGGCTGAGATGGCGGCCAGCGGGCAGCGTCGCCAGTAAGATCCCGTATTGATAGAGGTTATCGGCCAGCCGCCACTTAAGCGGGGTGCCGCTGGTGGTCAGGGGAGGGAGATGTCGCGGGCACAGATGACAGCCGATTTCGTCGCAACTCATGTCCGACTGGCAGGTAAACTCCTGATGATTCTCTTCATCCTCCACGTCGTAGACGCGCAGTTCGATATCATGCAGCAAAGTCAGATTCTGTAACCCATTCAGTACCGGCGACAGACGTTCGCACAGCGGTACCCGGGAGTGCAGGCGGCGATTGGCCTGCCAGAGGAAAGAGAGGATCTCATTTTTTTGTTCAAGGCCGGCGGTCTTTTCGCGTACCCGCTGTTCGAGCACCGCATAGCTCTCTGCCAGTTCAGCAGACATAGTATTCAGGGCATCGCCCAGCATCGCCATCTCGTTACGACCGCTAATATTCGCGCGACGAGTAAAGTCGCGCTCGGTGACGGCGCGCGCCATGGCCAGCAATTGCCGCCAGGGGTGCAGCAACTTTGCACGCAGCCAAATGATGGTAAAGACCAGCAGCAAACACATAAATACCGTCATCAGCCGGTGCAGGAATACCACCCGCTCGATGCGTTTTTCCGTACTCAGATCGATGGCGGTGACCAGAGCGTCGATGCGCCCGACAAAGGTCGCGACATCGCCGGCCACGCTGTCTGCGCTTTGCGCCTGCTTAAGCCCCGGTGCCAGTTGGCCGTGCCAGTAACCTTGCAGCGCCTGCAGCTGGGCTTGTTGCCCGTCGCGTTGTGCCGCTCTTTGCAGGTCTTTGCTGAAGGCCGTTTTCTCCATCTCGTCGAGTAGCGATTGATCTTTCTCTTCTAGCGGTACGGCCGCCAGTAGCCGGTAGCTCTGCATCCGCAACGATCCGGCTTTGTTTATCGCATGCGCACTGCCTTGCACGCCCTGTACCAGCCAGCCAGAGATCGCCATGCCGGTCACCCCTATAGCGGTAGACAGCAACACAATCAGCACCAGTTGATTAACCAGGGTGAGCGGCGAAAAACAGCGTTTAAACATAGGGCGGTGTGGCTCCTGACAATGCCTGGACTCGGAGGAGCCTTATTCTCGGGCATACCCTGGAGTATACCCATACCTCTAAAGGATTACCCACAAATTGCCATAGGTATGATGAATGGGAGGAGGCGCGAAGGCGGTATGAGCAGTAGCGTGAAAAACCACACCTTTTTAAGCGTTAAATACTACTCACTTCGAGTGATGTGGAAATTTTTAACAAATTTTCGCCCACTTTTCCTTTGATTTGCATCAACTTACCGCCAGCTTAAAACCCTAATGTTTGCAGCATCTTTTGATAATCAGAGGTGTCTATGAGTCACTCATCTGCCCCAGAGCGGGCAACAGGGGCTGTTATTACAGAATGGCGTCCGGAAGATCCGGCATTCTGGCAACAGCGCGGTCAACGTGTTGCAAGTCGTAATTTATGGATTTCCGTGCCTTGTCTGCTGCTGGCGTTCTGCGTCTGGATGCTGTTCAGTGCGGTAGCGGTTAACTTACCCAAAGTGGGGTTTAATTTTACCACCGATCAACTCTTTATGTTGACGGCCTTACCATCATTGTCCGGGGCGCTGCTGCGCGTTCCTTATGCCTTTATGGTGCCCGTGTTTGGTGGCCGCCGCTGGACGGCGTTTAGTACCGGCATCATGATCATTCCTTGCGTGTGGCTGGGTTTTGCGGTGCAGGACACCTCTACGCCGTTTAGCGTCTTTGTCATCATCTCACTGCTGTGCGGCTTTGCCGGCGCAAACTTCGCGTCCAGTATGGCGAATATCAGCTTCTTCTTCCCAAAAGCGAAGCAGGGGGGTGCGCTGGGCATTAACGGTGGACTGGGGAACATGGGGGTGAGCGTGATGCAGCTGCTTGCTCCGCTGGCTATTTCCATGTCCATCTTCGCTGTCTTCGGCGGAACCGGGGTTGAGCAACCGGATGGTTCCTCTCTGTACCTCGAAAATGCTGCCTGGATCTGGGTACCCTTCCTCGTGGTCTTTACCCTGGCGGCGTGGTTCTTTATGAACGATCTGTCAGCATCGAAGGCCTCTCTTAGCGAGCAGTTGCCGGTGCTGAAGCGCGCGCACCTGTGGGTGATGGCATTACTGTATCTGGCGACCTTCGGCTCCTTTATCGGTTTCTCTGCGGGTTTTGCCATGTTGTCAAAAACGCAGTTCCCGGAAGTCCAGATCCTGCACTTCGCCTTCTTTGGTCCGTTCATTGGTGCGCTGGCACGTTCTCTGGGTGGTATGGTATCTGACCGACTGGGCGGCACCCGCGTAACGCTGGTGAACTTTGTGGTGATGGCCATCTTCTGTGCGCTGCTGTTCATGACGCTGCCATCGCACGGGGAAGGGGGCAGCTTTATTGCCTTCTTCGGGGTATTTATGGTGCTGTTCCTGACCGCCGGGCTGGGAAGCGCTTCAACGTTCCAGATGATCTCAGTTATTTTCCGTAAGCTGACCATGGATCGCGTCAAAGCCCAGGGCGGCAGTGAAGAGCAGGCAATGCGTGAAGCGGGTACCGACACCGCCGCGGCGCTGGGCTTTATCTCGGCGATTGGCGCGATTGGCGGCTTCTTTATCCCTAAAGCCTTTGGTATCTCCCTTGAGCTGACCGGCTCACCGGCCGGTGCCATGAAAATCTTCCTTGTTTTCTATATCGTCTGCGTCCTGGTGACCTGGCTGGTATATGGCCGTAATTCCAATAAAAATAAGTAATATTTGATTATCCGTTTGCGCGGCTCGATGCCGCGCTTTTTTTTAGCCGTAATTAGTTACAACATACTTAAATGTGTGGGCAGTCGGGTAGCCCATGCAGCAGTGTGATCGCCATCGTCTGACAGGGCTACCTACCCCTTAATACCTCCGGGCAGAAATGACCCCTTACATATTGTACGATAAATAAATAATATCCTTTAAAAACAAAGAATTAATAGATTTATTTTTATACCGCTTTGGTGGTATGGCTTCGTTTGTCCTTTGCTCCAGACCCCCTTCGCCTTGATCGTTATCAATTCTCACCATCTTTCATAGCGTTACCTTCGCGGCAAATCAGCAATGTCGATTTAGAGAGCCACAGGCTCCACACAGGAGATACCCGATGAGCAAATTTTTGGACCGGTTTCGCTACTTCAAACAGAAGGGCGAAACTTTTGCCGATGGGCACGGCCAGGTTCTGGAGACCAACCGGGACTGGGAAGACGGTTACCGTCAACGCTGGCAGCATGACAAAGTTGTGCGTTCTACCCACGGCGTTAACTGCACTGGCTCATGTAGCTGGAAAATTTTCGTTAAAAATGGTCTGGTGACCTGGGAAGTCCAGCAAACCGATTACCCGCGCACCCGCCCGGACCTGCCAAACCACGAGCCGCGCGGCTGCCCGCGTGGTGCCAGCTACTCCTGGTACCTCTACAGCGCTAACCGACTGAAATACCCGCTGATGCGTAAACGCCTGATGAAAATGTGGCGTGAGGCGAAGGTTCAGCACAGCGATCCGGTTGATGCCTGGGCCTCTATTATTGAAGACGCTGACAAAGCGAAAAGCTTTAAACAGGCGCGTGGTCGCGGCGGGTTTGTTCGCTCTTCCTGGCAAGAGGTGAACGAGCTGATTGCCGCGTCTAACGTCTACACCGTGAAAACGTACGGTCCGGACCGCGTGGCTGGCTTCTCGCCGATCCCGGCGATGTCGATGGTCTCTTACGCCTCCGGCGCCCGCTACCTCTCCCTGATTGGTGGTACCTGCCTGAGCTTCTATGACTGGTACTGCGATTTACCGCCAGCGTCTCCGCAGACCTGGGGTGAGCAGACCGACGTGCCTGAATCGGCTGACTGGTATAACTCCAGCTACATCCTGGCATGGGGTTCTAACGTACCGCAGACCCGTACCCCGGATGCCCACTTCTTTACTGAAGTGCGTTACAAAGGCACTAAAACCGTTGCCATCACGCCGGACTACGCAGAAATCGCCAAACTGTGCGACCTGTGGCTGGCACCGAAGCAGGGTACCGATGCCGCGATGGCGCTGGCGATGGGCCACGTTATGCTGCGTGAGTTCCATCTCGATAAACCAAGCCAGTATTTCACCGACTACGTGCGTCGTTACACCGATTTCCCGATGCTGGTGATGCTCGAAGAGCGCGATGGCTACTATGCGGCAGGCCGCATGCTGCGCGCCGCCGATCTGGTGGATGCGCTTGGTCAGGAAAATAACCCGGAGTGGAAAACCGTTGCCTGTAACAGCAATGGTGAGCTGGTTGCACCTAACGGCTCTATCGGTTTCCGCTGGGGTGAGAAGGGTAAATGGAACCTGGAGCAGCGCGACGGCACCTCCGGCGAAGAAACCGAGCTGCGTCTCAGCATGCTGGGCAGCCAGGATGAGATCGCTGACGTTGGCTTCCCGTACTTTGGCGGCGACGGCACCGAACATTTCAATAAGGTTGAGCTGAACAACGTCCTGATGCACAAACTGCCGGTGAAACGCCTGCAGCTGGCAGATGGTTCAACTGCCCTGGTGACCACCGTTTACGATCTGACCATGGCCAACTATGGCCTGGAGCGCGGTCTGAACGATGAAAACTGCGCCACCGGCTATGAAGAAGTCAAAGCTTATACCCCGGCCTGGGCTGAACAGATCACCGGCGTACCTGCCGCGCAGATCACCCGCATTGCCCGCGAATTTGCGGAGAACGCCGACAAAACGCACGGCCGTTCAATGATTATCGTCGGTGCGGGTCTGAACCACTGGTACCACCTCGATATGAACTATCGCGGTCTGATCAACATGCTGGTCTTCTGTGGCTGTGTCGGTCAGAGCGGCGGCGGCTGGGCACACTATGTTGGCCAGGAAAAACTGCGTCCGCAGACCGGCTGGCAGCCGCTGGCGTTTGCTCTCGACTGGCAGCGTCCGGCTCGTCATATGAACAGCACCTCCTATTTCTACAACCACTCCAGCCAGTGGCGCTACGAGACGGTCACCGCGCAGGAACTGCTGTCGCCAACGGCGGATAAATCCCGCTACAGCGGCCACCTGATCGACTTCAACGTGCGCGCTGAGCGTATGGGCTGGCTGCCGTCTGCGCCACAGCTGGGTACCAACCCGCTGCGTATCGCAGACGAGGCGAAGAAAGCGGGTATGTCGCCGGTTGATTACACCGTCAAATCCCTGAAAGAGGGCGCTATCCGCTTTGCGGCGGAGCAGCCTGAAAACGGTAAAAACCACCCGCGTAACCTGTTTATCTGGCGCTCTAACCTGCTGGGCTCTTCCGGTAAAGGTCACGAGTTCATGCTGAAATACCTGCTCGGTACCGACCACGGTATCCAGGGCAAAGATCTCGGTAAGCAGGGCGGCGTGAAGCCTGAAGAGGTTGAATGGAAAGATAACGGTCTGGACGGCAAGCTGGATCTGGTGGTGACCCTGGACTTCCGTCTGTCGAGCACCTGCCTGTACTCCGATATCGTTCTGCCAACCGCGACCTGGTACGAAAAAGACGACATGAATACCTCGGATATGCATCCGTTTATTCATCCGCTGTCTGCCGCCGTTGACCCGGCATGGGAATCGAAAAGCGACTGGGAAATCTACAAAGGCATCGCGAAGAAATTCTCCGAAGTGTGCGTGGGTCATCTGGGTAAAGAGACCGACGTGGTTACGCTGCCAATCCAGCATGACTCTGCTGCCGAACTGGCGCAGCCGCTGGACGTAAAAGACTGGAAAAAAGGCGAGTGTGACCTGATCCCGGGCGTCACCGCGCCGCACATTATTCCGGTGGAACGTGACTACCCGGCAACTTACGAGCGCTTTACCTCTATCGGCCCGCTGATGGAGAAAATCGGTAACGGCGGGAAAGGGATTGCCTGGAATACCCAGAGCGAAATGGACCTACTGCGTAAGCTCAATTACACCAAAGCAGAGGGCCCGGCCAAAGGCCAGCCAATGCTTAACACCGCCATTGATGCTGCAGAGATGATCCTCACGCTGGCACCGGAAACGAACGGTCAGGTGGCCGTGAAGGCCTGGGCTGCGCTCAGCGAGTTCACTGGTCGTGACCATACGCACCTGGCGCTGAATAAAGAAGACGAGAAAATCCGCTTCCGCGATATTCAGGCCCAGCCGCGTAAAATCATCTCCAGCCCGACCTGGTCAGGCCTGGAAGATGAGCATGTTTCTTACAACGCGGGTTACACCAACGTTCACGAGCTGATCCCATGGCGCACCCTGACCGGACGTCAGTCCCTCTATCAGGATCACCAGTGGATGCGCGACTTCGGTGAAAGCCTGCTGGTTTACCGTCCACCGATCGACACCCGTTCGGTGAAAGCAGTGATGGGTGAGAAGTCCAACGGCAACCCTGAGAAAGCACTGAACTTCCTGACGCCGCACCAGAAATGGGGTATCCACTCCACCTACAGCGACAACCTGCTGATGCTGACGCTGGGTCGTGGTGGGCCAATTGTCTGGATGAGCGAGGCGGATGCGAAGGATCTGGGCATTAAAGATAACGACTGGATCGAAGTGTTCAACAGCAACGGTTCATTAACCGCCCGTGCGGTAGTGAGCCAGCGTGTACCGGCAGGTATGACCATGATGTACCACGCGCAGGAACGTATCGTGAACATTCCAGGCTCAGAAATTACCGAGCAGCGCGGCGGTATCCATAACTCCGTCACCCGTATTACGCCGAAGCCAACCCACATGATCGGCGGCTATGCGCAGCTGGCCTACGGCTTTAACTACTACGGTACGGTAGGGTCTAACCGCGATGAGTTCGTGGTGGTTCGTAAGATGAAGAATATTAGCTGGTTAGATGGCGAAGGTAATGACCAGGTACAGGAGAGCGTAAAATGAAAATTCGTTCACAAGTCGGCATGGTGCTGAATCTGGATAAATGCATCGGCTGTCATACCTGCTCAGTCACCTGTAAAAACGTCTGGACCAGCCGTGAAGGTACGGAATATGCCTGGTTCAACAACGTTGAAACCAAGCCAGGCACCGGGTTCCCGACCAACTGGGAAGACCAGGAAAAATATAAGGGCGGCTGGATCCGCAAAATCAACGGCAAAATTCAGCCTCGCATGGGTAACCGTGCCATGCTGCTGGGTAAAATCTTCGCAAACCCGCATCTGCCGGGCATCGACGATTACTACGAGCCCTTTGATTTTGACTATCAGAACCTGCATAACGCCGCAGAAGGTAAGCACCAGCCGATTGCACGCCCTCGCTCCCTGATCACCGGGCAGCGCATGAATAAGATCGAGAAAGGTCCGAACTGGGAAGACGATCTGGGCGGTGAGTTCGAGAAGCTGTCGAAAGACAAAAACTTCGAGAATATGCAGAAGGCGATGTACGGTCAGTTTGAAAACACCTTCATGATGTACCTGCCGCGTCTGTGCGAACACTGCCTGAACCCGGCATGTGTGGCGACCTGTCCGAGCGGTGCTATCTACAAACGTGAAGAGGACGGCATCGTACTGATTGACCAGGACAAGTGCCGCGGCTGGCGTATGTGTATCACCGGTTGCCCGTACAAGAAAATCTACTTCAACTGGAAGAGCGGTAAATCCGAGAAGTGCATCTTCTGCTATCCGCGTATCGAAGCCGGTATGCCGACGGTCTGCTCCGAAAGCTGCGTGGGCCGTATCCGTTACCTCGGCGTGCTGCTGTACGACGCGGACGCGATTGAAACCGCAGCCAGCACCGAGAACGAAAAAGATCTGTATCAGCGCCAGCTGGATGTGTTCCTCGATCCGAACGATCCGAAAGTGATTGCGCAGGCGCTGAAAGATGGCGTACCGCAGAGCGTGATCGACGCGGCGCAGCAATCGCCGGTGTACAAGATGGCGATGGACTGGAAGCTGGCGCTGCCGCTGCATCCGGAATACCGCACGCTGCCGATGGTCTGGTATGTGCCGCCTCTGTCTCCGATTCAGTCTGCGGCTGACGCAGGTGAACTGGGCAGCAATGGCGTTCTGCCGGACGTAGAAAGCCTGCGTATCCCGGTTCAGTATCTGGCGAACCTGCTCACCGCAGGGGATACCCAGCCGGTCCTGCTGGCGCTGAAACGTATGCTGGCAATGCGTCACTTCAAACGTACTGAAACCGTGGACGGTGTGATTGATACCCGTGCCCTGGAAGAGGTAGGTCTGACGGAAGCGCAGGCGCAGGAGATGTACCGCTATCTGGCCATTGCGAACTACGAAGACCGTTTCGTGGTGCCGAGCAGCCACCGTGAGCAGGCGCGCGAAGCCTTCCCGGAAAAAAGCGGATGTGGTTTTACCTTTGGTGATGGTTGCCACGGGTCTGACACCAAATTCAACCTGTTTAACAGCCGCCGCATCGATGCCATGGATGTGACCAGCAAAACGGAGCCGCACCAATGATTGAACTCGTCATTGTTTCGCGTCTGCTCGAGTACCCGGATGCTGCGCTTGCGCAGCATCAACAGGAACTCTTCGATGCACTCGCGTCATCTGAAAATCTGGATAAAGCCGATGCCCAGAAGCTGGGCGTGTTCCTGCGCGATCTGCTTGCGCGCGATCTGCTTGATGCGCAGGCAGACTACAGCCAGCTGTTCGACCGTGGCCGCGCAACCTCGCTGCTGCTGTTCGAACACGTACACGGTGAATCCCGCGACCGCGGTCAGGCGATGGTGGATCTGATGGCGCAGTACGAGCAGCATGGCCTGCAGCTCGACAGCCGTGAGCTGCCGGATCATCTGCCGCTCTATCTGGAGTATCTGGCGCAGCTGCCGAAAGAAGAGGCGCTGGGCGGTTTGCAGGATATCGCGCCGATTCTGGCATTGCTGAACGCGCGTCTGCAACAGCGTGAAAGCGCGTATGCCGTTCTGTTCGAACTGCTGGTGAAACTGGCAAAAGCGGCAATCGACAGTGAGAAAGTGGCGGAAAAAATCGCGGACGAAGCCCGCGATGATACCCCACAGGCGCTGGATGCCGTCTGGGAAGAGGAGCAGGTGAAATTCTTTGCTGACCAGAATTGCGGCGAGTCTGAAATCTCGGCTCACCAGCGTCGTTTTGCCGGAGCCGTTGCCCCGCAATATTTGAATATCTCTAACGGAGGACAGCAATAATGCACTTCCTGAATATGTTCTTCTTTGACATCTACCCGTACATTGCGGGCACCGTATTCCTGGTGGGAAGCTGGCTGCGTTATGACTATGGCCAGTATAGCTGGCGTGCGGCCTCCAGCCAGATGCTGGACCGCAAAGGGATGAACCTGGCCTCTAACCTGTTTCACATCGGGATCCTGGGGATTTTCGCCGGTCACTTCCTGGGGATGCTAACGCCGCACTGGATGTATGAAGCCTGGTTGCCGATCGAAGTGAAACAGAAAATGGCAATGCTGGCAGGCGGCGCCTGCGGGGTGATGACCCTGGTGGGGGGCTTATTACTGCTGAAACGCCGTCTGTTTAGCCCACGCGTGCGTGCGACGACTACCGGCGCGGATATTCTGATCCTTACCCTGCTGATGGTGCAGTGTGCGCTCGGCCTGCTGACCATTCCGTTCTCTGCGCAGCATATGGACGGCAGTGAGATGATGAAGCTCGTGGGTTGGGCCCAATCCGTGGTGACCTTCCACGGCGGGGCCTCTGAGCATCTGGACGGCGTGGCCTTTGTCTTCCGCGTGCACCTGGTGCTGGGGATGACGCTGTTTGTGCTGTTCCCGTTCTCACGTTTGGTGCACATCTGGAGCGCGCCGGTAGAGTACCTGACGCGCAGATACCAGCTGGTACGTGCCCGTCGCTAATCCACCGTTTTGATATCAACCCCGCACTCGCGGGGTTTTTTTTCGCCCCAGCCCAGATTGTTACCCGCCGCCGCAAACAGTATCAGTGCGCCGCCCGCCAGCTGTGTCAGATTCAGTGAGTGACCAAACACCAGGTTATCGACCAGGATAGCCACTACCGGATAGATAAAAGAGAGGGAGCCGGTGATGGGCGTTGGTAGTTTCTGAATCGCGCTGTAGAGCAACTGATACATGATGCCGGTATGGACGACCCCAAGGGTGAGTAAAATGGGCCACGGGAAATCGCCCGAAAACGTAGGCATATGCGTCATCGGCAACAGCATCACCACGCCCACCAGTACCTGAATAAAGGCAATATGTTGCGGCGTGACGGAGGAGAGCTTACGGGTAATGATTGCTGTAAGCGCATAGAAAAAAGCCGCGCCGAGCGCCAGCCCGATGCCCGTAAGCCATTCAGCGTTATGGTCACCGGTAAGTTCACTGGAGAGCAAAATCACCACGCCCGTAAAAGCGAGCAGCAGCCACCCCCATTTCACCAGACTGACGCGTTCTCCTAAAAACATCCCCATCATTACCAGCATGAAAGGCTGAGTGTTATAGACCACGGTCGACAGCCCTATCGAGATGCGCGTATAGGCCGCGAAAAGAAGTAACCAGTTCACCACCAGGGCGATCCCGCCGATAACTGCCAGCGTCAGCGCAGTGCGGGTGAGGGTGCTGAACGGTTTATTGCCGATCCGAATAAAAGCCAGCAGCGTTACGGCGCCGATCGCGCAGCGCCAGAAAACGACGTCCGTCACCGGCAGACCAGAAAGAAGAACAAACGCGCCAATTGAGCCTGAAATGAGCATCGCCAGACCCATCTGCCAGACGCCTTTATGAATATCTTGCATCGCACACCTCCTGATTGAGGCTCTATTGTCGAAAAAGTCTGATATGTTTTACAGAGAGGAAATAAGGCGAAATGGGTTAAATGCTTTTTTAAATAAGGTGAAACTGATGGAAAGCCTGCTTGATGAAATCGATCGGCAAATACTGGCCTGTCTGGTTGAAGATGCGCGCATGTCGTTAAAGGTGCTTAGCAGCCGGGTTGGACTGACATCGCCCAGCACGGCCGAACGTCTGAAGCGGCTCGAAGAGCGTGGCGTGATTCAGGGTTATGGCGCACGCGTGGATCTCGCGGCGTTGGGGTATACCTTGCAGGCGCTGGTGCGCGTGCGGCCATTGCCAGGGTTACTGCACAAGGTTGATAAATATATTCAGGCCATGCCTGAGTGCATTGAAAGCGATAAGGTCACGGGGGAGGATTGCTTTGTGATCAGGCTGGTGGTGCGCTCTATCGGTCAGCTGGATACGCTGCTGGACGGTCTGGCCGAACATGCCCAGTGCAACACGTCAATTGTGAAGAGTTCGCCGGTAAAACGCCGGTTGCCGCCGATGTAACTGCAGCTGCTAATGGTGCATCAGTGAATGAGAGAGTGTTTGTAGCGACAGGTAAGTGATGGTGGTGGGGGAAGGATTACTCGGCGCGCTGCGCCTCGCCCTTCGGGTCGTTGCCTGCGGCAACGCTTTCTCGCTTCGCTCGAATCGAACCTTGGTCGAAGCTTCTCATCCTTCCCGCTTCGGAGAATATGGAGCACTGAACTAAGAGAAAGTTTGTAGCGACAGGTAAGTGATGGTGGTGGGGGAAGGATTCGAACCTTCGAAGTCGATGACGGCAGATTTACAGTCTGCTCCCTTTGGCCGCTCGGGAACCCCACCAGGGGTAATACTATTTTGAGGTACTGCATGAAGATGGTGGTGGGGGAAGGATTATTCGTCGCTTCGCTCCTCACCCTTCGGGCCGTTGCTTTTTGCAACGTTCTCTCGCTTTCGCGAGAGTCGAACCTTAGTCGAAGGTTCTCACCCTTCCCGATAAGCGCAAACTTTACGTTAACTCACCGGTGTTACCACATTGCTGTGGTGAATAATGGTGGTGGGGGAAGGATTCGAACCTTCGAAGTCGATGACGGCAGATTTACAGTCTGCTCCCTTTGGCCGCTCGGGAACCCCACCACTGGGTAATGCTATTACTGGCCTGCTTCCTGTTGGAAGCGGGGCGCATCATATCAAATGAGACGCCCCTGTAAAGCATTCCTTTAGGTAAATGACGTTGTTTGCCTGCTTTTTATCCGTAAAGGTGCAAAGCTAATCAATTCATTTCCCAAAGGATTAAAGAATAATTGTTCTGTTACCGTAGACGAACACACGTTGCGCCAGCACCTGATACAACGCGCGGCTTAAGACGTTTTTCTCAACATCGCGTCCGGCACGCATCATATCCTCTGCGGTATAGGTATGATTCACATGAATCACGTCCTGCATGATGATAGGACCTTCATCCAGGTTATCGTTCACGTAGTGTGCAGTGGCGCCAATGATTTTAACACCACGCTCATAGGCCTGATGATAAGGGCGCGCGCCGATAAAGGCAGGCAGGAACGAGTGGTGAATATTGATAATCTTGTTCGGGAAACGCGCCACGAAAGAGGGGGTCAATACGCGCATATATTTCGCCAGAACCACGTAATCCGGGTTATAGGCATCAATGGCATCTGCCATTAACGCATCATGCTCTTCGCGGGTATGCCCCTCGTGGCTGACCAACTGGAAAGGAATATCAAAACGTTCAACCAGCGTGCGCAGGGTATCGTGGTTGCCAATTACCGCAGCGATCTCAACATCCAGCCCGCCGTAGTTCGCTTTCATCAGCAGATCACCCAGACAATGCGCCTCTTTAGTGACCAGAATGACAATGCGACGACGACCCGCTGGGGTTAACTCGCGAACCGAACCTTCCGGCAACGCACCATCCAGATCTGCCAGCAGCGTGGCGTCGTTAAAAATCCCTTCCAGCTCGGTACGCATAAAGAAACGGCCGGTGCGATGATCAACAAACTCATTATTTTGCACAATATTCAGTTCGTGCTTGTAACAAATGTTGGTAATGCGGGCGATGAGACCTTTCTGGTCAGGACAAATAGTGCGCAAGACTTTGCGTTGAATTGATTGCATTGCCGGTAAATCCTGTTGATTGTTGGCTTGTTATAGGTGGCCAGGGACTACTGCCCGCAGCACTTTTTAAATTTTTTACCTGATCCGCAGGGGCAGGGGTCATTACGGCCAAACTGCGGACGAGTACCATCAATATAGTACCACTGTCCCCCTTCCTTTAAGAAACGGGAACGCTCGATAATCGCCCCGGCTTTTCCCTGCTCGGAAAATCGGGCGACAAAGCTGACAAAACCTTCGTTTTCGTCATGGCCTGTGGCCGTGTCAAAAAGGGTGAGGCCGCGCCATTCGGTATGAGCAAAACCGGCTTCAATCTCCTGACGAAAAGTCTCAGCCTGACAGGATGGATGCCAGGTTTTTATCAGATAGTTTGCGTCACGGCTCACAAAAGCACTGTAACGTGAACGCATAAGGTGTGACGGATCAGGAGCAACCTGTTCACCAGAAAGATATCGCTGGCAACATAGGCTATACTCGAGAGCGCTACCACAGGGACAGAGTTGAGACACCATTCTCTTCCTGAAAGCTAAAATAACGGCGAAAACGCCAGGGTGGCACTATGTTAACTGAGCGGTTGGAATGACGCCATTGTCAGGAGTCCAGGGGACGCTAAACGGTAAGAATGAGAAAGGTTAAAATTGGACTGGCTTTAGGGTCGGGTGCGGCCCGGGGCTGGTCGCATATAGGTGTGATCAATGCCTTACAACGTCTTGGTATCGAAATTGATATAGTTGCAGGCTGTTCGATTGGTTCTCTGGTGGGTGCTGCGTACTCCTGTGGCAAATTACCCGAGCTGGAAACCTGGGTACGTTCTTTCAGCTACTGGGACGTGCTGCGCCTGATGGATCTCTCCTGGCAACGTGGCGGGTTACTGCGCGGTGAACGTGTCTTCAACCAGTACCGTCAGGTTATGCCGCTGAGCGACTTTGCCGATTGCCAACGTCCCTTCGGCGCCGTTGCCACCAACCTTAGCACCGGCCGGGAACTCTGGTTCACCGAAGGGGATATCCACCTTGCCGTTCGCGCCTCCTGCAGTATGCCGGGCTTAATGGCACCGGTCCCGCACAATGGTTACTGGCTGGTGGATGGCGGTGTCGTTAACCCCATTCCTATCTCCCTGACGCGCGCCATGGGCGCGGATATCGTTATTGCAGTTGATCTCCAGCATGATGCCCATCTTATGCAGCAAGACCTTATGCCAGTAAACACGCATTCTGATGAAACCAGTAGCGAGGAGCGAGTATGGCATGAACGCCTTCGTGAACGGTTAGGACGCTTTACAGCGCGTAAATTGGTTGCGGCACCTACGGCAATGGAAATTATGACGACCTCCATCCAGGTGCTAGAAAATCGCCTAAAACGCAACCGCATGGCGGGCGATCCACCTGATATTCTGATTCAACCTTTTTGTCCGCAAATCTCGACGCTCGATTTTCATCGGGCAGAAGCAGCCATTACGGCAGGCGTGCAAGCTGTCGAAAAGAAAATGGATGAATTGATACCTTTGGTGCGCACGACACACTGAGCGCCCCTTTTTTTGATTACTTCAGCAAAATCTGACAGGCGATAGTACCGATAGCGTGCCACTATTGATCTACTGTCAGCCCGGGGAGAAAACATGACGCAACCATTGGCCGGAAAACATATCCTGATTGTCGAAGACGAGCCCGTTTTCCGTTCACTGCTTGACTCCTGGCTCTCATCGTTAGGTGCAACAACAGCACTGGCCGGTGATGGTATCGACGCACTGGAAATTATGATGGGCATGAAGCCCGATCTGATGATCTGCGATCTCGCCATGCCGCGTATGAATGGCCTGGCGCTCGTCGAGCACCTCCGCAATGAAGGCGATCAGACGCCCGTGCTGGTGATTTCAGCCACCGAGAATATGGCTGACATCGCGAAAGCGCTTCGTCTGGGCGTGCAGGACGTACTGCTCAAACCAGTGAAAGATCTCAATCGTCTGCGGGAAACCGTCTTCGCTTGCCTTTATCCCAATATGTTCAATTCACGTGTGGAAGAGGAAGAACGCCTCTTCCAGGACTGGGATGCACTGGTCAATAACCCCCATGCGGCAGCGAAATTACTGAAAGAATTACAGCCTCCGGTTCAGCAGACCATCGCCGAGTGCAAGGTTAATTATCGCCAGCTGGTTGCTGCCGACAAGCCGGGACTGGTGCTGGATATTGCACCGTTATCGGATAACGATCTGGCATTTTATTGTCTGGATGTTACCCGCGCAGGGGATAATGGCGTCCTGGCTGCTTTATTGTTACGCGCATTGTTTAACGGTTTATTGCAAGAACAGCTTTCTCATCAGCGGCAGCGGCTCCCCGAGTTGGGCAGCTTGCTTAAACAGGTTAATCAGCTGCTGCGTCAGGCAAATTTACCGGGACAATTCCCGTTACTGGTAGGTTATTACCATAGCGGTTTAAAAAATTTGATTTTGGTCTCCGCTGGGCTTAATGCCACGCTTAATACTGGGGAACATCATATTCAGGTCAGTAACGGCGTCCCTTTAGGTACTTTAGGAAATACCTATCTAAACCAAATAAGTCACCGCTGCGCATCCTGGCAGTGTCAAATTTGGGGGGCAGGCGGCCGTTTACGCTTAATGTTGTCTACGGAATAAGCATTTGTAATATATCTCCACAGATAGCTTTACCGTCGTTTCAAGGGCAGTGCTACTATCACTGCCAGTTTCATTCGTATTTATCCTAATTAATCGGTAGCGCGTCCTTTTCAGACCCGGACTGGTAACTGAGACTGATATACTAAACGCGTTATTTATGCAGATAAGTTCAAAACTTGAACAGTTCAGGAGAGTTTCAATGGCTGCCCTAAATTCGAAAGTCACAAAGGCCGTTATCCCGGTTGCTGGGTTAGGAACCCGTATGCTGCCGGCAACGAAGGCAATTCCAAAAGAGATGCTGCCACTCGTTGATAAGCCATTAATCCAGTATGTGGTCAATGAATGTATTGCCGCTGGCATTACTGAAATTGTGCTGGTAACGCATTCATCCAAAAACTCTATCGAAAACCATTTCGATACCAGTTTTGAACTTGAAGCCATGCTGGAAAAACGTGTTAAGCGCCAGCTGCTGGAAGAAGTTCAGTCTATTTGCCCGCCTCACGTCACTATTATGCAGGTGCGTCAGGGGCTGGCAAAAGGTCTGGGTCATGCCGTACTGTGTGCACACCCGGTTGTAGGCAATGAACCTGTCGCGGTTATTCTGCCAGACGTTATCCTTGATGAATTTGAATCCGATCTTTCTCAGGATAACCTGGCTGAAATGATCAAACGTTTCGACGATACCGGCAGCAGCCAGATTATGGTTGAGCCTGTCGAAGACGTAACCGCATACGGCGTTGTAGACTGCAAAGGCATTGCGCTGCAGCCAGGCGAGAGCGTACCTATGGTAGGCGTTGTAGAGAAGCCTAAAGCCGACGTAGCGCCGTCTAATCTGGCGGTGGTAGGGCGTTATGTCCTGAGTGCGGAAATCTGGCCGCTGCTGGCTA
Organism: Leclercia sp. UBA2479; assembly: GCF_002341985.1. Taxonomy (NCBI): domain Bacteria; kingdom Pseudomonadati; phylum Pseudomonadota; class Gammaproteobacteria; order Enterobacterales; family Enterobacteriaceae; genus Leclercia; species Leclercia sp. UBA2479. The sequence continues at coordinate 574,762 of NZ_DDPB01000009.1, read as the reverse complement.
AAACCCCTCCAGGCGCCGGTGATGAAATTCAGCTGACCGACGGTATCGATATGCTGATCGAGAAAGAGACCGTTGAAGCCTACCATATGAAAGGTAAAAGCCATGACTGCGGTAATAAACTCGGTTACATGCAGGCGTTTGTAGAATATGGGATTCGTCACCAGTCACTGGGTGAAGAATTCAAGGGTTGGTTGAAAGAGACGCTGGGTATTAAAAACTAAGCTCGCTTTATCCACTCTGAAACCGGTGCCAGTCATGGCTCCGGTTTTTTTATGCCCACCAGGATGAGTCTTAATAAGACAATCTGTAACCTGATGTCTCTGTCAATAAAACAGGGGCATAAAAAAATCCCGCCTTAAGCGGGATTTTTTATAAAGCGTTCTGGATTATTCCTTGATCAGGAAGTCGTCCAGCTGTTTGCCTTGTTCATCCATGGCTTTCTTGATAACAGCTGGGGTACGGCCCTGGCCAGTCCAGGTTTTAGATTCGCCGTTCTCATCGATGTAGCTATATTTAGCCGGACGAGCTGCACGTTTAGCCTTGGTGCCAGATTTAGCCGCAGCCATGCTGTTCAGTAATTCGTTAGGATCAATACCATCAGCAATCAGCATTTCGCGATATTGTTGCAGTTTACGAGTACGCTCTTCGATTTCTGCAGCAGCAGCATTTTCTTCTTCACGACGCTCATTAACTACGACTTCTAATTTTTCCAGCATTTCTTCAAGCGTTTCAAGTGTGCATTCTCTTGACTGCGCGCGAAGAGTACGGATGTTGTTCAGAATTTTAAGTGCTTCGCTCATTGTAGTAATCTCAAACTTATATTGTGGGGTTTGTTGAGGTAATAATAGAGGCATAAATTGATATGTGCAATAGGGCAGAATGTAAGGAATTCAAAAAATAGCCAATATCTGACGATATTATTAAATACGCTAACTTAAATTTACTCAGTTGAAAGCGACGTTAGTTATCAAAAGATGCGGATTTAACCTGACGGTAATCGCTTTCTTTTGTGACGGTTCCCACAGCATTATAGTTTCCAGGGATAAATATCAACCATTTGTATTAGCGCGTTATAGACAGTAATCCTTAGGAATTCTTAATTAATTTCGGATTTTTTCTGCATTACATTAAGCAATAAATAACTGCATTTTCCAGAACTTACAGTGGTTCTTGTTACATGCCATTCGCTTTATTTTAGATTTTAATAGCAACTCCATCGCGGCGCGGCTATGCCGCCTGTTGCAAGGCCAGACGGATGCCCCGACAAAATATGGTACAATGCCGCATCGGGAATAATACACATTCATTAGGGTTTTACGGCCAATGGCACAACTGTATTTTTACTATTCAGCAATGAACGCCGGTAAGTCGACGGCGCTGCTGCAATCCTCCTACAATTACCAGGAACGCGGGATGCGGACTGTCGTCTATACCGCTGAGATTGACGATCGCTTTGGCAGCGGTAAAGTCAGTTCACGAATTGGACTCTCTTCTCCCGCCCGGCTTTATAACCCGCAGACCTGCCTGCTTGAGGATATCCGCGCCGAACATGCGCGTCAGCCCATCCACTGCGTGCTGGTCGATGAGAGCCAATTTTTAACCCGTCAGCAGGTTCATGAACTTTCAGAAGTGGTCGATGAACTGGATATTCCTGTGCTCTGTTATGGCCTGCGTACGGATTTTCGTGGTGAGTTGTTTATTGGCAGCCAGTATTTGTTGGCATGGTCAGATAAACTGGTGGAATTGAAAACCATCTGTTTCTGCGGACGTAAGGCGAGCATGGTGCTGCGTCTGGATCAGCATGGTAAACCTTATGCAGAAGGGGAGCAGGTGGTAATAGGGGGGAACGAACGTTACGTATCGGTCTGCCGCAAGCACTATAAGGACGCGCTGGTAGTGGGCTCCCTGACCGCAATTCAAGAAGCCTACCGCCGTTAATACTTAATCAATTCTCAGTTAACCCCATATATAAAAAAACCCGCCAGAAGGCGGGTTTTTTGTTGGGCCGTTAATTAAGCGCTTTTCTTCGCTTTCTTATCGGCCTTGACTGGCATTTCAACTTTAGGCGCAGCAGTTTCACCTTCGGTGTATTCGCGGCCATAGTAAGTATCCAGCAGAATCTGTTTCAGCTCAGCGATCAGAGGGTAACGCGGGTTAGCGCCAGTACACTGGTCATCGAAAGCATCTTCAGACAGTTTATCCACGTGAGCCAGGAAGTCAGCTTCCTGAACACCGGCTTCGCGGATAGATTTAGGGATACCCAGTTCAGCTTTGATGCTGTCGAGCCATGCCAGCAGTTTCTCGATCTTCGCGGCAGTGCGGTCGCCCGGTGCGCTCAGACCCAGATGGTCTGCAATTTCAGCGTAACGACGACGCGCTTGTGGACGATCGTACTGGCTGAAAGCAGTCTGCTTGGTTGGGTTGTCATTGGCGTTATAGCGGATGACGTTGCCAATCAACAGGGCGTTCGCCAGACCGTGAGGAATGTGGAACTGAGAGCCCAGTTTGTGCGCCATAGAGTGGCAAACACCCAGGAAGGCGTTAGCAAACGCGATACCGGCGATGGTTGCTGCACTGTGGACACGCTCGCGTGCTACCGGGTTTTTAGACCCTTCATTATACGAGGCTGGCAGGTTCTCTTTCAGCAGTTTCAGAGCCTGCAAGGCCTGACCGTCGGAGAACTCGGAAGCCAGTACGGAGACGTATGCTTCCAGAGCGTGGGTGACCGCATCCAGACCGCCGAATGCGCAGAGCGATTTCGGCATGTCCATCACCAGGTTGGCGTCAACAATCGCCATATCCGGGGTCAGGGCATAGTCAGCCAGTGGGTATTTTTGACCAGTTGCATCGTCGGTAACAACCGCAAACGGAGTCACTTCTGAACCGGTACCGGACGTGGTGGTTACCGCGATCATTTTCGCTTTTACGCCCATTTTCGGGAACTTGTAGATACGTTTACGGATGTCCATAAAGCGCAGCGCCAGTTCTTCAAAGTGGGTTTCAGGATGCTCGTACATCACCCACATGATTTTTGCTGCGTCCATCGGGGAACCGCCGCCCAGCGCGATAATCACGTCTGGTTTGAAGGAGTTGGCCAGTTCAGCACCTTTACGAACCACGCTCAGCGTTGGATCCGCTTCAACTTCGAAGAACACTTCCGTTTCAACGCCGGACGCTTTCAGTACCGAGGTAATCTGGTCTGCATAGCCGTTGTTGAACAGGAAACGGTCAGTCACGATGAGCGCACGTTTGTGGCCATCAGTAATCACTTCATCCAGCGCGATTGGCAGTGAGCCACGACGGAAGTAGATAGATTTCGGAAGTTTATGCCACAACATGTTCTCAGCTCGCTTAGCAACGGTTTTCTTGTTGATCAGGTGCTTAGGACCAACGTTTTCAGAGATGGAGTTACCACCCCAGGAACCACAACCCAGAGTCAGGGAAGGCGCGAGTTTGAAGTTATACAGGTCACCGATACCACCCTGAGAAGCCGGGGTGTTGATCAGGATACGTGCGGTTTTCATCTTCTGACCGAAGTGAGCAACACGTTCTGGCTGGTTATCCTGGTCGGTGTACAGGCAAGAGGTATGACCGATACCGCCCATTGCCACCAGTTTCTCTGCTTTTTCTACCGCGTCGTCGAAATCTTTTGCGCGGTACATGGCAAGAGTAGGGGAAAGTTTTTCGTGCGCAAATGGCTCGCTTTCATCAACAACCGTGACTTCACCAATCAAAATCTTGGTAGAAGCAGGAACGGTAAAGCCTGCAAGTTCAGCAATTTTATACGCTGGCTGACCTACGATAGCCGCGTTCAGCGCGCCATTTTTCAGGATGATGTCCTGAACGGCTTTCAGCTCTTTACCCTGCAGCATGTAGCCGCCGTGGCTGGCAAAACGTTCGCGAACGGCATCGTATACTGAATCAACAACAACCACAGACTGTTCAGACGCACAGATAACACCGTTATCGAAGGTTTTAGACATCAGTACAGATGCCACAGCACGTTTGATATCCGCTGTTTCGTCGATAACGACCGGGGTATTACCGGCACCTACACCGATGGCAGGTTTACCAGAGCTGTAAGCGGCTTTAACCATACCTGGACCACCGGTCGCGAGGATCAGGTTAATGTCCGGGTGGTGCATCAGCGCATTGGACAGTTCAACAGAAGGCTGATCGATCCAGCCGATTAAATCTTTCGGTGCACCCGCTGCGATAGCGGCCTGCAGTACGATATCTGCAGCTTTATTGGTCGCATCTTTGGCACGCGGATGTGGAGAGAAGATAATTGCGTTACGGGTCTTCAGGCTGATGAGCGATTTGAAGATAGCGGTAGAGGTTGGGTTGGTGGTTGGAACGATACCGCAAATGATGCCGATAGGTTCTGCGATAGTGATAGTGCCGAAGGTATCATCTTCAGACAGCACCCCGCAGGTTTTCTCATCTTTATAGGCGTTGTAGATATACTCTGAAGCGAAGTGGTTTTTAATCACTTTGTCTTCAACGATACCCATACCGGATTCGGCAACGGCCATTTTAGCGAGAGGGATTCGAGCATCTGCAGCAGCCAGAGCGGCGGCGCGGAAGATTTTATCAACCTGTTCTTGGGTGAAATTGGCATATTCACGCTGGGCTTTTTTTACGCGCTCTACAAGTGCGTTAAGTTCAGCGACATTAGTAACAGCCATAATGCTCTCCTGATAAAGTTAAACTCTTTTAGTAAATCAGCTGCTCGACACGACAAACAGTATAGACAGTGCGCAAGTGACTTGCTTATCTCACATTTAAATCAATGGTTTATCTTGTTTATGCAACCCCTGACTTACTAAAAGAGCCTCCTTTCAACACCTTATTGAGTAGTATTGAAACTCCCTGGTGGCGTAATCAAGATTACTCACTTCTGAGTACGAAAATCATGATCCAAATCAATTTATCCATAAGCTGATACCTTTCAGCAGGGGCATTTCGTGTGATTTCATCAGGTGTTAATGAGTTCCGTAAATTATTGAACCATAATGACTCATTCAGTATACAAATATTTTACATTCCCAAATGCAGGGATTAAGCAATATTGTGATGAAGTCTGGGTCTAAAAAGCGTATCTTCAGCGCGGTTATTATTCCCACCCTTATTTATCAGGCACTGCGTTTTACCGGAGCTAACAGTGGATCTATCGCTCTTTGATTTTCAAACCTATTTTAAATTTTTTATTGGTCTTTTCGCGTTAGTTAACCCGGTCGGTATCATTCCCGTGTTTATCAGCATGACCAGCTACCAGTCGGCCGTGGCGAGGAACAAAACCAACCTCACCGCAAACTTGTCGGTGGCGATCATCCTGCTGACCTCGCTCTATCTTGGCGATTCCATATTGCAGATTTTCGGCATCTCCATCGATTCGTTCAGGATCGCCGGGGGGATTCTGGTGGTTACCATTGCGATGTCGATGATCAGCGGCAAGCTCGGGGAAGATAAGCAGAACAAACAAGAGAAATCAGAAACCGCGATACGCGAAAGTATTGGCGTGGTGCCGCTGGCGCTGCCCTTAATGGCGGGGCCTGGGGCAATCAGTTCAACGATAGTCTGGGGAACCCGATACCATAACTGGATGCACTTAATCGGCTTTTCCCTCGCCATTGCGCTGTTTGCGTTATGTTGTTGGGGCGTCTTCCGCATGGCACCCTGGCTGGTTCGTCTGCTGGGCCAGACCGGTATTAACGTGATCACCCGTATAATGGGGTTATTGTTAATGGCTCTGGGTATTGAATTTATAGTCACTGGAATTAAGTCGATATTCCCAGGACTCTTGTCATAACTATTTCATACGAAAGAGCGGAGCTAATGGCTTCGCTTTTTTTCATCATTATTAGTAAATCCTATAATAAAAGTTGAAAATTTCATGAAAGATAAGAACTTCCACTCATCATTTTGTTCCCTTAACTTTCAATAGTTTGTCTATACATCCTCACTTCTGAAGCTCACATTACACGCAACCACCCTGTTATTTTACTCACACCATACTCTGGGGCTTGCTGAGGGATTAATGAAATGATATTAGTAATTTGATGATTCATGTAGATGAATGTGCTAAAAAATAGACAGTTGTTAATTTTTTGTACAGATTGCCTCTCGCCTCTGGATTCGTAACGATCGGGGTGCATCATCATTCTTTATCCCATTGAAAGTTGGCATTATTTGTCTGGTTTCGATGCGCGGCAGGGTAGCCCACAAAGCGTCATTATCTTTCGTAAAAGAGAATTGCTTAACAAATTTGCAAAATGTATTGGCACCGGTTACAGCCATTTGGTACTTTCCGGCCTTATAATTTCAGCAGATATCACGAAGATGAGAATCATTTGTATTTGAGGTTTTCGTTTTCACAAAAAAATACATCTCTCTGACAGGAGAGGGGTGTGAAAAATCGACATAAGGTGGTCGAACGAACCACCGGTAATAGTAAAGTCGGTGATAGCAGGCAGTAAAAACACCTGACAGCCACATAAACTCCTGGGTTGTCAGGAAACCCCAACAGGGGAATTAAACAGGCTGGTAAAAACCAGTAATTATAATGAGTGGAGTACCAACACAATGTCCATCATCACAAAAAAAAGTCTGGTAGCGGCGGGAATTTTGACTGCGCTAATCGCAGGCAACGTTGCAATGGCTGCAGACGTTCCTGCTGGAGTACAACTGGCGGAAAAACAGACGCTGGTGCGTAACAACGGTGCCGAGGTTCAGTCTCTGGATCCGCACAAAATTGAAGGTGTACCTGAGTCCAACGTTAACCGCGATCTCTTCGAAGGTCTGCTGGTCTCTGATGTAAATGGCCACCCGGTAGCGGGTGTGGCTGAAAAATGGGAAAACAAAGACGGTAAAGTCTGGACCTTCCATCTGCGTAAAGATGCGAAATGGTCAGATGGCTCTCCTGTTACCGCACACGATTTCGTCTATAGCTGGCAGCGCCTGGCAGATCCAAACACTGCCTCTCCGTATGCGAGCTATCTGCAGTACGGTCATATTGCCAACATTGATGACATCATCACTGGCAAAAAACCGGTCACCGATCTGGGCGTTAAGGCGCTTGATGATAATACTTTCGAAGTGACCCTGAGCGAGCCGGTTCCTTACTTCTACAAACTTCTGGTTCACCCGTCCGTCTCCCCGGTTCCAAAAGCTGCGGTTGAGAAATTTGGTGATAAGTGGACTCAGCCAGCAAATATCGTGACCAACGGCGCCTATAAGCTGAAAGACTGGGTTGTTAACGAACGTATCGACCTGGTGCGTAACACTAACTACTGGGATAACGCCAAGACCGTTATTAACCAGGTAACTTACCTGCCAATCTCTTCAGAAGTGACTGACGTTAACCGCTATCGCAGCGGTGAAATCGACATGACCTATAACAACATGCCGATCGAACTGTTCCAGAAACTGAAGAAAGAGATCCCGGCTGAAGTCCATGTTGACCCGTATCTGTGTACTTACTATTACGAAATCAACAACCAGAAAGCGCCATTCAATGACGTTCGTGTTCGTACCGCGCTGAAACTGGCGCTGGATCGCGACATCATCGTTAACAAGGTGAAAAACCAGGGCGATCTGCCGGCATACAGCTACACCCCTCCGTATACCGATGGCGCGAAACTGACTCAGCCTGAGTGGTTCGGCTGGTCTCAGGAAAAACGTAACGAAGAAGCGAAGAAACTGCTGGCCGAAGCGGGCTTTACCGCTGACAAGCCGTTGTCCTTCAGCCTGCTGTACAACACTTCTGACCTGCACAAGAAACTGGCTATCGCCGTCTCTTCCATCTGGAAAAAGAACCTGGGTGCGAACGTGAAGCTGGAAAACCAGGAGTGGAAAACCTTCCTGGATAGCCGCCATCAGGGCACCTTCGATGTAGCGCGTGCTGGCTGGTGTGCAGACTACAACGAACCGACTTCCTTCCTGAACACAATGCTGAGCGACAGCTCGAACAACACGGCGCACTACAAGAGCCCAGCGTTCGACAAGCTGATTGGCGATACGCTGAAAGCGACTGACGAAGCCCAGCGTTCCGAGCTCTACTCCAAAGCTGAACAGCAACTGGATAAAGACTCCGCGATTGTGCCGGTCTACTACTACGTGAACGCCCGTCTGGTGAAACCGTGGGTAGGTGGATATACCGGTAAAGACCCGATGGATAATATCTACGTTAAAAACTTGTATATTATCAAGCATTAATGGCAATAAGTGGGGCGGGCAGCGCTCGCCCCACTGTGTCTAATCATCGTGACACTATATAGGCACACGCCAGAAGGTACGGGCAATGTTGAAATTTATCCTACGTCGCTGTCTTGAAGCGATTCCAACACTATTTATTCTTATTACGATCTCCTTCTTTATGATGCGTCTCGCGCCGGGGAGTCCATTTACCGGTGAACGTACATTACCGCCAGAGGTAATGGCCAATATCGAGGCGAAATATCATTTAAACGATCCGATCTCCACTCAGTACTTCAATTATTTGAAGCAGCTGGCGCACGGCGATTTTGGACCGTCATTTAAATATAAAGACTATTCCGTAAACGATCTGGTGGCCTCGAGCTTCCCCGTTTCGGCTAAATTAGGCGCTGCAGCATTCTTGCTGGCTCTGGTTCTCGGCGTCACTGCCGGCGTCATCGCCGCGCTTAAACAAAACTCAAAATGGGATTATGCAGTAATGGGGGTGGCAATGACCGGGGTCGTCATACCGAGCTTTGTCGTGGCGCCGTTACTGGTCATGATATTCGCTATCACGCTGAAATGGCTGCCCGGCGGCGGCTGGAACGGCGGGGCACTGAAATTCATGATTTTGCCAATGGTGGCGTTGTCACTGGCTTATATCGCCAGTATTGCGCGTATCACCCGTGGTTCAATGATTGAAGTTCTGCACTCTAACTTCATCCGTACTGCGCGTGCGAAAGGGCTGCCAATGCGTCGGATCATTTTCCGTCACGCTTTGAAACCTGCGCTGTTGCCCGTGCTCTCCTACTTAGGTCCGGCGTTTGTCGGCATTATCACCGGCTCAATGGTTATCGAAACCATTTATGGTCTGCCGGGTATCGGCCAGCTGTTTGTTAACGGTGCGCTTAACCGTGACTACTCGCTGGTGCTGAGCCTGACCATTCTCGTCGGTGCGCTGACTATTCTCTTTAACGCGATCGTCGATGTGCTCTATGCCGTTATCGATCCGAAAATTCGCTACTGATCCTGGAGCTCGCGATGATGTTAAGTAAGAAAAATAGCGAGGCGCTGGAAAACTTCAGTGAGAAGCTGGAAGTGGAAGGACGCAGCCTGTGGCAGGATGCTCGCCGTCGCTTTATGCACAACCGCGCGGCGGTTGCCAGTCTGATCGTGCTGGTGCTCATTGCCCTGTTCGTCACGCTGGCGCCAATGCTGTCGCAATTCACCTATTTCGATACCGACTGGGGCATGATGTCCAGCGCCCCTGATGCGGAATCGGGCCACTATTTTGGTACCGACTCCTCCGGGCGAGATTTGCTGGTGCGCGTAGCCATCGGGGGTCGTATCTCGCTGATGGTGGGTATTGCCGCAGCCTTCGTCGCGGTGATCCTCGGTACCCTGTACGGTTCACTTTCTGGCTATCTTGGCGGAAAAGTGGACTCGGTAATGATGCGTCTGCTGGAAATTCTTAACTCCTTCCCGTTTATGTTCTTCGTGATCCTGCTGGTGACCTTCTTTGGTCAGAACATCCTGCTGATCTTCGTGGCGATCGGGATGGTGTCATGGCTGGACATGGCGCGTATTGTGCGTGGTCAGACCCTGAGCCTGAAGCGTAAAGAGTTCATCGAAGCGGCCCAGGTTGGCGGTGTTTCTACCGGCAACATCGTGGTGCGCCACATTGTGCCGAACGTGCTCGGCGTGGTGGTGGTGTACGCCTCGCTGCTGGTGCCAAGCATGATTCTGTTCGAATCTTTCCTGAGCTTCCTCGGGCTGGGTACCCAGGAGCCGCTTAGCAGCTGGGGCGCGTTGCTTAGCGATGGCGCCAACTCCATGGAGGTTTCACCGTGGCTGCTGCTGTTCCCGGCTGGTTTCCTGGTCGTGACGCTGTTTTGTTTCAACTTTATCGGCGATGGCCTGCGTGATGCCCTCGATCCGAAAGACCGCTAAGGAGCGCCGTGATGACAATTATTGAAACGGCATCTGCACCCATTGCACAGCAGCAGGATAATGCGCTGCTGGACGTCAAAGATCTGCGCGTCACCTTTAAAACGCCTGATGGCGATGTGACTGCGGTAAACGATCTCAATTTCAGCCTCCGCGCCGGTGAGACGCTGGGCATCGTAGGTGAGTCGGGTTCCGGTAAATCCCAGACGGCATTTGCGCTGATGGGTCTGTTGGCGGCGAACGGCGTTATTGGCGGTTCTGCTAAATTCAACGGCCGGGAGATCCTGAATTTGCCTGAGCAGGAGCTGAATAAGCTCCGTGCCGAGCAGATTTCGATGATTTTCCAGGATCCGATGACCTCCCTGAACCCCTACATGCGTGTGGGCAAACAGCTGATGGAAGTCCTGATGCTGCACAAAGGGATGGGCAAAGCCGAAGCGTTTGAAGAGTCCGTCAAAATGCTTGATGCGGTGAAAATGCCCGAAGCACGTAAGCGTATGCGCATGTTCCCGCACGAGTTCTCTGGCGGGATGCGTCAGCGTGTGATGATCGCTATGGCACTGCTCTGCCGGCCTAAGCTGCTGATTGCCGATGAACCGACAACAGCCCTGGACGTGACCGTGCAGGCGCAGATCATGACCCTGTTGAATGAACTGAAGCGTGAGTTCAATACCGCGATCATTATGATCACCCACGACCTGGGGGTTGTGGCAGGTATTTGCGATAAGGTACTGGTGATGTATGCCGGCCGTACCATGGAGTATGGCAAAGCGCGCGATGTCTTCTATCAACCCGCGCACCCTTACTCTATCGGTCTGTTGAATGCTGTACCACGTCTCGATGCAGAGGGTGAATCTCTGTTAACCATCCCGGGCAACCCGCCAAACCTGCTTCGCTTGCCGAAAGGCTGTCCGTTCCAGCCGCGCTGCCCGCATGCGATGGAGATCTGTAACAGCGCTCCACCGCTGGTGGAATTTGCACCAGGCCGTCTACGCGCCTGCTTTAAGCCGTACGAGGAGCTGGTATGAACGCTATCGACGAAAAAAGAAACGTATTGCTCGAAATCGCCGATCTGAAGGTGCATTTCGACATCAAGGATGGCAAGCAGTGGTTCTGGCAGCCACCAAAAACGCTGAAAGCGGTAGATGGCGTCACGCTGCGTCTGTATGAAGGCGAAACCCTGGGCGTGGTAGGGGAGTCGGGCTGCGGTAAGTCGACTTTTGCCCGTGCCATCATCGGCCTGGTGAAAGCTACCGACGGCAAGGTTGCCTGGCTGGGTAAAGATCTGCTGGGAATGAAGCCGGAAGAGTGGCGCAATGTGCGCAGCGATATCCAGATGATTTTCCAGGATCCGCTGGCCTCGCTGAACCCGCGTATGACCATCGGCGAAATCATCGCTGAGCCGCTGCGTACTTATCATCCAAAAATGCCGCGCACCGAAGTGCGTGACCGCGTAAAAGCGATGATGATGAAAGTAGGGCTGCTGCCAAACCTGATCAACCGCTACCCGCATGAGTTTTCCGGCGGCCAGTGTCAGCGTATCGGGATTGCCCGTGCGCTGATCCTTGAGCCGAAGCTGATTATCTGTGATGAACCGGTGTCGGCGCTGGACGTCTCTATTCAGGCGCAGGTGGTTAACCTGCTGCAAAAACTGCAGCGCGAGATGGGGCTGTCGCTGATCTTCATTGCCCACGACCTGGCGGTGGTGAAGCACATCTCTGACCGCGTTCTGGTCATGTATTTAGGCCACGCGGTTGAGCTCGGCACCTACGATGAGGTGTACCACAATCCGCTGCACCCTTACACCAAAGCGCTGATGTCGGCAGTGCCGGTACCCGATCCGGATCTGGAGAAGAACAAAAGTATTCAGTTGCTGGAAGGTGAACTGCCATCCCCGATCAATCCGCCGTCTGGCTGCGTGTTCCGTACGCGCTGCCCGATAGCGGGGCCGGAGTGTGCTAAAACGCGCCCGGTGCTGGAAGGGAGCTTCCGCCACGCGGTCTCTTGTCTGAAAGTTGACCCGCTCTAAGCGAACACCATCAATAAAAAAGGCTGCTATCGCAGCCTTTTTCTTTTATTCGCGCCAGAGAATGTGGCAAAGCTTATGGTCTTTTTCCCGGCACAGCAGAACGCGGGCAAAAATATCGTTAATTTCGCCGCCGTCTTCGTCCGCAAGGCCAATCACCACTTCGGCGAAGAAGTCCGGGTTGAGGTCGTAATCGACATGCTCGGCCCAGTCTTCTGACGGATCAAACAGCTCTGCGCCGCCACGCTCTTCGAACTGCAGATTGAAAAGAATAACGTCTGCGGGATCGAGGTTATCAACCGCCAGTTCGAGAAAAATATCGTAAGCCTGCTCGAGCGTTTCGTCTTCGGTCAGGCGATTGTTCAGATCCATTTCCATGATGACTACCTGTTTAACATCGTTGGGCACGTTTTACAGCAACGGACTAAAGAAGTAAAACAGTCGTTCGGCAATTCGCTGCCACAGCGGACGTTTCATCCACAGGCGCGCATCCAGCAGGCGAGAGCGGGAGATGTAGTCGTCCTGGACAGCCGCCAGATCGCCGCCAAACCCGGCGTCATCAATGACCAGCGTGATTTCAAAATTGAGCCACAGACTGCGCATATCGAGGTTCACCGTCCCCACCAGGCTCAGTTCGCCATCGACCAGGACGCTCTTGGTATGCAGTAAGCCGCCTTCAAACTGGTAGATTTTCACCCCGGCGGCCAGCAGTTCGCTAAAGAAGGCACGGCTGGCCCAGCCCACCAGAACCGAATCGTTTCTCCGCGGCAGAATAATGCTCACATCAACCCCGCGCTGCGCTGCGGTACAGATGGCATGCAGCAGGTCGTCGCTCGGCACGAAGTAGGGCGTCGTCATAATCAGGTACTCACGCGCCGAGTAGGCGGCGGTAAGCAGGGCCTGATGAATCAGATCTTCCGGGAAGCCGGGGCCGGAGGCGATGGTGTGAATGGTGTGCCCGCTGGCCTCTTCAAAGGGCATGATGTTGCCATCTGGCGGCGGGGGCAGAATACGTTTACCGGTTTCGATTTCCCAGTCACAAGAGTAGACAATCCCCATGGCCGTGGAGACGGGGCCTTCCATACGCGCCATCAAATCGACCCACTGGCCGACACCCGCGTCCTGTTTAAAGAAGCGGGGATCAACCATATTCATGCTGCCGGTATAGGCGATGTAATTATCGATCAGCACCATTTTTCGATGCTGGCGAAGGTCCATGCGGCGTAAGAACACACGCAGCAGGTTAACTTTCAACGCCTCCACAACTTCGATGCCGGCATTGCGCATCATCGCAGCCCAGGGGCTACGGAAGAAGGCGACGCTGCCTGCGGAGTCGAGCATCAGGCGGCAGTGGATGCCTCGACGGGCCGCGGCCATCAGCGACTCCGCCACCTGGTCGGCCATACCGCCGGGTTGCCAGATATAGAAGACCATTTCGATGTTGTGCCGGGCGAGCTGAATGTCTCTGATTAGCGCGTTCATGACATCGTCGGAAGAGGTTAGCAGCTGCAGCTGATTGCCCTTGACGCCGGCGATCCCCTGGCGACGTTCGCACAATTTAAACAGGGACGACGCCACGTCACTGTTGGTTTCGGCAAAGATATGATTGCAGGCTTTAAGGTCGTTTAACCATTTTGCCGTCGAGGGCCACATGGCACGGGCACGTTCGGCGCGACGCTTCCCCAGGTGCAGCTCCCCGACGGAGAGATAAGCGATAATTCCCACCAGCGGCAGAATATAGATAATCAACAGCCAGGCCATCGCGGACGGCACGGCGCGGCGCTTCATCAGTATGCGCAGCGTTACCCCGGCTATCACCAGCCAGTATCCCAGAATGACCAGCCAACTCACCACGGTGTAGAAGGTCGTCATAAAAAAAATCCTTTTGAAAGCGTATTGTTATGAGTTTACGCATCAGGATTTTTCTGGCAAATAAAAACGGCAGATAAAAGCGCTGGTTTGCGTCTGGTAAGGGTCTATAATGGCGCCTCTGTTAAGGCAAGAGTTGTAAACATGAAGCGCAGTAAAACTGAAGTAGGGCGCTGGCGCATGTTGCGACAGAGCAGCCGCCGCAAGTCGCGGTGGCTGGAAGCACAATCCCGCCGCAATATGCGTATCCACGCCATCAGGAAATGCAGTGTGAACCGTCAACGAAATTCGTTGTTGTTCGCCGTTCAGATTCAGTGAACGATACCAGGGCACCCTCTGCGGTGCCCGATGTTCTCTTAACCCTTTAAGTTTTCCCACCGTTTCGCTTAATCGGGTTAATTTCCTTGTCCGCTGCTGTATGATATAGCCCCCGTATCGCAGATATAACAACAATGAATCCATTTCTCTGGGTAATTATTGCGTTATTTATCGTGGATGCGTTGAGGGAATATACACAACAGCCATCTTTACCGGCCCTTATTGACTATATTTTGACCCTCTCGGCGCATTGCATGACGATATAAACGCGTTGTTAAAAACGTCTCTTCGTCAGTCAGGTGTCACCCGGAGATAGCCGGGTTATGCAATTTCAACAGGAGTGAAAGGTGTTTGCAGAATTTGGTGTGGTGAATTTTTGGACTTATGTCGTCGGTGCGATTTTTATCGTACTGGTGCCCGGGCCTAATACGCTGTTTGTGTTGAAAACCGGAATTGGGCACGGTGTGAAGAAGGGATACCTTGCAGCAAGTGGCGTTTTTATTGGTGATGCGGTACTGATGTTCCTCGCCTGGGCGGGCGTGGCTGCATTGATTCAGACGACCCCGGTTCTCTTTAACGTGGTTCGCTATCTGGGCGCTTTTTATTTATTGTGGCTCGGTGGAAAAATCCTCTGGTCAGTTATTACGCATAAGCAGCAGGGCGAATCCGGCAGCGCGGAGCCGGCAAAAATGATCATGAAACGCTCGCTGGTATTGAGTATGACCAACCCGAAAGCGATTCTGTTTTATGTCTCCTTCTTTGTGCAGTTTATTGATGTCAACGCCAAACATACCGGCGTCTCTTTTATGATTCTGGCACTGACGCTGGAGCTGATTAGCTTTATTTATATGAGCTTTTTGATCTTCTCAGGGGCATTTGTCACCCGTTATCTGAAAACCAAAAAGAAACTGGCCAAACTGGGCAACGGTTTAATCGGGCTGTTGTTTGTTGGTTTTGCTGCCAGGCTGGCATCGCTGCAGTGATTCAAGGCTCCCTCGGGAGCCTTGACTACTTTTAGAAGACTTTCTTGTAAGGCGTGACCGCGACCTTTTGATACACTCCCGCCGCAACGTAGGGATCCGCCTCCGCCCAGGCTTTGGCGGCCTCCAGCGACTCGAATTCCGCAATGACCGTTGAACCCGTAAATCCTGCGGCGCCCGGATCGTTACTATCAACAGCCGGCAGTGGACCCGCAGTCAGCAATCTGCCCTCATCGTGCAGCAGTTGCAAACGGGCCAGATGGGCAGGGCGGACGGAAAGACGTTTTTCCAGGGAATCGGCAATATCTTCAGCGTAAATCACGTAAAGCACGGTGGAGCTCCTGAAGCGATAAAAGAGTTAATTACGTTAAGTGAAACGTCATATGACTGCAATGTAAAGATATAGACAATGTTAAAACCGTAACAAACGCGTGCCTTTTTTCAGCGTCAGTGGGCTTAAATCGCCTGAAGATGAACTGGCTTATTGAATATGATTGCTATTTGCATTTAAAATCGAGGTCTGGTTTTTTAACTGAAACGATTATGACTTCAATGACCCTTGATTTACCTCGCCGCTTTCCCTGGCCGACATTGCTGTCAGTCGGTATTCATGGAGCCGTCGTGGCGGGTCTGCTATACACATCGGTACATCAGGTTATTGAAATGCCAGCGCCTGCGCAGCCTATTTCCGTGACCATGGTTACGCCTGCAGAGCTGGAGCCTGTCCAGGCTGCGCCCCCGCCACCGGAACCTGTTGTTGAGCCAGAACCCGAACCGGAACCCATTCCGGAGCCACCTAAAGAAGCACCGGTGGTGATCCATAAACCCGAGCCGAAGCCTAAACCCAAGCCGAAGCCAAAGCCGAAACCGGTGAAGAAGGTCGAAGAGCGTCCGAAACGTGAAGAACGTCCGTTTGAGCCACGTACCGCACCGTTGCAGAATACGGCCCCATCGCGTCCGTTAGTCAGTAACACGCCGAGCACCGCGAAGCCGGTAGTGACTGCGCCTTCAGGGCCGCGCGCTTTGAGCCGTAATCAGCCGCAATATCCGGCACGCGCACAGGCGTTGCGTATTGAAGGCCGCGTTCGCGTGAAATTCGACGTTACGCCTGACGGGCGCGTTGAAAATGTGCAGGTGCTTTCCGCCCAGCCATCAAATATGTTCGAGCGCGAAGTGAAAAACGCGATGCGCAAATGGCGTTACGAAGCGGGCAAACCGGGCAGCGGTTTAATTGTCAATATTGTCTTCCGCCTGAACGGCGGTGCGACGATGGAATAAAAAAAGCCTCCGTAAGGAGGCTTTTTTTTGTCTGTTCGTTAGATCTTGGGCAAAGGACGCGGTTTACCGTCGTTGTCTACGGCCACATAAATAAACAGCGCCTCGGTCGCTTTATAACGCTGACCAATTGGCTCGGAAGAGACTTTCTTCACCCACACTTCAATATTGATCGACACCGAGGTATTACCCCTCTTCACGCAGCGCGCGTAACAGCACACCACGTCACCGACGGCAACCGGGCGCAGAAAGGTCATGCCGTCGACTCTGACCGTCACCACGCGGCCATGGGCAATCTCTTTCGCGAGAATTGCGCCACCCATATCCATCTGCGACATCAGCCAGCCGCCAAAAATATCGCCATTCGCATTGGTATCTGCGGGCATGGCAAGTGTGCGTAAAACCAGTTCGCCCTGTGGGGCGTTCGTTGTTGTCATTATGTACTCTACTCATTACGGAGGACTTCAGGCGGGATGCTACTATGATTTCCAGCAGAGGAGAATAGAAGAAAACGCCCGCGATGCGGGCGCTCAAAAGTTAGAAGGACATGGTCACGCCTGCAAAATAAGCGCGTCCTGGTTCGTTGTAGGTAGAGGCGCCGTCGTTCTCACGGTAAATCTGCTTATCGAAGACATTATTGATTCCTGCATTCAGGCGCAGGTTTTTCGTCAGCTGATAATTACCGCTAATGCCAACAATAGAATAAGCACCGATCTCTTTATTCGACATGGCATTCGCTTCGTTGCGGATCTCCGCATTGTCGCGCGGTTTCTGGCGCCCATACTGGGTCCAACTCACGTTAGCCGTTAGCTTACTGTTCACCTGCCAGTCGATCATGGAGTTGATTGTATATTTCGGGATAATCGACAGCGGGTTGCCGGTCTTTTTATCCTCAGATTTAATCATATAGGTTGCATTGGTACGCCAGCTCAGCGTATCGGCGATGAGCGGCACCAGCAAGTTGCCCTCCAGCCCTTCAACTACCGCCTTGCCGCCGTTTTGCCATTGAAGAATGTTATTGCCGTTCGAGGCATGACCCAACACCTCAGTTCCCGATACGATTTTATTTTTATAATCATTTCGGAACCAGGTTATCCCGACATCATAGCCGTTGTGGTTAAACTCGAGACCCATCTCTTTATTGATGCTGATCTCCGGGTCCAGGTCAGGGTTACCCAGCAGGTAGCAGCTGCCGGAAGTGACGTTCACCGGGCAACCATTACCGCGCGTTGAGAGCAGATACCCCTCGCTGGACTGATACAGGTTCGGCGCTTTGAAGACCCTCGCAATACCTGCTTTCAGTTTTAACATGTCGCCCAGCTCCTGCTGCATGTTCAGGCTTGGGCTCCAGTTGCTGCCAAACTCGTTGTGGTAATCGAAACGCAAGCCGGGGATCAGGTTGGTGCCAGGACGGGCTTCGATGTTGTCTTCAAGGTAGAGTCCTGTAAGGTCCGCACTGTTTTTACTGCTGCGGCCTGAGGCATCACCTGTAACGCCGCCAATCACCACGCCCGCATTGTTGGTGGCCTGCATGGAGGCCGGATCATTCAGCTCATCACGGTTCCACTCCGCACCCAGCGTCAGGGTCTGGTCTACCAGCCAGTACAATGGCACGTTCAGCTCGCCGCTCGCGCGGTAAGACTCCAGACGGCTGGTGTTGTACTTATCGCTGTTGATCATCCCCTCAACTTTGCCGGTGGAACCTTCTCCCAGACGGGTATTATTGGTTTTTTCATAATTCAACGCGAGCTTCGACTGGCCCCAGTCCCAGATGCCGTTATGGGTTAATCCCCAGCTTTGCCGATACATCCGGTTGGTTTCATCGCCATAGAGCGAATCAACCAGCCCGCCGGGACTAACATTACTGTTGCTGTACTGCGTATCGCCAGCGTAAATATTCCCCTGGCGGCTGTAGCTGTAATCAAAATCGATGATCTGCTGTGGGGTAACTTTCCACGAGAGCAGGGCGTTAATGTCTTTGTTACGCACCCCTTCACGCCCCGCGGCGTAAGAGCCATTCTGCGCGGTATTGATGTCCGCGGCGTCAGCATCGGTCTTGTTGATGTTGCCATACAGGCGCATGGTCAGGGCATCGCCCGCCAGTGGGCCGCTAAGATTGAAGTTGGCCCTTTTGGTCGCCCCTTCTTTGTCGTTTTCGGGCTGGTTAGTGAAGAGAGACAGCGAGCCGTGCCAGTCGTTAGTGGGTCGTTTAGTGATGATGTTAACCACCCCCCCTGCGGCACCAGAACCATACCGCGCCGCAGCAGGGCCACGCAGCACCTCGATGCGTTCCACCATTTCTGCGGGCACCCAGTTAGTATCGCCACGGGTATCGCGCTCACCGCGCCAGCTATAGCGTACCGCGTTGCGGGAGGTGACAGGGACGCCATCAATCAGGATCAGGGTATTTTCCGGGCCCATCCCGCGAATATCGATCTGGCGGTTGTTACCACGACTGCCGCTGGCACTGTTACCGGTTAGATTAACGCCGGGCATCTTACGGATAATTTCAGAGAGATCGTTTACCGGTGGCTCTTTGGCTATATCGTCTGCAGTAATGATTGATACGCCTGGTTGCTGCTTAAGCGCCTCTTCTGCAGTCGCCTGCACGACCAGAGTTTCACCATCGTTAATGATGTCGTCGGCTGCCTGAGCGTAGTGACTTAATGCTGCGGTAATGGCTAATGCCAGAGGGGCAAAGACGGGAATTGTTTTTATCTTCATCAACACATGTCCATTTGTTAAAAATGCGATGAAGAATAATAATGACAATCATTCTCATTACAAGTCGTGAGGGCAATCTTCATAATTTCCTCAAGATTCAGCCATTTTTGAACTGAACCAGGGAGTATCAAGGAGATTTGTGACAGGGGGAGAAAGGCCGGGCTGGTAGGCAGCCCGGTATAGAAATTACTGTTTGTCGTCTTGCGGCATATGGCGATAAATATAGACACCGCTCAACAGCGTAAAAATCAGCGTCAGCGCGGTAAGACCAAAGACTTTAAAGTTCACCCAGATATTTTGCGGCAGCCAGAAAGCGATATAGATATTCGCCAGCCCACAAAGAATAAAGAACACCGCCCAGGCGATATTCAGGCGTGACCAGACCTCCTGCGGCAGCGCCAGTTCTTTACCCAGCATGCGCTGGATCAGCGGCTTCTTCATGACAAACTGGCTAACCAGCAGTGCGCCAGCGAACAGACCGTAAATGACCGTCACCTTCCATTTAATAAACTCGTCGTTATGGAAGAAGACCGTCAGACCACCAAACACGGCGACCAGGATGAAAGTGATGAGTGCCATCTTCTCTACTTTGCGATAGCGCACCCAACTGTAGATAAGCACAACAGCGGTAGCAACAATCAACGCCGTGGTAGCGGCATAGATGTCGTAGAGCTTATAGAACGCAAAAAAGACAATCAGCGGTAAAAAATCAAGAAACTGCTTCATTCTTCGATTCCATTATCTGCGACAGCCTGAGCATGACCCAGGCCGTCAGGGAGGTTACTGGCGAATCAGCGTGTACAGACGGAACAGGTATACCAGCAAAATCGCGGAGATCAGGTTGCTCAGCGTGTTGGCAACAACGGCGCCCACATTAGGTGTTAATACAGCAAAATTGGGGGCAAACAGCAGAAGGGCGGTTTTAGCCAGCAGCCAGCCGATCACGGCGGGCGCCACCAGACGCATATTCGCCCAGGCCAGACGCACACTGCTGCGCATGGCGACAAAGATGCCCATCTTATCCTGTACCACCATGACCGGCGCAAAGGCCAGAACAATGGCCAGCAGCACGCCAGGTACCACGACCAGCATAATACCCATCTGCACCAGCAGGGTCGTTAAGAAGATGAGGATAAAGAGTTTTGGCAACACCGGAGCACTGGCCCCGATAGCGCGCAGAGCACTCACCCGCTGACCGGCAGTGACCAACTGAATCATCAGCAGCACGCCACCCGCCATAATGGCATTACCAATCAGACCAGAGAAGGTAGAGGCCGCCGACGCGCGCAGTAAAATCTGCTGCTGCTCGGGCGTCATATTCTGTACAAGCTCAAACAACCCAACGCTACCGGCCAGATTGTCACCCTGACTCAGGCTGGCAATCTGCTCCTCACTCGGCGAAAAAGCATGACCCAGTACCACCGTGATAAATGCGCATAACAAGGCAATCAGTAAAAAAGTAATGAACTGATTGCGGAAAAAATTCCCCGTGTCACGGTAGACAGACTTCGCCGTGATAGACATGCACTCTCCTTGAGTATTGCAGGTATTAATTAGCGGGCAATTGTACCCTGGATAACTCTGCGGTGGCAGCATCAAGGCTTGTATGGAAAAGCATATCTTTGTAAAGCATCAGTAATCCATGACAGGTTTTTACCCCTCAAGACGCGCACATTTTTGAATTTGGCACCTATCGGCAAAATTGATCTGCTTACCAATACTCTTTTTAACGAACCATAGGAAAAATTAACGTAGATCAATGAATGTTAAATTACTGAAATGAATGTGATCTGAGTAAGATCACTTCGTAATTATTTGTAGGTATATTCCCCCTCGCAGTTAAAACCATAACGAGGGAGTGGATATGAAAAAGGCAGTGGTTGCAGCACTTATCTTAGGCAGTCTGTCAGGCGGCGCTTATGCCCATGAGGCAGGGGAATTCTTCTTCCGGGCGGGCTCCGCCACGGTTCGCCCAACGGAAGGCTCTGACAACGTGCTGGGAATGGGCGGCTTCAACGTCAATAACAATACGCAACTGGGTATGACCTTAACCTGGATGGCCACCGACAATGTCGGGGTAGAGCTTCTGGCCGCCACCCCGTTCCGTCATAAAGTGGGGCTTGGGCCAATGGGCGATATCGCCACGGTTCACCATCTTCCGCCAACGCTGATGGCCCAGTGGTATTTTGGCGATGCAGGTAGCAAGGTTCGCCCGTATATCGGCGCCGGGGTGAACTACACCACCTTCTTTGACGAAAAGTTTAATGACAAAGGTAAAGAGGCCGGTCTGTCGGATCTGAGCCTGAAAGACTCCTGGGGTATGGCGGGACAGGCGGGGGTGGATTACCTCATCAACCGCGACTGGCTGATCAACATGTCCGTCTGGTACATGGATATCGACACTGAGGTGAAATTCAAGGCGGGCGGCGAGCAACAAAATATCAGTACCCGTCTGGATCCGTGGGTGTTTATGTTCTCAGCGGGTTATCGCTTCTAAGAGAAAAGGGTGGCGCAAGGCCACCCTCACTTTACTTCTGAATCAAATAGCGAATGGTCGGCCCGTCCTGCTGAATATCCAGCACGGTATAGCCATGGTTTTTAGCGTCAAGGGGAATATTATTGATCGACTGCGGACAGTCGCTCACTACCTCCAGGATCTCGCCTTTCTTCAGCTGTGGCATGGCCTCCAGCGTGGCCACGGCGGGATACGGACAGGGCTCACCCACCATGTCCAGGCGATAATCAGGAATGAACTGTTTCATGCGGTCTCCTTACAGGTTGCTGTTTGGCGGGACGTGCGGCGAAAGAAGCGTTTCTCCTGGGCCAGCACCAGTAAAAAGGCGGCCAGCAACATCACATAGGTTGCCAGTAATCCCCCCAGCGGACCGAAGGTATTCAGCAGATTGACTTTATCCCAGTTTGTCGCGAGCGCAGGCGAGAGATCATCCCAGTAGTAGGCCAGCAACGTTGAGCCGATAACATTACCCAGCCCCACCCACCAGTAGTGAACCTGGCCTTCAACGGCACGATACATCCAGCCGGTTTCACAGCCGCCGGCCAGCACGATGCCAAAACCAAACAGCAAACCGCCAATCACGGCATTCGGGCCTGCCCACATGATTTTCGGTTCGACGCCAAGTTGTACGTAGCTAAAGATGCCGATAGCACTCACTGCCATCCCGGCAATAATGGCTTTCGCCATCATGGTTCGTCCGGTGATCCACATGTCACGGAAGGCGGAGGTAAAGCAGATTTGCGCGCGTTCAATTAACAACCCAAAGCCAACGCCGAAGAGCATCGCCAGCCCTAATTTGGGTTGATTCAGTGCCGTGCACAGCGCCCAGGCCAGCATGCCGAAGAAGACCAGCATCCCCATGCGGAAGCGGCGTCGAGCCTTCTCCGGTTTCTGCGTCAGGGGCGAGGCTGCGCTCACTTTTTGAATTTTGACCGGGATACGGAACATCGGTAACAGCGTGAAGCGCGCGCCGAAGTACGAGCCGACAGCGGTGGCCAGGGCGAAGAACCATGCGTGCAGCGAAAACTGTGGAATGCCGGTAAAAAAGGCCGCCAGGTTACACCCCATCGCCAGACGAGCCCCAAAACCGGCAATAATTCCCCCGACGAGGGCCTGCGCAATGCGAATCCGGTTTTGCGGCATACGCAGCTTCACGTTATTGGCCCACAGTGCGGCGGCAAAGCAGCCGCCGAACATCCCGATAATCATCATGCCGTCGATGCGGGTCAGAGGCGAACCCTCAAGATGGATCAGTTTGAAATATCCCCACTCTTCGGTATGAACCCCCGCCAGCTGGAGCAACTGCCCGCCCCAGCGGGTGAATTCACCCGTCACGGCCCAGAAGGTGCCGGTGATGCCGAAATAATAGGTAGAGAGAATGCCCGCTGCGATAACCGCAGGGACAGGTGACCAGAACTTAATAAGATAAGCCTGTTTGAAGTCATGCCATGACATGGATAAACCTCTGAACTCAGAAGGATTAGGGGCGTTAGCCGTAAAAGAAGAGGGGATGATACGCCGGGAATGGCGTTTGAAAAGAGAAAAAAGCCGTAAAGCTCGACGGGATCAATTTATGCGAAACGCCGCCTGAAAATTTCAGACGGCGAAGAGGTTATCAGCCACGCGTTGCTGCTTTCATGCTGCTAACAAAGGTTTTCAGCTCGCTGAGCATCTGGTCAGGACTGTTGAGGTTGTTCTCGATGATTTTGACAATCGCCGAGCCGGAGATCGCCCCTGCGGCCTTCGCCTCGATGGCCGCTTTAACCTGGTCCGGTGAAGAGATGCCAAAGCCCTGCAGCGGCGGTGCCGCATGATATTCGGCCAGTTTTGCGACCAGGTGATGCAGAGGGAGCGCTGCTTTATTCTCTGCGCCGGTTACCCCCGCACGAGAGAGCAGATAGGTATAGCCGCGGCCATAAGAGGCAATCTGGCGCAGCAGTTCGTCGTCGGCATTAGGCGGGCAGATAAAAATCGGCGCCACGTTATGACGCATCGCCGCCTGACGGAACGGCGCAGACTCCTCCACCGGCACGTCTGCCACCAGTACCGAGTCCACACCCACGCGAGCGCATTCGGCATAAAACGCGTCAATCCCGCGACTAAAGACCAGGTTGGCATACATCAGCAGGCCAATTGGAATGGTCGGGTATTTCTGACGAACGGTGGCCAATATTTCAAAACACTGGGTCGGGGTGACACCGGCGGCAAAGGCGCGCAGAGTCGCGTTCTGGATGGTCGGGCCATCAGCCAGCGGATCGGAGAAGGGGATCCCCAGCTCCAGCGCATCGGCACCGGCCTCAATCAGCGTGTCGATAATTTTTAAAGAGTGTTCAGGCGACGGATCGCCCAGGGTCACAAAGGGAACAAATGCGCCTTCCTTGCGTGCTTTGAGCTCAGCAAATACGTTATCGTAACGTTCCATCACATTTCCCCTCGTGCTTTCAAAATATCGTGAACGGTGAAGATATCTTTATCACCGCGACCGGAAAGGTTAACCACCAGCAGCTGCTCTTTTTCCGGGTTTTCCTTAATCATTTTCAGGGCATGGGCCAGCGCGTGCGAGGACTCCAGTGCCGGGATAATACCTTCGCTGCGACAGAGCGTTTTGAAAGCTTCCAGCGCTTCGTCATCGGTAATAGAGACGTAATCCGCACGACCGGTACTGTTCAGGAACGCGTGCTGCGGCCCCACGGACGGGAAATCCAGCCCGGCAGAGATAGAGTAGGACTCTTCGATCTGCCCCTCCTCAGTCTGCATCATCGGCGCCTTCATACCGAAATAAATCCCCACGCGGCCATGCTTCAGCGGCGCACCGTGCTCGCCGGTTTCAATACCGTGCCCGGCCGGTTCAACGCCAATCAGTCCGACGCTGGTTTCATCGATAAAGTCGGCGAACATGCCGATGGCGTTAGATCCACCGCCAACGCAGGCGATGACCGCATCCGGCAAACGCCCCTCTTTTTCGAGGATCTGCGCTTTGGTCTCTTCGCCAATCATGCGCTGGAATTCGCGCACAATGGTCGGGAACGGGTGAGGGCCCGCCGCCGTGCCCAGCATGTAGTGGGCGGTGTCGTAGCTGCCAGACCAGTCGCGCAGCGCTTCATTACAGGCATCTTTCAGGGTTGCGGAGCCGCTATGTACCGGAATCACCTCCGCACCCATTAAACGCATCCGGAAGACGTTCGGCGACTGGCGCTCCACGTCTTTAGCCCCCATATAGATGCGGCATTTCAGGCCGAGCAGGGCGCTGGCAAGGGCAGAGGCAACGCCGTGCTGACCGGCACCGGTTTCAGCGATAATCTCGGTTTTGCCCATCCGTTTTGCCAGCAGCGCCTGTCCCAGCACCTGGTTGGTTTTGTGCGCGCCGCCGTGGAGCAGATCTTCACGCTTCAGGTAGAGGGTCGTCTTCGTCCCTTCCGTCAGGTTGCGGCATTTGGTCAGCGCGGTCGGGCGTCCGGCGTAGTTTTTCAGCAGGTCGGTAAATTCGGCCTGAAACGCAGGATCTTTTTGCGCGCTGACAAAGGCTTCTTCCAGCTGGCGCAGCGCGGGCATCAGGATCTGTGGCACATACATGCCACCGAACTCACCAAAATAGGGGTTAAGTAATGTTGTCATCTTCTCTTCCTTAATATGCACGCAGCGTTTTAAACACCGAAGCCAGTTTGCTGGCATCTTTAATGCCTGGCTGCGATTCGACGCCTGAATTGAAATCGAGTCCTGCACAGCCCGCTTTAGCGGCCTCTACACAGTTATCCGGACCTAAACCGCCCGCGAGAAGAACATTGTCGAGCTTCTCGCCGGTTAGCAGTGACCAGTCGAAACGTTGCCCGGTACCGCCCTGGCCGTTATCCAGCACATATTTAGTCACGTGTTGCAGGTTACGTACGGGCAGAACATCACTCACGCTCAGCGCTTTCCAGATGTCGACCTGTTCGGGCAGCGATTCACGCAGCGCGTCTATATAGGCTTGATCTTCACTGCCGTGCAGTTGAACGGCGGTCAGGTTCAGCACTCTGGCTGTTGCGGCAACGTCGGCAATAGCGGCATCGCGGAATACGCCAACATAGCGCAGCGGCGCGGCGGCCATAACGTCACGGGCGCGCGCGATATCTACCGCCCGCGGGGAGGAGGCGACGAAAATGAGCCCGCCATAGATCGCGCCAGCAGCATGCGCCGCAGCGGCATCTTCCGGGCGCGTCAGTCCGCAAACCTTATTCTCACCTAACAGCACCCGGCGCACGGCGGCGCTCAGGTCGGCCTGCTCCATCATGGCGGAGCCAATCAGAAAACCGTTGGCAAAGTGGCTCAGCTCACGCACCTGGGCATAGGTATTGATCCCCGATTCGCTGATGACCGTTACCCCGGCACCCAGGCGCGGCGCGAGCTGGCGAGTACGGTTGAGGTCGATGGAGAGATCGCGCAGATCGCGATTATTAATCCCCACCACTTTGGCCTCCAGCGCAATGGCGCGCTCCAGCTCCTCTTCATTACTCACTTCCGTCAGCACGCCCATGTTAAGGCTGTGGGCGACGGCCGCCAGTTGACGATACTGCTCGTCATCCAGCACCGAGAGCATCAACAGGCAGGCGTCGGCCTGATAGAAACGCGCCAGCCAGATTTGATAAGGATCGATGATAAAGTCTTTGCACAAAATCGGCTGCGGCGCGATACCGCTAACGACGGGCAGAAAATCAAAGCTGCCCTGGAAATACTTCTCATCCGTCAGAACAGAAATCGCCGACGCATGGTGTTTATAAATTCCGGCGATGGTGGCCGGGTCGAAGTCGTCGCGGATCACCCCTTTGGACGGAGAGGCTTTTTTGCACTCCAGGATAAATGCCGTCCGTGCGCCCTGCAGGGCTTCGTAGAATCGACGGCTGCTGGGGACCACCTCGTTCTGAAAGCTGGCGAGCGGCTGCTGCGCCTTACGGGCTTCTACCCAGATAGCCTTATCGGCAACGATTTTCGCTAAAACGGTCTGCATGAATTACCCTCTTGCCGCAAGTGCGGTCACACGGTCGTATGCTGCGCCAGAGCGCAACACGTCGATAACTTTTTGCGCATTCGCCTTAAGATCCTCTTCGCCGTGCAGACGCATCAGCATGGCGACATTGGCGGCGACGGCAGCCTCATGAGCGGCTTCACCTTTACCTTGTAACAGGCGGGTGAGAATGTCACGGTTTTCTTCCGGGGTACCGCCTGCCAGCGCCTCCTGATGGTAAGGCGTTAAGCCAAAATCGCTCGCCTCAAGCTGATAGCTCTTAATTTCGCCATCATTCAGTTCTGCCACCAGGGTAGGGGCATGCAGTGACACTTCGTCCATGCCGCCGCTGTGAACCACGGCTGCACGCTGATATCCCAGCATGCGCAGTGTTTCAGCTATGGGCAGTACCAGTTCAGGGCTGTAAACACCAATCAGCGCCAGCGGAGGGTGTGCCGGGTTAATCAGCGGCCCCAGCACGTTAAACAGGGTACGGGTCTTCAGCTGCTGACGCACCGGCATAGCATGGCGGAAACCGGTGTGGTACTTCGGCGCGAACAGGAAGCAGACCCCCAGTTCGTCCAGCGCAGCGCGAGACTTTTCAGCATTCATGTCGAGGTTAATGCCAAATGCGGCCAGCAGATCGGATGAACCGGAACGGCTGGAGACGCTACGGTTGCCGTGTTTAGCCACCTTGATACCACAGGCGGCAGCCACAAAGGCGCTGGCGGTGGAGATATTGATGCTGTTACTGCCGTCGCCGCCGGTACCCACGATATCGGCAAAGCGATAATCCGGACGCGGGAACGGCGCAGCGTTTTCCAGCAGGGCGGTTGCTGCGCCAGCGATCTCCTGCGGGCTTTCACCACGGACTTTCATGCTCACCAGGGCGGCTGCCAGCTGCTCGGGTTTCAGCTCACCGCGTACCACGGCGGAGAACAGCTGGTGGCTCTCTTGCTGGCTCAGGGTCTGCGCCTGGTACAGTTTTTCCAGAACAGGTT
Source organism: Leclercia sp. UBA2479 (assembly GCF_002341985.1). NCBI lineage: Bacteria > Pseudomonadati > Pseudomonadota > Gammaproteobacteria > Enterobacterales > Enterobacteriaceae > Leclercia > Leclercia sp. UBA2479. The sequence goes on along the minus strand of NZ_DDPB01000009.1, from coordinate 546,930 downwards.
GCAGGGTATTCGTCTGCTCCAGTTTTTGCAGCGCCCAGTTCAGCGTCTGCTCCAGCAGCCGAGCCCCCTGTGAGGTCAGAATGGATTCCGGGTGAAACTGCAGGCCGCAGACGCGGTCGGCGTCATGACGAACAGCCATCACCATTCCCTCGAAATGGGCGTTGATGGTCAGCCCCGCCGGAATGTTGCTGCCCACCAGCGAGTGGTAACGCGCGACCGGCAGCGGGTTCATCAGCCCGGCAAACATCGCCTGGCCGTCGTGTTCAATACTGGATGCCTTGCCGTGCAGAATTTCGCCCGCCTGGCCGACGTAGCCGCCGTAGGCTTCCACAATCGCCTGATGGCCGAGGCAGATACCGATAATCGGTAGTTTACCGCGCATACGGGTCAGCAGTTCTGGCATACAGCCTGCTTCGCTTGGCGCACCCGGGCCCGGAGAGAGCATCAGCACCGGGTTCTGCATGGTGGCCAGGCGCTCAATTAAGGTCTGAGCCGGGACGTGATTACGGTAGATCACCACATTGTGGCCGTTGGCACGCAGCTGATCCGCCAGGTTGTAAGTAAAGGAGTCGATATTATCGAGCAGCAGAATGTCAGCCATCAGAAAATCTCCTGTGCGTGATGTGCGGTGGCAATCGCGCGCAGTACGGCGCGGGCTTTATTGCGGGTTTCGTCGGCTTCAGACTGCGGTACGGAATCAAGAACGATGCCAGCGCCAGCCTGAACGGTAGCGATACCATCTTCAACGTAAGCGGAGCGGATGACGATGCAGGTATCCAGATCGCCATGGGCCGTGAAGTAACCTACCGCGCCGCCATAGCTACCGCGGCGTCGTCCCTCTGCCTGAGCGATAAGCTGCATGGCGCGGACTTTTGGCGCGCCGCTCAGGGTGCCCATGTTCATGCAGGCCCGATAGGCGTGCAGCACGTCCAGATCGCTCCGCAACTCGCCGACCACGCGGGAGACCAGGTGCATCACGAAAGAGTAACGGTCGACCTTGGTCAAATCCGCAACGTAGCGACTGCCCGGCGTGCAGATACGCGCCAGGTCGTTACGCGCCAGATCGACCAGCATCAAATGTTCAGACATCTCTTTTTGATCGGTACGCATCTCCAGCTCAATACGGCTGTCCAGGTCGCGATCAAGCGTGCCGTCCGCACGACGACCCCGCGGACGAGTCCCGGCGATTGGATAGATTTCAATCTGACGGCTGGTGGCGTCATATTTCAGGGAGCTTTCCGGCGAGGCGCCGAACAACGTAAAGTCGTTGTCCTGCATGAAGAACATGTACGGGCTTGGGTTGCTCTTCTTCAGCACATCATAGGCTGCCAGCGGAGAAGGGCACGGCAGCGAGAAGCGACGGGATGGCACCACCTGGAAAATTTCGCCTGCGCGGATCGCTTTCTGCATCTGGCGTACGACCACGCCAAATTCGTCGTCGGTCTGGCTGTATTCGCAGCGCATCTGCTCAACGCGTTGCACCGGCAGAGAAGCAGGCTCTTCCGTCATCAGCTGCTGTAGCTGGGCGATACGCTGCTCGAGGCGCTCTTTTTCAGCCGTCAGGGGAGTAAAAAGGCTGGCCTGGATACGGGTGCTTTTCTTCTGGTGGTCGATCACCAGTAAGGTTTCTGCGAGGTAGAAGCAGTAATCCGGGCAGCGATTTCCCTGTTCAACGTCAGGCAGATTTTCAAAACCGGCGACCAGGTCATAGGCAAACAGCCCGCCAAAGAACATCGCTTCACGCTCGTCTTCCGGCACATTGACCAGGTTTTGCAACATGCGGAAGGCATCAAAGACCGATAATGAGCAGAGGCGGGCATCTTCATCCAGCAGTTGGCTTACCGGCGGGAAGTGCAGAACGCGGGCGTCCGGGCGTTGTTCATTTTCAATGCCAGCGGGCAGGACGCTATCCAGTAAAGGTAACAATGCCGCGCCGTTAGCCGATAACGCCTGGATAGTGACAACGTCACCCATGGCGGTGATCCGCAAAGCGCTGTCTACCAGCAGCAAACTCTTTAGATCATCTTTGCTGTCGATATCGGCGGATTCCAGCAGCAGGGTGGCCGCGCGGGCGCCGCAGAGCTGATGAAACAGAGCCGTTGGGTTATGGCGATAGGCTGCGTCCCGGGTAAGCAGTTCGAGGGTTGGTTTGGCTGTTTGCATTAGTGTGTTCTCATATTCTGTTCAATAAAAAGCCCGCTCTGTGGCGGGCCTGGTATCTGTATGCGCGACGCAAACGTCTGACACTGCCCGTAAATTCAGGAAGTGCGCCACCAACCATGCTGAGAGAAAGAGAGGGTCATTTGCAGATACCTTAAAAAGTGAACTTGCGTACTAGTTAACTAGTTCGATGGTTGAATGTCAACCCCCGATTTCAGTTATTCACGGCATACCGTTATCATAGTGAGCGCAAAGAGATGAAAATAGTGACGGGAGCCGCTTTGAGCGACACGAATTACGCAGTGATCTACGATTTACATAGCCACACAAAGGCCTCAGACGGCCTGCTTACGCCCGAAGAGTTAGTTCATCGCGCCCATGAGATGCGCGTGGGCACCCTGGCAATAACCGATCACGATACCACCGAGGCGATCCCGGCAGCACGGGCGGAAATTACCCGCAGCCAACTGCCGTTAACCTTAATCTCAGGCGTGGAGATCTCCACTCTCTGGGAAAATCATGAGATTCACATTGTTGGTCTGAATATCGACATTGAGAACCCGCTGATGTGCGAATTTCTGGACGAGCAAAAAAACCGCCGTAACCAGCGGGCTGCGTTGATTGCCGAACGCCTGGAAAAAGCACATATCCCAGGCGCCCTGGAAGGGGCGCTTCGGCTGGCGGGAGGCGGGGCAGTAACCCGGGGGCACTTCGCCCGTTTTCTGGTGGAAGCGGGGAAGGCCAATAACATCGCTGATGTTTTCAAAAAATACCTGGCGCGGGGGAAAACCGGATACGTTCCTCCTCAGTGGTGTACAATAGAACAAGCTATTGATGTCATTCATCATTCTGGCGGTAAGGCGGTACTGGCCCATCCGGCACGGTATAACCTCTCCGCCAAGTGGCTGAAAAGGCTGCTGGCCTGGTTCGCGGAACAGGGCGGCGATGCGATGGAAGTCGCACAGTGCCAGCAAGCCCCCAATGAGCGTACACAACTTGCAACTTATGCCCAACAGTTCGGTTTACTGGCCTCGCAAGGCTCCGATTTTCATCAGCCTTGTCCGTGGATAGAGCTGGGCCGCAAGCTGTGGTTACCCGCGGGCGTCGAGCCGGTGTGGCAGCTCTGGGAACAGCCTGAGCCAAATAAAGAGAGGGAAGTATGAGTCAATTTTTCTATATCCATCCGGATAACCCGCAGGCGCGGTTGATTAACCAGGCGGTGGAGATTGTGCGTAAGGGCGGCGTTATCGTCTATCCCACGGACTCCGGTTACGCGCTGGGCTGCAAGATCGAAGACAAAGGGGCGATGGAGCGTATTTGCCGCATTCGCCAACTGCCGGACGGGCACAATTTTACCCTGATGTGTCGCGATCTCTCGGAGCTCTCCACCTACTCCTATGTGGACAACGTGGCGTTTCGCCTGATTAAAAATAACACCCCGGGCAACTACACCTTTATCCTGAAAGGGACTAAAGAGGTACCCCGTCGTCTTCTGCAAGAGAAGCGTAAAACAATCGGTATGCGTGTGCCGTCGAACCCCATTGCACAGGCGTTGCTTGAAACACTGGGCGAGCCGATGCTCTCGACATCCCTGATGCTACCGGGCAGCGAATTTACCGAGTCAGACCCGGAAGAGATCAAAGACCGTCTGGAGAAAGTGGTGGATTTGATTATTCACGGCGGTTACCTGGGTCAACAGCCGACAACGGTGATCGATTTAACCGACGAAGGGCCAACTGTTATCCGTGAAGGTGTGGGTGACGTTAAGCCTTTCTTGTAAGGATGTAAGCCGCTATACTACGCGGCCATCATTATTGCGGTGTTATCCCGCTATAATGAATCCTGTTCGACGCCTGTGAAGGCGACACCTGAAGGAAGCTCAATGAGCGAGAAATTACAGAAAGTGCTGGCGCGTGCTGGCCACGGTTCACGCCGTGAAATCGAAACCATTATTGAAGCAGGTCGCGTCAGTGTAGACGGCAAAATCGCTACGCTGGGCGATCGCGTTGAGATCGTACCGGGACTGAAGATCCGTATCGACGGACATCTGATCTCGGTAAAAGAGTCGGCGGAGCAGATCTGCCGCGTGCTGGCTTACTATAAGCCAGAAGGCGAACTCTGTACTCGTAACGATCCTGAAGGGCGTCCTACCGTCTTCGATCGCCTGCCGAAATTGCGCGGTGCGCGCTGGATTGCCGTGGGCCGTCTGGACGTTAACACCTGCGGGCTGCTGCTGTTCACTACCGATGGTGAACTGGCCAACCGTCTGATGCACCCGAGTCGTGAAGTTGAGCGTGAATACGCGGTGCGCGTGTTTGGTGAAGTCGACGACAATAAAGTGCGCGACCTGTCGCGCGGTGTGCAGCTTGAAGATGGTCCGGCAGCATTCAAAACCATCAAATTCACCGGCGGTGAAGGCATCAACCAGTGGTACAACGTGACCCTGACCGAAGGCCGTAACCGTGAAGTGCGCCGTCTGTGGGAAGCCGTGGGCGTGCAGGTCAGCCGCCTGATTCGCGTGCGCTACGGCGACATCCTCCTGCCAAAAGGTTTGCCACGCGGTGGTTACACCGAGCTGGATTTAACCCAGACAAACTACCTGCGCGAGCTGGTTGGGCTGACGCCGGAAACCACCTCCAAGGTGGCGGTTGAGAAAGATCGCCGTCGCATGAAGGCGAACCAGATCCGCCGTGCGGTGAAGCGCCACAGCCAGGTGAGCACCGGTCGCCGCTCAGGCAGCCGTAACAACAACGGTTAAAAACGACAAACCCGGCATTGCCGGGTTTTTTCTTAATAGTCGATACCGATTTGCGCTTTCACCCCCGCATCAAACGCATGTTTGACCGGACGTAGCTCACTAACGGTATCCGCTATCTCCAGAATATCTCTGTGACAACCACGCCCGGTCACGATCACCGTCTGATGAGCTGGCCGGTTTTGCAGCGCGGTGATGACCCTTTCAAGCGGCAGATAGTCGTAGGCCACCATATAGGTAATCTCATCTAGCAGCACCATGTTCAGGGTGGGATCAGCCAGCATCCGCTCGGCATGCTGCCAGACCGCCAGGCAGGCGGCGGTGTCAGTCTCCCGGTTTTGCGTGTCCCAGGTAAACCCGGTTGCCATCACCTGAAACTCTACCCCATGCGGTTCCAACAGATTACGCTCGCCGTTTGGCCATTCGCCTTTAATAAACTGGATTACGCCGACCTTTTGACCGTGACCGACCGCGCGAGTGGCGGTGCCAAACGCGGCGGTAGTTTTACCCTTACCATTGCCCGTAAAGACAATAATAATTCCACGCTCGTCCTGAGCGGCGGCAACGCGGGCGTCGACCTGTTCTTTTAACCGCTGCTGGCGCTGCTGATGACGATCATCACTCATTGGGAAATCCCTGGTTTACGGCCCGGTTGGGCATCAAAAGTCATACCGGTTTTCCGGCGGCTATCATCGCCCATCAGCCATAAATAGAGCGGCATAATGTCGGCAGGTGTTTTGAGTTTGTCCGGATCTTCCGTCGGGAATGCGCTGGCACGCATTTTGGTACGCGTACCTCCTGGGTTAATACAGTTCACGCGCAGATGACGGCTCTGATATTCTTCTGCCAGAACCTGCATCATCCCCTCAGTAGCGAATTTCGAGACGGCATAAGCGCCCCAGTTGGCACGCCCCTGACGGCCAACGCTGGAAGAGGTAAAGACCAGCGAGCCAGAGTCTGACTTCAGTAATAAAGGAAGCAATGCCTGAGTCAGGAAAAAAGTACCGTTGACGTTGACCTGCATCACTTGCTCCCACAACACCGGATCCTGTTCATCCATCGGGCGCACTTCCCCCAGTAAACCGGCGTTATGCAGCACCCCGTCGAGGCGAGGGTAGTGGGCGGCAATGCGCTGCGCCAGGGCCTGACAGCTCTCAGGGGTGCAGGTCAGGAGATCCAGTGTATACCAGCGCACCGGATGCGGGCTCACCTGGGCGACATCGTCGGCCGCAGCGCGTAATTTCTCTTCGTTACGGCCCAGCAGGATCACGCTGGCGCCGTGGCGGGCATAGGTCAAGGCTGCTTCAAGGCCAATGCCGTCGCTGGCGCCGGTGACCAAAATAATACGGTTTTGCAGTAGATCTTTTTTCGGTTGATAGTGCACGGTAACTCCTCTGGCACGCATGTTTTCTGCGTCTGCTCTCTACGCTTTTCGGGTTTATGCCCGAAAGCGCGCGTGATTTCAATCAGTCTACCGGAGACTTGGTAGTGAAATTAACAATTTGCAAACATTTCGCGGCGGTTTAACCATTCCGGAAGCGCGATCGCAAGGGTAACTTCACAAGCGAGACGCCCGGCCATGGCTGTTGTACACTGGGTGCGAAAACAAGTGGTTAAATCAAGGTGGACGCGTGGAATTACTCTCTGAATATGGTTTATTTCTGGCGAAAATCGCAACGGTGGTAATTGCCATTGCGATAATCGCAGTTCTCATTGTTAACCTGACGCAGCGCAAGCGTCAGCGCGGCGAGTTACGTATTACCCGTTTGAGCGAGCAGTACAGTGAAATGCAGGAAGATATGTCGGTCTCCCTGCTCGACAAACATCAGCAAAAGCTGTGGCATAAAGCCCAGAAGAAGAAACACAAGCAGGAAGCCAAAGCCGCTAAAGCGAAGGCTAAACAGGAACAGCGAGACGAGCCGACAAAACCGCGCGTCTATGTGCTGGATTTTAAAGGGAGTATGGATGCGCATGAAGTGACTTCCCTGCGTGAAGAGGTAACCGCTGTTATTGCCGTTGCCAAACCGCAAGATAAAGTGGTGGTACGACTCGAAAGCCCTGGTGGAGTGGTGCACGGTTATGGCCTGGCAGCCTCGCAGCTGCAGCGCTTACGTGACAAGCAGATCCCTCTGACGATCGCGGTCGACAAAGTCGCGGCAAGCGGCGGCTACATGATGGCCTGCGTGGCGGACAAAATTGTCGCGGCGCCATTCTCGATTATCGGGTCGATTGGCGTGGTAGCGCAGATCCCTAACTTCAACCGTTTTCTGAAAAGCAAAGATATTGATATCGAGTTGCACACGGCGGGGCAGTACAAACGTACCCTGACGCTGTTAGGTGAAAACACCGAAGAGGGACGGCAGAAGTTTCGCGAAGATCTTAATGAAACCCATCATCTGTTTAAAGATTTCGTTAAGCAGATGCGTCCATCACTGGATATTGATCAGGTTGCAACCGGTGAGCACTGGTACGGTGTCCAGGCGCAGGAGAAAGGGCTGGTTGACGAAGTGGGGACTAGCGACGATCTGCTGCTGGGCCTGATGGAAAACCATGAACTGGTAGGGGTACGGTTTGTCCAGCGTAAACGCCTGACTGACCGATTCACCAACAGCGCGGCTGAGAGCGCCGATCGCCTTCTGCTACGCTGGCTTCAGCGCGGTCAAAAACCGCTGCTGTAACTAAAACGCGAGGCCCAGGCCTCGCGTTTTTTTAATCAACAAGGTGATACTTTTCCGAGAGCGTATGCGCCAGGTATTTAAACATATTAAACACCGCGGTGCTTTTAGGGGTTGGAAGCCCTTGCTCATCAAGGAAATACTCACCGCTGAACACCAGCACGCCGTTGCGCTGCTCGACGCCCGTGGCTTCAATGCCAGCCAGGGTGTCTTCATGTTCACGAATCAGTTTATTTGCTTCTGCGAGCAACGTGGCTCGATCAACAGGTTGGGTCGTTTGCTGCATAATCCACTCCTTAAACAGTGACAATAGTCTACGCCGCAGCGATGAAGTGGGCAAATTTTCCCTGTTTTAGCAGTGGGTTTATCCTGCTGACCCTGCTGGCGAGATTTGCTTTTGCATGCTAATAAAGTTGCGTAACGAATTATATCAGGTAGAGTGTGCGCTTTCGTCATTCTGGCAATAGATTTGCTTGACATTCGACCTAAACTTCGTCGTGCAGTCACGTTGATGCGAGAAAAAGCCCGTTAACTCAACCGCCTGCAGAAAGACGCGTTGTCGTCCCGAAACCGCAGGGGGTTGATATCCACCGGGGATGTCGCAATATAAATGGCTCGTCGCCAGTGGAAGGTGAAATTACGTGCGACGTATTCCTGGAAGAAACAAATTAGGTAAAGGTGATTATGGGTAAAGCTCTCGTTATCGTTGAGTCCCCGGCAAAAGCCAAAACGATCAATAAGTATCTGGGTAGTGACTACGTGGTTAAGTCCAGCGTCGGTCATATCCGCGATTTGCCGACCAGTGGCTCAGCCAGTAAAAAGAGCGCAGACTCTACCTCCACCAAAGGGGCTAAAAAGCCTAAAAAGGATGAACGTAGTGCGCTCGTCAACCGCATGGGGATCGATCCCTGGCATGACTGGCAGGCACAATATGAAGTGCTGCCAGGAAAAGAGAAAGTTGTCAACGAGCTGAAACAGCTGGCTGAAAAAGCAGACCACATCTATCTCGCAACCGACCTTGACCGCGAAGGGGAGGCCATTGCATGGCACCTGCGGGAGATCATCGGTGGCGACGAGACACGCTATAGCCGTGTCGTATTTAACGAAATTACCAAGAATGCGATTCGTCAGGCGTTTGAAAAGCCGGGCGAACTGAATATCGATCGTGTAAATGCGCAACAGGCCCGTCGTTTTATGGACCGCGTTGTGGGTTACATGGTCTCTCCGCTGCTGTGGAAAAAAATTGCCCGTGGGCTGTCCGCCGGACGTGTTCAGTCAGTAGCGGTACGCCTGGTCGTAGAGCGCGAGCGTGAGATTAAAGCATTCGTCCCGGAAGAGTTCTGGGATATCAATGCCAACGTTACTACCCCGGCTGGCGATGAACTGCCGCTGGAAGTCACGCATCAGAACGACAAGCCGTTTCGTCCGGAAAACCGCGACCAGACCATGGCTGCCGTGGCGCTGCTGGAAAAAGCACGTTACGACGTGGTGGAGCGTGAAGATAAACCGACCTCCAGCAAGCCTGGCGCACCATTTATCACCTCCACCCTGCAGCAGGCGGCAAGTACCCGTCTGGGCTTCGGCGTGAAGAAAACCATGATGATGGCGCAGCGTCTGTATGAGGCAGGCTACATCACCTATATGCGTACTGACTCGACGAACCTCAGTCAGGATGCTGTGAGCATGGTGCGGGATTACATCAGCGATAACTTCGGTAAGAAATATCTGCCGGAGAGTGCGAACCAGTATGCGAGCAAAGAAAACTCTCAGGAAGCGCACGAAGCGATTCGTCCTTCTGATGTAGCCGTCTCCGCTGAATCGCTGAAAGATATGGAAGCGGACGCGCAGAAACTTTATCAACTGATCTGGCGTCAGTTTGTTGCCTGCCAGATGAACCCGGCCCAGTACGACTCCACAACCTTGACCGTTGCTGCGGGTGATTTCCGTCTGAAAGCGCGTGGTCGCATTCTGCGCTTCGACGGCTGGACTAAAGTGATGCCTGCGCTGCGTAAAGGTGATGAAGACCGCACCCTGCCGGCAGTGAATAAGGGCGACACACTCTCGCTGGTTGAATTAACCCCGGCTCAGCACTTTACTAAGCCGCCGGCACGTTTTAGCGAAGCGTCACTGGTTAAAGAGTTAGAAAAACGCGGTATTGGTCGTCCGTCGACTTACGCGTCAATCATCTCCACCATCCAGGACCGCGGCTATGTACGCGTTGAGAGTCGTCGTTTCTACGCCGAGAAGATGGGAGAAATTGTCACCGACCGTCTGGAAGACAACTTCCGCGAGCTGATGAACTACGACTTTACCGCCCAGATGGAGGATCGTCTCGATCAGGTGGCGAACCATCAGGCGGAATGGAAGAAGGTGCTTGATAGCTTCTTCAGCGACTTCACCCTTCAGCTGGATAAAGCGGAAAAGGCGCCGGAAGAGGGCGGCATGCAGCCGAACCAGATGGTGCTGACCAGCATCGATTGCCCGACCTGTGGCCGCAAAATGGGTATCCGTACTGCGACCACCGGTGTCTTCCTGGGCTGCTCCGGTTACGCGCTGACGCCGAAAGAGCGTTGCAAAACCACCATTAACCTGGTGCCAGAGAACGAAGTTCTTAACGTGCTGGAAGGTGATGACGCAGAGACCAACGCGTTGCGCGCCAAACGTCGTTGCCAGAAATGTGGCACGGCGATGGACAGCTACCTGATCGATCCGAAACGCAAATTGCACGTTTGTGGTAATAACCCAACCTGCGATGGATACGAGATCGAAGAGGGCGAGTTCCGCATCAAAGGCTATGACGGCCCGATTGTAGAGTGCGAAAAATGTGGTTCTGAAATGCACCTGAAAATGGGGCGTTTTGGCAAATACATGGCTTGTACAAACGACGAGTGTAAAAATACGCGTAAGATTCTGCGTAACGGTGAAGTGGCGCCGCCGAAAGAAGATCCGGTTCCGCTGCCTGAACTGCCATGCGAGAAATCGGACGCTTACTTCGTACTGCGCGACGGTGCTGCAGGGGTCTTCCTGGCGGCTAACACCTTCCCGAAATCTCGCGAAACCCGCGCGCCATTAGTGGAAGAGCTGTACCGCTTCCGCGACCGCTTGCCGGAAAAACTGCGTTATCTGGCTGATGCGCCGCAGCAGGATCCAGAAGGGAACAAGACCGTGGTCCGCTTTAGCCGTAAAACGAAACAGCAGTATGTTGCAGCGGAAAAAGAGGGCAAAGCCACTGGCTGGTCTGCATTCTTCGTTGACGGTAAATGGGTCGAAGGTAAGAAATAACCTTTATATACCGTAACTTACCTGTAAAAGGGCCGGATCTCCGGCCCTTTTTTATTACATTCTTATTATTTTTAGTTCCGTACTATACAGTGATGATATAAATGATATAGTGGTTATAGTTAATCCCTTTCTTATTATCAAATCGTCTTAAGCGATTGCCCGTGTGCGTTAAATCGGATGGTCTGGCATGAAACTACAGCAGCTTCGCTATATTGTTGAGGTCGTTAATCACAACCTCAATGTCTCTTCGACCGCAGAAGGTCTTTATACCTCCCAGCCCGGTATCAGCAAGCAGGTGCGTATGCTTGAAGATGAGCTGGGCATCCAAATCTTTGCCCGTAGCGGTAAACACCTGACGCAGGTCACTCCCGCCGGGCAGGAAATTATTCGTATTGCGCGCGAAGTGCTATCCAAAGTGGATGCCATCAAATCCGTGGCGGGCGAACACACCTGGCCTGATAAAGGTTCGCTCTATATTGCGACGACCCACACCCAGGCGCGTTATGCGCTGCCAGGCGTTATTAAGGGTTTCATTGAGCGTTATCCGCGCGTATCACTGCATATGCACCAGGGTTCGCCCACGCAAATTGCCGAGGCGGTATCGAAAGGCAATGCTGACTTTGCGATTGCCACGGAGGCCCTGCACCTGTACGACGATCTGGTCATGCTGCCTTGCTATCACTGGAACCGCTCTATCGTAGTGACCCCGGATCACCCCTTAGCGGCGAAGAGCTCCGTCTCTATTGAGGAACTGGCCCAGTACCCGCTGGTGACCTACACCTTTGGCTTTACCGGGCGCTCAGAGCTGGATACCGCATTTAATCGTGCCGGGCTGACGCCGCGTATCGTCTTTACCGCTACTGATGCCGACGTCATTAAAACCTACGTTCGTCTGGGGCTTGGGGTAGGGGTGATTGCCAGTATGGCGGTCGATCCCGTCTCCGATCCGGATTTAGTCCGTCTGGATGCGCAGGGCGTATTTAGCCACAGTACGACCAAAATCGGTTTCCGTCGTAGCACCTTCTTGCGCAGTTACATGTATGATTTCATTCAACGTTTCGCGCCTCATTTGACGCGCGATGTGGTGGATACCGCCGTCGCGTTACGCTCGAATGAAGATATCGAAGCGATGTTTAAAGATATTAAACTTCCGGAAAAATAATCACATCCGGTATCTTTCCCCTGCGGAAAGATACCGTCTTTAATGGCTTAACCTAAATTAGAATTATCATCATCTTCGTTTAACCCGCCCAATTTCTCCCTTCGCCAGACTAAACTGTCGCAAATTTGCGACAAAAGTAGAAAATATTATCCCGCTTCGCAAATTCATCGTTTCAATTATTTATTTCCGGTCAAAAGATTAACTATTTAATGGCTTAGGATTCGTAAATTCACTGGATTTTCGTCTAAAGTTCTTTTAGGATTTATCTCAACCATGATTACTTATGCCGATTGTTTGGTATCGAAATGATAAGCGAAATCGATTGCAAGAGGATAGCAATGCCATCAGGAAGTGAAGAACCGCAAAGGGACCCGCAGCTCAAGCGTAAAGCCTGGCTGGCCGTATTCCTTGGCTCAGCACTGTTTTGGGTGGTTGTTGCGCTCCTCGTCTGGCACTTTTGGGGTTAACTATGGCTGTTCAGGAGCGGTTTGAAATCATCAAGCTAATGTGTCAGCACCGTGACACAGCGCGCGACACGCGTAAACCTGACAAGGCTAACGTGCCGGCTTCCTGGAAGCTGTCGCCGCAGCAGAAAGCTTTTATTGACGCGTTCGCAGAAGACGAACCGAAAAAACAATAATTTAGTTTTTGCCGCTCCGCGTAATTGTCCAATTACTCGCCGCGCTTTTGTACTCATTAATAAATACACATCAGCAATATTACTGAGTAAAACCTCAACCCTTACGAATAAATATATGACTGGTGTCGCAATGATGAATAATATGCGCAGTATCAAATACTGGTCCTGGATGGGCGCGTTTTCACTGTCGATCCTTTTCTGGTGCCAGCTAATCTGGATGACAATCAACTGATTGCTTAAAAACCCCGCCTGTGTGCGGGGTTTTTTATGCGTCTTTATTCAGATTTATCCCGCTAATTTATCAATTTGGGTTGTTATCAAAACGTTACGTTCTCTTTGTGTTATCTTTAATTACAGCCCTGATAACTGTCAGGACATCGCAATCCCTGTAATTAAGGAGGAGCTTATGTCGTTAACCCTACGCGAAGCCAGTAAGGACACATTGCAGGCTGAGAATAAAACTTACCATTACTACAGTCTGCCGCTGGCTGCCAGGGAACTTGGGGATATTGCGCGTCTACCCAAGTCGTTAAAAGTGTTGCTGGAAAACCTGCTGCGCTGGCAGGACGAAACTTCCGTCACGCTTGAAGATATTCGCGCGCTCGCCGGCTGGTTGAAAACCGCCCATGCTGACCGGGAGATCGCCTACCGCCCCGCCAGGGTTTTAATGCAGGACTTTACGGGCGTGCCTGCCGTTGTTGACCTGGCCGCCATGCGTGAAGCCGTTAAACGGCTGGGCGGTGATACCGCAAAAGTGAATCCTCTCTCCCCCGTTGACCTTGTTATCGACCACTCCGTTACCGTTGACCACTTTGGTGACGACGATGCCTTTGAAGAGAACGTGCGTCTGGAAATGGAGCGCAACCACGAGCGCTACGTCTTCCTGAAGTGGGGACAACAGGCATTTAGCCGCTTCAGTGTCGTACCGCCCGGAACGGGGATTTGCCATCAGGTGAACCTTGAATATCTGGGCAGAGCGGTCTGGAGCGAACTTCAGGATAAAGAGTGGGTGGCCTATCCGGACACGCTGGTTGGCACGGATTCGCATACCACTATGATCAACGGCCTTGGGGTACTGGGGTGGGGCGTCGGCGGTATCGAAGCCGAAGCGGCGATGCTTGGTCAACCGGTATCAATGCTTATTCCTGATGTGGTCGGTTTCAAACTGACCGGCAAACTCAGTGAGGGCATCACCGCCACTGACCTCGTATTGACCGTCACCCAGATGCTTCGTAAGCACGGGGTAGTGGGCAAATTCGTCGAATTTTATGGGGACGGACTGGATTCTCTTCCGCTGGCGGACCGCGCCACCATCGCCAATATGGCGCCAGAATATGGCGCAACCTGCGGCTTCTTCCCTATCGATGGCGTCACCCTCGACTATATGCGTCTGAGTGGCCGCAGCGAGGAGCAGGTGGCACTGGTAGAAGCCTATGCTAAGGCGCAAGGTATGTGGCGTAATGCGGGAGATGAGCCCGTCTTCACCAGTACGCTGGCGCTGGACATGGGCAGCGTAGAGGCGAGCCTGGCCGGACCAAAACGCCCTCAGGATCGTGTTGCCCTGGGGGATGTACCGAAAGCCTTTGCCGCCAGCACCGAGCTTGAGGTCAATACGGCGCAGAAAGATCGCCGTCCCGTCGATTATTCCATGAACGGCCACGCCTACCAGCTGCCGGACGGCGCGGTGGCTATCGCGGCGATCACCTCCTGTACTAATACCTCCAACCCCAGCGTGCTAATGGCCGCCGGGCTGCTGGCGAAAAAAGCCGTCACGCTGGGCCTGAAGCGTCAGCCGTGGGTCAAAGCCTCGCTGGCACCGGGTTCGAAAGTGGTATCAGATTACCTGGCGCAGGCCCGACTTACCCCATACCTCGATGAGCTGGGCTTTAACCTGGTGGGATACGGTTGTACGACCTGTATCGGCAACTCGGGGCCGCTGCCGGAGCCTATCGAACAGGCGATTAAGCAGGGTGACCTCACCGTCGGTGCGGTGCTGTCGGGCAACCGTAACTTTGAAGGTCGTATTCATCCCCTGATAAAAACGAACTGGCTGGCTTCGCCGCCGCTGGTGGTGGCTTACGCGCTGGCGGGGAACATGAATATCAACCTGGCAACCGATCCGCTGGGGCATGACCGCAAAGGCGACCCGGTCTACCTGAAAGATATCTGGCCATCGGCGCAGGAGATATCTCGCGCGGTTGAGCAGGTCTCAACCGATATGTTCCGCAAAGAGTATGCCGAAGTCTTTGAAGGCACACCTGAGTGGAAAAATATCGAAGTGGCACGCTCAGATACTTATAGCTGGCAGAGCGACTCAACCTATATTCGTCTCTCCCCATTCTTTGACGATATGGGTACCGAGCCAAAACCGCTGGAGGATATCCACGGGGCACGGATCCTGGCAATGCTGGGGGACTCGGTGACCACGGACCATATCTCCCCGGCGGGCAGTATTAAGGCCGACAGCCCGGCAGGACGTTATCTGCAAAGCCGCGGTGTAGAGCGTCGTGATTTTAACTCCTACGGTTCGCGCAGGGGTAACCACGAAGTGATGATGCGCGGTACCTTTGCCAATATTCGCATTCGTAATGAGATGGTTCCGGGCGTAGAGGGGGGCATGACCCGTCACCTGCCGGGCAGCGAGGTGGTGTCGATCTACGATGCGGCCATGGCCTATCAGCAGGAAGGCACGCCGCTGGCGGTTATCGCCGGGAAAGAGTATGGCTCTGGCTCCAGCCGTGACTGGGCGGCGAAAGGGCCACGTCTGTTAGGCGTGCGGGTGGTGATTGCCGAGTCGTTCGAGCGTATCCACCGTTCAAACCTGATTGGGATGGGCATCTTGCCGCTGGAGTTCCCGCAGGGCGAATCACGGAAAACGCTGGGGCTGACGGGTGAGGAGAAGATCGATATTCGCGATCTTCAAAATCTGAAACCGGGGGCGACCGTGCCAGTTACGCTGACGCGTGCCGATGGCAAAACGGAAGTGCTGGAATGCCGCTGCCGTATTGATACCGCAACCGAGTTAACCTACTACCAGAACGACGGCATCCTGCATTACGTCATTCGAAACATGCTTAACTAACGCAAAAAAATGCCCGGCAGCGATGGCCGGGCATTCATTTTTATCGCGTTTATTCGCCGAGGAGATGGCCCATCTTGGCGGCTTTCGTATCCAGGTAATGGGCGTTTTTCGGGTTACGTCCGACGATCAGCGGTACGCGCTCCACGATATTGATGCCCGCTTCGCTCAGAATTTCGACCTTACGTGGGTTGTTGGTCAACAGACGCACTTCGTCTACGCCCAGCAGCTTAAACATATCCGCGCACAGCGTGAAATCACGCTCATCGGCCGCGAAGCCCAGTTGATGGTTCGCTTCGACGGTATCGTAACCCTGATCCTGCAGTGCATAGGCCCGTATTTTATTCAGCAGGCCAATGTTACGTCCTTCCTGGCGGTGATACATCAGTATACCGCGCCCCTCTTCAGCAATATGCGAGAGGGCAGCTTCGAGCTGGAACCCGCAGTCACAACGCAGGCTAAACAACGCGTCGCCCGTCAGACATTCAGAGTGCACGCGTGCCAGTACCGGCGTCTGACCGGAAATGTCTCCGTAGACTAACGCAACATGATCCTGCCCGGTTGCCAGTTCTTCGAAACCCACCATCAGGAAATCGCCCCAGGGGGTAGGCAGTTTGGCTTCTGCCACACGTTTAAGCTGCATGTGATTCTCCAGAAATGTGCCTGTTCGGCTCTCTTTATCTGCTTATTTTGCCACAAGCTGCGCAGGTTCACCTAATCCACGCCCGCTATACGAACGTTAAACGCACAATCCGACATTTTTACCTGTCGATGAATTTTCGGTTATGATTGTTGGGCTTACCGATAAAAGGAGTCGACATGCTTTCAATTGCCCGCCGTACGGCGGTAGGAGCAGGGATATTGCTCATTATGCCCGCCGCCGTCTGGATCTCCGGCTGGCAGTGGCAGCCAGGAGGCAGCAGCGCCTGGTTGAAAACCCTGTTCTGGGTAACCGAAACCGTCACCCAACCCTGGGGCATTATTACCCATACGCTACTCTGTCTCTGGTTCTTATGGTGTCTGCGCTTTCGTCTACGTGCCGCCATCATGCTGTTTGCCATTCTCGGGGGATCGATTGCCGTGGGGCAGGGGGTGAAATCCTGGGTTAAAGAACGCGCGCAAGAACCGCGTCCTTATGTTGTCTGGCTCGAAAAAGAGCACCAGGTGCCGGTAAACGACTTCTACAATTTAAAGCGTAAGGCGCGCGGTGAACTGGTGAAAGAGCAGTTGGCCGAGCAGACGGATATTCCGAAATTCTTACGCAAGCACTGGCAAAAAGAGACGGGTTTTGCCTTTCCTTCGGGCCACACCATGTTTGCCGCCAGTTGGGCGTTGCTGGGCGTTGGGCTGTTATGGCCACGCCGGCGCACCCTCACCATCGTCGTTCTGCTGGCATGGGCCACGGGGGTGATGGGCAGTCGTCTGCTCCTGGGAATGCACTGGCCGGTCGATCTGATCGTCGCTACGCTTATATCATGGCTGCTGGTGACGCTTGCCACCTGGATTGCTGAGCGAGTCTGTGGACCGCTGATGCCGCCGAAAGAAGAAGAGCGAGAAATCGCCACCCGGGACGCGGAAAGCTGACCGCGGTTGAAAATCGCGATTTAACCCGCAGATCCTAATCTGGCGCGCGACTTTTTCCGTTTCGCGCCAGCCCTTAAAATGATAGGTTATAAGGCTGATTGCGGTATGTTGAACACACTTTATTCGCTCGAACCACATAACGGGAAGTAATGTGAAATATTTACTCATTTTCTTACTGGTATTGGCGATTTTTGTCATTTCCGTCACATTAGGTGCGCAAAACGATCAACAGGTAACTTTCAATTATCTGCTGGCGCAGGGCGAGTATCGAATTTCAAGTCTGCTGGCGGTGCTTTTTGCAGCAGGCTTTGCGATCGGCTGGCTAATTTGCGGGCTATTCTGGCTTAAAGTACGCGTCTCGTTGGCCCGTGCTGAACGAAAAATTAAACGTCTTGAATATCAGATCGCGCCCACGGCCGACGTTCCGGTAACTTCAGGTGTGCCGGTCGCGAAGGAATAATCGAAGATGCTGGAGTTGTTGTTTCTGCTTTTGCCTGTCGCCGCAGCCTATGGCTGGTATATGGGCCGCAGAAGTGCGCAACAGACAAAACAGGATGAAGCCAATCGCCTGTCACGTGACTATGTGGCAGGGGTTAACTTCCTGCTGAGCAATCAACAGGATAAAGCGGTAGACCTGTTCCTTGAGATGTTGAAAGAAGATACCGGCACCGTTGAGGCTCACCTCACCCTCGGTAACCTCTTCCGCTCCCGCGGAGAAGTTGACCGTGCAATTCGTATTCACCAGACCTTAATGGAGAGCGCGTCGTTAACCTACGACCAGCGCCTGCTTGCCGTTCAACAGCTTGGTCGTGACTACATGGCCGCCGGGCTTTATGACCGCGCGGAAGATATGTTCAACCAACTGGTGGACGAAACCGATTTCCGTATCAGCGCCCTGCAGCAGTTATTGCAAATTTACCAGGCCACCAGTGACTGGCAAAAAGCGATTGAGGTGGCTGAGCGGCTGGTGAAATTGGGTAAAGATAAACAGCGCGGCGAAATTGCTCATTTCTACTGCGAGCTTGCGCTGCAGCAGATGGGCAGCGAGGACATGGATCGCGCTATTGCGTTGCTGAAAAAAGGCGCCGCGGCGGATCGTAATAGCGCGCGTATCTCCATCATGCTCGGCCGGGTGTTTATGGCCAAAGGCGAATATAACAAAGCCGTGGAGAGCTTGCTGCGCGTCATTGATCAAGATAAAGAGTTGGTTAGCGAAACCTTAGAGATGCTGCAAACCTGCTATCAGCAGTTGGGCAAACCCGAGGAGTGGGTCGCTTTCCTGCGCCGCTGCGTGGAAGAGAACACCGGGGCCAGCGCCGAGCTGATGCTGGCAGATGTCATCGAACAGCATGAAGGTAGCGACACTGCGCAGCTCTATATAAACCGTCAGCTACAGCGCCATCCAACCATGCGCGTATTTCATAAACTGATGGATTATCACCTTCATGATGCCGAAGAGGGGCGCGCCAAAGAGAGTCTGATGGTGTTGCGCGACATGGTGGGTGAACAGGTACGCAGCAAGCCGCGTTTTCGCTGTCAGAAGTGTGGTTTTACGGCCTATACCCTTTACTGGCACTGTCCGTCGTGCCGGGCATGGAATACCATTAAGCCGATTCGCGGGCTGGATGGACAGTAATTTTTAAAAAACCTCACTTTAGTTACAACATACTATTGACGATTCATCTGCCGCCCTTTGACTCCGTGCGGCCTGTGGCCTGACAGGATTTAAATGGTTTCTGTTAATTTTTAGCACTCACAGGTAGAATGCTCGCCGTTTATCTATCCCGCGCCGGTGCGGCGCCCATCGACGAGAAGGCCAGGTCATGACGTCTTTAGCTTCATCATCTTCCCGCGTAGTTACATCCTCTCCTGTTGTTGTCGCCCTTGATTACAACAATCGTGATAACGCTTTGGCTTTTGTTGATCGCATCGACCCACGCGACTGCCGTCTGAAAGTGGGTAAAGAGATGTTTACGCTGTTCGGGCCGCAAATCGTCCGTGACCTGCAGCAGCGCGGGTTTGAAATCTTCCTCGACCTTAAATTTCACGACATTCCTAACACCACCGCGCATGCCGTAGCGGCAGCTGCAGATCTGGGTGTATGGATGGTGAACGTTCATGCCTCCGGCGGTGCAAGAATGATGACAGCAGCGCGCGAAGCGCTGATACCGTTTGGCAACGATGCCCCGCTCTTGATTGCGGTTACCGTGCTCACCAGCATGGAAGCCAGCGACTTGCTCGAGCTGGGCATTACGCTCACGCCAGCGGAGCACGCAGAACGTCTGGCACGCCTGACCCAAAACTGTGGCCTCGATGGCGTGGTCTGTTCCGCTCAGGAAGCTGTTCGCTTTAAGAGCGAGCTGGGTCAGTCCTTCAAGCTGGTGACGCCAGGGATTCGTCCGGTTGGCAGCGATGCGGGCGATCAGCGTCGTATCATGACGCCGCAAGAGGCGCAGACTGCCGGCGTAGACTATATGGTTATTGGGCGTCCGGTGACCCAGTCTGCCGATCCGGCGCAAACCCTGCGTGCCATCAACGCATCACTGAATAAGGGGGCGTAATGCGCGATACAAACAGTCGTCTGGTCTACTCAACTGAAACCGGGCGTATCGATGAACCCAAATCTTGCCCAGAACGACCGAAAGGGGACGGTATTGTGCGTATTCAGCGCCAGACCAGCGGGCGGAAAGGGAAGGGCGTATGTCTGGTTACCGGTATTGATGCTGACGATGCTACGCTGGTGCAGATAGCCGCGGAATTAAAAAAGAAATGCGGCTGTGGCGGCGCAGTAAAAGATGGCGTAATAGAAATCCAGGGGGATAAACGCGATCTTATTAAATCGCTGCTGGAAGCCAAAGGGATGAAAGTCAAACTGGCAGGCGGTTAAAAAAGGCAAAAAATAAGCCACGGCATTGGCCGTGGCATTAAATTCAATAGCGTGAAGCCGACTAACTTAATTAATCTACCTGGTGGCCGATAATACCGCCCACTGCTGCACCACCTAAGGTACCCAGCGTGCTGCCATCGGTCAGGACTGAACCACCGATAGCACCAGCACCCGCGCCGATAGCGGTGTTACGATCGCGTTTGGACCAGTTGGAACATGCGCTCAAAGACATTGCCAGAGTCACTGCCACCACGGCAGCAGTTAATTTCTTGCTGGTAAGTAAAGACATAATACGTTCTCCTGAATTATTGATTCATGGAACACATAATCAATCTAAGTATAGCTTATTTACATACTCAGTTGCCGTTATCCATGAAACCTTGTCGCGCAGGCGTTACAAAATCACGCAGGTGATAGTTACTTCCTGTTATATCGCTAACATTAATTTTACGACTTAATCATTCAGCAGACAGGTAAATAGTCTTAAAGAAATGGTCGGAATAGTCTCATACAACGCGAGGGGATAATTCGCCCGAATAATCGGGCGAAGAGGAGGGGGTCATTCAGGTTTTTTTACGATATCGACGATGAGTCCGTCACGTTCTAATTGCTGCTGATGCTCCGCTTTGAGGCCGTTATCCGTAATGACCCGGCTGAAGCGCGAGATGGGGCCCATCATATAAGGGTGAACAGCACCAAACTTGGTGCTATCGGTCAGTACCACAGCTTCGCCGCCTTTCTCCAGCACCGCGTTGACGACATCGGAACGCATCATGTCACGCCCGGTAAAGCCGGTCTCAGGCTGCCAGCCATCGATGCCGATAAAGGCTTTACTGAAATGCACCTGCTGAACATATTGCCGCGTCAGCGGGCCAACCATGCTTTCGCTCTTCTTCTGATAGATACCGCCCAGCAGGATCACTTCGCAGCGCGTCTCCTTAAGCAGATGGGCGATATAGCTGCTGACGGTGACGATAGTCACCTCTTTCTGCTCTGCCAGCGTCCGGGCGAGCAGGGCATTGCTACTGCCATTCTCAATGAAGACCGTTTCGCCGTTGTTCACCAGTGAGGCGGCAAACTCCGCCAGTTCACGCTTCAGGGCATAGTTATTCATCATCCGCGTTTCAACATCTTCACTGTCGAGCGGAACCGCGTAGCCGTGCGCGCGACGCAGATAACTCATTTTTTCAAGCAGGTTGAGATCCTGGCGGATGGTCACTTCCGACACGCCGGTTGTTTTCGCCAGCTCGACGACGCTGACGCGCCCTCTGTCGATCACCATCTGCAGAATTTGTTGTTGTCGGGAATTCATAGCATCCATATCAAAACGGTAAGCACCGTTGGTTAATGGTTAAAACAGAGATAACTCACTACGGAGCACGCATGAGGTAGTGAATACCTCACACCTCCCATGGCGCTTTCGGCTGAGGGGCATCGGAAGCGGGTTCGCTCCCCGCCTGGGTCAGTAATTCGCTTTTTAAAATCTCGAGATTACGAATAGCAGAGTGATAATCGCCTGCGACCAGGATATCCAGCACGGTATCAATACGTTGAGCCACTTTCAGTGCATTGATATCAGACATAATCTCATCCTTAAATGAAAAGTGAATAAATTCAATGATGCAGAAAATGAGGGCAAAAGAGAAGGGAAAATGTGTTCTCACCAAATGACATAAATGATAGTGATATTTTTAACGCTCAACATGATGGGTACTTTAGCAGTGGATTAGTCTAACTCTGCGCGCAACGC
This sequence comes from Leclercia sp. UBA2479, assembly GCF_002341985.1. Classification (NCBI taxonomy): domain Bacteria; kingdom Pseudomonadati; phylum Pseudomonadota; class Gammaproteobacteria; order Enterobacterales; family Enterobacteriaceae; genus Leclercia; species Leclercia sp. UBA2479. Next base: position 524,956 of record NZ_DDPB01000009.1, on the reverse strand, counting down.
GCTTTTTTCCAAGAGGAAATAGACTATGACTATTATCAATCAGGTGACCTGTAAACTCTTTACTGATACGGAACGATTCACGCAGTTGGCGGGATATTACGAGGAGGAGAGACGTACCGTCTGGATGATGCTGCGCGCTCAGCCGCGACCCTGTTTTAATCATGCGTTGATCGAAGAGATCATGAATATGTCATGGCTGGTGCGGCAATCGGGCTTTATCGTCGACTTTTGGGTGACCGGCTCGCTGGTACCGGATATGTACAATGCAGGAGGTGATTTACGTTTCTTCGTGGAGTGTATCCAGCATGGGCGACGCGAAGCCTTACGCGCTTACGCCCGCGCCTGCGTGGATTGTGTCCATGCGGCCTCAAGGGGCTTTGATACCGGGGCGATTTCCCTCTCGATGGTCGAAGGGAGCGCGCTGGGTGGAGGCTTTGAGGCGGCGCTGGCCCATCACTTTCTGCTGGCCCAGCGAGATGTGCGCTTAGGGTTCCCGGAGATCGCCTTCAACCTCTTTCCGGGGATGGGCGGCTACTCGCTGGTTGCGCGTCGTTCCGGCATGAAATTGGCCGAAGAGCTGATTTACAAAGGGGAATCACACACGGCGGAGTGGTACCAGCAGCATGGACTGGTGGACGTGCTTTTTGAGCCGGGGCAAGGCTATGTGGCGACACGGACCTTTATTGATACCCTGCAGCCCAAAATGAATGGTGTTCGGGCGATGTTGCGGGCCCGGCAGCGCGTGATGCAGTTACCCCGTAGCGAACTGATGGATATCACCGAGGACTGGGTAGATGCCGCTTTCTGCCTGCAACCGAAAGATATCGCCTATATGGAACGGCTGGTTCAGCTGCAGGATCGTCACACCGCCTCCGGATTGCGTAAAGCGAGCTAGCGGGCATTGCGTGACTGGTAGCGTTTAAACCAACGCTCGAAGGCAGTCGCGGGCATAGGTTTAGCAAAATGAAATCCCTGTCGTTCATTGACGCCATTCTTTGTCAGAAAGGCGTCTTCTTTCGCACTCTCCACACCTTCAGCGATCACCTGCAGATTCAGGGCCTGCGCCACGGCCACAATGGCACGTACCAGCGATTGAGAGACGGACTGTTTATGAATATCCCGCACAAAGGCCTGGTCGAGCTTGATAGCGTCAATGGGAAAACGCGCCAGCTGAGAGAGGGATGAGTATCCAGTACCAAAGTCATCCAGATGGATTTGCGATCCCAGCTTGCTGAATTGTTGGATCACTGATAACGCCAGCTCTTCATTCTCAATCAGGCAACTTTCGGTGAGTTCTACATCAATCGGACAGTATTCGAAATTCAAATCTTTCAGGGCCTGTTTCAGATCGCTGAAAATGGTCTGATCCGCGAGCTGCCGCGCAGAGACGTTAACCGCCACCCGTAAGTTGATTCCCTTATCACGCCACCTGGCCACCTGGCGCACCACATCGAGCATCACCCAGCGCCCGAGAGGCACAATGAGCCCGGACTCTTCCGCGTAGGAGATAAACTCCATGGGAGGGATCAGCCCGCGTTCGGGCGATTGCCAACGCACCAGCGCCTCCAGGCTCCGGACTTCTCCGCGCCAGGTAATCTTGGGCTGGTAGTGGATCACTAACTGGTCATTATCGAGCGCTTTGCGCAGGTTGGTATCCAGCCACAGGTACTCAAATACGCGCTGATTCATCTCCGGCGAGAAGACCGTAAATTTACCACGGCCACTCTCTTTGGCGGTGTACATCGCCGTATCGGCGTTACGGATCACGCTCTCGCGATCGGTGCCGTGCTGAGGCGCAAGGGAAATACCCAGTGAGCAACCCGTGTAGACTTCGATGAGACCGATGCGAAAGGGCTGCCGCAGGCGGGTTAAAATGCGTGAGGCCATCGCCTCCAGCGAGCTTTGGGAGGTGTCAGTCGCCAGAACAATAAACTCATCCCCACCCAGGCGCGCAAGAACCTGCCCCTCTTCAAGGCAGCTCAAAATTGCCAGCGCGACGGCCTGTAGGAGCTGATCGCCAAACATGTGCCCGTAGGCATCGTTCACCTTTTTGAAATTATCCAGGTCGAGATAGACCACGCCCACCTGACCCTCTCCGCGCTGCGCAATAGCATCGCTGATCATTTCATGGATGGCGTTTCGGTTAGGCAGGCCCGTAATGGTATCGGTATTCGCCAGCACGCGCAGTCGTTCCTGGGCGCGGCGCTCCTCCGTGATATCCGTGCCTGAGCAGATCAAGAAGATCTCATTTTTTCCACTACCGCTATGGACGAATTTATTACGAAAGAGAAACAGGCGCTGACCTTTGCGGGTCTTGATCCAGCGTTCCACCTCATAGGAGCTGCCGTTACGAAAAAAACCGCTGATATTACGCCGGGAGGCAGCCGCTTCGCTACGACTCATAAAGAGTTTAAAGACGTTCTGGCCGATGACTTCCTGCTCTTTCAGGCCGGTATACTCTTCGCTCAGACGATTGAAACGCTGAATATTGCCGTGTCGGTCGAGAATGACAATCACGGAGTTGGCTTCAGAAACCACCTGCTCGGCAAAAGAGAGCCCCTGGGCCAGATCCCGCGCAACGGAAGGGGTGTCATTCCAGGCAGAGGCGGTGCCAGCCCACTCTTTTTTATTGATTTTACGGCCAACCAGATGCACCGGGACGTCGGTGCCATAGAGCGAAAGTGTCATGGTAATGCTGGAGGTAATAACGGTCATCTCGCGAATGCTGTCGGCCTGTTCATCCGTCAGGGCGACCACCTGCGTGGTATCGGAACTCTCGCTGGCAGCAAGGTGGAGCGCGTTACTGTCGGCTGTCAGGCGCCACCAGGGACTGAGGGTGCCCATATAACGAAACAGCAAATTTTGCTCCAGATCGTCAATCATGTTCTCTCCCGGGCCCGCTTAATAGCGCTCACAATGCGCATTTTCATTCGCGTACACCATCAGTCCAGAAAGGTATTCACGAGATGAAATTATTGTTTTTTCCCTGTTTTCTTATATTAGAACGAGAATAATGAAAAGGGGTAAAAGTGAATGAAAATTCTACAATATCGTGATGCTACCGCACCGAAGCTATAGATAATTGTGATCGCTTTTGGCGGATTGTGGGGGAAAAAAGCGAGGAACAGTGATGAATGCGAGGTTTAACGCAGAATAAAAAATGTCGGCTGCCCTGAAAGAGGTGCAGCCGACATTTCAGCGGGATATTAGACCGCAGGACGGGCGATGATGCTGCGGGTTTCCATACGGACTTCCGCAATGGTGACATCGATCACTTCGGTGACCTTATACACCGTTTCGCCTTTGATCTGCACTGTGCCATTTTCCTGGCTACAGACCAGCTCGTCGCGAACGGCGTGCAGGAATGGTGCAGGGATAAACGCCACCGCACCATTGTCCACCAGACGTACGCGCATGCCGCCACGGCTGACATCGATAATTTCGGCCGGGAAACGCGTCTCCGTTCCGGCTTTATCGTTGAGGAAGCGGGCATACAGCCAGTCACCGACATCGCGCTCGGCCATGCGGTTCAGGCGGCGGCGCTCGGCCATCTGCAGGGTGGTCTCATCGCCGGGACGGGCAATGGTTTCGCCTTTGATGATAGCCTTCAGCAGACGATGGTTCACCATGTCGCCATACTTACGAATAGGTGAGGTCCAGGTCGCGTAGGCTTCCAGGCCAAGGCCAAAGTGGGGACCGGGCTCGGTGCTGATTTCCGCAAATGACTGGAAGCGACGAATACGGCTGTCGAGGAAGCCCGTCGGTTGGGCATCCAGCTCGCGACGCAATTTGCAGAAACCTTCGAGGGTCAGCACCTCTTGCGGATCAACATGCACATCGTGAGTTTTGAGCAGAGCCGCCAGCGCTTCGGTGTTGGCCGGGTCAAAACCGGTATGGACGTTGTAGATGCCAAAACCAAGTTTGTCGCGCAATACGCGGGCTGCACAGATGTTGGCCGCAATCATTGACTCTTCAACGATACGGTTAGCAATGCGGCGCGGTTCTGCCACGATATCCAGCACTTCACCTTTATCGCCCAGAATAAAGCGATAGTCTGGGCGATCTTTAAAGACCAGCGCATGGGTCTGACGCCATTCGCTACGGCGTTGGCATACGCGGTGCAGCAGACGAATCTGGTCGGCAATGGCGTCGTTTTCAGGCTGCCAGCTACCGCTATTTTCCAGCCAGTCTGAAACGTTGTCATATACCAGCTTCGCTTTCGATTCGATGGTTGCCGCGAAGAAGGTGATGTCATCTTCGATGGTGCCATCCGTCGCGATGGTCATACGACAAGCCAGCACCGGGCGAACCTCCATGGCGCGCAGAGAGCACAGGTCATCAGAGAGTTCACGCGGCAACATTGGGATATTAAAGCCCGGCAGATAGTTGGTGAACGCACGGATTTTGGCCGCGTCATCCAGCTTGCTCCCCTCGGCAACCCAGGCGGTAGGGTCGGCGATAGCCACCGTCAGCACCAGTTTGCCATCGGCACGCTCTTCGACGTACAGCGCATCGTCCATATCTTCGGTGCTGGCGCTATCAATGGTGACAAAGTTCAGGGCAGTCAGATCCTGACGCTCCAGACCTTCATCCAGCATCTCCGTCGCCACGCCGTTTGGCGCCTCTTTTTCAAGATTATGGCGCGCCAGGGTTACCCACCATGGCACGAAGTGGTCGTCGCCGAAGGTGATAAAGTGGGTCAGTTCAGCATAGAAGGAGCGATCGCCTTTCAGCGGATGGCGGCGCATTTCAGCAACGGCCCAGTCGCCTTCTTTGAAATCGTGTTCAACGCCCCGTGCGGCACGGCACTGAATGGCATCTTTTAACAGGGGATGGTCCGGCGTAATAGAAAGACGGTCGTCTTTTCTCTGAACCTTACCAACGAAACGGGTCAGGAACGGCTCGATCAACTCTTCCGGCTCGGCGGATTCGCGTTCCTTTTCGGTATGAATCACAGCGACGATACGGTCGCCGTGCATCACTTTCTTCATCTGCGGAGGCGGGATGAAGTAGCTTTTCTGCGCATCGACTTCGAGGAAGCCAAAGCCTTTTTCCGTGGCTTTTACAACCCCTTCAGTGCGGGGCGTCTGAGAATGAAGCTGCTGTTTTAGCTGCGCAAGCAGCGGGTTGTCCTGAAGCATAGTGTCTATTTTCGTAGCCAATGAGCGGCTGACAGTTTTACGCGATTCTTAGGTCTTCAGCAAGCGCTCTTTCGGTAAAAAGAAGGGTTATTCGACCTTACGTAGCGCGATCTTCAGGCGGTTTAGCCAGCCACAAAATGCGCTCCAGGCGAGCAGGTTGATCGCCCGGGTTGCGGTAACGTCCTCCCGGATAAGCGGGGCGAATTGCGCAGCGCTAAAGCGGTCTGGCGAGCAGCTCAGCAGTTCGACTGCGGTGAGTGCGGCGGGGCAGGTCGATACGGTCTCTACTCCGCTTGTCAGGATCTGACCGGTGCGTTCCAGCAGCGCCGGTTCATGGCATAACACCGGTGCCAGGTGTTGTAACGCGGGCTGGTTTTGCCAGCGGGCCAGGGACTCCAGCTGTTGTGCGCTGGCGTCAGGAAGCGCCACCACCGGCAGAATCGCCTGCCAGTCGCTCAGCTGCGCCTCCTCAATCAGCGGTTGCGACGAACCAGGGTGGCCTGGCAACCAGCGTACCGGGTGGCCCAGCATCGCCTGAAACGCAGCGACGACGCGCGCCTGGAAGCCGACAAAGCCGATAATCTGGTTAATCACTATCACGTCATAGGTGGTTAAACCCACTTCATCCAGTTGCTGCTGGGCTTTGGTGTCGATGACATCGGGCGAGCTGGCAAGCTGGCGGGCGTACTGGGTAATCTCGGCAAGGCGGCGGTTACTTTCACGCGAGGAGTCCGGGCCGGGGAGCGGGGCGAGAAGGGCTGCGTAGTGATTGCATAAACGTTGCACGCCACAGACCTGAGCGACCGTCAGGGCGGTGCTCAGGCGGTCATATGCGCTCAGGGTTCGTAATCGCGATACCGGTACCCGCAGAGGGAACAGCAAGCTACAGAGCTCCCGCGCAGGCGCCAGCCAGCCTTCATGCGCGGACAGGGTCTCTTCAGAAAGGGCTAAATCGAGCAAAAAACGGTCGTCGACGTAAGCGGCTTCAGGCACCAGGGGCAGAACATCAGCCGGACAGTGATTAGACTGGGTTTCGTGATACCAGTGGCCTTTACCAGAAAGACGGCGTTGTTCCATGGGCGTTCCTTGATCTCAAAATGGCGATCAATATCCTGGCGTAACCCATACGGAGGGAAAAATATTGTTAAGTGATAACAAATAGCAGAACGGTATATAAGGTCGGGGTGATGCGGGGGAGAAGGGAGGGAAGCACCCGGCAGCGTGCGCCGCCGGGTAACAGGACAAGTTTATTTGATTTCCAGCTCGTTCATTGCCGCGATGTTGAAACCGCCATCAACGTGAACCACTTCGCCGGAGATACCTGCAGAGAGGTCAGAGCAGAGGAAGGCCGCAGAGTTACCCACGTCTTCGATGGTAACGGTACGACGAATCGGGGTAACCGCTTCGCAGTGCGCCAGCATTTTACGGAAATCTTTGATGCCGGAGGCAGCCAGCGTACGGATTGGACCCGCAGAGATGCCGTTAACACGCACGCCTTCAGGACCCATTGCGTTCGCCATGTAGCGTACGTTCGCCTCCAGAGAGGCTTTAGCCAGACCCATAACGTTGTAGTTAGGGATTGCACGCTCTGCGCCCAGATAAGAGAGGGTCAGCAGGGCAGCGCCTGGGTTCAGCATAGTGCGGCAGGATTTCGCCATCGCCACGAAGCTGTAGGAGCTGATGTCGTGCGCGATTTTAAAGCCTTCACGGGTTACGGCATTGACGTAGTCGCCGTCCAGCTGATCGCCCGGTGCGAAACCGATAGAGTGCACGAAGCCGTCAAATTTCGGCCATGCTTTTGCCAGCTCAGCGAACATGCCATCGATGCTTTCATCTTGAGCAACGTCACATTCCAGAACGATGCTGGACCCCAGCTGCGCGGCAAACTCTTCCACACGGCCTTTCAGCTTCTCGTTCTGGTAGGTGAACGCCAGCTCAGCGCCTTCACGGTGCATAGCCTGTGCGATACCGTATGCGATGGACAGTTTGCTGGCAACGCCAGTGACCAGAATGCGCTTACCGGAAAGAAAACCCATAGCTCTTAATCCTTATATTCATTGTTGTGGCGATCGTCATCATTTGTGGACGACCGTCGTTAAAACGCGGCGATAATAGCATGTGTCGCGAAGTTAGTTAATCCGACCACTCAAACAGGGAGGAATCACCTGTCTTTTCGCCACGCATCGGCGGTTAAAGCTTCGCCAAAATGCCCGGCTATCAACCGTTTTGTCAGGTCATGCAGCGGAGAAGCAAGTACCGACGCCGTGCTACCACGCTCAACCACGGTGCCCTCGTGCATCACCAGTACCTGATCGCTGATATGTTTCATCATGCCCAGATGTTGGGTCACATAAATATAGGCGATCCCCTGTTTCTCCTGTAACTCCAGCATCAGATTAATCAGTTGGGAACGCATCGACATATCCAGCGAGGCCAACGCTTCATCGGCAACGATCACCTTCGGGCGGAGGATCAGGGCGCGGGCGAGGCCCAGACGCTGTTTCTGCCCCGGTGCCAGCATGTGTGGATAATAGCTCACATGATCCGGTAACAGACCCACCATACGCAGGGTGTCGATAATTTGCTTGCGCCGCGCTTCGGCACTGAGATCAGTGTTCAGACGTAGCGGAAAATCCAGAATTTGCGAAATGCGCTGGCGCGGGTTGAGCGAGGTCGACGGATCCTGAAAAATCATGCGGATGCGCTGGCTACGGAAAGAGTAGTCGCCAAACTTCAGCAGATGATCGTCAATCAGGATCTCGCCGTCGGTGGGTTCAATCATTCCGGCCAACATTTTTGCCAGCGTCGATTTACCCGAACCGTTCTCGCCAATAATCGCCAGCGTCTGCTTTTCACGCAGCGCGAAACTCAGCGGCTTGACTGCCTCAACGTTCTGGCGGTGGAATAAACCGGTGCGATAGCGAAAGGTTTTACTGAGATTGCGCACTTCCAGCAGTGTGTCGACCATGTCACTCTCTCTCCATGTTCAGCGGGAAATGGCAGGCGAACAGGTGGTTTTTGGCCCCGGCCAGGCGCGGCGTCTCAATACATTTACGCTGCGCATAGGGGCAGCGCGGCCCAAGGCGACAGCCAATGGGTAAATGCTCCAGCAGAGGAATCGCGCCGGGCAGGGTATTAAGCCGGCTTTTATGCGGCATCGCACTACCAAAATCGGGAATCGCGCGGATCAGCGCCTGCGTATAAGGGTGATGCGGTGTGGTCACCAGATCTTCACTGAATGCGGTTTCTACCGTCTGGCCGCAGTACATCACGTCAATTTTATCTGCCCATTTACTCAGCATTTGCAGATCATGGCTGATCAGCAAAATGGTGGTGTTGTTATTTTGATTCAGCCGCGACAGCAGGCGGAAAATCTGCGCCTGCGTGGTGGGCTCCATCGCGTTAGTGGGTTCATCGGCAATCAGCAGACGTGGCTGGTTCGCCAGCGCGATGGCAATCATCACCTTCTGACATTCGCCGTCTGTCAGCTCGTAAGGGAAACTGCGCATGGCATCTTTATGATCTTTTATCCCGACCCGGTGCAGTAACTCAATGGCACGGCGCTTGCGCCAGCCAAAACGCTGCCACCAGCGACCTTTATAGGTCCAGCCGGGGATGTTCTGCATCAGCTGTTTACCCACTCGTTCAGAGGGATCGAGACAGGATTGCGGCTCTTGGAAGATCATCGATACGTTATGGCCCACCAGCTTACGCCGCTCGCGTGCGGAAAGGCGCAGCAGGTCTATATCATCGAAGCGCATACGGTCGGCCGTGACCCGCCAGTTGTCTTTTGCCACGCCGCAGATGGCTTTGGCAATAAGGCTTTTACCCGAACCGGATTCTCCTACCAGTCCGCGAATCTCGCCTTCGCTCAGGGTAATGCTGACCCGATCGACGGCTTTGACCCAGCCTTCGCTGGTCTTGAATTCGATGGTTAAATTGCGAATATCCAGTAATGGCATTATTCCACCCCCGCATCAATCGCACGGCGAATGCCGTCGCCCAGCAGGTTGACCAGCAGTACGCTAACCATAATCGCCGCGCCGGGCAGCATCACCGTCCAGGGCGCCACGTAGATAAGCTCCAGCGCGTCGCCGAGCATCGCGCCCCATTCAGGTGAAGGGAGCTGCGCGCCAAGATCAAGAAAGCCGAGGGCCGCGATATCCAGAATCGCCATCGACAGGGCGCGGGTGATCTCTGTCACCATCCCCGAGGCGATGTTGGGCAGCACGGCGAACCATAAAATGTTCAGGGTGGTAGCGCCATCAAGACGCGCCGCCACAACATACTCTTTCTCCAGTTCGTCATGTACCAGGCTGTAGACCGAGCGCACCATGCGCGGCAGCAGCGCCAGCCAGACGGCAAACATGGCGTGGCTCAAATGAGGCCCGAAAAAGGCCACCACGATAATGGCCAGCAGCAGAGACGGAATCGACAACAGGGTGTCGAGAATATGGTTCATCACCGCCGAGCGCAGGCCATGCGTCGCCCCGGCCAGAATGCCCAGCGCCAGACCGCACAGTGTGGCGGCAAGCGTGACAATAAGCGCACCGCCCACGGTAGGGGCCGCGCCGCTTAATAAACGGCTCAGGAGATCGCGTCCCAGATCGTCGGTCCCCAGAAAGAATGAGACCTCGCCATAGCGCGACCAGGACGGCGGCAACAACTGATAACCGAGGAACTGCTGATCAATACCATAAGGTGCAAACCAGCCGCCTAACAGACAGAGCAGCAGCAGGCCACCACAACCGTAAAGGCCGACCATTGCCGGCGTGTCTCCGTAGAATTTACGCCACGCGGTGCGTAGCGCACCGGGGGTGCGTTTTTCGCTGTAAACGCTATCGTAAGGCATACCATTCCTTATGTTTCAGTGGGTTAGCCATAGCGCCCAGAATATCGGAGATCACGTTCACAATGATCACCAGTGCACCTATTACCATCACGCCCGCAGAAATGGCGGCGTAATCTTGCTGGCGGATAGCGTTAATCAGCCAGCGACCCAGACCCGGCCAGCTAAAGACCATCTCGGTGATCATCGCCAGCGTTAACATGGTCGAAAACTGTAAGCCCAGACGCGGTATTACCGGCGGCAGCGCATTATGCAGCACATGGCGGCGCAGAATCGTCAGGCGCGATAGTCCGCGCGTCGCGGCGGCTTTGACGTAGTTCTGATCAAACACATCAATGGTACTGATACGCATCAGGCGAATCACCTCCGTGGTGGGGGCCACGGCAAGGGTCAGCACCGGTAAAACCATATGACTCACGGCGCTGACGATCATCTCGTGGCGCCACGGGGAGTCAGATAACCAGGCGTCGATGATGGCAAAACCGGTGACGGTTTTCACGTTATAGAGCAGGTCGAAGCGCCCTGATACCGGCAGCCAGCCGAGAGTCAGCGAGAAGAACAGCGTCAGCAACAGAGCCAGCCAGAAGACCGGCACTGAGAAGCCCAGCAGTGCGAAAGCGCTTATCAGCTTATCCTGCCACTTATTGCGGGTGATCCCGGCCAGCATCCCCACGGGAATACCAACCATCAGCGCAAAACCGAAAGCGAGGATACAGAGCTCCATGGTCGCCGGGAAGACCTCTTTTAACTGCTCGGAAATGGGCTGACCATTAATGCTGGAGACACCAAAGTCCCAGTGCAATAAGCCGTCAAACCAGAATACCCAGGCATTCCATAATGATGCCCCCTGCAGCGGCGCATGAGGGGTGAAATAGCTCAGGCTGAAGCCAATAAAGGTCAGAAAGAAGAGGGTGATGAGCAGCAATACCAGCCGGCGTAAGGTAAAAATAATCACGGTTTTTTCACCTCTTCCGGTTTCTCACGAGAGACGCCCGCAAAGGACGCATTGCCAAACGGACTGAGTACCAGGCCTTTCATATCGTAGCGGTAGGCCTGCAGACGCAGGGAAGAGGCCAGCGGTAACACCGGCAGTTCTTTCGCCAGAATACTCTGGGCTTCGTCGTAGGCATCAATGCGCGCCGCAAGTTGCTGGGTGGCTAACGCTTTCTGCAGCACAGCGTCGAATTCCCGATTACACCAGTGCGCGTAGTTGGTTTGCGAATCGATCGCCGCGCAGCTCATGAGCGGGCGGAAAAAGCTGTCCGGATCATTACTGTCCGTCGCCCAGCCCGTGAGCGTGAGGTCATGATTCATATCCATCAGGCGCGCCTCCTGGAAACGCCCTTCAACCGGCACAATCACCACTTTCACCCCCACCTGCGCCAGATCCGCCTGCAACAATTCGGCGGTTTTCAGCGGGCTGGGGTTCCAGGCCTGCGAGCTGGTGGGGACCCATAGCTGCAGGGTGAGATTCTCGGCACCCAGCGCTTTTAACTGCTCGCGCGATTTAGCCGGATTGTACTCCGTAATTTTAGCCTCATTATCATAAGCCCACGAGGCGCGCGGTAAGATCGATGCCGCCGTTTCAGCGGTACCATAATAGATAGACTGCATTAAACGCTGATTATTGATAGCCAGCGCCAGGGCATGACGCACCGCCGGATTATTCAACGGCGGTTTGTTGGTATTGAAGGCCAGGTAGGCAATGTTCATGCCGGGGCGCAGAGTCAGGCGCAGGCGCGGATCATCACGCAGAATCGTTAACTGGCTGGCGGCCGGCCAGGCCAGAACATCACACTCACCGGTCAGCAATTTTGAAAGTCGGCCCGTACCGCCGGAACCCAAATCGACCACCACCTGAGGCATCAGTGGTGTCCCACGCCAGAAGTGGGCATGTCGCTGCAGGCGGATATACTGGCCAGCGCGATACTCCTCCAACTGGAAGGGGCCGGTTCCCACGGGCTGGCGGTCCAGCAACTCTTGCTGATCGCGCTGTGCCAGAACGGTGGCATATTCAGCAGACATCACCGAGGCGTAGTGCGTCGCCAGATGCCAGAGGAAAGAGGCATCTGGTCGGGAGAGTGAAAACTCTACCGTATGGGCATCGATTTTTCGCACATCCTTAACGGTGTCAGCGAACTGCAGGCTGTCGAAGTACGGGAAAGCCTCACCGTTAATATAGTGCCAGGGATGCTGGCGATTAAAGATCCGCTGGAATGTAAAGACCACGTCGTCCGCGTTGAGTTTGCGGGTCGGTTTAAACCACGGCGTAGTCTGGAAATCAACGTCGTCGCGCAGACGGAAACGGTAAGTCGCGCCGTTATCCAGCACCTGCCAGCTTTCAGCCAGTTCTGGCACTAACCGGTAGGTATAGGGATCGACGTCCAGCAGGCGATCGTAGAGCTGAGCGGCGAGCGTATCAACGATCAGCCCGCTACTCGCTTTCTGCGGATTGAAGGTATTAACCTGGCCACTTACGCAGTAGACAAAGCCGCTTTCGCGAATATCAGTGCGATCCGCAGGGGAGGGGACGGCGAATGCCTGGCTGCTGAACAGGCCGAGTGCAATCAGGGACGAGAAAACCAGACGCATAATATTTAGGGTTTTTAGATTCAATCTGCAAAGTGTATCGCACTTACGCCTGCCAGGTAAAAATGTCTGCGGGTAAGTGCTGATAATGTCAGCGCATTTGATGCTTTTTGAGCAATGCCCTTAATTGATGGTAGGTCAGGCCCAGCAGTTCAGCGGCGCGTTTCTGGTTATATTTGGCCTCGTTCAGGCTCTGCTCAAGCAGTTGCTTTTCCTGATCAAGCTGAAACTGGCGTAAATCAAGCGGCAGAGCGTGATCGCTGGGCTGAACGGGCTCTTTCTCGTGCCGCTGCGTACGTAAGAAGGGATCGAGAATGATATCGTCCAGTTCGGTCTCGCTGGTGCCATGGCGATAAACCGAACGTTCCACCACGTTTTTCAGCTCACGAATGTTGCCTGGCCAGCGGTATCCCATCAGGGTTTCGCGGGCGCGCTCGCTGAAGCCGGGAAAGAGGGGCAGGCCAAGCTCGCGACACATCTGGATGGCAAACTGATCGGCCATCAGCATGATATCGCTGCGTCGTTCGCGCAGCGGCGGGAGTAGCACGACATCAAACGCCAGCCTGTCCAGCAGGTCGGCGCGGAATTTTTCTTGTGCCACCATCTCCGGCAGGTCGGCGTTTGTGGCGCAAACCAGTCGCACGTTTACCTGCAAGGGCTGGCTACCACCCACACGCTCCAGCTCGCCATATTCAATCACGCGCAACAGTTTCTCCTGCACCAGCATCGGCGCAGTGGCCAGTTCGTCAAGAAACAGGGTGCCACCATCGGCACGTTCAAAGCGGCCGGGGTGACGTTTTTGCGCGCCGGTAAAGGCCCCAGCCTCATGCCCAAACAGTTCTGTATCAAGTAAGTTCTCATTCAACGCGGCGCAGTTTAGCGAGATAAAGGGGCCATCCCAGCGCCCGGAAAGGTAGTGCAGGCGGTTGGCAATCAACTCTTTACCGGTCCCGCGTTCGCCAATAATCAGTACCGGTTTATTGAGAGGGGCCAGCCGCGAGACCTGCTCAAGTACCTCGAGAAAACTGTTGGCTTCGCCCAACAGCGTGTCTTTAAATTCAGCCATGATGAAATTAACCATTTAGTGGTGTGATTCACTAAGCGAGAGTAGGATGGAACTGACCAAAAAGCAATCACAATGTTGAAAATCAATAAGATATAAAACTGGCACGCTATTTGTATTAGTGATTCAGCAGGGCATCGCCCGATAACTACATTGTGAGGATTGAATTATGGGTATTTTTTCTCGTTTTGCCGACATCGTGAACGCCAACATCAACTCACTGCTCGAAAAAGCGGAAGATCCGCAAAAGCTGGTGCGTCTGATGATTCAGGAGATGGAAGACACGCTGGTGGAAGTGCGCTCCACCTCTGCGCGTGCGCTGGCAGAAAAGAAACAGTTAACTCGCCGCATTGAGCAAGCGACCGCACAGCAGAGCGAGTGGCAAGAGAAGGCCGAGCTGGCGTTGCGTAAAGAGAAAGACGATCTGGCCCGCTCCGCACTGATCGAAAAACAGAAGCTGACCGATATCGTCGCGACGCTTGAGCATGAAGTGACCCTGGTTGATGAAACCCTGGTGCGCATGAAAAAAGAGATCGCTGAGCTGGAGAACAAACTGAGCGAAACCCGTGCCCGTCAACAGGCGCTGGCGCTGCGTCATCAGGCGGCAAACTCTTCCCGCGATGTGCGTCGTCAACTCGACAGCGGAAAACTGGATGAAGCGATGGCGCGCTTTGAATCATTCGAACGTCGCATTGATCAAATGGAAGCCGAGGCCGAAAGCCACAGCTTTGGCAAACAGAAGTCCCTGGATCAAGAGTTTGCAGAACTGAAAGCGGATGATGAAATCAGTGAGCAACTGGCTGCGCTGAAAGCCAAAATGAAAGTCGATAATCAATAATAACGTTAGCGGTGCCCACAGGCGGCACCGCCACTCATCGTAAGACAAGGAGTAGACATGAGCGCGCTTTTTCTTGCCATTCCACTGACCATTTTCGTGCTGTTTGTTTTGCCGATTTGGCTGTGGCTTCACTACAGCAACCGCTCTTCACGTAGCGAATTATCCCAAAGCGAGCAGCAGCGACTGAGTCAGCTAACCCTCGATGCGAAAAAAATGCGTGAGCGTATCCAGGCGCTGGAAGCCATCCTGGATGCGGAACATCCACAGTGGAGGGATCGTTAATGGCCGGATTGAATCTGAATAAAAAATTGTGGCGTATTCCTCAGCAGGGGATGGTTCGTGGGGTGTGTGCGGGTCTTGCGCATTACCTGGATGTCCCGGTTAAGCTGGTGCGCGTCGTGACTGTGCTCTCCATCTTCTTTGGCCTGGCCTTTATTACGTTAGTGGCCTATATCATTTTGTCCTTCGTGCTGGATCCGATGCCGGAGGGAGCGATGGAGGGGGAAAACGTCCCCACCAGTTCTGAATTACTGGATGCGGTGGATGCCGAACTGGCGTCAGGCGAACAGCGCCTGCGCGAAATGGAACGGTATGTCACCTCCGATACCTTTACGCTGCGAAGCCGTTTTCGTCAGCTATAACTGAGAGAACAGAGATGAATCAACGCTGGCACAAGGCCGGGCAGAGTGTTAAACCAGGCCTCAAAATCGCAGGGAAGCTGGTACTACTCACCGCATTGCGCTACGGCCCGGCAGGGGTTGCGGGCTGGGCGATCAAGTCGGTCGCACGTAAACCCGTCCGACTGTTGCTGGCGGTGGCCCTCGAACCCTTACTGAAAAAACTGGCGACTCGCCTTTCCGGCAAACTGAAATAACGGCACATCGATGATGTGCCATTGCCCTTCGGGGCTTTTATTCCCTTCTTGTTAACCCCATGTCATATATTTAAGAACAATAATTCCTTCAGACGATACAGGATGGCGATGAAGCGATTTAAAAATGAACTCAACTCGTTGGTCAACCGCGGGGTTGACCGGCATTTGCGCCTGGCGGTCACTGGACTGAGCCGCAGCGGCAAGACCGCCTTTATCACGGCGATGGTCAACCAACTGCTCAATCTTCATGCGGGGGCGCGTCTGCCGCTTCTGAGCGCCGTGCGCGAAGAGCGTCTGTTAGGCGTAAAACGCGTACCCCAGCGCGATTTCGGTATCCCCCGTTTTACCTATGATGAAGGGCTGGCGCAGTTGTACGGTACGCCTCCTATCTGGCCGACGCCGACCCGTGGGGTTAGCGAAATCCGCCTGGCGCTTCGTTTTCGCTCCAATGACTCACTACTGCGCCACTTCAAAGAGACGTCTACGCTCTATCTTGAAATCGTAGATTACCCCGGCGAATGGCTGCTGGACCTGCCCATGCTGACGCAGGATTACCTGAGCTGGTCCCGGCAGATGACCGGTTTGTTACAGGGTCACAGGGCCGAGTGGTCAGCCAAATGGCGCAGCCTTTGTGAAGGGCTGGATCCGCTGGCACCGGCTGATGAAAACCGCCTGGCCGCCATCGCCGAAGCCTGGACCGACTATCTGCATCAGTGTAAAAAAGAGGGGCTGCACTTTATCCAGCCGGGCCGCTTCGTGCTGCCGGGGGATATGGCGGGTGCCCCCGCGCTGCAGTTCTTCCCCTGGCCGGATGTGGAAACCTACGGCGAATCTAAGCTGGCGCAGGCCGATAAACAGACCAACGCCGGCATGCTGCGCGAGCGGTTTAACTATTATTGTGACAAAGTGGTCAAGGGCTTTTACACCAACCACTTTTTGCGCTTCGACCGCCAGATCGTGTTGGTTGATTGTCTGCAACCCCTCAACAGCGGCCCGCAAGCTTTCAACGATATGCGCCTGGCGCTCACCCAGCTCATGCAAAGTTTCCACTACGGCCAGCGAACGCTGTTTCGGCGCTTGTTCTCCCCGGTCATTGATAAGCTGCTGTTTGCCGCCACCAAAGCCGATCACGTGACGGTAGATCAGCACGCCAATATGGTCTCACTCCTGCAACAGCTGGTGCAGGATGCCTGGCAGAACGCCGCCTTCGAGGGGATCAGCATGGATTGCCTGGGGCTAGCGTCGGTTCAGGCTACGCAGAGTGGGCTGATTGACGTAAACGGTGAGAAAATCCCGGCGCTGCGCGGGCATCGTCTGAGCGATGGCGAACCGCTTACGGTCTATCCCGGGGAGGTGCCCGCTCGCTTGCCAGGCCAGGCGTTCTGGCAAAATCAGGGTTTTCAGTTTGAAGCATTCCGTCCTCAGACGATGAATGTCGATCAACCGCTACCGCATATACGCCTGGATGCTGCACTGGAGTTTTTAATTGGAGATAAATTGCGATGACGGAACCGCTCAAACCCCGTATTGATTTCTCCGGACCGCTGGAGCCGGACCGCACCGAAGCGTTTCGATCTGCGCAGACCTTTAACGGCCCCCAGGCGGACAACTTCGCACCGGCGTTAACAGAAACGCTGCTTGCTGAGGAAGAGGGCCAGGCGGAAGCGGTTGTGGAGCAGGCCCTGCGGCCTAAACGCAGCCTGTGGCGCAAAATGGTCACCGCCGGGCTGGCGCTGTTTGGTATAAGCGTGGTGGGCCAGGGCGTTCAGTGGACGATGCACGCCTGGCAGACGCAAGACTGGGTGGCACTGGGAGGTTGCGCGGCGGGCGCCCTGATTATTGGCGCAGGGGTCGGATCGCTGGCCACCGAATGGCGTCGACTCTGGCGCCTGCGTCAGCGTGCGCACGAGCGCGACGAAGCCCGCGATTTGCTACACAGCCATGCCACGGGCAAAGGGCGTGCATTCTGTGAAAAATTAGCGCAACAGGCGGGGCTGGATCACTCTCATCCGGCGTTGCAGCGCTGGTACGCCGCGATTCACGAAACGCAGAATGACCGGGAAGTGGTTTCACTGTACGCACACTTGGTACAGCCGGTACTCGACTCGCAGGCTCGACGTGAAATCAGCCGCTCGGCCGCTGAGTCCACGCTGATGATTGCCGTCAGTCCGCTGGCGCTGGTGGATATGGCCTTTATTGCCTGGCGTAATTTACGGCTGATCAACCGCATCGCCACCCTCTACGGCATTGAGCTGGGGTACTACAGTCGGCTGCGACTGTTTCGCCTGGTACTGCTCAACATCGCGTTTGCCGGCGCCACCGAGCTGGTACGTGAAGTGGGTATGGACTGGATGTCTCAGGATCTGGCCGCGCGTCTCTCGACCCGCGCCGCCCAGGGTATCGGGGCTGGTTTACTGACCGCACGTCTGGGGATCAAAGCCATGGAGCTCTGCCGTCCGCTGCCGTGGATCGAGGGGGATAAACCCCGGCTCGGTGATTTCCGACGCGAATTGATCGGCCAGTTGAAAGAGACGTTGAGTAAAAAGCCGCAGTCATAGTCGGACTGCGTGTTATTTCCGCAGGCTGTCAATATTTGTTGACAGCCATCTTCCTGAATAGCGATATCTGGCTTATCATTTGTAGGTTACTGGCTTATAGAGTGATTTTCCCATGCGTCTGGAAGTTTTTTGTAAGGACCGTCTCGGCCTGACTCGCGAGTTACTTGATCTCCTTGTTTTGCGTAGCATTGATCTGCGCGGCATTGAGATCGATCCCATCGGGAAGATTTACCTCAATTTCGCCGAAATCGAATTCGATACATTCAGCAGTTTGATGGCTGAAATCCGCCGTATCGCTGGCGTTACGGATGTGCGCACAGTGCCGTGGATGCCTTCCGAACGCGAACATCTGGCGCTGAACGCCTTGTTGCAGGCGATGCCGGAGCCGTTTTTATCCCTTGATATGAAAAGCAAAATCGAGCGTGCCAACCAGGCGGGCTGTCAGCTTTTCGGTCTTGACGCAGACAAATTGCGTAACCATACGGCGCCCCAGCTGATCCCCGGTTTTAATTTCCAGCGCTGGCTGGAGAGCAACCCGCAGTCCACCCACAGCGAACACGTGGTGATCCACGGACAAAACTTCCTGATGGAGATTACACCGTTTTATCTGAAGGGTGAAAATGACGTCAGCGTGCTAACCGGGGCGGTGATTATGCTGCGCTCTACGGTGCGAATGGGACGTCAGCTGCAGGACCTCAGCAGCCAGGATATGAGTGCGTTCAATCAGATCATCGCTGTCAGCGCGAAGATGCGTCACGTCGTTGACCAGGCCCGCAAGCTGGCAAACCTCACCGCGCCGCTGCTGATCACCGGCGATACCGGCACCGGTAAAGATCTGCTGGCGCATGCTGTCCACCTGGCCAGCCCGCGCGCGGCAAAACCCTATCTTGCGCTTAACTGCGCTTCGATTCCGGAAGATGCGGTCGAGAGCGAACTATTCGGCCACGCGCCGGAGGGGATAAAAGGATTCTTCGAGCAGGCCAACGGCGGCTCGGTCCTGCTGGATGAGATTGGCGAAATGTCGCCGCGCATGCAGGCCAAACTGCTACGCTTCCTTAATGACGGTACGTTCCGCCGGGTGGGGGAAGATCACGAGGTTCACGTGGATGTGCGCGTCATCTGCGCGACCCAAAAAAACCTGGTGGAGCTGGTACAAAAAGGGCTGTTCCGGGAAGATCTCTACTATCGTCTGAACGTGCTGACCCTGAATATTCCGCCGCTGCGTGATTGTCCGCAGGACATCATGCCGTTAACGGAACTCTTTGTCGCTCGCTTTGCCGATGAGCAAGGCATTCCGCGTCCTAAATTCTCGGCCGATCTGAGTAACGTGCTGACGCGCTACGGCTGGCCGGGCAATGTGCGGCAGTTAAAAAACGCGATCTACCGGGCCCTCAGTCAGCTGGAGGGTTATGAGCTCCGCCCACAGGACATTCTGCTGCCGGACTATGACGCCGGTACGGTGTCAGTGGGTGAAGAGGCGATGGAAGGTTCGCTGGATGATATCACCAGCCGTTTTGAACGCTCGGTACTCACCCAGCTTTATCGCGATTACCCCAGCACCCGTAAGCTGGCGAAGCGTCTGGGCGTGTCGCATACCGCAATCGCCAATAAGCTGCGCGAGTATGGACTGAGCCAGAAAAAAGGTGACGAGTAACAAAAAAGCCTCCTTGCGGAGGCTTTCTTATTTTGCCGTAGCGCTTAGGCTTTCAGGCTTTCCAGCGCAGCCGTGTAATCTGGCTCGGTGGTAATTTCATCCACCAGTTGGCTGAAGACGACATTGTCGTTTTCATCAATGACCAGAACAGCACGTGCGGCCAGGCCTTTCAGCGCGCCTTCGGCAATGCCCACGCCATAGTTCTGCAGGAAATCTGCGTTACGCAGCGTAGACAAGGTGATGACGTTGCTCAGACCTTCTGCGCCGCAGAAGCGAGACTGGGCAAACGGCAGATCGGCGGAAATGCACAGCACCACGGTGTTGTCCATTTCAGTGGCCAGTTGGTTGAATTTACGCACTGATGCGGCACACACGCCAGTGTCGATGCTTGGGAAAATGTTCAGGACTTTACGTTTGCCAGCAAACTGGCTCAACGCGACGTCGGACAGGTCTTTTGCTACGAGAGTAAAAGCCTGTGCCTTGCTACCCGCCTGCGGAATGGCACCAGCAACAGCAACCGGGTTGCCCTGGAAATGAACGAGTTGTGACATGGATATCTTCCTGTTTACATATAGTTAACGTCGCCGCTAGTGTATGACAACAGCGAATAACACGGCAAACCCTATTTACGATAAGTCGCATTACAGGAGCGAGTGATGAAAACCCTCAAGGTTTACGAAGAAGCCTGGCCTCTGCATTCCCCCTTTGTCATCTCCCGGGGTGCCCGCAGCGAAGCCTGCGTCGTGGTCGTTGAAATCGAGGAGGAGGGCATTAAAGGTGTGGGGGAGTGTACGCCTTATCCGCGCTACGGCGAAACGCCAGCCTCTGTGATGGCGCAAATTATGGCCCTGGGGCCAGAAATCGAGCAGGGTATGACGCGCGAAGCGCTGCAGGCTGCGCTGCCCCCCGGGGCGGCTCGTAATGCCGTGGACTGCGCCCTCTGGGATCTTGCCGCCCGTCAGCAGGAGATGCCCCTGGCGCATTTGGCGGGTGCCACGCTCCCCCAAAGCCTCATAACGGCTCAGACAGTGGTCATTGGCGAGCCCGAGCAGATGGCCGCCAGCGCCCAGGCGCTCAGCGCGGCCGGAGCAAGATTGCTGAAGGTCAAACTGGACGATCGCCTGATAAGCGAACGGATGATTGCGATCCGTGCGGCAGCGCCAGAGGCTACGCTGATTGTCGATGCTAATGAATCCTGGCACGTTGAAGGGCTGGCGGCGCGCTGCCAGCTGTTGGCAGACCTCGGAGTGGCGATGCTTGAGCAGCCTCTCCCCGCGGGGGAAGATGCGGCGCTGGCGAACTTTATTCATCCGCTGCCCATCTGTGCCGATGAGAGCTGCCACACGCGCGCAAGCCTGAGTGAGCTAAAAGGGCGCTATGAGATGGTCAATATAAAACTCGATAAAACGGGTGGGCTGACCGAGGCGCTGGCGTTAGCTAATGAGGCGCAGGAGCAGGGGTTCGCCCTGATGCTGGGCTGCATGCTCTGCACCTCCAGAGCCATCGGCGCCGCGCTGCCGCTGGTGCCAGAGGTCAGCTTCGCCGACCTGGATGGCCCCACGTGGCTGGCGGTCGATGTCTCACCCGCCCTGCAATTTCGCGCCGGTACCCTCTATCTTTGAGCTTCCCAGCGCAGCAGGCCCACCATCGCTTTCAGATACTTCTCGCTGGCTTCGTCAGAGGAGATGGGGGGGAACTCTGCGGTGATGCAGTGCAGACCCAGGTCAGCACACCAGCTACCAAACGAGCCTGGCGTTTCATAGCCGACGCTGGTGACCAGTGGCAGGGAAAAAGCCTCTGCCAGCCAGCGTCCCAGCGTCGTATGGCCGGGGTCCTCTATACAGGCGAGCGGATCGTGAAACGAGACCACCCATGCCGGGTGCAGCTTGTGAATCAACTTGCACAACCCCTGGGTTTCGGGCTCTGAACCGGGCTTTTCGCCGGTTAGCAGCACCACATCCCGCTCTTCTGCCGCGCTGTTCCAGCGATAAACCGTCTCGCCTGCGCGCCAGTTTGCTGCCGGGAAGTTGCGATTTAAATCCACCCCGCGCGCGTTGGCGCGCAGCCCCAACTGACACCCATCCGGATTAACCGTCAACACCACGTGATGCCGACGCTGATCGGGCGCCAGAGTGCGTAGCGCGCAGGAGAGGGTGACAATCGAGGAATTTTCATCGCCATGGGTGCCGGCGATGATAAGGCCACTTTCACGATCGGCATTGGGCGCGGGAAACCAGATAAGCGGCGCGCCAAGCAGTGAGCGACCATAATGTTCGGTGCCGGGAGGAAAAGCGCCACGTTCTGTTCGGGGGCGAGTAAGGGTCATAGGGGATCCTGATGATAATGGTGCTTACTGGCAGTGTTGTGCAAAACATCCGCTTAATCAAATAGTTTCGCCAGTCCGGGAAAACTGGCGCATATCATGTTTCCGGCGTAAGTTATTTGCATTTCACTGTTCTGAAACAAATAATTAGCCATCTGCTTGTTAGCCACTATTCCAGAGAGGATCTCATGAAGCATCCTGTTTCGCTGCTTACTTCTGCCCTGTTGCTGTGCGGCCTGTCATCCTGGTCCTTTGCGGCGGATATTCCTTCCGGCACGCAGCTGGCGCCGAGACAGGAGCTGGTTCGCCATATTAAAGATGAACCCGCTTCACTCGATCCCGCCAAAGCCGTGGGGCTGCCTGAAATTCAGGTTATACGCGATCTGTTTGAAGGCCTGGTAAACCAGAACGAGAAAGGCGAGCTGGTACCGGGTGTTGCTACCCGCTGGCAGAGCAATGACAACCGGGTCTGGACCTTCACCCTGCGCGATAACGCCCGGTGGTCAGACGGTACCCCGGTCACGGCACAAGATTTTGTTTACAGCTGGCAGCGTCTGGTTGATCCGAAAACCACGTCGCCTTTTGCGTGGTTTGCTGCGCTGGCGGGCGTGACCAACGCTCAGGCGATCATTGACGGGAAAGCCACGCCAGACAAGCTCGGCGTGACGGCGGTAGATAACCACACCCTGCGCGTGCAACTGGATAAACCCTTGCCGTGGTTTGCTAACCTTACCGCCAGTTTCGCCTTCTATCCGGTACAAAAAGCCAACGTCGAAAGCGGTAAAGAGTGGACCCGCCCTGGTGCGCTGGTAGGAAACGGCGCGTTCGTGCTGAAAGATCGGGTGGTGAACGAGAAGCTGGTGGTCGAGCCCAATACGCATTACTGGGACAATGGCAAAACGGTACTGAAGAAGGTGACCTTTGTGCCGATCAATCAGGAGTCTTCTGCCACCAAGCGCTACCTGGCGAACGATATCGACATTACCGAATCTTTCCCGAAAAACCTCTATCAAAAGTTACTGAAAGATATTCCAGGGCAGGTCTATACGCCCCCTCAGCTGGGTACCTATTACTACGCCTTTAATACCCAGAAAGGGCCGACCGCCGATGCCCGGGTGCGTCTGGCGCTGAGTATGACCATCGACCGACGCATTATGGCCGAGAAAGTCCTGGGTACGGGCGAAAAACCGGCCTGGCACTTCACCCCGGATGTGACGGCGGGCTTTACTCCGGAGCCGTCGCCGTTTGAGCAGATGTCGCAGGAGGAGCTTAACGCCCAGGCGAAAACCCTGCTTCAGGCGGCAGGCTATAATCCTCAGCGCCCCTTGAAGCTGACGCTGCTGTACAACACCTCTGAAAACCACCAGAAAATCGCCATCGCGGTGGCGTCGATGTGGAAGAAGAACCTCGGCGTGGATGTGAAGCTGCAAAACCAGGAGTGGAAAACCTACATCGACAGTCGTAACACCGGCAACTTCGATGTGATCCGCGCCTCGTGGGTAGGGGATTATAACGAGCCGTCGACTTTCCTCTCGCTGTTGACCTCCACCCACACGGGGAATATTTCACGCTTCAACGACCCGGCGTATGACAAGGTGATTAACCAGGCATCCATGGAGACCACCGCGAAGGCGCGGAATGCGGATTACAACGCCGCAGAGAAAATTCTGGCCGAAAAAGCCCCAGTGGCCCCGATTTATCAATACACCAATGGCCGCTTGATCAAACCCTGGGTGAAGGGCTATCCGATCAATAACCCGGAAGACGTGGCCTACAGCCGCACGATGTATATTGAGAAGCACTGATGCGTAGCGGTTGCCTGTGAAGGTCAGGCAACCGCGCCTACTCAGAAGGGGGGGCGTGAAACCGGGCTACCCCTTCAGGCGGCCAGCACCTTGTTACGCCCATCGTTTTTTGCGCGGTAGAGCGCATCATCCACCCGTTTGAAAAGTTCATCTATGTTCTCGTCCGGGTTGTGACGTGCGACACCAATACTGACAGTAAAGCGCGGCAGGCCGGGAAGGGCGATGTGAGCAATAGCGACGCGAAGAGTTTCTGCCAGTTGTAACGCCGCTTCCAGTGAAGTGCGGGGGAGCAGCAGGACAAACTCTTCGCCCCCCCAGCGGAAGACGTAATCGTCTTTGCGGCAACAACTCTCCAGCATCCTTGCAAGGGCAATTAATACCTCATCCCCCTTTTGATGGCCGAACATATCATTAATATCTTTGAAGTGATCGGTGTCCACCAGCAGCAGGCTAAACTCCTGCTGAAGCGGCAGCTGAGCGGCTGTTGTTTTGTCGGTCAGACTATAGAACTGACGGCGGTTCAGCAGCCCCGTGAGTGAATCGCGAAGGGCGGCGTGCTCAAGTTCCTGCTCCAGCCTTTTTTGCTCGGTAATATCGTGAATGATGCACAGCATCAACTTATCGCCATAGATTTCAATTGGCCCGGCGTAGGTCTGTACGTGGCGGGTGGTCCCGTTTGCGAGGCGATGGACAAAATTCAGCGGCTTATGTCCGCCGGGCAAGCGGGCGATTTCGTTCATGACTGGCAAGATGTTCCGGCCAAGGGTGTTGATCTCCCAGGTATGTTTGCTGCACATCTCGTCATGGTTATAGCCGTAGAAAGTGAGGGCCGCGACGTTGGCATCTACGATCTGGCCGTCACGGGCCGGATCGATCAGCAGCATCGGCGCGCTGTTAGTGAGAAAAAAGCGGGCGTAAAAACCCTTTTTTTTACGCTGATAGGTGGCCGAGCGGGTGGCTTTGAGTCCCGTCGCAGGCTGGGGAGGCAGACCTTCGAAGACAATCACTTCGCCATAAGGGGCAAAGGAGGTCAGCGACAGCCGGCAGCTCAGGGTAATTTGTTCGTCGCGATGCAGGATAGTCCAGACCTCAACAATCTCCTGCTGCGCTTTTAAATCTGGAACGTACATGGCCAGCGACGTTTGCGCATGGGCGCAGTAATTCCCCTTACGCAGCGCGTCGAACGTTGCCCCCTGCATAAACGCTTTCGCCACCGTATTGGCAAAAAGCAGGGTTTCTGTTTCCGCGGAGATCAACCAGACGGGCGTTTTAAGAATATTAAGCGCATCAAACTCAGGTAGCGACATAATTAAGTCCCATTTATCGGCACGCAGCCTGGACCATAACGGAAACGACACGCACGGGTTTCTTTGCAACATACTCTACTTCATACCATCAGGCATGATTTTTTTGTGAGACCCGCGCATGATTCTTATTTATTTTACTGACGGCTAACGTTTCCTGTTGCCACGATCGGAGCTGAAAACCGGGTCTCAATCGCTACTTAATGAATCAACAAACGCGCGTTCGCGGTAAAACGTTGGGTCCGTACAGGGTCGTCAATCATCGAGATGATAACAGGGAGCCAGGATAGAACGGGGTGGTGGATGAAAACCGGAATAAAAACACTGTTTTATAAATTATTGCATCTCTGGCCTGCAGAAGTCGAAACAGTCTGGCAAATAATTGACCATTCGGTCAAAATATTATTTCTGGGTCTATACGTTATCGGTATTCAGCGAAAAATCTTTATCATTATTTGTAGCGGTATTGAAGAAACATGCCACCTCGATAATACTTAAGTGTGACTAAATTAGGTTTAATCAACCCTGATTCTTTTCATCAGTGAGACGTAGCGCAATTAAAAACTACGTTGTTAAAATATAACGATATAGTATATAGAGCGCATGCGTACTGGAGTTTTTGCTGGTTTGTATTTATTAATGACAGATTATATCCTTACCTAACGCAAATTAACTGGTATGACCACCAAAGGCAACAAGACCTTAAATTTGAGATGAAAAATAAAAAGGCGGGTGCTATAAACTCAATATCGACAAAAATATCGATTGCGGACTCTATTATGCTTAAAAACATTAGCGTAAGAACATTTGTTCTTGTTTATCTCATGGGCGTCTTTTTAATATCCAATTTCCTGGTTGCAGTGTCTCCCGGGAAATTCACTCTACTGATCGCGTTGAACATTTTCTTCATCGTCGCTTTTTTACTCTTATTCACCTATTTGACACAATTTCTTGTGAAGCCGATCAATACTGTGAAAAAAAGTATTGAAGAAGTTACCGCGGGCAAACTGGGCGTAATCATTCCCGAGTTCGGTAATAATTGCGCCGGGCGATTAATCCCGGGCATAAACACGCTATCTGGCAATATCGCGACGTTGGTAAGTGAAATTCGTGCCTCTTCACAAACGGCGATGAGCCTGTCGGATCAGCTGGCGGCGCGCAGCGCGGCCCTTTCGGCCAAAACAGAGCAGCAGTCGGCCTCGCTGGTAGAAACGGCGGCCAGCATGGAGCAGATGGCCGCCACCACGCGTAACACGGCAGACAACACCCGTCTGGCCAGCGAGCGGGCGAATGCTGCCACACAGCAGGCGAAAAAGGGGGGCGAGTTGATGGGGCAGGTGGCGAATAATATGAATTCGATAACCGAATGCGCTCAGCAGATGACCGAAATTATCTCAATGATTGACGGTATCGCTTTCCAGACCAATATTTTGGCCTTGAACGCGGCCGTAGAGGCCGCACGCGCCGGCGACCACGGTAAAGGCTTCTCGGTCGTGGCGGGTGAGGTACGTAGCCTGGCCCATCGCAGTGCGGAAGCGGCCAAAAACATTAAATCGCTCATCGACGTGACCAGCCATAACGTCAACCAGGGGGCGATGGTGGTGTCGGAGGCAGAAAAGAACATGCGCGATATCGTGAGCGGCTCGGGTCAGGTGAGCCAGCTCATGAATGAGATTTCGAACTCCACCAGCGAACAGGAGATGGGCATTGCGCAAATCACCCTCGCGCTGAGCGACCTGGAGAACGTGACCCAGAGCAACGTGGCGATGGTCGATGAACTCTCTGGCTCCTCTGCGGTATTAAAAAATCAGGTGATTGAGCTGCAGGCCCGCACGCGTAACTTCCGTCTCGAGCAAGAGAATACGGAAAACTATGGCATGGATGGTCGACGATTAGCCTCACGAATGGGGCACTCTTACTAAAGATATAGCCTGGTTCGCCAGGCTTTTTTATGAGCAAATTCAGCGCGATGCCCATGTAAATTGTTGCTTAACATGCCAGGGTGGCTAGACTGACAACAAGATAGATGAAAGGCGGAGGCGCTGTGGAAGGCATTAAAGGATCTGAAGTTAACGTTCCTGACGCGGTATTTGCGTGGATACTTGACGGAAAGGGGGCAGCAAGGCCGCTGGAAAACGACGATATCATCGATCGTGAACACCCTTGCTGGCTTCACCTGAACTACACGCAACCTGAGAGTGCTGACTGGCTGGCATCGACCCCATTACTCCCCAACTATGTGCGCGATGCGCTGGCTGGGGAAAGTCTGCGCCCGCGCGTTACGCGAATGGGTGAGGGTACCCTGATCACCTTGCGGTGTATTAATGGCAGCACCGATGAACGTCCCGATCAGCTGGTAGCGATGCGCGTGTATATGGATGAGCGGCTCATTGTCTCGACGCGTCAGCGCAAGGTGCTGGCGCTGGACGATGTCATTAATGATCTGAAAGAGGGGACCGGGCCGGAAGATTGTGGTGGCTGGCTGGTGGATGTCTGCGATGCCCTGACCGAGCACGCCAGCGAGTTTATTGAAGAGCTGCACGATAAAATTATCGATCTGGAAGACAATCTGCTCGATCAGCAAATTCCCCCGCGCGGTTTCCTCGCGCTCCTGCGCAAACAATTGATTGTGATGCGGCGCTATATGGCTCCGCAGCGCGATGTCTATGCGCGGCTGGCGAGTGAGCGCCTGAGCTGGATGAATGACGATCAGCGCCGGCGGATGCAGGATATCGCTGACCGTCTTGGCCGCGGGCTGGATGAGATCGACGCCTGCATCGCGCGAACCGCGGTGATGTCCGATGAGATTGCGCAGGTGATGCAGGAGTCGCTATCCCGGCGCACCTACACGATGTCGCTGATGGCGATGGTCTTTTTACCCAGTACCTTTTTAACCGGCCTGTTTGGCGTCAATCTGGGCGGTATTCCCGGAGGGGCATACCGCTTCGGTTTTTCAGTGTTTTGCATCATGTTAGTGGTTTTAATCGGCGGTGTTGCATGGTGGTTGCATCGCAGTAAATGGCTGTAAATTTACGCATTTCTCAGGTTGTGAAAAGCTTAAAACGCCATTTTACTTGAGCGAGGTCAAGAAACTGCCTGTCGTAAAGGTGCACTATTCGTTTCGCAGGTGAATGCAACGTCAAGCGATGGGCGTTGCGCTCCATATTGTCTTACTTCCTTTTTTGAATTACTGCATAGCACAATTGATTCGTACGACGCCGACTAAATTAGTCGGCTTTTTTTTGCCTGTCGTACAGCAGCGTCTACCCTAAAAGAGTCACTCCCAATGCCCGGAGGGTAAAATGACCTGTCTGTTAACACTGCTGCTCTGGCAGCCACAACAATCGGACCCGGTGCCTACCGACCCGGTACCTGTGCCCGAACCTATTCCGCGTCCGCAACCGATGCCGGATCCACCCCCTGATGAAGTTCCGATTAAAATGTCGCATCGTAAGGGCAGATCTGCGAGGATACGCGCCTGCTGACTGTGACTTTTTTAACGCGAGAATAATTGTGACCGCCTTTTCTACACTGAACGTACTGCCTGCCGCCCAACTCGATAATCTCAACGAGTTGGGCTACCTGACGATGACCCCTGTACAAGCTGCCGCGCTTCCGGCGATCCTTGAGGGACGCGATGTACGCGTGCAGGCGCAAACCGGCAGTGGTAAAACGGCTGCATTCGGTCTTGGCCTGTTACAGCACATTGATGCCTCGCTGTTCCAGACGCAGTCGCTGGTACTTTGCCCGACCCGGGAGCTGGCGGATCAGGTGGCTGGCGAACTGCGCCGTCTGGCGCGTTTCTTGCCTAACACCAAAATTTTAACCCTCTGCGGCGGTCAGCCGTTCGGCGCCCAGCGCGACTCCTTGCAGCATGCGCCGCACATTATCGTTGCCACGCCGGGCCGTCTGTTAGATCATCTGCAAAAAGGGACGGTGTCGCTGGAGGCCCTGCAAACGTTGGTGCTTGATGAAGCCGACCGCATGCTGGACATGGGATTTAGCGAGGCCATCGACGAGGTGATCCGTTTTGCCCCTGCCTCTAAACAAACCCTTCTCTTTTCGGCGACCTGGCCACAAGCCATTGCGGCGATCAGTGGCCGGGTGCAGCAAAATCCACTGGCGATCGAGATCGACACTGTGGATGCGTTACCCGCCATCGAACAGCAGTTCTTTGATACCACGCAGCAGGGCAAAATCCCGCTGCTCCAGAAGCTGCTGAGCATTCACAAACCCGCCTCCTGCGTGGTGTTTTGTAATACTAAAAAAGATTGCCAGTCGGTGTGTGACGCCCTGACCGCGGCGGGCCAAAGCGCGCTCTCCCTGCATGGCGATTTAGAACAACGCGATCGTGACCAGACCCTGGTGCGTTTTGCCAACGGCAGCGCGCGCGTGCTGGTGGCGACGGATGTCGCGGCCCGTGGCCTGGACATCAAATCGCTGGAGCTCGTGGTGAACTACGAGCTCGCATGGGATCCCGAAGTACATGTCCAC
This sequence comes from Leclercia sp. UBA2479, assembly GCF_002341985.1. Lineage (NCBI taxonomy): Bacteria > Pseudomonadati > Pseudomonadota > Gammaproteobacteria > Enterobacterales > Enterobacteriaceae > Leclercia > Leclercia sp. UBA2479. The sequence goes on along the minus strand of NZ_DDPB01000009.1, from coordinate 495,464 downwards.
CGTATCGGACGTACTGCGCGTGCAGGGAACAGCGGGTTAGCCATCAGCTTCTGCGCGCCGGAAGAGGCGCAGCGCGCCAACATCCTGGCGGAGATGCTGCAAATCAAACTGAACTGGGTCAAAGCCCCGGCGAATGTCAGTATTACGCCGCTGGCGGCGGAGATGGCCACCCTGTGCATTGATGGCGGGAAAAAAGCCAAGATGCGTCCGGGTGATGTGCTGGGGGCGTTAACCGGTGACATTGGGCTGGAGGGTGCCGATATCGGGAAAATTGTTGTCCATCCCGCTCACGTTTATGTGGCAGTACGTCAGTCGGTAGCGCAGAAAGCCTGGAAACAGCTGCAAAACGGAAAGATTAAAGGTAAAACCTGCCGCGTTCGCCTGCTGAAATAAACGGGGAAATCGCGTCTCAGCGCTTGTCTGAGACGCGTTGTTTTTATTTCACTTCAATGACGTTCAGGCGCATCTCATCAAGCTGTGCGTCATCTTCTTCCGGCTGCCATCCGGCCGTCTGCATCGGAATATCTTCGCGGTCAAAGGCCAGATCGCCGCCGTTCACCACTTCCGAACCGTGCTTAATGCCTTTGAAGTCAAACAGGTTGATATCGCTAAGGTGCGATGGCACTACGTTCTGCATGGCGCTGAACATGGTTTCAATGCGACCTGGATAGCGTTTGTCCCAGTCACGCAGCATGTCGGCAATCACCTGGCGTTGCAGATTAGGCTGCGAGCCGCAGAGGTTACACGGAATAATTGGGAAGGCTTTAGCCTCGGCAAAGCGCTCAATATCTTTCTCGCGGCAGTAGGCCAGCGGACGGATCACAATATGCTTACCGTCATCGCTCATCAATTTTGGCGGCATGCCTTTCATCTTGCCACCGTAGAACATATTCAGGAACAGGGTTTGCAGGATGTCGTCGCGGTGATGGCCGAGGGCAATCTTGGTGCAACCCAGCTCGGTGGCAGTACGGTAGAGAATACCGCGGCGCAGGCGAGAGCAGAGCGAGCAGGTGGTTTTGCCTTCCGGGATCTTCTCTTTCACAATGCCGTAGGTATTCTCTTCAACAATCTTATACTCCACACCCTGCTGTTCCAGATATTCCGGCAGGATATGCTCCGGGAAGCCCGGCTGTTTCTGATCAAGGTTGACCGCGATCAGCGAGAAATTGACCGGGGCGCTCTGCTGGAGGTTTCGCAGGATCTCCAGCAGGGTATAACTGTCTTTACCACCTGACAGGCAGACCATGATGCGGTCGCCTTCTTCAATCATGTTGTAATCCGCAATGGCTTCGCCGACGTTACGACGCAGACGCTTTTGCAGCTTGTTAAGGTTGTACTGTTCTTTTTTACTAATATCTTGATTCTGTTGCATTTAAAAGTTACTCAGATATCGAATGGGGCACCAGTGGGGTAAAGCGCCGGTCTGGTCTTCAGCATTACCGCCTGTTCGCTATTGCTCTCATTTTCGAGAAAGCAAAGATTTCGTACACCCTCTGCGCATGAATGTGCCCCATCCGATTAACAATAAAAGACGGGTTAGCGCCTGCTGGTCATCACCAGCATGCGAAAGTGTGCCGTGTATGGTACGGATTGCGGCGACGAATGCCAGCATGTTTTAGCGCAGAACGTCACTCTTGCTTCCTGCGCAGCAAAATTTGTAAACGCTTCAGGAACGCATAAAGGGTAAAGAGCGTGCATCGCCTCTATTTTTCTCACGCGTAGCGGGTAAAAATACGTGATCGCGGTCTGCTAAATAGCGCGCTTAAAGGGCACCATGATAAAAAAAAGCCCCCACAAGGAGGGCTACAGGAGTCTCAGTCTTAACGCTCTTTTTTTATTGATGTTTCCCCGGAGTTGGCATTCTCCGCATCAGAGTCATCAATAGCCTGGCAGCCTGGCCACCAACAACAAGCGTATGGCCTGGTGATTAGGACTTTCCTTACGTATAACCTCACACATTAGCCCCCAAGCCCATTAATTACGACAAATTAAGCACCTGAGCGGCAATGCCTTGCCCAGCCAAAGTACAAGAAGGCGTTACGTCATGCCCGGCAGGCGGGCAGTAATCGCCAGCGCGTCTTAAACTTAACCCGTACCGGTGGGGCCTGTCATAACAGAGTGCGCATTTTTAGCAGAGTTTCAACGAGGGGGATCTTATGGCAAATAAAGTGTCAGCGCAGTGCCACTGCGGCGCGGTGCAATTTACGGTTGAACTGTCGGATGGGTTTAACACCATCCGCCGCTGTAACTGCTCCTTTTGCCGTATGCGCGGCGCGGTAGTGGTCTCGGCACCGCTGTCGGGCGTGACGGTGCTGAAAGGCAAAGATAAACTGACAGAGTACCGATTTAACACGCGGACGGCGGCGCACTATTTTTGTTCAGTATGCGGCATCTACACCTTCCATCAGCGTCGTTCCAGGCCCGATCAATATGGCGTGAACGTGGCCTGCATTGAGTATGTTTCGCCGTTCGACTTCCCGGAAGTGGAGGTTTCGGAAGGGACCGTACATCCGAACGACGGCGGCGGCGGGCTGGCGGGAATACTCACCTATCGCCCGGTCCGCAGGCTGGCGGATTAGCCTGGAGGTTAAGGGCAGACGCACAGCGGAGGTGCGTTCACCGAAGCTTCGTCTCTTTAAACTTCCCTTTTACGACGCCATCATAGAAGCGACCTTTCGAGACGACGCTCAAAAAGTCGTTATAAATACGTACCGGCACACGCTGATAACGGTACGCGCTGCGATCGATAAAACGAATCTCCAGCGTTTCGCTAAATGTATCGTAAGCAATAGACGCGATGCGTGAAGATTTGACGGCGTGATGATTCATAGCAAGGTCCCCTTTACTTCGAGGCAGAGGTGATAGTAATCCTGGCTCAATTCCCCCGGTTGACGCAACTAAAAAGAGTGGTTGCGGGTAAAGCCTAAATATAAGGTTATGAACGGTGGGTGTGAAATAAGCAAAACTGATGGGCTGCTATAAAATAATCGCCCGCGAGGATACGCGGGCGGCTGTTATCAGAATTGATAAACCAGACCGGTGGCGACGATATCGTCGGTACCTATGCCATTAGCGGCATAGAAGGCGTTGTCTTCATCCAGCAGGTTGATTTTATAATCAACGTAGGTAGACATATTTTTGTTGAAGTAGTAAACCGCACCCACTTCAGCATATTTCACCAGATCCTGGTCGCCCCAGCCGTGACCCAAATCTTTCCCTTTTGACTGCAGATAAGAGACGACCGGACGCAGACCGAAATCGAACTGATACTGGGCAGTGACTTCGACGTTCTGGGTTTTATTGGCGACTGCGTCATCAAATTTGCCATACGGGGTCATATTACGGGTTTCAGAGTACATAGTCGCCAGGTAAATGTTGTTGGCGTCGTATTTCAGGCCGGCGGTCCAGGCATCCGCTTTGTCACCGCCCGCCGTAGTACGGTTAATCTGCGCGTTGGTACGGTCAGAGGTGGTGTAGGCCGCGCCGGCGCTGATACCCATCCCGAAATCGTAGGTAGAGGAGATACCGAAGCCGTCCCCGTTTTCATGACGAATGTCGCGACCGTTATTGGTGCCTTCGTTCCCGTTGCCCTCATCTTCGTTGTTACCCTGATACTGCAGCGCTACGTTCAGGCCTTCAACCAGGCCAAACAGATCCGCATTGCGATAAGTCGCCACGCCATTGGCACGGTTGGTCATGAAATTATCTGCTTTGGAATAGCTGTCGCCACCGAACTCTGGCAGCATATCGGTCCAGGCCTCGACGTCGTACAGCACGCCATAGTTACGACCGTAATCAAAGGTGCCGTACTGGCCGAACTTGAGGCCCGCAAAGGCCAGACGCGTCCAGGACTGATTTTCAGACCCCTCGGTATTATTGGCCCGGACGTTATATTCCCACTGGCCGTAGCCAGTCATCAGATCGTTAATCTGGGTTTCGCCTTTAAAGCCCAGACGGATATAAGTTTGATCGCTGTCAGCCCCTTTATCGTCAGAGAAATAGTGCAGGCCATCAACCTTGCCGTAGAGATCTAATTTGTTGCCATCTTTGTTATATATTTCTGCCGCATGAGCTGTGCTAGCCATTAAAAGGGCAGGGATGATCATAGCCAAAACTTTTCTTTTCATGATGACGAATCCTCAAGCAATATTTTATTATTTAATACGTGCTGAACTTTCCCGGCTGGAAAGGTGTCTCATGCTAAAGCACTCGCTTGTAGAGTCACAAAGTATAATTGTTACTATGTAAGTAAAATCTCAAGGATATAATGCAGGGGAAATAATAATAAGTTACATGAATATATTTAAGTGGAACTATGTGAAATAGGAATTATACCTGTTCCGTTAACTGTATTAGAATAGGCTGCGTTATATGCCCGTTGTTATTTCAATTCGTTGTGAATACGATTTAAAATTTTAAATCCTATTGTTTTCCAAATGGAACAGCCCGAAGACAAATCTTCGGGCTTTTTTTATACCGCTAAATAGGGATTACTCGCTCGGCGCTTTCTCCGCCTTACCGGCCATCTGCGCCAGAAAATCATAGCGTTTTTGCAGATCGGCGGCGGCGTCTTTCCAGAGCTGCTCTGCCACCTCCGGCTGCTGCGCGTTAAGACGACGGAAGCGTTGCTCCTGCAATAGCGTCTCGGCCAGCGCGTCGGACGGGGGACGTGAATCCAGCGCCAGCGGCAGTTTACCCTCATCGGCGCGACGCGGATCAAAGCGATACAGCGGCCAGAATCCGGTTGCGGTAAGCTGGCGCATCTGGTCGTGGCTCAGCGCCAGATCGTAACCATGCTCTTCGCACGGGCTGTAGGCGATAATCAGCGACGGGCCTGGATACGCTTCCGCCTCCTGAATCGCCTTCACGGTCTGGTTAAGCTGGGCACCCAGCGAAATTTGCGCCACGTACACATGGCCATACATCATCATGCTGACGCCCAGGTCTTTGCGCGCTTTGCGCTTGCCATGCTCGCCAAATTTGGTCACTGCACCCAGCGGCGTCGCTTTCGATGCCTGACCGCCGGTATTGGAGTAACACTGAGTATCCAGCACCAGAATGTTGACGTTTTCCGTCAGGCTGAGCACGTGATCCAGCCCGCCAAAGCCGATGTCGTAAGCCCAGCCATCACCGCCGATAAGCCAGATCGATTTTTCCACCAGCGCGTCGGCATCGGTAAGGAGCTGTTCAGCCCCCGCAACGCCCTGAAGCGCACTGCGCAGCGCAGTAACCTGTTCACGACGAACGTCCGGCGTCGCGTCAGCGTGCAGCGCCGCGTTCAGATCAGCCGGGATGTTATCGGCAAACTGTTCCAGCAGGCGCATAACCCGCACCCGGTGCTGGTCTACGGACAGGCGGAAGCCCAGACCAAACTCGGCATTATCCTCAAAGAGAGAGTTCGCCCAGGCCGGCCCGCGGCCATTGGCATCGGTAGTGTACGGCGTGGAGGGCAAATTCCCCCCGTAAATAGAGGAGCAGCCGGTGGCATTGGCGATGAGCATCCGGTCGCCGTAGAGTTGGGTCAACAGCTTAATATAGGGCGTTTCACCGCAGCCGGAGCAGGCGCCGGAGTATTCAAACAGCGGCGTAATAAGCTGCGAGGTACGAATATCGATCCGCTCAAGCTGGTTACGATCAATTTCCGGCAGGTTAAGGAAGAAGTCGTAGTTGGTTTTCTCCTCCTCGACGTGCTCCAGCCGGGACATCATATTGATGGCCTTGATCTCCGGGTTCTGGCGATCTTTAGCCGGACACACCTCAACGCAGAGATTACAGCCGGTGCAATCTTCAGGCGCGACCTGCAGCACATACTTCTGTCCGCGCATGTCGCGGGATTTCACATCCAGTGAATGGAGGCTGGCCGGTGCCGTTTCCATCGCCTCAGGCGAGACCACTTTCGCGCGGATGGCCGAATGCGGACAGGCAGCGACGCAGTGGTTGCACTGCGTACAGAGCTCCTCTTTCCAGATCGGAATGGCTTCGGCGATATTGCGTTTTTCCCAGCGGGTGGTGCCCAACGGCCAGGTGCCGTCCGGCGGCAGCGCGGAGACGGGCAGGGCATCACCCAGACCTGCCAGCATCGCGGCGGTGACGGTTTTAACAAAGTCTGGTGCCGCATCCGATACCACCGGTGGACGGTGCGGACTGCTGGCATTTACCGCTTGCAATGGCACTTCCGCCAGCGATTCGCGGGCCAGTGCCAGCGCTTGCCAGTTGCGCTCCACCAGCTCCTGACCCTTGCTGCTGTAACTTTTGGCAATCGCCCCCTGCAGTTCCATCAGGGCGCTGTCGCCTGGCAGAATATTTGTCAGGTGGAAGAACGCCATCTGCATCACGGTGTTAATGCGCGCCGCCAGACCGCACTCGCGGGCAATTTTTGCGGCATTCACCACAAAGAAGCGCGCCTTTTTCTGGTTCAGCATGGCCTGCACGTCCTGCGGCAGACGTCCCCAGACCTCATCGGCGCTGTAGGGGGTATTCAGCAGGAAGATGCCGCCCGGTTTCAGGCGCTCTACCATCTGATATTTGTCGATAAACTGCAGCTGGTGGCAGCCAACAAAATCGGCCTGCGACACCAGATAGGCAGAGCGAATCGGCTCCTCGCTGACGCGCAGGTGCGAGACGGTTAACCCGCCTGCTTTTTTCGAGTCATAGACAAAATAGCCCTGGGCATACCAGGGGGTGGAATTACCAATGATTTTGATGTTGTTTTTGGTGGCCGACACGCTCCCGTCGCTGCCCAGACCGTAAAACAGCGCTTCTAGCTTTGCACGCGAGGGCAGGGTGTTTTCCGGTAATGGCAGAGAGAGGTGGGTCACGTCGTCGTAGATCCCCACGGTAAAGCGCGGCTTCGGCTTGCTGGCCTGCAGTTCGTTAAAGATCGCCAGCACACAATCCGGGCCAAACTCTTTTGATGAAAGGCCATAGCGGCCGCCAATAACGCGTGGGAGTGTTTCACGGTCGCCGCTGCTGAAGGCTTCCGCCAGCGCGGTCATCACATCCAGATGCAGCGGCTCCGCCTGCGCGCCGGGCTCTTTGGTGCGGTCCAGCACCGCCACGGCGCGTGCGCTCTCGGGCAGTGCGGCCAGCAGGTGTCGGGCCGAGAAGGGGCGATAAAGACGCACTTTTAGCACGCCCACTTTTTCGCCACGGGTCAGCAACTCATCGACCACCTCTTCACAGGTCCCGATGGCCGATCCCATGATCACTATCACGCGCTCCGCCTGCGGGTGACCGTAATACTCGAAGGGCTTGTACGCCCGTCCGGTGGCATCGGCAAAGTCGTTCATCGCCTGCTCCACGTGGTCGTACACCGCGTTGTACCAAGGGTTGGTGGCCTCCCGGGACTGGAAATAAGTATCCGGGTTTGCCGATGTACCGCGAATCACCGGGTGTTCCGGATTCAGCGCCCGGGCCCGGTGGGCATCGATCTCTGCCTGCGGCAACAGGCTACGGATGGTGTCGTCCGTAATCGACTTAATTTTGTTGATCTCATGCGAAGTGCGGAACCCATCAAAGAAGTGAATAAAGGGCACGCGGCTCTTCAGGGTGGCAATGTGTGAGATCAGGGCAAAGTCCTGCGCTTCCTGGACGCTGCCCGCGCAGAGCATGGCGCAGCCGGTCTGGCGTACGGCCATAACGTCGGAGTGGTCGCCAAAGATCGACAGGGCGTGCGTGGCAACGGTACGGGCCGCCACGTGCAGTACAAACGGCGTTAACTGACCGGCCAGTTTGTAAAGCGTCGGGATCATCAACAGCAGCCCCTGAGAAGAGGTAAACGAGGTCGAGAGCGCCCCCGTCTGTAACGCCCCGTGCACCGCGGCGATCGCCCCGGCTTCTGACTGCATCTCAACAACGCGGGGCACATCGCCCCAGACGTTTTTTAAACCATTACCCGACCAGGCATCGGCATGTTCAGCCATTGTGGAGCTAGGGGTAATTGGGTAAATGGCGATCACTTCACTGGTGCGAAACGCGACGGACGCGACTGCGCCATTACCGTCAATAGTTTGCATAGGAGACACCCTTACATTGCGCAAAAAAGAGGGGACTCGCGCGCGATGACGAGTCCTGTAATTATCCTTTAATGTTAGCAAAGGTAGGGTTTTTCAATTTTCGCTTTTGTGTCCTGGGAGACGGCCGCGCCCCCGATCAGATCAAGGTTTTGCCAAAAAATTGCGAGAAAATGTTTCGCGGACGCATAAATACGCGTATGCGGTCTCGACGCGAGCGGAGTGGGTGCCTATGATGGTTAGGTTTTGCCAATTCATGTGGGGAGAAGTTATGCGTGCAGCATTTTGGGTAGGGTGTGCCGCCTTGTTACTGTCGGCCTGTAGCAATGAACCTGTTCAGCAGGCCACCGCCGCGCACGTCGCGCCGGGGATGAGAGCGGCGATGTCCAACTCGGGACAAGCGAACTGCGCCATGATTGGCGGCTCGCTCTCGGTTGCACGTCAACTGGATGGCTCGGCCATCGGCATGTGTGCCTTGCCCAACGGCAAACGTTGCAGTGAACAATCGCTTGCCGGCGGATCGTGCGGAAGTTACTGATTACTCCACACGTTTAAACATCAACGTCGTTTCTGCCGTCGCCAGGGTTAATTGATCCTGGGTGAGGTCAACCTGCGCGCCTTTGCGCAGCATAGTGCTGAGCGTGTTATCCAGCTCATTACGCTGAGGGTCGGTACAGAGTTTGCGCGTCATCGCCATCTCTTTGACCTTCAGTTCGCCCTCTGAGAGCTTCCCTTCACCGCTGAAGCGGTTACACATCACCCCTGATACGGCCATTTTCTCACCAAACGCGATTTCAGGTGGTGTGGCGGAGGGCTTTACGGCGGCGCCGTTAACACTTTCCAGCACAAAGCGGTGGTTCTGTAACTGATCTTTTTGCACTGAGGCTTTCCCTGGGTTTACACAACCGGTCAGGGTCAGGCTTAACAGCGTTACTGCAACGAGCGTTTTCATTTTGGTTCTCAACATTATTACTGCGAAATGCCTAACTCACATTCTATAAAGGATGTGAAAAATATCATCGGGCTTAATCTGAAAGCGAAAAGGCATTGTCCATATCTATGTATGAACAATGCCTTGCGGGACATTATACCAGCGCGTTCGGGCTCTCTTCCCCTTTGGCCAGCTGGCTGAGGTTACCGAGGGTGGTCTCAGAGATGCTGATCAAGGCTTCGGCCGTCAGGAAGGCCTGGTGGCCGGTGAACAGCACGTTATGGCAGGCCGACAGGCGACGGAACACGTCATCCTGAATCACGTCGTTTGATTTGTCTTCAAAGAAGAGATCGCGTTCGTTCTCGTAAACATCCATCCCCAGCGCACCGATTTTCTGCGTTTTCAGCGCTTCGATCGCGGCCTGAGAATCAACCAGACCGCCACGGCTGGTGTTGATGATCATCACCCCGTCTTTCATCTGGTCGAAAGCGCTCTGATTGAGCAGGTGGTAGTTTTCCGGGGTCAGCGGGCAGTGCAGGGAGATCACATCGGACTGGGAGAAGAGCGTCGGCAGATCAACATACTCAACGCCGAGATCCAGCGCCGCTGCGCTCGGATAGGGATCAAACGCCAGCAGACGCATACCGAAACCTTTCAGAATACGCAGTGCCGCTACGCCAATTTTACCGGTACCGACTACCCCCGCCGTTTTACCGTACATGGTAAAGCCGGTCAGACCTTCGAGGGAGAAATTCGCATCACGGGTGCGCTGATAGGCACGGTGAATACGACGGTTCAGGGACATCATCATACCAACGGCATGTTCAGCCACGGCTTCCGGAGAGTAGGCCGGGACGCGAACCACTTTCAGCCCCAGCTCTTTGGCGGCATCAAGGTCCACATTATTGAAGCCCGCACAGCGCAGGGCGATATACTTCACCCCTTGTTTCTTCAGCTCTTCCAGCACCGGTCTGCTCCCGTCATCATTGACGAAAATGCAGACGGCTTCGCAGCCGTGCGCCGTTTTGGCCGTTTTTTCAGTCAGCAGAAAGTCGAAAAATTCAAGCTCGAAGCCATACGCCTCGTTAACATGTTGCAGGTACTTTTTATCGTACTGCTTTGTGCTATATACCGCGAGTTTCATAGGACTTTCTCCAGTGATTTAACTTCATAGTAGCGTAATTAAAATAATTTTACATTTTATGAAAAATTATTGAAATCAATATCTTCTATGAATAATTCTAGAGCATCTTTGCGCCTGAACTCTATCAGATTAAACAACAGGGTTTTATTCTGCCACTCTCGTTTTACCCTAACGCATCAGCACACGCGGTTTACCGCTTCGGGTCAGAGCAACTATCCTTAAAACGCACCTGGCTTCAATCTGGCGGCTAAACGTGCCACAATGCCCGGCATTGCCGGCAAATATTTTCGCTAAATCAGGATATTAACTACCCATGAAGGGTAAATACAAAGCCGCCATCGCGCTCCTTCTGCTGCTGTTACTGCTGCCATTGACGCTGCTGATGACCCTTGCCCAGTGGGTTCCGACCCTGGCCGGGATCTGGCTGCCGGTGGGGACCCGCATTGCCTTCGAAAAAAGCCCGCACCTGACGCGCCACGCCCTGGTCATCCCCGATCTGCGCTATCTGGTAGAAGATTGCGAAATCGCGCGCATCGAAAATGCCACGCTCTCTCACCCCAGCCGCTGGAAGTTCGACGCCGCTGCGGTCACGCTTAATAGCGCCTGTTTCAGCAAAATTCCGCAAAGCGCGCCGAGCGCAGCTGCCCCGAAGACCCTTGCGGAGTGGCAATCATTACTGCCCAACACCTGGCTGAGTATTGATCGCCTGACCCTGGCGCCCTGGCAGCAGTGGCAAGGTAGAATTACCGCTTCACTGACCCCGAAAGTGCAGGAAATCCATTACGACGGTGAATCAATCAAGCTGCGTGGTACGCTGCGCGGACAAAATCTTACCGTCAGCGATGTTGAGATCCAGTTGCCAGACTCGCCCCAGCCGGTGAAGCTGGTGGGCGAATTCACGCTTCCGCTCGTACCGGACGGCCTGCCGGTACAGGGGCATGCCGTGACCACCTTCTCGGTGCCCCAGGTTAACTCACCGGTTGATGCCGAACTGGAGTGGCAGGATAACAGAGGTCAACTGGTGATGATTGCCCGCGAAAGCGGCGAGCCGTTGCTGGATCTTCCCTGGCAGATCACCCCGGAGCAATTCTCCATCAGCGATGGCCGCTGGAGCTGGACGCAATCGGGCATTCCGCTTGGCGGTCGGCTGGGGGTGCGAATTGAAAACTGGCAGCAGGGCATCGATAAGGCCATTATTTCTGGCCGGATGAACGTAGTCACCTCCGGTGATGCCGGAAAGGGTAACGCCGTGCTCAGCTTTGGCCCCGGTACGTTAAGTATGGATAACAGCAATATGCCGCTGCATCTTAACGGTGAGGCCAAGCAGGATGATCTCATTTTCTACGCCGGGCTCCCGGCAACGCTGACGGGCAGCCTGACCGATCCTAAACTGGCTTTTGCCCCCGGGGCGCTGCTACGGTCGCGTGGCCGTCTCATCAACGCACTGAATATTGATGAAGTGCGGTGGCCATTGGCCGGGGTCACGCTTACCGGTAATGGCATTGATGGACGTTTACAGGCCATTTTGCGCGCGCATGAAAATGAGATGGGTAACTTCACCCTCCATCTTGACGGCCAGGCGAACAACTTTTTGCCGGATAAGGGGCTGTGGCAGTGGCGTTACTGGGGCGAGGGACATTTTCTGCCCATGCAGGCGCGTTGGGATGTAGCAGGCAAGGGCGAATGGCGCGACACGGTGATTGCGCTGAACGCGCTCTCCACCGGCTTTGATAAACTGCAATACGGCTCTATGCTCGCCAGCAAGCCACGGCTGGTACTGGAAAGCCCGGTGCGCTGGCAGCGAGACCCTGCCGATCCCCATTTTAGCGGCGCGCTGGCCTTTAATGCACAAGAGACGACCTTTACCGGCGGCAGCGTGCTGCCGCCCTCCACCCTGACGTTCAGCGTCGATGGCACCGATCCCACGCTCTTCCAGTTTAAAGGAGCGCTGCACGCCGGGGCTATCGGCCCGGTACAGGTGAATGGCCGTTGGGATGGCGAACGTCTACGCGGGCAGGCGTGGTGGCCGCAGCAGTCGTTAAACGTCTTTCAGCCCCTGGTCCCGCCTGACTGGAAAATGAAGCTGCGCGATGGGGAGCTCTATGCCCAGGTCGCCTTTTCTGCGGCGGCGGATCAAGGTTTTGAGGCGGGAGGACATGGCGTGCTAAAAAACGGCAGCGTCTGGATGCCCGACAACGAGATCAACGGCGTCGATTTTGTCCTGCCATTCCGCTTCAGCGAGGGCGTCTGGTCGCTGGGCACCCACGGCCCGGTTACGCTGCGTATCGCGGAGGTGAAAAACCAGGTGACGATGCACCATATCACCGCCGACCTGCAGGGCGACTACCCCTGGCGCGAAGAGGCGCCGCTGCTGTTAACCGACGTCAACGTCGAACTGTTGGGGGGCAAGGTCACCATGCAGCAACTGCGGATGCCCCAACATGATGCGGCATTATTACGCGTGCAGAATATCTCCTCCAGCGAGCTGATCAGCGCCGTGAATCCGAAGCAGTTTACCCTCTCCGGACCCGTGAGCGGGGCGCTGCCGTTCTGGCTGGATAACGATAAGTGGATTATCAAAGATGGCTGGCTCTCTAACGCCGGTCCAATGACCCTGCGTATCGATAAAAACACGGCAGACGCGATCGTAAAAGACAACATGGCCGCCGGCGTCGCTATCGACTGGCTGCGCTACATGGAAATTTCTCAGTCGTGGACAAAACTCAATGTAGATAACCTGGGGGAGCTGACGCTATCGTCAACGCTTAAAGGCATCAGCCGCGTGGATGGCAAATCGAATGCCGTTAACCTGAACTACACCCATCAGGAAAATGTGTTTACTCTCTGGCGCAGCCTGCGCTTTGGCGACAACCTGCAAGCGTGGCTTGAACAGAACGCCACCTTACCAGCAACCCACTGCCCGAAGGGCAAGGAATGTGAGGAACAACAATGAGAACACTGGCCGGTGGCGTCGTCGCCGTGGTCGTTATGCTGCTGACGGGCTGTACGCCGCGTATCGAAGTGGCGGCCCCGAAAGAGCCCATCACCATCAATATGAACGTGAAGATCGAACACGAAATTCACATTAAAGTGGATAAAGACGTGGAAGCGCTGCTGAAATCCCGCAGCGATCTATTCTGAGGTGGTCATGAAGAAATCCTTAGCCATCATTCTGCTTACGCTGGGACTCTGCGCGCAGGCCTCGGCGCTCACGTTGAACGAAGCCCGCAGCCAGGGGCGTGTAGGGGAGACGCTGGACGGATACCTGGCGCCCGTGGCTCAGGATCGCGAGACGCTGGCGCTGGTGGCGCAAATTAACCAGGCGCGTACCGACAGCTATCAAAAACTGGCGGACAGTAACAATATTCCGGTAGACGAAGTGGCCAAAATGGCTGGCATCAAGCTGGTGGAGCGCGCCCGCCCCGGTGAGTATGTCAAAGGCATTAACGGCAAGTGGCTAAAGAAGTGATCAGCGGTGGCGTTTGCGGTATTCCCCGGGTGAGATGCCAAATCGTTGCTTAAAGGCGGTAGAAAAATGGCTGTGATCGGTAAAGCCCCAGCTGTAACCAATGCCCGCCAGCTTCTCTTCATCGCGGGTTGCGCGCAGCATTTGCGCGCAGAGATCGAGACGACGGTTTTTAATGTACTGCGCGACCACCAGTCCTTTATCGGCAAACATACGATAGAGACTGCGTACTGACATACCGCTCTCTGCCGCAATCCACTCGGGGCGCAGATGTTCCGCCTGAATATGATCGTCAATCAATGACAGCACGCTTTTGAACTGGCGCTCCTTGCGCGGCAGGGTGCTTTCACGCTGCTGTAGTACCGGACGCAGTAAGCAGACCATCGCCTCCAGCGCCGCTTCGCTCTCTTGCTCGCTAAGCGTCGGGTTGCTCATGCTCTCCTGCATCAGACGGTGGCTTAATTGTACCGTGGGCAGGGTATGGGAGAGTTTTTGTGCGCAGCTCACCTCCTGAAAACGGAAGTGCTGTTCAAGGATCTGTCGGGGCAGCAGCAGGGAGATTTGGCGAGACTTCTCCTGCCAGTAAAGCGAGCAGGGGCGCGAGGCGTCGATTAAGCTAATATCCCCGGCCGCCAGGGTGATCTGACGGTCATCCTGTTCCAGTCCCGCCACGCCTTCAAGCTGGAAAACGGTATAGAACCAGGCGTCGTTACTGTGCTTAATCTCCTGGCGGGTGCGAAACAGATTCACGCCACCGGCGGTCACGGTGCTCAGCTTCAGGTTACCGGTCCAGGTCGACTCCAGCTCGCCAAAAAATTCACCGTTCATTGGCCGGGCCGCGAAACTGCCGCAAACCGCGTTAATTTGCGCCAGCCAGTGCTGAAATCTTTCCTGTTCGCTTACGCACGCCATATTCATTCCCGTCACGCCGTTAATGTTTAAGCATTGTTGCATTTATGTTGCCAAATTCCACAGGCATTGCGCTGACTATAGGAAAGAACACTTACCGGGAATAGTGTAATAAGCGGGAATTATCACGAATTGCGGTGCCTGTCACAGGTGACAAAGTGAATGTCATAGAGATAAAAGCGGATTTGCCAAAGCCACCTTAGACTGCTGTGACACCCTGCGAAAGATAAGGAGAAGGTATGTCTGATACTCAGGTCGCCGTACTGCAAAGCGTGCAGCAATTTTTAGACCGCCAGCACGGTCTCTGGATCGAGGGAGAGCAGACTGCCTCCGATAGCGATAACCGTCTGGATGTGTTCAACCCGGCGACCGGCGAGGTGATTGCCACCACCGCCGACGCCAGCGCCCAGGATGTCGATCGCGCGGTCATGTCCGCGTGGCGCGCCTTTGTGGGCCGTAGCTGGGCGGGTAAATTGCCCGCCGAGCGTGAACGCATTCTGCTGCGTTTTGCCGATCTGGTGGAGCAGCACAGTGAGGCGCTTTCCCAGCTTGAAACCCTGGAGCAGGGCAAATCCATTAATATCTCCCGCGCCTTTGAAGTGGGCTGCACCCTGAACTGGATGCGTTATACCGCCGGACTTACCACCAAAATTACCGGCAAGACCCTCGACCTCTCTATTCCAATGCCCCAGGGGGCGCGTTACCAGGCCTGGACACGCAAAGAGCCCGTCGGCGTCGTGGCGGGCATCGTGCCGTGGAACTTCCCGCTAATGATTGGTATGTGGAAAGTGATGCCCGCGCTGGCGGCAGGCTGCTCGATCGTGATCAAGCCTTCGGAAACCACGCCGCTGACCATGCTGCGGGTGGCCGAGCTGGCAAGCGAAGCGGGTATTCCCGACGGCGTGTTTAACGTGGTCACGGGCAGCGGGGCAGTGTGCGGCGCCGCCCTGACCAGCCATCCCCATATCGCTAAGGTGAGCTTTACCGGCTCTACCGCCACCGGCAAGCAAATTGCCCGCGCCGCGGCGGAGCGTCTGATGGGCGTCACCCTTGAGCTGGGTGGCAAAAACCCGGCCATCGTGCTGAAAGATGCCGATCCGGCCTGGGTTATCGAAGGGTTAATGACCGGCAGCTTCCTCAACCAGGGCCAGGTGTGTGCGGCCAGTTCGCGTATCTATATCGAAGCGCCGCTGTTCGACACCCTGGTAAGCGGGTTTGAGCAGGCGGTGAAGTCCTTAAGCGTCGGGCCGGGCATGTCTCCGCAAGCACATATCAACCCGCTGGTCTCCCGCGCCCATTGCGACAAGGTTCAGACCTTCCTTGATGAAGCGCAATCCGGGCACGCGGAGCTGATTACCGGCAATCGTGGGCCGGACGGTAAGGGCTATTATGTCTCGCCAACGCTGGTGGTGAACCCGGATGCCAGCCTGCGCCTGACGCGGGAAGAGGTGTTTGGCCCGGTCGTCAATTTAGTGCGGGTGGCCGACGGGGAAGAGGCGCTGAAGCTGGCGAACGACACCGAATATGGCCTGACCGCCAGCATCTGGACGCAAAACATCAGTCATGCGCTTTCGTACAGCGATCGACTGCAGGCCGGTACCGTCTGGGTGAACAGCCATACCCTGATTGACGCCAACCTGCCGTTCGGTGGCATGAAGCAGTCCGGCACCGGGCGTGATTTTGGCCCCGACTGGCTGGACGGCTGGTGTGAAACCAAATCGGTTTGTGTACGGTATTGAAGTGAGCTGAAGCCCTCGTCAGAGGGCTTTTTCACATCACGTAGCTTTCAGCAATCTTGTGCTCATTCTTAACATAGTTGTGGAGTCGCTTTTTATAGATAAGCGAGAGCAGCAGGCTTGCGGCGATCCAGAACAGCAACATACTGAGCAAGGTGACCATGGTGTAGATAACCGGCTTATCTTTTTCGAACTGTTTTACCGCCTTAATCACATCCTGCTTATATTCCTCATTAACAAAGGTCTCGCAAATCATTTGTACCAGGCCGTGGGAGGGGGTAAGCGGCATTTCTGCGGGAGCCTGGCAAGTGGCCGGGGTGATCGACCAACGCCCTTTACGGATGACTGCAAAAGCCTCTGAACCGCCCTGCGGGGAGAGATAAAAGTTCTCATCGGTAGGCTTGTAAAAAAGCGATGCCGCGCCTTTTGGCGTATTCGCGACCTTAAACAGCATGTTGCCCATAAAACCGCAGGCGCTCAGCGAGATAGCGGCGATTAAGCATGATCCAATCAGCTCGGTTCTGGATATCGAGGGGGTTTTGTTTAAAGGGAGATTGATTGCGAAGAGGAACAACAGAAACCGGCTTATTCCATTCTTCTGGTAAATTTCATGGGCCGAAGTGGGGTTCCGCCTGGCACAGACCTTCATGAGCGCTACGATGGCGCCAAAAATCGCGATAAATGCAGCCAGCGTTCCGATTGGCGATCCGCTGAACTCCTTGCCAATTAAGTCGATGAAAGAAATATTATTTTCCATAGCGTCCTCTTCGGTCGATCATCATCCACTGGCACATTATTAGCAGCCTGATAGTGAATTAGGAAGCGTTACGTCCCGGGAGGCGGTGGTCATATCGTGTTAACCATGGCAAAAAAAGCCGGGCATCACGCCCGGCTTCACGGTTATTTACTCTCGTCTTTCTTCTTGCCAAGCGTAGGGGTCTCGTCAAAGAAGTTCCAGGGTTTGAGCAGGGTATGGACCCACTCGGTTGGCATGATAGGCCACTCCTCCGCACGCGCCACGTGGGTGGTACCGGTGGTCATCCAGACCACGTTATCCTGGTTGTTCAGGTTTTCGTTATCTTTACTGTACTTGCCCAGCCCCTCATCGTGAATGGAGCGGTTCGGGAATTTGCCTTCCGGGTACATCTCATTAGGATGGTAGCGGGTCACCCACAGCTGCTTATCCATAAAGCTCAGACGATGGTAGATCCACTCATCCTTCGCGAAATTCGCTCCGGTGGCGACCGGGTGGGTGCCCCCGGCGTAAGGGATTATCTGGTAAGATACCGGGTTACCCATGCGGTTCTCTTTAGTGGTGTTGCTCAGCAGGCGGATGGTGCCGGGGTCGAACTTCTGTGCCGCCTGCTGTTCGGTATCAATGGTGTACTGATTCACCTGCATGGTGCTGGTACGTGGGCCGCCCGTGGTGTTTGGCTTCACCTCAGGATCCATGGCCACCATGCGGTTGTTAGTGCCATCTACGTCCATATCCAGGCGGAAGTTATAGATATGCTGGTGGGTGGTGCCAACAATATTATGGTCGATCAGCGTGCCATATTTGGTGTCATCTTTGGCGCTCGGATCATGCATGGTTTTCGCCTGCACCCCTTTCACCGCTTCGATACCGGTTGCCCCGGCATCAATTCCGATGGTGCCATTTTGGTGGAAGACCCAGTCAAAGATGTAGTCGTAGTTCCCTACGGTACTGACCCAGCGCACCACCAGCTCCCGCCGCTCGGCGCTGACGTTGGGTTTACCCATCTCCTGGTGCTTGTACTCTGGCCCGGCATAGCGTTCGAAAATAGCGATAGCGCGCGGGATCTCCATCGGTGCCCCGGTATAGTCCGGAATGGTCTCGTTGAGCATCACCGCATTTGAAGGCGCATCTTTACCGCGCACCAGCGAGGAGGTCAGGGTGCCCATGCCGTAATCGCCGGAGTCCAGATAAGCCTTGAAGTACCAGCCCACATCCGGGTCGCCGTAAGGCACAATCATTCCGCCCAGCGATCCCTGGTACATAACCTGGCGTTTTTTACCGTTGTCGTTATAAGTAATGGTCGACAAAATCGGCCCCACGCGGGAGTCCAGCCGCAGGTGGAAATCCCAGTTCTGCCAGTGCACCATGTCGCCGGTAATGGTGTAGTTTTTACCTTCCGGCTCGACGATATTCAGCGGTTTGAGACTCGGCGCCACGCGGTCGCGGCCATCATACGGACGCGGCGTCAACGGTACTGGCACCACCGGACCCTCTTCAATTTTCTGGATCTTTTTCTGCTCCAGGTCGACCACGGCCACCAGGTTTTCAATCGGGTGGGCCCAGTAGTTACCGTCACCGACATCCAGATAGCTCACCACCTTCAGCAGGCGATCTTCCTGCCGGAGGCCGTCTTTACCGTCGAAGTAACCGACCGTCAACGGCGTAGTCACTACCTTACTCGGGTCATCCACGCCGTGCTTTTTCAGCGCTTGCGCAAACTCCGGACTGGAGGTGACGATGCTTTGTACGGTCATAAAGTCATCCAGCAGCACCATGCCGTGGGCATCTTTGATAGCCGCCCAGCTGACCACTTTTTTCTCTTGCAGATCCACCACGCTTTCGACGATATGTTTCCCGTCGAGCATGGTGATGGCGGCCTGACGAGGCGCATCAACGGCGGTGCCATTGAGGACAAAGTCCCATACTTTGGCTTTTTCAGGCTCTACCAGCGCAATCTGGGTAAAGCGGGTGTTAGGTTTGAAATCCGGCGCGGCTTTAACAATTTCCACCGCCTGCTTGATCTCGTCGGCCGAGAGGGCGTTCAGCGGGTGCGGGGTCTTTTCCACCTGGAAAGTCTGGTCCAGCCCTGACTGGAAGACGTCGTTAATAAAAGTTTCAGGGATCATCGCCGTCTGGCCTTCCATCACCACCGGCACCTGTAGCGTCACCGGCTTGCCGTTGACCATCGCCTGTTTCGCGCCGGGTTTCACCTTCACAAAGGCGCCATCCTTGCTGATGGTAAACATCTGGGCGTAGTCATCCCATTGCACATCCGCGCCAAAGTCGGCCAGGGTTTTGTCCATCGGCACCATGTGTGCGGCGGTGCCATGCGCCATCGCCGGCGCCTGGCCAAGTAAAAGGGCCGCGACGGCCAGAGCGACTGCCGTTTTACGCGGGGAAAAAAGAGAGGGGCTTCCCATAATTAACCTCGTATTGTTGTGTCGTTGTGCACTCGGGACCGCTGTTCTGCGCGCGGTTTACTCATCGCCAACATAGCAATATCGCTATGGACACTGTTTGCCTGCGTTTGCCAGATTATTTGTTAGATGTGCCAGAAGCCGGATAACGCAGGCTGCGTTATCCGGAAGAGGAGGGTCAGAGGTCAATGTCCCCGTGCTGGCGCGCGACGAGGGTCAGTATGGAGTAGAGAGCCACGGCCTGCTGATGCTGGTTGAAAATCTCCACCGCCCATTCCACTACGCCGGTCGGTTTCTCATCCGCCGTACGCTGTTTCTTGAGCGTTTTACGTTTACAGGTCAGGCGTACCTGGATGGTATCGCCCGGTTTGACCGGTTCGATAAAGCGCAGATTTTCCATGCCGTAATTGGCAATCACCGGGCCAACGCCCGCATCCACAAAGAGACCGGCAGCGGCAGAAATGACAAAGTAACCGTGCACCACGCGCTCACCGAAGATCGACTCGGCAGCACCGATTTTATCCATGTGGGCGTAGAAGTGATCCCCGCTCAGGCAGGCGAAATTGACGATGTCGGTCTCGGTCAGGGTACGGCGCGGCGTCAGGAGGCTATCCCCTGGCTGTAACTCTTCAAAGTATTTGCGGAACGGATGAACGCGATCTTCCTGCACGCTGGCGCCGCGTACCCACTGTTTGCTGATGGCTGCCAGCATTGATGGGCTGCCCTGAATCGCCGTACGCTGCAGATAATGTTTCACCGCGCGCAGGCCGCCCAACTCCTCGCCGCCCCCTGCACGTCCCGGCCCGCCGTGAACCAGCTGGGGCAGAGGAGAGCCGTGGCCGGTAGACTCTTTGGCTGACTCCTGGTTAAGGATCTGAATACGGCCATGCGCCCGCGCCGCGCCGGCAATAAACTGCCGCGCCAGCGCCGGATTAGCGGTTACCAGCGTGCCCGCCAGGCTCCCTTCACCCGCGCGGGCAAGGGCCATCGCGTGTTCAGCATCCTGGTACGGCATCAGAGTCGCGACCGGGCCAAAGGCTTCGGTGGCATGCACCGCGGGGGTTTCATCCGGCTGCGGACAGAAGAGCAGCGTCGGCGGGAAGAAAGCGCCGGCCGCGTTGAGATCGGCTTTGCCGCCGAGGCGTACCTGACAGCCTGCCGTCACCAGTGCATCAACCTTCTCCTGCACGTCGGCGCGCTGTTCAGCGTTGACCAGCGCCCCCATTTTTACCCCCTCCTGCGCCGGATCGCCGACCACCACGCTTTCCAGCCGGGCGATCAGCGCCTGGCTCACCGCCTCGATCTGAGCCTGCGGCACGATGATGCGGCGAATGGCGGTACATTTTTGTCCGGCCTTGGCGGTCATTTCACGCACCACTTCGCGAATGAACAGGGCAAATTCCGGCTGCTCCGGCGTAACGTCCTCCCCCAGCACGCAGCAGTTTAGCGAGTCGGCTTCCATGGTGAAGGGGATGGATTTGGCGACGATGTTGGGGTGAACCCGCAGCATCTGACCGGTGCTTGCCGAGCCGGTAAAGGTCACCACGTCCTGGCTGTCCAGGTGGTCAAGCAGATCGCCCGCGCCGCCGCATATCAGGCTGATTGCCCCTTCGGGCACCAGGCCGCTTTCAACGATGGATTTTACCATCGCCTGGGTGAGCTGAGCGGTAGCGGTGGCCGGTTTGATAATAGCGGGCATTCCGGCAAGCCAGGTTGGCGCCAGTTTTTCCAGCATCCCCCAGCAGGGGAAGTTAAAGGCATTGATATGCAGCGCCACGCCCGATTTCGACGTCAGTACATGACGAGCCGCAAAGCCACCCTCCTTAGAGAGCGGTATCAGTTCATCTTCCGGCCACAGAGTATCGTCCGGCAGCTCGCGGTTACCCAGGCTCGCATAGGTGAAAAGGGTACCGATGCCCCCTTCGATATCCACCCAGCTATCGGCTTTGGTTGCCCCGGTCTGTGCCGAGAGGGCATAGAACTCCGCTTTCTGGCTTAGCAGATGCTTCGCCACCGCTTTGATCATCGCGGCGCGCTCGATAAAGGTCATCGCATGAAGTGACTCACCGCCTTTCTCAATGGCGTAGCGACGCGCGGCGGCCATATCCAGCCCTTCGCTGGTGACCTGCCAGAGCGGTTCGCCCGTAATGGCGTGATAAATGCTGCGTTCACGGCCCCGGCCAGACTGCCAGGTGCCGGATAAGAAGCTGGCTAACTGCTGCATTTCTTCTCTCCAAGTGTTTCGTGATTTCACTATAGATAGTTTGATCGCGAATCATAAAATGCAAGGAATGTTTTAATGATTTGTTAACAATGTGATCTTGCCTGACGAATGTCCTGCGCATCGATCCAGGCGCGACGCGGGATAAACAAAAGGGTTGCGAGCGCCATCACAAAATAGACAAACAACTCTTGGGGTTATATTTAACCTTTGTGTAACTTTTAAAAAAGAAAGTGATTCGCTAATTAGCGTCACTTGATAGATTCACGAATCATAAAGGTGATGATGTGACAGAAGAACAACGTTTTGAGCAACGCATCGCGCAGGAGACGGCCATTGAGCCGCAAGACTGGATGCCGGAAGCCTATCGTAAAACGCTGATCCGTCAGATTGGCCAGCACGCGCACTCTGAGATTGTTGGCATGTTGCCGGAAGGTAACTGGATCACCCGCGCACCAACGCTACGGCGCAAAGCCATTCTGCTGGCGAAGGTGCAGGACGAGGCGGGTCACGGACTCTATCTCTACAGTGCGGCAGAAACGCTGGGCTGCGCCCGGGAAGACATCTACCAAAAGATGCTCGACGGCAAAATGAAATACTCCTCCATCTTTAACTATCCCACCCTGAGCTGGGCGGATATCGGGGTGATTGGCTGGCTGGTGGACGGGGCGGCCATTGTGAACCAGGTGGCGCTCTGCCGAACCTCTTATGGCCCCTACGCCAGGGCGATGGTGAAAATCTGTAAAGAAGAGAGTTTCCACCAGCGTCAGGGCTTTGAAGCCTGCATGGCGCTGTCACAGGGGAGCGCCATGCAGCGGCAGATGTTGCAGGACGCCATCAACCGCTTCTGGTGGCCAGCGCTGATGATGTTTGGGCCCAACGATGATAACTCACCGAACAGCGCCCGCAGCCTGGCCTGGAAAATCAAACGTTTTGGTAACGATGAGCTGCGTCAGCGCTTTGTCGACAACACCGTGCCGCAGGTTGAGATGCTGGGCATGACCGTGCCGGACCCGGATCTGCATCTGGACGAAGAGAGCGGCCACTACCGCTTCGGCGAAATCAACTGGCAAGAATTTGACGACGTGATCAATGGCCGCGGCGTGTGCAACCACGAGCGCCTGGCCGCCAAGCGTAAAGCCTGGGAAGAGGGGACGTGGGTGCGCGAAGCCGCACTGGCGCACGCCGAAAAACAGCACGTCCGCAACGTCGCGTAGGAGGTAGCACAATGAGCAAAACATACTGGCCGTTATACGAAGTCTTTATCCGCACCAAACAGGGGTTGTCTCACCGTCACGTGGGAAGCCTGCATGCCGCCGATGAACGCATGGCGCTGGAGAATGCCCGCGATGCCTATACCCGCCGCAGCGAAGGCTGCTCAATCTGGGTGGTGAAGGCGAGCGAAATTGTCGCCTCCCAGCCGGAAGAACGCGGCGAGTTCTTCGACCCGGCTGAGAGCAAGGTCTATCGCCATCCCACTTTCTACACCATCCCTGATGGCATCGAGCATATGTGAGGTCAGGGATGAAAACATTAACGGCTTATGTACTGCGTCTGGGTGATAACGGGCTGGTGCTCTCCCAGCGCCTTGGCGCGTGGTGCGGCCATGCACCGGAGCTGGAGATCGACCTGGCGCTGGCCAATATCGGCCTCGATCTGCTGGGGCAGGCGCGCAACTTCTTAACCTATGCCGCCGAGCTGGAAGGGGACGGCGATGAAGATTCGCTGGCCTTCGGGCGAGATGAGCGTCAGTTCAGCAATCTGCTGCTGGCGGAGCAACCGAACGGTAACTTTGCCGATACCATCGCGCGCCAGTATTTTATCGATGCCTGGCACGTGGCGCTGTATAGCCGTCTGGTGCAGAGCCGCGATGCGCAACTGGCCGCGATCGCCGCAAAGTCGCTGAAAGAGGTGCGCTACCACCTGCGTTTCAGCCGCGGCTGGCTGGAGCGCCTCGGCAACGGGACAGCACTCTCCGCTGAAAGAATGCAGCAGGCCATCAACGAACTGTGGCGCTTTACCGGGGAGTTGTTTGAGGCCGACGACGTTGACCTGGCGCTGAGCGAAGAGGGCATCGCGGTCGATCCGCGTACGCTGCGCGATGCCTGGGAAGCGGAAATCATGACCGGTCTCAAGGATGCAGCCCTGACGGTACCAGAAGAGGCGGCCTACCGCAGCGGCGGCAGGCAGGGTCTGCATACCGAACATCTGGGGCCGATGCTGGCAGAGATGCAATATCTGCAACGCGTCTATCCCGGTCAGCAGTGGTAACAGAGGAGGACGCTATGCAACGTTTCGCTGAACTGGCCCCCGCCGAAGTCCCGCAAATCTGGTCGCTGTTAAGCCAGATCCCGGACCCGGAGATCCCGGTATTAACCATTACCGACCTGGGCATGGTGCGCAGCGTTGAAGCTCAGGGGGACGGCTGGTCGATCGGCTTCACCCCCACCTATTCGGGGTGTCCGGCAACGGATCATCTGATAGGCGCGATCCGCGACACCCTGACCGCGCACGGCTTTACGCCGGTGCAGGTCGCCATTCAGCTCGACCCGGCCTGGACCACCGACTGGATGACCCCGGATGCCCGCGAGCGTCTGCGTCAGTATGGCATTAGCCCACCCGCCGGACACAGTTGCCACGCCCATCTGGCGGCCGAGGTGACCTGCCCGCGGTGCGCCAGCACCTCGACCACCCTTATCAGTGAATTTGGATCCACGGCCTGCAAGGCGCTCTACCGCTGCGATAGCTGCCGTGAACCCTTCGACTATTTCAAATGTATTTGAGGTTGCCATGACAACGTTTCATTCCTTAACGGTGGCAAAAGTGGAGCCCGAAACCCGCGATGCGGTGACCATCACCTTCGCTATCCCACCCACGCTGCAGGAGGCGTATCGCTTCCGTCCCGGTCAGCATTTGACCCTGAAGGCTCGCCTCGGCGATGAGGAGCTGCGCCGCTGCTACTCCATCTGTCGAAGCGTTCATCCGGGGGAGATCAGCGTGGCGGTGAAGGCCATCGACGGCGGGCGTTTCTCGCGCTATGCCCAGGGGGAAATCAAGCAGGGGATGGCGCTGGAGGTGATGGTCCCGCAAGGCCACTTTGGCTATCAGCCGCAGGCGGGACAGCAGGGGAGTTATCTGGCGATTGCCGCCGGATCCGGTATTACCCCGATGCTGGCGATTATCGCCACGACTCTGCAAACCGAACCCGACAGCGAATTCACGCTGATCTACGGCAACCGCAGTAGCCAGAGCATGATGTTCCGCCAGGCGCTGGCGGACCTGAAAGACAGCTACCCGTCGCGCCTGCAACTGGTGCATATCTTCAGCCAGGAGACGCTGGACAGCGCGCTGCTGAGCGGGCGTATCGACGGCGAAAAGCTGCACGCGCTGGCACAACGACTGATTGATTTCAGCCAGTTTGATCAGGCCTTTATCTGCGGCCCTATGGCGATGATGGATGACGCTGAAAACGCGCTGAAAGCGCTGGGGATGCCGGAAAAAGCCATCCATCTGGAGCGTTTTAACACACCGGGTACGGCGGTCAAACGCGCCCATAGCGTGCAGGCGCAGGGACAGAAAGTGACTGTCCGCCAGGATGGCCGCGACCGGGAAATCACCCTCGGGGCGGAAGATGAAAGCATTCTTGATGCGGCCCTGCGCCAGGGGGCTGACCTGCCGTATGCCTGCAAAGGGGGCGTCTGCGCCACCTGTAAGTGCAAAGTGGTGCGCGGAAAAGTCGAGATGACCACAAACTACAGCCTGGAGCCGGACGAACTGGCCGCAGGCTATGTGCTGAGCTGCCAGGCCCTGCCGCTGACGCCTGACGTGGTAGTCGACTTCGACGCGAAGGGGATGGCATGAGCGAACTGATCCAGACCCGTCATGGCCGCGTGTTGCAACTGACGCTAAACCGCCCTGCGGCGCGCAACGCCCTGAATAATGCGCTGCTCGGCCAGCTGGCAGAGGCGCTGGAAGCCGCCGCCGTGGATAACACGATTTCGGTATGCGTCATCACCGGCTATGCCCGCTTCTTTGCCGCCGGGGCCGACCTGAACGAGATGGCGGAAAAAGATCTGCCCGCCACCCTCAACGACGTTCGCCCCCAGCTTTGGGCGCGTATCAACATCTTCAGTAAACCGCTGATTGCCGCCGTGAACGGTTACGCGCTGGGAGCGGGCTGCGAACTGGTCCTGCTCTGTGACGTGGTGATTGCCGGAGAAAGCGCCCGTTTTGGGCTGCCGGAGATCACCCTGGGGATTATGCCGGGCGCCGGGGGCACCCAGCGTCTGATCCGCTGCGTTGGCAAATCGCTGGCCAGCAAAATGGTGCTGACCGGCGAAAGCATCACCGCCCGGCAGGCGCTGGCGGCAGGGCTGGTGAGTGATATTCACCCGGATGCCCTGACTCTGGAGTACGCCCTGCAGCAGGCCGCACAGATGGCCCGCCACTCGCCGCTGGCACTGCAGGCGGCGAAACAGGCGCTGCGCCAGTCGCAGGAAGTTCCTCTGCAGGCGGGGCTTGCCCAGGAGCGTCAGCTCTTTACGCTGCTGGCCGGCACCGAAGATCGTCGCGAAGGGATCGCCGCCTTCCTGCAGAAACGCAGCCCCGAATTTAAAGGACGTTAACCATGGATTTCATTCTTAGTCACGTTGAACACGGGGTGATGACCCTTACCCTCAACCGCCCGGATCGGCTTAACAGCTTTAACGATGTGATGCACCAGCAGCTGGCGGAATGTCTGAAGCAGGCTGAACGCGATGAGACTATCCGCTGCCTGCTGATCACCGGAGCCGGACGCGGGTTTTGCGCCGGGCAGGATCTGAACGACCGTAACGTTGACCCGAACGGCCCTGCGCCGGACCTCGGGATGTCTGTTGAGCGTTTTTACAATCCGCTGGTTCGTCGTCTGGCGGCCTTGCCAAAACCGGTGATCTGTGCAGTGAACGGCGTAGCCGCTGGCGCAGGCGCTACCCTCGCGCTGGGCTGCGACATCGTGATTGCCGCGCGTTCGGCAAACTTTGTCATGGCGTTCAGCAAGCTGGGGCTGGTGCCGGACTGCGGTGGTACCTGGCTGCTGCCGCGCGTCGCGGGCCGGGCGCGGGCGATGGGGCTGGCGCTGCTGGGTGAAAAGCTCAGCGCAGAGCAGGCGCACGCCTGGGGGATGATCTGGCAGGTGGTGGACGATGCCACGCTGTTGGATACCGCACAGCAGCTGGCGGTGCATCTGGCCGCCCAGCCCACCTTCGGGCTGGGGTTAATTAAACAGGCCATCAACGCCTCGGAAACCAACTCCCTCGATGCTCAGCTCGATCTGGAGCGTGATTATCAGCGCATAGCGGGCCGAAGCGCCGACTATCGCGAAGGGGTCAGTGCGTTTCTTAACAAACGTGCGCCGCACTTCACGGGGAAATAATCATGACGCTAACTGTTCAAACCGTCGCGGTCATCGGCAGCGGCATCATGGGGGCCGGGATCGCCGAGGTGGCGGCCAGTCAGGGCCACCCGGTGCTGGTATATGACATCGACGCCGGGGCGATTGCCCGCGCCATCGAGGGCATCCGCAGCCGTCTGGCATCGCGCGTGGCCCGCGGCAAGCTCAGCGCCGAAGCGAGCGAAAAGACGCTCTCCCGACTGACGCCGGTCACCGATATTCAGGCGCTGGCCGCCGCCGATCTGGTGATTGAAGCGGCGTCCGAGCGTATGGAAGTGAAAAAGGCGCTGTTTGCCCAGCTGGCTGAGATCTGCCCGCCGCAGACCCTGCTGACCAGTAACACCTCTTCGATCTCGATTACCGCCATTGCCGCAGGCGTGCTTCACCCCGAGCGCGTGGCGGGTCTGCACTTCTTCAACCCTGCACCGGTGATGAAGCTGGTGGAGGTGGTGAGCGGGCTGGCAACCTCGAACGAAGTAGTTGAGCAGCTGTGCGACCTGGCGATCCGCTGGGGTAAACAGCCGGTGCGCTGCCAGTCTACCCCAGGTTTTATTGTTAATCGTGTGGCGCGTCCGTACTACGCCGAAGCCTGGCGTGCGCTGGAGGAGCAGGTGGCGGCCCCGCAGGATCTGGACGCTGCCCTGCGTGAAGGGGCGGGCTTCCCCATGGGACCGCTGGAGCTTACCGACATGATCGGCCAGGACGTCAACTTTGCCGTGACCTGTTCCGTGTTTAACGCCTTCTGGCAAGAGCGCCGTTTTCTCCCCTCGCTGATGCAGCAGGAGCTGGTGCTGGGCGGCCGTCTTGGCAAGAAGAGCGGACAGGGCGTCTACAACTGGCGCAGCGATAAGCCGACGGTGGGCTGGTATGAGGCGGTAAGCGACGGCGACAGCGCCGGTTACAGTGAAAAGAAAAGTGACGGTGTCACAAAAATTGACGACCTGCTGCTTATTGAGACGCAGGGGGAGACGGCGCAGGCCTTAGCGGCGCGCTATGCCTGCCCGGTGGTGGTGATTGATCGTCTTGAAGGGGACGTGGCGGTCATCGCTAGCGCCGCCAGTAACCCGGCTTCGGCGACGCGTAAAGCGGTGCATTATCTGCAACAGCGGGGCAAGCGCGTCCTGCAAGTCGCAGACTATCCGGGGCTGATCATCTGGCGCACCCTGGCGATGATCATCAACGAAGCCCTGGACGCGCTGCAAAAAGGGGTGGCCCGGGAAGAGGATATCGATACCGCGATGCGGCTGGGGGTGAACTACCCGCGCGGCCCGCTGGCCTGGGGTGAACAACTCGGCTGGCAACGGGTGCTGATCCTGCTGGAAAACCTGCAACGACACTACGGCGAAGAGCGCTATCGCCCATCTTCCCTGCTGCGCCAGCGTGCGCTTCTGGAGAGTAGCTATGAGTCATAACGCCTGGCGTAACGCCCGAGCCATGTATGAAAAAGACGCCTGCGCCCAGGCGTATGGTATCGACATTATCGAGATGAATGACGGTTATGCCGTACTGACCATGCAGGTCACGCCACAAATGCTGAACGGCCATCAAAGCTGTCACGGCGGCCAGCTGTTTACCCTGGCCGATACCGCCTTCGCCTACGCCTGTAACAGCCAGGGGCTGGCGGCGGTCGCGTCCGGCTGCGCCATCGAGTTTATCCGCCCGGCCTTTGCCGGCGACAGGCTGACCGCCACCGCGCAGGTTCGTCACCAGGGCAAACAGACCGGCGTGTACGACATCGAAATCGTTAATCAACAACAGAAAACCGTCGCCTTCTTCCGTGGGAAATCCCACCGCATCGGCGGCACTATCACAGGAGAAGCATGATGCGTGACGCCTATATTTGTGACGGGATCCGCACTCCGATTGGCCGCTACGCTGGCGCCTTATCAGGCGTACGCACCGACGATCTGGGGGCCATCCCGCTGCGCGAGTTGCTGGCGCGTAATCCAGGTCTGGATGCCGGATGTATTGATGATGTGATTTACGGCTGTGCCAACCAGGCGGGGGAAGATAACCGCAACGTGGCGCGCATGTCGCTGCTGCTGGCCGGGCTGCCCCAGACCGTCTCCGGTACCACGCTGAACCGGCTGTGCGGATCTGGCCTTGACGCACTGGGCTTCGCGGCCCGCGCCATTCGTGCCGGGGATGCCGACCTGATGATCGCCGGGGGAGTGGAGTCGATGTCCCGTGCCCCCTTCGTGATGGGCAAAGCCACCAGCGCCTTTCAGCGCCAGAACGAGATTTTTGATACCACCATCGGCTGGCGTTTTGTGAACCCGCTCATGGCACAGCAATTTGGTACTGACAGCATGCCCGAAACGGCAGAGAATGTAGCCAAATTGTTAAATATATCCCGTGAGGATCAAGACGCCTTCGCTTACCGCAGCCAGCAACGCACCGCCCAGGCGCAGGCCAGCGGCATTCTGGCGCAGGAGATTGTGCCGGTGATTCTGAAAGGCAAAAAAGGGGCCGTGACCGAAGTGCAGCACGATGAGCACCTGCGACCGGACACCACGCTTGCGATGCTGGCTGGCCTGAAAGCCCCTTTCCGTGCTGATGGGGTGGTGACCGCCGGGAACGCGTCCGGGGTGAACGATGGCGCCGCGGCGCTGATCGTCGCCAGCGCCGACATGGCGGCCAGCCAGGGCTTAACCCCGCGCGCGCGCATTGTGGCGATGGCCACCGCCGGTGTTGAGCCGCGTCTGATGGGGCTTGGCCCGGTGCCAGCCACCCGCAAAGTTCTGGAGCGTGCCGGTTTAAGCATCAACGATATGGACGTGATTGAGCTGAACGAGGCGTTTGCCGCGCAGGCGCTGGGCGTTCTGCGTGAACTGGGTCTGGCGGATGATGCCGCCCACGTCAACCCGAACGGCGGGGCGATTGCGTTAGGCCATCCGCTGGGGATGAGCGGGGCCAGACTGGCGCTGGCGGCCACTCATGAGCTGCACCGCCGCAACGGGCGGTATGCACTCTGCACCATGTGTATCGGCGTGGGTCAGGGCATTGCCATGATCCTTGAGCGTGTTTGATCAACTCTTACTGTGAGCACCCTACAATGACAACGACAACAAAGCTTGATCCGATTGAAACCGCCTCCGTTGATGAACTGCAGGCTTTGCAAACCCAGCGTCTGAAGTGGACGCTAAAACACGCTTACGACAACGTCCCGATGTATCAACGCAAATTCGATGCGGCGGGCGTTCACCCTGATGATTTCAAAGAGCTGGCGGATATCCGCAAGTTCCCCTGCACCACTAAACAAGATCTGCGTGATAACTATCCGTTCGACACTTTTGCCGTGCCGATGGAGCAGGTGGTGCGCGTCCATGCCTCGTCCGGCACGACCGGAAAGCCGACGGTCGTGGGCTATACGCAGAATGACATCGATAACTGGGCCAACCTGGTTGCGCGCTCGCTGCGTGCAGCGGGCGGCAGCGCAAAAGATAAAATTCACGTCGCCTACGGCTACGGGCTCTTTACCGGCGGGCTGGGTGCCCATTATGGCGCCGAGCGCTTAGGGGCGACGGTGATCCCTATGTCCGGCGGCCAGACCGAAAAACAGGCCCAGCTGATCCGTGATTTCCAGCCGGATATGATTATGGTCACACCTTCCTACTGCCTGAATCTGATCGAAGAGCTGGAGCGTCAAATGGGTGGCGACGCCAGTCAATGTTCCCTGCGGGTCGGGGTGTTTGGTGCCGAGCCGTGGACGCAGGCGATGCGCTGCGAAATCGAAAAACGCCTCGGCATTACCGCTCTGGATATCTATGGTCTGTCGGAAGTGATGGGACCCGGGGTGGCGATGGAGTGCATTGAAACCGCGGACGGTCCGACCATCTGGGAAGATCATTTCTATCCCGAAATCGTTAATCCGAACGATGGTACCCCGCTGGCGGACGGCGAGCAGGGCGAGCTGCTGTTCACTACCCTGACCAAAGAGGCGCTGCCGGTGATTCGCTATCGCACCCGTGACCTGACGCGCCTGCTGCCGGGGACGGCGCGCACCATGCGGCGGATGGATCGGATTAGCGGACGCAGTGACGACATGCTCATCATTCGCGGCGTTAACGTCTTCCCGTCCCAGCTGGAAGAGGAGATCGTCAAGTTTGAACATCTCTCGCCGCATTACCAGCTGGAAGTGAACCGTAACGGCCATCTTGATTCACTTTGCGTGAAGGTCGAGCTGAAACAGAGCAGTCTGATGCTCAGCCATGAACAGCGCTGCCAGGTCTGCCACCAGTTGCGCCATCGTATTAAATCGATGGTGGGGATCTCGACCGATGTCACTATCGTGAACTGTGGCAGCATCCCACGTTCCGAAGGAAAAGCCTGTCGCGTATTCGACCTGCGGAAAATGGCCGCCAACGGCTAATCCTGACGCTGGCCCTCTCTCTTTTAGGGGCGGGCCAGACGCTTTTCGGCTGTGCTATGATTCATCCTCACTCATAATAACTGCAGAATGAATCACATGAGTAAACTCGACGACTTTATCCAGCATGCGGTCAGTTCTGTACCCGTGAGCGGAACCTCACTGATTGCCTCCCTGTATGGCGATGCGCTCTCCCATCGTGGCGGGGAAATTTGGCTGGGTAGCCTGGCTGCGCTGCTGGAAGGAATGGGATTTGGTGAACGTTTTGTGCGTACCGCACTGTTTCGCCTGAACAAAGAGGGCTGGCTGGACGTGGCGCGCATTGGACGTCGCAGTTTTTATCGACTGAGTGACAAGGGGCTGCGTTTAACCCGCCGCGCGGAACACAAAATTTACCGGGCGGAACAGCCCGCCTGGGATGGTAAGTGGCTGCTGTTGTTGTCAGAGGGGCTGGATAAATCCACTCTCAATGAGGTGAAAAAGCAGCTCATCTGGCAGGGGTTTGGCACGCTGGCGCCGAGCCTGATGGCTTCGCCATCCCAGCAGCTGGCCGACGTGCAGTCGCTGCTGCATGAAGCGGGGGTGGCAGATAACGTCATCTGTTTTGAAGCGCACACCCCCCTGGCGCTTTCTCGTGCCGCGCTGCGTGCCCGTGTCGAAGAGTGCTGGCATTTAAGCGAACAGAACCTGATGTACGAAAGCTTTATCGACTCGTTCAGGCCGCTACTGCCGCTGCTGCGCGAAGCCTCTGCGGAGGCGTTAACGCCTGAGCGCTGTTTTCAGATCCAGCTGTTACTGATCCATTTTTACCGTCGCGTGATCCTTAAAGATCCGCTGCTGCCGGAGGAGTTGCTCCCACCGCACTGGGCGGGGCAAACGGCGCGACAACTCTGCATCAACATTTATCAACGCGTGGCGCCCGGGGCGCTGGCGTTTGTCAGTGAAAAGGGCGAGACCACGGTGGGTGAACTGCCTGCGCCGGGTTCGCTTTACTGGCAACGCTTTGGCGGCCTGACCAGCGCGTAACGGAGGTTATGTGCCTGTATATCAAATAGATGGTCTGACGCCGGTCGTGGCGCAAGAGAGCTATGTTCATCCGACTGCGGTATTGATTGGCGATGTGATTATTGGCAAAGGGGTCTATATCGGGCCCAATGCCAGCCTGCGCGGCGACTTCGGGCGCATTGTGGTGAAAGACGGGGCTAACGTGCAGGATAACTGCGTGATGCACGGCTTTCCCGAGCAGGATACCGTTGTGGAAGAGGACGGACATATCGGCCACAGCGCCATTTTGCACGGCTGCGTTATCCGCAAAAATGCGCTGGTGGGGATGAATGCGGTGATCATGGACGGTGCGGTGATTGGCGAAAACAGCATTGTCGGCGCGGCGGCCTTTGTGAAAGCGAAGGCGGAAATGCCCGCCAGGTACCTGATTATCGGCAGCCCGGCGAAAGCCATCCGCGCACTGACGGAGCAGGAAATGGCCTGGAAGAAGCAGGGCACCCGGGAGTATCAGGTGCTGGTGGATCGCTGTAAGCGTACCCTGCATCAGGTGGAACCGCTGCGGGAAGTGGAGCCGGGACGTCAGCGGCTGGTGTTTGATGAAAACCTGCGGCCAAAATCATCCCGCTAACGCTGCATTGCATGAAAGGGTGCGGCTGAGGAGATTCACTAACGCGTTCTCCAGAACGGCCGCACTACCCATTTCACCCTGCCTTAACGCGCGCTCTGCGCCGCAACGTTCTCTTCTCGCATGTTTAACCCCGCGAGCGCACCTGATTGATGCTCGATACGGTACTCGATCGTGACCTTGTGTTGGCTGGTGGGGGTCACCGCGATCTCCTTGACCTTTTTACCCGAATCGGGAGGGAGCGTCAGGGTCATATTCCCTTTCGCCAGGGCGCGTCCGTTTTGCTTCACCTGCCACGTCAGGCGACAGGCGTCACAGGCTTCCCAGCTATCGTTAATCGCCCACAGGCCTATTCTGGCCTCACTCCCCACGCGCCAGGTTGCGCTAAGGGGTTCAATGGAGGGAAGAATTGGCTGATAAGCGCGCTGCAACGCATAGTAACCCGCTTTCGGTTTACGCAGATAATCCACCACCCCCCAGTTAATTGAGGGCCAGGTTTCCACAAACATAAAGTGGAAGAGGGCTGTGACAGGCTGATACCGCTGCCGACGATAGCTCTCGGCGGCCATGGCCACCAGTTGCGCCTGATACTCCTGGGTGTTCTTAATCATCTCCTGAATGTTGTTGCCCCGCGGTATTCCGGCAAATTTAAAGGTCTGGAAGGGCTGGAAGTTATGGTATTTCCAGCGCGTCCAGCCTGGGTCGTCGGCTGCGGTACTTTTCGGCCATAACAGGTCAGCAGGAATAATGGTTTTTAGCGTCGACAGCCGGGGCAGCGCCTGGGCGCCAAACTCGGTGATGATCGCAGTCTTCGCCGGGGCAAGCAGGTCGCGCGGCGTGCCGAAGTACCATCCGGCCCAGTAGTGTTCTTCAACGGCGGAAAAACGGTGCACAATGCGCGAACGGTCCTCTGCCAGCGTATCGGCCACCCGGGTCGTCAGCGTCTGGTTCAGGGTTTTATTCCAGTCCGGGAAGCGTTTTTCCATCCAGGGCGAGTTCCAGGGCGGTTCGTTATGGCCGCCCCAGACGATGATTGCCGGCGAGTTGCCGAACTGCGCCATCATGTCGCGAGTCTGCCGCACGGCGTTATCGGCAAAGGCGTCGCTGTTGTCGTAGCCCCACTGCAGAGGCACATCCTGCCAGATCATTAGCCCCATCTCATCGGCCACTTCATAGAGGGCGCGACCGGCTACGTGCCCGTGCACGCGTATCGCGTTAGCATTCATCTTCTGCACCAGCGTGAAATCCCGGCGATACTTCTGGCGCGTCAGGGTGCCGAGCCACGGGGAGCCGATATAGTTACTGCCTTTGATAAACAGCCGTCGATCGTTGATGCGCCAGCCTTGATTGTCAGGCTGCTCTTCCAGCTTGCGTAATCCGGTGCGCGTGACAGCGGTGTCCATCACCCCCTGGTCATCCACCAGCGTGGCGCGGACCCGGTACAGGTTTGGCTTGCCATACCCTGCTGGCCACCACAGCCTGGCCCCCTTCATCGGCAGGCTGACGTTCAGGCTCTGGGGCTTGCCGTTCGCCTGCGTCAGGTTTACCGAAAAGGTCTGCTCAATGCGCTGGCCGTTGAAATTATCTGGCGCAGCAGAGAGGCGCAGCGTCACAGAGCCGGCCGTGAGGGCCCGGTAGCGGATCTCGGCGCGAAAAACAGGGTTTTCCAGTCCGTCGCGCCAGTCCGGGCGCAGAATCACGTCGTCTATGGTCACACCGCGGCTCAGGTGCAGTTTCACCGGCGCCCAGATCCCGCCGGAGTTGGCATCCTGCCCGTGCTCAGACCACGCGCCGCCGGGGCGGGTGTCATGCTGATTAAGGATGCCTTTCATCTGGGTTTTGTGCAGCGGCCAGACGGTTTTGGGATCTTCCCATGGGCTGTTCACCTTGACGGCGAGTCGGTTATGGCGGCGTAGCGTGTCGCTGACGTCCACCGGGAAACGCTGGAAATACCCCTCATGGCGGGCCAGCGCTTTGCCGTTCAGTACGACATCGGCGAAATAGTCCACGCCGTCAAAGACCAGCGTCGCCATGGTATCGGGTGCGCGTTCGGGAAGGGAAAATTCATGCCGGTACCAGAGGGCACCCTGGTGGTCATATCCGGCGCTGTACCAGTTGGCGGGCACCTGGATAGCGCGCCAGTGACGGTCCGGGGTGTTCACTCCGTCGAAGGTCTCGTCGTTAGCATCATGTACGCGCCATTGACCTGCCAGCGACCAGGTGACGGGCTGGCTGGCCTGCGCCAGCAGCGGAGTGACCATCAGCAGCACGAGCAATTTACGGATCATGTTTTACCTCCTGAACCCGCTGGCGTAGCCATGTCGCGCTGCGCCCGGCCTCATCGAGAAGCTCGCGTCGTAGCGCGCTTAGCCCGGCCAGATCCAGCGATGCCGCCTCGCTCTCAAGCTGCTGGAGCGTTTCGGTCAGGCCGGTGAAGCCGAGGGTGAGCGCTTCACCGCGCAGCCTGTGCGCCGCCCGGCGCAGCGCTTCGCGATCGTCGTTGTCGATAGCCTGCACGATGGCGGCTATCGACTCGTCAAGTCCGGTACTGAATAACAGCAGCAGCTCCTGCACCAGGTCAGGATCGTCTGCACACTGCCTGAGCAGGCGCGCCTCGTCCGGCAGTCCCTTATCGATCCCGACACCAACGCGCGCGATCTCTTGCTGCAAGGCTTCCTGATTCACCGGCTTGGCAATATAGCCATCGAAGCCCATCGCCAGACAACGCTCTTTATCACCCTGCATGGCATGGGCGGTCATCACGATGGCGGGCTGGTGGCTGCGCCCCTGCGCGCGCGTCTCTTCCCGAATCAGGCGCAGGGCGGTCTCACCGTCCATTTCGGGCATTTGCAGGTCAATAAAGAGCAGATCCCAGGGCTGCTCGCGCCAGCGCGTCAGCGCTTCCCGGCCGTTATTCACCACTTCGCACCGGTGGCCGAGCCGCTCCAGCAACCGCCTGGCGACTTTCTGGTTCACCAGGTTGTCCTCTGCCAGCAGAATGTTCAGTCCACCCACCTCTGTGGCCGGCTCGGCGGCGGTCGGCGGCGGAGCCGTAGCAGGCGCGGGGGCAAGGACGCTGGCAATGACGTGATAGAGTTCGCGATGGGCAACGGGCTTATGCAAATAATGAGCGATCCCAATGCGTTTCAGCATATTGGCATCAAAATGGCGGCTCATTGAACTGAGCATGATGATATGGCTCTGCTCACCCTGCGGCAGGACAGTGATCTCCAGCGCCAGGGAGACGCCGTCCATATCCGGCATCTGGGCATCCAGCAGAATGAGCGGCCAGCCAGCGTCGGTGCCAGCCAGACGTAACGCCTCTTTCGCGTTATTCACGCAGGTCGGCGTCAGGTTCATCTGGCGAAGCATGGTATCGAGCAGGCGCAGGTTAGTACTGTTATCGTCAACCACCAGCACCCGTTCGCCGTTAAAGCCCGTCATGGTATCGCCGCTGGTCGGCGCAGCCTGCTGGCTTTGCAGCACCAGGGTGAAGGCAAATTCACTGCCCACTCCCGGTTCGCTTTGCACGCTGAGCTCTCCCCCCATCAGGCTAACCAGTCGGGCCGAAATGGTTAATCCCAGCCCGGTACCGCCGTAGCGGCGGGTGGTGGAACTGTCCGCCTGGCTGAAGGCCTCGAAGATTTTTTTCTGCTTCTCCGGCGGTATGCCGATCCCGCTATCGCGAATGCGAAAGCGCCATTGATCGGGTTCAGCGCCCGGTTCAATGACCAATAGCACTTCGCCCTGATGGGTAAATTTAAGCGCGTTACCCAGCAGGTTGGTCAGGATCTGACGCAGCCGCGGGCCATCCACCATCAGCACTTCCGGTACCGCCGGGGCGATATCCACCAGCAGCTCAATGCCTTTTTCACTGGCGGCGGGCATATGTGGACGAATCAACGCCTGAACGAAAGGGCGGATCTCCAGCGGTTCTTCATCGACCGACATCTTGCCCGACTCAATGCGCGAGAAGTCGAGAATGTCGTTGATAATGTGCAGTAGCGACTGGGCCGAACTCATTACCAGCGTCAGGTATTCCCGTTGGTCTGGATTCAGCGGCGTGTCCAGGCAGAGCTGGGTCATGCCGAGGATCCCGTTCATCGGGGTACGGATTTCGTGGCTCATGTTGGCGAGGAACGCGCTTTTCGCCTCGTTGGCCTCCTGAGCGACTTTCGCCGCCTCAATGGCGAGAAGCTCTGCCTCTTTGCGCCGGGTAATATCCTGCAGCGTGCCGATAACGCGTTCAGCCTCTTGCTGCATGCTGAGGGTCACAACCTGGCCTGAGATGAGCATCCAGCGCCAGCCCTGGGTCGGATGCTGAACGCGTATCTCACATTCAAAAACAGGCATGTGATCCTTTTTTGAGGCAG
The DNA here is from genome assembly GCF_002341985.1 of Leclercia sp. UBA2479. NCBI lineage: Bacteria > Pseudomonadati > Pseudomonadota > Gammaproteobacteria > Enterobacterales > Enterobacteriaceae > Leclercia > Leclercia sp. UBA2479. The sequence continues at coordinate 458,068 of NZ_DDPB01000009.1, read as the reverse complement.
TCATCGCGTTACGCAGGGTGGCCAAATCTTCGGCATGAACCAGATTCAGCAAAAAGCGCAGCGGGTAGTGTAACTGCACGCGCGACTGGCCCACCATCGCCAGCAGCGTATCGTTGACCTGCAGGCTGTCCTGGGAGACTTGCCAGTCCCAGATACCTATCTGGATTGTCTCTGCGGTCAGTAAAAAATCGTCGTGTAGCTGGTGGCGTGAGCGCTGTGCCTCATCCAGCCCGGTAATATCCGTATGCAGGCTGATAATGCCGCCATCGTTAAGTCGCTGGTGCTGAACATAGAGCCGTCGGTTTCCGGATTGCCGCACTTCACGGTGGTTCGGCTGACGACAGTTACGGATGATCGCGTCGCGCAGGGTGCGGCGACGGACGGGATCGATGTGATAGCCCGAATCAATAAATTTCTCGGCCAGGCTCTCCAGCGTGGCGCCAACGGTTAACCAGGGGGTAATGACGGGATAATAGAGGGTAAGCTTGTCATTCCAGCCCTGCAGGCGTTCCGCCGCATCATAGATCATCACCCCCATGGGCAGTGCGTTCAGATCGAAAGGAGAGGTGGATGGCATAGTTAGTCGTCTCCCGCCTGATAGTGAAGCTCCGCCTGGCGGCGCAGATATTCCAGACCGGGCGCTATCGCCATCGCCCAGGCCGTGAGGATCTCCTCATCGCAGAGCGGGTCGCGGGTGCGTACGGTGCTGAGCATCGCTTCTCGCCACAGGGCAAAAAAGCGCGGAGGCAGGCGCAGCCCTTCATCGCTCTGCTCCCGGGCAAGCCGTTCGAGAAAATCGGGTACAAACAGCACGCCGTCGACCGCGAGCATGGCGAAGAAGCTTTTGTAGATCATCTGCTGGCCCTCCTGTTCCGGGCGACGGGCGAAGTGCCGCTCCGTTTCAGGGGACATATGAATGAAGGTGTCCCAGAAGGCCTCGAAAAAGCGTTTTCTGTCGTGCCCGGCGATGACGCGGTTCAGGCTTGCCTCAAAGAGGTCGCGGTAGAATTTCATGGCGTGGCCCTCGCGGCCCGTTCACCCGGAAGACAGAGGCCGGGCGGGTTGAAAGTATCTGACGTGCGGCGCGAGAAATAGCCCGCGTTATCCACCAGACCGTTTTCAAACAGCGGCCCGGCGTTGTGTTTGTACAGCAGGGCTTCCAGCACCATGGCGTTGGTTGAGAGGGTGAGGGTGGGGTTAATGTCCCCGGTTGCCTCGACGCGACCTTCGAACCACCCCTGCTGCGGGCGATTGAGATGGCGAGTCACTGCCATCAGGCTGTCGGTGTAGTCGTTATCCCACAGCGCCCAGAGCACAAAAACCGCTTTGGTCGACACCTGTGCCAGCCGGGGATAATATTTTCCATCGTCTCCCAGCGTGTTCCAGGCATAGCCATTCCCCCAGACGGTATCCTCAACGTGCCAGGGAGCCTGAGTGAGATAAAAGTCGGCGCGCGCGGTAAGGACTTTATCTTGCTCCCAGCGCGTTTTCTGGCTGAGCCATATCCCTTCGGCGCGGGTACGCAGCGTTTTTTGCAGATCGGAGGAGACGCCGGGCATCTGCCAACCGAACTCCAGCCCCGGTAGCATGGCGGGAAGGGTGGTCAGCAGCGAGGGTTGCCAGGTGGTGCGCGGGTCGCGGGCATCAACGGCGAGCCGACGCTGAAAGAGAATGACATGCTGCGACGGCGGGTTTAGCGCCTTGTCGGGAGCAAACCCCCACAGACGAAACGCGCTGGCGGCATATTCGCTCTCACCGAGACGGAGTTCGTCGCGAATCATCGGCTGCCCGTTCTGCATTGAAGCAGAGCGCAACTCTCCCTCATCGTCGATGACCGGGCAGAAGTTCCAGCGCAGAATGATCTTATCCAGATACTCGCGATACTGAGGAGCGCGCTCAGCGGTGAGCCGCAGGGCCAGCATGAGTCGCGCCATATCCTTTGCCGACCAGCCGCTCTTCGCTGGCTTACCGCTGAAATCAATGGGGGACGCCGTCTGCGTGGAATAAAGTCTGCCCGGCGTGCGGGTGTCGGTTAGCGTCAGGCGATTGAGCGTGCCCAGCAGGCGGGTCAGCCGGGCATCAAACTCAGGCTCGTTAACCAGCCCCAGATCCCGGGCGGCCAGCAGGGCGATAAGCGTATCGCCCATCTGCCACAAGGTTACGCGCGGCTGTTTGTCGCTACCGTTGACTAACCCGGTTTGCGGCTGGGTATTATTTTCAAAATAGCGCCACGCAATACGCGCCCACTCCCGCTCCTGGGGCGTGAGGGCATCGATACGTGCGGTGGTGTGCCAGCCCCCTTTGGTTAACCAGCGCCACCCGGCGCCCTCCCGGCTGAACAGCGCCAGCAGGACGACCAATACCACAGCAGAGACCGCCAGCGAGCGGGCTAGGGTTTTAAGCATTGCGCGGTCACCGGGGGTAATTTAACGGGCGCATCCGCGTTGCAAGAGGCGCACTGGCAAGCCTGGCAGGCGGGTTTCGTCCGCTGCGTAGTGCCGGTCTGTTCACACCAGGTTTTGACGGCCGGCGTACTGTTCAGGAAGGGGCGATTGCGCGCGGTGTTATTCGGCTCAAACAGATCCACCAGCTTTTTGTCCCAGAGCGAAGGGGCGAAATCGCGGTTTTTCGGGTTGTCAGTATTGTACTGCAGCAATTTGCCCTCTTTTTTAAACAGCAGCGACTCCAGCATGATGCCGTTATTATTGGCGGTGAACTCTTTAATGGGGCCATCACCGTTTTCGTACAGCCCTTCGTAATAGCCTTTGTCCGCTTCGTTAGCGTTTTCGATGGCGTCCAGCAGGCGGTCGGTATAGGGCGAGTCCCATAAGACCCACATACCCAGCGCCGCCTTCAGCGAAATGGCCGCGGTATTGGGTACGTACTGGCCTTTATCGGTGATGGTGTTCCAGTTAAAGCCGTCGCTGAAGACGGTGTCATAAACGAAGTAGGGGGACTTATCGAGCTGATGCTCGGAGCGTGCGGTTAACACCCCGGTAATCGCGTAGCGGTTCTCCTGGGCCTGGTAGACCCGGTCAGCGAAGTTTTTCATCCAGGGGTGCGAGTAGTCGCGCGGTGTGTTATCCCGATCCTCGGGCTTATCAAAGCCAAACTCCAGGCCGTAGAGGACGTAAGACTCGGTGACCACATAGTTGTGCTGGCTGGTCATACGGGGATCGCGCGAATCGTAAGGCACCATCACACAGTAGATCTCTGCCAGCTCATAGGGCTGAGGCTGGCTGGATTGACACGTGCCAAAGCCCCACAGCGAGAACCCCGCCGCGCCATACTCCTCGTAGCCGAGGCGCCCCTCCTGGACATACTTTGGCTGGCCATTTTCCAGGTAAGCGCCGTACAGCATGCCGCAGGGGTTAATGACGTTGGTGAAATTCCATCCCAGTAACACGTTATCGATGCTGTTGCCGTATTCCGGATAGCGCTCTTTAATCACCTTCAGCCAGATCAACATCCTGCCGATATCCAGCGCCGAGAAGCCAATTTCTCCAGGCTTGTTCTGGTAGTTAACCTTCTGCCCGGTGATGGTGTTGTAGGCCTTGTTAGGTAACTCGTTGCGGAACAAATCCAGCTTGTTGAGGGTGGCGAGTAATTTCAGCATCCGGCGATCGAACTCGGCTTTATCAATGATCCCCAGCTCACGGGCTGCCGTCATGGCAGCCATATAAGAGGCGCTGTCCCACATGGTGGTGGAGGGGTATTTATTTACGGCATTCACCAGCCCGGTGGTGGGCTGGTAATTGGCGACAAAATATTGCCAGGCGTTTTTGGCAATCGCCATCTCCCGCGCATTCAGCTCCCCGCTACGCGGTTCGTACTCGGAAGCCGGTAGCCCGGTGGTGGCCTGCGCCGCAGAGAGGGTGAGCCAGCACGCCATAAGCCCGGCCAGAAGAGGAAAATAGAGTAACGATTTCAGCTTCATGGCTTAGCTCCTGCTGACGAAGTAGGTGGATTGGCGGGGCCGAGGCAGGCCAGACATAACATCTGACCGTGAACGATATAGGCCAGGCTTTCGAGCACGATGGCGTTAGTGTCGCCGTCTACGATGTCGTTTACGCTGCTGTTGAGATTAAGTCCGCGCTGCCAGCCCTTACCGGGTACCTGCAATTTCTGCACTTGCTGGCGCAAGGCTTCGCTCCAGCCATTGCGGAACAGTGCATACCATGCAAAGGCGGTACGGGTAGAGGTGATAGCCGTCTGCTCGGGGGTGGCATCGCGCAGGGCGCTGTTTTGCAGCGGCTGGCGGTCTGGCAGATCGTTCACATAGTCCGGGGTGGGCTCGGCATAATCGGTGCTGATAGGGGGCTTGCTGACCCGCAGGCCGTGGCGGCGCTGCTGGATCTGCATAATGCGCCAGGTAATCTCCGCGCTCTGGACGTCAAAACCCAGTTCGAGGCCTGTTAACAGATAGGGAAGGCTGATCAGAGAGGGCTGACGACCCCAGGGGGTGCGCAGCCCTTCGTCAGGCACCATGATGCCGTCGATGTCAATCATCTGCTGCCCCTCCGGCGGGTTAGTGACCGCCAGTCCCGCTGCGCTGTCGATGAGCCGCAGCGTATGGCTGGCATACAAGCGGTAACCGAAGCTGTTTCTGGGCTCATCCACCGCCAGCGCCCAGTGATGAAGCGGCGCGGCGGCCTGTGTCGCGGTGTTATTGGTAATTAAGGCCGCCACCTTCCACTGGTTAAAGAGATCGCGCACGGCGGCGGCGTGCTGAGGATAACGCCACAGCAATGTTTGCAGGGCATTGAGCAGGCGGCCCATGCCTATCGCGGAGGGATCCGGCTTACCTAACATGTGGAGCGTGTCTGCATGATAATAGGCAGCGGGCAACCCCTGCGGATTAAGCGGCAGCTGGCCCAGGGTAAACAACGCGGCGGTGACGCGTTCATCAAACTCGTCGTCGCTCAGAATGTTGAGCTGCTTTGCCGCGATCATGGCAAAGAGGTAACTGCCGGTGCTCCACAGGCTGAACCAGGGTTCGCCATCGTGTGCGTTGGCCAGGCCGTTCGGCTGCGTATTATTCACATAATACTGCCATGCCACGCGCGCCCAGATAGCCTCGTCAAAGGTCAATTCACGCGGGGCGGGAAGCGGAGGGAAATCATTACTTAGGCTCATTCCCGCACTGCTTTCGACACGCGTTGGCATCTGTTTTTCTACCCAGACAACAATGGCGAACCCCAGCAGAAAGCCGATCAAAATTGTGAGGTAACTGCGGGCGGACAGCAGCGCATCGCGTTTTCTCATGGCTGCGCCTCCTCTTCAGCCGGCGTCCACATGGCGGCCAGGATCAGCGGCAGCATGGCAGCAATATTGACCGCACCCCAGAAGATGTTAATGACGTAGCCGGAAGGGTCGTCTACTTCCCCTCGCGCCACCTGAATGCCTCCCCAGATGAGCCCTGCCAGGGTAAGCACGACAATGGCGATTTGCGGCTTCACCAGATAGAGAAAGCGGCCGGTCTGTCGCTCTTTTGGCGTGACATGAAACTTAATCTGCTCCCCGCGCAATACCGTGTTTAACGCGCGCAGATTCATGGAGAAAAACGAGAGATAAGAGGCCCTGCCGTCCCACGCCGATATGCCCCAGGTGCCAAACATAAATGCCAGCTCGGAGACAATGAAAAAGGGGAGGAAATGGAGATAAAAGGGCTCAGACCAGGCGGAGACGGGCGGAATACCGGTAAAAAGATAAATAATGGGGGAGATCAGAAATACGGTATTCCACACGCAGGCCATGTAAGACCAGAAGGTGGTAGCGTACATCAGCGTCTGCGGCAACGAGAGCTTAAAGCGGCGGCGGCTGAAAATATTATCGTGGAAAAGAATATCCAGCGAACCCGCGGCATATTTGAAGCGCTGAATCATCCACGTCAGCATGTCCTGCGGGGAGAGCATTTTCGATTCAATACGCGGGTGCATCACCGAGCGCCAGCGACGCGCGCTGTCGCCATGCAGCAGGATCGAGGTATAGATATCCTCGGAAACGTGAAACTTATAGGGGGTAAGCTCGGTATCGAACGCAACGTGCGGGCGCATGGCGTCCTGCAGGGTTTCGCGCATCGCGGGATCGCGTATATCGCGGGTATGGCGGTCGATCTCCTCTTCGACAGCCCAGACATAGCTTCGTAACGCCGCCTGCATCACCGCTTCGCGCCGGTGGATCGAGGCTGCGCCGCAGCAGAATGCGGCGTTAGCCCAGTTGCGGCGGCGTAAAATTACGTCATAGAACATGCGCGGATCGTTGAAGAAGGGGTCCCGGCCAACGGTGACCGGTCCGATGAATTTCTGCGCCAGCCATCCCAGCCCGTAGCCCACTTTACCCGCTCTGCGCCCCAGCCAGCGTGAGAGGTTTTCACCCTCCGGCAGGTCGAAGAACCACTGCGGGGTTTGTACCCAGGCGACGTCCGGATCGCGAAAATAGCCGAGCGTATGGCTCAGCAGCGTCGGAAAAACGCGGGTATCGGCATCGCAAATTACCAGGAAATCACCGTCGGTCTGTTCAAGCCCATTGCGCAGGTTACCGGCCTTGAAGCCAATATTGGTCTGTCGGGTGATGTAGTTGGCTCCCTCTTGTTCGCAAACGGCCTTCATCTCGGGGCGTCGTCCGTCATCCAGCACGTGCACCTTAAAATCCAGCGGGCCGGGGTAGGTGACTTTCAGGGCATCGCGGATCGAGAGCCTGACCAGCTCCACATCTTCGGAATAGGTGGCGATGAAAAGGTCGACCTTGATTGGCCTTACGTCTTCTGCGTCTTCGGGTCTCAGACAGTCGTTGATCTCAACCGGCGGCGGATTTTGCGCAGGGTCCTCTTCCTTCCACAAATTAATGGTAAACAGCACCGTACCGATCCAGGCCAGAGTCTCTGCCAGCACCAGCGGAATGGCATACCAGAGCGCATCGGTATTCAGTGAGGCTGTCCAGCGCCAGTAGATATAATTAGCACCAAGAATAAGCGCGGCAACCGCTAATACTTGCCAGGTCATTATTACCCAGCGCGGCGACTGGAGCGGTTCAGGCGGCCGACGATGTTCAAAACGGGAAAAATAAAAATCCATAGTTAAGGATATCCTGATTCCACGATGACAATTGAATTAACACCTGCTTTCGACAGTGTGGAGTGCCACGCAAATTAACGCTTATAAATACAATCGATAAAATCAGTGTAGATGGCGAAGAAAAATATTCCAGACCGGGAATTGCAACAGTGTAGGGCGGCTAAAATGATTGTTATTTATTATTAAGCCTTTTTGGCTTCGCTTCATTCATTGCCAGATGAACGCATATACGCTATCTAAATAAGTGATACGCGGCTTTTTCAGGATAGATAACAGGACTCACTATGAGCCAGATTGCGCCGGCGATAACCCAAGAAAAAAGCGTTAAATCAATATGCTGGCGGTACTCACTGGCGGGTAATCGCGACTTGCGCATTGATTTTATGCGCGGTATTGCGCTGGTCATGATGGTGGTTGCACATACCGAAGTGATGTCAATATTTAATATATTTACCTGGGAGCGTTTTGGTCTGACTACCGGTGCCGAGGGGTTTGTTATTCTTTCCGGATTTATGCTAGGTATGCTGAATCGTACCAGACTGGAAAAAACGGTTCTGCTTACTATTTCCTGGGGGCTTTTTCTCCGGGCGTGGAAAATATACCGGGTAAATATTATTATCATTCTCTCCTTTCTTTTATTAGGGTATTTGCCTTTTATTAACGTGTTTGAAGTAACGCATTTTACCGATCGCTTTTCTGGCACAACCTGGTCACTCTATCCCGTCACGCCGCAAATTAAAGAGACCTGGTTTAACATTGTTCTCTACCTGCAAATTGGCCCTCATCAGACGCAGATCCTCGGTCTCTATATTTTTCTGCTGCTCTTAAGCCCGCTATTTTTAGGGATGCTGCAACGCGGAAAAGTCTATTGGCTGCTGGGTCTATCGCTGCTGGTCTACTGCTGCTGGCAGCGCTGGCCAGTGCGCGTTACGCCGTCTGAGTTTGAGTTCGCTTTTCCGCTACTGGCGTGGCAGTTTATTTTTGTACTGGGGATGTGCAGCGGCTGGTACAAAGCGGAGCTCCTCTCGTTTGCCCGCACCCCACCCGGTAAAGCGGTGGTGGTGGCGCTGGTGGCGATCGCGCTGGTACTGGGGTATGTGGCCCAGAACCATACGAACCCCTTTATGCCGCCCGCCCTCCTGATGCACACCATCCCGCCGGCGGATTTCAATGCGTTTTACCATACCTGGGCGGCAAAAAATGGCCTTGGGCCGGTGCGGGTCCTTAACGATATCAGCCTGATGGTGACGGTCTATCTGCTGTTAACCTGGTGCTGGGTGCCCCTTAACCGGCTGGCCGGCTGGTTCCTCATCCCGCTGGGGCAACGTTCGCTATATACCTTTATTTTGCATGTCTATGTTGTGCTCGCGGTAAGCCAGTTTGTGACCTTTGATCTCTGGCGTCAGGACTGGCTCGTCAACACCTTCGTTCATGCAGCAGCGTTGACCGTGCTGTGGCTCATGGCGAAATACAACGTCGCTGCGCGCTGGATACCTAACTAAGGAAGGGCAGATGCGGGAAAAATATTGGCTGGCCTGCGCGCTACTGTGTGCCAGTGTGAGCACTGAAGCAGCGCAGAAGGAAGAGGGACAAACGTTGCGTGATAAAGACGGCGAGCCGGTGCAGGCGGGGGTATTCACCAGCCGCTGGGGACGGCTCTTCTCGGGGAATGAGGATGTCTTTTCCGGCGCACTAAGCTTTAGTTCCGGGCTGAAAGAGCAGTGGATGTCTATCCCAAACAGCTCGGACAGCGCAGAGCAGAAAAGGAAATATAACCAGACGCTGAACCTTAGTCTGCAATACTCCCCCTACAGCTACTGGTTTGCCAACGTAACGTCACGTCTGCCCGTGACGGATACCAGCCGCTATACCGCTGATTTTCGCTATAGCTTTGGCTATGACGACTGGCATGCCAATACCTTCAGCCTGGTTTACAGCAACTATGGCGATAACCGTTTCTGGACCTCCGGCAATCACCGGCACACCTATTTTGAACAGGGTGCCGTAACGCTGGCCTATAAATTCTCATTGCCGAAGCCGGTAGAAAACGCCCTGTTGATCAACAAGGGGGACTCCATAATTTGCCAGGCGGGGTACAGCTGGGTACCGCGTTATTACGATCTGGAGAGCAACGACATCCGTAAAAATAAGAACGTGATGTTGGGTGGGTGCGGTTACACCTTCAAACAACATTTCTTCGTGCGCGCGACGGCATTCTGGTTCCCGGACAGGAGTCAGCAGCAACCCTGGAACGGCGACTATAGCTATAGTTTTGGCTACGCGGGCTATACGCCGGGCTCGTTCTCTATTCAGTACGCCAACTACTCCGGCACCCGTTACCCGGGCCACCAGAGCGGCAATGGCAAGTTTCGTGAAGGCACGGTCAGCCTGATCTGGTTCTTACCGCTTTGAGGTGACGCAATGGGAGTTCAGCACGTTCTGATTGTTGAAGATTCGCCGGTCTATCGGCGTTTGCTCAGTCGAATGCTGACGCAGTGGGGATATGTCGTCAGCGAGGCGGAAAACGGCGTGGCTGCGCTGGAGATCCTGCAAAACCAGCCGGTAAGCCTGGTCATTAGCGACTGGGAGATGCCCGAGATGGACGGCCTGACATTATGCCGGGAGATTCGCAGCCGCCAGTTTGGCCACTATGTTTACGTCATATTGCTGACTGCCCGTGAAGATCCGGGGGATCTGACGCTCGGGTTTGATGCCGGGGCGGATGATTTTCTCAGCAAGCCGGTGGAACAAGGGGAACTGCGGGCGCGACTACACGCGGGGGCCAGGGTGCTCTCTCTTGAAGCCACGCTTGCCGCGCGTAACGCGCGCCTGAGCGAGGCCCTGCGCCAGATTGAGCAAGACCTTGAGGTGGCGGCGCGCATTCAGCAGTCGGTTCTTCCCGCGCACCGGCTGCGCTATCGCGATTATTTTTCTGACTGGATCTTCCTGCCTTCGGCCTGGGTTTCCGGCGATATCTTTAACGTGTTCCCGCTGGATAATCATCTGGGATTTTACTGCGTGGACGTGTCCGGTCATGGGGTCGGCGCGGCGATGATGTCTCTCGCCGTTGCCCGCCAGTTTTTGCACGGCAGGGCGGTGGAACGTTTCCTCTTTACCGGTGATAACGAGGTGGCGTCGCCCTCTGAGGTGGTGCGGATCCTGAACAGCCGCTTTTGCAGTGATGAGGTGGAGATCGTGAGCTACTTCACCATGATTTATGGCGTTATCGATCTGGCAACCGGAGAGGGCAAGCTTTGTCAGGCCGGGCATCCTACCCCCTTCATCGTTAACCCTGCCGGTGAGGTGAGAACGGTCGGCCATGGGGGCGCGCCGGTGGGGTTGATGCCCGACCTGAGCTGGAGCGACGTGAACTTCACTCTCGCGCCGGGAGAGCGGCTCTGCCTGTTCAGCGATGGCATTACCGAGTGTGAAAACCCTGATGGCGAGCAGTATGGTGAGGCGCGCCTGCAACACTGGCTACAGGAAGGGGCCACGCTCGCACTGGATAGCCTGCTGCCGCAGTTCGCTCAGCACCTTATCCACTGGCGCAGCGGGGATTGCGAAGAGCAGAGGACGATGGCCGATGATGTTTCACTTTTAGTGATTGAACAGACAGGAGAAAAGGTATGAATATCGATACGGAGCGGCAGCCCAACGTCAATATTTTGACGCCGTCGGTACGCCGGCTGGATGCCTCGGTTGCGGCGGCCTTTAAAGAAGCCATTACCCGCGAGATTGGCGATGACCAAAAAGCCTTGATTGTGGATTTTAGCAAAATCGATTTTATCGATAGCAGCGGTCTGGGAACGCTGGTTTCTCTTCTGAAAATGATGAACGGCAAAGGTGAAATGACCTTGTGCGCACTGAACCCGGGTATCCGCAATATGTTCACTCTGACCCGGATGGATCGCATTTTTCGTATCTGCCCGGATCGCGCCGCGGCGCTTGCTCAGCTTAATCAGTGAGTGGCTTGTGAAGAGTTCCCTTTCGCTTCCGGCCTCATTAACGTCAATCTCGCAACTTGCGGAGTGGCTTGCGCAGCTCATGGCGCCGTTGCCGGTAAATGATGAATGGCGCTTTGCGCTTGACCTCGCGGTCTGTGAGACCGCGACCAATATCATTCGTTATGCGCTGCATGAAGATGAGAACAGCCGTTTTGATGTGGATTTTATCACCACAGCCTCAAGCGTGACGTTGCACTTTACTGACGCGGGGGATCCTTTTCCTGCCGGGCGTCTCGCCGACGCGCGCAACGAGTCATTCCAGGAGAGCGATCTGTTCGCCGAGAGCGGAAGGGGGCTGAAGCTTATTTTGTTAAGCGTGGATACCTTTCAGGTGGAACGCGTCCAGGTAGGGAACTTTACTACGCTGCAAAAATTTTACGCGCCAGAGCTGGTCGTTCGAAAATAAAGTGACGCTAAAGCGGTAGAGACAATACTCACTGTCATAGTGCGATGTTTCGCTGAGTTAACAGGCGGATTTTATTTGTACAGTGACAATAAGGTTTAGCAGGGCTTAATTATTGGCAACGGTGTGGCCATATCAAGTTCACAAAATAAAAGAAAGGGCAACCTTCTGATTTTGATAAATTATAATATTTATGAATCAGTTGCCTTAAGAATAGTCATGCAGGATATATTAATAACATGTTAACTAAATTATAATTCTACTACGTCTGTCTGAGAGGTGAGGTTAGGATGCGGTTGATCGCGATGTTGTTAAGTTTAATGGTCTCAAGCCAGGTCTGGGCGGGTGAACTTCCCAAACCGACAGGAAAAGTGCTTTTAACACTCTCCGGTAATATTGAGAACACCAACGAAGACGGGAAAGCTGTTTTCGATGTCGCCAGCCTTGAGAAGCTGGGCATGGTCACTTTCCAGACCACCTCACCCTGGTATAACGGTCGTACGACCTTTACGGGCATCTCTCTGCAAAAGTTGATGGATTATGTCGGGGCTAAAGGTTCGCTTGTTAAGGTGACGGCGCTCAATGATTACACCACCGAAATCCCACTCAGTGATTTCAAAAAATACAATGTTATCCTGGCGATGAAAGTTAACGGGGAGTACATGCGTATCCGTGATAAAGGCCCGCTCTTTGTTGTGTATCCCTATGACAGCATGCCTGAACTGAATAATCAGATTTTCTATTCACGATCGGCATGGCAGGTCAGCAGAATGAGCATTGAGTAGTGGTTCAAGGAGCAGCATGAACAGAATACTGGCTGGCATCATTTTTTTTCTTTTTATATCTACCGGGTATATCTCTTATCTTGTGCATGAAAGGCAACAAGAGTTACAGAAACTGACTCACTACACCGATTCATGGTCTGCTGCCCAGCTGGTTTCAGAATACTACCGATTTGAATCGTGGCTCGGCCTTTACGCGCTTGATGAAGCTATGCCGATCGACGAAGTGCGCATGCGTCTCGATATTATGCTCAGCCAGAGTAATCTCCTGAAAGAGGGCGATTTAGCACACTATATAAAAAGTAATAAAGCGCATCAGGCGCTCGCCTTTCAACTTGAAGAGAGTCTCAATTATCTGGATGCGCATCTTGAGAAAATGACGCGTTCAGAGCTCGAAACCTACCTGAAAGGGATGCATGCGCTTGATGCGCCGCTGAGCCGTCTCTCTTCCGGTGCCATCGATAAGGATGTTAACTCCATTAATGGCACTAACAGCAAAATTCAAACGCTGTATTATATTTATTCCGCGACATCCGTCCTGCTGATCATTTTAAGTGCGATCCTGGGGGGGCTAATATTCATTCAGAACAGGAATATTCACAAGGCGCATCTTCAGGTGCAGGCCCTGGCGGAAGAGCTGCAAAAATCAAAAGAAAAATTGCAAATCCAGAATGCGAAGCTGGAATATGACGCTTATCATGATTCACTGACGGGAATGAATAACCGTTTATGTTTTTGGGAGAATTTAAACGAAGCCATCACTCTGGCGCAGAAAAATAATGTTCCCGTGGCGGTGATGTTATTTGATTTAGACCGCTTCAAAGAGGTCAATGATACTTACGGCCACGATGCGGGCGATATGTTATTACGCCAGATCGCTCACCGTCTGATGTCGATGAGCCTCACGACAGATACCCTTTATCGCCTGGGTGGAGACGAGTTTGCCTTGCTCTCGAGTGGCCTGACGGAAAGCCGTGCGATATCGCGTGCGCAAAAAATAAGTGAGTCTATTAATCAGCCCTACACAATCTATAACACGATTATCAATATTACCTCCTGCGTCGGTATTGTTATTTCCGAAACGGAACGCCGCTCCGATTATCTGTACAAATTTGCCGATCTGGCCCTGTATGAAGCTAAAAATGAGGGCTCAGGTAAGATTAAAGTCTTCCGCCAACGCATGCTAGATAAGCTGCAAGAAAGCCGCACCCTCGAGCATGATATGGCGCTGGCATTAACCAATAAAGAGTTCGTGGTCTATTATCAGCCTATTGTTGACTCGTTCACCCGTGAAATCTACAGCTACGAAGCCCTTATTCGCTGGATACATCCGCAGAAAGGGTTGCTGTCGCCGGATACCTTTATTCCGCTCGCCGAAAAAACGGGAATGATTAATGAGATGGGCAAATCCGTGCTGGAAATGGCCTGCCGGGAAGCGGCTTCCTGGGCGGTTCCGGCTAAAATTTCAGTCAATGTTTCACCGGTCCAGCTTGGCAGTAAAAGCTTTGCCTCGGTTGTGCTTGCCATTCTGAAAGAGACAGGGCTTACGGCCGAGCGCCTTGAACTGGAAGTTACGGAGTCGTCTCTCTTTACAGAGAACAATACGCCGATGAATACCCTTAACAAGCTCAGAGCGCTGGGGGTGAAAATCTCCATCGACGATTTTGGTACGGGTTACTCCTCTCTTTCACGCCTGAGCCGGCTGGCCTTCGATAAAATCAAAATTGATAAATCCTTCGTGCACTCCCTCTCCGCCCAGGAGGATGCGCTGAATATCATCAAACTGATCACCGGCATGGCCAAATCACTGGATATGAAAGCGGTGGCAGAGGGTGTTGAAACGCAGGAGCAGCTGGAAAGCCTGCAGGCGCTGGGTTGCGACTTCGCGCAAGGGTATCTGTTTGGTAAACCTCAACCCTGTATTGATGACGCTATCCGGATTGGCAAATCGCGGCTGTTAAGCGTGCAGTCCTGAGGGGCAGGGGGCCCACATTTCGCATGTCTAAGCCCCGGGCCTGGTGCGTAGGCCTTTATGAGTAAAGGGCAGGGCGTTTAAAGCTGTCTCCTGCGCTTCACGGAGTACATAACTTCGTCACTTTTTTTAACCATTTCATCCAGCGATGCGTACTTATTCGGGTCATTGTGCAGAACGCCCGATGAGAAGTTGATATTGTACGGTTTACCGGAATGTTCGTTGTATTCCTCCACCCCCTGACGCAGGGCATGCAGAAAGGCATCCGTATCGCTGCGGTGGGTAATGAGCACGGCAAATTCATCGCCACCCAACCGACCTGCAATATCACCGGGTTTCAGGAACTGTAGCAGCAACTTTGAAAAGACTTTCAGCACCTCATCGCCTTCAGCATGCCCCCAGAGATCGTTGATAGGTTTGAATTTATCCAGATCAAAGAAGATAAGACTGAACGCCGCATTACGCTCATTGAGATTACGGAAGCGTTTTTCTCCTGTTCGGTAAAACCCCCGGCGATTGGTTATGCCCGTCAGGCTGTCGGTCATTGCCATACCAATGACCTGAAACTCATCTTCAACAATGAATGCCAGGTCCTTCAGGGAAGCAATGTCATCCTCGTTAAAGGGGCGAGGGTGGGTATGGATGAGGCAAAGCGTGCCAGCGACGTCACCGGAGGGCAGATGCACCGGATAGCCGGCGTAAAACCGGATGTAAGGTTCACCGGTGACCAGAGGATTATCGTGAAAACGATCGTCCGTGGTGGCATCGTTTACGATGAATGCCCCATCCTGCAAAATGGCATGGCCGCAGAATGAGATATTACGTGGCGTCTCCCGGATGCCGAGTCCCTCGCAGGCAAGCAACCATTGTCTCTCGCGATCCAGCAGACTGATAAGCACCACCGGCACCTGAAAGATTTTCCGGGCAAGACGGGTCAGACGGTCGAAACGTTCATCGTCTCGGGTATCAAGCAGGTCTGCGAGATAAAGCGATTTTAATCTTTCTTCTTCATTTTCCGGTACGCCGGGGAATTTCATACGACCTCAATAACTTCTGTGAATTTCGCAGGCGGTACATAGCCGAAATTCAGTCTAAACCTTTTTTACTGAGTATAGGATAAGCAGAATCGGCCTGCCTGTCTGGACGCCTGGGTTTTATTGCCTTAGGGTTTATTCCTGTTTTGAGTAATAACCTCGCCCGGCATGTTTGAACAGGAGAGGGACGAGCCATTGCTCATACTGTGCCGAATCATTTTGAGAAAGGAGCCCGCGGATATGAAAGTGCTTGAAAGCGGCATTCGTGACGTAAAATACGGTGAAAATGTGAAAGTCGTTATGCCGGTAAACATCTATGAATGTGAACTGGGAGACGATGTTTTCGTGGGACCCTTTGTCGAAATACAAAAGGGATGCGTTATAGGCGACAGAACCCGGGTACAGTCCCACTCGTTCATCTGTGAGAACGTTACCTTAGGCAGCGACTGCTTTATTGGCCATGGTGTAACCTTTGCTAATGATCTTTTCAAGCGTGGCGGTCCGGATGCGTCTGCAGAAAGCTGGATAGATATTGTCTTAGGCGACGCAGTAACAGTCGGCAGTGGAGCAACCATTTTAACCACGGAGATTTGCAGTGGGGCGGTGATTGGTGCAGGCAGCGTGGTGACCAAACCTGTGCTTATAAAAGGGGTGTACGCGGGCAATCCCGCCAGGCTTTTGAGAAATCTTTAAGTTTTATCTCTGTCACTATCGGGTTCAGAGTCATGTCTCCTTTGGGTGATTATGGTCTCTTTTTGCTCGGGCAGAGAGGGATGCTTTTTGCCCTCGATTAACTGCCCCGGAATTTCTTCAGCCTGATATTTATACCCTGGATCTGCTTTCTTTATCTTAATCAGGCTGCCTGTAGCATTGCGCTGCACGACTCTTTTCTTTTATGACACATCTGCCGTGGCTAAATGCCCGCTTTGTGGCAGGAGCGGACATTTAAAAAATTGTTTGAAGTTATCAATAGGGAGTGAGTGACAACGTAATGGCGACCACGTCATTACCATTACGAGTAGTTGAAAATGCGCCAGTAATGACGGAACAATATCTCAGTGTGTATGAAGGTATTAATCGAATGAGGGAGCAAGGAGTGAGAGCGAATCGAATGGCAATTAAAGTGTCTATGCTGGCATTTGTGGCCAGCCTGGCAATGGGTTGCGCACCATTACAACCTTCAGGATGCCATAAAACCACTGCACTGGGTAATTGCGGTTCTGGCAATTGGGATGATCGGGATGAGTGGGGCTCGCAAGCGCGGGCGATAAGAGCAGCGATAAATGCAAAACTTGCTGAGCCACAAAACTGGAAAGGGAAGAAGTTTCGGTTGCATATCGAGTTTGCGCAGAATGGCACGGCTTTAAACATATCAACCAGTGATGGTAATAAAGCATATTGCGAAGCGGTAAAATCAGCAGCCCAGAAAGCCACATTTCCGGCCTTCACTAATGAGGCGGTGTACCGCGATTTTCAAAAATCTCGCTTTGATTTGCAGGGCTAGTCATACCATGAACATTAATAGGTCCGCTTCTCGCTCTCAGCAGAACTTCCGCTCATTGAGTTCGTCCGCTCCCCGAGCGGCTGTCGTTCCAGTTTATTCTTTTCGAAAGGTTTCCAGCCAATTTCCCTTTTTTATATATCCATAAAAATTAAGCTATTGGCCGGTGTTGCCGATATTAGTTTCTTATGATTAAACAACGGGAAGTATGAATGAATAGTTTGTTATCGAGATCACTTTCAATTGTGTTTACAACTCTGCTACTGACGGCCTGCTCGGGCGTTCGCGACAATTCTGCAAAGCCGTACACATACCACGCTGAACATAGCATCGCCTGGAATATCAGCAACGCATCGGGTATGGATCCTTTTAGCGATGCCCAGGTCAGCCACTCTCAAAGCGAAATGTTCAGCCGCACGGATTACGATTTTACTTTTCCGATAGTTGAAAATGATAAATTAAATGAAGCGTCATTGCCTTTAACCCCGTTACTGCAGTATCGACCAACGAGTATGGGCGTGGAAGAGTGGCAAACCGATGGAATTCTGGCGTGGATCCCTACTGAACTGGCCCCTACCCCTGAGGCGGCATCACTGTTGCTCTCAGATAAAATTGAATCTGCTGTGCTAGCGACCTTAAAAGAATCTAAACGCAAACATGGCGATGTCCGTAAGGGAGAGGGATATAATGACTGGCTAGGAAAATACGTGTTTCAGAGCAATGAATCCCGCTATCTGGTCGTTAAATTTGCAGATAAAGATGCGGGGTGTGAGCTTCCAAAAAATAAATATTATGATCCTGCAAGCCAGAATAGTCCGACCTGCGGCTTTTACACCAGCTTCCACGACGCAGAAAAAATTGTTCGCACTCCTGACTTCATAGGTGTGAATGCGACCGGGAAAAGTTATCTCGTAAGGCACGATGGGTTAAATGGAAGTCACCTCAGCCCGGTATTTATAAACAGCGCCGGCCAATCGGATGCAAAAAATCAGCGTATGAATTATGCCTTCATGCAACAAGTTAGCCGCCATCTTCCAGCGTGGGTAATGATCTATCTCTCGCCCAAAGAAGATAAGGGTTTACCTGCCGTTGTATTACAGCAAGGGAAAGTGCATTTTTTCTTTCGCGAAAAATAAAGCTGATCGCATCAGCGGTTGATCTTGCTGTCTGCTCCGTGTCAGAAGCGGACGTTGCTAATCTAATGCTATGTTTATCTTGCGGAGCATGTAATTGACCATGTTCAGGTTATCGGCTAGTCGTCCGATATATATGCTTAAGATGCGAAGTGCGATAAAGGATAAGGTATGAGGGAACTGACTGAATTAATTGATCAGCAAAGCTCTGGCTGGCTTATGGTGCAGCAATGGCTGAAAGAAGCGAACAATAATTATGAACTGCTTCCCTGTGACCCGACGATCGCAAGATTTGCCTTACATCAGCTTCAGGTTACAACGCTCTCCCCGCTAGGCGCTGTGTTATACGAAACGGGTGGCATCCTGGTTGATAATGGCTGGTTGCGGATTTTAGGCTCTGGTCATCCCAGGCTGGCACGAGCTCCTGCTTCCTGGACGCAATCTGTAACAACAGGCCGGAATTTTCAGGCGCTCTTGGTTGCTGATGATGTATCGGGGGGCTTTTTTGCACTTAACGGTGGTGAATTCGGTGAAGATCGAGGCGGCGTATATTATTTCGCACCAGATTCTCTGGAATGGGAGAGCCTTGATACTAACTATTCAGGTTTTCTGCACTGGGCTCTCTGCGGCAATTTGGAAAGTTTCTATCAAAGCGTACGCTGGACAGGCTGGCGTGAAGAAACATCTGAAATGAATGGTGACGCGGTTTACTCCTTTTATCCCTTCCTGTGGACCGAGCCACAATTGGCTATAGAGCAGCGTTCACGAGCTGTTGCGTCTGTTGATGAGCACTGGTCGTTAAGCATGAACTTACAACATCAATTAACCAACATGCAGGGCGAATAACCTCGTCCATGCAGATTAAGACACCACGATGTAAGTAATACTTTTAACATTGTGAGAACAACTTTGAACGTCCGCTCCTCGCACAAAGCGGACCTTCGGTTTCCACCTAATCGTTATCTGCTTCCGCAGAGCAGTCACGAGTCAGAGCAGCCGGCTGTCTAATGCGCAAATACAGCAAAGGGGTGAGCAGGGGAAATCTCCGAGCCCGGCGCGCTGCGCTGTAAAGGGCGCCGAGCCGGAGAAGTAAGCCATGCTCTGCCAGGCAGTTGTCCTCAGGAAGATCCACTGATGCAGGCTACCGGTATTACGCCGCAGCTGGCGGAGTATGACGTGGCGCTGGTACATACTACTTTCTCGGGCGAGAAAGAATATATCCTGCTGACCATGCGGTCCGGCGCGGCGGGGACAAGGGCGATCGCGCCTCCGTTGAATCGCTGCTGGATAAACGCTGCTATATCCTTACGGCTCCGCCAGCTGACAGCCCCCATCCCGATTTTTCTTAGTCGCGCAACTGCTGCGCGATTGCGCTAAACATAAGCGACGCCTCCAGCGGCTGGGCGCTGAACGAGGGTTCCGCCTGCGGCCAGGTCGACCACTGCACAATTACCAGCTGCTCGTCGGGATTAACCATAATCATCTGACCATAGATGCCCAGCGCCCAGAGCGACCCCTTCAGCGACTGCTGCGGCGTAGGCTCGACGTTTTTCGCGTTCGCTGGCACCTCGTTGTTCCACCACTGGAAGCCGTAAATGCCCTGCGGATGCGCGGCGGAAACCGAGCCCTGTGCCTGCGTCCAGTCAGAGGCGAGCTTCAGCCAGCCGTCCGGCAGCGCTTTATCGCCATTTGGCAGGCGCCCCTCATGGCGTACAAACTCGCCGAAGCGCCCCCAGTCCTCCAGCGTGGCGTTGAAGCCGTGCGCGCCGACGTCATGTTTGCCGGGCTGATAGGCGTGCCAGACACCGTCATTCGCCATACCGTAAGGCTGCCAGATGCTCTGCTGCAGATACGCGGCGAGCGACATGCCGGTGGCGCGCTCCAGCACGTCGCCCAGCAGCCAGGCGCCGCCCGACGAGTAGGACCAGTGCTGGCCCGCCGGATGCGCCTTCTTCAGGCCGGTAATCAGCCCGCGCACGCAATCATAGGTGCCAGGCCGCGCCTCGCACTGGGTCAGCTGCGCAAAATCGGAGTCGGGCTGGGTGTAATCTTCATTCCACGCAACGCCGGAGGTGTGGGTGAGCAGCTGTCGCAGCGTCACGTCCTGCCAGGCGGTGCCTTTCAGCTCCGGCTCGTAATCGGTGATCTTGTCATCCAGTGAGTGGATTTTCCCCTGTTTCAGCGCCACGCCGACCAGCGTCGACACCACTGATTTACCCACCGAGCGCGAGGTCCAGAGTGTGCTATCGCTGTTGCCGTGCGCCAGATATTTGTAGGCGATCTGGCCGTTTTTCAGTACTAACATTCCCGCCACGTTCTGACGCTTCAGGTAGTCCGCCATGCTGTAGCGCTGGCTGTTGACGCGGTAGCTAACCTCGCCGAGTTGATGCTTTGCCAGCGGCAGCGGCTGGGCGGTACCGTGATGAAAAACATCGGCGGGGTAGTTGCGGTAGTCGTTGCGAAAGCCCACCACGCGATCCTGTTGATCCCAGCTGAGCATGGTTTTGGGATCGGGCAGGGTGCGATCGAACGGCGTCGGACAAACACTCAGCGGTACGCCGCCGCAGGGCGCAGACTCCGCGGCTGTTGCTGAACACGACAGCAGCGCAGTCGTCGCCAGCGATGCTGCCAGTAGCAGGTTTTTTTTACTTTTCATCGTTCTGTCTCCTTCGTAACACGCCTTAACATTGACAAGCCGCAGTATAGATTTGGCCTGCTCTGTGCAAAAATCAGCATATGTGGGGAAATCCCCTCAACCAGTTGCATCAGGGAGAAGAAATGGCCTATCTCAGTTTTACCTTTGCGCAGATAGAGGCGTTCTCGACCGTCGCCGCGCTCGGCACCGTTTCGCAGGCGGCGAAACAGCTTGGCAAGGATCGCGCCACGGTCAGCGAGTTAATCGAGTTTCTGGAGGCGGCGCTGGGCTATGCGCTCTTTTCGCGACAGGGCCGCACGCTGGCGCTGACGCCAGAGGGCCAGCGGCTGAAGCGGCAGGCGGCGTTGCTGATGCGCCAGGCGCAGGCGTTCGACGCGGCGGCGCGCCACGTCCGTCAAGGTATCTCCGACGAAATCAGCCTGGTCTACGATCCCT
This sequence comes from Leclercia sp. UBA2479, assembly GCF_002341985.1. NCBI lineage: Bacteria > Pseudomonadati > Pseudomonadota > Gammaproteobacteria > Enterobacterales > Enterobacteriaceae > Leclercia > Leclercia sp. UBA2479. The sequence continues at coordinate 437,072 of NZ_DDPB01000009.1, read as the reverse complement.
TTGTGCCGCGCCCTTTTCTCTGCCGTCTGATTGAGACGCTGGCAGAGAGCAATATCCGCGTCAGCGCCTGGAGCGCGTCGCGCGAAGAGGCGGAAGCGGCACTCGCCACCGGCGAGGTGCAGCTGGCCCTCTGCCAGGCGCGCAACCGCAGTCTGGGCAGCGAGATGGCGTGGCGCTCGGTGGGGCTGGTCGAACTCGATTTTTACGCCGCCGCGTCGCTCTTCGCGGACGAGCAGCCGGTATCGCTGTTCGATCTCGCCTCGCAGCCGCAGCTGGTGATGCATCCGGCGCCCGACGGCGTGGCGGCGAAGCAGGGACGCATCGCCGATCGTACCTTCTACACTAATGACCGTACGCTGCTGCGCCATATGCTTGAGAGCGGTCAGGGATGGGCCTTTCTGCCGAAGCATTTTGCCGCCACCAGCTGGCGTGACGTTAAAGCGATTGATGTGGAGGTGGGCAATCTGGCGCTGAGCCAGATGATCGTCATGCTGTGGAAACCCGGCATGACGATGAATTTCGCCGTCAGCGAGGCGATGAAGATCGTTCCCGACGTCTGGGCGGAGTCAGCCGTGACGCTTGCCGACCATGCTGGTTAGCAGATGGGGCTGACGACCTGGCTATATCGGGGAGCTGGAGGAGGCCCACAGGCTGTTAAATTGAATGTCCGCTTTGTGCCAGAAGCGGACGTTGTTTGACGGGCGGCTCTGCGTGACTGGCATAATTCTCGGTGACTTTATCTTCCTGTAATCAGGGAACTACCGGTCTGTTATTAACAACCGTTTTCATGATCAGCGTTGAGGTCAGGCGCTGAACGCCTGGCAGCGCTGAAAGGTCGAGATCATACAGCCGCTGAAAGCTCTCCATGTCCCGTGTCAGAACGTGCAGCATATAATCCGGATTACCAAACAGCCGCTGCGCGGTTATTACTTCCGGGACTTCAACCACAGCCTCTTCAAAGCTGCTCACCGCCTTACGATCTGCCTTTTCAAGTGATACAAAAACGATCACTGAAAAGCTCAGTCCGAGCTTTGCGGTATCAACCTGAGCACGATATCCACTGATAATGCCCGTCTCTTCAAGGCTTTTAACGCGACGGTGACAAGGGGAAAGACTCAGTCCGACCTTGTCCGCCAGCTCTGTCAGGGACAGGCGTCCGTCTGCCTGGAGTTCAGCAATGATCTTTTTATCGGTTCTGTCCACGTTCCCGCCTTATCAGGTAGTCAAATCCACACGATTCAGTGCTGGAATATATTTCTCATCATATGCGATTTAAAGCAAACATCTTCTAAAAAAACTGCCATCAAAGGCTAATCAGGAAAGTTATCCCCCACATCAGTTGATAAGATCGTTGTCAGTTTTTACTTGAACAGAAAGGTGATGTAGTGGATTTCAGTTTGCTTGTAGCGTTCTGGATTGTGTCGTTTTCTCTTGTCATGACGCCCGGAGCGGACTGGGCGTATGCCATCTCTTCCGGCATGCGCAACAGAATGCTGCTTCCGGCGGTGTCCGGTATGCTGCTGGGGTACGTTGTCATAACGGTTGTCGTCGCGGCCGGCGTCGGGGCACTGGTCGCCAGCGTGCCGGTCATTCTGACGGTGCTTACCTATGCCGGAGCGGCCTATCTGCTGTGGCTCGGAGTGGGCGTCCTGCGCAATCCCCCGGTTCCGGCTGCAGGCAACTTTGACGGGGAGGTAAACGGGTTCCGGACGCTGATGAAGGGGTTTGGCATCAGCGGGATTAACCCGAAAGCGCTACTGCTTTTCCTGGCGCTTCTGCCGCAGTTCACCAGCCGTGACGCCGGCTGGTCAGTTGGCGTGCAGATTTTCTTTATGGGACTGATTCAGATTATTAACTGCGCGGTGGTGTACAGCGCTGTCGGGCTGGGTTCAAAAGCGATCCTGCGCACGCGTCCGGAGGCGGCGCGGCGGGTCAGCCAGTTCTCTGGCATTGCCATGATTTTCATCGCTTTCCTGCTCATCGGTGAGCAGATCTATACCGCCCTGAAATAACGGGCTCACGCCACGCCCCGTCCGGGGGCATCATCTCTGGTGCCCCTGGCTTCTGTGAAATGAATAATCAGGCTGACCGCGCTGCGTGACAGCCCTTGCAAACACATCTATGGCACATCAATGAACACATTTCGCATCAGAGACATCATTATCCTTGGCTTCATGAACTTTGCCCTGTTCGTCGGCGCCGGTAATATCATCTTTCCGCCGTTCATCGGCCTGCAGGCTGGTACATCTGTCTGGACAGCAGCGGCAGGATTTCTGCTGAGGGGCGTCGGGCTTCCCGTTATTACCGCCATTGCGATGGCAAAGGCTGGCGGGGCATTATCAGCCGTAACCCGCCCGGTTGGCAGGGTGTGCGGCTTACTGCTGGCCGTTATCTGTTACCTCTGCATCGGACCGTTCTTTGCCACGCCGCGTACTGCGACGGTTTCCTATGAGCTCGCCGTGCAGCCGTTTACGGGCAGCGAACGCTGGCTGCCGGTCTGGAGCGCAGTTTATTTTGGTATTGTTATTCTGGTTTCGCTCTATCCCGGCAGGCTGCTGGATACGGTGGGCAGATTCCTGTCCCCGGTCAAGATTCTGGCGCTGATTGTCCTTGCCGTAGCGGCGCTGGCTTATCCTGCAGGCCAGCCCCGTGCTCCGGAAGGGGTATACGCAACCGCCGCCTTTTCACAGGGCCTGACCAGCGGTTACCTGACAATGGATACGATGGCCTCGCTGGCTTTCGGCCTCGTTATCGTTAACGCTATCCGCTCCCGCGGCGTGACGTCCGGGCGCCTCATCACGCGTTATGCCGTATGCTCCGGCCTGATTGCGGGCGCCGGTCTGGCGCTGGTTTATCTGAGCCTTTTCCGGCTCGGCACCGGCAGCACGGGGCTGACCGTAAGCGCCACAAACGGGGCGCAGGTGCTCAGCGCCTACGTTCACCATGTCTTTGGCGCAGGCGGAGACGCGTTCCTGGGTGCGCTCATTACACTGGCCTGCCTGGTCACCGCCATTGGCCTGACCTGCGCCTGCGCCGCCTGGTTCAGCTCCGTGACCCGCATTAGCTATCGCGCTTATGCCTGGTTCTTCGCGGCGTTTTCCATGCTGGTCTCCAATATGGGACTGACGCAGCTAATCGCTTTCTCCGTGCCGGCGCTGACGGCCGTGTATCCGGTCTTTATCGTTCTTGTCCTGACTTATTTCATTCGGACACGTTTTTACTCTCCCGCCCGTGTCATCGCGCCTGCGGCGCTGGTATCGTTTCTGTTCGGCATCGCTGACGCGCTTTCTTCGGCCGGCATCAGCGTGTGGCCCTTTATGCTGGTGCAGTTTCTTCCCCTTCACAATCAGGGACTCGCCTGGCTGCTGCCTTCGGTCGCGGTCATGCTCGCCGCCGCCGTCGCTGACCGCTGGCGTTCACCGCCTTCACTGACGGAAGAGGGATAATGACGATGAAGGGCCTTAACGTTGAGCGGCAGAAGGTACCTTACGCCGTTCTTCTGCCCTGCCTGATTGCAGCACTCCTGGCAGGGTTTACCGGACTGGAAAACGCCCTCTGGCGTCTGGGGAAAAGCTATCCGGCCGCGCTGGCACAGACGAGATACGTTGATGATATTCGTCTGCTGACGCCGCAGGCGGCGCGCGACATCTGTAGTCTGCCGCTGGCTCAGCCTGAATTAGTCAGAAAGCGCAACGGGCTATATCTGCGGTGCGGCACGCCATTGCTTGAGGGCGTTTACCGAATAACCCGTTGATATACCCAGCCCGGACCGTTGTGAGCGGCGGGCGGATAAGCGGGCCGCCTACTGAAAATAAAAGGAGCGGAAAATGAAAATGGGTGTTTTAGGCGTGGGTGAACTCACGGAAAAAATCGTGGCTGGCCTGACCGCCGCAGAAACTGCAGCTGAAATCGTGCTTTCCCCCAGAAATGCCACGCGTGCAGAAAGGCTTCGTGAAACCTGCGGCTGCCGGGTAGCCGGCAGCAGTCAGGCAGCCGCTGAAGATGCCGATATAGTGATTGCAGGCGTCCGGCCTGATGCGCTTGCCGGACTGGCGTCGGAGGTATCGCTTAAACCCAATCAGTTGCTGGTTTCGCTGGTTGCAGGTGTCAGTATGGACCAATTGCAGACGCTGTTCGGTCACAAAGGTGTGGTGAGAATGATGCTTACGTATGCCGCCGGGATAAACCAGACGACGGTTGTGCTGACGGCCTGCGATGATAAAACCCGGACATTTTTCTCCGCCCTCGGTGAAGTGATTGTTCTGGAAAATGAAGAGTTATTCGAGCTGGCGACGGTCAGCATGTGCATGAACGGCTGGCTTTACCACCTCGCTGACGGCCTTCAGAACTGGTTAGCAGAAAAGGGTATGCCGCCGTCTCATGCCCGTAGCCTTGTGCTTGGCGCGATGCGCGACTGCGCAGCTTATGCCGGTCATAACCACGGGGTTCCTCTTGATAACCTGATGCAGTCAGTTGCGACAGAAGGCACATTTACGGCGCAGGGCCTTAATATTTTGCGTGAGCAGCAGGTCATGCAGCCCTGGGTAAAGGCAGCCGATGAGGTACTTCACTCTTTAACTGGCGGCAATAAGGATTCTGAAAACTAACCTCACCATGTTTGTGGCAAAGCAAGTGGAGTTTGTCTGCCTGAAACTCGCAATGTCCGCTTTTCGCTCAAAGCGGACCTTCGGTTTACACCTGCATTTTGCTTTGAACTCCCTCCTGCCGTATCTCTTTCATCTTTCATTACGAAGACTCAGTCCAGATCCGACTTTACCTTTTTTCGGATCTCTTGAGAGGAGGAGAAGGATTGATGCGTATCAGGCACGAAAGCATATTAATTATTGCGAAAATTGGATTATTGTCTTTCAGGAAGGAATGGATTCTGATTATTGCCCCGTTTGGATAAATGAGCCTGGCGACGGATCTGCGACGAAGCGACACGTATTAACTTCACCCTGAGCATCCGTCCTGACTTTTGTTATGGTATTCGGTCATTAAAGTCCGCTTAGTGCCAGTAGTGGACCTTCACGTCCGTTCCTGAAATATTGGCCCGATAATTCAGCGTTACATTTTCCGGTTAATACGCAACGCATCCACAACGAGTGAAAAGGCCGGAGAGGGTTGTTTACGGCTGGGATAATAAAGATAGTAGCCGGGAAAAGGACGGCACCATTCTTCAAGCACCCGGATCAGTTTTCCTTCCCGCAGATGTGTGCCGAACTCCTCTTCAGGTAAAAAGGCAATGCCCAGTCCGGCAAGCGCTGCGTCAACGACGTGTTCCGATGTGTTAAACGTCAGTTGGCCTTCAACCCGAACGTGAAATTTGCCATTTTCCTGCTCAAACTCCCAGGCGTAAATTTTCCCCGATTGAACCATGCGTTCATTAATACAGCAGTGTTGCATCAGATCGCGTGGCGTCTGAGGGGCGGCGTACCGGGCGAAATACTCAGGGGAAGCTACAGCGGCCATGCGCAGTTTCGGGCCAATGGGTACGGCTATCATATCCTTGTCGATAGTGTCTCCGAGCCGCACGCCGGCATCGAAACGATCCGCAACGATATCCCGGAACCCGTGGTTGGCATCAAACTCAATATGAATATCCGGATATTCGCGTAACAGTGGTGTCAGCTTTGGCAGCAGCGTGGTCTTCAGAACATTAGGTCCACAAGTAATACGGACTGTCCCCGCAGGTTTATCACGCAGTGCCGTCAGCATGTCCAGCTCGGCTTCAATCTCATCAATACGATGGCCCACAGACTGCAGCAGTCGCTCCCCGGCAGCCGTCACTGACACACTGCGCGTGGTCCTTGTCAGCAGGCGGATTTGCATCCGCTCTTCCAGCCCGGAAATCGCCTGGCTCAGTGCGGGCTGGGTCACCCCAAGCTGCGCGGCTGCGCGCGTAAAGCTGCCCTCACGCGCCACGGTGACGAAAGAGAGTAAGTCGTTGAGATTGCGTCTCGCCATGATTGTTTCCGGTCTATTTATAAATTTTACTTATAAGGTCATTAAGGATTCATTAGCTAGTTAACCCACCGCATATTGGTAACAATAATGCGATGAAAAAGTCAACGCTAACCCTTATGCAAAACGCTTACCGCAGAACGTCACTGTTGCTGCTCCTTGCCGGCCTGCTATTCGTCACGCAGTCCGCAATGGCGGGTGGCAACGAGCGGGGAGTGGCGCAGGAGACGCTTATGAAAATTGAGATCATTGTGGGGGGAGAAACCGCCACCGCCACCCTCTTTGATACGCCGACAGGCCGGGACTGTGCGTCTCTGCTTCCCCTCAGCCTGACGCTGGAAGACTATGCCGATATCGAGCGCATAAGTAACTTGCCGCGCAGGCTTTCAACGGCACAGGCACCGGACGGTATGACGCCGGAAGCCGGAGATATCACTTACTACGCGCCCTGGGGCGACCTGGCGATTTTTGTCCGGGGCAGGGATTACGCCCGTTCACTGATCCCGTTAGGGAAAGTGGATTCCGGACTGGCGGTCCTGCAGCGCCACGGACCTCTTGCGGTGCAGATCAGGGTCGCCAACTGACTCACAGCATCTTCCGCACCGCGATTATTCCTCTTATCACCGTCCCGTCCCCGTATGCCGTTTCAGCTCTTCCTACAGCGCTGAAGGCTTCGCGGCGGAGACTTCATGTTATCTACTGAAAAGAAATCCCTGAATGAGTAATAAGACAGACGAGAACAGAAAAAAAATCACAGGAAGCGGGAAACATCCCGCGCACTGGAGTGGTGTCTTTGCCATGACGCTGTGTGTCTTCGCCCTGATCGCCTCCGAATTTATGCCGGTCAGCCTCCTGACACCGATGGCGCAGACCCTGCGTGTCACCGAAGGTATGGCCGGACAGGGCATCGCCATTTCAGGGGCATTTGCAGTGGTAACCAGCCTGTTTATTTCCGTGCTGGCAGGCACGCTTAACCGGAAAACGCTGCTGCTCGGCCTGACCTGCATTATGGCAATTTCCGGTGCCGTTATTGCGATGGCACCCAATTACCTGACCTACATGGCGGGCAGGGCCCTGATTGGCATTGTGGTCGGCGGGTTCTGGTCGATGTCGGCCGCGACGGCAATGCGTCTGGTCCCGGTGCATCGTGTTCCGCTGGCGCTGGCTATTTTCAACAGCGGCAATGCTCTGGCTACCGTCGTGGCTGCCCCTCTGGGCAGCTGGCTCGGATCGGTGGTTGGCTGGCGGGGGGCCTTCTTCTGCCTGGTGCCGGTCGCCATCATCGCGTTTGTCTGGCAATTACTCAGTCTGCCTTCCATGCCGGTCACCCGTCAGGCGGCGGCTTCCCGCAACGTATTCATGCTGTTTCGTCGCCGGGTGGTCACGCTGGGCATGCTGGGTGTGGGGATCTTCTTTATGGGGCAATTCACGCTCTTTACCTATATCAGGCCTTTCCTTGAGACGGTGACGCGGGTGGATGCTGCAACGGTGACACTTGTCCTGCTGGTTATTGGTGTCGCGGGTTTCATCGGCACTACCCTGATTGGTCGGGTGCTGAAACGCGGGTTCTACCCGACCCTGATGGCCATCCCGGTGTTGATGGCCATCACTGCGCTGGCACTGATTGCCTTCGGCAGTCATGTAGCCATCGTGACGGCACTGCTCGGGCTGTGGGGGCTGATTTCCACTGCCGCACCGGTGGGATGGTGGGCATGGGTTCCGCGTACCTTCCCGCAGAATGCCGAAGCGGGCGGCGGACTGATGGTGGCGATGGTGCAGCTGTCCATTGCCCTCGGTTCGACGGTGGGCGGCATGCTTTTCGACCATCACGGCTACCAGAGCACCTTCCTGGCCAGCGCCGCGATGCTGATTATCGCAACCGTACTGATCTTTCTGACCTCGCGGGCAGACACTTCTGCCGCAGACCATTCATAAACCCAGGAGTAATGCCATGACAGTTAAAGCTTACGGTGCCCATGCGGGCACACTGCCGCTGGAGCCGATGGATATCACCCGTCGCGCCCCCGGTGCCCATGATGTGCAGATTGATATCGCGTACTGCGGTGTCTGTCATTCGGATATCCACCAGGTACGCGCTGAATGGGCCGGAACGCTCTATCCCTGCGTTCCGGGACATGAAATTGTCGGTCGTGTAGTGGCCGTTGGCGATCACGTCTCCGGTTTTCGTGCCGGGGATCTGGTGGGGGTCGGCTGCATTGTTGACAGCTGCAGGCACTGCGGTGACTGTGACGACGGGCTGGAGAACTACTGCGACCATATGATGGGGACATACAATTTCCCGACGCCGGATGCACCGGGCCACACGCTGGGCGGATATTCGCAGCAGATTGTGGTGCATGAACGCTACGTCCTGCGCGTTACTCACCCGGAAGCGCAGCTGGCCGCCGTGGCACCGCTGCTGTGCGCGGGGATCACAACGTACTCCCCGCTACGTCACTGGCAGGCGGGTCCCGGCAAAAAGGTCGGGGTGGTCGGTATCGGCGGGCTGGGGCATATGGGGATCAAGCTGGCGCATGCCATGGGCGCGCATGTTGTAGCCTTTACCACGTCTGAGTCCAAACGAGACGCCGCAAAAGCGCTTGGTGCAGATGAAGTTGTGGTCTCCCGTCATGCCAGCGAAATGGAAGCCCATGCAAAGAGCTTCGATTTCATTCTCAACACCGTTGCTGCACCGCATAACCTCGACGTGTTCACCGCGCTGCTGAAACGCGACGGCACGATGACCCTGGTGGGTGCGCCGGCCACGCCGCATGACGCGCCAGAAGTGTTCAGCCTCATTATGAAGCGCAGGTCGATTGCCGGGTCGATGATTGGCGGCATTCCTGAAACGCAGGAGATGCTCGATTTCTGCGCTCAACACGGCATTGTCGCCGACATTGAGCTTATTCGAGCCGATCAGATTAACGACGCCTATGAGCGCATGCTCAGGGGTGATGTGCATTACCGGTTTGTCGTTGATAACGCCACCCTGGCTTAATAATAAGGAGACCATCATGAAAAAATTTACGTTAGCGCTGGGGCTGTTGATCAGTGCATTTGCTTCCTCAGCGGCGGATATGTCCCGTGGGGCCGATAATTTTTATAAAAGCGATAAGGTGACGCAGCAAAAAGTCACCTTTAAAAACGAGTATCAGATGGCCGTGGTCGGCAACCTGTTTATCCCGAAAACGATGGGCCAGAACACCCGACACCCGGCGATCGTCGTGGGTCATCCGATGGGAGCCGTTAAGGAACAGAGTTCAAATCTTTATGCGCAGAAGCTGGCGGAGCAGGGTTTTGTCACGCTGGCTATCGATCTCTCTTTCTGGGGAGAAAGCGAGGGCAAACCGGGGCACCTGATTTCACCGGAAATTTACACAGATGATTTCAGCGCTGCGGTTGATTATCTGAGCACACAGCCGTTTGTCGATCCGGATAACGTCGGTGTGCTGGGTATCTGCGGCAGCGGAAGTTTTGTTATCAGTGCCGCCAAGATTGACCCGCGTATGAAAGCCATTGCCACGGTCAGCATGTATGACATGGGGAGCGCGTTCCGTAATGGCCTTAATCATTCCCAGACGGGAGAACAACGTAAGGCCTTTATCCAGTCAGCCACTGAGCAACGGTTAGCCGAGTTTAAGGGCGGCGAGACGGCTTATATCCCTGGCACCGTGAACAAACTGGATGACTCCACACCGGATATTCAACGTGAGTTCTTTGATTTCTACCGCACAGAACGCGGCGGCTACACCCCGCAGGGTCAGAAAGAAGAACTGACGACGAAACCGATGCTGAGCAGTATTGGCAAGTTTATGAACTTCTATCCGTTCAACGATATTGAAACCATCTCTCCGCACCCGATGCTGTTTATTACCGGCGATCAGGCACACTCAAAAGAGTTCAGCGAGGATGCTTTCAAACGCGCCGGTCAGCCTAAAGAACTGTACATCGTACCGGGCGCAGGGCATGTCGATCTGTATGACCGTACCGACTTAATCCCTTTTGACAAGCTGACAGACTTTTTCCGTAAAAATCTGAAATAACGTGTTCAGTTAAGGAGCATCTGACATGAACTACAAACATCTTGGTCGTACCGGACTGCGGGTGAGCCGCATCGGTCTCGGTACCATGAATTTCGGTGAGCTGACGGATGAGTCGGCCAGCTTCAGGATCATGGATGAAGCCGTGGATGCAGGTATCAACTTTTTCGATACCGCTGACGTCTATGGCGGGCCGCAGTCACCGGATATGGCAAAGGGTTACGGAACATCCGAAGAAATCATCGGTAACTGGTTAGCGCGCAGTGGTCAGCGTGACCGGATAGTGCTGGCCACGAAAGTTTACCAGCCGATGGACACGGGGCCGAACGATAAATACCTGTCTGCCTACCATATCCGCCGGGCCTGTGAGGCCAGCCTGAAAAGACTGAAAACGGACCATATCGATCTCTATCAGATGCACCATATCGACCGGAACACGCCCTGGGAGGAGATATGGCAGGCCATGGAACAGCTGATCCGTGAGGGTAAAATCAGCTACGTGGGCAGCAGTAACTTTGCCGGCTGGGATATTGCCACTGCACAGTGCAAGGCTGACGCGCGCAACCTGCTGGGGCTGGCATCGGAACAGAGCCTGTACAATCTGACCCAGCGTACGGTTGAGCTGGAGGTCATTCCGGCGCTGCGTCATTACGGCATTGGCCTGATCCCATGGAGCCCGGTCGGGATGGGGATGCTGGGTGGCGTTCTGAAAAAAATTGCCGGTGGCCGCCGGGCAACACCGCAGCTGCAGGCACAAATCAACCGCCTGCGGCCGCAACTGGAGGCCTGGGAAACACTGTGTGATGAGCTGGGGGAAACGCCATCAGACGTCGCGCTGGCATGGCTGCTGCAGAACCCTGTGGTTAGCGCCGTGCTCAGTGGTCCGCGTACAGTTGAACAGCTCCGTCAGAATCTCAATGCCCTGACGCTTTCTCTTTCAGACGATACGCTAAAAAGGCTTGATACCATCTGGCCGGGACCAGGCGGAGAGGCACCTGAAGCTTACGCGTGGTAAACGGTTATCAGTGTTAACAATTACCGGCCTTCGGGTCGGTAATTACATTATTTCGGCGAAGTTTATTACCTGAAGATGATGTACTTTTCATCAATTCTTAGATGTCCTCTTTTCGTTCAAAGCGGACCTTCCATTTCCACCTGCCTTTTGCTTTTAATTCCTTCCTGCCGTATCTCGTTCGCCCTTCCATACGATTAATAAGTCCAGATCCGAGTTTAGCTTTTTCGGATCTCCTGAGAGGAGAAGAAGGATTGCTGCTGCATAATCACAAATTCAGGTTGATTATTGCGATTTGGAGATTATTGTCTTTCAGGAAGGTAAGGGCGCTGATTATTGCCCTGAGTGGATAAGTGATCCTAACGGCGGATCAGCGACGAAGCGATACTTATCATTTTCACCCTCAACGTCCAGCCTGGCATCAGGCATCGTGTCTGGTAAGTAAAGTCCGCTTTGTGCCAAAAGCGGACATCTGAACAGAACTAAACTTCAAGTCCCGTATGCATTCTATCAACCCTGTTGAAAATGACCGGCAACATCCGGTAAAAGGAAGCGAAACGGAGCCGATTTAAACCGATGACAGCGTGCTTTGCGGGCATTTTTCATCCTCCGCGCATTGACCCCATTTACGCTTCGTGTACAGTAAAAAGGCTTTTTGCTGGGACAGCTCTGACTGTGATCTGCCCGGCGGGCATTCGTGACCAGCGCTGAAAGCCTGTACAGCCGGTCTTTCTGGTTCCTTAAGGTGCATAAATACCTGTAAAGGAGTTAAAAAAATTATCATGCGTATTACGCCACCCTGAGTCGTACCCCTCTCTGTCGCACTGAGTAACCTCAGTCGCGCACTCAAAAACATCCCATCTGCGGATGTGCTTTTTCGTACATAAATTTTGCCCTCACGGGCTGACTGCATTCAAAAACTGAGAAACTACTATGTTGCTGTCCTCGACGCGTAAGGACTGGCTGGGTAACGTCCGTGGTGACGTCCTCGCCGGTATTGTGGTCGCGCTCGCGCTTATTCCTGAAGCGATCGCTTTTTCCATCATCGCTGGCGTAGATCCGCAGGTCGGTCTCTATTCCGCTTTCTGTATCCCCATCGTTATAGCCTTCTTTGGTGGCCGCACGGCGATGATTTCCTCCTCCACCGGTGCGATGGCGCTGCTGATGGTCACGCTGGTGAAAGACCACGGGTTGCAGTATTTACTCGCCGCCTCCGTACTGACCGGCGTGTTCCAGCTGATTGCTGGCTACCTGAAGCTCGGCAGCCTGATGCGCTATGTGTCACGCTCGGTGGTAACCGGCTTCGTGAATGCGCTGGCGATACTGATATTCATGGCGCAGCTGCCGGAACTCACCAACGTCACCTGGCACGTATATGCTCTTACCGCTGCCGGCCTTGGTATCATATATCTCTTCCCGTACCTGAATAAAACCATCCCCTCACCCCTGGTCTGCATCATCGTGCTGACCGCCATTTCCATTTGGCTGCACCTTGACGTGCGCACCGTGGGCGATATGGGCAAATTGCCGGACAGCCTACCGGTATTCCTCATTCCTGACATCCCGCTTAACCTCGACACGCTGCTGATTATTTTGCCGTATTCCGCCGGGCTTGCCGTGGTGGGGCTGCTGGAGTCGATGATGACCGCTACCATCGTGGACGACATGACCGACACGCCGAGCGACAAGAACCGCGAGTGTAAGGCGCAGGGTATTGCCAATATCTGCACCTCGTTCATCGGCGGCATGGCGGGTTGCGCCATGATTGGCCAGTCGGTGATTAACGTGAAGTCCGGCGGACGCGGGCGTCTTTCCACGCTGACCGCCGGCGTGGTGCTGCTCTGTCTCATTATCTTCCTGCGCCAGTGGGTTTCGCAGATACCGATGGCGGCGCTGGTTGCGGTGATGATTATGGTCTCCATAGGTACCTTCTCCTGGCGCTCCATCAGCAACCTGCGATCCCATCCTCTGTCAACCAGTGTGGTGATGCTGGCAACCGTGGTGGTGGTGGTGGCCACGCATAACCTGGCATTTGGCGTGCTGACCGGCGTGCTGATTGCCTCGCTGAACTTCGCCACCAAGGTCGCCCGCTTCATGGCAGTTTCCTCTGAGCTGAAGGGCGATACTCGTACTTACACCGTGACCGGCCAGGTCTTCTTTGCCTCGTCTGACCGGTTTACCAGCCACTTCGACTTCCGCGAGGCGCTGGATCGCGTGGTGATCGACGTGACGCACGCCCACTTCTGGGACATTACGTCGGTCAGCGCGCTGGACCGCATCGTGATCAAGTTCCGCCGCGAGGGCACGGAGGTGGAAATCAGGGGTATGAACGACGCAACCCGGACCCTCGTTGACCGCTTTGGCGTGCATGACAAACCCGAAGAAGTTGAGAAGCTGATGGGCGGCCATTAATTCACAGGAGAATTCAACATGAATAACACCGTTATTGCCTGCGTGGACGGCTCGCCGTCAACCCGCCCGGTCTGTGAGTATGCGGCTTGGGCGGCCGGTAAGCTGGACGTGCCGCTTGCCCTGATGCACGTGCTGGAAAAAAATGATCCTCCCGCCGTGTCCGACCTGACCGGCACCATTGGCATCGACAGCCGGGAGCAGCTGACTGAAGAGCTAGTCCGCCTCGAAGGCGAGCGCAGTCGCCTGCTGATGGCACAGGGAAAGGCCTTGCTGACTGATTGTGCGGCGCTGCTGAAGCAGGCCGGACAGCCGGAGGCCCGGCTGATGCAAAAGCACGGCGCGCTGGATGAGATTCTGGCAGAGCTGGGCGATATCCGCCTGATGGTGCTGGGCCGCAGAGGCTCCCGGAATCCGGTTGGCAGTCACCTGGAAAGCGTCATCCGGTTGCAGAAGCGGCCGGTGCTGGTCGTGCCGGAAACCTTTTCGACGCCGTCACGGGTCATGTTTGCGTATGACGGCAGTGAGGCGAGCCGGGAAAACCTGATGCGCCTGACCGTTAGCCCGCTGCTGAGCGGCCTGACCTGTCATCTGGTCATGGTTAACGGCGAAGCGTCGACGCTGCAGGATGCGCAAGCGATCCTGCAGGATGCTGGGATCGTCACGGCAGCCCAGCTACTGAAGGATAAATCTGTCACCGGCGCGTTATGCCGGTATGCCGATGAGAATGGCATCGACCTGACGGTGATGGGGGCTTATGGCCATTCACAGCTGCGCCGGTTCTTTATCGGCAGCCACACCACAGAGATGCTGTCAGAAAGTCGTCAGGCTCTGCTGATGCTGCGATGAAGCGCACGGGCCTGACTTTCAGGCCCGTTATCCGAACGTCCGCTTTTCGCTCAAAGCGGACCTTGGGTTTCCACCGGCATTTTGCGCTGAACCACCCCCTGTAATTGAATTTCATTTCTCTCAGAGAAGATAATAAACAAAATTAAATTTCACATATGTTTAACTTATTTTGATTGCCCGTTGTTGCAATAGTCGCTTACTTAAAAATTCATTTCTTGTAACAAAACACCATGGATATAATTAACTGGTTGTTTTTAGACATAATCTTTCCCATTGCGGACTTTTCTTTGTAAAGAAAAAGCACATCCTGTGTAAATTTAATATTGTGTTTGTGATAGTTTTGTAAATTACAATGTGAGTTCTATTGTTTTATTTGGCTTAAGGGTTTGAGAGATTGTGTTTAATAAACCAACAACCAGGCGTAAGTTTTTATTAGGCGCTCTGGTAGCACTACCAGTTACGACACTAATTGCAAAAGGTCTTACGGCAGCACAGGCGGCTGAAATGGCAGCTCCTGAACTATCAGACTATAACCCCATCTTTTTTTCAGCAAATGAATGGCAATTTATTCTTGCTGCGACAGACCGGCTAATTCCAGCGGGTGGAGCAGGCAAAGCGCCAGGCGCGCTTGAGACCAATGTTCCTATTTTTATCGATCAGCAGTTGCACGGCGATTTTGGTCGAGAAATTTATATGCAGGGTCCCTTCAGCCCGAATGCCCCGGCGTCTATGGGGTATCAGATTCCGTTCTATCCGCAGAATATCTACCATCGCGGCATTGAGCTGACCGAGCAGTGGTGTCAGCAACATTTCAATAAACCCTTCCATGCGTTAACGACGGAACAAAAAGACGACGTCCTGACGAAACTGCAAAAGAATGAGGTTGATTTTGCTGGCCTTGGCGAAAGCAATATGCACGCCTCCCACTTCTTCAGCCAGCTGCTCTCCGATACCAAACACGGTTACCTCGCCGACCCTATGTATGGCGGGAACAAAGGAATGAAGGCCTGGATAGCCATCGGCTTCCCCGGGGCCCGCGCCAGCTATCTGGAGTGGGTTAAACAGCACAACATTCCTTATCCTCTCGGTCCCGTGAGCATCAAAGGCGAACGCGCCTGAAGGGCAAAAATCAAACGTATCTGAGACAGAGTTATCATGGCACAAATCACAAAAAAAGAAGTTGACGTCGTCGTCTGCGGCCTCGGCTGGGCCGGTTCGTTGATGAGTATTGAACTGGCGATGGCGGGTCTGACCGTCAGAGCGCTTGAGAAGGGGCCCGATCGTAGCTATGACGAGTTCGCCTACCCAAAGCCTGCAGATGAATATGCCTACGCGGTGCGTAACCGTGTAATGACCACCCCTGCGGAGTCGGCGGTCACCGTCCGTTACACCATGAATGATACCGCGCTGCCGACGCGAAAATGGGGTGCATTCGTCCCGGGCGGCGGCGTGGGAGGTTCTGGTCTGCACTGGACGGGAGTACTGATTCGCCCTACACCTACTGATATCAAGCTGAAAACCTACGCCGATCAAGCCTATCCGCCTGGCGTGCTTCAGAATGATATGCGGGTCATGGACTTCCCCTTCAGCTGGGACGAAATAGAGCCTTATTTCGACAAGTTTGAGCGCATTTGCGGTCAGTCCGGCAACACCGGTAACCTGCGTGGCCAGATCCTTGAAGGGGGCGACCCGTTTGAAGGTCCGCGCTCCGCGCCTTACCCTCTGCCAGCACTGGAAGACACGCTTAATAACGTGATGTTTGCAGAAGCGGCTAAAAAGCTTGGCTATCATCCCTTCCCGAACCCCTCTGCAGCGGTCTCCCGCGCCTGGAAGAACCCCTACGGTAACCAAATTGCGCCGTGCAACTACTGCGGCTACTGCAGTAAGTATCCCTGCCTGAACTACTCAAAAGCGTCACCGCAAACCGCCGTGATGGACGCGCTCAAGCGCATGGAAAACTTCTCCTATGAAGTGAATGCCAATGTCCTCAAAGTGGTGCTGCACGACGATAAAAAGACGGCGAAAGGGGTCATTTATATTGATGAGCAGGGCAACGAATGCTTCCAGCCTGCAAAAATTGTGGTGCTGAGCAGCTTCCAGCTCTACAACGTACACCTGATGCTGCTCTCCGGTATCGGTAAACCTTATAACCCGATCACCGAAGAGGGGGTGGTTGGCCGTAACTACGCCTTCCTGTCAAACGGCGGTGCCACGCTGTTCTTTAAGGATAAGCACTTTAACCCGTTTGTGGCCGCAGGCCCGACAGGCCAGATGTTTAATGACATCTCTCCGGGTAACTTCGACGGTCCGGGGCTCGGTATCCTTGGCGGAGCGAAAATTCACAGTTCGCAGGCAACCGGCACACCAATTGGTACCGCGTTGCCGAAAGGCACGCCGAGCTGGGGCACAGGCTGGAAAGAGGGGCTTGAAGAGTGGTATGGACACTCCATGAAGGTCAGCATTACCACAACCTGTATGTCCTATCGCGATGTCTATCTGGATCTCGATCCCACCTATACCAATGAACACGGGCAACCACTGCTGCGCCTCACCTTTAACTGGAAACAGAATGAGCTGAAGCTTCAGCAGTACCTTAAAGGCATCGTTGGCGATCTGGTTAACGAACTGAAACCGGACAGCTCCAGCATGAGCTTCCTGCCGATGGATGCCAATTTCGATCTGACCAAATATGTCTCTACCCATAACGTGGGCGGTGCCGTAATGGGGGACGATCCTAAAACCTCTGCCCTGAATAAATATCTGCAGAGCTGGGACGTGCATAACGTGTTCGTGCCCGGAGGAAATGCCTTCCCGCAGAACTTCCAGGCTAACCCGACGGATACCATTGGCGCAATTACGCTGATGTCCGCTCAGGCGATTAAAGAACAGTATCTGAAAAACCCAGGCCCATTGGTACAGGTATAAGTCATGAAGCTCTTGAACAAAAAACGCGTTTTCTTCCTTAATGCTGCACTGGCGTTCAGCGCGCTCTCCTTCCAGGCGCAGGCCCAGGACGATGTTTCGCTGATCAAAAAAGGGGAATATCTGGCGCGTCTCGGCGACTGCATGGCCTGCCATACCGTGAAAGGTAAGCCGGACTACGCCGGCGGGCTGGCAATCGAGTCTGATTTAGGCACGATTTATTCAACCAATATCACCCCGGATAAAGAGCACGGTATCGGTAATTATACCGAGGAACAGTTTGCCAACGCGGTGCGTAAAGGCGTTTTGCCTGATGGCACCCGTCTGTACCCGGCGATGCCATATCCGGATTATGCAAAAATCACCGACGAGGATATTCACGCCCTTTATGCCTATTTTATGCAGGGCGTTAAGGCCAGCAGCGAACAACCTGCGGAAACGGATCTCTCTTTTCCGTTTAACCAGCGCTGGGGAATGCGTTTCTGGAATCTGTTCTTTACGTCGGACAAACCCTTCCAGCCCATTGGCGGCGCCTCTGAACAGGTTAACCGCGGGGCCTATATTGTGGAGAGTCTGGGACATTGCGGCAGCTGCCATACCCCGCGCGGCATTGGCATGCAGGAAAAAGCCCTCGACAGCAGCGAAGCGAAGTTCCTGGCGGGCGGAAATCTGAACGGTTGGGAAGTGCCTTCCCTGCGCGGACTGCCGCGCTGGAGCAACGAGGAAATTGTCGACTACCTCGAGACCGGGCGTAACGACAAAGCCGCGGTGGGTGGCGAGATGACTGCCGTTATCGAGCACAGTACTTCCCATATGACCCGTGACGATTTGCAGGCGGTGGCGGCCTATCTTAAGTTCCTCGGCGGAAACCCGGGGCTGGAGAAAGGCGATGAGCAAGCCCGGCAGAAAACCGAGGCGAAGCTGACTGCGGGACGCAATCTGACCGAAGGGGAGCGCCTCTATATCGACAACTGCGGCGCCTGCCACTTTGTCAGCGGTAAGGGCGCGCCGGGGGCTTTCCCCGAGCTGGATCAGGCTACCATTGTTAATGCTGAAGATCCTGGCGCGCTGATCCACACTATCCTTGCGGGCGCGCAGCTCCCGTCAACCGCGAAGGCGCCTTCAGAGCTGGCCATGCCTGGCTTTGCAAACCGCCTCAGCGATGACGAAGTCGCTAAGCTGGCAACCTTTATTCGTCAAGGGTGGAGTAACAATGCTTCCGCCGTCAGCGAAAAACAGGTGTCAGAGGTGCGTGAAAAGCTGCATACCGATAAGTAAACACCCTGCTGATAGCTTTAGCTATCAGCATTTTTTTGTGGTGTATCACCCCCGATCGCAGCAGATGACTCCAGTCTGTTCCGATCGGGTGTGCGCTTCAGTTTTGATCTTTTCAGGAATACAAAAATACTATGATCGAAGCAGATTCTCTCGCTTTTAGCTTTGATGACAGAGTGCTGTTTCATGCATTTTCTCTCCGGCTGAAAAAGGGCGAATTCGTTCAGATTGCCGGGGAGAATGGAGCGGGAAAAACCACGCTGCTGCGTATCCTCTGCGGCCTCGCGCGGCCAGAAAGCGGAGGGGTTTTCTGGGACGGTCAGCCCATAACCCGGGTGCGGGATGCCTATCATCGCCAGCTGTTATGGCTCGGCCACAAGCCGGGCATCAAGCAGGCGCTAACCGCCGATGAAAATCTTGGCTTCTTTTTTCCTCGCCTCTCGCAGCAAGAGCGTGCGGCGGCGCTGGCCGAAGTCGGCCTGGCTGGCTATGAAGATATTCCCCTGGGACAGCTTTCGGCCGGGCAACAGCGTCGGGTCGCCCTGACGCGCCTGTGGCTCACGTCCGCCAGCCTCTGGATCCTCGATGAACCTTTTACCGCGCTTGATGCTTCGGCGATTGAGGTATTAACCCGCCGGCTTGAAGAGCATGTCCTGACGGGCGGGAGCGTTATCCTGACGACACACCAGCCCCTGCGAACGCTGCGCTGTCCACAAAGAGTAATACGGCTGGCAGGTGACGCGGAGGTAGTGCCGTGATGCCCTTACTGATACGCGAGCTGCGTCTGGCCTGGCGCAACGGCGCTGGGATCCTCAATCCGCTTTGGTTCTTTTTAATCGTCATTACGCTGTTCCCGTTTGGCGTGGGCACCGATCCGCAAATGCTGGCGCAGATCGCGCCGGGAGTGGTATGGGTTGCAGCGCTGCTGGCGGCCTTGCTGGTGATGGATCGGATGTTCCGCGACGACTGGCTGGATGGTTCGCTGGAGCAGATGCTACTGCTGCCGACGCCGCTGGTTGCCGTGGTGCTGGTTAAAATTATTGCCCACTGGCTGATGACCGGATTACCGCTGATGATCGTGTCGCCGCTGGCCGCGCTGCTGCTGGGGATGAACGTTCATGATGCGGTCGTGCTGGCGTTAACCCTGCTGCTGGGCACGCCGACGCTGAGCTTTCTTGGGGCGATCGGCGTCGGGCTGACGGTGGGCCTTAAGCGTGGCGGGGTATTGCTGAGCCTGCTGGTGCTGCCGCTGGCGGTGCCGGTACTTATTTTTGGCACGGCGGCGGTGCAGGCTGCCGCTCAGGGGCTACCGGTCTCCGGTTACATGGCGATTCTTGGGGCTTTCCTGACGGCCAGCGCCACCCTGTGCCCATTCGCAACGGCCGCCGCGCTGCGGTTAACGGTTCAATAATTTCCGCGCCTTCTGGCGCTGCTGTAAGAAGAGTGTGAGCAAGTTTATGTGGAAATGGTTACATCAGCTGGCGATACCCGAGCGTCTGTACGGACTGTGCGGCCAGCTTATTCCCTGGCTGGCGGCGTTGAGCACGCTACTGCTGGCGGTTGGGCTGGTCTGGGGCTTCGTCTATGCGCCAGCCGATTATCAGCAGGGCGAAAGCTACCGGATTATGTATCTGCACGTACCGGCCGCAATGTGGTCGATGGGTCTCTATTTCGCGATGGCGGTGGCGGCTTTCGCCAGCCTTGTCTGGCAACTCAAAATGGCCGAACTTGCGATTAGCGCTATGGCACCGGTGGGTGCGGTGTTTACCTTTATCGCGCTGATCAGTGGCTCGGCATGGGGAAAACCGATGTGGGGTACCTGGTGGATCTGGGATGCCAGGCTGACCTCGGAATTGGTGCTGCTGTTCCTTTATGCCGGAATTATCGCGCTATGGCACGCCTTTGACGATCGCCGCCTCGCCGGGCGTGCAACGGCGATTCTGGTTCTGGTCGGGGTCGTTAATCTGCCCGTCATTCACTATTCAGTCTATTGGTGGAATACCCTTCATCAGGGGTCTACCAATATGCAGCAGACCATCGATCCCTCAATGCGAATGCCGCTGCGCATCTGTATCTTCGGTGTTATGAGCCTGGCGGCTACCCTGACTCTGATGCGCCTGCGTAATCTGATCCTGCGTCAGGAACGCAAACGCCCCTGGGTGGTCGCGCTGATCAAAGGAGCTTCCCAATGACGCCAGCGTTCTCTTCATTTGCCGCATTCCTGGCGATGGGCGGTTACGCCTTTTATGTTTGGCTTGCCTGCGCCGTGTCACTGGCCGCGCTGGGCATGCTGACGCTGCATACAATCTGGCAGCGCCGGGTACTGTTCAGGGAGGTGCGGCGTCAGCAGGCACGCGAGTTGCGTATGGCCGCCGCCCGTCTGAAAAAGGAGAGTGCTGATGCAAACGCGTCGTAAAACTCGCCTCTATATTGTGCTGGCGGTGCTTGGCGGCCTTGGGCTAACCATCAGCCTGACGCTTTATGCCCTCAGTTCTAACATCGATCTCTTCTATACGCCGGGAGAGATTATCTACGGCAAAACCGAGTCCCTGGCGAAACCGCACGTGGGGCAGCGTCTGCGTATCGGGGGCTACGTCCAGCCGGGTAGCGTGATCCGCGATAAGCACACCCTTGATGTGCGCTTTAAACTCTATGACGCGCGCGGCGTTATTGAGGTGAGTTACAGAGGCATATTGCCGGATCTGTTCCGCGAAGGGCAGGGCGTGGTCGCCCAGGGCGTGCTTGATAACAGCCGACATATTACCGCCCGGCAGGTGCTGGCGAAGCATGATGAAAATTACACCCCCCCTGAAGTGAAAAACGCAATGCACGCCGCGCAGAAGGAGGCACAGCCATGATGCCGCTCCTGGGAAATTACCTCCTTTCGCTGGCTGCGGGGCTGGCCTTGCTGCTGAGTATCTATCCTATGTGGGGCGCCGTCAGGCAGGATGCGCGGCTGATGGCGCTTGCCAGACCCCTGGCCTGGGCGCTCTTTGCCGCTGTACTGGGGGCGTTTCTGCTGCTGGTGTGTGCCTTTGTCGGAAACGATTTTACCGTGCGCTATGTGGCAGACAATTCCAACAGCGCACTGCCGGTCTGGTACCGGGTTGCTGCCACCTGGGGCGGCCACGAGGGATCGTTACTATTGTGGGTGCTGTTGTTAAGCGGCTGGATGTTTGCGGTGGCGCTCTTTAGCCGACGTATGCCTCTTGATGCCGTGGCGCGGGTGCTTGCCGTTATGGGCATGATTGCCGCAGGTTTCTTACTTTTCCTGCTCTTTACCTCTAACCCCTTTGCCCTGGGGCTGCCGAACTATCCTGTTGATGGGCGCGATCTCAATCCCCTGTTGCAGGACATTGGCATGATTTTCCATCCGCCGATTCTCTATATGGGCTACGTGGGTTTGTCCGTCGCCTACGCCTTTGCCATTGCCTCCCTGCTGGCAGGACGGCTGGATACCGCGTGGGCGCGCTGGTCGCGCCCCTGGACGCAGGCCGCGTGGATGTTCCTTACCCTGGGTATCGTTCTGGGTTCCGCATGGGCCTATTACGAACTGGGATGGGGCGGCTGGTGGTTCTGGGATCCGGTTGAAAATGCCTCTTTTATGCCATGGCTTGCCGCAACGGCGCTTATGCACTCGCTGGCGGTTACGGAAAAACGCGGCAGCTTCCGCTCATGGACGGTGCTGTTGGCTATAGTCGCCTTCTCCCTCAGCCTGTTGGGAACGTTTCTGGTTCGTTCCGGCGTTCTGGTTTCGGTGCACTCATTTGCCTCCGATCCCTCCCGCGGGATCTTTATTCTTCTGCTGTTGACCCTGGCGATTGGCGGTTCATTGATTCTTTACGCGATCAAAGGCGGGCAGGTTAAAGCCCGTGTGGAACAGAGTCTATGGTCACGGGAAAGCTTTTTACTGGGCAATAATATTTTCCTGATCGCCGCCATGCTGGTAGTGCTGCTGGGGACTCTGCTGCCGCTTGCGCATAAAGCGCTGGGGCTTGGCAGCATCTCCGTGGGCGAACCCTTTTTCAACACCATGTTCACTCTGCTGATGGCGCCTTTTGCGCTGCTGCTTGGGCTGGGGCCGCTGATTCGCTGGCGGCGGGATAATGCGGGGCGGCAGATCAAACGCCTGATGTTCTCGCTTCTGCTGACGCTTTTGTTGTCTGCGTTGCTGCCGTGGCTGCTGCAGGACAGTATCACGGCCATGTCCTTTATCGGCCTGATGATGGCGATTTGGGTATTTATCTTCGCTCTGCTCGAACTCCATGAGCGAGCCACCCACCGGCATGGCTTCTGGCGCGGGCTGCGCTCACTGTCGCGTAGCCAGTGGGGGATGGTGCTTGGTCACGTTGGCGTCGCGGTGACGGTGACCGGCATCGCCTTTAGCCAGAACTTCAGCCTGGAGCGGGATGTAAGAATGAAGACGGGCGACAGCCTCGATATTCATCACTACCACTTTGTCTTTGAAGGCGTGCGTGATGCCATTGGCCCAAACTGGAGCGGTGGCGAAGGGATCATCAGGGTAACGCGCGACGGCAAGCCTGAAGCCACGCTGCATGCTCAGAAGCGATTTTATCCCGCCAGCCGGACAATGATGACCGAAGCGGCGATCGACGGTGGGCTGACACGCGATCTCTACGCCGCGCTGGGCGAAGAGATGGATGACGGCAGCTGGGCGCTGCGCCTTTACTACAAACCCTTTGTTCGCTGGATCTGGTACGGCGGGGTGCTGATGGCGCTCGGCGGGTTATGCTGCATGCTCGACCCGCGCTACCGGATGCGTAAGAAGTTGCAGGAGTCCTCATGAAACGAAAGTTACTTTTTATCCCGTTGGCTCTTTTTTTAATGCTGTTTGCCCTGCTTTTCTGGCAGTTGATGCGCAATGCCGATGGCGAAGACCCCACGGCGCTTGAGTCGGCACTGGTGGGTAAACCAGCGCCTGCGTTTCGCCTGGAGTCGCTGACAAATCCTGGAAAAATCTATGACCGCTCTGTTTTGATAAGCGGTAAGCCGCTATTGCTAAATGTCTGGGCCACCTGGTGTCCGACCTGCCGGGCCGAGCATCAGTATCTCAAAGGGCTGGCGGAGCAAGGTGTACGCATCGTCGGTATGAACTATAAAGACGATCGCCAGAAGGCGGTGAACTGGCTGGACAGCCTCGGCAACCCCTATGCCCTAAGCCTCTTCGACGGTAGTGGCATGCTTGGCCTTGATCTTGGCGTCTATGGCGCACCGGAGACATTTTTAATTGACGGGCACGGCATTATCCGCTGGCGTCATGCCGGAGAGCTAAATGAAAAAGTCTGGCGCGAGCAGTTACAGCCTTTGTGGAAAAAATATTCGCAAGAGGCAACATCATGAGGCGCCTGGTAATGGCGCTGATGTGCCTGTTGCTGGTAGGCCACGCGCAGGCGGCAATAGAAGCGTGGCATTTCCGAAACGAGACGCAGGAGCAGCAATTTCGCGATATCACCTCAGGACTGCGCTGCCCCAAATGCCAGAACACGAGTATTGCAGATTCTGACGCGATGATTGCCGCCGATATGCGGCAAAAAGTCTTTGAACTGTTGCAGCAGGGGCAATCTCCCTCGCAAATTACCGCTTACATGGTTTCCCGCTATGGCAATTTTGTTAGCTATCGGCCACCGGTCACTGCCAGTACTCTGCCGCTCTGGCTGGTACCAGGGCTGTTTATCCTCGCTGGCATCGCATTTCTGGTGCTGCGCGTCCGGCGGCGGGAGGCGGGAGACGAAAGGCTGAGCGACGATGAACGTGCACGGCTGAATGAATTACTGGAAAAAGGATCGGAACAATGACGCTTTTTTGGGTACTGGCCGTCGCGATACTGGTCGCGGCGTTGGTCGTTTTCTGTTTTCCCTGGCAGGCTAACGGGGAAGTAGATCGTAATACTCTCAACAGAATCTTTTACCAGTCGCGGTTGCAGGAACTGGAGCGCGAGGCAAGCGGTCGCGACGAACTGATGGTGGAGCTTCAGCGTAACCTGCTGGCCGATATCCCGTCGCAAAACGTCCATGCCTCGCGTCCGCTAAGCCGTGGATGGCTGCTGCCCGGCGTGTTGGGACTGGTGATTCTGAGCACGGGTATATTTATGAAGACCAGCGGTATCCAGCTGGTCAGCCAGCTGGAGCAAGCTGAACGCCAGTTTCCGGCGCTGTACCAGCGGGCTGAAACTGCTGACGCAAAACCTCTTAGCCTGTCAGAAATGGCAACGCTCAGCATGGGGTTGCGTGCGCATTTACAGAAACACGCCGATTTTATTGCCGGCTGGCAGATGCTTGGACGGCTAAGCATGGTATTGAACGATGCGGCAACGGCGAAAGGTGCATTTGAGCGCGCCTATCAACTCTCGCCAGAGGACAGAAAAATAGCCTTCGACTATGCCAGCGTCTTGATCCGTCTGGGTGATCGGGAGCAGGTGCGCCAGGGAGAGTTGCTTACGGAGGATATGCTCAAATCACAGCCTTCAAGCCCGGCGTTGCTGGAATTACAGGCTTTGAGCGCGTGGCGGCAGGAAAGATACTCACATGCTGCTGAACTCTGGCAGCGCGTATTGAACGTCTTACCCGCAGACTCGCCTCTGCGCAAGTCGATTCAGCTGAACATAGATGAAGCACACAGGCACATGGCAAGTGGTCCAGATCGCTAGCAAAGGGGTAGCGGGGCAGGATTTACCCAAGGCTTTCATCCCCAATCCATTGCGTGAGCAGTCGTAAAAAAACGGGCAGAACTGGATTGGTATTCACACGCGAATACACCAAAAAATTATGTGCCTGTATATCCACGTCATCCAGAGCCATATAAGTCACGTTCGGAAAGCCCAGCGTTCTGGCTGACGCCGGAACAATGGCACAACCTAAACCTGCGTTTACCAGTCCGAGTATGGTGTGAGTCTGCGCCAGTTGATACTTATAATCTGGCACGATGTTATGGAACGCGAAAAGATCGGTGATGCGGTCAAAAAAATAACGCGCCTCATCCGGGCTGTACAAAAAGAAGGGCTGTCCGGCAAAAGCGCTGAGCTGAATTTTACGTTTTCTGGCCAGCTCATGATCGATATGGAAAGCGCCCACCAGTGCTTCACTTTTTAATGGGAGGTAGTCAAGTGAAGGATTTAGTGGGACTTTGCGCACAAATCCCACATCAATAGACTCATTTTCAATCGCGATGATTTGTTTGTTAGACACATTCTCGTGCAGCTGAATATTCAGTCCAGGCAACGCGGCATGTAAATTCTTGAGCAATGCAGGGATAAATGCCCACGAGAAAACTGCTGTAAATCCAATAGATAAGGTCCCACTTTCGCCATTCAAACATGACTGCGCAGTAAACGTGAATTGCTCAGCCTGCTGCAAAAGCTGATTCGCTCTTCCCAGCAATTGTTCGCCAAGAAATGTCAGTCTGACGTGACGGTTGTCACGTTCAAAAAGCGCGCCTCCCAGGCTTTTTTCTAACAGCTGTATCTGTCGGCTAAAAGGGGGTTGCGTCATGTTAAGACGCCTGGCAGCGCGCCCAAAATGCAATTCTTCCGCGAGTACTACAAAGCAGCGAAGCTGGTGAAGATCCATGATTTAATTTTTGAATTAAAGTATGCCGTATTTATATTATACAGGTATTACTGGTCTGTTCATGCTCAATGTTAATTCACCTCACAAAGAGATATTTCATGACAGACTACATCGACCCTCCTCATATTCTCCTGACACAGCCTGTTCCTGAGGAAACCGACAGGGTTCTCACCCGGGATTATATTGTTCACCGTTTATACCTGGACGCTGACCCTGAATCACTGCTGGAGCAGGTCGGGCCGTACATTTCTGGTGTCATCACCGGTGGCGCTAAAGGATTGTCCCGGAACATGATGGAAAAGCTGCCGCAGCTTAAAATTGTCGCCATTAGCGGCATTGGCACGGATGCGGTGGACTTGAATTATGCTGCGCAGCGGGGCATCAGCGTGACGACCACGCCGGGCGTACTCACGGACGACGTAGCGGATATGGCCTTTGGTTTACTGATTTCCACGCTGCGTCAGATGGGAGAAGCGGAGCAGGTCGTCCGAAACGGTCTCTGGCCACAGACCAACCTGCCTCTTGCCAGAAAAGTCACCGGCATAACCCTGGGGATCGTCGGTATGGGGCGAGTAGGGCAGGCGATTGCCCGCCGGGCTGAGGCCTTTAATATGACGGTCCTTTATAACAGCAATAATCCTGTCCCCGGCCTCGCGTACCGTTTTATAAGTGATATCAATCAGCTCGCGCGCGACGCTGATGTTCTTATACTGGCCGCATCTGCAGACGGCGGGCAACTCATAATCACCGATGCGGTTCTGGATGCTTTAGGCCGGGACGGTTATTTCATCAATATTGCCCGCGGCAAGCTGGTGGATGAAGACGCACTGCTTGCCGCTCTCACGCAAGGGCGTATCGCAGGCGCAGGACTGGATGTTTTCGCTCACGAACCTCACGTTCCTGAGGGTTTTTTAGCTTTAAAAAATGTCACTTTGCAGCCACATCGGGCCAGCGCCACCTTACAGACCCGTATTGCAATGGGCGAGATCGTGCTGGAAAACCTGGCTGCCTGCTTTAACGGTAAACAACCACCGCATCAGGTTTAAGTTCATGTCTACCTCTTTCCCTACATCTATATAAAAGAGAGCCATCATGACAAGTAAAGACGCTGATCTCACCGGGGCGGTAACGTACAGCGTTCCGCGTTACCGGTACCGGGTATTAGGGCTGATTTTTATTATCACCGTAATCAATTATGCCGATCGTGCCACGATGTCGATTGCCGGTACGTCAGTGGTAAAAGCGCTTCAGTTGGATCCTCTCATGCTGGGGATGATTTTTTCAGCATTTGCATGGGCGTATGCGCTGGGGCAGATTCCTGGAGGGTGGTTGCTGGACCGCTTCGGTGCTAAACGGGTTTATGGCACAAGTCTGGTGTTATGGTCACTTTTTACGGCGCTACAGGGCACTGTCGGCTGGATGGGAATGACAGGGGCAGCCGCCGCCATGACGCTTTTCATCATGAGATTCATGCTCGGATTGGTAGAATCGCCTGCGTTTCCGGCTAATT
Organism: Leclercia sp. UBA2479; assembly: GCF_002341985.1. Classification (NCBI taxonomy): domain Bacteria; kingdom Pseudomonadati; phylum Pseudomonadota; class Gammaproteobacteria; order Enterobacterales; family Enterobacteriaceae; genus Leclercia; species Leclercia sp. UBA2479. The sequence continues at coordinate 409,505 of NZ_DDPB01000009.1, read as the reverse complement.
CACGTATCGTTTCAAGCTGGTTTCCAACAAGTGAACGTGGGCTCGCCTCTGCATTGTTCAACTCGGGTCAATATATGGCTGTGGTTGTATTCGCCCCTATTATGGCCTGGCTGACGCATGCGTGGGGATGGGAACACGTTTTTCTGTGGATGGGGGGCGTTGGCTTCGTCCTGGCAGTCTACTGGTTCATCTTTTATCAGGAACCGCATAAGGATCCGCGCCTGAGCGACGAGGAGAAGGCGTTTATGAAATCAGGCGGGGCCCTGATTGATTTGGATGCCGAGCGTGGAAAAGGCAAAAAAGGGGTGACCTGGCAGGAAGCGAAGCAACTCTTTATGCATCGTAATTTATGGGCTGTTTATCTTGGACAATATTGTATCACCGCCTTGACCTATTTCTTTATCACATGGTTCCCGGTGTATTTAATTCAGGGTCGCGGCATGACCATCATGGAGGCTGGATGGGTGGCCGCTTTACCGGCAATTTGTGGTTTCAGTGGCGGTATTCTGGGCGGTTTTCTCTCCGACAGGCTCATTGCCAGAGGCGTCCATCCCTCCAGAGCGCGTAAGATTCCATTTATTATCGGGATGATGCTTTCAACAATGCTGGTGTTCGCCAATTTTGTCGATGCTAATAGTGCCGTTATTTTTCTGATGGCAATGGCGTTCTTCGGCAAAGGCTTTGCCGCCGTTGGATGGGCCGTATTATCTGATATCGCACCCAAAAATATGATTGGTTTGTGTGGCGGGGTATTTAACGGTATCGGAAATATTGCCGGTATTATAACGCCTGTTGTTATCGGCTATGTCGTTGCAGTAACTGGATCTTTCAATAACGCACTCTGGTTTGTTGCTGCGCACGGTATTTTGGCGGTGATCAGCTATCTAATTGTGGCGCGTCAATTTGAACGCGTTCAGGTATCAACGTCTTAATTGTTAGCCCCTCGCTGCGCTACCGATAATAGCGCAGAATAATTTCAATGCTGATATCGATCGCATATTAAGCGCGGTTTAGTCTGTACCCGAAAGGAAATTATTATGAATATCTTTAATTCAACGCCTGTAGTGACCGAAATGAAAGTCATCCCCGTAGCGGGCTATGACAGTATGCTGATGAACCTGAGTGGCGCTCATGCGCCATTCTTCACGCGGAACATCGTCATTATTAAAGATAACTCAGGTCATGCTGGCGTGGGCGAAGTTCCGGGTGGCGAAAAGATCCGTCAGACCCTGGAAGAGGCGGCTACGCTGGTGATAGGCAAGAGCATAGGTGAATATAAAAATGTGCTGAAGGCCGCGCGCAGTCATTTTTCTGGCCTTGATGCAGATGGCCGTGGTTTGCAGACCTTTGACCTGCGCACCGCTATCCATGTTGTTACGGCGATGGAGGCGGCATTGCTGGATTTGTTAGGCCAACACCTGGGGGTTAACGTCGCGTCGCTGTTAGGTGAGGGTCAGCAGCGCAACGAAGTGGAAATGCTGGGGTATCTTTTCTTTGTTGGCGATCGCAAGCGTACGCCGCTGCCTTATCAGAGTCAGCCAGACGATGCTTGCGATTGGTACAGGTTACGCCACGATGAAGCCATGACGCCACAAACGGTCGTACGACTGGCGGAAGCAGCGTATGAAAAATACGGCTTCAACGATTTTAAGCTCAAAGGGGGTGTCCTTGCGGGTGAAGAAGAAGCAGAGACAATTGTGGCGTTGGCAAAACGCTTCCCACAGGCCCGCGTGACGCTGGATCCGAACGGCGCATGGTCACTGGATGAAGCTATTAGCATTGGTAAATACCTGAAAGACACCCTGGCCTATGCGGAAGATCCGTGTGGCGCAGAGCAGGGCTATTCCGGGCGTGAAGTCATGGCGGAGTTTCGACGTGCCACCGGCCTGCAAACCGCGACCAATATGATCGCCACCGACTGGCGTCAGATGGGCCATACCCTTTCGCTGCAATCCGTAGATATACCGCTGGCGGATCCGCACTTCTGGACTATGCAGGGCTCGGTGCGCGTGGCGCAGATGTGTCATGACTTCGGTCTTACCTGGGGCTCGCACTCTAACAACCACTTTGATATCTCGCTTGCCATGTTCACCCACGTGGCCGCCGCCGCACCGGGAAACATTACGGCCATTGATACACACTGGATCTGGCAGGAAGGCAACCAGCGCCTGACCAAAGAGCCGTTTGAAATTAAAGGGGGCATGGTACAAGTGCCCACAGCCCCGGGCCTGGGGATTGAGCTGGATATGGATCAGATAATCAAAGCCAATGAGCTCTATCAAAAACACGGTCTCGGCGCGCGGAATGACGCTATGGGTATGCAGTTTCTGATCCCTGACTGGACGTTTAATAACAAACGCCCGTGTATGGTGCGTTAATCTTCAAACAGACACGATTCACGTCCCTGAATCTGACTTATTGATCCGGTCATGGTTCTTTTATTACCGACCAGACGATGAGACACGTCTTCCTGTTACTGCAAGATTCGGCACCCCGGCAGGGTTTACGTTCGCCAGGGTGTCGATGATTTCCATACCCGTTGAAACGCTATCAATTCTCAGGCTTTCAAAGCCTGGGCATATTCCTGGGCTACATGCCCTGATCTCCGCTGCGTGCCAGAAGCAGACATAGGGGAGCCTCTTCTTTAATGTTCGTAATGCGTATTCTCTCCTTTAATTGCATCTATTCTTAAGACGGCCATAAAATAATTACCTTAAATATCATAGAGTTAATGAGGAATTTTATCTGTGGGAGGAATAAAAAAAGCTGATGCCTTATGAAACATTTTAATAATCACCTAATCCCATGCACTTCGTAATGACCTTTATTTAGGGATGAGATATAACGAGCTTCGAAAATAATTAACATTCTCATAACGTTGTTGAGGTTAAGTATATGAAGCAAGTTGGCATTGTGGGTTGGCGAGGAATGGTCGGTTCTGTTTTGCTGCAGCGGATGCTGGAAGAAAATGATTTTAAGGACATTTCTGCGCATTTTTACAGTACCTCCAGCGTGGGGGCTGCGGGACCTGTCATTGACGGCATAAGCTATACGCTTAAAGATGCGTACTCCATTGATGCGCTTGCGGAAATGGACATCATCATAACGTGTCAGGGCGGCGATTATACTAAAGCGGTTTATCAGGCCTTGATGGCTCATGGTTGGGAGGGCTACTGGATTGATGCGGCCTCAGCGCTGCGGATGGATGAAAGAGCCTGCATTATTCTCGATCCCGTCAATCGCACCCATATCGATCGTGCCGTCAAAGAAGGTATCAAGCTCTTTGTCGGTGGCAATTGTTCGATCACGCTTAGTCTGATGGGGCTCGCCGGGCTGATAAAGGCAGATCTCATTGAATGGATGAGCGTGATGACCTATCAGTCCGCATCGGGTGCCGGAGCTCAGTATGTACGGGAATTAATCACGCAATGCGCCTATATAAGCAGCCATTTTTCCGCCGATGAACTGGCATCGTCAGGTTCAGTACTTCCGTTAGTTAATAAGGTCAGTGAACTGATTAATAGCGCTGAAATGCCGACTCAGAACTTCGGCGCGCCTCTAATGGGTAGCATCATTCCATGGATTGATAGCGATTTAGGTGATGGCAACAGCCGTGAAGAGTGGAAGGGTGAGGCAGAAACGAACAAAATCCTTGGCCTTTCTCCCGGAACGATCCCGGTAAACGGTTTGTGTATACGGGTCGGCGTGATCCGCTGCCACAGTGCTGCCATAACCCTGAAGCTCAAGCGAGAAGTCAGCGAAGCGGAATTTGCAGATTTAGTGGCGCATGCTCATCCCTGGGTTAACTATGTACCTAATAACAAGGAGGAGAGTGTCAGCAAATTGACTCCTGCCTATATCAGCGGTTCGCTCCAGGTGGGCATTGGCCGTTACAAGAAAATGTCGCTGAACAATGACCCGATTTATTCGGTTTTAACGGTAGGTGATCAGCTCTTGTGGGGCGCGGCCGAACCTTTGCGCCGCATGTTAAATATTCTGCTCGGCAGAGTTTGATTCATTTTATTAAGATCAAAGCACCTACCCGGTAGGTGCTATTGTTATGTGGCGTCGCGTTATAGTCTGCTCCGCCGCAAAATTTGATGAGCATAGATGGCTTACGTCATCCTCCGCTTTTGCCAGAAGCGATAACCGACAGCTTCATGATGGCTTGCCGATAACATCTTTTGAAGCAGGAGGGTGTTTAATGGCGATTTGGGCGCGTTGCCAGGAAGACCACCGCGGCTCCGAGAGCAACGATGAGCGTATCTTCAATCAGACCACTTCTGGTCTGACCTATCCCGGCGATGGCCTTTTTACGCGCCGCAAGGGTGGCATACGCAAGCGGCACAGCGGCAGAAATCGCGACGGCTGCGCCGGTTTTCTCTTTTCCGCGGGGTGCCAATGCGGCGCCTGCAATCCCGGCACTCGCTACGCGTGCTGACAAGCCCAAAAACACGGTGCGGTCTGGCGCTGACTTCATCTTGTCGCCAAAAAATTCACCTATACCCATCGCTAACGCACCGAATTTGAATAGCGGACGATCCAGCAATAAAAGACGGCCCGACGTGTTGCGCCCGGCAATGCGTGCTGCAGCGATGGATGCCATCGGCGTCATGGAACGGCAGCTGGCAACAATGCCGATTAAGGCGGAATAGACAAACTCAGTGACTTTCATTAATTATCTCCCGAAGAAATAGACGCTTTGCAATTTTAAGCCTGATGAGTGTGTAGACCAGGGACCCGCTGTTTAATTAACGCATTGATACGATCATCTGATTTAAGCGTTTTCTGTTGAGCACGGGTAGGCCAATGATCGCTGCAATAGTCAGTATAGATGAACGGCACGAGAGAGCAGCCATGGCGCAAGCGGGAGGGGCTGTGCACTGCTTGCCTTGAGTTGTAGGGGTGTCTTCGCTTGCTCTCGATTTCCGCTTTGTGCCAGAGGTCGGCATTGGTTGAAATTAGTCTGCGAAATGGCTTTTCTTTTAATTAACTGAATGTGCTGCGCGACTTGCGAGTGAACAAGGATTGCGTAAAAATGAATGAACGATCATTCATTTTGAGTCGTAACTTTACTCTAATCAGTCCTTTGACAAGGCATGCAGAGACACATTATGACCAGTAAAACGCTCAGACTTCTATTCCCTCAATGGCAAGGTGGCAATAATCCACCCTATCATCTTGGCTCACAACTTCTCTCGTATCTTTCCCCCGAATCAGATGGGCCTGTTGAATCTGTTCCGGTGGTTGAGCCCACAAAGGAGCCACAAACTGAGGTGGATGGCATTACCGCTAAACCGCAAATTATCAGGCAGCTCAACGATGCTGCCAATCTGATTGAGAAACATAATCCCGATGCAATTGTCGTTTTTGGTGGTGATTGCCTGGTATCGCTGGCTCCTTTTTCACACCTGCTCAATAAATACGGTGATAAACTGGGCGTGCTCTGGATTGACTCACACCCTGACGTGCAGACTGCAAAGCAATATGCGAACGCCCACGCCCATGTTCTGGGTGCGCTAATTGGAACGGGTGATAAAGATTTAGTGGCTCACGTAGCCACCAGGCTTCATCCCTCGAAAGTAATGATTGCAGGTATTCACGATCCACTGACCTATGAAGCTGAATACCTTAATCGTCATAACATTGCGACTATCAGTCCCGGACAAGTCAAAAATGATGGCAAAGATGTTTTGCAGTGGATTGAAAGGGAAAGTATTGAGTATCTGGCGATACACCTGGATCTGGACGTTCTCGATCCATTACTTTTCCGTTCTGTTCTTTTCGCCAAACCTGGCAGGGGAGAGCACGATTTTGGCGACGTGGCAGAAGGTAAACTGACTATTCAGGATGTACTCAACTTGATCGCTCAGGCATCTTCAAAAGCGCAACCTGTCGGCCTTACTATTGCAGAGCATCTACCCTGGGATATGTTGAACCTAAAGAATATGCTCAGTGAGTTGCCGCTTATAAGGTAATATCCGATTCTGGAGCCAGAGTTCAACATTGGCTCCAGGAATAAAAGCGCGCTAATGGCTTGTTACCGGATTAAATCTAATAGTCAATATGTTAAAGAAAACAGAAACCTACCATAAGTTAATTACCGCAGCGGCTGCCTGCTTCGCAGAGAAAGGCTTTAGTGCGACGAGCGTACGTGAAATTTCTTCCCGGGCAGGGATCAGTCAGGGAGCGATGTACACATATTTCAAAAGTAAGGATGAACTCATTAAGGCAATCGTTCTGGAAGAGCAGAATTCAGCGTTGACCGCCCATAATGCGTCGTGTAACGGCACTTACTTCGACCGCCTTTGCACGCAGGTTACTTCGTGTATAAGTGATGTAGGGTACCCAGTTACGCATAAACTATGGATTGAAATCATGGCGGAGTCTGCGCGGAACCCGGAATTACAAAAAACGTATATATCCAGTGACATCATCATGCGGCAAAGTATTGCAGGAATCATCGCGGAAGGTATTGCGGCGGGAGAATTTCGTCGGGATATTAATCTTGAGGAAATCACGATTATACTTTTTGCATTTATTGACGGTTTAATTACACGCAAGGCTATAAATGCGTCCTTCTCTTTCACCCGTGATCTGCCAATGTTTTTTGAATTTATGGCTAAACTATTGAAGTAAAGTTAGGTAGGGGGGGTAAAAAAATATATCACGAATCATAAATACGATATCCCGTCTCCCGAATGGAGTGATTGCGCATGCAGGAGCGCAATTCATCCCCAATGTAACGATGTAGATTAACTATAATAAAATCAAAGTGATGTTAGTTAATCTTTCACCCAAATATCCCATGGTATCGCCCTTTGCTTGCCAAAATTGGTAAAACCTGCTGATTTAAAAAGCCTGCTGGAAGAATAATTTTCAGGCTTAATTGCAGCGGTTAAAACATGGGTTGTATTGTTTTCAATTAACCAGTTCAGGACACTTTTCCCGATGCCTTGATGAGCGTGATTTGCTGAAACACCTATTCCTAAAACATGCACCGAACCGGGAATTTCGCTTATGGTGTTATAGGATATCGAGCACCACGCTACAGGCTCAGAAAACGCTGCTACATGCACAAACCAGGCTTTACCTTCTTCGTTGGCAATCATTTCTCTCAGTTCATCAGCAGAAACAAAATCTTCCGGATCCATGATGTTGACCGCAAAGGATTCATAATATTTGAAATCACTCTCTGCTTTAATTTCCACAAAATTTAGCTGCATTTAATCTCCTTTGGTTAAGCTTTTGATAGTTGAATTATGTGTGTGTTGAGAATCCAGGGTGAATTTTATTGTCTATATTAAGACCCTGGAGTTCAGGGTCTCAAAAATAGAATTTTAATTATCCCTGGAAGCTCTTTTCACAAGTGATACGATCGTCACGTAAAATACAGGAACGAAGTAAATAGCCAGTAAAGTCCCGCTTATCATTCCGCCAAAAACGCCTGTTCCTATTGCATTTTGAGTACCTTCACTCGCGCCGGAAGCAAGCATCAGCGGAACTACCCCCAGCGTAAAGGCAAGAGAAGTCATGATAATTGGCCTGAGGCGTAAACGCGCAGCTTCGGCTGTGGCTTCAAGTAATGTTGCGCCCTGGGCATAAAGCTGACGAGCAAACTCAACAATCAGAATCGCATTCTTAGTCGACAGACCAATTAACGTTATCAGCCCTACTTTGAAGAAAACATCATTTGGCATCCCGGCGATATATACGGCCAGAAGTCCCCCTGCAATACCCAGCGGTACAACCAGCATTACCGACAACGGAACCGTCCAGCTCTCATAAAGTGCAGCCAGAACCAGAAATACAACCAGGACCGACAGGGTCATCAGCATGGGCATCTGAGCTGCAGTGTCTCTTTCCTGTAAAGATGAACCTGTCCATTCAGCAAGATACCCGGACGGCAACTGGGATGCTAACTGCTCCATTTCATCCATTGCCGCGCCACTCGAATACCCAGGCGCTGTACTTCCCGTTATTTTGATAGCCGGGTAACCCTGATAGCGGATCAATTGTTGGGGAGCTTGTGTCCAGCTTGCAGAGACAAATTCGGAGAGGGGAACCATACCCCCTTCAGCGTTTTTGACATACAGCTTCATCAGATCGCTGAGCTGCATACGAAAGGGGATATCAGCCTGCACGATCACCTGCTGGACCCTGCCTTTGTCTACGTAATCATTCACGTAATTGGAGCCCGTCGCTGCTGATAGCGTCTGATTTATTTCCTCAAAAGTGACGCCCATGGCCTGTGCTTTCTCTCTGTCTATACTGAGATCGGCACTGACGCCTGCAGGTAGTCCATCAATATAGACATCACTTACAATTTCACTGGCGTTGGCGAGGTCAGTTAGCTCCGATGCAGCCTGAAGTAAAGATGCGTAATCGCGCCCTGCGCGATCTTCCAGATATAAGGTGAAACCGGATGAGGTGCCCATATCTGAGATAGCAGGAGGCATCAGACTCATCACGTTCGCCTCAGGAATTCCCTCCATTTCAGCCTGAACAAAGTCAGCTTCACCCGATGCCGTGGCGCCATTCCTCTCCCCCCAGTCTTTCAGGGTCGTGAACGCCATGGCAGTGTTAGGTCCTGAACCGGAAAAACCAAAGCCAAAAATCGAAATGTTGCTGTTAACAGAAGGTCTGCCGGCAATGACGCTTTCAAGCCGACTAACAACATCCTGGGTACGCTCCTGCGTCGCTTCTGAGGGCAACTGTATTGAAGTCATAAAGTAGCCCTGATCCTCATCAGGCAGAAAAGAAGATGGCAAAGCGCGGTAAGCAAGAAATATGGCTCCACAAAGGGCTGCATAGATAATCAGGACGCGGCCTCCACGACGAAGTGTGTATCTCAACCCTTTTTCATACCCAGTGGACAATCTGTTAAATTTGTTGTTGAACCACCCAAAAAAACCTGCCTTAGAGTTTTCGTGCTGCGTTACAGGCTTGAGCATGGAAGCACATAACGCTGGCGTCAGAGTGAGGGCCAGGAACGCTGAGAATAATATTGATACCGCCATTGAGAGAGTAAATTGCCGGTAAATAACGCCTACGGAGCCACTCGCGAATCCCATCGGTATGAATACAGCTGTTAATACCAGCGTAATACCGATAATAGCGGGTGTAATTTCTCGCATGGCTTCCCGGGTTGCATCTTTCGGCGAAAGCCTTTTTTCAGCCATCAGGCGTTCAACGTTTTCCACCACCACAATCGCGTCATCAACGATGATTCCTATGGCAAGCACCATGCCAAACATTGTCAAAACGTTGACTGAAAAGCCGCTGATGAGCATGACCGTAAATGTACCCAGCAGTGCTACAGGGGCCACAATAGCAGGAATGAAGGTATAGCGAAGATTCTGCAAGAACAGATACATGACCAGAAAGACCAGTATCATCGCTTCGATAAAGGTATGGAGTACTTTCTCAATGGATAGTTTCACAAAGGGGGCTGTATCGAACGGGACTGAGAAAGCCATACCTTCCGGCAAGACTGTTGATAACTCGTCTAGCCTTGCGCGTATCCCTTCTGCAGTGCTGACTGCATTAGCCCCAGGCTCAAGCTGAATTGCCGCTGCGGTAGCAGGTTGACCATTTTCACGAATGGCAAACGCATAACTTTGTAAACCTTGCTCAATCCGCGCAACATCGGCGAGCTTAACGCGTGAACCGTCTGTCTGCGCTTTCAGCGTTATATTGCGAAATTCTTCCAGTGAGTTTAACTGCCCCCGAACGGTCAGGGGGTAGGTTACACTCTGTCCCTTACGAGTTGGCTCGTCGCCAATTCTACCCGGAGAAACCTGGGCATTCTGCTGGCTTAGTGCGTTAACAACGTCCGTTACTGACAGCTTGTAGTTATACAGTTTGACGGGATCAAGCCATATTCTCATCGCTTTTTCAGCACCAAAAAGCTGTACTTTTCCAACCCCCGGAACGCGTCGTAGTTCTTCTGAAACGTTACGGGCAAAGTAATCACTCAGATCCTGATCGGTATACTGACCACCGGGCGAGCGCAATCCCACTATCATCAAGAATCCTGAGCTGGCGGCTTCAACATCAAGGCCATTTTGCCTGACAGTCTGCGGCAGACGTGATTCAACCACTTTGATTTTATTCTGAACGTCAACCTGTGCCAGTTTGATATCTGTGCCGGGTCTGAAGGTGATGGTGATACTGGCTGTTCCCGAAGTGTCACTCGACGATTCGAAATAAAGAAGATCATCGACACTCGATATCTCTCGCTCTATCAACGAAATGACGGATTCATTCATTGTCTCCGGTGTAGCGCCAGGATAGCTGACCGAGATACTTACACTCGGCGGCGCAACAGAAGGATACTGAGCGACCGGAAGTTGCGGGATAGCTATCAGACCGCCCAGCACAATAAATAGAGCAATAACCCAGGCGAAAACAGGCCTGTCGATAAAAAACTGAGGCATATTGAATAAATCCGATGTCGGGTAAATTAAGAACGGGTAGTCATGTTGGGAGATTGTTCAGCCCAGACGTTGTAAGGTTCATGAGGTAGATACGCGCGAACCGATATCTTTGAGCTGCGAATACTTTTCCAGCAGTTGAGGGCCATCATCCAGGCTCATGGCAAACATCCATAAATAGGTCATAACTGCATAGATATGACCAGCATCTTGAACACCGTTCTTGGCCATAAAGAATATCGTCGTTCCGAACAGGAGTGAGACGGCTAAACCTATTATCAGGTAACCGCAGGCTTCACGATCTGACAGACGCACACGTAATGCTGCGAGAACGCCATAATGTTTGAGCAATGCCGCACTTCTGGCGTGGCTGACAATAGTAATTTCTTTCTCGAGGCGGTTATTCAGACGGAAAAAAAGAGACTCGTTTTTCCGGGAAAAACCGGGCAAAAAGCAGGCGAAAACAATAAGCACGGCGATACATCCTATCCCTGACCAGAACTGGATCATCATAAGCATGAAAGCTGCTCCGACGATTGAAGCCGCTGAAGTGATCAGTACCGGCAGATGTAACTCAAAAAAATCGACAAATTCACGGGACAACATAACGCGAGCGGCAATCACCGAAGCCTCTTCTTTTTTTTCGCGCTGCGCCAATATCACCGCTACTGCGAGCTGTGCGTAAATGCGTGTAAAAACGCGAGTATCTACACTCCGACGTGCCGCACCTACTGTCCACATCAAAAAAACTATCGCCCCGTAAAACAGTGCATGCAGCGCTTCTCCATTCACAATTGCATTGATAGCAATACCAGCTAGCAGGGGATAAAGAAGGTAGATAGCGTTCTCTACAGCAACCAGCAAGAAAGTAAAAGCCAGTTTTTTGAAATGAAGGCGACCAAGCAGGCTAAGCGTCTGATATGCGCCACGGTTTCTGGTAGCCGGTTCTGGTAATCTAATAAATTGCATGTTTAACTTTATCTCAGGAGCTTGAGCATTTGCTCAAGGTTGATTTTTAGTCTATTTGAGCGGTTGCTCAAAGTCAAGGCAGGGCAAATATGAAAGCTGCGCCAGTTGAAGGCACGCGTTTAAAGATACTGGATAGTGCAATCTCGCTCTTCCTCGCTAGAGGGTTCAATAATGTCAAGACAAGAGATCTGACTGATCATATGGGTATTTCCCGTAGCCATATCTATCATTATTTTGCTGACTGGCACACTCTTCGTCATGAAGCAATCGCGCTGTTTATGCGAAGGGATATCGAAAATTTCAGTAATGAAGCTATAGGCAAAAGTCCAATAGAAGCCTTGCAGTTCTATATTGAACAACACTTGCCTGACAAAATTGATGATGAATGGCAGTTGTATAACAGCGTCTGGATAGCTGCGGCACATGAAGAAACGTATTCTTCTTTGGCAACCCATATTATGAATGAGTGGGCTGAATTGATAGAAAGTTTCATCAGGGCTGGAGTCATCCAGGGCATGTTTCATGATATCGATACTGCTCGCGTAGCCCGTTTGATTGGAGGCGCTGTAAACGGTTATGCGGATATCCTCACTGTGAGTCCCACTCAAGAACTCAGAATTCAGGCCCGCGAGGATCTTAACTTTCTTATCCATAATTTACTCAACAAAGAATAAACCCTGACATCAAAACGGTATAAAATAATATTTCTGAGCACTAAGGATATATCTGACGGTCGATACCGTCAGATATATCCATGTGATTAGAAACTATAGAATGCGCCTATCGTGAAGGTGAAAAAATTATCCTTATCTACAATTGGACTTTTGCTTATTCTGTCTGCCAGAACGGTATAGTTGAGGTCAGCATAACCAGTCCACGCGTCCGAAAAAGAATGTTGCCAGTTAATTCCGTAGTTAGTGTTATTTAATCCAGAACCAGATTTGTATTGTTTGTAGCCAGACTGGACGCTTTGACTTTCATTAACGCCATACCAGGTGTTATTATACCGGGCGTCACCGTAATTTCTTTCCACATTGAAGGTCACCGTATCATTGTGACCTTCGAACATAATGAGATTCAGTTTTAAATTATACTGCATCCCCTGACTATCGGTAAGAGGTGCTATTACATCACCCTCAAACCCTATCCAGTGCGCCATCCACCAACCCACTTTTGAAGTTGACGTCATGGCCATCTTTATTTTACCCATCCCCTTTAATTTCCGGGAGCCATCCTGAAGCCAGGTTTCATTATCATCAGAACGCCCAAGGGAATAACCAAGAGTTTGCCCGAGGTAGATACCATTGTTGAATTCTTTGCTATAACTGATACCATTTACAACATCAATTTGAAATGTTTGGTTGCGCCACGAAAAATAAGGCGCCATATCAGCGTCATATTTATCCGAACCAGCGTACTCAGGCGCATACTGTCCAGCCAGGCCTATAACATACTCTGATTCAGCAGGCTTCAAGGACGCCATTGCGAATAATGGTGCAACAATCAACGGTAAAAGACACAGACTTGATTTATTCATAATCATCCCAGAAAATACTACACATAGCATAGGCTCTGAGTTTGAATTCATTGCATCAATTTATTCACAAGAATCCGTCAAGATTCTGTCAAGGCGCAAAAATGAAACGTGTATTAATTATTGAAGATGATCTGGATGCCGCCAATGTTCTTGAGGCATATCTCAAGCGAGATCAGTTTCATACCTCTATAGCGTCAGACGGCAAAAGGGGGCTGGATCTTGCATCCAGCTGGAAACCGGACATTATTCTCCTGGATGTTATGCTTCCCTTAATGAACGGTACTGATGTTCTCCTTGCCTTGCGCCGGCGCAGCGACACTCCTGTTATCATGATCACGGCGATTGGTGATGGCAGTGATAAAATCAGTGCACTACGTTTCGGTGCTGATGATTACATTGTTAAACCCTATAACCCCGCTGAAGTCGTTGCGCGCGTACACGCGGTACTCAGACGTTCTAACAGTAGTCATAATATTGTTCTACTTGAATATAATGGGATTATCGCCGATACCGAGTCGATGCAGGTCACGGTTAAAACGCCAGCGGGTAGCCGTGAAACACTTGATCTTACGCCTACTGAATTAACCTTACTGATAACGTTCCTAAAATCACCGACAAAAGCTTTCTCTCGACAGGCCCTGCTGGAAGCATGTCTGCCTGAAAGCGACGCCCTGGAACGTGTTGTGGATACGCATATCTATAACCTGAGAAAGAAACTCGAGTCGCTTGGGCAGGACGGTATATTAATAAATGTCAGAGGCATCGGTTACAGGTTCGCCAACGTATGAATTCAAATAAAAACGCCAGTCTTCCGGCTTCCGAATCTCTTTGGCGGTGGATTTGCATCAGGCTCATTTCACTTGCAGTTGGCAGTATTATCTTAATCTGTTTTTTTATGTGGCTAAGATTTTACGCTGAAAATTTATGGCATGAATATAAAATGCCAGAATCTGTTCGCAATGAGTTATCAGTGTTAATTGAAAATCCTGAAAAAAACCTGATGCGATATCATGAAATTATAGATACGTGGTATGGACTGTCATATTCAGATCCGACTATGGGTTTAGCTGACTGGTTTATCGTTGCGGTCCTTGTTCTAATATTTATACCTATTATACTTTTTCTTACCCTGAGAACGGTGAGGCCCATTTCGCAGCATATAAGTTTTATTACCAGGGCGGCTCGCTCCGTTTCCGAAGGTGGGTTCGGCACACAAGTACCAGTACCGCAAAATTTTCCGTCTGAACTGAAGAGTTTAAGCAAAAATTTTAATGTAATGTCCCAACAGTTGTCGAAATATGAAAGTGAGATGCGAAAATCACATGTCATACTCGCCCACGAACTCAGGTCGCCGCTGACCGCAGCAATTGGCAGATTACAGGGGATTTTAGACGGTGTCTTTGAACCGAATCAGAACCAGCTCAGCATGATAATGCGACAAATGGAAGATCTAAATCGGCTTATTAACGATCTGCATATGCTTAAACTTGCCGAGGCCGGCCAATTAAATCTGATGAAGGTGCCAACTGATCTTGGGGTAATTATTAAGGAGAAAATTGCCTGGACATACCTTAACGCGAAAAAGGCCGGAATTAATATTGTTCAGACTTCATCTGAATCAGTGACCGCCCTGGTAGACCCTTATCGTATAGGCCAGGTTTTTCTTATTCTTATTGATAATGCTATACGTTATGCTGCAGAAGGAGGTGTTCTTGAAATATCTTTTAATCTCAGTCGGCAGAATATTTGCATCAGCTTTATAGATAAAGGACCCGGCGTACGAGACGAGTTTCTAAAGGACATTTTTTCACCCTTCATTCGGGAAGAACAGTCCAGGTCGAGGCATTCGGGCGGCTCTGGCCTTGGGTTATCAATCGCGCGGGCTATATGTCACGCGCATGACGGAACGATTGAAGTTAACAAAAATTTCGACACTGGGCTGAGTTTTACGGTAATTCTTCCCCGTTTACTGGTTTGAAAAATCGTTGCGATTAAAAGCCGCATTTTTTCGGACTGGTTAAGCACTGTGTGCGGCTCACAGTGCTTAATCAAATCTCTTAAAATTGGCTGTGAACTGATGACCTTAGATGAAAGGTTTTCCGGTTTTAAATGGATCTGCCCATCTGAGCTTATACTTCCATCGCGGACGTAATGCTCCGATTGAAAAACGCATAATCTTCTCTTTTTCTTCACATAATTCACGTGCTTTTTTTATATTGAGCCACATAAGAACACTGCCCGGACTTAATACTGAGTGATGAGGGTCAACTCCACCATTGGGGACGTCAAAATAGATGAAATTATTGCACTCATTGAACAGGATTAGATCGATGGCGCATGGAGTGTTGTTTATATAGAGAACGTAGCCAAAAATCATCTTACGTAGATGATTGATAAAGCTAAAAATACGGTCAAAGCTATAGCATGGTACGCTCTCACCGAATCTGGCTTTAAAGAGAGTAATGTAGATATTACTTAATTCTTCAGTACTCAAGTTCACTTGATCCACATAACTTCCTCCGGCTTTAATGAATCGGTTAAATTCATGCCTCCTGTTTTTCTCTGTTTTGACGGAGAAAGTATCTTTCACAATACATATCTCATTTTTTCTGGCGATAATGAAATTACTATTGAATGTGTTGGTCCTGTGCAGTGGGGAAAGTCTGTTTGTCCTCTCTGGGATAAAGAGCCTTTTATCATCACGTATTGGCAATAGCACTTCATCATATGAAAGGGGATATTTTTTGTTTATCTTCAAACCAAGCGCACCGTTTATCAATGGGTACGCACCGTATAAAACCCCATTTCGAGAGTTCTCATAATATTTTACATCGGCACCTGTTTGAGTCGAAATAAAGTTAATAACATCAGGATGTGTGTTAATACTACCACCATGTAATTGATAGCATTCCCTATAGGTTTCGCTATTACTAACAGACCAACCAAACAATCTACGCTTTAGATTCCGCATAACCCTTACCCTCTATTAAACTGAGGTTTAAATAGCCTGGAGAAATCAAGTTTTTGTCAAAAAATTGTTCATATACCTATAAGTTTTCGAGAAATATGAGGTTAAAATCATTTCTTACCTGTCTTGACAGTAAATTGACATGATATTGATTCATTATTGATACCAGGAGAGCATGATGGACAAACCTCATGCACCCAAATTTTTTTCGGGGTAATGACTGAGGGCGATATTATCGACATTAAATGATGTAATACGTAGGGAGTTTAAATGGCTCAGATAAGTAACGAAAGGGTACTGAGTAAAATACCGCCCTCACCATTGGGGCTTTATTTCGCGCTTTCTCTGGGTAATTATGTTCCTCATGAGCTATGGAATCGCGCAAATTTCCGTAAAAAGTTCTGTCTCAGGGCGCTGGTAATGCCAGTATTGACATATCGCTTATTAAAAATGCTGACTGCACATCCGTATTATGAAGCTCTTCTGTATTGCCAGCCAAGAATTCCCTGTCGTATACACCGACCCTATCTTAGTATCAGGTTGAGCAGGCGTGAGAACGTTGATGCCCTTATTGTGCATTATAACAAGATCACCGCATTCCTGAGTAAAGAAGATTTTCTTACTCACCTGAGTCCATCCGGCCTGAAGCTCGCTTATCTTACTGGTAAGGATGGAAGTCTTTATCGGTTAAGTCTTAAATCGACGCACAAACTGGATCGAGAAGGAGAGATGAGTGTGATCCTTACTGATTCACTGGGCAATATGTTATCCGAAATGACATTTACGGTTTGCCAGCGCTTCGAGGAAGACTGCTTTATCATCGGTGGGTTCCAGGGTCCTAATACTGATGATGCGCTTGAATCTATTCAGTATGCGACAAAACAGCTGCATGGTTTGTTCCCAAAGCGAATCCTCACCGATGCGGTACTTTTTCTGGGGCATTTGATGAACGTAAGACGTGTATATGCTGTGGCTAATAAAAACCATGTTTATCAGTCGCTGCGTTATACAAACAGAAAAAAACAAATTTTCTCCAATTACGATGAACTGTGGGAAGCATCAGGAGGACTACGTACGCCTGATAACTATTATCAGCTTCCTCCAGTCATTAAGAGAAAAAGGATAGAAGATGTTCCCAGTAAAAAGAGGTCGGAATATCCTTAGCGTTTTGAGCTTCTCGATGCCATCGGTTATGAGATAGCTGCCTCTCTGGGAAAGAGATCAATGATTCCGTGAGTTAATTTACTGTTCGTCATGGTTTATATCCGCGTGGTGAACACGACCAGTCTAATAATCATTAAGTATTTTTCCATGAAACAAAAAAATATCTTTTCTTATCTAATTATATCATTTGTATTATCCGGGTGTGGGAATGCGACACCTGGTATTGTCTCAAGCCTTAATCAAATGCAAATCCCTGTGGTTCAGCCTGATAGTGGTGCGTCCTTCGACAAAGTCAGAGTACACGCTATTTACACATCTAATTTTTCCAGGATGAAAAAATTGACTACGCAGCTAAAACACGATTTCTTAAACGATACACGTTCCAGGGATATTTTCGACACCCACAGTGTGGCGCATCAGGTTTACAGGGCATTAACGAACATTGAGCAAGCTCAACTGGTTAATGAACAATATTATCAGGAGGGTAACTTACCAGGCTTGCAAAAGATACAAACCATGCTAAATGAATATAAAACAGACATTGAGTAATGCTAAGATGATGTTTTTGAAGTTCCAGTAAAAGATATTATTTCATTATGCTTTGTTTACAACTCAACTTCTGGCTTAAGCATCTTAACCGATGCGTATCTTTGTCTCGGAATGACACTTCTTTTGGGTATGATATATGATTTGGGTTGTCCTGTTTCTTGTTGTGGCAGCAGCTGGGTTTAAGGGATTATCATCACTTTTAACCGCTTTGTTATCTTTATGGTGTGGATTAGATACTTGACAGAAACAATGGATTCTCATTCTTCTTTTACTTACCGCTGGGTGGTTTGCTACAGTTGATATTATTGAGCTGAATGGTTGGAGTGCCTTAAGACGAGTTTTTGGTCAGACCTGGGCTTATGAAATTGGGCTGACCGCAATAGGGAACCGGATCCCTCAAATATATCATTGTCATATAAATGAATACATTTCGTATCAGAGATATTGTTATCCTGCGTTTCATGAGTTTTGTTTTGTTCGTCGGCGACGGCCGCGTTTTCGCAGGGACTGACAAACGGCTACCTGACCATGGATACGATGGCCAGGGTGGCTGAACGTGGGCAGATAAAAACCTGAATGTCCGCGTTTCGCTTTTAGCAGTCCCCCCGTCTCTTCAAACGGTCTGCTTCGTGCATTGGCGGAATCCGTAATACCACGTGTATGCTACTTGTACGCCTACAATGCCCCTGAACACGTTATTAACTCGGGAGAATGCCATGCAGCGCAAATCAGTCAATGTGAACGGAATAACACTTTCGTATCTCGAAGCAGGTGAAGGGCCGGTTGTACTGTTTTGTCATGGTTTTCCAGAGACGTCGCATTCATGGCATAACCAGATCCCAGCAATGGCAGCGGCAGGCTACCGCGCCATTGCGCCTGACATGCGTGGTTACGGTGATTCATCCACGCATCTCGCGACGGACGAGTACACATTGTTTCATATTGTGGGTGACCTGATTGGCTTAATGGATGCGCTCTCGATTAAACGTGCCGTTATTGTCGGTAACGATTGGGGCGCTACCATCGCATGGCAGATAGCACTCATGCGGCCGGATCGCGTCAGTGGCGTTGTCGCATTTGGGGTGCCGATGATGGCGCGCCCGCCCATGCCCCCAACGCAGATTTTTCCACGCACGGCCGACGCGCTGTTCTATACGCTGTATTTTCAGGAGCCAGGGGTCGCTGAGAAGGAGTTAGAACAGGATGTGACTACGTCGTTGCGCAAGATATACCATGCTGCGTCAGGGGAGGCAGGTGAACGCCTGCCGGGAGACGGCACTCCAAATCCTTTTGGCATGATCACGCCTGCGCGTGGAATGCTGGAAGACCTTCCCGAGCCAGGCAGTCTGCCCGAATGGCTCTCGACAAGTGATTTTCAGTCGTACGTCACCTCATTTACACGCAGTGGTTTTCGTGGCGGCCTGAATTATTACCGAAATTTGGATCGCAACTGGCAACTTCAGGCCAGTCTGCAAGGTATGCGAATCGAAATACCAGCGCTGTTTGCCGTTGGGTCTCGCGATGTCGGGCTTGCGATGCCCGGTATGGATCAAATCATCGCCGATATGCCAGGGCTCGTTCCGCGCCTGCGTGATTCGGTCATCATTGAAGGTGCGGGGCACTGGATACAGCAAGAACGGCCTGAAAAGGTGAATGAGCTTATCCTTGCTTTTGTCTCCACATTGGGCGATCCCGAGGATGCAGTATCACAGACCGGAAGTTAAGTTCGCTTTAATACCGTATGTGATCTAAACAGAGGGAAAACTAATAAGCCGCCAGTGGGCGGCTTATTAGTTGAAAGGTAAATTTAGTTATATTCAACAATATCAAAACCTTCATCTGCCGTTGGCTCTGAAAAATAACGCGTTATAGTTTCAAATTGTTGATCTGTAGCCGAAAATTCATGCCCGCCTTCCGTATTACGCACGCGTAAGCGGGATTTACATACCTCATCTGATACGTTCAGATAGTGCAGCTTATGCCTGGCACCTGACTCCTTAATGATGTGCATCATCCATTCACGATTTGCTTGTGTGTTTGCCGGAAAATCCAGAACAACCGATAACCCTGCTTTGAGAAGTGATACCAGATGAGGCCTCATAGCATTTTTGAGCCTTGAGGAATACTGGACATAATCAGATATGGAGTGCATTTCTTTAGCAAAGAGGGCAGCCAGCCAATGATCCTCACTGACAACAACGGTGCCGGGTGATGCTCCCAGCTTTGCTGACAGTGTGGATTTACCTGATGCAATTTTTCCACATAACAGGTGCAAAGTAGGTTGTTCTGATGGGGTTACTGTAGCGGTGTCCATTGTTTACCTCACTGGTTAATTTCCGGTAAGGCCCGCCTTACCGGCGGGAAAATGGCGAACGTTATCCCACCTGAGTCAGACAGGTGATAATAATTGAATGGAATAGAACGGAGTGTGTTTTCATATTCCTTCAAGTTAACAGAGCTTGAAGGGGAAAACAGATTTTTTTCATTTATCACATAACGTGGGTGGTTCACTCTAAGCCGACATTATTCAATTACATTCTGCGGACCCTGATAAGATTTCAGGTTCGTTATAAAGGAACGGCTAAAGCAAAATTGTCACTCAACTTGCCGCCTGGTTAGCTCTACAAGCGACTCAGGAATCGGGCTATCATGCTGCGTTGTTAACTGACGGAAGCCCTCAGTTCAAATCGTGTGCTGAAACCTACCAGGGCAGCGGTAGCTGTTGCTCGCCTGAAAATGATGGAAATAGTACGCCGCCCCCCGTAATGTTGAAGGTCACGCAGCTTTGCAATAAAGGAAGAGAGATGCCTGAGTTTTTCTTTTTCAGAAAAGGGAATACCGTTAAAGCATTGCCAAAAAGCGATCTTCAGGGCGCGACGCAATTAAAGCAGCAGGGATATCAAAAACTGTTTGAAGAGGTCAATGCGCGGGATGAGAAGAGGGCGCTTGCCCGTCTGGCGGATATTAAAAAAGAAGAAGAGATGACAGTGCATGCTTTTATGACATGGCCCGTCGTCGTCTCGCTTGTGGCGCTCGTGTGCTTTGTTATCGCGTGGTTATCAGAGGGTCTGAAGTAAATCAGGCAGAAAAGAACCCCCCCCACCGGGCGGTGAGAGGGGAGAAACTTAGGCTGCGACAAAGCCGTCGATTGCCGCTTTTGCGTCATTCTGCGCTTTGGTCGCCACTTCCGGACCGTAAGCGATACCTTCAGCGAACACGAAGTTCACGTCGGTGATACCGATAAAGCCCAGGAACACGGTCAGGTACGGAGCAACCAGGTCGGTTGGGGTATCTTTGTGAATACCGCCGCGGCTGGTCAGCACGATCGCACGTTTACCTTTCACCAGACCTTCCGGGCCGCTCTCGGTATAACGGAAGGTTACGCCAGCACGCGCCACCAGATCGAAGTAGTTCTTCAGCTGGGTTGGGATGTTGAAGTTATACATCGGGGCGTTAATCACGATAACATCGTGGGCCTGCAGTTCAGCAATCAGTTCATCAGACAGCGCCAGCGCTTCCTGCTGACGTGGCGTCAGAGGGGCATCGCTCGGACGCAGTGCGCCCACCAGTTCGCCATCCAGCACAGGAATCGGGTTTGCAGCCAGGTCACGCACGGTGATTTCGTCAGCGGTGTGCTGTTCACGCCACTGTTCAACGAAGTAATCAGAAAGCTGACCAGACTGAGAGTACCCTGCCAGAATACTGGATTTCAAAACTAATACTTTACTCATGGGTGATTCCTGTTTTTGTTTGATTGAAGGGGGGTAACCCCGTTGCTTGATGACACTCTATTCACAATCCTGCCATAGGGATAGCGCAATATATCGAAGCCTATGTTCGAATTTTTTGAATAAGGCGCGTAATGCCTCGGTGTGGTACTCTATAACAATCATTAAAATGAGATTTTATCCGGCAGTGCACTGCCCCTTAACGCTATGACAGAACAACAGAAATTGACCTTCCCGATGCTCCAGCAGCAGCTCGACGCTTTAACGCTGCGCGACAAGCAGCGCTTTGCGCGACGCCTGCACGGTGTAAAAAAGGTTAAAAATCCTGATGCACAACAGGCCATCTATCAGGAGATGGCGAAAGAGATTGAACAGGCGGCCGGGAAGGTCGTGCTGCGCGAAGCCGCGCGTCCGGCCATCACCTACCCGGAAAATCTGCCTGTCAGCCAGAAGAAACAGGACATTCTCGAGGCCGTACGCGACCACCAGGTGGTGATCGTGGCGGGGGAGACGGGCTCCGGTAAAACTACCCAGTTGCCGAAAATCTGCATGGAGCTGGGGCGCGGGGTAAAAGGGCTGATAGGCCACACCCAGCCGCGCCGTCTGGCGGCGCGTACCGTGGCGAACCGTATTGCCGAAGAGCTGCAAACGGAGCCCGGCGGCTGCATCGGATATAAGGTGCGCTTTAGCGATCACGTCAGCGATAACACCATGGTCAAGCTGATGACCGACGGTATCCTGCTGGCGGAGATCCAGCAGGACCGCCTGCTGATGCAGTACGACACCATCATTATCGATGAAGCCCACGAGCGTAGCCTGAACATTGACTTCCTGCTCGGCTACCTGAAAGAGTTGCTGCCGCGTCGTCCGGATCTCAAAATCATTATTACCTCCGCGACCATCGACCCGGAGCGCTTCTCTAAGCATTTTAACAACGCGCCCATCATCGAAGTGTCGGGCCGCACTTATCCGGTCGAAGTACGCTATCGCCCCATTGTAGAAGAGGCAGACGATACCGAACGCGACCAGCTGCAGGCGATTTTCGACGCCGTTGACGAACTGGGTAACGAAAGCGCGGGCGATATCCTGATCTTTATGAGCGGCGAGCGCGAAATCCGCGACACCGCCGATGCGCTGAGCAAGCGCGACCTGCGCCATACCGAGATTCTGCCCCTGTATGCCCGCCTGTCGAACAGCGAGCAAAACCGCGTGTTTCAGTCGCACAGTGGGCGCCGCATCGTGCTGGCTACCAACGTGGCGGAAACCTCGCTCACCGTGCCGGGCATTAAATACGTTATCGATCCGGGTACGGCGCGCATCAGCCGCTACAGCTACCGCACCAAAGTGCAGCGTCTGCCGATTGAGCCGGTCTCCCAGGCGTCGGCCAACCAGCGTAAGGGCCGCTGCGGCCGTGTGTCGGAAGGGATCTGTATTCGTCTCTATTCGGAAGACGATTTCCTCTCGCGCCCGGAGTTTACCGACCCGGAAATTCTGCGCACCAACCTGGCGTCCGTTATTCTGCAGATGACCGCGCTGGGGCTGGGCGATATCGCCGCGTTTCCGTTCGTTGAAGCGCCGGATAAACGCAACATCCAGGATGGCGTGCGCCTGCTGGAAGAGCTCGGCGCCATTACCACCGATGAGCAGGCAACCGCTTATAAACTGACGCCGCTGGGCCGCCAGCTCAGCCAACTGCCGGTCGACCCGCGTCTGGCGCGTATGGTGCTGGAAGCGCAAAAACATGGCTGCGTGCGTGAGGCGATGATTATTACCTCGGCGCTGTCGATTCAGGATCCGCGCGAACGTCCAATGGATAAGCAGCAGGCGTCCGACGAAAAACATCGCCGCTTCCACGATAAAGAGTCCGATTTCCTCGCCTTCGTGAACCTGTGGAACTACCTGGGTGAGCAGCAAAAAGCGCTCTCCTCGAACCAGTTCCGT
The DNA here is from genome assembly GCF_002341985.1 of Leclercia sp. UBA2479. Classification (NCBI taxonomy): domain Bacteria; kingdom Pseudomonadati; phylum Pseudomonadota; class Gammaproteobacteria; order Enterobacterales; family Enterobacteriaceae; genus Leclercia; species Leclercia sp. UBA2479. The sequence continues at coordinate 386,213 of NZ_DDPB01000009.1, read as the reverse complement.
CGCCAGTGCCGGGTGGATTTCCTCAACTATCTGCGCGTGCGCGAGTGGCAGGATATCTATACCCAGCTGCGTCAGGTGGTGAAAGAGCTGGGCATTCCGGTGAACAGCGAGCCGGCGGAGTACCGTGAAATTCACATTGCGCTGCTGACCGGACTACTGTCCCACATCGGGATGAAGGATGCGGATAAGCAAGAATTTACTGGTGCACGCAATGCGCGTTTCTCCATCTTCCCGGGTTCTGGTTTATTCAAGAAACCGCCGAAATGGACCATGGTGGCAGAACTGGTCGAAACCAGCCGCCTGTGGGGGCGCATCGCGGCGCGCATCGACCCGGAATGGGTTGAGCCAGTCGCTCAGCACCTGCTGAAACGCTCCTACAGCGAGCCGCACTGGGAGCGGGCGCAGGGGGCGGTGATGGCAACCGAAAAGGTCACCGTCTACGGCCTGCCGATTGTCGCTGCACGTAAGGTGAACTACAGCCAGATTGACCCGGCCCTCAGTCGCGAGCTGTTCATCCGTCATGCGCTGGTAGAAGGCGACTGGCAGACGCGCCATGCGTTCTTCCGCGAGAACCTGAAGCTGCGCGCCGAAGTGGAAGAGCTGGAGCATAAATCGCGTCGCCGCGACATTCTGGTAGACGACGAGGCGCTGTTTGAGTTTTACGACCAGCGCATCAGCCACGACGTGATCTCTGCCCGCCACTTCGACAGCTGGTGGAAGAAGGCGAGTAAAGAGACGCCGGACCTGCTCAACTTTGAGAAGAGCATGTTGATCAAAGAGGGGGCGGAGTCGGTCAGCAAGCTCGATTACCCGAACTTCTGGCATCAGGGCAATCTCAAACTGCGTCTCACCTACCAGTTCGAACCGGGCACGGATGCGGATGGCGTCACCGTCCACATTCCGCTGCCGCTGTTAAACCAGGTGGAAGAGAGCGGGTTTGAGTGGCAAATCCCTGGCCTGCGCCGCGAGCTGGTGATTGCCTTGATCAAATCGCTGCCAAAACCGGTACGGCGTAATTTTGTGCCTGCGCCAAACTACGCCGAGGCGTTTTTAGGCCGCGTCACGCCGCTGGAGCTGCCGCTGCTGGATGCCATGGAGCGTGAATTCCGCCGCATGACCGGTACCACTATCGACCGGGAAGACTGGAACTGGGATCAGGTGCCCGATCACCTGAAAATCAGCTTCCGCGTGGTCGACGACAAAAACAAAAAGCTGCAGGAAGGTCGCTCCCTGACGGCGCTGAAAGAGGCGCTGAAAGGCAAGGTCCAGGAGACGCTCTCTGCGGTGGCCGACGACGGTATCGAGCAGAGCGGGCTGCATATCTGGAGCTTTGGTCAGCTTCCGGAAAGCTACGAGCAGAAACGCGGTAACTACAAGGTAAAAGCCTGGCCGGCGCTGGTGGATGAGCGTGACAGCGTGGCCATCAAGCTGTTTGATAATCCGCAGGAACAGCAACAGCAGATGTGGCGCGGGCTGCGTCGCTTGCTGTTGCTGAACATTCCGTCGCCTATCAAGTACCTGCACGAGAAATTGCCTAACAAGGCCAAGCTGGGGCTCTACTTCAACCCCTACGGCAAAGTGCTGGACCTGATCGATGACTGTATCGCCTGTGGTGTGGATAAACTTATCGACGAAGCGGGCGGCCCGGTCTGGAGCGAAGAGGGCTTTGCGAAATTGCACGAAAAAGTACGCGCAGAGCTGAACGACACCGTGGTAGAGATCGCGAAACAGGTCGAGCAGATCCTCACCGCGGTCTTTAATATCAACAAGCGGCTGAAGGGCCGCGTGGATATGACCATGGCGCTGGGCTTGTCTGACGTGAAAGCGCAAATGGCAGGGCTGGTGTATCGTGGCTTCGTTACCGGCAACGGCTTTAAGCGCCTGGGCGACACGCTGCGGTACCTCAATGCGATTGAAAAGCGCCTGGAGAAGCTGGCCGTCGATCCGCACCGGGATCGCGCCCAGATGCTGAAAGTGGAGAGCGTGCAGCAGGCGTGGCAACAGTGGCTGAACAAGCTGCCGCCAGCGCGCCGCGATGATGAAGACGTGCAGGCGATCCGCTGGATGATTGAAGAGCTACGCGTCAGCTTCTTCGCCCAGCAGTTAGGAACGCCTTATCCCATATCCGATAAGCGTATCCTACAGGCGATGGAGCAAATCACACCTTAAGCATGCGAAGCGAAAAAGGGCATTTCGCCCTTTTTCGCTTTCTTGTGCGCTGCATTATCAGAGCATCTTAACGACGCTATCCAGCCAGTCAGGAAGAGGGGTTTTTGGTCGTTATACAGCGCTGCCCATCCTTGATAAATCCCCGGCTGACATAGCGGCTCCTTTTTTGTTAATCGACGCTGCTACGCGTTTTTTGATCGGACGCGATCACCATGGCGATGCCTGCCAGCACGATCAGGGTGCAGAGTAAGAGGCGCCCGTCCGGCACTTCCCCCAGAAACAGCACGCCGCCGAGTGCCGCAAGGCATGGGACGCTTAACTGCAGGGTGCTGGCGGTGACAGAAGAGAGGCGGGCCACCAGCTGATACCAGAGTACATAGGCGATACCCGACGCCAGGGCCCCTGAGAGCAGCGCAAGGAAAACACCGTGGCTCTCGATATGAGCGGGTTGCTGTCGAAACAGGCTAAGAATCAAAACGATGGGCACGCTGAGGATAAAATTGCCCGCCGTACTCCCGGCCGCAGAGGTGATATTTTTCCCGCGCACAGAGTATGCCCCCCAAGCCATGCCTGAAACGACCATCGTTAAGGCGGGAATAAGGGGAGGGGCGGTGGCGCCAGGAAGCAGCAACATAATAAGCCCGCCGATGGCAGTCACGATCCCGACAGATTTGAAACGGCTAAGTTTTTCCCCTTTTAACAGGCTCCAGCCGATCATGCAGACCTGCACCGCGCCAAATAGCAGCAATGCGCCGGTGGCCGTATTGAGCCGGACATAGGCGATGGAGAAAAATAGTACATAGGCGCACAGCAGTAGTGCGTCGGTGATGTTCCAGCGGATCTCTTTGACTCTTCCCAGAACACCATGCCAGAGAGACAACGCGGCTGCCCCCCGATTAATCTCAGCAGGCTAAAGGTTTCGGGGTCGGCGTAGCCCTGTTTTAAGGCGATACGACAGAGCACAGAGTTGGCCGCAAAGGCGGCCAATACAAAGAGAACCAGCACAATCTTTTTCATTATTCTTCGCTCGGGACAGGTTTTTGGTCTGCGCAAAAATGCTCAGCCGGCGAGTCGATACCGTTCCGCGCCGGACTTCGTCACCTCGTCCAGACAGGTGCCCAGGCTCATTGCCTGAACGCGATCCGCTTCGCGGGCTGCTACGTCAAATCGTGAAGCGCTTTCCCGTTAGGGGGGCCCAGCCTGAAATCGCTGAACATCACCTCCAGACCCGCTCTTTCCGGGGTGCAGACCATTACCCCGACGAACTGTTTTCTACCGCGTGGCCAGGGGCAGAGTCTCAGCAGCGGCCAGGTTTGACCATCGGTAGAGTACTGAATGCGCAGGGCCTCATTCTGTACGGTGGCGCGCATCCAGAATGTCGTTGGATCGCCGGGAAAGAGGCCCGTCGACCAGTCAGAGGTGCCGCGGGTTACGACGCTGCCGATGGCCGGTTGCGCGTCATTAAACTCAATGCCCGCTTTCACCCAACAGGTTTCACTTTCACCGATGAACAGCCCAGCCTGATCGTACAGCCGGGAAAATTCACCCTCGATCTTGACCTGAACCGTGAAATCTTCCGACAGATAAAAGCCGAACGCATGCCCGCTGTGTCGGTGAAAGCCATACCAGGTACCTTGCCAGAAGTCGGTATTGGCGTCGCTGGTCAGGCGTAATGTCTCACCGTCGAGGCGGTGATCAGCTGGCGGGTTAATCCAGACTCCGCCCGGCGCGCTCAGGGAATCAATGCTCTGCATAAGGGGCTCTCCTCATTAACCGTTCACGAGCGCCAGCGTAAACCCATCCCAGCCTTTAACCCCTACGGTTTGCAGCGCGGTGGCACTCAGGCGGGGGTTATCGCCCATCATCTCAATAAAGCGCCTCACCCCTTGTACGCGCGCGTCGTCGCTTTGGCGGTTAATCACTTCGCCGTCGCGCACCACGTTATCTCCGACGATTAACGTGCCAGGGCGCGAGTAGTGCAACGCCCACTCCAGATAGCCGGGGTTGTTAGGTTTATCGGCATCGATAAAGATCATGTCGAAGGGCGCAACGTCGCCGAAATTTTCCAGGGACCGTAACGCCGGGCCTTCAATGAGCTCAATGCGGTCGTCCAGACCGGCCAGGTGGATGTTTTGCCGGGCAATCCGGGCATGGGTCGGGTCGGCCTCCAGCGTTGTCAGCTTGCCGTCAGCGGGCAGGGCGCGCGCCATCCAGATGCTGCTGTACGCCCCCAGCGTGCCAATTTCCAGTATGCGCCGGGCCTGCGTCATGCGCACAAACAGGGCCAGCAGTTGCCCCTGGTTGGCGGCCACATCGTGTTCGGGCAAGCCCGCGCGCTGGTTGTTTTCAAGCACTTTCTCCAGCACCTCATCCTGAGGGATAAGCTCAGAAATCATATAATTATCTACTGCCGACCACTGCTGCTGCATAGACTGACCCCTTAGTTTTTATCAGACCATCCGCCGCCCAACGCTTTATACAAATCGATCTGCGCCAGCAGCAGGTTATTTTTGGCTTGTACCACGCTGGTCTGCACCGAGAACAGCGTGCGCTGGGCATCCAGCTCGTCGAGATAGGAGGAATACCCATTGCGATAGCGGTTCCGGGCAATGCGCAGCGTCTCCTGCGCCACCTCTTGCTGTGCCAGCAGCTCTTGCAGCTGCTCGCGATAGCGGGTAATGGCGTCCAGGCTGTCATTCACCTCGGCAAAGGCGTTACGGACCACTTTCTCATAGCGATAGAGCGCCTGGTTACGCTGAGACTGGGAGATGTCCACCTGTGCATTCAACGCCTGGCGGTTCAACAGCGGCGCCAGAATGCTGCCGCCGATGCTCCACAGCTGCAGGGGATTATCCAGCAGGCCCGGCAGGGTACGATCCTGTACTGATCCGGTGGCGGTCAGGTTGATGGATGGCAACAGGCTGGCGCGCGATGCGGCCAGCGTTGCGTCAGACGCAATAAGCTGACGCTCGGCCTGCACAATGTCCGGGCGGCGATTTAACAGGGTTGAAGGAAGCTGCGACGGCAGGCGCAGGGGCGTCAACGTGTCGAACTCTGCGCTGCGGGCCACCTCTCCCGGATTTCCCCCCAGCAGCAAACTCAGCGCGTTCTCCTGCTGCACTATCTGATGTTGCAACTGCGGGATCTGCGCCCGCGTTGAGCGCAACTCGGAGTCCGACTGCATCAACTCCAGCCGCGAGCTGTAGCCCGTCTCAAACTGCCGCTTCGCCAGGTTGTACGCCTCTTCGCGGGATTTCAGGGTAGATTGCGTCACCCGCAGCTGTTCATCCAGCGCCAGCAGGGTGACATACCCCGACGCGACCGACGAGGCGACCGTCAAATCGGCGGCCGCAGCCGCTGCTTTCTGCGCCGCCAGCGACGCTTCGGCAGCCCGGGCGTTGTTACGGTTCACGCCCCAGATATCCACGTCATAGCTGGCCGTCAGGCTGCCTTTATAGAGCGCGCCGTAAACAGGCTGGCCGGTCGCGACAGATTGCGACCGCGCCCTCGTGCCGCTGACGCCAGCATCCAGCGACGGGAACAGGCTTCCTTCGGCGGCGTACACCTGCGCCTGATACTCATTGATCCGCTCTCTGGCGATCAGCACATCGCTATTATTGCGCAGCGCCTGATCCACATACTGGTTGAGATGATTATCATGAAAATTGCGCCACCAGAGCTGTTCTGCCGGGCTGGCGGGGCCAGTCGTGGCGCGCCACTGGGCCGGGATCTGCAGCGAGGGTTTGGCCGGCGTGACGTCCACCGACTGGCAGGCAACAAGGGCCGCGGCGATCGTCAGCGCCGCCATCGGACGAAGAGTCATTTCTCCTCCTCCGTATTGATCGTCACCTGAACCGACATTCCCGGGCGCAGCAGGGCAGACGCCTCCGGTTTACCCAGCACCTGGATGCGCACCGGGATCCGCTGTGCAATCTTCACAAAGTTGCCGGTAGCGTTATCCGGCGTGATGGCGCTGAACTCGACCCCTGTCGCCGGGGAGATGCTCTCGACGCGGCCCTCATAGGCCTTGCCATTCAGGGCATCCACCGTGAACTTCACCGACTGACCCACCCGCAGGTTGGCCAGCTGCGTCTCTTTAATATTGGCAATGACCCAGTGTTGCGGTGGGACAAGGGTAGTGAGGTGGGTGCCGGCCGTCGCGTAGGCGCCCAGCCGCACCGCAATCTGCCCGAGTTGACCATCGCGCGGGGCGACGATACGGGTGTTTTGCAAATCGATTTGCGCCAGTTCCAGCGCCGCTTTAGCGTTTTCGACATCGGCCTCCAGCGAGCCGCGATTCACAATGACCGTCTGCAAATCCTGACGTGACATCTCCAGCGTCGCTTTGGCCTGGTCGATATCGGCGCTGCCCTGTGCCGCGCTCGCCAGGGCAGCATCGCGCTCACGAATCGAGAGCGAGCCGTCGGCAGTAAGATCCTTCACCCGCTTCAGGTCGGCCTGAGTTTTCAGACTCTGCGCCCGGGCGTTTTTCAGCGCCGCGTCGTTACGTAGGATCACCGCTTCGGCACTTTTACGCTGTTGCTGGTTATTTTTCAGCGCCGCGATTTTCATCGCCAGCTGCGCCTCGGCCTGATGTACGCGCTGGCGATAGATGCGGTCATCAATCTGCAGCAAGAGCTGACCTTTTTTCACCCGGTCAAAATCTTGTACATGCACCTCGGTGATATAGCCGTTGACCTGCGGGCTGATAAAGGTGGTCTGCCCGCGCACGTAGGCGTTATCAGTAAACTGCGTATGGCGAGTGAAAGGGGGTAATTGCCACGCGTAGAGAATCACCAGCACGCCAACGATGACGATGGCGGCGGCGGCGAACACGGATACCACGCGCAAATTGTTACGGGTATTGGCCTGCTCTTTGGCGGCATCCTGCTGACTCATAACCACTCCTGAAATAACGCATTGATCATTGTTTTAACATCCATTATTTACTGCCTGTTGCCCTTTTCAACGCCAGCCTGGCCGTGATACGCAGCCGCAGCAATCGCCATAAAATCCAGAGCAGGGTGACGGTCGCAATTCCCGCCGTCAGAAGATAAGTATCGTTATAAGCCAGAATATTTGCCTGCAGCGTGCTGACAGTTTGTAGCTGGGTGGCGGCCTGGGTGCTCAGCAATGCGCTGTCGCCAATCAGGCTGCGATACATCTGGCTGTAGAGCTGCAACCGTTCATTCACCAGCGGATTCAGGGTCGTGAGCTGATCCGCCAGCATGCTGGAGTGGTACTTCTCGCGCCAGGTCTGGAAGGTCCCGAGGATCGCCGAGCCCAGCAAGCCGCCAATGTTCTGGCTCATCCCAAACAGCACCGAAAAGCTCACCAGGTTACGTGGATCGGCAATGACGCCGCCAATGCCGGCCAGCATCGCAGGGGCAAGGAAGAAGGCGCTACCGAAGCCGAGCAGGAACTGGCTCAGCATGAGCTGATCCGGGCGGGTCAGGCTGGTGGACTGGCTATCGAGCAGCGAGGCCACAATCATCAACACCAGCGAGGTAACAATCGGCCAGGCGAGCTTTGTGGGTTTGATGGTCAGGCAACTGACGGTGATGCCGCAGGCGATACCGGCGAAGATCGACCAGGCCAGGTGGGTCATCTGCTCGTTTTGCAGTCCCACATATTGCAGCCAGCCGATCACACCGGTGTTCTGTTCCGCCAGCACAATGCGGATCAGCAGCATAATCAGCCCCAGACGCACAATGCTGCCGCTGGAGAGCCAGCGCGTGTTCAGCAGCGGATTGCTGCGGTTGTGCTCAAAGACAATCGCCGTCACGATCAGCACCAGGGACAGCGCCAGAGACCAGCCGATCCAGGGGGTTTCAAACCACCACTCAAGCCTGCCCAGCGACAGCACCGCACACAGCAGCGCCATACCCGGCGCCAGCAAAATAAAGGTGATGAAATCTTTCTTCTCAAACACTTTTCGCCGATCGCCGGGGGGCAGCTTCAGGGCGATAACGCAGCCCAGCGAAATCAGCGCCAGCCCCAGTTCAAACAGATACAGGCCGCGCCACTCTTCTAGCTGCAACAGCTCGGTAGAGAAGAGGCGGGCGATAGGAATGGCCAGTGACGAACCGGTGATGCCGATGGTCAGGGCTTTTAAGCGGTGTTTGGCGGGCCAGGCCTGAATCTGATAATAGATCCCAAGCGAACTCAGCGCCGCCGCTACCATGCCGTGGGCGGCGCGCACCATCAGCGCAGAGCTAAGATCGTTCACAAACAGGTGAAAGAACGTCACCAGCACATAGAGCACCAAAAAACCTTCGGTGAATGCGCGCAAGCCAAACTGCTGGCGAAACTTCACCAGCAGCAAGTTAATCGAGACGTTCGTCATGACGTAAACCGCAGGTAGCCAGGCGATCTCCGTTGACCAGGCGGCAAAGGTGCCCTGCAGGTTTTGCAGGTTCGCCGAAACCATCGCATTGCCCAACGCCCCGGTTAGGCAGACCAGCAGCCCGACAATGCCGTAAGCCACGCGTTTGGGGGTGCTGTGCACGGGGGTTGACGGCGATCCCAGCAGCATCGGTTTTTCATGGGGCTGCCACTCGCGAGGAGCATAGGGGTCGCGTTGAGGCAGGCGCATAAGGGTTGTTACCTATAGTTTTGTTGAATAGTTAGAGGGCTAATGATTCTATGTCTGACGCAATTACAAATTCAAGTGAAGATGATACGAGTCAGTTAATCAAATGTGCTGCAATTTACATGATTAGCGGGCCGGTCTGCCGCTATTTCCCTTCCAGGCACGCTTTTACCCTCATTTTCAGCATATCCTTAATGCAGCGGGGGCAAGCCTCTACCACGCTTATCTTTTTCACTATAAGGATAGCCATAATATGAGACGCATATTCAGCTCCCTCTTTTCCAGTCCGGAATCTTTACTGCAGGTCATGAGCCAACAAGAGATCATCGAAGCCGTCGAAGACGGCGATCGTATTATTATCGATCAAGATGGTAACGCATCGGTTAACTTCAAAAGCAAAGCGGTGCGCGAGGATTTTCTGCGCCATGTGACCGCGCTGAAGAGGGCGTAACGTGGGAACGGCGATATTTATGGTATTGATGGTCTGTGGATACTGGTACACCAGCCGCGACCTCTCCACCCGATTCAAAATTAAGCGCTCTTTCGGTTGGGATGTCTATTTCCTTGTCGCCCTTTACGGCTGTATTTTCGTGTTGCAAGGGGTTCTGGCGACAGGGCTGCTCTGGTTACTGCTGCTGATGCTCTCCTTCCTCGCCAACAAATTCCACTTCGCACCTGAACGCTATGCCGACTGGCAAGTGGACTTTATGAACTGGAGTTTTCTCGGTATCCAGGCGCCGGTGGTGGTGATGCTGGCTTTTGCCATCCTCTTTTGTCTCTACCGCTCAAACTGGGCCGGTAGCGCCCGGCTCGATGGTGAAGGCAGGAAAATGCTCTATAAACGGCTGGCGCAATCCAGCGGGATTGAGCAGCTGCTTTATCAATGTATGGAGGCGGGGGAGCTGGCACTGGTGACCCTCAAGTCGCGCCGGATTTATGTCGGGATGGTGCATACCGCGAGTCTGGAATATGAAAAAACGGCCAATATCGTTCTGATCCCGATGTTAAGCGGCTACCGCGATGGCAAGACGATGAGTCTGTGTATTGAGCATAACTACAGTCGCTGGTATGCCGATCATGACATTACCCTGGATTCAGAACCCGAAAGCGCGATGGCCTTCAGAAGGGTGATTATGCTCGATCAGGTTGAGAGTCTGGCGCTTTTTGACCCAGCCAGCGCGAGTTCGCTGGAGCTGGCGCAGCGTGCCGACGTCAATAATGAAGAGTCAGAATATCCAGCGGAGGAAGAGAAGCCTGATATGGCGGAGAGATGACTAACGAATAAATAAAAAAGGGCCCGAAGGCCCTTAGTCTTACTTACGGCCCAACAGCAGGCCCAGCACGACACCCACTGCACCCGCGGCAATTAAGCCACTCAGTGGATTATTTTTCACGGTATCCGTCACGTCAGTCAGGACATCGCTGGCTTTCGCAGCGTATTTACGACCCGCGCCTTTGAACTCATGCTCAGGGGAGTCGAAAACTTTACCAAATTGCTGCTGCGCAGCGCCGGCTGCTTCATCCAGTTTGTTTTTGGCTTTTTCGCCCGCATACTTTGCGTCATTATCGATATTTTGGTCTGACATAGCATTCTCCTTTGATGTTCAGGATTAAGCATAGACCCGAATTTAGATCAGCATCGAAGAATGAGAATCATACCTGGAGCAACTCAGGTAAATAAGCCGAGGCTATGCCCGTTCCACTATCCTTATAAGGTAACCCTCGTTTCGGCTTTCAGAGAGATCCTCTATTCATGGCCGACCTGCACGTTACCCTGAGCTAAAGAGATGGAAGGAGGTAACGATGACGCTAACAATCTTCCCGTGTTTGCCGGATAAAACGCTGGCAGCGGTAAATACCCTTGGCGTGTGGCTTGCGGAAGAGCACTTAACGCACTCGGCGGCGCCTCCACAGGCCGATCTGGTGGTGCTGGCAGGGAATGCGGTGATCCCGTCAATCGATGCGGCCTGCCGTCTGGCAGCCGATCTCAACGTTCCGCTGTTGATAAGCGGCGGTATTGGCCACTCCACTACCTTTTTATACGCCGCCATTGCGCAGCACCCGCTTTATAACAGGGTGCGGACCACCGGTAAGGCCGAGGCCGCCATCCTGGCGGAGATCGCTCAGCAGTTCTGGCATATTCCGGCTGAACGGGTGGTGATAGAAGATCAGTCCACCAACTGCGGTGAGAATGCGCGCTTTAGCTGGGCGCTGATGCAGCATCATCCGCTGCCGGCGAGCCGGGTGATTGTGGTGCAGGACCCCACCATGCAGCGCCGCACCATGGCGACCTTCGCTCGCGTCTGTCGGGATGAACCGGCTGCGCCGCAGTGGATCAGCCATCCGGGCCTCGTACCGCAGTTGCAGAACAGTGAAGATGGCCTGGTATTCAGCGGCGGTGGCGAAGGGCTGTGGCCGGTAGAGCGCTATTTATCGCTGGTACTGGGCGAGCTGCCGCGCCTGCGCGACGATATCAATGGCTATGGCCCGGCAGGACACGACTTTATCGCGCACGTTGATATTCCCCGGGATGTGGAGGCGGCCTGGCAGATCCTGCGTAACGACGCCGTTCTCACCGACGCCCTGACCAGTCGCTCACTGTTGTAATTTTCTGCCCGTTTGCGATGGCTTTTTCGCAAACGGGCATTCTTTGTTACCGAGATGTAATGACAATAGGTTGCTGACGCGATTCTTTTTTGAGATGTCTCACAAAAACAGCGCGATACAGTAGGAATGCGGGTCTGTATCTGTAGTTTTTAACAATAATTTTACTTGTTAAAAACAGTGTAATTACAGGAGCAGGTCATGACAGTACCCGTACAACATCCTATGTATATCGATGGACAGTTTGTAGCCTGGCAGGGTGATGCCTGGATTGATGTGATCAACCCGGCTACCGAAGAGGTCATTTCCCGTATTCCCGATGGTAGCGCTGAAGATGCCCGCAAGGCGATCGACGCGGCTGAACGCGCTCAGGCTGGCTGGGAAGCGCTGCCTGCTATCGAACGCGCTGGCTGGTTACGTAAAATTTCAGCGGGCATTCGTGAGCGCGCCAGCGAAATTAGCGCCCTGATTGTCGCTGAGGGCGGCAAGATCCAGCAGCTGGCCGACGTTGAAGTGAACTTCACCGCTGACTATATCGACTATATGGCCGAGTGGGCGCGTCGCTACGAAGGAGAGATCCTGCAAAGCGATCGCCCGGGTGAGAACATTTTGCTGTTCAAACGTGCTCTCGGTGTCACCACCGGCATTCTGCCGTGGAACTTCCCGTTCTTCCTGATTGCCCGCAAACTGGCGCCGGCGCTGCTGACCGGTAATACCATTGTCATCAAGCCGAGCGAGTTCACGCCGAATAACGCCATCGCCTTCGCTAAAATTGTGGATGAGATCGGCCTGCCGAAAGGGGTCTTTAACCTGGTGCTGGGTCGCGGTGAAACCGTGGGTCAGGAGCTGGCGGGCAACCCGAAAGTGGCGATGGTCAGCATGACCGGCAGCGTAGGGGCGGGCGAGAAGATCATGACCGCAGCGGCGAAAAACATCACCAAAGTTTGCCTGGAGCTGGGCGGTAAAGCCCCGGCCATCGTGATGGATGATGCTGACCTGGAGCTGGCGGTGAAGGCTATCGTCGATTCACGGGTGATCAACACCGGGCAGGTCTGTAACTGCGCCGAGCGCGTGTATGTCCAGAAAGGGATTTACGACCGCTTTGTCAATCGCCTGGGCGAGGCGATGAAAGCCGTGCAGTTCGGCAATCCGGCCGAGCGCAACGATATTGCTATGGGGCCGCTGATCAATGCCGCGGCGCTGGAGCGCGTCGAGCAGAAAGTGGCGCGCGCGGTGCAGGAGGGGGCGAAAGTGGTGCTCGGCGGTAAAGCGGTAGAGGGCAAGGGCTATTACTACCCGCCGACGCTGCTGCTGGATGTGCGCCAGGAGATGACCATCATGCACGAAGAGACCTTCGGTCCGGTGCTGCCGGTGGTGGTGTTCGACACCCTGGACGATGCGCTGGCCATGGCGAACGACAGCGACTACGGTCTGACCTCGTCTATCTACACCCAGGATCTCAACGTGGCGATGAAAGCCATCAAAGGGCTGAAGTTCGGCGAAACCTACATCAACCGCGAAAACTTCGAGGCGATGCAGGGCTTCCACGCTGGCTGGCGGAAATCGGGGATCGGCGGGGCGGATGGCAAACATGGTCTGCATGAGTATCTGCAGACGCAGGTGGTCTATTTGCAGTCCTGATAGCAACGGCAACCCGAAGTTAGTTATGCCTGATAGTTAAGCACGGTGGAAGGGTTCCGTTCACCCCAGAAGAGATGCCTGAGTGAACGGAATCTTTCCACTTGAGTGACGTAGAAATACCGGATTGCTTAACTGACGGGCATGACAACCGCCAGGTGGCCGTTTTACTTATACCTTTGTCGCAATCCAGTTCATCATCAACTCCGGCCAGATGGCCGCCGGCAATCCCTGCGCATCGCGTATGCCGAATCCATGCTTGCCGCGCTCAAACAGATGCATCTCCACCGGTACGCCCAGCCGACGCAGGGCGTTAAACATCACCAGGCTGTTCTCCACTTTTACCGCCGGGTCGTCCACGGCATGCAGCAAAAACGTGGGCGGGGCGTCGGCACTGGCGCGATCTTCCAGCGAGTAATGGCGAATCTGTTCCGCGGTTGGCGTATCACCAATCAGCTCATGGCGCGAACCGGGATGGTCGATATCTGCGTGCATCGTGATCACCGGGTAGACCAGCGCCATAAAGGCCGGGCGGGCGTCATGCTCGTCGATGGCATCCCGCGGTGTGTAGACCGGTTCATCATGCCGCGTACCGAGGCTCGCGGCGACGTGCCCCCCCGCCGAGAAGCCGAGTACGCCGATGCGGCTTGCGTCGAGCTTCCACTCGGCCGCTCTGGCGCGAAGGGTGCGCATGGCGCGTTGCACGTCGGCCAGCGGCGCATTGGCACCCTCCTCGTGGCCGTCGCCGGGCATCCGGTAGGTCATCACAAACAGGGTATAACCGCGCTGATTAAAGAACGAGGCGAGGGCGCTGCCCTCTTTATCGAGCACCACGCGGCGATAAGAGCCACCCGGTGCAACCAAGATCCCCACGCCGTTCGGCCGGGCAGGGGCATAGACGGTGATCTGCGGAGCGCGCACCCCGGTCACGGAACGATCGTAGTCAGAGGTGCCAGTATGTTTCGGTTCGGGGGTAAAGACCGCATCGCTGGCGGCGGCACCCGGCGCTTCGCCTTCGGGCCAGATGTGGAAGGTCGTGGCCTGGCTGACGGCCTGCGCCATCTGGCGTTCGAGTGTTTCGCGGCTGAGTGATTCCATAACAACGCTCCTTCTGAAGTAAGTGGTTGTTATAACAGAGTCACGAAAGGGAAAACTTGCACCTATTCACAAGGCGCGGACAGCAGGGCTGCCCGCGATGCGATTACAGTGCGGCAAATTTATCCAGCGTGCGCACCAGTTGGGTGACAAAGCCATATTCGTTGTCATACCAGGCGACGGTTTTTACCAGTTGCACATCACCGGCGTCGGTCACTTCGGTCTGGGTGGCATCAAATACCGAACCAAAATGCGAGCCGATCACGTCGGAAGAGACAATCTCTTCGTCGGTATAGCCGAAGGACTCATTGCCCTCGGTGGCTTTTTTCAGCGCCTGGTGGATCTCCTCCACGGTCACTTTTTTCTCCAGAATCGAGACCAGTTCAGTCACGGAGCCGGTCTTCACCGGTACGCGCTGGGCGTGCCCCTTCAGTTTGCCGCTTAGCGCCGGGATCACCAGCCCAATGGCCTTCGCCGCGCCGGTGGTATGGGGAATAATATTCTCTGCCGCCGCCCGGGAAGCGCGCAGATCCTTACCGCGCGGGCCATCCACCAGCGCCTGGGTGCCGGTATACGCGTGGATGGTGGTCATGGTGCCCACCTTTATGCCGAATGCGTCATGCAGCACTTTGGCCAGCGGCGCCAGGCAGTTGGTGGTGCAGGAGGCGACGGAGATAATGGTGTCGCTGGCGTCGATGGTGTCGTCATTAACGTTAAAGACGATGGTTTTCATCTCCCCGGCCGGCGCAGAGATCAGCACTTTTTTCGCGCCCGCCTCAATATGTGCCTGTGATTTTTCCTGAGAGGTGTAAAAACCGGTGCACTCTACCACCAGATCGACCCCGGCCGCTTTCCACGGAATATGGCTCGCCTCTTTTTCGGCATACACCGAGATCGATTTTCCATCGACAATCAGCGAATCTTCGGTGAAATCCACACTCCAGGGGAAGGGGCCATAGTTTGAATCGTGCTTTAACAGGTAGGCCAGAACTTTGGGGGAGGTTAAATCGTTAATTGCGACTACGGTGTTGCTGTCTTTCGTCTCCAGCAGGCGGCGAAGTACCAGGCGTCCAATGCGTCCAAATCCGTTAATACCAATTTTACTCATGGTGTGCTCCTGAATGAACGTAACGATACGTTGAACCTCTCCAGGATTAGACTATGAATCTTGCCAGGGCAACTGAATATGCTTCATGTGACGGGAAGTTTTTGAAAATCCATAGAGAAAACTTAATGAATTTTTAAGTAAAGGTGGTTATGTTGACGCTTTCGACGTTTCGTTCAGGAAAATGTATGCGCAATAAATATACCGGCCTGCAAATCAGCATTCACTGGCTGGTCTTTCTGCTGGTGATCGTGGCCTACTGCGCCATGGAGTTCCGCGGCCTGTTTCCGCGCTCGGCCCGCCCGGTCATTAACATGGTTCACGTCTCTTGCGGCATCTCTATTCTGGTGCTGATGGTGACGCGCCTGCTGGTGCGCCTGAAATACCCGGCGCCGCCTATCGTGCCGAAGCCGAAATCGATGTATATCGGGCTGTCGCATCTGGGGCATCTCCTCATTTATCTGCTTTTTATTGCGCTGCCGCTGATTGGGCTGGTGATGATGTATAACCGTGGCAATACCTGGTTTGCTTTTGGGCTGGGTATGCCGCACGCGGCAGAGTCCAATTTTGAGGTGGTGGATCTGCTGAAGAGCTGGCATGTCACCCTCGCGAAGGCGGGTTACTTTATTATTGGCATTCACGCCTTTGCCGCGCTACTGCACCACTATTACTGGAAAGACAACACCCTGCTGCGTATGATGCCGAAAAAGCGTTCCTGACCGCACGCCAGGCGCCGTTCAAACCCGCTACCCGTAGCGGGTTTTTGTTTTTCTCGCGTCAGTTCACATTTTCATCTTTCGCGCTGGGTATTTTACGCCTAAAGGGTATATCTATAATAGAAACACTGTCGCGCGTTCATCCTGTCCGGCATTTGCTGGTATGATCGTCAGGCCGCTTCGCGTTCCACCGCCCGCCAGTCGGCACCCTGCAAAGGAGAGAGTATGAACCCCTCAGCTCAGCCCTCATTAGATCGCGCGGTATCCGAAAAGGAGATCCCCGTGGCCCGCAAACTCCGTAAGGTGCTGCTCGCCACCGGCGTTGGCCATTTTGTCGAATGGTTCGATTTTGGGCTTTACGGTACGCTGGCCGCGATTATTGGCCTGCAGTTCTTTCATGCGGAGAGCCCCGCGGTAGCGCTGCTGTCGTCGTTTGCGGTATTTGGTGCCGGGTTTGTCATGCGCCCGCTTGGGGGACTCTATTTCGGCTCGCTTGGAGATCGCATAGGCCGACGCAAGGTACTGGCGACGGTGATCCTGCTGACCTCTGGCGCGACCTTTGTGATGGGGCTGCTGCCCACCTTTTCGCAGATTGGCATCACCGCCACGGTGCTGCTGGTGATCACCCGCCTGATTCAGGGATTTGCCGCCGGGGGCGAAAGCGCCGGTGCGACCACGTTCCTTGCGGAATATGCGCCTGACGCGCGCCGCGGTTACTTTACCTGCTGGATAGACAACTTTGGATTCATGGCCTTTGTTGCCGGTTCCGGGCTGGTGTTCTTGCTTACCGCAGGGTTGGGTGAGGCGGCAATGAACGACTGGGGCTGGCGCATTCCGTTTTTGATCGCCGGGCCGCTGGGTTGGGTGGGGCTGTACCTGCGAAACCAGCTTGAAGACTCCCCCGAATTTCTCGAAACGCTCAAGAGCGGTAAAACCGAAGCCGCGCCGCTGCATGCTGCCGTAACCAAAGCCTGGGGCGCGCTCTTCTTCTGCGTCGGTTTTGTGGTGATCAAAGCGGTAGGGCACTGGACGCTGCAAACCTTTATGCCCAGCTATCTCTCTACCGAGATGCACTATTCGAAGCTGGATTCTTATGCCATCACCACCCTCGGGCTGTTTGGCATTGCGGTCATGGTGCCTTTTATGGGGTATCTCTCGGATAAATTTGGCCGTAAGCCGCTAATGCTGGCCGGGTGCGCCGGTTTTATCCTCTTTACTTACCCGGCAATGATGGTAATGGCCAATGGCGATATGCTCTCTGCGGTGCTGGCCATGCTGCTGCTGGGTGCCTTTATCGCCGCCTTCGATGGCGCCTGCAGCGCGGCAATGGCCGAACTGTTTCCTACCCGTATTCGTTACGGTGGGATGGCGATTGCTTACAACCTGGCGGTGGCCTTCTTTGGTGGCATCACGCCGTGGTTCTCTGCCTACCTGATGACCGCGACCGGCAATCCATTCTCGCCAGCGCTGTATGTGATGGGCGCGGCGCTTATCACCTTCCTGACGGTACTGCGCGCCAGAGAGACGGCAGGGCTGCCGCTGCGCCGCTAAGGCCATAAAAAAAGCCCGGAGTGACGCTCCGGGCTAAGCAAAAAACACAAAACGCATTTCACTACTCAACAGCTGATTACTTGATTTCACGTCTGGCCATGGTGTCTACCAGCCAGTTCTGGAGCGGGTCGAGCTCCAGCGTAGATTCGTGGGTAGGGTCGTCCAGCTTTCTGGCGACCTGCATCCCGGGGCCACTTTCCGGCGAACGGAGCAACTCGCTATCACCCGCCATCATCCAGCCAACATCGTCACCGCAACGATGACTGTTACGCACATTACGAACTCGTCGTCTTAAATGCAGCATAATCAACCTCCGCAAATTCAATCAGGTCTCAGGGCATTTATTTACGCATATTTACGCACGGTGCTAAATTTATTTCTGGCTACCATTAAGAGCGGCCAAAGAATATATTGGAACTTTTATTCTGCAGCTTTACGACCACCGCCGCGGCTATTTTGTCCGCCTTTTTTGCCCGCTTCAGATGCGCGCTGTGGATCGTTTTTAAAGTTTCCACCACTGCGCTGTCCACCTTTGCGCCCGGCCGCGGACGCACGCTCACGGTCTGCTGCAAAATTACCGGAACCGCCTCGATGTGTTGTCATAAACGTTCTCCTGATTTCAATATAGATATTCCAGTGTAGGGAATGAAACACTCCGCAAGGTTGCAGAAATAAATGTAGACCGAACGGTGAAATGATCAAGTAAGCCAGCCAGGGCATTATTTTAGCGTGCATTAAATATGCTAATAATATATCGCGGTAGATAAAGGAGTTAGCGCGGGAAATATAAGTTTCGCCTGGTTTACCGCCGTAGGGGAGGAGTGGAAAACCTGACAAAAGTGAAGGTTTTGTGGAAAATTAAGATTTGTCCTGGATGCGCTAACGCAGATTCCGGAGGCACGCAGGGTGACATTTTCTTAGGCTGAACTGTCAATTACGCGCCAGGCCGCGGTGTACGACGCATGGATAAATCTGTCGAAAATCTGAACGGATTGATAAATGCGTAGGAGGCAATTTCTCTTTGCTACCCCTTATAGCCGTTTTCTTATTCATTTCAGTGGTCATGATTAGCCTGCTGTTTTTTTATTCTGCCCCGGATTTACAAATTTTAATTTTCTGCAAAGAGAAACAGTTAGCTGCGGCCTGGCGAAAGCATAACCAGCCGCGGCAAAAATGCCGCTTGATCGTCTTCGTCATTGAAACTACTGTATATAAAAACAGTATAAGAGGCGTGTATAATGATGTTGTACAGACCCGCAGAGTTGCGCGAAGTAATAGCGCTCCCCCTATTTAGTGATTTAGTTCAGTGTGGCTTCCCCAGCCCGGCGCAAGATTATGTCGAGCAGCGTATCGATCTGAATGCACTTTTAATCCAGCACCCCAGCGCGACCTATTTTGTGAAAGCAGCGGGGGATTCGATGATTGACGCCGGGATTGGCGACGGCGATTTGCTGGTGGTTGATAGCGCCAGAAAGGCGGACCACGGAGATATCGTGATTGCCGCCATTGAAGGCGAATTTACGGTGAAGCGCCTGCAGCTGCGCCCCCGGATCCAGCTCAACCCCATGAACAGTGCCTACTCACCGATTGTGATCGGCAGCGAAGCGTCGCTCGATATCTTCGGCGTGGTCACCTATATCATCAAAGCGACCCACTAGCATGTTTGCCCTCTGTGATGTGAATTCATTTTACGCGTCATGTGAAACCGTCTTCCGCCCGGATCTTCAGGGACGGCCGGTGGTGGTGCTGTCGAATAATGACGGCTGTGTGATTGCCCGCAGCGCCGAAGCAAAGGGGCTGGTAACAATGGGAGCGCCGTACTTTAAGCAGAAAGAGATTTTTCGCCGGCATAACATTGTGGCCTTCAGCAGCAACTACGAGCTGTATGCCGATATGAGCGCCAGGGTGATGGATACCCTGGAGCTGCTGACGCCGCGCGTAGAGATCTACTCCATCGACGAAGCCTTTTGCGACCTGACGGGGGTACGTAACTGCCGTGACCTCACGGAATTTGGCAAGGAGATCCGCGCCACCGTGAAGCAGCATACTCACCTGACCGTCGGGGTCGGAATTGCACCCACGAAAACGCTCGCCAAGCTGGCGAATCATGCGGCAAAAAAATGGCAGACCCAGACGGGCGGCGTGCTGGACCTGTCGAATATTGATCGTCAGCGCAGGCTGATGGCCGCGCTGCCAGTCGAGGAGGTCTGGGGCGTGGGGCGACGCATCGGCAAACGGCTGGAGGCGATGGGGATCCGCACGGCGCTGGATCTGGCCGATACCCACATCGGGGTGATCCGCAAACATTTCAGCGTGGTGCTGGAGCGTACCGTGCGGGAACTGCGCGGGGAATCGTGTCTGGGGTTTGAAGAATTTGTTCCCGACAAGCAGGAGATCGTCTGCTCGCGCTCCTTTGGTGAGTGGGTGAGCGACTATGAGTCAATGCGCCAGGCGATATGCAGCTATGCCTTTCGCGCGGCGGAAAAGCTGCGTAAAGAGCATCAGTACTGCCGGTTTGTCTCCGCCTTTGTGAAAACTTCGCCCTTTGCCCTGAACGAGCCCTATTACGGGAACAGCGCCTCGGTAAAATTGCTGACGCCCACCCAGGACAGCCGTGACCTCATCAACGCGGCGACCCGCTGTCTGGATAAAATCTGGCGAGAAGGGCATCGCTATCAAAAAGCGGGGGTGATGCTGGGCGATTTTTTCAGCGTTGGTGTGGCGCAACTGAATCTCTTTGATGAAGCGCCGCCCCGGCATAACAGCGAAGCGCTAATGACGATAATGGATAAGATGAATGAGAAAGGGCGCGGCACGCTCTATTTTGCCGGGCAGGGGATTCAGCAGCAGTGGCAGATGAAGCGGGAGATGCTCTCACCGCGGTATACGACCCGAATAGGGGATTTGCTGCGCTGTCGTTAAATCGATGAGGGCCATCCAGGTTCGCCGTAAAGGCGGACGTAAGAAGACGATACTCAAAGCCCTACGCCCGGTACTGGCGTAGGGCTTATCCATGACAGGGCCGACAGGCCTCAGACTGTCGCCTTTCCGGTTGCCATGCCCGGCACCAGAATGATTTTGCGACACATCTCCTCTTTCTTTTCAAAGATCTCATACCCGCGTGCTGCCTCTTCCAGAGGAAGATGATGGGTAACAATCTCTTCTGGCGTCAGCAAGCCTTGCTCAATCAGATTCAATAAGTCCGGTAAATAGGCATGCACATGCGTCTGCCCCATTTTGAAGGTCAGCCCTTTATCGAACGCATCGCCAAACATAAACGCATGAATGAAACCGGCGTATACGCCCGGCACGCTGACGATCCCGCCCCGGCGAACCGCGGCGATACACTGTCTTATCGCTTTCCCGCTGCTGCCTTCAATTTTCAGGTTACTGAGCACCGTCTCGGTGAGGCTGCCTTTCGCTTCAAAACCAACGGCGTCAATTACGGCATCGACGCCACGATGGCCCGCGGTGTTCTCAATAATCCACTGGGCCGGATCGTCGTTTTTATCGAAATTGACAGGAATGGCACCATAACGCTGTTTTGCAAATTCGAGCCGGTAGTCGTTATGATCGATGATGAAAATCTGCTCTGCGCCACTGAGACGAGCACAGGCTGCACTTAAGAGCCCGACAGGCCCGGCACCATAGATCGCCACGCTTGAACCCTGCGTGACTTCGGCATTCTTAACCGCTTGCCAGGCGGTAGGCAGAATATCTGAAAGGAAAAGCACTTTTTCATCGGACAGGGTGTCAGGGACTTTAAATGGCCCGGTATTAGCCTTCGGCACCCGGACATATTCCGCCTGACCGCCGGGGATGCCACCATACATATCGCTATAACCAAACAGCGCGGCGGGCGGGGTAATGCCCTTACGGTTTAGTATTGCGCCCCTGCCGCTGTTGGTACTTTCACATGCCGCGTATTGATGCAGATGGCAGAAGAAGCAATCGCCGCAGGCGATAACAAACGGCACCACCACCCGATCGCCCTTTCGCACCGCAGTGACCTGTGACCCGGTTTCAACGACTTCACCCATAAATTCATGGCCAAAGATATCGCCATGGTGGGTGCCGGGAATTTTTCCGCGATACAAGTGAAGGTCTGAACCGCAGATGGCCGTCGCCGTCACGCGAAGGATAATGTCATCAGCTGCCTGCAGCCCAGGATCGGGCTGATTGTCGACGCTGACATGATGAGGACCATGGTAGGTAAGTGCTTTCATTAATGATTCTCCAGTGAATATTCGATAGCGAGTTCAGGAGGAATATTCATTCAGGGATGCTGGCAGAATGAATCTTATTAACTATAAAGCCTAGAGCAAAAATGACGCCTTCACCTAAAAAACCTGACGGGAGAGATTAATCTCTTTGTATTCAATGACTTTTTGCAGCGTAAATAATCGGTTATTAACGCAGCGGTAATATGGAAGTATTAAGCGAAGCGCAGATTGAGTTTGGAGATATTTCCGCCTCCCTTTTAATTTAAGCATTCCAGCCATGAGAGTAATCCTAATATTCTGGCAACGAGCGAACCTTGCTAGCGGCATTTTATTAAAGCGATGCGGTAATGCGAGATATAATAAGAAAAGTCTGGTGCGCCTTAGCGAAATATAGAGTTGACTGTTTATAGATAGGGGCTAAATTTAACTATCAAACGACGAGCGATACAAATAAGCAGGTTTATTTGTATCTACTGACATAAACGAAACGAAAGAGGTTTAAGATATGGCAGAACATCGTGGTGGTTCCGGTAATTTCGCTGAAGACCGTGAAAAGGCATCTGAGGCCGGACGTAAAGGCGGTCAGCACAGCGGAGGGAGTTTCAAGGACGATCCGCAACGTGCGTCGGAAGCAGGGAAAAAAGGGGGGCAGAACAGCCACAGCGGTGGCCGTAGCTCTGGTAAGTCATAATTCCCTGAACTGATAGTGATATCAGATAAAAAACTGCGAGTCTTTTGGCTCGCAGTTTTAATTTGTGCAGGCAGAAACTTTTAATCAAATGAATGAAACTCTTTAAGTCACTTGACCATAGTACCAGCGTTCTCCCGTGAACCACTCATCCCAATCTTCACTTCCATAATAAGCGAGTGAGATGCCTATTTCCTGTACGTTATCTGGCAAAACGAGTCCCCATTCGGCTGCAAGGCTACGATCTTTGATCAAAGCGGAAGCACCATTCTCAGAACGATCTTCAGTTATAAAGCCTTGATAATATTCTTCGGAGCGATAAAGACAGACCTCGCTTGTAAACATATCCGGCAGACATACTACAGCGGTAATTCGAGGACTATAATTTATGCTGGCAGTAGCAGTTATAAGGTTTGAACAAGCATTAATTAAAGCTTGTGCACAAGCTGCTTTAGTTTTAAACGTGCTGTATTTCCCCTCAATGAGATTGATATCCACTGGGATTTTGAAATTCCAGTAATGCTGCTCTTCTGGAAAGACGCTACGTTCAAGGTTATGAAAAGTACCAGCCCAACGATTAAGCGCTTTTATGCGTCGAGGTATATTTCTGACTTTGGTTCTATAATCTCTATTAAGTCGTCTACTCATGAGTAATGTACCTATTATCTACCTCAACGATTCACGTTCTGCCTTCTATACAAGATATTGCCTTAACATTTATACCGTCCAGGCGTCACGCCAAATACACGGCGAAATAGGGCAATAAAAGCGCTCACATTGTCATAGCCCAGATCCAGCGCGATTGCCGTTACAGGCTGGCCCGCAGCCAAAAGCTCGAGAGCCCTGAGCAAGCGCACGCGTTGTCGCCATTCAGTGAAATTAAAGCCAGTTTCAGCGCTGAATCGCCGCGTGATCGTCCGTGGCGATGTCCCGGCCCAGGCTGCCCACTCTTCAAGACTGCGGTTATCGTCTGGCCGTTCTGAAAGAGCGCGTGCAATCTTGCGGAGTCGGACATCCTTGGGCATTGGCAGACCGAGATGAGTCAGCGGAAGCGATTGGATCTCGTCAAGAATGACACCGGCCAACCGTGCCTGCGATGCAGTAAAAGCATTTCCTTTCCAGCTCGCCGCCCGCATTACGGCTTCGCGCAGCAGGCCTGTAAAAGAGAAAATACAGGGTTTCTCAGGTAACTCTTTGCAGGCAGAAGCGGCGACATAGACACTCCAGCCTGAGTAGGGGCCATGCGAATATAAACCGTGCGGTAAAGCTGGAGGTATCCAGACTGCATGCGTTGCTGGCACTACCCAGAGACAATTACCGGCATCAACTGTTAGCAGTCCATGTTCGGCTCCCAGTAACTGTCCACGAGCATGGTGATGACGGGGTGTTTCCCTTACCACACCTGACTGGCTTATCACGGCGAAGAGATCCGGTCCTTCATGAGAGGAAGCCAGAGATAATGGAATCATGGGAACAGTCATATTTGGCGCTTTAAGGGTATTGAATGTCTTTTATAACGCATCAAGGCCAGTAATTCGACTGTAAAATGCTCGCAACATTTAGTGAGGAGCACACATGGAAACCATTACTATTGATAAGGTTCTGGATGAACTAATTAACCAGCAGAAGCTGCCCCTTGAAAAGGTCATCGATCGGTACTTTAGCCCCAGCTATCGGCAGCGTACAAATGGCTGCTGGGAAGATCGTGAAGGGTTTGCTCAACATGCACGTAAGCTTCGGGAAATCTGCGCTTTTGCACGGATCGATGTACTTGACGAGCTTCGTGAAAGAAATCTTTACGCCACCAGGCACCGCGTACTGTGCACTAAGCGCGACGGTTCAGAAGTTGTCATGGAAGTCTATATGTTCGCAGAGACAGACGAGTCCGGTCGCTTCCTGCGGATTGAAGAAACCACGCTTATGCTTAAAGGTACAGAAAGCGATCACGATTTAGGGAGTGCTAAATAAGAGCCTTCAAAACAGCAATGAGGTAGATTTTTCGCACATAGCGGACCTGCAGCTCATTGAGTCTGTGCGCATTGTGCCAGAAGCGGACATATTAAAGTTAGTGTGGTAGCTTTTAAGCAATTACCCTTGTTTCCGGGAATAAATAAATGAAAACAGACTGGCATGGTTCTTCTTTAGATCGCACAACTGTCGTCGATGACAACTACAAAAATACACAAAATGTTCGTCGTTTCATGATTGATGAATGTGGTCCAAATTTTAAATTTGATCGTGCATTTATGGGCTGGATAAGAAATGATATTCCCAAAAATTTAGGTGATGTGGTAGATGAGTGGAAGCGCAGAAATACACTATAAGATTAATCCTGTAGGTTGTTCACAGATGCTATAGACCAGCGTACATATCCGCTCCGCGCCGGAAGCGGATTTTACTTAGCTACGGAGCCAGGGTGTTACCGTAAGTCCGGTGAGTAATCCTTCCGGGCTGAGTAAGCGCGTAACTGTTTGCCCCCAGGGTTCTGTGCGTTTAGCTACCAATAAGTGATAACCTTTATCACTCAAGATATGGGTGGCCAAATCAAGATCCTGAACCTCGTATTCAATCCAGCCCTGCGGCTTACTCAGATGAGACGGCCACTGCGGGATACCAAAACACGAGGTAGCAGCCTGTGAAAGTGGCCATACCGCAAAATGTTTAACGCCCTCAAGCTTCCCTTCTTCAGATAAAAGATATTCACTGTTGCCATCCATTGCTTTAAGCGGCAGGCCCAGCGTATCGATATAAAACGCGGTGCCCGATTCTGCTGTTACCGAGACGGGACCAAATCCAGCAATAAATAACACTTCGATTCCTGATGAATTCAGCGCCATAACTCTTCCTTTGTTGTCAGAAAACTGATTTAAAATTATATACTAGTTCTGCTGAACTAATTAATATTTAAGTCAAAATCATACGTTCACCATGCATGATTTCCTTTCTGCTTCAAAGCAGGAACCATCCTGTAAGGGTTTTCCCTCTAACCGGACGTTGAGTTCATTTTAGTATCCTGTATGGCCTTAAAAGATCGAGCGTTGTTAAAGCCGCCAGTTGGCGGCTTATCTGTTGAAAGGAAAATTCAGCTGTATTCAACAATATCAAAACCTTCATCTGCCATCGGCTCTGAGAAGTAACGCGTTATAATTTCGAATTGTTGATCTGTAGCCGAAAATTCATGCCCACCTTCCGTATTACGCACGCGTAGGCGGGATTTACATACCTCATCTGATACGTTCAGATAGTGCAGCTTATGCCTGGCACCTGACTCCTTAATGATGTGCATCATCCATTCACGATTAGCTTGTGTGTTTGCCGGAAAATCCAGAACAACCGATAACCCTGCTTTGAGAAGTGATACCAGATGAGGCTTCACAGCATTTTTGAGCCTTGAGGAATACTGGACATAATCAGATATGGAGTGCATTTCTTTAGCAAAGAGAGCAGCCAGCCAATGATCCTCACTGACAACGACGGTGCCGGGTGATGCTCCCAGCTTTGCTGACAGTGTGGATTTACCTGATGCAATTTTTCCACATAACAGGTGCAAAGTAGGTTGTTCTGATGGGGTTACTGTAGCGGTGTCCATTGTTTACCTCACTGGTTAATTTCCGGTAAGGCCCGCCTTACCGGCGGGAAAATGGCGAACGTTATCCCACCTGAGTCAGACAGGTGATAATAATTGAATGGAATAGAAATGATTGTGTTTTCATTGTCATTCAAGTTATCAGGGCTTGAATGACAAATCAGCACTTTTTTACTTATACATATAACGTCCGCTTCTCGCTCATAGCGGACCTGCAACGCAGTGAGTTTGTCCGCTTTGTGCCGGGCACAGGCGTCATCCACAGTGGCCTCAGGCATTTCTGCGGGAACACAGCGTAACGGCATTCAACTACACTTATTGATTCGTCCTTAGCAGAAAAGCATTCCACTGCATCAGCCAGTTGTATTTGATATCGCGAAGTCTGGAGCATTTAAACCAACAAGTTGCATGGTCCTTTAACGATGAAAGTGATTTTTGTTCGACACGCGGAAACAGAGTGGAATTCGAGAGGAATTATTCAGGGACACAGTGATAGCGCACTGACCCATCGGGGTGCGCGCGAAACATCTGCCTTACTGGCAGCGCTTGCAGCAAGTGATTACCAGATAGAATGCATTTACGCGTCTCCGCTTGGGCGTGCCTGGCAATGGGGCAGCGCCTGGCTGAGTGCTTTCACTGCTCGTTGCTGGCAGAAGCAGCCCTTAAAGAACAGGCATTCGGGCAGTTTGAGGGGATGTCAGCAAATCATCTCCTACAAAATCATCCTGACGACGCAGAGGCGTTATTCAGGTTTGATGCCGCGTACTGCCCACCTGGTGGAGAGTCTCTTGCGCATGCTTCTCAGCGAGTCATAAGTTTTTTACACAGTCTGGAGGCAAGCTCACATCATCAAACAATATGTATTGTGTCTCACGGGCACGTCAGTCAGGGCGTTATTGCCACCTTCAAAGAAGGTGCTGTCGATAATTTCTCCTGGTACGCTCAACCCAACGCGAGCTACTCCGTTTTCGAGTTGATAAATGGACGATGTATTGCTGTAAGATGGGGGATTGCCACACATTTACTTCATCTCGAACGATAATGCTTTGGGCTTCGATATTCCATAGTGGCGTTGGTGCAGACATCGTGAATAAGATCCTTATCCATTTCTCGCTCATAAAGGATCTTCAATGCCAGTGCATGCTTGCCTTGTACCTGAAATGGACAACAAACACATATATTATTTTAACTTCTCAAGGATGGCTCTGAACAGTTCGATGGTTCTCCAGATGTCATCATGTGTATCCCCATCCCATTCAGGAACTGTCGCCAATTCAGCTTTGAGCTCCTTTAGCAAGATATGCGCATCGGCAATTTCATCCTTTCTACATTTCGATGCAATACGAGATATCGCACTCGAAGGGAGGCGAGAGTATGGTGAAAAAGTGGTGCGCTCGGCCGCAATTAATTTTTGTAATTTACGCATATGATCGATATACCCAAAGCACTGGTTGGGATAATAAAAAGTTATGCCAGATGCTATTTTTCCTGAATCAGGGAGTTAAGGAAATAGTAGAAACTTAAATTTCTGCTTCTCACTCATTATAGACCTTCAGCTTCAGGCAGTTGTCCCACTGGTACCATTACCTGACGTTATATTCTTTTATGTTAATACCTTTTCTACGCGTAGCCCCATAACGTACTGCAACCCCCTTACCGAACGCCTCTCCACAGAACCCCCTTCCCGCGAGGGATGTTTACATAACGCAAATCGCAATTGTAAATATTCATATTTCTTTGTAAGGTTATTTGAAGTTCACGGCTTTTAAATCTACTCTTATTTTTCATCGCGAAATTACGCAGGGCTCATAGAAGCCTTATGACAGGCACAAAAGAGTATCAGAACAGCAATGAAAGGGGTTTTATGGAGTGGAAGATAGTTGAGATTGTTGCTAGCCCGGATACGGGTACGATTTTTGGAAAGGTAGAGACACCCTATGGCCTCAATTATATCCTGTGGTTCAAAGGGGATTATTACGTAAGTACCGGGGAAGTCGTCACGATGACTGAGAAAGGGATCCTGATTGATAATCGATGGAAACGCGTATGGATTGCACATGCAATGCCTTATTCATCAATACGTTGGCTGGGTTTTCGGATGAAGAATGAATGTCCGGGTAACCGCCGGGAAGTGGGTCAGATATGCGATCGTGAATTGCCGTGCCAGTTTAAACATTGCCCATTTGGACTCATGAGGGACAACGCAGTGAGTTATTATCCTTTGAAAATTAACAATTCTGGAAGAAATACTCTCTGAGTTACAAACCACGGTACCGTATTCGTCGTCATGTGCCCCGGGCAAAATGGTTAATACGGGATAGCGCGAGCAAGGGAGTTTGGTGACTGTCGAGGGGGCGGGGCTTTCTCAAAAGGGATTCAGCTTATCTTATGAGAAACACCCATTCCCCGCTCAACACCGATCTACTACACAGCTAAACCACGACCTCATCGCCATAGCGGTCGTATTTACACCATGCCATTGTTACCATGCCGTAAAAAGGCCGGACGTTGATTCAGTTTTTCAAACCATACGTCGATAGCGGGAACATCAGGATGGGGGAAGGGCGTCATTTTCCAGCGATTCACCGATAACCCGAGCACAATATCCGCGAGGGTAAAGGTGTCACCCGTGACCCAGGCGCCGGTACGCTGAAGTTGTTGTTCGACGATATCAATACAGTGATTCCATTCGGTAATGCCGTTGGCAATCGCGTTTTGATCGTTAAAGGCGGGGTTTTTGCGGGCAAGCGCCGGAAAGGCATAGCGCCAGGCGTTGTTAAACTCCGACGCCTGCCAGTCCATCCAGTGCTCAACATTCGCTGCCGCCTGCGCTTCGAGGGGGAGCAGGTCATCACGGCTGGCTTTGCGCGCCAGATAGCGGCAAATCGAATTGGACTCCCACAGCACGAACCCCTCATCAACAATGACCGGCACCATGGCATTGGGGTTAAGGGCTTTGAACTCAGGCGTTTGGGTTGAGGCAAAACCACTGCCGTAATCTTCCTGAAGATAATCGATGCCCGCCTCTTCACAAGTCCAGAGCACCTTACGCACGTTGATGGATGATTTTTTTCCCAAAATTCTGAGCATGCTGCGAGCCTCCTCGACTATTTTTTCTTGCCAATCATCGCTTTTAAATCGGCAAAGGGATTGTATGTTGCCGCCCCGATATCTTTTTGCGCATCTTCGCCCGCCACTACCGTGGAGCCATACTGGTCCGCCTCGGTGTATTTCGAGTGTTCATGATCATGGCAAAACAGGCACAGCAACTCCCAGTTGCTGCCATCGGGCGGGTTATTGGTATGGTCGTGGTCGATATGGTGGACGGTTAATTCGCGCAGGTTGGAGTAGACAAACTCGCGCGAGCAGCGTCCACATACCCAGGGATAAATTTTTAAGGCTTTTTCGCGGTAGCCGCTTTCCAGCTGCGTGTAGTTTTTTGGGATCAGCGCCATGGCAGATGTTACCTGTGGTAATAAATTTGCTGACCACGATAACCGAAAAGGGGGCAGAAGGAGAATGCTGTGCGGCAGAGAAAACCGCTTTTAATTCACCTTTGCCCACGATGGTGGCTAATTATCTTCCGGCGAGCTCAGCGCGCACGATGTCGGCACCTGCGCTTAGGGCATTGAGTTTGCCGTTGGCAACCCGGCGGGAGAGAGGCGTCATCCCGCAGTTGGTCGAAGGATAAAGTTTATCGGCATCAACAAACTGCAGCGCTTTTCGCAACGTATCCGCCACCTCTTCCGGCGTTTCGACCGTATGGGTTGCGACGTCGATTGCCCCGACCATCACTTTTTTACCGCGGATCAGTTCGAGCAGATCCATTGGTACGCGCGAGTTATGGCATTCCAGGGAGATAATATCGATGCTGGAGGTTTGCAGTTTAGGGAAGGCCTCTTCGTATTGTCTCCACTCAGAACCCAGCGTCTGTTTCCAGTCGGTGTTGGCTTTAATGCCATAGCCGTAGCAAATATGCACTGCAGTTTCGCATTTCAGCCCTTCAACGGCCCTTTCTAATGCCGCGATACCCCAGTCATTCACTTCATCAAAGAAAACATTAAAAGCAGGTTCATCGAACTGGATAATATCGACGCCAGCCGCTTCTAACTCTTTCGCTTCCTGATTCAGGATCTTCGCAAATTCCCAGGCCAGCTTTTCGCGGCTTTTATAATGGGCATCGTAAAGCGTATCGATCATGGTCATCGGGCCGGGCAGGGCCCACTTAATGGGCTTATGGGTTAACTGACGTAAAAAACGGGCATCTTCCACGAAAACCGGTTTTTGGCGCGCAACAGCCCCTACCACGGTAGGAACGCTTGCGTCATAGCGGTTACGAATTTTCACGACTTCACGTTTTTCAAAATCTACGCCGCTCAGGTGTTCAATAAAGGTCGTGACAAAGTGCTGACGCGTCTGCTCACCATCGCTGACGATATCAATCCCGGCACGGAGTTGATCAAACAGGGCCAGGCTCAGCGCATCTTTTTTCCCCTCGATTAACTCTTCATTTTGCAATTTCCAGGGGGACCACAGTTTCTCGGGCTCCGCCAGCCAGGAAGGTTTCGGTAAGCTGCCAGCCGTTGAAGTGGGTAGCAAGATTGTCATAATAAATCGCCTTGTACTTTCGGTTAATTAAAGAGCGTAATGCGCAGACCACTGCTCAAGAACATGCTTATAGGGTTTGATAAAGTGCTCTTCAGTAAATTTGCCTTGCTCAATAGCCAGCTGGCTCCGCTCTTCCCGGTCATAAACAATTTTCGTTAATGAGTGATCCTGGTGAGTCAGGCTGGGTTGATAGAGCTGGCCTGCCGCGGAGTTAGCATTGTAAATTTCGGGGCGGTAGATTTTCTGAAAAGTCTCCATCGTACTGATGGTGCCGATCAATTCCGGATTGGTGTAATCACGCAGTAAATCACCGGTAAAATAGAAGGCTAACGGCGCGACGCTATTTTTGGGCATGAAATAGCGAACCTGCAGCCCCATTTTATTGAAGTATTGTTCAGTGAGTGACACGCCATTCTGCGCATATTCATGACCCAGAACCGGATGTTCATTGCCCGTACGGTGATAAATATCTTTACTCGATACACTCAGGCAGATTACCGGCGCCTTTTTGAAGTGCGCTTTATACGCGTCTGAATGGATAAAGTGCTTAAAGATATTGCCATGCAGATCGCCAAAATTGTCCGGAATGCTGAAGCCGGGCTTGTCTTTGTTGTGATCCAGCAGCACGACGCTGAAGTCATAATCGCGGACATACGAGGAGAAGTTATTCCCCACAATCCCCTCTGTGCGTTCATGCGTTTTATGGTCGAGGATCCAGGTTCTCAAAACTTCGATTGCCGGGAAGCTTTCGCCGTTTGGCCCCAGATTCATCTCAACGGAAATAATATCCAGTTCGATGGAATAGCGATCGCCTTTTGGATTATCCCAGTGCGCCAGGGTATTAAAACGATTATTCATCATCACCAGCGTATTGCGCAGATTCTCCTGACGATTATCCCCTCTGGCGAGATTGGCAAAGTTAGTGGTAATACGCGTATTCTCAGAGGGGTTATAGTTCTCATCGAAACGGCTGCTTTTAATCGTAAAGGTGAAATCAGTATTCATCGCAATTCGGTATCCTGGACGTCATAAGAAAAGGACATTGAGAAGAGCCTTGACTGTGCGCAAGTTAGCTCAATGCGATCTTCTTGTTATTAATTGGTTAATAGGGATATTTTATGCCAGAGCCTCGGGAGGAGTGAAAGCGACTAAATTTCACGACAACATGAGTTCTCTTCATGTTCGGGAGAGGTGTAGGGTGGTCTCATCCGGACAATGTTTAGCATCAAGGAGAACACGCATGCAGATACCCGCGTTAACCACAGAGCGTTTGCTATTAAAACCGCTGGTCGAGGATGATGCCCGGCAAATTCAGCACGCTTTTCCCCGTTGGGAAATTGTGCAGTATCTGGTCTCAACGGTGCCATGGCCTTACCCCGATAATGGCGCGGAGTATTATGTGAATCAGGTTGCCCTCCCTGACGTGGCAAAGAGTATTGCCTGGTTCTGGTCAATCCGCCGCCGTGAAGATCCCGATACGCTTATCGGTCTGATCTGTTTATATGATGTGGAGGATAATAACCGGGGCTTTTGGCTGGTCCCGGAATGGCAAGGGCAGGGATATATGCGTGAAGCCAGCGAGGCCGCAACGGATTACTGGTTTAATATCTTGAATAAGCCGGTATTACGTGCACCAAAAGCCGTAGTTAATAGCCGCTCAAGGCAAATATCAATTCGAAGCGGTATGCGGCTGATTAAAACCGAAAAGAAACAGTATGTCAGCGGACTACTGGACTCTGAAATATGGGAGATTACCCGCGATGAGTGGAATGCCAGGCGTCTATATGGATAAAGCGGTAATAAGAAAGTCCCACAACTTCGCTAAATATTCATAATATTTATAATTATGGCCGCGCAATCAGACGATATATCCCTCAAGGCCTGAAATTTACGTTAAGGTAGAGGTTCAATACGCCTGACTGGAGGGGCCTATCCCCAACATCAAGTTTGAATGTCCGGTTTGCACGAGCAAGAGATTCTATTTCACCTCTTTTGGCGGCTCGTTACATAACCAACCTCATGGTGCAGTGTGCTCCATCTGTGGAACCCGACTCACCACGCATTCATGTGTGCCGAAACTCCGCCGCCGGCGGTGGCCAAAACAAGTGCCGTAAATGGAGGCCTCACGAGAGGCCTCTCTGGAACGCCAGCTCCTCCCTCATAAATCATCTCTCCCACATTAAAACCGGTAAAAAGTTACGGTTTACAGCCGTTCATAACCTATATAGTATACCCCCCTACAGTATATGGAGGGCGTATGCCACATTCACCCGAAGATAAAAAACGTGTCCTTACCCGCGTTCGCCGCATTCGTGGGCAGGTTGATGCCCTTGAGCGCGCGCTGGAATCCGGGGAGCCCTGCCTGTCCATCCTGCAACAGATTGCCGCGGTGCGCGGTGCTGCGAACGGGCTGATGGGCGAAATGGTCGAAATTCACCTCAAAGATGAGCTGGTCACGGGTGAAACCACTCCGGACCAGCGGGCAGTACGGATGGCAGAAGTCGGCCATTTGCTGCGCTCTTATCTAAAATAAAAATCAGACATCACTAAAAGGAAAGCGTTATGAAATCACGTGCTGCTGTTGCATTTGGCCCTGGTCAGCCGCTGAAAATCGTTGAGATTGATGTCGCACCGCCGAAAAAAGGCGAAGTGCTGATCAAAATAACCCATACCGGCGTTTGCCACACCGATGCGTTCACGCTCTCGGGCGAAGATCCGGAAGGGGTCTTCCCGGCGGTGCTGGGGCATGAAGGCGGCGGCGTAGTGGTGGAAGTGGGTGAAGGGGTAACCAGCCTGAAGCGGGGCGACCATGTTATTCCGTTATACACCGCGGAGTGTGGTGAGTGTAAGTTCTGTAAATCCGGTAAAACCAACCTCTGCCAGGCGGTTCGCGCTACCCAGGGTAAAGGGCTGATGCCGGACGGTACTACTCGTTTCTCTTATAATGGTGAGCCGATTTACCACTACATGGGCACCAGTACCTTCAGCGAATACACCGTGGTGGCTGAAATCTCGCTGGCAAAAGTGAACCCACAAGCACCGCTGGATAAAGTTTGTCTGCTGGGCTGCGGCGTGACCACCGGTATCGGTGCGGTTCACAACACCGCAAAAGTGAAAGAGGGTGATAACGTCGCGGTCTTTGGCCTGGGCGGTATCGGTCTGGCGGTGA
Organism: Leclercia sp. UBA2479; assembly: GCF_002341985.1. Classification (NCBI taxonomy): domain Bacteria; kingdom Pseudomonadati; phylum Pseudomonadota; class Gammaproteobacteria; order Enterobacterales; family Enterobacteriaceae; genus Leclercia; species Leclercia sp. UBA2479. Next base: position 352,469 of record NZ_DDPB01000009.1, on the reverse strand, counting down.
TTCAGGGTGCAGTCCAGGCGAAAGCGGGGCGCATTATTGCCGTGGACACCAACCCAGAGAAGTTCAAGCTGGCGGGTGAAATGGGCGCGACCGATTTCATCAACCCGAAAGACTACGACAAGCCGGTGCAGGATGTGATCGTAGAACTGACCGACGGCGGCGTGGAGTTTAGCTTCGAATGTATCGGTAACGTCAACGTGATGCGTTCGGCGCTGGAGTGCTGCCACAAAGGCTGGGGTGAGAGCATCATCATTGGCGTGGCGGGCGCAGGTCAGGAGATCAAAACCCGTCCATTCCAGCTGGTGACCGGTCGCGTCTGGCGCGGTTCCGCTTTCGGTGGGGTAAAAGGCCGTACGCAACTGCCTGGCATGGTTGAAGATGCGATGGTGGGGAAAATCAATCTCGACCCGTTCATCACTCACCGTCTGCCGCTGGAACAGATCAACGAGGCCTTTGATCTGATGCACGAAGGTAAATCCATCCGTACGGTTATCCATTTCGGCGATAACTGATTATTCTGCCAGCGGTTTCTGCCGCTGGCATTTCTTTAATAATCTTTTCTAAAGTGTGACGTGGCTGGCGATTTTAGCCATAAGCTAATTCTCTGCCGTGCCGATGACTCTATTACGGGCGTGTTTTTTGCGCATCTTACTTATAAGAGAGTCGACGGTCATGGATACTTCATCAACGATGCGGGCGCAACACAAGTTGAGCTTCCTGCATCACATCAGGTTGCTTCCGCTGTTTTCCTCCATTCTCGGCGGCATTATTTTGCTGTTTGCCCTGAGCTCAGGTCTGGCTGGTTATTTCCTGTTACAGGCTGATACCGACCAGCAGGACGTGACATCAGAAATCGAAGTGCGCACCGGGTTGTCGAACAGCTCGAACCATCTGCGCACCGCGCGTATTAATATGATCCACGCGGGTGCTGCCAGCCGTATCGCTGAAATGGACGCAATGAAGCAAAACATCGCGGAAGCAGAGCGCCGTATTAAGCAGTCGCAAGATAGCTTTAAAATCTATATGAACCGTGCGGTGCGTACTCCTGCCGACCAGGCGCTGGATAACGACCTCAAAGCACGTTACGAGGCCTATATTAATGGGCTGCAGCCGATGCTGAAATTTGCCAAAAATGGCATGTTTGAAGCTATCATCAATCATGAAAATGAAAGCGCCCGCCCGCTGGATGACGGGTACAACGAAATCTTGCTGAAAGCGATTAAAATCCGTACCGATCGCGCGAATCAGCTTGCCGAACAGGCGCATTCCCGTACGCAGCTCGGGCTGATGTTTATGGTGGGTGCCTTCGCGCTGGCGTTGATCTTAACTGCCATCACCTTCCTGGTGCTGCGCCGCACGGTAATCAATCCGCTGCAGCGCGCCGCTAATCGTATTGCGCATATCGCCAAAGGCGATCTGACGCTGGCCGACGACCTGACCGGGCGCAGCGAGATTGGTCGTCTGACGCAGGATCTGCAAACCATGCAGCACTCCCTGGTGAAAACCGTCGGCACCGTGCGTCAGGGGGCAGAAGAGATTTATCGCGGTACCAGCGAAATTTCCGCCGGCAATACCGATCTCTCCTCCCGTACTGAACAGCAGGCTGCGGCAATCGAAGAGACCGCCGCCAGCATGGAGCAACTGACCGCCACCGTGAAACAGAACGCGGACAACGCCCACCACGCCAGCAAGCTGGCGGAAGATGCTTCAGGTAAAGCCAGCCGTGGCGGCCAGATGGTCTCCGGGGTGGTGAAAACCATGGGTAACATCTCCACCAGCTCGAAGAAAATCTCTGAGATCACCGCGGTGATTAACAGCATTGCCTTCCAGACCAACATCCTGGCGCTGAACGCGGCGGTAGAGGCGGCGCGTGCCGGTGAACAGGGTCGCGGCTTTGCCGTAGTAGCAAGCGAAGTCCGTACCCTGGCCAGCCGCAGCGCGAATGCGGCCAAAGAGATTGAAGGGCTGATTAACGAGTCCGTTACCCTGATCGATCAGGGCTCGGGTGAAGTCGTTGCTGCAGGCAACACCATGAATGAGATCGTTGAGGCGGTGAAACGCGTCACCGACATCATGCTGGAGATTGCCGCCGCATCCGATGAACAGAGCCGCGGGATTGTGCAGGTAAGCCAGGCCATTTCCGAGATGGATAAAGTCACCCAGCAGAATGCCTCGCTGGTGGAAGAGGCTTCTGCCGCCGCCGCCTCGCTGGAAGAGCAGGGCGCGCGTCTGACCGAAGCCGTAGGCGCATTCCGTCTTAACGGCGCGGCGCAAACGCGCAGCAGCACCGCCTTCACCCCCAGCGCGCCATCGACGCCGTTACGCCCGGCGGCGGTGAACGCCACTTCCAGCGATAACTGGGAAACGTTCTAATCCCATCGCGGTAAGTCGCCAGAGGGTTCATGCGTCAGCATGAGCCCTTTTTTTTCGACTGTGGTCAGCAACAGCTATGCTCTGTGTAAGAGATGATGAGGAGCGCAAAGATGCAGCTATCAACACAAATTATGCAGGTTGCCAGTATGGCACTGCTGGTGGGGGGCTGTTCGTCAGGAGGCAGCGTCGGCATTGGCGGCGGCAGTAGCGGGGTGGGCGTCGGGCTCTCGTTTCCGGTGGGCGGCAGTACGGCGGATAACGATGCCCTGGCAGATTGCGAGGGAGACGTTTACCGGATCACCCCACGCTATCCGCAGCAGGCCGCGGCGCAGCAGTTTTCGGGCCGGGTCACGGTGTCATTCAACGTCAAGCTGAACGGGCGAGCAGCAGACTACAACGCGGCAGGAGATAAGGCCTTCTTCGAGGAGACGAAACGCGCCGTGCTTCGCAGCTGCTGGCCAGAGGGGGTAAGACAGAATCTGGTGGTGAGCTACAGCAATGGCAAAGAGGTTATCTGGCAGGAGAACTCGCTGTAAAAAAACCGGCCACAAAGGTGGCCGGTTGCGGGTTGAAACGGGTTACGATTTATCTGGCAGGGCGTAGGCGATAATGTAATCGCCGCGATCCGGAGACTGACGCGCGCCGCCTGCATTGATAATGATGTACTGTTTGCCGGTCTTCGGCGAAACGTAGGTCATCGGGCCGGACTGGCTGCCCACCGGCAGACGATCTTTCCAAATCTCCTTACCGGTGGCGGTATCAAACGCGCGCAGGTAGAAGTCCTGAGTGCCGGCAAAGAACAGCAGGCCAGACTGGGTTGAGAGCGATGCGCCCAGGGTCGGCATCCCGATAGGGATGGGCATATGCATTCGGATACCCAGCGGACCGGTATCCTGCACCGTGCCGACCGGAACCTGCCACACCAGCTTGCCGGACTTCAGATCCACCGCCGACATGGTCCCGAAGGGCGGTTTTTGACATGGGATCCCCAGCGGCGAGAGGAAGCGTTCCCGCATCGCACCGAACGGGGTGCCATCCATCGGCACAATGCCCATCTCAATACCGCTGGCGTCCTTCGCAACGTTTGCGCGCGGCACCATGTAGTTGGCCAGCCCCAGACGCATATCATTCACAAACATCAGGCCGTTGTTCGGGTCAACCGACACGCTGCCCCAGTTCATGCCGCCGAGCGACCCCGGGAACTGCAGGGAGCGATCGAGGCCAGGCGGGGTGTAGACCCCCTGATGGCGCATCTCTTTGAACTGGATACGGCACAGCAGCAAGTCAACCGGCGTTGCGCCCCACATGTCGGACTCGGTCAGGGTCTGGTTGCCAATCATCGGCATACCCACGGAGTACGGCTGGGTAGGTGAGTAACGCTCGCCTTCGACGTTGCCCGCCGGAACCGGACGCTCTTCCACTTTCGCCACCGGTTCGCCGGTTTCGCGGTTGAGCATAAAGATCATGCCCTGCTTGCTGGTCTGGACCAGTACCGGCGTGGTCCCGCCCTTGCCGTCAGGCAGATCGTACAACAGCGGCTGAGCAGGCAGGTCAAAGTCCCACAAATCATGGTGCGTGGTCTGGAAATGCCAGCGTACTTTACCGGTGGTGGCATCTACCGCCACCACGGAGGAGCTGTATTTATCGTCCAGCGCGGTGCGGTTACCTGCATAGAAATCGGGAGTGGCATTACCGGTCGGCAGGTAGATCAGGTTCAGCTTCGCATCGTAAGACATCGCCGACCAGACGTTCGGCGTACCGCGCGTATAGGTCTGGCCTTTCGGCGGCAGGCCGGTGATCTCCGGATTACCCGGATCCCAGGCCCACGCCAGTTGACCCGTATGCACGTCATAGGCCCGCACAACACCCGGCGGCTCACCAGTAGAGAAGTTATCCGCCACGCGGCCGCCTACCACCACGACATTACCCGCAACCAGCGGCGTCGAGGTTTGCTGATAGTAGCCCGGTTTGATCTCACCCATGCCCACGCTCAGGTCAACCACACCGTGCTCGCCAAACTCCTCACACACCTTGCCGTTATCGGCATTAAGGGCAATCAGGCGCGCATCGGTCGTGGGCAGGAACAGACGGCGTAAACAGGCGGCCGGCTGCGGCTCGTTCTGTGACGTTGTCACGGAAGAGTTATCTTCAAAGTAACCCAAACCACGGCAACGTTGCCAGTTTGGCGCGGTCGCTTTGGCATCGTAACGCCATTTCTCTTTACCGGAATCCACATCCAGCGCCAGTACCTTGCTGTATGGGGTACACACGTAAAGCGTATCGCCAATCTGTAGCGGGGTGTTCTGGTCCTCGGCACCAGAGCCGTTGCTCTGCGGGATATCCCCGGTATGGGCGACCCAGGCGACTTTCAGCTCACTGATGTTTTGCTTGTTAATCTGGTCGAGCGCCGCAAAGCGATCGCCGTGAGTGGTATTGCCCCAGTGCGCCCAGTTTTTCTGTTGTTGCCCTTCGGCGACCGGTTTCACCGGTACCGGCTCGTTGGCCGCGACCAGCGTTTGTGGTTTAAACATCCAGCCGAAACTGATCAGCATCGCCACTGCCAGCACGGCTGCAATCGCAAAAGCCGGGCCTTTACGGCTACCACGCAGGAACGGCCAGACAATCGCCGCGAGGAACGCCAGCACCGTGAAGGTGAACAGGCGTGAGAAGAGCGGCCAGAAGTCCCAGCCCGCATCGCTTACCGCCCAGAACAGCGAGGCGATGAATGCCACAGCGTACAGGACGATGCCGCTGACGCGATGGCGTGCAATTAAGAACGCGGCGATAAGCATCACCACGCCCATAATCAGGAAGTAAAACGTTCCCCCCACGGTGGCGAGCTTTAAGCCCAGCCCCCCTACGGCCAGACCGATAATTGCCATCAGTCCGACCAGTAACCACAGCAGGAATCGGGGGATCCCGCGTGGCGTGTTACCTAAAGCCATTTCTATCTCCTGAACAACCTCAACGTCTTTAAACCATTGCCAGTGGTTTGCGTACCAAATGGATAACAGAGGTGGAGGGTTATCATAAATAATGCACTATTAGCCAGCTAGCGGGCCGTGTAATTCACCGTTTTACAGTGTTAACGAACCATTTGGTGAATTGGCGGCTATGATAAATCTGTTAAATTGTTTTACGCAATTGTTAATGAATGATTTCGCATTATTTGATTAAGGCGAGAAAAAGCCCGTCGACAAGACGGGCCTGAGGTGGGGTGATTAGACCGGCATGGATTTTCGTATCGAGCTTAGTAGCGTTTGTGCGGCGGAAGAGAGAGGGCTATCCACCCGCGTCAGTACACCAATAGGTTCACCCGCGCCGGTGGAGGGGACAGGGAGGGAGACCAGGGTGCCCTGGCGTAAATCTTCTTTAACGGCGCCAGAGGGCACAAACCAGACGTAGTCGAAATCAACCGTAAGCTGACGAGAGAGCGAGGCCGATAGCGTCTCGATACAGCCCGGCGGAAGTTTGCAGCCCTGTGCCTGAAGTAGGGTTTCGGCGGTCTGACGCGGCACCGTGCCTTTCGGCGACACCACCACCGGCCACTCCATTACCCGGCTCAGGGTCACGGTATCGTTAAGCAAGGGGTGATTGGGGCGAACCACCAGCTTCAGGGATTCGAGGAACAGCAACTCATAATTCAGACCGCTCATCAATTCAGGATCTGACATGCGGCCAATGCCCAGATCCAGCTCGCCAGATTTGAGCCCCGCCAGCAGCATGGGGTTATTCATGGTCGCGACCTGCAGCGTAATGTTGCGCTGCTGCTTATGAAACTGGCCTATGACCGCAGGTAAAATGCCCAGCGCGGCGGTGGGCAGGGCGCCAATACGCACCACATCCGGGGTGTGTTCATCTTTGCGCGTCAACGACTGCCCGGCGGTGTTCAGGGCGTCCAGCACCTTAACGGCATGGGTCAGAAATTGTTCGCCCATCAACGTAAGCTGCGCCCCCAGCCGCCCGCGCTCAAACAGGCGGGTACCGGTAAGTTGCTCCAGCTCATTGAGCGTTTTTGATAACGCTGGCTGGCTTAAATTAAGCGTTTCAGCCGCTCGCCCCAGCGTTCCCTGTTGAGCGACGGCCACGAATGTATGCAGATGGCGCAAGCGAATGCGCTGACTAAACAGACCATTTTTTTCCATAGGCGATGTTTAAAGCAGAGCGATGAGAGAGACAAGAAAAGTTGTTTAATTTTGATAACCTGCTAGCAAAATATCATTAACATTTACTCATTTTATGCAAAGTGCCAGTTTGCCGCCTTGTAAAAAGCGTGTGCCACCAGGCTGTTGTTTCGACAGGATTAAATCTGCGGCAGTAAACGAAAAGAGGATCCTTACCCCGAACCGGCACAGCCGGGAGACGGGGCGAGAACATAAAGAGAGGTTATGCTTCGCGCATGGCGTGGCGATGTTGCTGACAAATATGACAGCGCTCAGCCTGAGGCGAAAAGGTAGAAAAGGGGTGGCGACAGACGGAACAGACCTTCTGCATCAGCGGAAACCGCTGCGCATGCGCTGTGGCGATCTCTCGCCGGAGAGTGATTGCCCCGGTAAAACAGACCACCGTGCAGGCATGGCATCCGGAGCAGGCAGAAGAATCCCACTCCAGTGCGGTCTGGGTGAAGCGCAGCGCTTTTTCCGCGCATGCCCGGGCGCAGGCCCCACAGGCCACACAGCGTGATAGCGAAAAGTCCAGTTCGTAAGGGGTAAAAGGGTGGTAAGCCTGCAGGCGTGTCGGCTGATCTGCCGTGATGCTGGCGGTCTGGTGCGCATCATCGGGTACGCGAAGCCAGTGCCGACGAAAGCCATCCACAGGGCGCGACGGCGGTGGAAAAATCTGCCACTCCGCTTCGTTCAATTCCCTCAGGATCACATTAAGCGCAGCCACCGCACGCAACCAGGCGGGGTGGGCCGCGTAATCCAATTCCACGCCCACTATTGCGTACTGGCGATGCCATAGCAGCAGCTCTTCTGGGGTAATAGTGGTCGAAAAGGGGCCGACCAGTCGGTTGTTGCGCAGGTTGCGTCTGGGGGGCTGAAGATGAGTCAGCGCATCGGTCGGACAGACGAAGAGACAATTACCGCAGCGCAGGCAAGCGTCAGCGTCGAGGTGCGGCCCGTCAGAACCGATGTTGATTGCCGCCACCGGACAGGCATCTGCACAGGCCTGGCAGCGGTGGCGCGAGAACGTTTTACGCAGGCAAGAAGCCCCCACGCCGGGGGGCGGTGAGGGCTTTATGGAGAAAGGACGCATCACAATCAGCCGATGCTAAAGAAAACAAAGCGGAAGAGGATCTCTGCCAGGATCAGCAGCAGCCCTCCGAACAGCACGCCGTTTCTACGGTGACGCCAGGCGCTGAACGCAAACAGAATGGCGCCCAGGACGCTGGCAACCCAGCTAAACAGTCGCAGCCCGCCATGCTGATTGAAAGCCTCAACCGGCTGATGCGGCAGGGTGACGACGCCATTCAGCGGCGCGCTGGCCAGATAGTGCACGTAGGCTGGCTGAGCCAGCAGACGCACCGCCACAATCGCGATAACCAGCATCGCCGCCAGACGCAGAAGTCGCGTGCGAGCCTGCATCACGCCAGGGGTATTCAGTAGGGGCAGCCAGGCCATCGCCACCGCGCCGAGAATGCCCACCGCGCCATAAAACATCAGCCAGGTGTTGAAATGCATCCAGGTCACCACCGTGCTGCTGGCGTAGATCGCGCTCATGCACCAGACGTCGATCAACCCTAGCAGCGTGGCAACCGGCAACAACAGCGCCAGCGGTGATTTTCTTACCAGCATGCTGAGCGTGCAAAGACCAAGCACCGCGAGATAGAGACTGGCGAAGACGATTTCACGGCTTAACCACGAGCTGGCTACATGGCGCAGCGCGTTAAACGCATGCAGCGGATAACCCAGGTGCAGCGTCGAGGCCACCAGACCCAGCCCGCCGGCAATGCAGGCCAGCAGCATGGCCGGCAGCAGCTGACGCTGGGCCGCAGGCAGCGTTTTCGCCTTTCTGACGGCGAGGGTTAAAAACAGCGTGATACCGACCGAGCCTTGCACCAGCAGGGTGAAAATCAGTAATGGCAACTCATGCATGCGGCGGCTCCTCTTTTTCTGCCCCAGCGTGGGGTTTTATCACCAGGTTCGGCTGCGTAATGGACGAATCCGGCAGCCCCTGAACATCACAAACCGTACCGTACAGGGCGCGGAGCTCATCGATGGGGCCAAACTTAATGGCCCCCAGCGGACAGGTTGCTACGCAGATGGGTTGTTCGCCTTGCGCCAGTAAATCTACGCACAGGTCGCATTTCGACATCTGCCCCGTCTCCTCATTCATCTGCGGTGCGCCGTACGGGCAGGACCAGGCGCAATAGCCGCAGCCCACGCATTTGTGGGTATCGACGCGCACGATGCCGTCGCCGGGCCGTTTGTGCATCGCGGTGGTGGGGCAGTTTTTAGTGCAGATAGGATCGGCACAATGGTTACAGGAGATAGAGAGGGTATAAGCGAATACCGAGTTGCTCACGCCCCCCTGACCGGTCGGGATAAACCCGCCGCCATTCACCTCGTATACCCGACGAAAGCGTCGACCCACCTCAAGATTATGTTTGTCTTTGCAGGCCACCTGACAGGCTTTACAGCCCGAGCAGCGCGAAGAATCGATGAAAAATCCCAGCTGTTTATCGCTGACCGCGGGGAACTCTTTATACTGCTGACTCATACTTGACGACCTCCACAAGCAGGGTTTGATGCGCGTTACCTTTAGCAAGCGGAGTAATTCGCGCCGAGCTTAGTACGTTTGGACAACCGCCGAGATCGACCCCGTCGGCATCCGGCTGCCACCAGGCACCCGCCTGCATGGCCACGACGCCGGGAATGATGCGCGGCGTCACTTCAGCCGGCACCTGACAGACGCCGCGCGCATTGTGAATGCGCACGAGGTCGCCCTGGCGGATACCCCGTTTTTGCGCATCCAGCGGGTTGATCCACAGTTTTTGGATCTGCACCTCCTGCAGCCAGGGGTTGGCATATTGCGTGGAGTTCGCGCGGTTCTTTCCTTTCCAGGTGATCAGCTGCAGCGGATACTGTTTGACTAGCGGATCTTCCGGGCCTTCCGCCGCCGGGACGTAGTGCGACAGGGCAGGAATGTCGGGATGCTTCATGTCGTACAGCCGTTTGGAGAAAATCTCGATTTTGCCCGACGGCGTGGGGAACGGGTTCGCCTCGGGATCGCGAATGTTGGCTTCAAACGCCACGTAAGGTTCGCTTTTAAACAGATGCTGGCGCGTTTGCTGCAGCTCAGTAAAGGTGGGCAAATGCTCCTCCGGCATCGCCAGGCGGGTCTGCTCCCAGATGTGTTCGATCCACTCTTTGTCACTGCGCCCTTCACTGAATTGCGGCTCAACGCCGAGCTTGGCGGCCACTTCGCGCTGCCAGTCGTAATCCGAACGGCGTTCAAATTCTGGCTCAATCAGCTTTTCAGAGAGGATCAGATAGCTGCCGGTCCCCCAGGTTTCGCCGATGTTCCAGCGCTCCATAAAGCTGGTTTCGGGGAGCAGCAGGTCGGCGTAACGGGCGCTGGGGGTCATATAGAGATCGCTGACTAAGATAAACTCTATTTTGGATTCATCCTCCAGCACCTTTACCGCCTGGAGCAGGTCGGGGTTCTGGTTTGCCAGATAGTTACCCGCCAGCGACACCAGCATGCGGATGTTGCTTTTCAGCTGTGTGGCACCGGTGAGGCCGTCCTTCGGCGTAACCTTGCTGGCATCGTCGGCGGCCTGCACCCAGTTCATGATTGAGATTTTCTCTTTTACCGGGTTGTCGGGCATCTCGGGACCGGTCGTAAACTTACGGTTTCCACAGCCGCCGTAGCCTGCCGCCCAGCCGCCTTTCACGCCGACGTTACCGGTCAGGGTAGCCAGCAGGGTAGAGCCGCGGGCGGTACGCTCGCCGCAGATATGGCGTTGAGGACCCCAGCCCTGAATCAGCGCCGCCGGTTTGGTGGTGGCATAGTCACGTGCGAGCTGGCGAATGGTTTGCGCCGGGACGTGGGTAATTTTCTCGGCCCATTCCGGCGTTTTTACGATGCCGTCTTTTTTACCCGTCAGGTAAGCGACCAGCGATTCGTTGGCCGGTACCCCCTCTGGCATGGACGCTTCATCAAAGCCGAGGGTGTAACGGTCAATAAAGGCCTTGTCATGAAGGTTTTCGCTGACGATGACATACATCATCGCATCCATCAGCGCATTATCCGTTGAGGGCAGAAGCGGCACCCACTCGTCGGCCAGCGATGACACCGTATCGGAATAGCGCGGGTCAACCACAATAAAGCGCGTACCTTTTTGCTTCATTTGCTGGAAATAGTGGTTGCTGTGGCCAAAGATGGTCTCAGTCGGGTTATGTCCCCAGAGAATGACCAGCGGGGTATCGGCCAGCGTATCCAGTGAACTGCCGCTGGCAGCGGTGCCGTAGGTATAAGGGGTGGCGGCGGCCGTATTGCCCATGCTGACGGAGTGATAATATTGCAGATAGCCGCCGGTGAGATTAAATAAACGGCGCATCATTTTATCGCCGGAAAAAGTCCCTCCGCTGACGGCGGTATTATTATGAACAAAACGCGACTCTGGACCATATTTGGCGGTAATACGTTTGATGTTATCCGCAATAAGGGTAGTGGCTTCGTCCCAGGAGATACGTTCGAATTTACCTTCGCCGCGTTTTCCTACCCGCTTCATCGGATATTTAAGACGGTCGGGATGATAAACGAATTTACGGTAGCTGCGGCCGCGAACGCAGGCGCGCATTACCGGCATTTGCGTATCAAGTGCGCTGTCCGGACGCGTGGTAATTTGGGTCACCACGCCGTCGGCAATGTGGGCCCGAATGTCACATTTACCGCCGCAATCGAAGGTACTGCAGGTTTGCACTACGCGTTCCGCTGCGTGAACCTCGTTGATGACCGTACCGGCATCACTCCCCGTGGCATTTGCTCGTTGGTTGAACAAAAAAGGGAGGGCTACAGCGGCCGAACTCGCTTTCAGGAATCCCCGTCGGGAGACGCCGAGCGGGAGGCTGTCGTCATTGTTTTCAGGTGCAGACATAATTGTTCCTCTTTTAAAGAGCGCGTATTTTGTCTTATAGCCCGAAGGGGGTAATTGATATTAATCAAGGGGCGGGAAGGGAATATAACATCCTCATTTAAATGATAATTGTTAGCAATTAAAACGGCGTAAAAAACGGCTGAAAAAGTCTTGTATTATTCAGGTGAGTAATAGCGTAAACCGTTTTTCATGGGTGCCATGTCGAAATAAAAAATATTACATTTTATATTGTTATGTCATATTTCATTTCTCCTGGAAATATTAAAGGGGAGTCGATTATAAATTCTCCATCCAGCAATCGGGATCACACTTCAGAAATTCTCTCAAACGTCCGCAGCAGCCTTCTCTACACTCCAGGTAATATTCACTGGAGGCATGACATCATGGCGAACACCATCACGGCAGATGATATTCGGGAACACTTTTCGCAAGCTATGTCGGGGATGTACCAGCAGGAAGTTCCGCAGTACGGCACCTTGCTAGAGCTGGTGGCGGATGTGAATCTGGCCGTTCTGGAAAATAACCCACTTTTACATGAACAACTGGCGAATGCCGACGAACTGGCGCGACTGAACGTGGAGCGCCACGGGGCCATCCGCGTGGGCACGGCCCAGGAACTGGCGACCCTGCGCCGGATGTTTGCCATCATGGGGATGTTTCCGGTCAGCTATTACGATCTTTCGCAGGCCGGGGTGCCGGTACACTCAACCGCGTTCCGCCCGGTGGATGACGCCGCATTATGCCGCAACCCGTTTCGGGTCTTTACCTCATTGTTACGCCTGGAGCTGATTGAAAATGTGGCTCTGCGCGAGAAGGCGGCGGCAATTCTGGCCCAGCGCAACATCTTCACCCCGCGCTGCCTGGCATTGATCGATCTGTACGAGACGGCTGGGGGATTTACCGAAGCCCAGGCGCAGGAGTTTGTGCAAGAGGCACTGGAAACCTTCCGCTGGCACCGCCATGCCACCGTGGATCAAGAGACTTATATGGCGCTGCACAACGAACACCGTCTGATAGCCGATGTGGTCTGCTTCCCCGGCTGTCATATCAACCATCTGACTCCGCGAACCCTGGATATCGATAGGGCACAGGCGCTCATGCCGGAATACGGTATTGAGCCGAAGATCCTGATCGAAGGGCCGCCACGCCGCGAGATCCCGCTGTTGCTGCGTCAGACCAGCTTTAAAGCGCTGGAGGAGCCCGTCCATTTTGCCGGGGAACATTTGGGCACGCATACTGCCCGTTTTGGCGAAATTGAACAGCGGGGCGTGGCGTTAACGCCGAAAGGGCGTGAACTCTACGATCGCCTGCTGGCTGAAGCGGGTACCGGTAAAGATAACCTCACACACCAGCTGCATCTGCAGGAAGTGTTCCGCGCCTTCCCAGACAGTGAAATGATGTTGCGCCGTCAGGGTCTGGCATGGTTCCGCTATCGTCTGACGCCGAGCGGTGAAGCACATCGCCACGCTTTTGGTCCCGGTGACGATCCGCAGCCGCTGATTGAGCGCGGTTGGGTGGTGGCACAACCTATTACCTACGAGGATTTTCTGCCGGTGAGCGCCGCCGGGATTTTCCAGTCAAATCTGGGCAATGAAACCCAGGCGCGCAGCCATGGCAATGCCAGCCGTGAGGCGTTTGAAACCGCGCTGGGCTGCCCGGTACTGGATGAGTTTGCCCTCTATGAAGAGGCGGAATCACGCAGTAAACGGCGTTGCGGTTTGCTCTGAAACCGTTACTCTGCTGGGGTGTTTTGTTAAGAGAAGGCGTGAATGGAAAACCTCTCCACCCCAATAGTGACGACCCGTCATGGCGCGCTGCTTGGCGCGACGGACGATAATGTTCAGGTCTGGCTCGGCATTCCTTATGCCGCGCCGCCCGTTGGTGCGCTACGCTGGCGGTCACCGCAGCCTGTTGAGAGCTGGCAGGGCGTACGTCCGGCGCAGGAAATGGCCCCGTCCAGCTGGCAAAACAGTGAATATTGCCAGGAACTGGGGGGCGGCGATCCGGGGCGTTTCGCGGAAGATTGCCTCTATCTGAACGTCTGGGCACCGGTAAAACGTCCTACACCGCTCCCCGTCATGGTCTGGTTGCACGGCGGGGGCTTTACCATTGGTGCTGGTGGCTTACCGCCCTATAACGGTAAGGCTCTGGCCCGGCGGGATGTGATTCTGGTGACGCTCAACTACCGCCTCGGCCATCTCGGGTTTTTTGCCCATCCGGCGCTGGAGGGGGAAGAGGGGCAGGTGGTGCACAATTTCGCGCTGTTAGATCAAATAGCGGCGCTGGAATGGGTGCGTGACAACATCGCCGCATTTGGCGGCGATGCGCAAAACGTAACGTTGTTTGGCGAATCCGCAGGGGCGCGCAGCGTGTTGTCATTAATGGCCTCGCCGCTGGCGAAAGGGCTGTTCCATAAAGCCATTATCCAGAGCGGTTATACCTTGCCCGATACGCCTCGCACGCAGGCGCTGGAAAAAGGCGTCGCGCTGGCGCGCCACTTTGGTCTGGAAAACGCAACGGCAGAGCAGCTGAGGGCCCTCCCGGCCGAAGCCTTCTGGCCGCTCACGGCACCCTTGAATGTCGCGCCTGCGCCTATCGTGGGCGATTGCGTTCTGCCGGAGCCGATGCTGGAGTGCTTCTATGCTGCCCGCCAGCACCCGATGCCGGTGATGATTGGTTCCAACAGCGATGAGGCCAGCGTGATGGCGGTCTTTGGCGTCGATCTCGCCGGGCAGATCCAGAAGCTGCGGCAAGAGCGGCGGCTGGGGCTGGGCCTGATTAAACTGCTCTATCCGGGCGTGAAGGGGGATGAAGCCCTGGGGCGCGAGGTCTGTCGTGATATGGCCTTTACTACGCTGGGCTATGTGGTGATGCAGGCGCAGCAGCGGGTCGGCGAGCCCTGCTGGCGCTACTGGTTTGATTACGTGGCGGAAGCAGAGCATGACGCCTACGCCAACGGCGCCTGGCACGGTAATGAGGTGCCTTACGTGTTTGATACCCTAACGCTGGCCGAGCCGGCGCGGGAGTATGTTAATGAACGCGATCTCGCCTTTTCGGCCAGGGTCGCGGATTACTGGGTCAATTTCGCCCGCCACGCCGGCCGGGACTGTGCGACGCTGAATGGGGCCATCCGCTGGCCTGCCTGCATTAAAGGGCGGGACGTCTTGTTACGCATTGGTTTGAATAAAAATGCAGGATTTAAGCTTGAGACCCGCTTTATGCGCGCCCGACTGGCCCTATTTAAACGGGTGATGAAACACCATGTCAGCCTCGATTAAGCAGGCAGGCGCGAAACGCCGTCAGCGCCGTCGCTTTGTCAGGTGATTCTCGCAATACCAGACGATAACTCGCACCGGTTTTGACGCTGCTGGGGTAGGGCCGCAGTAGCCGCCCGGTGCGGAGATCTTCTGCCACCAGCGTCTCATCGGCAATCGCCACTCCCAGCCCCTGAATCGCGGCGGTGATCGCCAGGTCCATGGTGTCGAAGTGTTGATTTTTGTGCATGGCAGGGGGCGGCATACCCTGTTTTTCCAGCCACAATGACCAGTCGGTGTTATCCCGGGTCGGGTGTAAAAAGGTCAGGTTTTCGACGTCTATACCCCCTCGCAACGGGCTGACCACCGGCGTTAGCGCCTCTTCGAACAGCAGATCGCCCGCGCTCAGCTGGGCACCAAAGACAATCGCTGCGTCATAGGATTCTGTTTTGAAGTTCACGCTGTGATCGATGGTCGTGGTCAGGGCGATTTGCAGCTCAGGCTGCTGGTGCTCCACTTCAATCAGGCGGGGTATGAGCCAGCGCATGGCACAGGTCGGCGCCTTCAGACGCACCACCGTCTGTTGGGCGCGCGCCTGGTCGGCCACCGTCAGGAAGTGCTCGAAGGCGCTGCGCAGATCCGGCAGCAGAGCGCTGCCCTGGGAAGAGAGCCGCAGGCCGCGGGCGTGGCGCTCAAAGAGGGGAAAGCCAAACCAGTTTTCCAGGGCGGCAATCTTTCGACTCACCGCCCCCTGGGTCAGACATAACTCTTTCGCCGCATGGGTCAAATTGAGATGCCGGGCGGTGACCAGGAAGGTCTCAACGGCGTTAAGCGGAAAAGTACGACGCGCCATAGCGCCTCCAGGTATGTTTTTTTCTCATGGCTATTATGACAACAATTCGATTGTCGCCGCAATCCGCTTCAGATTGAATAGTTATGCACTCTCCACGAGAAAGGACTACCGATGACTTTACGCACGCCAATCCAGACCCGTTCCAAACTGCCGGATGTGGGCACCACCATTTTTACCGTTATCGGTCAGCTTTCGGCGCAGCATAACGCCATTAACCTCTCTCAGGGCGCCCCGAACTTCTCCTGCGATCCTAAACTGATCGCCGGCGTAACCCGCGCGATGGAGGCCGATCGCAATCAGTATGCGGCGATGACCGGCCTGGCGGCGCTGAAAACCCGCATCGCCGATAAAATCGAAGGTCTGTATGGCACCCGCTACGATGCCGAAAGGGAAGTGCTGGTCACCGCCAGCGCCAGCGAAGGGCTTTACTCTGCCATCAGCGGTCTGGTGCATCCCGGGGACGAGGTGATCTATTTCGAGCCCTCGTTTGACAGTTACGCGCCGATTGTCCGTTTGCAGGGGGCGACACCGGTCGCCATCAAGCTGACGGTGCCAGATTTTGCCGTCAACTGGGATGAAGTGCGGGCCGCCATTACGTCCCGCACCCGAATGATCATCATCAATACACCCCACAACCCGAGCGGGCAGGTCTTTTCGGCGGATGACCTGACGCAGCTGGCAACGCTGACGCGCAATACCGATATCATCATTCTTTCCGACGAGGTGTACGAGCATGTTGTCTTCGACGGCGTGCCACATCATGGCATGGCGACGCATCCGCAGCTGGCGGAGCGGAGCATCATTATTTCGTCATTTGGCAAGACCTATCACGTCACCGGCTGGCGCGTAGGCTACTGTGTGGCCCCGGCAGAATTGATGGATGAGATCTGCAAGGTCCATCAATTTTTAATGTTTTCTGCCGATACTCCTATGCAGTACGCGTTTGCCGAGCACATGGCCGATCCGCAGACATGGCTCTCGCTGGCGGCCTTCTATCAGCGTAAGCGCGACCTGCTGGTGAGCCTGCTGGCGGACTCGCCTTTCCGTCTGCTGCCGAGCGCCGGTTCGTTCTTCCTGCTGGCGGATTACAGCCACTTTAGCGATGAACGCGACAGCGAGATGGTGAAACGGCTGATTGTCGATTGTGGCGTCGCGACCATTCCCCTGTCGGCGTTTTACACGGATGGCACAGATAACAAACTGATTCGTCTCTCTTTCGCGAAAGATGAGGCCACATTACGGGCAGGTGCGCAGGCGCTATGCCAGGTTAAACCACGCTAAGGAGTACGGGTATGAAAGTAAATGCGTTCGTCGTCGGCCTGGGATTGCTCTGTTCTTTCTCCACCTTTGCCGCCACCGAGTTACGATACGGGGTCGAAGCGGAATATCCGCCGTTTGAAAGCCGCAATGCCTCAGGCGAACTGGAAGGGTTTGATATCGATCTGGGTAACGCCATCTGTGCCGCCGCTGCGCTGAAGTGCAGCTGGGTGGAGACGTCGTTTGACGCGCTCATCCCTGGGCTGGTGGCGAAAAAGTTTGATGCCATTAACTCGGCAATGAACATTACTGAAAAGCGTCGTGAAAGCATCGACTTCACGCAGCCCATCTACCGTATTCCCTCCCAGTTGGTGGGCAAATCGGGGATGGCGGTGGATGCCACCCCGGCCGGGCTGAAAGGAAAAACCATTGGCGTACTGCAGGGTTCTATTCAGGAAACCTACGCGAAAGAGCACTGGGAGAAGCACGGTGTCACCGTGGTGTCTTATAAAGATCAGAATATGGCATGGGGTGACCTGCTGAATGGCCGCATTGACGCTTCGCTGGTGATGTCGGCGGCCGGGCAGGCAGGTTTCCTTAGCAAGCCGCAGGGTAAAGGGTTTGGTTTTATTGGCAAACCCGTGTCTGACGACACGATCCTCGGCAGTGGTATCGGCTTTGGGTTGCGAAAAGGGGATGAAGCTTCCAGAAAGCAGCTCGATGCCGCTATCGATAAAGTCCGCGCTGATGGAACGATCGATAAACTGGCCCAGAAGTACTTCCCGGGTATCGATGTCAGCGTAAAATAATAGTGCGCCATACTGGCCCCTGCTGATGATGTCAGGCAGGGGTCCTTTTTATACGTAACTTTACCTCCGATTCAGCCTTTTCCCCTCGACAGAAAATATTTCTCGCTTTGTTCAGATAAACACCGACCAACAATTGGATTATTAACCGTTTTTGTTTAGGCTGTGCCCCTCTAAGGGTGCTCTTTTTTGCCGTCGTTTCGATCAACGCGAAACTCACATCCACGACCATAAGGACGTTTTTCCAGGCATGAATCGCAGACGTTTTTTACAAGGCTCACTGGCGGTCGCCGCGCTTAGCGGCACATCGGGTTTTGCGGCGCTGTTCTCCCGCGCAGCTAACGCAGCTGAATCGGATATTGCCGACGGTCTGAGCCGTCGCTTCGACTTCTCAGTGTTGCAGTCTATGGCCCACGACCTGGCGCAAAAACCCTGGGGAGGCGCACCGCGTGCGCTGCCTGAAACCCTGGCGACCCTCACGCCGCAGGCCTACAACAGCATTCAGTATGATGCAAAACACTCCCTGTGGAATAACATCGATAATCGTGAACTGGATGTACAGTTTTTCCACGTCGGGATGGGTTTCCGCCGTCGCGTGCGGATGTTCTCTCTGGACTCCGCCACCTCCCAGGCGCGCGAAATCCACTTCCGTCCGGAGCTGTTTAACTATCACGACGCAGGCGTGGACACCCGGCAACTGGAAGGGCAGAGCGATTTAGGCTTTGCGGGCTTCCGTGCCTTTAAAGCGCCTGAGCTGGCACGTCGGGATATCGTCTCCTTCCTGGGGGCGAGCTACTTCCGCGCGGTGGATGACACCTATCAGTACGGTTTGTCCGCCCGTGGCCTCGCCATCGATACCTTCACCGATTCGCCGGAAGAGTTCCCGGACTTTACCTCGTTCTGGTTTGAAACGGTCAAACCGGGCGATACCACCTTTACGGTCTATACGCTGCTCGACAGCCCGAGTGTAACCGGCGCTTATAAGTTCGTGATCCACTGCGAGAACGATCGGGTGGTTATGGAGGTGGATAACCATCTCTTCGCCCGTAAAGACATTAAACAGCTCGGTATTTCGCCGATGACCAGTATGTTTGCCTGCGGTAACAATGAGCGCCGCATGTGCGACACCATCCATCCGCAGATCCACGACTCTGACCGTCTGGCCATGTGGCGCGGCAACGGTGAGTGGGTATGCCGTCCGCTGAATAACCCGCAAAAGCTGCAGTTCAATGCCTTCCAGGATAAGAACCCAAAAGGTTTTGGTCTGCTGCAGCTGGATCGCGACTTCTCGCATTATCAGGACATTATGGGCTGGTATAACAAGCGTCCAAGTCTGTGGGTGGAGCCGCTGAACAAGTGGGGCAAAGGGGCCGTAGGCCTGATGGAGATCCCCACCACCGGTGAGACCCTGGATAACGTGGTCTGCTTCTGGCAGCCTGAAAAACCGGTGAAGGCGGGGGATGAACTGGAGTTCCAGTATCGTCTGCACTGGAGCGCCAAACCTCCGGTGCGTTCACCGCTGGCCAACGTGTTTGCCACCCGTACCGGCATGGGGGGCTTCCCGGAAGGCTGGGCACCCGGTGAGCACTACCCGAAAGTCTGGGCCCGCCGTTTCGCCATCGACTTTATCGGCAGCGACCTGAAAGCGGCCGCGCCAAAGGGGATCGAGCCGATCATTACCCTCTCTAACGGCGAAGCGAAGCAGGTTGAGATCCTCTACGTCGAGCCCTTCGATGGCTACCGCATTCTGTTCGACTGGTATCCCACCGACGACTCGACCGATCCGGTTGAAATGCGCATGTTCCTGCGCTGCCAGGGGGATGCAATCAGCGAAACCTGGCTGTATCAATACTTCCCACCGGCGCCGGACAAGCGTAACTACGTGGATGACCGCGTAATGCGCTAAAGGATGAAGCCCCTCTCTGACCGGGAGGGGCCAGAAACCCTCAATCCTGGGCGTAGCCGCCGTGGTCATGGTTCAGTAGACTGACGCCACGTAAATCCACAAAACGTAGGCCCTATGACCGCTATCCCCTCAGAAATTATCCCCATTTCTTCCTCGCTTGAACTGCGCGCGGTAGAGGAAAGTCACGCCGCTGAGCTGTACAACCTGGTGATTAAAAATCGCGACTGGCTGCAGCAGTTTCTGGAGTGGCCGCAATATGTGGGGAGTGCAGAAGATTCGCTAAAAAATATCCAGAGTAACCAGATGCTGCATCAGCGCGGTTACGCCAAAATGTTCCTGATCTTTCTCGATAACGTGCTGGTGGGGGTGCTGTCGTTTAACGCCATCGAGCCGCTGAACAAAACCGGGTATATCGGCTACTGGCTGGATGAGGCGCATCAGGGGCAGGGGATCCTCTCGCAGGCGTTGCAGGGCTTTATACGCTATTACGCTGAACGTAAAGAGATTCGCCGTTTCGTCATCAAATGTCGCGTGGCGAACGCGGCCAGCAATCGCGTGGCGCTGGCCAATGGCTTTGAGCTGGAAGGGTGCCTGAAACAGGCTGAGTTTCTCAACGGGCACTACGACGACCAGAATATCTACGCCCGGATTGTCGAACTATAAGGCCCCCAGCAGCGGTGTGCGGATAATACGCTGCGCGCCGTTAATCACCTTAGCGCCGCGTAGATGAATGGCCTCGCCATCCAGGGCCTCGATCACCGCATCGTCGGTAATATCAATATGATGCTCGATCAGCACTTCGCCACGGATGCGCGCGCGTCCCTGAATCACCACCTTATCATCAATAAGAATTGGCCCGCCGCTTAGCCACGCCTCGCCGCCAATCAGCACATGATGTTTGATGACGCAGTTGCCTTCCACGAGCGCATTTTCCGCCACCTGGGAGCTGTAACGCAGGGTGGGGATGGCATCGTCCTCGCGCCCGGCGCGCAGGCGCGCATTGCCGTAGACTTTGGCGCAGTCACATACCCAGACGTTATTCAGCTCATTGCCTTCCAGCAGCGCATTGTCGAAGACCTCAGCGCGATGCTCAATAAACGCCCAGTTCACAATAGCATTGCCGTAGATCTGCGCCTGATGTACCACGCGCGACTCACTGACCGTGGCGTTGCCGTAGATTTGCAGAATCAGATCCCGCTCCGGAGTTAACCCTTTGGCGGCTATGACGACGCTGTTATGCAGAATGCGCGCATTACCGTAGAGATGACATTCGCCGTGCACTACGGATGCCTGTACCGTGACGTTGTCACACAGGCGGGCGCCGTGGCTGACCTCTGCGCCATCAACCCAGACGTTGTCCCCAATGCGGGCGTGATGGCTGATCACACAAGGCTGGGTGATCCGCGCGTTGCCGGTGACTTGTGCCCCGGCAAATACCACGCTGTTCTGGTCGTAGAGCCAGCAATCTCCCTCTTGCGATAAGGCTGCCTCGTCCTCAACCCAGCCGCCACGGCTGCCGCAGGGGACGTCGGCAAAATCCCGGGTGGCGATCAGCTGGCGGAGCGCCACGGAATACTTGTGGTCGCCGTCATGCCAATGGTGCAGGCGCGTTTCATCGCTAAGGCGGTATTTATTCATCAGGGTTTCCGCAGTTGTTCTCTTTACTAAACGTAGCAAACTTTACGTTGATCGAAAGAGTGGCATCCACAAATGAAACCCCTTAAAATAGCATTTCAAATATACTTTATAATTTAAAATAAATGTATAAAACTAACAAATCTGAACAAGTTTTTAACTTACCCTCCGGCTATTACGGCATGGTGCTGGGGATCATCGGCATGGGTTTCGCCTGGCGTTATGCCGGAACAATCTGGCCTGTAACGCCCTGGCCGGGGGAGATCCTCGTGGGGCTGGCGATAACCCTCTGGCTGCTGCTGACGGTGGCGTTTATGACCCGTGCGGTGCGCTTCCCGCAAAGCGTACTGACGGAGATGCGCCATCCGGTGATGAGCAGTTTCGTCAGCCTCTTTCCCGCCACTACGCTACTGGTATCAATTGGTGTGGTGCCCTGGTATCGCCCGTTGGCGCTGGTGCTGTTTAGCGTCGGTGTAGTGGTGCAACTCAGCTACGCCGCCTGGCAGAGCGCCGGGTTGTGGCGGGGGCGCCATCCGGAGGAGGCCACCACACCGGGGCTGTATCTGCCCACGGTGGCCAACAACTTCATCAGCGCGATGGGCTGCGGAGCCCTGGGTTTTCACGATGCCGGGCTGCTGTTTTTGGGGGCGGGCGTCTTCTCGTGGCTGAGTCTTGAGCCGGTCATTTTGCAACGCCTGCGCAGCGCCGGAGAGCTGCCCCAGGCGCTACGCACTTCGCTTGGCATCCAGCTTGCCCCCGCGCTGGTAGCCTGTAGCGCCTGGTTTAGCGTGAACGGCGGCGAAGCGGATACCTTTGCCAAAATGTTGTTCGGCTACGGCCTGCTGCAACTGCTGTTTATGCTGCGCCTGATGCCCTGGTATTTGTCGCAACCCTTTAATGCCTCGTTCTGGAGCTTCTCGTTCGGCGTCTCGGCGCTCGCTACTACCGGCCTGCATCTGGGGCAGAGCAGTAGTACCGGACTATTCCACGTTATTGCTATTCCGCTATTTATTTTCACCAACGCGATAATCGCGCTGTTACTGGTTCGCACATTTATTTTGCTGATGCAGGGCAAGCTGTTAATTCGTACAGACAAAGCCTTACTGATGCAGACTGAGGAAAAAAAATGACTGTGATTGATGAGAACTACTTCACCGAAAAATATGGCCTGACCCGCACCCATTCCGAGGTGCTGTACAGCGCCGGGATTGTCAAACCGGGTAAAACACTCGACCTCGGCTGTGGTAACGGACGCAATAGCCTTTACCTGGCTGCGAACGGTTTCGATGTCACCGCCTGGGACAAAAATCCGGCCGGCATTAGCAACATCGAAAGCATTAAAGCCAAAGAGGGCATCACAACGCTGCAGACGGCCATCAAGGATCTCAACACCCTGCGCTTTGACGGCGAATACGATTTTATCCTCTCAACCGTGGTAATGATGTTCCTGGAAGCGAAGACCATTCCGGGTCTGATTGCCAACATGCAGGAGTGCACCAAACCGGGTGGGTACAACCTGATCGTGGCCGCGATGGACACCGACGATTTCCCCTGCACGGTGGGTTTCCCGTTTGCCTTTAAAAGCGGGGAGCTGAGTGCGTATTATGCGGGCTGGGATCTGCTGAAATATAACGAAGACGTCGGTGAGCTACACCGCACCGACGCCGAGGGGAATCGCATTAAATTGCGTTTTGCTACTATGCTGGCGCGCAAACCGGCTTAACGGGCCGCCATCAGGCAGATTTGCAGCGCCGTGTTGTAAGAGGCCTCGAACGACGACAGCGGCAAGAACTCGAACTTCGAGTGGAAGTTATGCGCACCGGTGAAGAAGTTCGGGGTCAGCAGCCCTTTGGCGGAGAGCGCAGCGCCGTCGGTACCGCCGCGCATTGGCGTCGGTTTCGGCGTAATGCCCAGGCTCTCCATCGCCGCAAACATCAGGTCAATGGCGCGACGGTCGTCACCCAACGCATTGCTGATATTGCTGTAGGTCTCTTCGATATGCCAGCTCACCTGTGCGGTGGGGTGTTGAGCCGCAATTTTCTCGGCTACGTCGGCAATTTGCGCCTTACGGGCAGCAAAGCTCTGCTGGTCGAAGTCGCGGATATTCGCCTTCAGAATGGCTTCGTTCTGTCCGGCCTGCATCCCCTGGAACCAGATGTAACCTTCCCGTCCTTCGGTGCACTCTGGCGTTTGCTGGCGATCGAAATGGTTGATGTAATCCATGGCCATCAGCAGCGGGTTCACCAGCACCCCCTTCGCCGACATCGGATGCGCGGTTACGCCGGTAAAGCGGATTTCCGCCGTGGCGGCGTTAAAGTTCTCGTAGACGATCTCGCCGATCTCGCAGCAGTCAATGGTCCAGGCGAAATCCACGTCGAAGCGTTTCAAATCCAGGGCTTTGGCCCCTAATAGTCCAATCTCTTCATCCGGCACGAAGGCGACCACGATATCGCCATGCGCATGTTCAGCGGTAAGGTTCTCCAGCAGGGTCATCACCACGGTGACGGCGGCTTTATTATCTGCCCCCAGCACGCTGGTGCCGTCGCTAAAAATAATCTCTTCATTCGGGTAAGCCCCTATTTCAGGATGCTCATCGACCCGCAGCCAAATATCTTTCTCTTTATTCAGACAGAGATCTTCACCTTTAAAGGTTAATATTTGTGGATGAATATCCGGTGATAATCCGACGTCTACAGTATCAATATGGGTAATAAAACCAATGCGCGGAGCGCCTGGCACATTCCCTTTTTTTACCGCGGTAACGGTAGCAAATTCATCGATCACAATCTCATCCAGACCCAGTGATTCCAACTCCTTCGCCAGTTCGCGCGCCATGTCATGTTGGCCTGGCGTAGAGGGGAGGGTTTTTATTTGGGCATCGCTCTGACTGGTGATGGCGAGATAGCGAAAAAAGCGATGGGTTAATTGTCTGGATAGCGTCGAAGCCATAGTGAATCCTTCTTTATTCGTATTATCAGGTGTTTGCATGGTCACTTTAATGTTATTTATGAAATGGCAAAAGAATGATTAGCCGTCGAATTAAAAGACAGGAAAACGTGATGAAAAGCAAGCTCACAACTTTAGCTCTGGCCCTGGCCGCGCTGACGGTCAGTTCCACCGTTACCGCCAAAACGCTGGTTTACTGTTCTGAAGGCTCTCCTGAGAACTTTAATCCGCAACTCTATACCTCGGGTACCAGCGTGGACGCCAGCGCGGTGCCGGTCTATAACCGTCTGGTCGATTTCAAACCCGGTACCACCGAGCTGGTGCCGAGCCTCGCTGAAAGCTGGGACGTGAGCGATGATGGCAAGGTCTACACCTTCCATTTACGCAAAGGGGTGAAATTCCAGAGCAACAAATTCTTTACCCCAACGCGCGACTTTAATGCGGATGACGTGATTTTTTCATTCATGCGGCAAAAAGATGCGAAACATCCCTATCACAACGTCTCTAACGGCAGCTATTCCAACTTTGAAAGTCTGGAATTTGGCACGCTGATTACCGCCATCGATCGCGTTGACGATAACACGGTACGCTTTACCCTGGCGCACCCGGAAGCGCCGTTTGTAGCCGATCTGGCCTGGTATTTCGCCTCAATCTTGTCGGCAGAGTATGCCGATGCGATGTTAAAAGCCGGTACCCCTGAGAAGGTCGATATGAATCCAATCGGTACCGGGCCGTTTAAACTGGCGCAGTACCAGAAAGACTCCCGCATTCTGTTCACTGCCTTCCCGGAATACTGGCAGGGTAAAGCGAAGCTCGATCGATTGATCTTTAGCATCACTCCGGATGCCTCGGTGCGGTTCGCAAAACTGGAAAAGGGCGAGTGTCAGGTGATGCCTTTCCCGAACCCCGCCGACCTGCCGCGAATGAAAGCCAACAAAGATCTTAACCTGATGAGTAAGGCGGGGCTGAATACCGGCTTCCTGGCCTTCAATACGCAAAAAGCGCCGCTGGATAATCTGAAGGTGCGTCAGGCGCTGGCCATGGCGATCAACAAACCGGCGATTATCGACGCGGTCTTCCACGGTACCGGCACCGCCGCGAAAAATCTGCTGCCGCCGGGCGTCTGGAGCGCAGATAGTGAACTGAAAGATTACGACTATGACCCTGAAAAAGCGAAGGCGCTTCTGAAAGAGGCTGGCTTTGCTAACGGTGTGACTATCGATTTGTGGGCCATGCCGGTACAGCGCCCCTATAACCCGAATGCGAAACGGATGGCCGAAATGATTCAGGCCGACTGGGCGAAAATTGGCGTGCAGACCAAAATCGTCACTTACGAATGGGGCGAATACCTGAAGCGGGTGAAGAGCGGAGAACATCAGGCGGCGCTGATGGGCTGGACCACTGCGACCGGCGATCCGGATAACTTCTTCGGGCCACTCTTTACCTGTACCTCTGCAAACGGGGGATCGAACTCGGCGAAATGGTGTTATCAGCCCTTTGATAAAATCATTGCTGAAGCAAAATCGATCACCGATCAGGGTAAACGCGCGGCGCTGTATAAAGAGGCGCAACAGATGATGCACGACCAGATGCCTGCGGTCATGATTGCCCACTCAACAATATTCGAACCCGTACGTAAAGAGGTTACAGGTTACGAAATTGATCCTTTCGGCAAACATTTATTCTGGCAAGTAGATATTAAGTAACCCAAACAAACTGCCTGTTGCCCTGGCGGGCAGTTTTTTTCCGAAATACATTCCGTCCCCTTTTTTTGTCACAACGCGTGATTAATAGTTTTGCTATAACTTGAATTGCATATCTACAATCCACAGGGACATACCCATTATGCGTACCAAAACTTTATTCAAAGTTGCAGCGCTCTCTGGCCTGCTCATGTTGACGGGTTGTGCATCAAAAGTGGCAGAACCTAATCAATATTCAGGCTTTTTAAAAGACTACTCCGGCCTTCAGCAAACCACCTCCGCATCGGGTAAACCCACCCTGCGCTGGGTCGATCCTGCTTACGACGAATCTAAATATGACAGCATTATCTGGACACCAATCACCTATTATCCAACGCCAAAACCTACCACACAGGTAGGTCAACGCACGCTGGATGATATTCTGGCGTATACCAATACCAAAATGAAAACGGCGATTGGTCAGCGGAAACCCATTGTGACCACCCCCGGGCCGCATAGTCTGATCTTCCGCGGCGCCATTACCGGTGTTAGCTCGCAGAAAGAGGGGCTGCAATTCTATGAAGTGGTCCCTGTGGCGCTGGTGATTGCCGGTACGCAAATGGCCAGCGGCCACCGCACCATGGATACGCATCTCTTCTTTGAAGGCGAGCTGATTGACGCGCAGACCAATAAACCGGTCATTAAAGTGGTGCGTATGGGCGAGGGTAAAGAGCTCAATAATGAGAAGTCGCCAATGACGCTGGCGACGTTGAAACAGGTGGTGGACGACATGGCGACAGACGCCACCATGTTTGATGTACATAAGACCGCGAAGTAAAGGTTTAAATCCGGCCTGCCAGTTAGCAGGCCGGAATTTTTACGCCAGCCGTGGGCGTCTGAACCAGGTTTCTGGTTTCGCAAACATCACCAGGTTTCCGGTTAAGATCAACAGTAAGCCCGCAATCGCATTCGCATGCCAGATATATCCCTCATAGACCGTTGAAAATGACAACGCCACCAGCGGGAACAGCAAGGTGCTGTAAGCCGCTTTGCCCGCGCCAATACGCCCAACCAGAGTGAAATAGGCACCAAAAGCAATCACCGAGCCAAACAGCGCCAGATAAAGCAGCGCGCCCATATAGCTCAGCGTCCACTCGGGTGCGAAGCTATCCCCGCGAATGAGTGCAATCGCGCCCATAACCAGTGTGCCATACAGCATCGCCCAGGCGTTGGTGGTCATGGTCTCGAGCCCGTTACGCTGATGACGTAAACTGATCATATTCCCCAGCGAGAAACCGTAGGTACCCAGCGCCGACAGGGCGATACCGAAGAGGAGACCTGCATTCCAGCCGCTGGCGATGAGATCGCTCCAGAAGAGGGTGATAATACCGAGCAGGCCCATCGCCGCCGCCAGGTAAAAGCGTGCAGGCGGGCGCTGACCAAAAAACAGATAACTATTCAGCGCGTTATAGAGTACCGCCATTGAGAAAATGACCGACTCCAGGCCGGTATTGATATAGGAGGCGGCGGTATAGAAACACCAGAAATTAAAACAAAAGACGCAGCAGCCCTGTAATAGACAGAACAGGTGGTCGCGCAGGTGAATTTTACGCAGGCGTCGCAGCGCCAGCAAAACGAGCATGATGGTGGCGGTCGCGACGGCAAAGCGCCAAAAAATAGAGACGGGCGCCGCAACGGGCCCTTGCTGTAAATAGATCGCAATCCAGGTTGTTCCCCAAATGATGACCACCAGACCGTATAATAGTGCGTTCATATTCTCTCTCCGAGCCTGACATCAACGGCTCTCTTCGTTGTCTGTAATGGCCTGAGTATGCGGCTTGCGGTCCTGGGCGGCTTGCACCGCCTTGCGCAAGACTTGCAAATTCTTGCGCTTTTTTATCGCCATAGCGAAGTGAGGGGTGGCACTGGTACTACGTTCTTTTTAAACTGATGAGCTCTGGTTAACGGGAGTGTTGGGCGATATGGCTGAGATGTACGGTGCCTTTGAAAATCTGCGCAGACATAAAGCGGTGCTGCATAACGCTGTTGCGCTCAATTCGGGGATCCAACTTGCGGCCTGGTCCAACAAACGCGATACCATCACCCAGTATTGCGATCACCACACTCTGAGTCTGTACGTGGCCGACGGCTACGAGAGTTACCACAAAACCTCGGCCGGGTGGAAAAACGGCGGCGGGCCGGACCGCTTTTGCCTGATGCCAAAAGAGAGTGAGTCGAGCTGGGATATTCGCGATGACTTATCTTTTGTGCATCTGTATTGCACCGATGCCCATCTGCGCGAGGTGGGTGAGAAGATCTGGGACAAAAGTCCGTATGGCTTTACCCTGGATGAAAACCTGTTTGGTGACGACGAAAAAATTACCGCGCTCTATCGCCACTTCATTCTGGGCTGCGACTGGGGGCAAAAGGCGAATCAGCTTACCCTGAGCAGCGCCTCCACGCTGTTGCTCACCCATCTGGTACAGCATTACAGCAATGTGCAGTGGCGGCTCCCCACCGTCACCGGGGGGTTATCACCTTTTACGCTGCGCAATGTACTCAGTTATATTGAAGAGAACCTGGCTGCCGCATTAACCCTGGCGGATCTGGCTACCCAGGCGAGCCTGAGTGAGTACCACTTCGCGCGCATGTTCCGCCAGTCGATGCAGATGGCACCGCATCAGTACGTGATGCAGCGCCGGATGGATAAGGCCAGAAGGCTGGTCACTTCTACCCAGCTTCCCCTGACGGAGATTGCGCTGGCCTGCGGTTTTAGCTCTGCCAGCCACTTCAGTAATCGCTTTCGCAGCGTAATGGGAATGACGCCCTCGCAGCTACGCGCGGCGAGGGCGTAACAGCACCAGATAACAGACCCCGCCTGCCACCAGCCCCCAGAATGCCGAACCAATACCGCCCAGCGTGACGCCGCTTGCCGTTAGCAGAAAGGTTACGATAGCCGCATCACGTTCCCGCTCGTTGTGCAGCGCCTGATAGAGGCTCCCGCTAATGGTGCCCAGCAGCGCCAGCCCGGCCAGCGTCTGGATCCAGCTTAGCGGCAGTGCCGCCATGACGCCGGTGATCGACCCGCCGAACACCCCCGCCAGCAGATAAAAAACGCCTGCGGCAGCGGCGGCCAGCCAGCGTTTGTCAGGATCGGGATGGGCATCCGGACTTTGACAGATCGCGGCGGTGATCGCGGCAATGCAAATCGAGTAGACGCCCAAGGGTGCGAGCAGCAACGCCAGGCCGCCGGTGGCGATGATGAGCGGCGAGACGGCAACCGGGTATCCAGATGCTTTCAGGGTGGCGAACCCCGGCGCGTTCTGCGAGGCCATGGTCACAAGGAAAAAAGGAATTCCGATGCTGATCAAGGTTGTCAGCGTGAAAGAGGGGGCAATGAACTGGGGCATCACCAGCGTCAGGGTTAACTTTTCTGTGACAACGTCACCATTAAGTCCTGCTACCGCTGCGCCCACCAGCAGCGTAGCGACAATGGCATAGCGTGGAGCCACCGCCTTTGCCGCCAACCACGCCAGCAACATGCTGCCACAGAGCACCAGATGCCCGTCCATATTGCTGAAGGCCTGCAGGCCAAAGCGCAGCAGGACCCCGGCCAGCATGGCGGCGGCCAGCGAGTGGGGGATGATTTTCATCAGACGGGCAAATAATCCGGTGACCCCGCAGAGTAAGATGAGCGCATTGGCAAAGATAAAAATGCCGATGGTTTCCGCTAAGGTCACCCCCTGCAGGCTGGTCGCCAGCAGCGCGGCGCCCGGGGTCGACCAGGCGGTGAGCACCGGGGCTTTATACCGCCACGAGAGGAGCAGGGTGCTGATCCCCATCCCCATTCCCAGTGCGGTCATCCAGCCTGCGATTTGCGTTGGCGTCGCCCCCGCAGCAGCAGCAGCCTGCCAGATGATGGCGGCAGAGCTGGCATAGCCGACCAGCACGGCAACGAAGCCGGATAACACCGTGGGAAAAGTGAGAGAAATGGCCCGCATGGCGGCTCCTTGTGCGTTATAACATACGGGGAATGTATCACTGTGCGCTATAGCATACAAGTGGTACACTCGGGCCAACGGGAGGGGTTATGGACATCACGCAACATCTTGCTACAACACTGAAAACATTACGCCAGGCGCGAGGCTGGAGTCTCTCCAGACTGGCGGAAGAGACCGGCGTATCGAAGGCGATGCTCGGTCAGGTGGAGCGCAACGAATCCAGTCCGACGGTCTCGACCCTGTGGAAAATCGCCACCGGCCTGAATGTCCCGTTTTCGACTTTTATTAGCCCGGAGGCCGAAGCGCAGCCGGTATTCGACCCACAGCAGCAGGCGATGGTGATTAAACCGTTGTTTCCCTGGGATGATGAACTGAAATATGACCACTTTTCCATCACCCTGGCCCCGGGTGCCTGCAGTGAATCCACGCCGCATGAGGCGGGCGTAGTGGAGCATGTTGTGGTGATCAGCGGCGAACTGGAGATGAAAATCGACGGCGAATGGCGGCGTATTCTCCCGGATACCGGCGTCCGTTTTGCGGGCGATAAACCGCACGCCTACCGCAACAGCAGCGAGCAGCAGGTGCACTTTCACTCGCTTATCCATTATCCCCGCTAAACCTACGCAAAACGATTCCGTTGCCGCAGACTTCTGACTACAATAGCCGCCATTTTGACCATAACGGATAACGACGAAGTATGCGCCTGCAATCCCATCATCTTGAACTTTTGAGCCCGGCTCGTGACGCCGCCATTGCCCGTGAAGCGATTCTTCACGGTGCCGATGCGGTCTATATCGGCGGCCCGGGTTTTGGCGCTCGCCATAATGCCAGCAACAGCCTGCGCGATATCGCTGAGCTGGTACCATTCGCCCATCGCTACGGGGCGAAGGTGTTTGTGACCCTGAACACCATACTTCATGATGATGAGCTGGAGCTGGCGCAACGCATGATCGCCGACCTGTACCAGACCGGCGTGGATGCGCTGATTGTGCAGGATATGGGCGTAATGGAACTGGATATCCCGCCGATTGAACTGCATGCCAGTACCCAGTGCGACATCCGTAGCGTCGAAAAAGCGAAATTTCTCTCTGATGCCGGCTTTAGCCAGATTGTTCTGGCGCGCGAACTGAACCTGAATCAGATCCGTGAGATCCACCAGGCCACCGACGCCACCATTGAATTCTTTATTCACGGCGCCCTGTGCGTGGCCTATTCGGGTCAGTGCAACATCTCCCACGCGCAGACCGGGCGCAGCGCCAACCGGGGTGACTGCTCGCAAGCCTGCCGCCTGCCGTATACCCTGAAAGATGATCAGGGGCGCGTCGTTGCCTTTGAAAAGCATCTGCTGTCGATGAAAGACAACGACCAGACGGCAAACCTGGCGGCGCTGATCGACGCGGGGGTGCGCTCCTTCAAAATTGAAGGGCGCTACAAGGACATGAGCTACGTAAAGAATATCACCGCGCACTATCGTCAGATGCTCGACGCCATTATTGAGGATCGCGGCGATCTGGCGCGCGCCTCGTCCGGTCGTACCGAGCACTTCTTTATTCCCTCTACCGATAAAACTTTCCACCGCGGTAGCACAGACTACTTCGTGAATGCGCGCAAAGGTGATATCGGCGCGTTTGACTCGCCGAAATTTATCGGCCTGCCGGTGGGTGAAGTGCTGAAGGTATCGAAACAACACCTGGATGTGGAAGTGACCGAGCCGCTGGCGAACGGCGATGGCCTGAATGTGATGATCAAACGTGAAGTCGTGGGCTTTCGCGCCAATACGGTGGAAAAAACGGGAGAAAACCGCTATCGCGTCTGGCCGAATGAGATGCCCGCCGATCTGCACAAAATCCGTCCGAATACCCCGTTAAACCGTAACCTGGACCATAACTGGCAGCAGGCGCTGCTGAAAGCCTCCAGCGAGCGCCGCGTGGCGGTGGATATTGAACTGGGCGGCTGGGAAGAACAGCTGATTCTGACTATGACCAGCGAAGAGGGGGTGACTGTTACCCATACGCTGGACGGGCAGTTCGATGTGGCAACCCATCGCGAGAAGGCGCTGAGCAACCTTAAGGATGGCGTGGCGAAACTGGGCCAGACTATCTACTACGCGCGCAATATCGAGATTAACCTGGCGGATGCCCTTTTTGTGCCTAACAGCTTGCTGAACCAGTTCCGCCGTGAGACGGCAGATAAGCTCGACGCGGCGCGTCTGGCAAACTACCCCCGCGGCAGCCGTAAGCCCGTCTCGGTGCCGCCGCCGGTCTATCCGGATACCCATCTCAGCTTCCTGGCTAACGTCTATAACCACAAGGCGCGGGCATTTTATCAACGCTATGGCGTTGAGCTAATTGACGCCGCCTATGAGGCGCATGAAGAGAAGGGCGACGTGCCGGTGATGATCACCAAGCACTGCCTGCGTTTTGCCTTTAACCTCTGCCCGAAACAGGCGAAGGGCAATATCAAGAGCTGGAAAGCGACCCCGATGCAGCTGGTGAATGGTGACGAGGTTCTGACCCTGAAGTTCGACTGCCGCCCCTGCGAGATGCACGTGATTGGCAAAATGAAGAATCACATCTTCAAAATGCCGCAGCCGGGCAGCATTGTGGCCTCAGTCAGCCCGGACGAGTTAATGAAAACCCTGCCGAAACGTAAGGGCGTGTAATTAGCGAAAATGGGTGTCGGGTTTGCGTGACTTCTGCCAGTGTTGATGTTCGCGCAGCCCCTCGGCAGACTCTTGTGCCACGGCCCGTAGCTCATCGCTGTCGGCTTCATGACGCAGCTGATGTTCGACACTCTTTACCCAATAATACTCATGCCCTTTATGGCCTGCCATTAACTGGCCGGAGAAGAGGGCGCAGGTCAGCATCACAATCGATAACGTTTTTGTATACATCAGGCCACCATCGGTTTACGTTTCCAGGCTATGATGCCGATAGTTCCTTCAGGTTATTATTCAACTCTTCAAATACAGGCAAGGATTTGTCAGGATTCGTGCAAAGCCCTCCGCAGAGGGCTTTTTTCAGTGCGATTTGAATCCGGCGGCAGTCATCAGCAGGCGGAAAAACATGCCCACCAGCGCCAGTGCAAGTACGCTGCCACCCCAGATCACGGCCAGCCAGAACAGGCGTTTCCAGACAGATTGCTGCATCAGTGATATCCCTCCCCGGGTTGTACCTTCCCACGAAATACGTAGTAGCTCCAGAAAGTGTAGACAAGGATTATCGGGATAATGAGGAGCGCCCCCACCAGCATAAAGCCCTGGCTTTGCGCCGGCGCGGCGGCCTGCCAGAGGGTGATAGAAGGCGGAATGAGATGTGGCCAGATGCTGATCCCAAGCCCACTGAAGCCGAGAAAGACCAGCCCTAAGGTCAGGACGAACGGCAGCGTATGGCTGCGCGGATTATGCAGGCAGCGCCATTGCCAGAGACTCAGCGCCGCCACCAACACCGGCACGGGCAGCAGGAAGAAAAGATTGGGTAGCGTAAACCAGCGGTCAGCAATGGCCGCGTGTGCCAGCGGGGTCCAGAGACTGATGATAGCGATCACCCCCAGCAGCGCCACCAGCAGGCGTCTGGAGAGCTGCCGCATTCGTTGCTGCAGCGGGTTTTCACTTTTCATCACCAGCCAGCTGGCACCTAACAACGCATACGCCACTATTAGCCCCAGACCGCAGAAAAGATTAAAAGGGGTGAACCAGTCAAAGGGGCCGCCGCTGTAGGCGCGATGGGTAACCGGAAAGCCATTGATTACCGCGCCGACCACAATCCCCTGGGTGAAAGTGGCAAGCAGCGAACCGCCGATAAAGGCTTTATCCCAGAATGGCCGGTGGGCAGGGGTCGCTTTAAACCGAAACTCAAAGGCCACACCGCGAAAAATCAGCCCGATCAGCATCAGCGTCAAAGGAATGGTGAGCGCATCGATGATGACCGCGTAGGCCAGCGGGAAAGCGCCAAACAGCGCAGCACCGCCGAGGACCAGCCAGGTTTCATTGCCATCCCAGACCGGGGCGACGGTGTTGACCATCACGTCGCGATCGTCCGGATCGCGTACAGCGGGAAAAAGAATGCCAATCCCTAGGTCAAAGCCATCCATCACGATATACATCAGGGTGGCAAAGACGATAATGACAAACCAGATCAGGGAGAGATCGATACCCATTATGGTGTCTCCTTTGTATCAAATGCTGTACTGGCGGCTGAAAGCGGACGCGCGGGGCGGCCATCGGTTTCGCTCGGGAAGGTTTCGTCATCCTGCGGCCCTTTTTTGATCAGGCGTACCATGTAGCTGTAACCCACGCCAAACACCGAGGTGTAGACGAGGATAAAGGCCAGCAGGCTGACGCTCATATGCAGGTCGCCATGTGCAGAGACCGCATCTTCGGTGCGCTGCAGGCCATACACCACCCAGGGTTGACGGCCAACCTCAGTCGTCACCCAACCGGCCAGGATGGCGATCAGGCCTGACGGCCCCATCAGCAAGGCAAACCACAGGAATGGCCGGGATTGATATAGCCGTTTTCGGTAGCGCAGCCACAGGGCGATGGCACCGAGGGTGAGCATTAACATGCCCAGCCCGGCCATAATGCGAAATGACCAGAATACCAGGGTGGAATTAGGACGATCCGCTTTCGGGAACTCTTTCAGAGCCGGAACTTGCTTATCCAGACTGTGGGTCAGGATCAGGCTGCCCATGGCTGGGATCGCCAGACCATAGCGGGTGCGTTCCTGCTCCATATCGGGCAGACCAAACAGCAGCAGCGGCGTCGGCTCGCCAGGCAGGTTTTCCCAGTGTCCTTCGATAGCGGCTATTTTCGCAGGTTGATATTTCAGGGTGTTGAGGCCGTGCATATCGCCAATCATGGCCTGCAGCGGAGCGACAATGAGCGTCATCCACAGTGCCATGGAGAACATTTTGCGGATCGCCGGCGTGTTATTGCCGCGTAGCAGATGCCAGGCCGCCGAAGCACCCACGAATAGCGCGCTGCTCAGGAAGGCGGCAGTCGACATGTGTAGCAGGCGATAGGGGAAAGAGGGGTTAAATACGACGGCGAACCAGTCTACCGGAACGACCACGCCGTTGATGATTTCATGGCCTTGCGGCGTCTGCATCCAGCTGTTGGAGGCGAGGATCCAGAAGGTGGAGATCAGCGTGCCCAGCGCCACCATACAGGTTGAGAAAAAGTGCAGTCCAGGCCCGACTTTCTTCCAGCCAAAGAGCATCACCCCGAGGAAACCGGCTTCGAGGAAGAAGGCGGTCAGCACTTCATAAGTGAGGAGGGGGCCGGTAATACTGCCAGCGAACTGCGAAAAGCCGCTCCAGTTAGTGCCAAACTGATAAGCCATGACCAGGCCGGAGACCACGCCCATGCCAAAATTAACGGCAAAGATCTTCGACCAGAAATGATAAAGCGAGCGCCAGACCGGATTTTTGGTTTTTAGCCATAATCCCTCCAGAACCGCCAGATAGCTGGCGAGCCCGATGGTGATCGCCGGGAAAATAATGTGGAAGGAGACCGTAAAAGCAAACTGGATCCTTGCCAGGTGAAACGCATCTAAACCAAACATGCACAACCTCAAAGTCAATCGTTGTGCAGACAGGGTATAGCGGGATGATGAGAAGTATCAGACGCAGAAAAGGGAAATTTACCTATAACAGTTGAAGTAAAGTGGGGGAATGGGAAAGTCTGTTATGGTATTGCGGCGGGGCGTGTGCCCCGCCAGTTAGCCAGTTTTTATTCTTTTCCAGAAATGGGAGAGTAACCAGACAAGCAATAATGTGAAGAGTAATGACAATATCATCAGAGCGGTGATATAGCGGTCATACCATTCGGTTTCCGTCAGAAAACCAAATTTACTGGTGTAGAGATCATATAAGTAAATATCTGGCATGAATGCGCAGAGTAGCGAGAATAAAATGCTAAGAAGGAATAATGATCCTACCCCTGTCAAAACGCTATCTATAGGCTTCATTAATACACCTGTATCGTACCGAAAGCGCTAAGTTCTGCCGTTATTAATCCAGGCATCGAACTTAATAGAGCATGGTGGAGAATTCGATAATGAGCATGGCTGGGTGATGTAATACATCCTTCACTTATTCCCGAACTTCCCGCCGGATCCAGGCGAAAGGCGCCTCGCTCAACGTTTTCTATAAAAGTTGAGTCGTTAACGTCATTATCATCCCTATAAAGCGCCAACCAGTGATCGCGATTAGAACTACTCTCAAGTTCTTTTATCATATCATGCCAGCGAGTAAGTAAACCTCCACGTGGCCGGGCGACAATATAATATCCTCTCCCTGGGCCAGTTAAATCGGACGTTACTTAATACCGTTTTTTGGCTAATGTCCAGGCAGTGTGTGCTATAAATATTTGAGATATGTCAGTTGGTTTATATCAAACCATATTATTAGAGCCCCTGAACTGATGTATCCTTCAGGGGCTCTAAAATTAAAATATTAATCCCGCCAGCCCATCCCCGGCGCAACATGCTTCAGTATGGACTCAATAACATGCACGTTATACTCCACGCCCAGCTGATTCGGTACGGTCAGTAATAACGTATCCGCTTCAGCGATGGCTTCGTCCTGTTTAAGCTGTTCGATCAGCTTATCCGGCTCAGCGGCGTAGCTGCGTCCGAAAATAGCGCGGGTTTTCTCATCCAGATAGCCCACGCTGTCGCTTTCGTTGCGGCTGGCACCGAAATAGGCGCGATCCTGCTGATTCATCAGGGCAAATATACTGCGGCTAACCGAGACGCGCGGCGTGCGAGTATGGCCGGCCGCAGCCCAGGCCTCGCGGTAGGCACGAATCTGTTTTGCCTGTTGAATATGGAATGGCTCGCCGGTCTCGTCGTCTTTTAACGTCGAACTTTGCAGATTCATTCCCAGCTTCGCTGCCCACTCCGCCGTCGCATTCGATCCTGCGCCCCACCAGATTCGCTCGCGCAACCCTTCGGAATGGGGTTCCAGGCGCAGCAGGCCAGGTGGGTTAGGGAACATCGGCTGCGGATTTGGCTTCGCAAAGCCCTCTCCACGCAGGACATCCAGCAGCACCTCGGTATGACGACGCGCCATGTCTGACTCGTTTTCGCCTTCGGCAGGGACATAGCCAAAGTAGCGCCAGCCATCTATGACCTGTTCCGGTGATCCACGACTAATACCCAACTGAAGCCGCCCACCCGAAATGAGATCGGCCGCACCCGCATCCTCCGCCATATAGAGGGGATTTTCATAGCGCATGTCGATAACGCCGGTACCTATCTCGATTCGCTGGGTCTTTGCGCCAATTGCAGCCAGCAGCGGGAAGGGGGAGGCGAGCTGACGGGCAAAATGATGCACCCGGAAATAGGCGCCATCGGCTCCAAGCTCCTCCGCTGCGACAGCCAGATCGATGGACTGCAACAGCGCGTCGGCGGCAGAGCGGGTACCGGACTGCGGAGAGGGAGTCCAGTGACCAAAAGACAAAAATCCAATCTTTTTCATGACAGGGGTATCCTGGTTAAAGGTGTCATCGACAGGCGACTACCCGCCGGAATTGATCTTTACTTTACCCCTAAGTCGATGAGAATAAATGCCATTTGTTTAACATAACTTTTCAAATAATTTGAATAAGGCCAGGTGGGAGACGATTATCATGACGAGCGTGGCTGCGCTGCTGGAGGGAATTTCTTTAGTTAAAAAAATAGCTTGCAACATTACTGCAACCATGCGTTAATGGCTCTTCGGTTTGAAATCCAAAAGATATCGTAGCAGTTTCTTAAAGCATCTCTCATCACGTTGTGCCTCTCCACAGCCTCTCCTGGGTTTTTTCTTTACGCTCTGATTAGTTTTGTCTCAGACCCTTATTGCCTTAAAGGCCCATTAGTTTATAACGTTTAACGTTCTGGAGATTTTCATGACTAACATTCATTTTCGTTGCCCATGCTGCCATGGTTCGCAATACCGCACGTCGGTTTTCGACGTCTCATCAAAAAACCCGATGGGTGCCAAGTGCATCTTCTGCAAGTCGGCCATGATGACGTTTGACCATATTGCCGTATCACAGCACGCGCAGCGCGTCCCTTTTGAACTGCGTAAGTAATTGCCCGCGGCGCCGTCACGCCCGGCTTTTCCCCCTCTCGTAACCATAACAGTTCATTAATTCTTCCTTTTTTCTCCTGCTGATATAGAGTGTTTCGCAGCAAGGAGAGAACGATGAAAAAATATCAGCGCCTGGCGCAGCAAATCATTTCGCAGATCGAGTTGGGTGTCTGGCAACCCGGCGATAAATTGCCCTCGCTGCGAGAGCAAGTGGTCAGCAGCGGCATGAGCTTTATGACCGTTGGCCATGCCTACCAGATGCTGGAAAGTCAGGGCCGCATCGTTGCCCGTCCGCAATCAGGTTATTACGTCGCCGCACGGCCGATGGGCCAGCAGCCTGCGCCCCCTGCGCAAGTGATGCGCGACGAAGCCGTGGACATTAATACCTATATTTTCGATGTGTTGCAGGCCAGCCGCGACCCGTCCGTCGTTCCCTTCGCCTCTGCCTTTCCCGA
The DNA here is from genome assembly GCF_002341985.1 of Leclercia sp. UBA2479. Classification (NCBI taxonomy): domain Bacteria; kingdom Pseudomonadati; phylum Pseudomonadota; class Gammaproteobacteria; order Enterobacterales; family Enterobacteriaceae; genus Leclercia; species Leclercia sp. UBA2479. Next base: position 314,119 of record NZ_DDPB01000009.1, on the reverse strand, counting down.
TCCGCGACTCTTTCCACTGCAACAACTCAACCGCTCGCTGGCGAACGTCAGCAAAACGGCCACCGCCATGAGCGTGATCGAAAACCTTCCCCCCGGAAACAGCGATCTGCGCCATGCCATTGCCCGCCGCTATGCCCAGCAGGGGATGAACATCTCCCCGGAGGAGATAGTGATCACCGCCGGGGCGCTGGAGGCGCTCAACCTCAGTTTGCAGGCCGTGACCGAGCCGGGCGACTGGGTCATTGTTGAAAATCCCTGTTTTTACGGCGCTCTCCAGGCACTGGAGCGGTTAAAACTTAAAGCACTGTCGGTGGCGACGGATGTGCGCGATGGGATAGACCTTCAGGCGCTGGAACAGGCGCTGAACGACTATCCGGTGAAAGCTTGCTGGTTAATGACCAATAGCCAGAATCCGCTGGGATTTACGCTCAGCGCAGAAAAAAAAGCGCGGCTGGTGGCGCTATTAACCCAGCATAACGTCACCCTGATTGAAGACGACGTCTATAGCGAGCTGTACTACGGTCGGGAAAAACCGCTGCCGGCGAAGGCGTGGGACAGCAACGACATGACGCTGCACTGTTCGTCATTTTCGAAATGTCTGGTGGCCGGGTTTCGTCTTGGCTGGGTGGCGGCAGGCAAACATGCCCGCCGCATTCAGCAACTGCAGTTAATGAGCACCTTGTCGACCAGCTCGCCCATGCAGCTGGCGCTGGTAGATTACCTGGCGACCCGGCGTTACGACGCCCATCTGCGCCGGCTTCGCCGCACCCTGGCAGAACGCAAACAGCAGGCCTGGCAATCGCTATTACGTCATCTGCCTGCCGAGGTGGTTATTCACCACAGCGACAGCGGTTACTTTTTATGGCTGGAACTGCCCCCGACGCTGGATGCCGGTAAACTCAGTGAGCAGGCCCTGCACCACCACATCAGCATTGCGCCGGGCAAAATGTTTTCGACCTCCGATGCCTGGACCCCGTTTTTCCGGTTTAACACCTCGTGGGCATGGGGGGAGCGCGAAGAGCAGGCAGTTATTCAACTGGCGAAATTAATCCGCTCCATGCTGTCCCCGAATTAATTCTCTCTCTGCACTGCCGGGTTTATTCATCTTCATCTCTCCTCGCCGCGATAAATTCGCGGCGTTTTTCTTTTCGCTGTCATAGGAAATTTGCATACCGCCCGTCAGCGCTAACTCCTTGTCTATAATCCAGTTAACGGGGAATGCGCCCTCGGTCACAACCTGATGAAATATCTACAGCGTGCCGGGTGCGCCGCATTCGCGCGGTCTACGTTTAATACAGGAGATATTTTAAACGGCACGGCCGCCGCCAGATTGCATTGCGACAGGAGTAACGTGTATGAGCAAAAAATTTGCCCGTAGCAGCCTGTGTGCGCTCGGCATGACGATTCTGACTGCACAAGCGGCCGAGCCACCCAAAGAGATCGGAAAAGGCGAAGGGCGGCTGGATATTATTGCCTGGCCTGGCTATATCGAGCGCGGCCAGACCGATAAAGCCTACGACTGGGTTACTCCGTTTGAACAGGAGACGGGCTGTAAAGTCAACGTGAAGACTGCCGCCACCTCGGATGAGATGGTCAGCCTGATGGCGAAGGGCGGCTATGACCTGGTCACCGCCTCCGGCGACGCCTCCCTGCGCTTAATCATGGGTAAGCGCGTGCAGCCAATAAACCCTGATTTAATCCCCAACTGGAAAACCGTCGATCCGCGTATGGTGAAGGGGGAGTGGTTTAACGTCGGCGGTAAAGTCTACGGCACCCCGTATCAGTGGGGACCAAACCTGCTGATGTATAACACCAAAACCTTCCCGACGCCGCCCGATAGCTGGAGCGTGATCTTCGTTAAGCAAAATCTACCCGACGGCAAAACCAATCAGGGTCGCGTGCAGGCCTATGACGGCCCGATTTACATCGCCGATGCGGCACTGTTCGTCAAAGCCACTCAGCCCGATCTCGGTATTACCGACCCGTATCAACTCACCGAAGCACAGTATGCCGCCGTGCTGAAAGTGCTTCGCGACCAGCATGCCCTGATCCACCGTTACTGGCACGATACCACCGTGCAGATGAGTGATTTCAAAAACGAAGGGGTGGTGGCTTCCAGCGCCTGGCCGTATCAGGCTAACGCCCTGAAAGCCGACAACCAGCCCGTCGCTACCGTCTTTCCAAAGGAGGGGGTGACCGGCTGGGCGGATACCACCATGCTGCACAGCGATGCCAAACATCCAGTGTGCGCCTATAAGTGGATGAACTGGTCGCTCACGCCAAAAGTGCAGGGCGATCTGGCCGCGTGGTTCGGCTCGCTGCCGGTGGTGGCGGAGGGATGCAAAGCCAGCACCCTGCTGGGTGAAAAAGGGTGTGAGACCAACGGCTACACCTACTTCGACAAAATCATGTTCTGGAAAACCCCGATAGCCCAGGGCGGCAAGTTCGTCCCTTACAGCCGCTGGACGCAGGATTACATCGCCATTATGGGCGGCCGTTAATCGCCCGGGAGCAGAAGATGACGTACGCGGTAGAGTTTAACGACGTCTCCCGACGCTATGGTGAAGTGCGCGCGGTGGATCGCGTCACCATGGGGATCCGTGACGGGGAGTTCTTCTCCATGCTGGGGCCTTCGGGCTCCGGCAAAACCACCTGTCTGCGCCTGATTGCCGGGTTTGAACAGCTGAGCGGTGGGGCCATTACCCTGTTCGGTAAAGAGGCTAGCGAACTCCCTCCCTGGGAGCGGGATGTGAATACCGTCTTTCAGGACTATGCGCTCTTCCCCCATATGTCGATTCTCGATAACGTCGCCTACGGGCTGATGGTAAAGGGCATCGACAAAAAAACGCGTCATGCCCGGGCGCATGAGGCGCTGGAAAAGGTCAGTCTGGGCTTCGCTGTGGCCCGGAAACCTTCTCAGCTTTCGGGCGGCCAGCGTCAGCGAGTGGCGATTGCCCGCGCGCTGGTCAATCAGCCCCGGGTATTGCTGCTGGACGAGCCGTTGGGAGCGCTGGATCTAAAACTGCGCGAGCAGATGCAGTTCGAACTTAAAAAGCTCCAGCAAGAACTAGGGATAACCTTTATCTTCGTGACCCACGATCAGGGCGAAGCGCTCTCGATGTCGGACCGGGTCGCGGTATTTAATAACGGCCGCATCGAGCAAATTGACACACCCCAGGCGCTCTATATGCGCCCACGCACGCCTTTTGTCGCCGGATTTGTTGGCACCTCGAACCTGTTTAATGACGAGCAAGCCCAGCGGGTCTGTGGCATGCCGGGCCTCTTCGCTCTGCGCCCGGAGCATATCCGCCTGAACGTGGGCGGTGAAGTCCAGGTGCAGGGGGTGGTGCAGGCGGTACAGTATCAGGGGGCCGCGACCCGCTTTGAGCTGCGGCTGGCCGATGGCGCAAAATTGCTGGTGAGCCAGGCCAATCTCAGCGATGCGTACTTACCCGCCGGGCTGGAGATTGGCCAGCCGGTCACCGCCTCATGGGCGCGGTCGGCGATGGTGCCGCTCCATGGGGAGGGATGAGATGGCGATGAGTACCTCACCGGGAATCGCATCGCAGGGGATGGTCAATCGGCTCTCCGGCCTGTTCTGGCGCAGGCCATCGCTGGGACTTTTCCTGCTGTTGTTAGGGCCGCTGATGTGGTTTGGCATTGTCTATTTAGGGTCGCTGCTCACCCTGTTGTGGCAGGGGTTCTATACCTTCGACGATTTCACCATGTCGGTAACGCCGGATTTGACCCTGGCGAATCTTTACGCGCTCTTTAACCCGGCGAACTACGACATCATCATTCGCACGCTGGTGATGGCGATGGCGGTAACGCTCGCCAGCGCGGTGCTGGCGTTTCCAATGGCGTGGTATATGGCACGCTATACCCGCGGCAAATGGAAAGCGTTTTTCTATATTGCGGTAATGCTGCCGATGTGGGCCAGCTACATTGTTAAAGCCTACGCCTGGACGCTATTGCTGGCCAAAGATGGCGTGGCGCAATGGTTTCTGGGCCATATGGGGCTTGAGCCGCTGCTCACCTCACTGCTGACGTTACCCGCCATTGGCGGCAATACGCTGTCCACCTCCGGGCTGGGGCGTTTCCTGGTCTTCGTATACATCTGGTTGCCCTTTATGATCCTGCCGGTGCAGGCCGCGCTGGAGCGTCTGCCAGCCTCGCTGCTACAGGCCTCCGGCGATCTCGGGGCCCGCCCGCGTCAGACCTTCCGTTATATCGTGTTGCCGCTGGCGATCCCGGGTATTGCTGCCGGGTCTATCTTCACCTTTTCATTGACGCTGGGCGACTTTATCGTGCCGCAGCTAGTGGGGCCGCCGGGCTATTTTATTGGTCAGATGGTCTACTCCCAGCAGGGGGCGATTGGCAACATGCCGATGGCAGCCGCGTTTACGCTGGTGCCCATCATTCTTATCGCGGTCTACCTGGCGTTCGTGAAACGCCTGGGAGCCTTTGATGCACTCTGAACGCGCACCGCTGTTTCTCAAAATTGCCACCTGGGGCGGGGTGATCTTCCTTCACTTCCCGCTATTAATCATTGCTATCTATGCGTTTAATACCGAGGATGCCGCGTTCAGTTTTCCACCGCAGGGGCTAACGTTGAAGTGGTTTAGCGTCGCGGCAGCGCGTGGCGATATCATTGACTCCGTGACGTTGTCACTTAAAATTGCCGCGCTCTCCACCGTGATTGCGCTGGTGCTGGGTACGCTGGCGGCCGCGGCGCTATGGCGCAGTGACTTCTTTGGCAAAAATGCGATCTCACTGTTGCTGCTCCTTCCCATCGCACTGCCGGGAATCATCACCGGCCTGGCACTGCTCACCGCCTTTAAAACCGTCAATCTTGAACCGGGTTTCTTCACCATTGTGGTTGGCCACGCCACCTTCTGCGTGGTGGTGGTGTTCAATAATGTAATTGCCCGCTTCAGGCGGACTTCATGGAGCCTGGTCGAGGCCTCGATGGATTTAGGGGCCAACGGCTGGCAAACCTTCCGTTATGTCGTGTTGCCCAACCTCGGCACGGCGCTGCTGGCCGGCGGAATGCTCGCCTTTGCTCTCTCATTCGATGAGATCATCGTCACCACCTTTACCGCAGGACACGAACGGACATTACCGCTGTGGTTGTTGAATCAGCTGGGTCGCCCGCGCGACGTGCCGGTGACTAACGTGGTGGCACTGCTGGTCATGCTGGTAACAACCATCCCCATTCTGGGAGCCTGGTGGCTCACCCGCGACGGCGATAGCGTGGCCGGTAGCGGAAAATAACGTTTATTCAACGGGACAATGCTATGCAAACTCAATTGTTGATCAAGGGTGAACTGGTAAATGGCGCTGGGGAAAAACAGCCGGTCTACAATCCTGCCACCGGCGAGGTGCTGGTAGAAATTGCCGAAGCCAGCCCGGCGCAGGTCGATGCCGCCGTGCAGGCCGCCGATGCCGCCTTTGCCCTCTGGGGGCAAGCCACGCCGAAAACGCGCGCCGACGCGTTACTGAAACTGGCGGAGGTCATTGAGCAGAATGCCGGAACGTTCGCCGAACTGGAGTCTCTCAACTGCGGCAAACCGCTGCACTGCGTCAAGAGCGATGAGATCCCGGCGGTGGCCGATGTGTTTCGCTTCTTTGCCGGTGCCGCCCGCTGTCTGAACGGGCAGGCCGCAGGCGAATATCTTGAGGGGCATACCTCAATGATTCGCCGCGATCCGGTTGGGGTTGTGGCGTCTATCGCCCCCTGGAACTATCCACTGATGATGGCGGCCTGGAAGCTGGCACCGGCGCTGGCGGCGGGCAACTGTGTGGTACTCAAACCCTCTGAAATCACGCCGCTCACGGCTCTGAAGCTCGGCGAACTGGCTAAAACCATCTTCCCGGCAGGCGTCCTTAACGTACTGTTCGGGCGCGGAAAAACGGTGGGTGATCCCCTGACCGGGCACGAAAAAGTACGTATGGTGTCACTCACGGGCTCCATTGCGACCGGGGAGCATATTATTGGTCACACCGCATCGTCGATAAAACGCACCCATATGGAACTGGGCGGCAAAGCGCCCGTCATTGTGTTTGACGATGCCGATCTCGACGCCGTCGTTGAAGGGGTACGTACTTTCGGCTTCTACAACGCCGGGCAGGACTGTACCGCCGCCTGCCGTATCTATGCTCAGCAGGGGATCTACGCCGCGCTGGTCGAAAAGCTGGGCGCCGCTGTCTCCAGCCTGAAAATGGGCGCACCGGACGAGGAGGCAACCGAGCTGGGGCCGCTCAGTTCACAGTCGCATCTTGACCGCGTAAGCCACGCGGTGGAGGAGGCGAAAGCGCTGGCCCATGTGCAGGTGATCACCGGCGGCAGCAAGCATGATGGCAAGGGTTACTATTTCCAGCCCACGCTGTTGGCGGGAGCAAAACAGGAGGACGCTATCGTCCAGCGCGAAGTCTTTGGCCCGGTGGTCAGCGTCACGGCATTTGAGGACGAAGCGCAGGTCCTGGCCTGGGCCAACGACTCGCAGTACGGGCTGGCCTCGTCCGTCTGGACGCAGGACGGGCGCATCGCGTCAGCGCACGTTTGCAATACGGCTGCACCTGGGTCAATACCCACTTTATGCTGGTGAGCGAGATGCCGCACGGCGGAATGAAAATGTCGGGCTACGGCAAGGATATGTCGGTCTACGGGCTGGAGGATTATACCGTGGTGCGCCACGTCATGTTTAAACATTAATTTGCCTTGCCGCCAGGAGTGATCCTTCTGGCGGTCGATTTTTTATTACGAATATTTTATATATTCTTTGAAGAATATATCGTTACGCCTTTACAATCCGCGCCCTAAATTAAACTGCGTCCTCGCCGATAATGTCATTAATTACCTTTTCTGCGATCCAACATCATGCTGGCTATTAATCATAATGAAATGACCGGGCTCTTGCTTAAATCCCGGAAAAATAACGAATCATTACTCGCGCAGACGGTAGAGCGACTCTCATCAGGGTTACGTATTAACGGTGCTAAAGATGATGCGGCCGGTCTGTCCATTACTAACCGTATGCTCTCCTCCATCAACGCAGACAGCGCGATCTCGCGGGGCATGGATGATGCGATAAGCCTGGCGCAGACCGCTGAGGGGGCATTGAGCGAAGTGAGCAATATGCTGATTCGGGCCAAAACGCTGGCGGTTCAGGCAGCAACCGATACGCTTTCCGAAACCGATCGCATCAGTATAAATAATGAATACCAACATATTCTTGCCGGTATTACGCATATTGCTGAAACGACAGAAATATTTGGTCAATATCCACTGGCAACGGATAACCCCACTTTTCCGCCGCAATTAATCGGCGATGTCAGCCCGTTAAATACAAAATTCCCGATTCAGGGTAACAGTTATGCTTTTTCCTCAGGCATTATTCCCTTGGCCTATATTCCGGCGGGCTCGACTACGATTGCGATAAATATTAACTCGTTAGGACAGGATGACGATCTCCAGCTCTTTACTCGCGACGGTAAACATCTGGTCGGGACGCCTCTTGAAGGGGGCGATGCCGATTACACCTGGGTCAGCCGTGGCATTAGCGATGCCGCCACGGCGACCCACGCCTTTATGACGCCTGAAAACGGTTTTACCGCTGGGGCCACCTACGACGGCTCCCAGTTAGTCGAAGGGGGGGCAAGCTGGGATCCTACCGGTGCAACGCTCAACTATAACGGCATGAATATCACCTATAGCGGCGACGGTGACCGCTATGAAGACAGCACCAACGGCGGGTTCAACGACGGTACCAATGGCAGCAATATGGTCGAGCGCATCACGCTTGATAACGTCACGGAAGATCTGCTGGTTGTGGTGGTAGGTAATGGCTCTTTCACCAGCGCCATTACCTGGGGGAATCTGCCGACACCGACCATGCCCCCGACGGTGCCGCCAAAGCAGAGTCGCGCGATCGAAGTGGTGACCAGCGCCAATTTTGGCGAGGAGGTCCAGCAGATGACGATCGAACCCACGCCGACCGACCTCAAAACGCTGAAGCTGGAAAACAGCGAAATGACGACCCAGGCAGGGGCCAGGAGCTGTATGGCGACCCTGGATGCGGCGCTGGAAAAAGTCAGCGGTTACCGCAGCCAGTACGGCGGGCTGATCAACAGCTTTGAATCGCACAAGTCGGTATTATCACAGCAGGGTATTGCGTTGCAGGCCAGCCGGAGCCGTATTCAGGATGCGGACTACGCTGTCGAAGCCAGCCGTTTAGCCCGGGCGCAGATCATCTCTCAGGGGCAGAACGCGGCGCTAAAAATCGCAAATCAGAGCCCACAAACCGTGCTCGACCTGCTTAAATAAAGGCTCACGCAGCGGCGAGGGCGCCGCTGCGCAACAATTACCATCCGCAGACGTTATGCTCATTCTCACTGTCGTAGGCGCGAACGGTGTTAACCAGATCCTTCACCACGTCGGCGGCGACGTCCGGAATCAATAGCTCCATTGGGGCTTCTGTCTCGTAGTCCACCGACACACCGTTGCTGTTGTTGGTCACGGTGACGGTATACGTTGCCTTGCCCATGGCTTACTCCTTATGTGTATTGACCACTTTACCCAGTCCTGCGCCTTCGAGAGTCGCTGCCGGGTCAGCGAAAAAGTCGATATTAAAGTAGGTGTCGTCCGTCAGTAATTCAATGCGATGCCACTTCTGCGGCGGGGAGATACCGAAACTGCCCGCTTCAATCACCAGCTCCAGATCCGGCTCGGTGGCATCGGCATCGGCAAAACCAAAGTAACGCACTGCACCCTGCATCACGGAGAGTCGACCATACACGCCGGCTTTGGTGTTGTGATGGGTAAAGAGCGCTTTAGGGGCGGTTGTCTGGTTCCAGAACGGGGTCGCACGGGTGTGAACATAGTTTTCAGGAATACGTAACATAGTCAGTTCCTTATCAGCGGCAGGGCGCTTAAAGTGATTTCAAAACATCGGGCTCGACGAAGAAATCGATATTGAACAGCGTGTCATCGCTCATCACCTCAATGTGATGCCAGCGCTCCGGCGGAAAGACGCCGAAATGACCGGCTTCAATGATCAGGATGCTGTCGGGCTCGGGGGTGGTTGCATCAGCATAGCCGCGATAGCGTACAGTGCCCCGCATCACGCTCAGGCGAGGATAGACGCCGGGACGGGTGCCCTGGTCAAGATGGCGCTGGAAGATGCCAGCGGGAGCGGTCTCTTTGTTCCAGAACGGCGTGGAACGGGTATGAATACAACTTTGCGGAATAGGTAGCATCGTTTTTTCCCTCTAAAGCCTGAGACCATTACACCACGCTTTAGTAAGGGTTATTTTGCATAATGTGCATTTAATATGCAACTTTAAAGTGGTACCTCTCAGGTGGTCTATACTTACCCATTCCGATGGCAATGCAGGAGATGCTTATGCAGTATGTTGAAAAAGACGATCCTCAGAATGCGCCCGAGTCGGGTGATAAACAGCCACAGCCGGTGAAAAAATAACACCGTGTAAAGGTCGCTTCGGCGACCTTTTTTATGTAGCGGGTTATACTCATTTGTTATTACCACACAAATTTCATGGATAACTTGTAACAAAAAAACTTGATCTGTATCAACGTATACCGCATATTGCGCGCGGTTATTTTAAACAGATCGGGTGAATGCGATGACGTTGTATCAAAAAATGTTAGTGTTTTACGCAATCATGGCCTCCATCTGCGCGCTGATCACCTGGTTCCTCTCCAAAGATCGTAAGCGTATCCGCTTCCTGAGCGCCTTTCTTGTCGGTTCAACCTGGCCGATGAGCTTCCCGGTGGCGCTACTGATCTCGCTTTTCTAAAGCCCTGTTTCGCGCCGACAAAAGCCGTTCTGCTCTCGGGACGGTGAATGATCCACACGCTGGACGCGCAGTGTCATAAGCGATCTCCTCCGTCCTGGCGAAGGCACTGGCTGACGGCAGGGGTGAAGAGACGACCCGCTGGTGAGCGGGCCGCCGTGAGCGTTACGACAAAATCGCTTTTAACTGCTGGCGTGCCGCTGGCGTCACATCCTGTGGATGCTGGTAGCCGATGTTCTCGCACGCCTGGGTATAAAGCGCGACCAGCCAGTCGTAAACATACGCCGTGGCCGCATGAACCGGTTGTTCGCCAAGACGGCTCAGGCGCGGCGCGGTGCTGTCCACCGTCGGCGTGACGAAAATCGGCTGCCCTTTGCGAATACGGCTGGCCGGGCGTGCTTCGGCAGGGGTCTGCGCATAACCCACCCAGCTTACGAAGTTACCCAGCGCGGCATACAGCTGGGCGGCGCTGCCTTTATCAGCATCAACGATCTGCTTCAGATGCCCCGTCAGATTCAGTCGGTAGCTGCTGGTGACCAGCACATCAGCAATCTGTTGCAACACCCTGGCTTCCAGTCCCAGACGATGGGCGGCCCCGTCGTCGCGGCTCCACTGGCGAACATGGTTAACCCATAATTTGTGTGCCAGCCGGGCTTTGTCTTGCGGCTCCCAGCGCTCATCGCTCTGCTGGGCGCTATCGGCAAACAGATCAATGGCATCGGTGAAGAGACCATTGACTTGCTCTTCACGCGGTTGTTGCACGGCCATCAGGGTTTCAAAGGCCTTCAGCGGCGGCAACAGCCCCTCCAGTAACTCACCATGACGGCCAGCCATCCCCTGCAGGGCGCGAACGACCCCTTCTGCGGCGCTACGCTGTGCCGCGGGCTCCTGAGTCAGCGGAGCCAGATAACCCTGCATCATCGTCCGCAGTTCGCGGTGCAAGCGCGCGCGCAGCGCCTGTAAGCGCGCCTGACGCTGACCGGCAAGCGTCGCTTGCGACAGCCATTCAATGACGCGCTGCATGCTACTGCTGTCCAGTGCCTGCAGCGTGCCCCAATGCTGACCCGGTTTGCCCAGCAGCTGCTGAACCGACTCGTCGAGATTCGAGCGGGTGGTAAAACGGGCATCCTGCGGCGTAATCGCCCATACCAGCCCTGGCAGCGCGGCCTCTTCGCCGGGTTGGGTATCCTGAACCCAGTTCAGCAGCGCGCGGGCGGTGCTGGCGGTCTGGCTATGCTGGAGAGTAGCGTTACAGATCACCAGCACATCCGGTTGCAACTGCTGGCGGTAGTGCTCCAGCAGCCACTGACGCTTCGCCTGCGCCAGCGGGGCTTCGCTCTGCGCCGCGGGGGCGGGAATATCAATCATCGCCACGCCATCCAGCGCGCTGCTCTCCACCGGGAGCACCACTTCGCGGGTGAGCAGGGCCAGCACGTCCAGAGGGATACTGATGGCGTTCATCAGTTCGCCGTTCTGCACGGGGTGCAGTACCGCCTGTTGAACATCCGGCTGGGCAAGATCGCCCTGAGTGAGAAAACCTTCGGTCGGAAGACCAAAATTATCGACCAGCAGGCTGACCGGTGCTGCCAGCTCCGGAGCATGGCTGGTCTGATGCAGAATATGCGCCAGCGCCAGCCAGGCCTGGGTTAGCTCCTGCTGTTCACCCCACAGCAGCGACCAGACGCTGGCGCGGGTACTGAGATCCAGCGAAGGCAGTAGCAGCGCGAACTGATGCCAGAGGGCGTCGTCCATTTGCTGTACTGCGGCAGGCACGGTGTCACGCCAGTAGCGGGCAATGGATCCCACATCGGCGGCGGAGATCCCCGGCACCGCCTGAGGTTGTCGCAGGGCGCGCCATTTTTCCAGACGCGCCTCAATCACCGCTTTATCCACCGCCGGCACGGTTGCACGGGTGATAAAGAGCTGCACCAGTTCGGCCTCGGTAATCAGGCTCAGACGCAGCGGGAAGGCATCGTCGGCAGGCGCTTCGGCGGTCGGCGTAAAACGGATCGCCATATTGGTCAGGGCATGACCGGGGTTGATATGGGTGAAATAGTCGAAAGTCCGTGCGCCCACGGTCACGTTCATACGTCCGTTGCCGCTGCCGCACAGGGAGGCCAGCAGATGCGCTTTCGCAGCCTGAGCGTGGCCATACAGCCCGATGGTGCTGCCTGCATGCAGCGCACGTTCGATGGCGCTCTCCTGGGCTTCTGCTGCGGCCAGCCGCGCCAGCAGAGCGTCGGCGTCGTTATCCAGTATTGGAGCGTGCTGGCGGGTCTGATTAATCCAGTCGATGACTGCCTTAGTAATGGATGCACTCATTTCAGGTATACGCTCCCGCTGTCGATCCAGTAGTGGCTACCGCTATGACGGCGATCGGCCAGGGTGTTCAGTTTAAAGGTGAGGGCGTCGGGCGGTACCGGCGTACCGTCCTGAAGCCAGGCATCGCTAAGCTCAAAGGCCTCCGGCCCTTCATGTCGGCTGCCGCCGCGCAGTTGCAGGCGCACGTTCAGCACCCCGTCACCCGCGATGGACTTCGCCAGGTCGGCGGAGTTGATGCTCAGGGTATAGAGCGGCGTCGCAGGCCAGCGGGCGTTTGCCAATTGGCGGAAGCCGAGCGTGACGTTGCCGCGCAGCGGGAAGTGCAGCCGGGTGTCCAGTTTCGCACCGGGCTTATCGAGGTCGATATCCTGATACCAGACGTTCTCGTCACGCAGGGTATTCACGGTGTTATCCAGCACGCCGAGATAGCGCACGGTCGAGTAAGCGCCGATATCTGCCGCTTTGAAGTTGAAGCGCGGCAGACGCAGATCCAGCGCCAGGCTACAGAGCATGGCGCCGACGGCGGCGGTGGATTTCGGATTGCCGATGCGCCCTTGCTGACTGAAGGGATACCATTCGTGGACGCGGTACTTATCAAGCCACACCATACGGCTAACGGGAACGGGCTGCAGATGGCGGATCAGCGCCTGGACGCCAGGCAGGCAACCCGGACGGCCGGTAATCAGCAAAATATCGCAGGCGTAATGGGAGATCGCCTCGGATACCGCATGCAGCGGGGCGGCGAGGGTGAAATGGCCCGCCAGCATCGCCTCCTGCATTTCGCGGAAGTTAACATGCAGCGGCACCGCGAAGAGGTCAAACGGCGCTGAGCCAGCCGGCAGCGCATGATCGATAGCCTGCTGAAGGTAGTTCATGACGTTGCGCGTCGGTTTGCGGCTCAGCAGATCGCCAAAGGTGGCATGCAGTCCGTCCAGCGGGTCGTCGATATCACTGGCTTCCCAGGCGCCCAGAATGGCGTGACCGATCGGCATAAAGAGCTGCAGGGCCGTCTGCTGGCGCAGCACTGCCTGGGTATCAATACGCCCGGAGTCGCCAAACAGCGAGGCCATCAGCAGCGAAGCGTCAGCAATGCCTGCTTTTTGCAGCTCTGTCTGTAGGGCCGGCAGTACATAGCGCTGGATCACATCCAGCAGGGTGTCATCACCGGCCACCTTAAAGCCTTCGCGGAACAGCAGTTGCGGGGTGATTTTGACATTGCTACCAGAACCGTCATCCAGCTGATAATGGGTGATGGCCATGTCGGTAGTGCCACCGCCAATATCGATAGAGGCTACCCGCAGCGCTCGCCCTGGCGCACAGCCAGGCTCCGGCTCGCGGTCAGGACGTGCAACGGAGGCAAAGAAGGTTTCGGTCTGGCCAGCGTAATGCGAGATGGCTTCGTTATAGAGCCATACCAGTTGACCGCAGCTTGCCTCGTCCCACTCCATCTGGATTTCCGGCACCGGTACCACGCTCTTTTCCTGCTGCTTGCGGCTGGCGAAATCTTCATCCTGCGGATGCCAGCCCATCGCCTTCCAGACAATGGCGATAGCTTCAAACATGCGGCGACGGAAGATCTCACGCTCCTGTTTGGGCATTGCCGACGGCAGAGTAAGGATCAGGGTGCGCAGCTGACGCGGGGAGGCCGGGAAGCCCAGACGCAGACGGGTGGCGACGCTATTGATCTGCCCCAGCGCCTGTGCCAGCAGTTCGCACAGCATGTGGGTCATCAGGGTGCTGCGGCTGTACTGCGGCGAGAAGACCGGCAAGCGCTCGTCCTGCGGCAGGGTAAACAGCGGCTCTCCGTCGTCATTCATCAGGTTCATCAGCGGGAAAGCGGTCGCCAGCGGTTCGCGCTGGGTTTTGGCATTCATCTGACTAAAACGCCAGTCCTGCACCACCGGAGTCTCGTCCCACAGATAGCGGCGCGGGCTTGAAATCCCGCTGTTGCCTTCGGTTCCCAGACGCTGGGTCGCCAGTTTACGGGCTTCATCGCCCACGCGCACAATCGACGGCCAGACGAACGCGTCTTCGCGTCCACTCTCTACCGAGAAGTGCTGCTTGCCGAAGCGGGCTTCAGAAAACTCGAGACGGCTGGTAAACAGCGGCTCATTCAGGAACTGGGGTTCGCTCAGGGAACGCACCTGGAGCTCTGCCGTCTGGCGCAGTCCATCGTTGGCGTCGCCATGATCTTCAATGATCACGCCACAGGTATGGGTATTCCCCACATCCAGAATCAGATCCACCGGGATAGCCGGGGTGCTGAGGGTATGAGTGACAAATTTCACTTCCGGTATGGTGAGCTGTTCACCGAGCATGGCCAGCACGTTGAGCCAGTGAGCCTGGTACTCAAAATTACGCATCGCCAACTGCAGATCGCGGTCGGCACGGTTCTCCACGCCGGAAGCATACTGGGTAAAAGCTTCTCGCAGCCAGCCATCAATCCAGGTCTGGTCGAGGAAATCCGCCACTTCGTCATCACGCCAGGCGAGGGAGAAACGGGTCCCGTTCAGGATATCGTTTTCCACCGGTGAGAGTCGGGAGGTAGCATGCGGCGCTATCTGGCTATCCAGAGCAAGCGTCACCCGGTGGGTATGGCCAGCGCTATCCGGCGCTTCCAGCTTACGCACCTGCACTCGCGCCCAGTTATCCGGGCCTTCTACGAAGGTACGCGGCGGGTTGAAGCGCAGGAAGGGCACCGGCAGCCAGACGCCATCCAGCACCGTCAGGGAGTGCTGCAGCGAAAGGGTGCTTTCGGGTTTAACCACTTCCGGCTGGCCACCACCGCTGGCGGGCAGTGTGTAGCGGTTGTTAATCACGTCAAAATTGAGACGCAGCAAGGGGCCGTTGGCGGTTTTACGCACAAAACGTCCGCTCTGGGCACTGTCCTGCGGCGTCAGGCCAAAATCAAGAAACTGTACGCCACTGTTGGCGATCAGCGTGACGCTCTGTTTATAGTCGCAAAGAGTTACCAGCATGGGATCACGCACCTGCTTTTCTGAATGTCAACGGAACCACGGTCTTGGCGTCGTAACGGGCGGTACATTCCGCCACATCGTTCACCCCGGCTTTGCAGGCGATCTCCGGCATCGGATAGCGAGAGCCGTCGGTGCAGCGGGCATTGCCGCGCGTTTTAATCATCAGCTCACCGTTGCTGTGCAGCCCGGAGAAGACCTCCGTACGGCAAACGATATTATCGCCATGCACCACGCGCGCGGTGCCTTTATTGTTCTGGATTTGGTAGCGCAGTGAGGGCGGTTTACCGGTGATAGGATCTTTCACATCCAGCATGACGCGCCAGCTACCGTTAAGGAAGCGGGTTGAGCCGGCTTTCACCTGACCGGCCTCCATCACCAGCGCCTCTTTCGGAATGGCGGCAATCACTACCGGCTCGGTTGGGGCGGCAGGCTCTGGCGCTTTCACCTGCGCGGCCACCACTTCCGCCTGGTGCAGAGGCAGCGTTAAGGGCAGGGGCTTCACCGTCGCGACGGGTTTAGGTGCAATCTCTACGGCCGCGACAGGGGCAGGGGCAGGCTGGGCCTCAGCGGTCTCTACCGGGGCGCTATGGGTAGACCACAAGAGTGGCGCAGCCACGGCTACGACAACCAGCGCGGCCACCGGCAATGGCCACAGCGGGAAGCGGCGTTTTTTCATCACTACAGGCGTGGCAAGCGGCGCTTCGGGCTCGGGTTCAGGTTCTTTAACTAACACCTGCGGGGCGGGTTGGGCGGTGTAGAGATCGTCTGCGGTGATCTGAATCGTGGCCGGGGCTGAAATCAGCGGTTCATCGGCTTTTTCGAAGATGATCTCCTGCACCGGTTCCGGCTCGGGCTCTTCTACCGGGGCGGGGATCTCCACCGGGCACAGGGATGCGCGCAGGCACTCGAGCACATCGTCCCTGGCGTTTTCGTTAAGATTAACAAAACCCCAGAAAGTGATGACCGGTTTGCCATCCACCAGGAATAAAAAGTTTTCGCCGGGGAACTGGAAGGCTTTGGACAGCAGGGAGCCAAACAGCTGTTGAGCGGTTTTGGGGGACTGCAGCGATTTTTTGCTCAGGTACTCGACGCTGGAGAGGGTGCTTTCCAGCAGGCGCAGGGCGCGATAACGGGCATCTTCATCGGCGGCCTTCCAGCTACTGACGCTACCCTCAACAGGGGCATACCAGTCAACCCTGTCACCCTCGTCGTTGACTTGCGGAATCGCCAGGCAGTCGACGATGGACTGCTGTTTGCGCAGGCGCAGCGCCTCGCGGATTTGTAATGCAGATTCGAAAACGGCCTGACCGCCGCCGCCAACGGCCTGAAAATCATCCAGATTACCGCTACGTAAAAGTGTTTTTGCCACGATTTGATCCCATAGACTTCTTCACCCTTGTACTTTACGGAATCCGTTGGCAACTAAACGGCAGAAGAGACAACAAAAGGGGCGATTTCTTACCGCATTGCGCGGACGAAAAGTGCTTGACGATGAATGGAACTTAAGGCAAATCACCCTGGAGCAGCGGTGAGAAAACCAGCGAAAATAGCGCCTTTAGAATATCTTGATAGTGTTTCGTTATTTGCCAGTACGAATGTGCTGTGCTGTTATTACGGTTCTTCATAATAAATCCGCAAAGGGTAATAACGATGTCTACAGGGAAAACGCTCCTCGCGCTGGCATTCAGCGCGCTGTTACCGGCAAGCGCGGCATGGGCCGCGAATAACGATACGATTATTTACTGTTCAGAAGCCTCCCCGGAGTCTTTCAACCCGCAAATCGCCAGCTCAGGCCCCACTTTTGTGGCCAGTTCGCAGGTGCTCTATAACCGCCTTATCAACTTCGATCCGGTGAAAAACACCCCGGTTCCGTCGCTGGCGGAGTCCTGGACTATTTCGCCGGATGGTAAAACCTATACCTTTACGCTGCGTAAAGGGGTGAAGTTCAACAGTAATAAGTTCTTTAAACCTACCCGCGACTTTAATGCCGATGACGTTATTTTCTCGGTTCTGCGTCAGAAAGACCCTAAGCACCCGTATCACAACGTCTCCCAGGGCAACTACGAATACTTTAATGATGTCGGGCTGGATAAGCTGATTCAGGACGTGAAGAAGATTGATGATTATCACGTGCAGTTTGTACTGAGTGAGCCGAATGCCGCCTTCCTGGCCGACTGGGGGATGGATTTCGCCTCTATTCTCTCGGCTGAGTATGGCGACGCAATGCTGAAAAAAGGGACGCCGGAAAACGTAGACAACTGGCCAATTGGCACCGGGCCATACGTCCTGCAGCAGTATAAAGTTGACTCCCTGATTCGCTATATTGCCAACCCGAACTACTGGGACGGGTCGGTTCCGACTAAGCACCTGATCTTCTCCATCACCCCCAACGTGGAGACCCGTCTGGCGAAGCTGCAGACGAACGAATGCCAGATCATTCCTGCGCCGTCGCCGGTGCAGTTCGACGTCATTAAAAAGAATAAAGATCTGACCCTGCATACGGTCGATGCGCTGAATGTCGGTTATTTGGCATTTAATACCGAGAAAAAGCCGTTTGATAACGTGCTTGTGCGACAGGCGCTGAACTACGCTACCGATAAAAAAGCGATTATCAATGCCGTCTTTATGGGCTCGGGTACGGTGGCAAAATCCCCGATTCCGCCGAATATGATGGGCTTTAACAAAGATCTGAAAGATTACCCTTACGATCCGGAAAAAGCGAAAGCTCTGCTGAAGCAGGCCGGGCTGGAGCAGGGGGCAGAAGTCACCCTCTGGTCTATGCCGGTGCAACGCCCTTATAACCCCAACTCTCGCCGTATCGCTGAGATGATCCAGAGCGACTGGGCGAAAGTGGGCGTGAAAGCAAAAATCGTCTCGTATGAGTGGGGCGAATACCTGTCCGGCATGCGCAAAGGGGAACACGACAGCGCCCTGTTTGGCTGGATGTCGGATAACGGCGACCCGGATAACTTTGCCGACGTGCTGCTGGGCTGCGACAGCATTAAAACCGGTTCCAACGCTGCACGCTGGTGTGACAAGGGGTATGATGAGCTGGTCAACAAAGCGAAGCTGACCAGCGACCCGGCTGCACGCGCTAAGCTTTACAGCCAGGCTCAGGAGATCTTCTACCAGCAGGCGCCGTGGATCGCGCTGGCGAATGGCAAGACTTTCTTTGCCACCCGCAGCAACGTGAGCGGTTATAGCGTCAGTCTGATGGGGAGCGATTTCTCGAAAGCGAAGCTCAACTAAGCCTGTGCCGGGTGGCAGGGTGCCACCCGGTGAACCGATAAGGAGTGACAATGTCACATTTAGAGGAAGTGATCGCCCGAGTAGATGCCACCCTTGAAGAGAGCGTGATTACGCATATGAATGAGTTGCTGATTGCGCTCAGCGATGACGCCGCCCTGAGCCGCGAAGATCGCTATACCCAACAGCAACGTCTGCGCACTGCCATTGCCCATCATGGTAAACAGCATAAAGAAGAGATGGAGGCCCGCCACCAGCAGCTGACGAAAGGCGGCACCATTCTCTGAGTCAGAACTGGCGCCTTGCCACCAGCCAGGCGCCAATCACCAGCATGATCGCACCCGATACCGGCCCAATCAGCGCCCGCAGGGGGATCCCCTGGCTACGTACCACATCCATCACCAGCCCCCCGATCAACTGACTGGCAACCAGCACCGCAATGGTGGCGGCGGCACCCACATACTGATAACCGCTGATGCTGGCGAAGACAAAGAACGACCCCAGCAGTCCCGGAATTAAGGTCCACCACTTCAGGGTGTGCACCAGCTCGCTAAACCCCGCCACGCCATTTTTAATCAGCAAGATCGAGACGAACAGCACAATGCCCACCAGCGAATTAAGCAGCATGGCGATCAGGATGGTGCTGGAGGACTGGGTGATCCGCACCATCAGGGTGTTTTGCACGACCAGGCCAATGCCTGCCGCCACCAGAAATACCAGCGTTAATGACTGATTCATCCGATGGCGTCCGGGTCGGTGCGCTCATCAAGCTGTAGCTGCATAAATGTGAGGTCCAGCCAGCGGCCAAACTTGGTGCCCACCTGCGGCATCTGGCCCGTGGTGATAAAGCCTAAGGTTTCGTGCAGATGAATAGAGCCGCGGTTCTGAGCTTCGATGCCGGCGACCATCACATGCTTGCCAATGTTCCGCGCTTCGATAATCAGCTGTTTCATTAACGCCCGACCGATGCCTTTGCCCTGATGCTCAGGATGAATATAGACAGAGTGCTCCACGGTGTGGCGGAAGCCATCGAAAGCGCGCCAGTCGCCAAAGGAGGCATAACCCACAACCTGACCCTCCTGCTCGCAGACCAGCACCGGGTAACCCATCAAGGTTCGCGCTTCAAACCAGGCGATACGGTTGTCGGTATCAACGGTTGTATCATTCCAGATCGCGGCGGTATGCAGCACCGCGTGGTTATAAATCTCGCCAATGGCGGCGCAATCTTCTTTACAGGCGTGACGGATAAGCATGGAGAAACCTCGGCGTGTGTTGTTCACTATAGTAGTACGGTGCGTCACCATATTACACAAGCGGGCGCCGCTCTCGCTACGGTATAAACCATATCTTTTTGTTATCAAAAACGGCGTTGAAATAGATTTTCTAAACTATAGTATTACGCCATGAATACTATGTCAGACAACATCAATCATCGCATCAGCGCGCGTATTCGCCTTGAGCGAGAGTCCCGGGGATGGTCGTTAAGCGAGCTTGCCGAGCGTGCGGGCGTATCGCGGGCGATGATCCACAAAATCGAACGCGCCGAAAGCAGCCCAACGGCGACATTGCTGGCGCGTCTGTCCGGTGCGTTTGGCATTAGCATGTCCACCCTGATTGCCCGCGCCGAGATGCAGGAAGGCAAGCTGCTGCGCCTGGAAAATCAACCCGTCTGGCGTGACCCGCAAACGCATTATCTACGACGACATGTTTCGCCGCGCACCGACCTGCCTATCGATCTGGTGCAGGTAGAACTGCCTGCCGGGAGTGACGTGCCGATGCCTGCGTCGTCGTATGCGCTGGCACGCCAGCTGATCTGGTTACAATCGGGGGAACTCATTTTTCAGGAAGGGGATACCCGCCACGAGATGCACGCCGGCGACTGCCTCGAACTGGGGCCGCCAAATGACTGCCGGTTCATCAACGAAAGCGACGCTCCCTGCGTTTACCTGATCGTTCGGCTTAATCAATCCGGCGCATAATGGCCAGGCGAACCTGGGAGGTTAACGCTAGTCTTTAAAGACATTTGCATAAACAGGAGTGATGTATGAGTCTGTCTTCAACACAGAATCGTCAATGGGTTCTGGCCTCCCGTCCCCATGGCGCACCCACCGTAGAGAACTTTCGTCTGGAAAAAACCTCGGTCCCTCAGCCTGAAGAGGGCCAGCTCTTACTGCGCACCGTTTATCTCTCGTTAGATCCCTATATGCGCGGGCGTATGAGCGATGCCCCCTCCTATTCACCACCGGTTGAGATCGGGGCGGTCATGGTGGGTGGCACGGTCAGCCGCGTTGAACAATCCCAACACCCTGACTATCCCGTCGGCGAGTGGGTGCTGAGCTACAGCGGCTGGCAAGATTATGCGTTGTCGGACGGTACAGGCCTGGTGAAACTGGGCAGCAACCCGCAGCACCCTTCCTGGGCGCTGGGTATCCTGGGAATGCCGGGCTTTACCGCCTACATGGGTCTGCTGGATATTGGCCAGCCAAAATCAGGCGAAACCCTGGTGGTGGCTGCGGCTACCGGGCCGGTGGGTGCCACCGTCGGGCAGATTGGTAAAATCAAAGGCTGTCATGTGGTCGGGATTGCCGGTGGAGCGGAAAAATGTCGCCATGCCGTCGAGGTTCTGGGCTTTGACCGCTGTATCGATCACCACGCAGACGACTTTGCCCAGCAGCTGAAACAAGCCTGTCCAGAGGGTATCGATATCTATTATGAGAATGTGGGTGGCAAGGTGTTTGATGCGGTACTGCCGCTGCTGAATACCTCGGCCCGCGTTCCGGTCTGTGGTCTGGTTAGCGGGTATAACGCCACCGATTTGCCGCCCGGACCCGATCGTCTGGGACTGCTGATGGGCACCATCCTGAAAAAACGCATTCGCATGCAGGGTTTTATCATCGCTCAGGACTATGGCGATCGCATCGACGAGTTTCAGCAGGAGATGGGGAGCTGGGTGAACGAAGGTAAAATACACTACCGCGAACAGGTAACGGACGACCTGGAAAATGCCCCGCAGGCGTTCATCGGTTTGCTGGAAGGGAAGAACTTCGGCAAAGTGGTTATACGCGTGGCGAAAGATAACTAACTTTTGCAGATATGGCGGATTATTCCGCCATATTAAGTTGTGCAAATTTCCAAATAACGTCTTTAATTATACAAGCAAAGATTACTCCAGTCGTCCCTGTGGATTGAGTTAATTCAATCACTTAGGCAGGTTTGCTGTTATTTATTGTTTCTCTTAGCACGAACCAGGCATGCAGATACAGGACATATCATACCCGCAGTGGCGAATTTCCCGCCGCTGCGGCTAACAAAGGTAAGTGTTAGTTACAGGAATAGAACATGCTGGATTTGGACAACTTAGAAAAAGCTCAACGAATGAGCCTGACGATGCAGGTTGAAATGAGTCTTAAAAGCGCCCTGATTGCAGGCGCGCTGAAACCAGGCGCCCGGCTCGTCACCAAAGAGATTGCGGATAAATTAGGTACCAGTATTACTCCTGTGCGTGAAGCGTTGCTGCGGTTGGTCTCCGCAGGTGCACTGCACGCGACCCCGGCGCAAGCGTTTCTGGTGCCGGAAGTGTCACTTGAGCGTTATAGAGAAGTTAACGCCATTCGTAAGACGCTGGAGGGCATGGCCGCTGAAGAGGCCTGTTTGCAAATGTCCGCCGAGAAACTGACGACGTTGCGAAACCTGTCAGAGAAATTCCATGAAGCGATGCACAACGGTGAAGTTGAGCGAGCGCTGCATGCCAACCGGGCTTTTCGCTTTACGCTGTATCACTATGCCGGTATGCCCACGCTGATGTCGCTTATTGAGCAGCTATGGGTACGCATTGGCCCCTGTTTTAATTGCCTCTATGACGAGAATATCGATCTCCCGTCGTCTACGTATCGCTATGATGCACTGCTCCGTGCGCTAGAAAAAGGCGATGTCGAGGGCTGTCGGACCGCCATCGATAAAGTAATAGATGAAGCGAACGACATATTGATTCTGCAATATTTAAGCTAAGTCATTTTTTAAACCGGGCTCGGCGGTAATATCGCTCGATATTGCGCTGTCAATAATTTCCGGCAGACTTTGTGCTGCCGGAAACGTTATTTCATTTCTCGACTGATAAGACCAGACTGACGCTGAAATAACCAATTGTCCTGCCGATAACCTTAAAAGGCACAGTTGCCTTTTAAGGAGCCAGGAATGAGTGTCAGTCAACGATTACGTAATATAAAAATGAGCAAAAAGCTCGCCGCAGGTTTTGGTCTGGTGCTGCTGTTAGTGGCGGTATCAACACTGATGAGCGTATTGCGCTTTAAAGAGATCCGCGATGTCTACCAGCAAACCAATCTGATCTACAACATCAACATCGAGGTTTTCCAGGCCAAGATTAACCGTCTCAAATTCCTCTATACCGCTGACGAGAAGTCGGGTCAGCTGATGGCAAATTATGTCAAACACGCCGCTGAATTAACCACCGAAGCGCAGCAGCTGGAGTGGACCACGCAAGAGAAGGCGATTGTCGATGATGTGGCGGGGCACCTGGCCCGTTTTGGCCGTAGCGTAAGCGAAATGCAGACCGCCATGACGGCGTATACCGCTAACAAGAACGACCCGGCAGCCGTTGCCGCGCTGAAAGCGGCAGAAGATAACGTCAAATCCGCAGGGGATGACAGTAGCGCCTCTCTGCGCGCCATTATCGCCCTCGTGAAAAAGCATAACGATGCGTTGGCTTACAGCTCCAGTACCATCACTGCCATTGTTGGCGTGGTGGCGATTCTGTTCGGGATCATCGTCTCCTGGTGGGTCACCCGCCAGATCACCCATCCGGTGAAACACAACCTGCAGCTGGCGGAACGGATTGCCAGCGGCGACCTCAGCTCCGAAATCCATCCGCAGGGTGAAGATGAGCTGGGTAAACTGACCGGGGCGATGGGCCGGATGAACGAGAAACTGCGCGCCATGATTGGCGAAGTACGCAGCAGCGTGGCGCAGGTGTCGCTGGCGGCTTCCGAAATCGCCGAGGGCAACACCGATCTCTCTTCCCGTACCGAGCAGCAGGCAGCTGCCGTCGTCGAGACCGCCGCCAGTATGGAAGAGCTCACCGCCACGGTAAAAAACAACGCCGACAACGCCCGTCACGCCAGTCAGCTGGCGGCAGAAGCCTCGCAAACCGCTACCCAGGGCGGACGCGTGATGCAGGATGTGGTCAGTACCATGAGCGACATCAATACCAGTTCGCAGAAAATTGCCGATATCACCGCGGTGATTAACAGTATCGCCTTCCAGACTAATATCCTGGCGCTGAACGCCGCCGTCGAGGCCGCCCGCGCGGGTGAGCAAGGGCGCGGCTTTGCCGTTGTGGCGAGCGAAGTGCGCAGCCTTTCGCAGCGTAGCTCGCAGGCGGCGAAGGATATTGAACTGTTGATTAGCGAATCGGTCTCGCGCATTACCACCGGTAGCGACCTGGTGGCGAAAGCCGGGCAGACCATGGAGCAGGTGGTGAACTCGGTAACCCGTGTGAATGACATTATGGGAGAGATCTCCTCGGCATCGGAAGAGCAGAGCCGCGGCATTGAGCAGATTTCGCGTGCGGTGATGGAGCTGGATACCACAACCCAGCAAAACGCCTCGCTGGTGGGCGCCTCGTCAACAGCGGCAGAGGCGCTGGAAGATCAGGCGCGTCTGCTGGAGACGCTGGTCGCCGCGTTCCGCCTGGATCAGAAGGCGCAGCTGGCTTAAAAAGAGCACCGGCAGCGCAAGGCTGCCGGTTTTTTATTACTCGAAACGGTACGACACCGACAAGCCGACGCCGTAGTTACGTCCCGGCGCGGGTTCGTAGTAACGCCCATTCGATTCATTGACAATAACCGAACCGGCATACTCTTTGTCGAATAGGTTATCCACGCGACCAAAGAGGTCCATTCCCCAGTTACCGTAGTTAAACTTGTAGCCGGTGTTCAGGCCGACAACGGTATAGGAGGGGGCTTTCGCCGTGTTTTCATCGTCCGCCATAATGTCACTCATATAGCGCACATCGGTGCCGGCGTACCAGCCCTCAACAGGCTGCCAGCCAAAGGAGGCAAAGCCCATATTACGGGCGATACCCGGCATACGGTTACCGTTGCAGTCGCTGTCAGAACAGACGTTCGTGCGGTAGGTGGCATCCAGATAGGTCCACGCCATTTTCAGCTTCCAGTTCTCGGCGAACTGCTGATCCAGGGCCACTTCGACCCCCTGACGGCGGGTTTTCCCGGCGTTTTTATAGCTGGTACGGCCGCCGCCGCTGGCATCGACCACAATCTCATCATCGGTATCGGTACGGAACAGCGCGGCGGTCAGCAGACCATTGCCAATTCGCGTTTTGCTCCCCACTTCCCAGGTATTGTTGGTCGATGGCTTCAGGCCGAAGTTAAGCCCGCCCTGGCCGTCTGAGCGGTAGGAGAGTTCGTTGATGGTCGGGGTTTCGAACCCGCGTCCGGCCGCGGCATACAGATTCCAGCCGTCGGTCACCACATATTTAAGGGAGCTGGCCGGCAGCCATTTGTGGTAGCTGGCGTCGCCGCTGTCATCGCCATTTTTGCCCTGAATATAGTGGTCGTTGGAGTCAAAGTAGACCGAACTGTAACGCACGCCCGCGTCCAGGGTCAGCTTCTGGGTTAGCTGCCAGCTAGTCTGCAGATAGGGGTCGACGTTCCACATCAGGTTGCGTTCTTTGCGACGCAGGTTACCTTTTTCGCCGAAAGTAGGCACACCGTTATTGCGCACGTAGTTTTCATAGCCGCGGCGATTTTCACTCATGTTCTCGTAATTAAGACCGGTAGTGAAAGTCATTGGCACCAGCAGCTCGCCCCGGTGGGTCCAGCGGGTGTCGATACCCTGATAATGACGCTGCATATCAATCACGCCGCCGGAGTGCGTTGGATTCTGCTGCGGACCAATGGGGATCGACTGATACTGGGTCATTTCACGCTCACCCGCGTACATCATCACGCTCAGGTCGTCCTGCTGGCTCAGTTGACGCTCATAGCGCAAGCCGGCCTGCGTCTGTTTGATGTTTTTGCGGGTATTGTACTGTTCGGCACGCGGCGACTGGGTCGGATTAGCACGCCACTCCTGTTCGCTCAGCCCGCCCGGGTCGTCGGCTTTGATATCCACGCTGTTGAACAGCAGGGTCAGCTTACTGACATCGTCAATGCGCACGCCCAGTTTGGCGTTGGCGAGATTTTTACGCGCGCCGCTGTGGTCGCGATAGCCTTTGGTGGTGAAACGGGTGGTTGAAACGGTGTAATCCACGTCGCCCGGCTGGGTGCCGTCGCCCATCGCTCCGGTGGCCTTCATGCCATAACGCCAGCTGCCGAAGCTGCCATAGTAGCTGCTGGCTTCAATGGTATTGGGCTGTTTGCCGGTCTCGGTGGCGACGTTGATCACCCCGCCGGAGGCATTGCCATACAGGGCAGAGAAGGGGCCGCGCAAGACTTCCACGCTCTCGACGCTGCTGAGATCGATATTGGAGGTCTGTCCCTGGCCATCCGGCATCGTCGCGGGGATGCCGTCGACATACATACGGATGCCGCGCACGCCGAAGGTAGAGCGGGCGCCAAAGCCACGCATCGACAACTGCAGATCCTGGGCATAGTTCTGGCGATTCTGAATCTGCAAGCCCGGCACGCTGCCCAGCGACTCCGACAGGTTAATACGCGGCGTAGCCTGACGCATATCTTCGCCGTTCACCACGCTGACGGCGGCGGGGGTGTCCAGTTCTGAAACGGTTTGCGGCGTTGCGCTGACGATCATGGTCTGTTCGTCGGCAGCCATGGCGTTAACGGGGGTAAAGACGACAGGAACCAACAGCAGGGGAAACGTTGCCTTACTGGCAGAAATGATTTTCATGAATAGTTGCCGATAGTGGAATTAAACGTACCAAATGGAACATGTGCGTGTATGTTAAATGTTTTGTAAATGTATTGAAAACCATAAACGCACATTGCGTTAATCGAAGTGTAGATAAAAAAGACGGATCGCGACGGAAGCGGCAAGATTTACTCCACATTCATATAAATAATGATTAGTATTCGCATTCAATAAATGCAAAGCCATGACTTTGCAGTCGGAAGCGATGTCAGCCATTCCACCTATGTTTAAAAGGGAGTTGTTATGAATTTACGTCATCTGTGCTCACCGCGTCTGCGTGGTTCTTTGCTGCTGGGTTCTCTGCTGGTAGCGGGTACGTTCAATGTCCATGCCGCCGAAGAGATGCTGCGTAAAGCGGTGGGAAAAGGCGCTTACGAGATGGCCGTCAGCCAGCAGGAGAACGCGCTGTGGGTTGCCACCACCCAGAGCCGCAAAACAGATAAAGGCGGGGTGGTCTATCGTCTTGATCCCGTCACCCTCGAAGTGACCCAGGCCATTCATAACGATTTGAAACCTTTTGGCGCGACCATCAACAACGCCACGCAAACCCTGTGGTTTGGCAATACCACCAACAGCGCCGTCACCGCGATCGATGCGAAAACGGGTGAAGTAAAAGGGCGCCTGGTGCTGGACGATCGTCAGCGCAGCGAAACGGTTAAACCGCTGCAGCCGCGCGAGCTGGTGGCCGATGACACCACCAACACCGTCTATATCACCGGTATCGGCAAAGAGAGCGTGATCTGGGTTGTGGACGGCGCCACGCTGAAGCTGAAAGAGACTATCGCCAATACCGGTAAGTTCAGCACCGGTCTGGCGCTGGATGCACAGGCGAAACGCCTTTACACCACCAATGCCGACGGTGAACTGCTGACCATTGATACCGCTACCCACAAAATTCTCAGCCGTAAAAAACTGCAGGATGACGGGAAAGAGCACTTCTACCTGAACCTGAGCCTGGACGTGGCGGGCCAGCGCGCTTTCCTTACCGACTCCAAACAGCCGGAAGTGCTGGTTGTCTCGCTGAAAGATGGCAGCGTGATCAAGAAAGTGGCGGCGCCAGAGTCGCTGGCCGTGCTCTTCAACCCGACGCGTAATGAAGCCTACGTGACGCATCGCGAAGCGGGTAAAGTGAGCGTGATCGACACCAAAACCTATAAAGTGACGAAAACCTTCGAGACCCCGACCTTCCCGAATAGCCTGGCACTCTCTGCCGATGGCAAAACCCTGTACGTGACGGTGAAGCAGAAGTCTACCCGTCAGCAGGAAGCGACCCAGCCTGACGATGTGATTCGTATTGCGCTGTAAGGGTAGTTGACCTTACGCAGGCAAATAAAAAGGGAAGGCGCTATGCCTTCCCTTTTTTTAGTGGCTAAGTTTGATTAACGCGAGGTCTCTTCAACCAGCGGACCATCCTGATTTCCCTCTTCAGCATGAACCGGGGCAGTGCTGTGGATTTCATGCACGCGCTTACGCACCCCGAACCAGCCGGCAACCAGCAGAATAGCCAGCAGCGGAATGGTCGCGATGGTGTAGGTCCCGTTCGGGTAGTCAAAGGCCATCAGCACCAGCACGCTAAACAGGAACAGCAGGGTGAGCCAGGAGGTCACCGGTGCGCCCGGCAGCTTGAATTTCACCTCGGCGGCTTTACCCTCTTTGATGGCCTTGCGCAGACGCATCTGGCACACCACGATAAAGGCCCAGGAGGCGATAATGCCCAGCGCGGCAACGTTCAGCACAATCTCAAATACCTGAGAAGGCACCAGATAGTTCAGGAACACGCCAAACACATAGACTACCAGCGTGGCGAGGATCCCGGCATAAGGGACCTGCTGCTTGCTCATCTTTGACATGAACTTCGGTGCAGAGCCACCCATCGACATAGAGCGCAGAATACGGCCGGTGGAGTAGAGGCCTGAGTTCAGGCTGGAGAGCGCGGCGGTAAGCACCACGATGTTCATGATGCTGCCCACATACGGCACGCCCAGCTTCGAGAAGAAGGTGACGAACGGGCTCTGACCTGCCTGGTACGCATTCCACGGCAGCAGCAGTACCAGCAGCACCACGGAGCCGACATAGAACAGGCCGATACGCCAGATCACGCTATTGATCGCTTTCGGTACCATCGTCTGCGGATCTTTACATTCGCCTGCCGCGGTACCGACCAGCTCAATGGAGGCAAAGGCGAAGACCACGCCCTGAACCAGTACCAGTGCAGGCAGCAGGCCGTGCGGGAAGAGGCCGCCGTTATCCGTGATTAAATGGAAGCCGGTGGCGTTGCCATCCAGCGGCTTGCCGGTGCCGAGAAACACGGTACCCACTACCAGGAAGATCACAATCGCAAGAACTTTTACCAGCGCAAACCAGAACTCCATCTCGGCGAACCACTTCACGCCAATCATGTTCATGGTGCCCACAATCGCCAGCGCGCCCAGCGCGAAGACCCACTGTGGAACATCGCCAAACGCGCCCCAGTAGTGCATATAGAGCGCCACGGCGGTGATATCGACAATACCGGTCATCGCCCAGTTGACGAAGTACATCCAGCCGGCAACATAGGCGGCTTTTTCACCCAGGAATTCACGGGCATAGGAAACAAAACTGCCGCTGGAGGGGCGGTGTAAAACCAGTTCGCCCAATGCGCGTAAGATGAAGAAAGAGAAGATGCCGCATACCAGATAGACCAGCGCCAGTGCCGGACCCGCCATCTGCAGGCGCGCGCCTGCACCTAAAAACAACCCCGTACCGATTGCGCCGCCAATTGCGATCATCTGCACCTGACGGTTGCCCATCGCCTTGTGATACCCCTCTTCGTGGGCATCCAGCCAGCGACGTTTTGCCGCCTGATGGTCGGCTGCGCTTTTATTGCTTGTTTTCATTGAGTTACCTGTTTACCTGTCTGAATCATCCTCGGATGTCCTCTCTCCGGCCCCGGCGACACAAACGATTGCCTTTGGCCGGAAACATGCTCCCTTTCCAGTTATTCTTCGTGTGGAATAGGCGAAACATGGCGAAGCATCCTACCCGCAATTAATAAGTGACGCAAAATATAACGGGTCGAAAGTGATGGAGCTCGAAAAAATTCGTCTGGTCAGAGCAGGCGCGGGTTACAGAGGGCTGAATCGGTTAAAATTTTGAAACTGTATTTCGCTTAAATGGCGTACAACTCATCAGGTTTGCTTAATTATTGGACAGTGAAATTGATGAATTGAATTCATAACGTTAAGTATATTGCTGGCGTGGTATTCATTAAATTTTCCGTTCACACTTGTTGAGGTCATTTAACAACCTCATGAGGCAAACAATGCAGCAGCGACAGTTAGGTTCAAACGGTTTACAGGTATCCGCCCTCGGGCTGGGCTGCATGGGGCTAAGCTATGGCTACGGCCCGGCAACCGATAAAGCGCATGCCATCTCTCTGATTCGTAACGCCGTAGAAAACGGGGTGACCTTGTTTGATACGGCAGAAATTTACGGCCCGTTCATCAATGAAGAGGTGGTCGGTGAGGCGCTGGCGCCGGTACGTGATCAAGTGGTGATTGCTACCAAGTTCGGCTTCGACTGTACGCAGCCGGGTCAGGTATTGAACAGCCGACCGGCGCACATTCGCGCCGCCGTGGAGGGATCGCTGAAACGGCTGAAAACCGAGGTTATCGATCTCTATTATCAGCACCGCGTCGATCCGGATGTGGGCATCGAGGAGGTGGCCGGTACCCTCAGGGATCTGATTGCAGAGGGGAAGGTTAAGTATTTTGGCCTTTCTGAGGCGGGGGTAGAGACTATCCGCCGCGCCCATGCTGTGTGCCCGGTTTCTGCTTTGCAGAGCGAATATTCCCTCTGGTGGAGGGAGCCGGAGAAAGCCATTTTACCGCTTCTGGCTGAGCTGAATATCGGCTTTGTCCCCTTCAGCCCGCTCGGGAAAGGTTTTCTGACCGGCGCGATTAATGCACAAACCACGTTTGATGCGCAGGACTTCCGTAATCAGGTGCCGCGTTTTAGCGAAGCCTCGCGGCTGGCGAATCAGCAGCTCATCGATGTGGTGCAACGCCTCGCCAGAGAGCAGGGGGTGACCCCGGCGCAGATTGCCCTGGCGTGGCTGTTGGCGAAAGCGCCATGGATAGTGCCTATCCCCGGTACCACCAAACAGCACCGTCTGCTGGAGAACCTCGGTGCCGCAGAGGTGACGTTGTCACCTGACGCGCTGGCACGAATCAACCAGGCGCTGGAAGGCATTGATGTAGTAGGAGATCGCTATCCGAAACATCTTCAGGCGCGCGTCGGCAAATAAACTATTGCTGACGTAACGCCTCCAGAAACAGGGCAAAGGCCGTGGTGTGCTGACGGCGGCTGGGGTAGTAGAGGTGATAGCCATCGAAAGGCGTGCACCACTCCTCCAGTACCCGAATCAACCGACCTTCGGCGAGTGCCTGCTGGACAGTATCATCCGGCACGTAGGCCAGACCTAACCCGGCCTCGGCGGCATCCAGTCGCTGAGGCAGGTTATTGAGCGTAAGCTGCCCGTCAACCCGCACCCGCAGCTCCCGGCCCTCTTTTTCAAACTCCCAGGCATATAATCCACCGCGCGTCGGTAAACGCATATTGATGCAGCGGTGGTTTTCCAGCTGTTCTGGCGTTTCTGGCACGCCGTAACGGGCAAAATAGGCGGGCGAGCCGACGACTGCCATGCGCATATCCGGGGCGATCCGTACCGCTATCATATCTTTCGCCACCTGCTCACCAAGCCGTATCCCCGCGTCAAAGCGGCCATCAACAATGTCCGTCAACCCGTTGTCGACCGTCACCTCAATATGGATATCGGGATACTGTGCCATAAACGGCTTCAGTACCGGCCACAGCACCGCCGACATGGCATGCTCTCCGGCGGTGATACGAATATTCCCGGCCGGTTGGTCACGCATATCGCGCAGGGCTGTCAGCTCTTGTTCAATTTCCAGCAAATGGGGGCGCAAACGGAGAAATAACTGCTCGCCCGCCTCGGTGGGGGCCACGCTGCGCGTGGTGCGGGTCAGCAGGCGCACATCAAGGCGCGCCTCCAGATTACGCATCGCATGGCTAAGCGCCGACTGAGAGACCCCCAGCTGCGCCGCCGCACGGGTAAAGCTGCGCTCGCGTGCCACCACCATAAAGGAGAGCAGATCGTTAAAATTGTCTTTCAGCATGCCGGGCTTCCCATTAATGAATTTGGCTCATGGTTCCTTTCTGATTATGCAGTCTAATCGGCGCAGCAGAGGTGCGCTACTGTTAACGCATCAGCTAAACAGGAGCGAAAATGAAAATTATCCGAAATGGTTCACTGCCCTCCGTGCGCGGCCCCGAAGCATGGTTTACCGGCCCCGTACGCATTGATGCCCCGTTTCAGGCAACCGGGCCCGCCACCGTCGGTGGCGCAACTGTCACCTTTGAACCCGGCGCACGCACGGCCTGGCACACCCATCCGCTGGGACAAACGCTCATTGTCACCCAGGGGCGCGGCTGGCTGCAGGCATGGGGCGAAGAGGCGCAGCAGCTGAATGCAGGGGATATCGCCTGGATCCCACCCGGCGTAAAACACTGGCACGGGGCGAGCAGCGAAACGGCAATGACCCATATTGCTATTGCGGAATCGGTGGACGGCAGCCCGGTGACGTGGATGGAAAAAGTCAGCGACGAGCAGTATCAGGGCCGCTAACGGCCCGATACCTGACGAAGGGCGACCGTTTAGCCGCCAAATACCGCAATCGCGTGCTGCAGACGGGTGGTGCGTTGGGTGAGGTGATTTGCCGCCTGGGTGACGTTATCAACCATGGCGGTATTGTTATGGGTCATCACGCCAATACGTGAAATGGCGGTATTGATAAGGGACAACGCCTGCGTCTGTTCCTGAGTCGCGTGGCCTATCTCTTTAATCAATGTCGACATGGTCAGCACGTTGCCGATCATTGCGCTCAGGTGGGTTTCAGTCTGCTCCACTTTATTCACGCCGGCGTTAACGCTGGCGACGTTTTTCTCAATCAGCGCTTTGATCTCTTTTGCAGCGGAGGCAGAGTGCTGCGCCAGGTGGCGCACCTCGGCTGCCACCACCGCAAAGCCCCGACCGGCGTCCCCGGCGCGCGCGGCCTCGACCGCGGCGTTCAACGCCAGAATATTGGTCTGAAACGCGATACGATCAATCACCCCGATAATGTCGACGATCTGGCCATTATCCTGTGATACTGCCTGCATCATGCCAATGGTCTGCTTCATGATCGCTTCGCTATGGTCTGCGCTGGTACGGGTCTGGTCGGCCATCAGAATCGCTTCACGGGCTGTTTCGGCGGTCTGTTTTACCGCACTGGCTATCTCTTCTACGGCGGCGGCGGTTTGCTGCAGATCGTCCGCCATCTCCTCCGAACGTGCCTGCAGCGCATCGCCCTCGGTGGCTACCCGCTGGCTGATCTCGCGAATACCGGTAATTTGAGTTCCTACGTCGTCAACCAGCGAATTGAGATTCAACCCGGACTGGTTTACCAGGCGCATCATCAACCCAATTTCATCCACGCGGTCAAAATGGTAATAATCGGTTTTTCGGCCCGAAACGACGCGCTGCATCTGTTTAACGATTGTTTTTAGCGGGCGGCAAATCTGGCTATTGAGATAGCATGCCTGCAAGACAAATAAGAGGGCCAGCACGGAGGCTTGCCAGAGCGGCTGAGTAAATAAAAAAGGGGTCGTCATTGCCAGAGCGGCGAATACCACCATTGCATAATTGACCCGGCTGGCGGTGCTAATACGCTTAAATAATGATAAGAAGGAGAGAAGACCCCGGCGCATCAGCACTCCTTTATAAAAGCGATGCCCTTTTAATTCATTATTGCATACGCGCGCGTATAATTTTTCGCTGGCGGCGATTTCGTCGCGCAGGGGAATATTTCGCACCGAAATATAGCCGGTTAGCGTGTCGTTCTGATAAACGGGCGTCACGTTGGCACGCACCCAGTAGTGATCGCCATTCTGGCGGCGGTTTTTCACCAGCCCTGTCCAGCTCTCGCCTTGTTGCAGGGTGTACCACAGATCGCGAAAGGCCTCCGGCGGCATATCCGGATGGCGAATCACATTATGCGGCTCGCCAATAAGTTCTTCTTCTTTATAACCGCTGGCCGCAATAAAGGCCGAGTTGGCGTAAGTAATATGACTTTGCGTATTCGTGGTCGACATTAACGTCGTGCCATCGTTAAGCAAATACTCGTTTTGTGTAACAGGACTGTTACGCCTCATACGTTACTCCAGGGTGGTGTCGTCATAAATAGCGATTACCCGATAAAGTATCAGGCAAGATAAAGTATTTATTTTTTATAAACCAGGCGGCGTATTCTCCACAAAATATCTGGAATTAGAAAGTGCCTAAATTAAATATTTTTTAATACCGTGCCGACGATAATGTAATAAAAATGAAAATAACATTACCATATTAATAAACAGGACGGGTGAATGAAGTGACTTAAGTGAAATAAAAAGCGCGAAATGAATCCGTGGGCAAAACTATTGTTTTGAACTGCCGTTTCATTAACAAGGTGAAAACGCTATTATACGCCCCCGATAATCCCTGACGGAGCCCGTTTGTGAAGATCAATCTTATTGGTACCAGCGGCAGTGGCAAAAGCACCCTGGCGCGACGCCTTGCCGCCGAACTGCATCTCCCTTATATCGAAATGGATACGCTCTACTGGCGGCCAGCGTGGCAAGGTACGTCTGATGAGGAGCTCTTTGCAAAGCTGGAAAACGTCCTCAGTGCTACGCCGGGCTGGGTGCTGGATGGCAACTACAATCGCACGCGTCCCGTAAAGTGGCGCGATGTGGATCTGATTATCTGGGTTGACTACGGGTTTATGCGTACGCTTCGCCAGGCGGTGGTAAGGGCAGCTAAACGCGCCTGGAGCCAGCAAGAGTTATGGCCCGGCACCGGCAATCGCGAGAGCTTTCGCCGTTCCTTCTTCAGCCGCGAATCGGTTCTGCTCTGGACCATTAAAACCTGGCGCAGCAACCGTGCGCGCTATGAAGCCGACATGGCTAACCCGCAATTTTCCCATATTCGCTTTGTGCGAATAACCCGACGCCAGCAGGCCGACGATCTGATTGCTGAGCTGCGCACAATGGCGTAATTCGTTGCGCTATTTCTGATTTCTGGCAAACCAAATGTAAATTAATTGTTTCTCAGCGCTGAAATCGCCCTTTAATAATGACGACATGTTAAGTCAAACGAGAACAAAACATGTCCTGGCGAATCAGCATTCTGGATAAAAGTCCCGTCGCGGAAAACGACACCGCCGCCGATGCGCTGGCGCGTACCTTACAGCTGGCCAGGCAGGCCGAAGCCTGGGGTTACCACCGCTTCTGGATTGCCGAGCACCACAACACCGCGCAGCTGGCCAGTCCATCCCCGGAGTTACTGATTGCCTGGATCCTCGGGCAGACCTCCCGCATCCGCGTCGGCTCTGGCGGCGTAATGCTGCAACACTACAGCCCCTATAAAGTGGCAGAAAACTTCAACGTGCTGGCCAATCTCGCCCCTGGCCGGGTCGATCTCGGCATTGGCAAAGCCCCGGGCGGGCTGCCGCTCTCGACCCGCGCCCTGCAACAGGGGGTGAATCCGCAGGAGAAGGGCAGTTTCGCTGAACAACTGACCCAACTGGACGGCTGGCTAACCCCCTCTGATAACGAACTGCGTGCCACTCCGCTGCCCGCCATTCCGGCGCAGGGGTATCTGCTGGGGGCCAGCATCGAGAGCGCACTGCTGGCGGCGCGCCTCAACTGGAACTTTGTCTTCGCCGCGCACCTGAACGGCGACCCCGATCTGCTACGCGATGTCATTGCCACCTGGCGCGCCAGCAGTGCGCTGGACGTGATAGTGGCCGTGCAGGCCATCGTTGCGCCGACCCAGGCCCAGGCCGATACCCTGGCGGAAAAGGTCGAGGTGTGGGGCGTGGAGCTGGTGAACGGCCAGCGCGTGTCGGTAGCCAGCGAAGAGCAGGCTTACGCTTTCGCACGCCAGGCGGGAAGCGAGCCGCTGCGCATTGCCCGGCGCGCCCAGTCGCTGCTGGCAGGTACCGCAGAGTCAGTGGCGGCGCAATTGCAGGCGCTGCATGACCGCTGGGGCATCGACGAATTTATTATCGATACGCCGATCGCCGACGGGCAGAGCCGGGCGCAGTCCTTACGTCTGCTGGCGCAAACTCGCGAGGTGCTGGCATGAACTTCAATGAACAACTGATCGCCTGGCGGCGCGAGCTGCATCGCTACCCGGAGCTGTCGGGCGAGGAAGTGGAAACCACCGCCCGCATTCGCCGCTGGCTCGATAACGCCGGGATCGCCGTACTCCCGTATGACATCCCGACGGGCGTGATCGCCGAGATCGGCACCGGGCCGAAACAGATCGCCCTGCGGGCCGATATTGATGCCTTACCCATCGACGAGCGCAGCGGTGTTGCGTTTAGCTCGCAGCACGCCGGGGTGATGCACGCCTGCGGTCACGATATTCACACCAGCGTGATCCTCGGCGCGGCCCTGCAGCTAAAAGCCCGTGAAGCCACGCTGCCCGGTCGCGTGCGTATTCTGTTCCAGCCCGCAGAAGAGAACTTTGGCGGCGCGAAAAGCCTGATCCGCGCGGGAGCCCTGCAGGGTGTCAGCGCTATCTTTGGCATGCACAACGAACCTGGGTTGCCGGTGGGAGCCTTTGCCACCCGTGGGGGCCCGTTCTATGCCAACGTCGATCGTTTTGTCTTCCGTATCACCGGTAAAGGTGCCCATGCGGCGCGCCCGCATGAGGGCTCTGACGCTATCGTGCTCGCCAGCCAGTTAGTTACGGCCCTGCAGAGCGTGGCCAGCCGTAATGTTAATACGCTGGAGTCGGTGGTGCTCAGCGTAACCCGTATCGAAGGGGGCAATACCTGGAACGTCCTGCCGGAAAGCGTCGAGCTGGAGGGGACCCTGCGCACCCACAGCACTCAGGTGCAGCAGAAGGTGAAGGATCGGGTCAGTGAAATTGCCGCCGGCTTTGCCAGCGCGTTTAACGCCCAGATTGATATCACCTGGTATACCGGCCCGTCGGCGCTGGTTAACGATGAGCACTGGGCTGATTTC
Organism: Leclercia sp. UBA2479; assembly: GCF_002341985.1. Classification (NCBI taxonomy): domain Bacteria; kingdom Pseudomonadati; phylum Pseudomonadota; class Gammaproteobacteria; order Enterobacterales; family Enterobacteriaceae; genus Leclercia; species Leclercia sp. UBA2479. Next base: position 277,739 of record NZ_DDPB01000009.1, on the reverse strand, counting down.
GCCACCGCCGTGGCCAGGGAAACCGGCTACGAAACCCACCACGCCGAACTGCATATGGGGGGAGAAGATTTTGCGGTGTACCTGCAGCAGATCCCCGGTGCGTTCGTCAGTATTGGCAGCGCCAGCGCGTTCGGACTGCATCATCCGGCGTTCAATCCGGACGAGGCATTAATCGAGCCCGCCGCCCGATATTTCGCGCAGCTTGCCGAGAAAGCGTTACAACACATTTAATCGTTAAGGGGTGAATATGTCTGCAACACGACAATTGCGACTGGGGACCATACTGCATGGCGCTTCCGGAAATATGTCGGCCTGGCGCCATCCGGCGGCGATTGCCGATGCCAGTATTAATTTTAACTTTGTTAAAGAGACGGCATTAAAGGCGGAAGCGGGCAAGCTGGACTTTATTTTTGTCGCCGACGGTCTTTATATTAATGAGAAGTCGATTCCGCATTTTTTAAATCGCTTCGAACCCCTGACGGTATTATCCGCTCTGGCGACCCTGACCTCACGCCTGGGGCTGGTAGGCACGCTCTCCACCTCCTATAGCGAACCCTTTACCGTGGCCCGGCAGTTTGCCAGCCTCGACCACCTGAGCAACGGGCGCGCGGGCTGGAACGTGGTGACATCGCCGCTGGAAGGCTCGGCGAAAAACTTCTCCCGGGATAAACATCCGGAGCACGCGCTACGTTATCGCATCGCCGACGAGTATCTGGAGGTGGTAAAAGGGCTTTGGGACTCCTGGGAGGCAGACGCTTTTATTCGTGATAAAGAGAGCGGTCAGTTCTTTGATCCTGAAAAGCTGCATACCCTCAACCACCGGGGCGATTTCTTCCAGGTAGCAGGGCCGCTGAATATCGGGCGCACGCCGCAGGGGCGACCGATTGTATTTCAGGCCGGGGCGTCAGACGACGGCAAAAAGCTGGCGGCGAAACATGCCGACGCCATTTTTACTCACCACGACAGCCTGCAGGAGGCCCGCGCCTTCTATCAGGATGTTAAACAACAGCTCGAATTACACGGCCGCCGCCCCGAGGAGTTACATATTTTTCAGGGGGTGAGCGTCATCGTGGGCAAAGATGCCGATGACGTAGAGCAACAATATCAAACCACGGCGGAGTTAGTGTCCATTCATGACGCGCTCAACTATCTGGGGCGTTATTTCGAGCATCACGATTTCGCGCAATATCCTCTCGACGAACCCTTCCCGGACATCGGCGAGCTGGGGCAGAACAGCTTTCGCAGCACTACCGATGAGATCAAGCGCAATGCCCGCGAGCGCAATCTCACACTACGCCAGGTTGCGCTGGAGGCGGCCTCACCGCGCCCGCGCTTTTCCGGCACCCCGCAAGAGGTGGCAGACGGTCTGCAGCAGTGGTTCGACGCCCGGGGCGCGGACGGTTTTATCATTCAGGGCGGCACGCCGGAGACCTTCCCGCGCTTTGTCGATGAGGTGGTGCCGATCCTGCAGGCCCGCGGCCTGTTCCGCACCGACTATCCCGGCTCCACCCTGCGCGACAGCCTGGGGTTAGAGCAGCCTGAAAACCAGTTCGTAAAATAATAAAAGAGACATCCGCTATGCAGAAAACATCGCTTATTCTGGCGCTCGCGCTGGCCTTTACCCCTGCCGTCTGGGCAGAGAATGTCAATATTAATGGCACCGGCGTGAGCCTTGAGGCCAATAAAACCCCGATCCATACCCCGAAAAACGACGAAGCGGTGGCACAGTTGCCGAAAGACTATCGCTTTGCGGTGCCGGGGAAATTTACCGTGGCGGTAGCAGCGCTAAATTCACCGCCGCTGACCGTTTTTTCTGATGACAACAAAACGTTGCTGGGCAGTGAAGTCGACGTTGCACGGCTCGTCGCCGATAGTCTTGGGCTGGCGCTGAACGTGGTGCCAACCTCCTGGGAGGACTGGCCGCTAGGGGTCTCGTCCGGCAAATATGATGCCGCAATCAGCAATATTACCGTGACCAAAGCGCGCAAAGAGAAGTTCGACTTTGCCACCTACCGAAAAGACTCTCTCGGCTTCTACGTTAAATCCTCCAGTCCGATCCACGCCATTGAGAAAGCGGAAGATATCGCCGGGCTGCGCATTATTGTGGGCTCCGGCACCAATCAGGAGGCCATCCTGCTGGCGTGGAATGAGCAGAACCTCAAAAAAGGGCTGAAGCCCTTTATCCCGGTCTATACCAAGGATGATGCGGCGCAAACCCTGGCGATCCAGTCGGGTCGCGCAGATGCCTTTTTTGGCCCGAACGTGATTGGGGCCTGGAAAGCCGCGCTCACCGGTAAAACGAAATTAGTGGGCAGCGTGGATGGCGGCTGGCCGAAGGCGGCGCACATCGCCGTGACGCTGAAAAAAGGCGGTGGCCTGGTCGAGCCGGTGCAGACCGCGCTCAACGGAGCGATCAAAAACGGCGATTACGACAAGGTACTCAACCGCTGGGGCGAGGGCGTGGAGCGTATTCCGCACTCTGAAGTGAATCCGGCCGGACTTGGCGACTAAGGAGGTCCCATGAGCGAGCTATTTCGCGACGTTTCGCCGCAAGATGCCGATCTGCAGCCGATTCTCGAAGGATTGTTCCAGGAGTATGCCGACCGCTACGGCGACTACTTCTCGAAAGATGCGGAAGTCGAACTGACCGAGTGGTATCTGCCGCCGCAGGGGCTGTTTATCGTGCTGGAGCGCAACGGGGTGATTATCGCCACCGGCGCGTATAAAGCCTTTGATCCCCAAACCGCAGAGATCAAACGGATCTGGACGGACAAAACGCTGCGTCAGCAGGGGCTGGCGGCCAGGGTGGTGCAGGAGCTGGAGCGCAGGGCAGTGCGTGCAGGTTATAGCCAGATGTACCTCACTACCGGTTTTCGCCAGCCAGAGGCGGTGCGGCTCTATCTCAGTCAGGGGTATCAGCCGCAGTTCGATCTGAATCGCGATCCGGAAGAGTACAGCCAGCCACCGTTCGATGGCCGTCTGCGCTTCACCAAAACGCTGGTGCGCGAAGCGCTCAGTAAAACCGCATGAGGAAGTGACAATGAACAACGTTGAAACCATCAAAGTGGTCCCGGCGCGCTACCCGCTGCGTACCCTGGGGGCCGTTGTGGCGCTCTTTGTGCTGGCTGTGGTCGTACAGTCGGTGGCCTTTAATCCGCGCTGGGAGTGGGCGGTGTTTGCCCACTGGTTCTTCGACCCGGTCATCCTGGAAGGGGTGGGGCAGACGCTCTTACTCACCCTGATTGGCACCGCGCTTAGCGTGGTAATTGGCGGCATGCTGGCGCTGGCGCGTCTGTCGTCGTCGTGGTTGCTCAGTGGCCTTGCGTGGGGCTATATCTGGCTATTCCGCTCGCTACCGCTGATCGTGGTGCTGATTATTCTCTATAACTTCTCGTATCTGTACGACACGCTCTCTCTCGGAGTGCCTTTTACACATATCACCTGGGGCCGTTTTGAGACCATTAACGTGCTCGGGCAGTTCTCCACGGCGGTAGTGGGGCTGACGTTGGTGCAGAGCGCCTATACCGCCGAGATCATTCGCGGCGGTTTTCTGGGGGTGGATCACGGTCAGTATGAAGCGGCCGCTGCGTTGGGGTTACCTGCCTCGCGCCGTACCCTGCGCATCATATTGCCTCAGGCGCTGCGCACCATTCTGCCGGCCGGGTTTAACGAGATCATCAGCCTCGCCAAAGGGACGGCAATGGTTTACGTGCTGGCGATGCCTGAGCTCTTTTACACCATTCAGATGATCTACAACCGTACCCAGGAGGTGATACCGCTGCTGATGGTGGGTGCCGTCTGGTATCTGGCGATCACGACCGTCCTTTCGGCTATTCAACACTTGGTGGAGCGCGGCCTCGCCCGCAGCGAGCGTCGCTCCGCGGTCAACCAGAACCGCAGCGCCAGCCGCAGCCGTTCCGTCACTCCCACCCAGACACAGGAGCCTATCCATGCCAGCCTCTCCTGAAGGACATATTTCAATCACCGGCGTCAGTAAGTTTTTTGGTCGCCACAAGGCGCTGGATAACGTCTCGCTGGAGATCCCGCCGGGTTCCGTGACGGTGATCCTCGGCCCCTCCGGCTCGGGCAAATCAACCCTGCTGCGCACCATTAACCACCTGGAGCGGGTGGACGAAGGGTTTATCCAGATAGATGGCGACTACATTGGCTATCGCCGTCAGGGCGACAAGCTCTTTGAACTGAAGGAGAAAGCGATCCTCAAACAGCGGGTGAACGTGGGGTATGTGTTCCAGAACTTCAACCTCTTCCCGCATTTGACGGTGCTGGAAAACCTGATTGAAGCACCCGTGGCGCACAAAAAACTGACCCGTAAAGCGGCAATAGAACGCGCTTACGAGCTGCTGGATGTGGTAGGGCTGCGCGATAAGGCCGACGCCTGGTCGCGCCATCTCTCCGGTGGGCAGCAGCAGCGTATTGCCATCGCCCGCGCCCTGGCGCTGCGACCGCGCGTCATGCTGTTTGATGAACCTACCTCGGCGCTTGATCCTGAGCTGGTGGGCGAAGTGCTGGATGTGATTAAAAAGCTGGCCCGCTCGGGCACCACGCTGGTCGTGGTGACTCATGAGATTGGCTTTGCGCGTGAAGTGGCGGACCAGGTGGTGTTTATGGTCGATGGCAAAATTGTGGAGCAGGGCAGCAGCGACGAAGTTTTGAACCGTCCTTCCCATGCGCGTACGCGCCAGTTCCTCTCGAAAGTGTTGTAAGGAGCGTAGATGAAATATGGACTTCTGGCTGGGCTACTCGTATCCACCGCAAGCCACGCCAGCATTGATCTGCAGGCCAATGAACAGCCGCTGACGGTAACTCTCGATAAACAGGCGGTGGCGAAGATCCCGGCAGATTATCGTTTTATCGAGCCGGGCACCCTGACCGTTGCGATCTCGGCCCTCAACTCGCCCCCGCTGGCGCTCCTTGCCAGCGATAACCGCACCCGTATCGGCAGCGATCCGGATATTGCCCGGCTGCTGGCGGGCAGTCTCGGGTTAAAGCTGAAGCTGGTTCCCGTGGCCTGGGAAGACTGGCCGCTGGGGATCATCGCCGGGCGCTACGACGTGGCGCTGGTGAACATAGCGGTGACGGAGCAGCGTAAACAGAAATTCGACTTTGCCACCTATCGCGTGGATTCGCTGGCTTTTTCGGTGAAATCCACCAGCGAAATAGCGTCGATCAACACGGCTGCCGATCTGGCGGGCAAAAAAGTGATTGTCGGCTCGGGGACGAATCAGGAGCGGATCCTGCTGGGCTGGAATGAAGAAAATATTCGGACGGGGCGCCAGCCGGCGCTGCCGGTCTATCTGACGGACGATGCCTCGGGCAATCTCTATATACAGTCCGGCAGGGCGGATGTCTTCTTCGGGCCGCAGTCGGTCTCAGCTTACAAAGCGGCCCTCACCGGCAAAACCCGCGTGGTCGGGTTAGGGCCGAAGAAGGCTTATGTGGCAACCACCACCAGGAAGGGCAATGGCCTGGTCTATGCCCTGCAGGCGGCGCTGGACGGAGCCATCCAGCGCGGGGAGTATCAGCAGGTGCTGGCGCGCTGGGGCGAGCAGGGCGAAGCGGTGGAACGATCGGAGGTCAATCCGCCGGGGATAACCTACTAATGCTGCTCTACACTTAGGGTTTCTCTTGCGTGGAGGCAGCATGATTAAAGTCTATGGCGTACCCGGCTGGGGCTCGGCAATCAGTGAGGTGATGCTGACCCTCGCCGATATTCCGTATCAGTTTATCAACGTAGAGGGCTTTGACGCCCCCGGGCCGCAGCGCGAAAGGCTTGAGCGGCTTAACCCGCTGTGCCAGGTGCCCACGCTAGAACTGGAGAATGGCGAGATCATGACGGAGACCGCCGCGATTGCGCTGATGATCCTCGACCGCTGCCCCGAACTGGCGCCGCCGGTAGGGCACAGTGAACGTCAGCAGTTTCAGCGCTTACTCATCTGGCTGGTCGCTAACGTCTATCCCACCTTTACCTACGCCGATTATCCGGAGCGCTGGGCGCCTGATGCACCGCAGCAACTGCAAGAAAACTGTCGGGAGTACCGCAAATCGCTCTATCTGTGGCTGGATAACCATCTCAAGGCCACGCCGTGGGCCCTTGGCGAACAACTCACCTTACTCGATGCCTACCTTGTGGTGATGCGTAGCTGGGGGCCGCGCGGCGAGTGGTTCGCGGCCAATACCCCCAATATCGTCGCCATCGCCGATAAGGTGAGCCAGCTCGCTAAACTGCACAAGGTGCTAAAAGCTAACGAGATAATCTGATAGCGTGAAAGGCTAACTGATAGAGGAGCCCTGCTTATGCCACACGTTGATATTAAATGTTTCCCGCGCGATCTGAATGACGAACAAAAAACCGCTCTGGCAGAGGAGATCGCCGAGGTGATCGTTCGTCACCTGAACAGTAAAGATCGCGCTGTTTCCGTGGCGCTTAACGAAGTTCAGGAAGCAGACTGGAAAGCGCAGGTCTGGGATACGGAGATTGGCCCGAAGCTCGACGAGCTGATTAAGAAGCCGGGATATTCTCTGTAAGGCAAAGACGGTAACGAAGGTTACCGTTTTTTTTGGCGGAATTGTGGCGCAAAGGAGGAGGGCAACATCGGGTCATTCTCTTACGGCATTTACCTGTAAGGTTTGTGAATAAATACCATCGCCGCTCTTCACGCACTGTTTCTTTCAGGATAACAATCTTATAAAACCCCCGATTTTTCGGCAAAAAGCTCACTCAGCCAGTCGATAAAGACCCGTACTTTAGGTGTCAGATAGCGTCGGTCCGGAAAGAGAACCGAGACCGGTTTCGATGCGGTGGTGTACTCAGAGAGCACTTCCACCAGTCGGCCGGCGGCGAGATGAGGGGCCATAACCGCATGGATACCCTGGATTATCCCCAGCCCCGACAGCCCGCAGGAGAGCATAATATCGGTGTTGTCGACCAGCATGTGTCTGGCCGGGTGTACCGTCACCGGCGTACCTTGTTTTATAAATCGCCACTTCATCACAACCCGATTGTGCCCGCTGAAAAACATCACGGTCTGGTGTCTGGCGAGATCCTCCGGCGTGCCGGGCACGCCATAGTGCGCCAGATATTCCGGCGTAGCGCAGGTGACCAACCGCGCATCGCCCAGACGTCGTGACACCAGCGTAGAGTCCTGCAATTCGCCAAGGCGGATCACGCAATCAATGCCCTCAGCCACCATATCAACCCGATGATCGGAAGAGGTCAGCTCCAGTTCGATATCCGGATAACGGGCCTGAAAGTCCCTCAGCGCCGGGATCAGTACGGCATGTGCCAGCGAGAGTGGCGTATCAACGCGTAGTCGACCGCGAGGAGGACGCGTCGGCGAAAACGATGCCATCACATCCTCAACCTCATGCAGCAACCCTTTTGCCCGCTGGTAAAAGAGCTCGCCCTCTGAGGTGAGGCTGACTTTTCGGGTGGTGCGATGCAGTAAGCGCGTACCCAGCTCCTCTTCCAGCTGCTGGATGGCTTTGGTTACGGCGGGGCGATGCAGGTGGAGCACATCCGCTGCCCGGGCGAAACTTCCCCGTTCGGCGACTTCAACAAAAATGCTCATCTGTTCATACATTCTGGCACGCATCGGGATGGCCTCAGCTAACGATTATTACTCTGTGGATAACAGTGTAATACGAAAAAGCCTCTGTTTACTGCCTCACCAACGACTTATGCTTAAGCCACACCAACCAGAGAGGTCATATCATGCCGTTAACACACCAGGTTCAGGCACCCATGGTCAACCGGAAAAAAGTGGGCGATAGCATCGTTACCATGCTCAGCGATGGCTACCTGGATGGGTCGTTTGAGCTACTTTCGGGGATCACCGGCTCAAAAGCCGAAGCCCTGCTGCAGGCGCGGGGCGTGAGCACGTTGCCACGTATGAACATCAACATCTACGTGATCCAGACCGGGCAGCATACGGTTTTGGTGGATAGCGGCGCGGGCAACTTCAAAGGCTGGGGCGGGCGGCTGCCGGTGGCGCTGGCGGCGGCAGGAATTGATCCCTTGCAGATCGACACCGTCCTGCTTACACATGCCCATCCAGACCATATCGGTGGCCTTGCCGGGCCGCTCGCCACGCCCCATTTTCGCCATGTTGAACGGCTGTTTGTGCACGAGCGTGAACTGGCGTTCTGGCGCAACAAAACGATGCAGGCCAGCGCACCAGAGAGGTTTAAGCCCTCGTTCGAGCTGGCACAAAATGCTTTTGCCGCGTATGACGACAGACTGGTGACCTTCACACAGGAAGATATTTTGCCCGGTATTCAGGCGGTGCCACTGCCTGGTCACACGCCGGGGCATACCGGCTATGTGGTCGGGAACGCGCAGGATTCGCTATTAATCTGGGGCGATATCGTCCATTTCCCGCATATTCAGGTGGAGCAGCCGAATGTCACCATTGCCTTTGACAGCGATCCGGTGACCGCGGCGACAACGCGCAAACGCCTGCTTGAGCGGGTAGCGACAGATAATCTCAGCGTGACCGGTATGCACTTCAATTCACCGGTAAGCGCCAGCGTAAAGCGCGGCGATGCGAAATTTAGCCTGCAATACGACGGCGGGTCCCCGGCGTTCTGATGTCGCTGGCGCGCCTGACTCAGGCGCGCGGAGCCGCGTTATTCATCACCCGCAACAATGTTTCCAGCAGGCCGGGAAAGCGATTATCGAGATCCTCGCTGCGCAATGAAATCATATTTTCTCGCCCCTGTGGCCGCTGCCAGATGACCCCGCTGTCGCGCAGTACGCGCCAGTGGTGTGTCATGGTCGATTTCGCGATATCCGGCGGTCGCAGGGCGTTGCAGCTTGCTTCGCTGCCGTCTGCAAGCTGGCGGATGATGGCGAGACGCAGCGGATTACCCAGCGCTAAAAGCACGTTTTCTAGCTGTATCTGTTCAGGTTCGGGATGGTTAGGGATCATAAGGCTCCTGGATAAGACATCAGCTTGAGCTATACCAATGATAGCGCAAACCTTAAAAAAAAGTTCGTACATACTCGTACAGTAGGACTATGATAGCAGACGAACTCAGACGCGACCATCCCGGTCGCTTACTCACAGTCAACTGACTAAGGACGCATCATGCCCCGACCCATCCCTCTCGAACGTTATCGCAACATCGGTATCTCCGCGCATATCGATGCCGGTAAAACGACCACCACTGAGCGCATCCTGTTTTATACCGGAATGAGTCACAAGCTGGGTGAAGTCCACGATGGCGCGGCAACAACCGACTGGATGGCGCAGGAGCAAGAGCGAGGTATCACCATTACCTCTGCGGCGGTGAGCTGCTTCTGGCCCGGTATGGACCGTAGCTATGAACCGCACCGGATTAATATCATCGATACCCCGGGGCACGTGGATTTTACCATTGAAGTAGAACGCTCCATGCGGGTGCTGGACGGCGCAGTCATGGTGTATGACTCTGTCGGTGGCGTGCAGCCCCAGTCGGAAACCGTCTGGCGGCAGGCCAATAAGTATCACGTACCCCGTATCGCGTTCGTCAACAAAATGGACCGCCCGGGTGCCGATTTCTTCCGCGTGGTCCAGATGATGGTCGACAGGCTAAAAGCTCACCCGGTGCCGATCGTGATTCCGATCGGGGCGGAAGAGCATTTCACCGGCGTAGTCGATCTCATTAAGATGCGCGCTATCGTCTGGGACGATGCCACGCAGGGCATGACCTTCAGCTATGCACCGGTGCCGGATGAGCTGCTGGCCACCGCGCAGACCTGGCGTGAGCAGATGGTCTCGGCGGCGGCTGAAGCCAGCGATGCGCTCATGGATAAATATCTGGAAACGGGCGATCTGGACGAAGCTGACATCATCAGCGGGTTGCGTCAACGCACCGTGGCGGGGGAAATCCAGCCGATGCTCTGCGGCAGCGCCTTTAAAAACAAAGGGGTGCAGCGGATGCTCGACGCGGTGATTGAACTGATGCCCTCGCCGCTGGACGTCCCGGCAATTGACGGTGTGGATGCGAAGGGGCAGGCTGCCGAGCGCCACCCGAGCGACGACGAACCCTTCTCGGCGCTGGCGTTCAAGCTAATGACCGACCCCTACGTGGGCCAGTTGACCTTTATCCGGGTCTATTCCGGCGTGCTGAGAAAAGGCGACGCGGTTTACAATCCGGTGAAAGACAAGAAGGAGCGTATTGGGCGCATTGTGCTGATGCAGGCTAACGATCGCCACGAGGTAGACGAGCTGCGCGCCGGGGATATCGCGGCCTGTGTCGGGTTAAAAGATGTCACTACCGGCGACACGCTCTGTGATCCGTCAGCGGTGATTACCCTTGAACGGATGGAGTTCCCGGATCCGGTGATTTCGCTGGCCATAGAGCCAAAAACCAAAGCGGATCAGGAGAAAATGGGGATCGCGCTGCAACGTCTGGCTGCAGAAGATCCGTCGTTCCGCCTGCACACCGACGAGGAGTCAGGGCAGACGATCATCTCCGGAATGGGTGAGCTGCATCTGGAGATTATCGTTGACCGGATGAAACGCGAGTTTGGCGTGGAGGCGAATATCGGTCGGCCGCAGGTAACCTACCGTGAAACCCTGCGCAAAGCGGTGAAAGAGATCGAGGGCAAATTTGTGCGTCAGTCCGGCGGTAAAGGGCAGTACGGCCATGTTGTCCTCAGCCTCGAACCCCTGGAGCCGGGCAGCGGTTTTGTCTTTGAAGATGCCACGAAAGGCGGGGTGGTGCCGCGCGAATACATCCCTTCGGTGGAAAAAGGGCTGCGCGAGGCGATGAACAGCGGCGTGCTGGCGGGCTATCCGGTCGTGGACGTGAAAGCGACCCTGACCTTTGGTTCGTATCACGACGTTGACTCCTCGGAGATGGCCTTCCGCATGGCGGCGATCTTTGGTTTCAAAGAGGGGGCGCGTCGGGCCGAGCCGGTCATCCTGGAGCCGGTGATGCACGTTGAGGTAGAGACGCCTGAGACCTACGCCGGGAATGTAATGGGCGATCTCTCTTCCCGCCGCGGCATGGTGCAGGGCATGGAGGAGCGGTACGGTAGCCAGATTATCCGCGCCGATGTGCCGCTGGCAGAGATGTTCGGCTATGCCACCACGCTGCGCTCGATGTCCCAGGGCCGCGCGACCTACAGCATGGAGTTTCATCACTATGCCGAAGCGCCGCGTAATGTTGCAGAAGGGATTATCGCCAGCCGTTCGAAAGGTTAATTGTTGCAGTAAATACCCTCGCTCCATTGGGGCGAGGGCCAGGCGGCTATTCCGCCGCCTTCACCATCTTACCGCTGGTCACAAAGGTCCCTGCGCCCAGGTGATGCAGCGTGTTGCGCTTATCCTCATCAAACTGCCAGCGTCCGGCGACAAACGCCCGCTCATCTGCGCCCGCGGCCACCACTTCGCCAAACAGGGTGTCATATTTCTCGGCGGCGGCGGTCACCGGTAATAGCCGACACTCCATCCACGCCAGACACTTCTCTTCAACGACCGGCAGCCCCAGCACCGGGCCGTTAATAACCGGGATCCCGTAGCAGTTAAATTTATCTTCATCCCGCCCGCTCACGCTACCCACCGCGTAGGTCCAGTTAGCGGCGGCAACGCCCGGCACCACAATGCCAAACATGCCGCTGCGCTCAATCAGCTCTCGAGACCAGGCGCTTTTATCCACCACGATGGCGATACGCGGCGGTTCAAACTCGACCGGCATCGACCAGGCGGCCGCCATAACATTACGTCGGTCAATCTGCTCATCCCGGCTGGTGATCAGCACCGTAGGGCCGTGGTTCAGCAGACGGCTGGCATGTTTTAACTCGACGGGGCGAAAGTGGCTCATAACAACTCCTCAGTATTAGCGCCAGGCCATTAAACCTCTGAAGCGCAGACAAAATCAATACGCAACATTTTGTTCATGGTTTCGTCACATAGCCCCCCTACAGTGACGGCACTAAATCCCAAAGAGGATAACAATATGCTCACCCCCATCACGCTCAAAGGCGTCTCGTACGCGTTTGGCGCGAATACCGTATTAAACCAAATCGATCTGCACATCGAGGCGGGTAGCGTGGTTGCGCTGCTCGGACCCTCGGGCTGTGGAAAAAGCACGCTGTTACGTCTGCTGGCCGGGTTAACCCACCCGCTGCAGGGCGATATCCATTTCGGCGATCGTCAGGTGGCGAGGGCGGGCTGGTCGTTACCGCCCGAGGCCCGCGATATCGGCATGGTCTTCCAGGACTACGCGCTCTGGCCCCATATGACGGTGGCGCAGAACGTGGCGTTTCCACTGAAGATGCGCAATGTCTCAGGCAGCGCGCGTGAAGACCGCGTCGCGCAGGCTTTACGGCGCGTGGGTCTGGCTGACTTTGCCGACCGCAAACCCGCCGGGCTTTCCGGTGGGCAGCAGCAGCGCGTCGCCCTGGCCCGCGCCATTGTCGCCGAACCCCGGGTACTGCTCTTCGACGAGCCGCTCTCCAACCTCGACAGCGAACTGCGCGAATCGCTCTGCCTTGAGATGGCGTCGCTACTGCGCCAGCTTGGCACCACCGCCGTTTACGTTACGCATGACCGCCGTGAAGCCGAGATTCTGGCCGATCGCATCGTGCACCTTTCTGCTGGCAGCGTCGCTGCCGATCGTTTGATTCAATCCTCAGGGGAGTTTGCATGAAAATTACACTGTCCGTAAAAAAAGGAGTGCTGGTAGCCATGGCATTATCGTCCGTCATGATGTCGAGCGCCCACGCGCTCACCCTCTATACCGCCGGGCCGGGATCGCTGGCGAAGAACCTTGCAAGCGGCTTTGAAAAGAAAACCGGCGTGAAGGTGGATATCTTCCAGGCCACCACCGGTAAGGTGATGGCGCGCCTCGAGGCGGAGCAGGCCAACCCGCAGGCCGACATTCTGATCTCCGCCTCCTGGGATACGGCGGAAGATCTGCATAACCGCGGCTGGCTGTTGCCGTACCAGAGCGCCAACGCTGAACACGTGCCCGCCGACCTGAAATCTACCGATTTCGTGGCCCAGGGGGTATCGGCGCTGGGCATCGTCTGGAACACCAAAAGCGGTACCCCGGAGCCGAAGGAGTGGCAGGACCTGACTACTGACGCCTTCAAAGATAAAGTGACGACGCCAGACCCGGCGCTGTCAGGCGCCTCTCTCGATCTGCTGATCGGGTTACAAAATGGGATGGGCGATAAGGCCTGGTCGCTATTTGATAACCTGAAGAAGAACGGCATGGTGGTGAGCGGCCCGAACGCTCAGGCGGTCACCCCGGTCATGCAGGGGGCAAAAGCGGCAGTATTTGGCGCGGTGGATTACGTCTCTTACGGCAACATTCACCAGGGGGAATCTCTGAAGGTGATCTTCCCGGCCAGCGGCACGGTCATTGCCCCACGCCCGATGATGATCCTCAAATCTACCCCGCATGCGGATGACGCCAAAGCCTTCGTTGATTATGTGTTGTCGCCGGAAGGCCAGGCGATGGTGGCCGACGCCTGGCTGATGCCAGCCCGCGAAGACATCAAGGCGAAACGCCCGCTGCTGAACGAACTGAACATCCTGCCGACCAAAAGCGACGGCAACAGCGAGCGCAGCGCCATTCTGAAGCGTTTTAACACGCTCTTCTCTCTGTAACTTTTCCGACGGGGGCAACCCCGTCTTCAGGATCGCGTGTGAAACACTCCTTTCTTTCAGGGGCGACGCTGGCCATGCTGATGGTACTGGTGGCGCTTCCGCTACTGTTTATTGTGCTACAGGCGGTGTTCCCGCAATTTAGCGCCGGCTCTTTTTCGGCCGCCTTTGGTGGCGTACGTCAACTGCTGGCCGAGCCGCAGCTCCCGGGGATGCTGGGGGGAACTCTGCAGATCGCCCTGGGCGTGGCGCTGGTCAGCGCGCTGATTGGTTTTCCCCTTGGGGTCGCGCGCGGGCTACTGACGTTGCCGCTGCCGCGCCTGTGGGATCTGCTCTTCCTGATCCCCTTTTTAACGCCGCCCTATATCGCGGCCTTATCGTGGATGCTGGTCCTGCAGAGTAATGGCTACCTGCAACAGCTAACGGGTATCAATCTGAACGATCTGCTGTTCAGTAAAACCGGTATTGTGCTGGTGATGGCGCTCAATATCTTCCCGGTAGTCTATTTTGCCGTCTCGCGCAGTCTGCTGGCCAGCGGGCAGCGGCTGGCGTGGGTTGCGCGGGTGCATGGTGCCAGCGCAGGGCGGGCCTTCTGGCATATCACGCTGCCCTTGCTTTCACCAGCGCTGGCGGCAGGCATGCTGCTCTCGTTTACGCTGGCGATCGAAGAGTACGGCGTTCCGGCGGCGCTGGGCACGCGGGCAGGGGTGTTGATGCTGACCACCGATATCGAGAAAAAGCTGGCCGACTGGCCTATCGATCTCTCGGGGGCATCGATGCTGTCCGTGGTACTGGTGGCGATCGCGCTCTGCGCCTGGGCGTTGCAGAAAAAGCTAACGGGCCAGCACGACGTAACCAGCGTCACGGGTAAGCCGACCGAGAACAGAGGGGCGGATGCCGGGATCTTTATATTGCCCGTCGTCGTGCTGATGGGGCTGGTTGGGCTGATTGCTGTGGTACTGCCCGCGGCCTCGATGGCGCTTTCAGGCGTGCTCGGCACCTTATCGGCGGGAGTCACTGCGGCTAACGTGACGTTGTCACATTACGCGGCACTCTTTAGCCAGCAGGGAGATGCCCTGGCTGCGCTGGGTACCAGCCTGTCGCTGGCGCTGGGAACGGCGTGCATTACCGGGCTACTGGGGTTGTTAGCCGCCTGGCTGGTGGTGGTGCAAAAAATCAGAGGCCGGGCGCTGGTGGATGCGTTATCCCTGATGCCCGCCGCGCTGCCAGGGATTGTGGTAGGTGTGGGGCTTATTTTACTGTGGAACCGCACCTTCTGGCCGCTATCACCTTATAACAGCTGGGTCATACTGCTGCTCTCTTACTGCTGCCTGCTATTGCCGTGGCCGGTCCGCTACATTGGCAGTGCGCTGCGCCAGTTGGGTGGCAATCTCGAACCGGCGGCGCGGGTACACGGCGCGTCGGCGCTGCAGGCGCTACGTTTTATCGTGATACCGCTGGTGTCGCCGGCCATGCTGGCGGCGATGTTGATGGTCTTCGCCATTGCCTCTCGCGAGCTGGTGACATCGCTATTACTGGCCCCGGCGGGGACGCAGACCGTCTCGGTCTTTATCTGGCGCCAGTTCGAACAAGGCTCGATTGGCCAGGGAATGGCGATGGCCACCCTGACGTTAGTGACCGGACTGATATTGATGCTGAGCGCGCTGGGTATCATGCAGCGCACGACGGGACGCTAAAAAAGCACTTTTACGCAGGTGGCGACGCAAAAATAGTTTATAAACAGGGAACATCATTGCAAGGAAGTTCACTATGTCTCCATTTCTGACTGCGTATTTCGCCCGCACGGGCTGGCAACAGCCCGCGATCCCGGATATCGACACCCTGCGCGGGCTGCATCTCCACCATAACTGCAGCATCCCGTTTGAGAATCTTGACGTGGTGTTGCCACGCGAGATCCAGCTCGACGAGGAGAGCGTGCAAGACAAACTGGTTACCGCCCGTCGCGGTGGGTACTGCTTTGAGCAGAACGGACTCTTCGAGCGCGTGCTGCGTGAGGTGGGTTTTACGGTCCGCAGCCTGCTGGGCCGCGTGGTGCTGGCGAATCCGCCGCAGATGCCGCCGCGTACCCACCGACTGTTGCTGGTTGAGCTAAATGGCGAACGCTGGATTGCCGACGTGGGCTTTGGCGGCCAGACGTTGACCGCGCCGGTTCGCCTGATTGCCGACCTGGAGCAGCCCACGCCGCACGGCATGTACCGCCTGCAGAACGAAGGGGATAACTGGGCCTTACAGGTTCACCATCACGATCGCTGGCAGTCGATGTACCAGTTCGATCTCGCAGAGCAGCATTTCAATGACTATGTGATGGGCAATTTCTGGTCGGCTCACTGGCCGCAATCGCATTTTCGCCATCACCTGCTGATGTGCCGACACCTGCCCGAGGGGGGCAAACTGACCTTAACCAATTTTAATTTCACCCGCTGGCAGGGGGCGCTGGCGGTTGAGCAGCGTCATCTCGCCGATGCCGCCGAGCTGTATCAGGTATTGCAGGAGCAGTTTGGGCTGGGGGTATCTGATCCGAAAAACGGTTTTTCACTGGCCGAGCTGACGGCGGTGATGGCGGGGTTTGAGACGCATCCGCAGGCAGGGAAATAGCCGGGTGGCGGCGACGCCACCCGTATAAATTAGCGCCGTGACCGAACAACCTGATACCGGCGGGTGAAATATTCAAACGGCGCGCTCCACACATGCACCAGACGGGTGAAGGGGAAGATCAGGAAAATGGTCATCCCCAGCACCAGATGCACACGGAAGATAAAGTCCACGCCGTTAAGCATCTCCGATGAGCCGCCGCGGAAAGTGACGATACCCTGCGCCCAGCCCACCAGTTTCATCATCTCGCTGCCGTCCGGAAAACGGGCGGAGAAGGGAATCGTGCTCAGCCCCAGAATGCACTGAAGCAGTAAAATGCTCATGATGATGATGTCCGGCGTGGTGGAGGTGGCGCGCACGCGCTGATTAAACAGCCGGCGGTAGAGCAACATTGACCCACCAATCAGCGTTAACACACCGCACACGCCCCCGGCGAACATGGCCAACTGCTGTTTCACGGCGATAGGTAGAAACCAGGCGTACATCCAGTGCGGGGTCAGCATCCCGAACAGGTGGCCGAAGAAGATCCCCAGAATACCGATATGAAACAGGTTAGAGGCCCAGTTCATGCCGCGCTTGCTCAGCATCTGGCTCGACGAGGCACGCCAGGTGTACTGACCATAGTCATAACGCAGCCAGCTTCCGAGGAAGAAGACGGTGGCGCAAATATAGGGATAGATGTCATAGAAAAACACGTTCAGGTAGTGCGTCATTTGGGGCCTCCGGCGCCGACGTCCACGTACTGCGGTGCAACGTCCTGGCTAAAGCGTCGTTGATATTGCTGCATCGGCGAACTGTCGCACGACGTGGCGTTGTCTTCGATAAACTTCACCTGCTCTTCTTCCCACACCGCATCCAGCGCCTGACGGGTGTCATCACGCTTCTCGGTGGCAACCTGTGCCGCTACGCTATCGCTGGAAAGCCGGGTTTCGGCCAGCCGTAGCAGAGCGTCAAACAGCTGATAATGGGCAACGTCGCGCTGCTTCAGCCGCCCCCCAATCAGCGCCAGGATCGGGGCGACGTTCTGCAGCCCATCGCGCGCTTCCGCTTCGCCCACAATACTGAGATATTCCAGATAAAGGGGCAGATAATCGGGGAGCTCCCGGCAATCCAGCTGCAGACCAACCTTCTCGTACTGCGCCATCAGGTCGACCATCGCCTGGCCGCGATCCCGCGACTCCGCATGCACATGTTCAAACAGCAGCAGCGAGGTGGCCCGGCCACGTTCAAACACTTCGCACCACTCGGTCTGCCTGTCCAGCAGCGGGGCGCTGAGATAGGTTCGCGTAAAGGGCAACAGCGTCGGGGCATCCTGGGCAATGAGATCTAACGCCTCATCGCGGTTCTCCCATAACATCTCGTCGGGATACTCCATTAACAGCGCAATGATTTTCAGAATCCGCATTACTCTCCCTCCCCGTGTTCACGCACCTCGGTAATATTAATGGCGTCGATACGGCTACTGTTGAAGAGGTTGAATTTGGTGTCTGAGCCGTGGCAGCCATCGCCGAAGGTAAAGCCGCAGCCGTTCTTCTCGGGGAAGGCATCACGGGCCATTTCGCGGTGGCTGGTGGGGATCACGAAGCGATCTTCGTAGTTGGCAATGGCGAGATAGCGATACATCTCTTCCACCTGTTCGACCGTCAACCCGACCTCGTCAATGGCGCGGGTATCGGTCACGCCTTCCACGGTTTGTGAACGTTTGTAATGGCGCATAGCCATCATGCGCTTGAGGGCGCGCAGCACCGGGCCGGTATCGCCCGCGCTCAGCATATTTGCCAGATACTGGACCGGGATACGCAGGCTCTCCACGGCGGGGAGCACGCCGTCGGTTTTGGGCAGGCCGCCCGCATCGGCGTAGGACTGAATCGGTGACAGCGGCGGCACATACCAGACCATCGGCAGGGTACGGTATTCCGGGTGCAGCGGCAGGGCCAGCTTCCAGTCCATCGCCATCTTGTAAACCGGCGAGCGCTGGGCAGCGTCAATCACGTTCTGCGGAATACCTTGCTTAACGGCCTCTTCGATCACCGCCGGATCGTGCGGATCTAAAAAGACATCGCACTGGCGCTCATAAAGATCGGTGACATGTTCGGTGCTGGCCGCCTCCTCAATGCGATCCGCGTCGTAAAGCAGCACGCCGAGATAGCGAATACGCCCGACGCAGGTCTCTGAGCAGACCGTCGGCTGGCCGGATTCAATGCGCGGGTAGCAGAAGATACATTTTTCTGACTTACCGCTCTTCCAGTTGAAGTAGATTTTTTTGTACGGGCAGCCACTGATGCACAGACGCCAGCCGCGGCACTTATCCTGGTCAATGAGCACGATGCCATCTTCTTCGCGTTTATAGATGGCGCCGCTGGGGCAGGTAGCGACGCAGCTTGGGTTCAGGCAGTGCTCGCACAGGCGCGGCAGGTACATCATGAAGGTGTTTTCAAACTGGCCGTACATCTCTTTCTGCATCTTGTCGAAGTTGCGGTCGCGGGCGCGCTTTTCGAACTCACCGCCGAGCAGCTCTTCCCAGTTTGGCCCCCACTTGATTTTATCCATCCGCTTGCCGTCAATCAGCGAGCGTGGACGGGCGGTAGGTAAGTGATCTCCCTGCGGGGCGCGGTGCAGATCCTGGTAGTCAAAGGTGAAGGGTTCGTAATAGTCGTCAATCTGCGGTAAGACCGGGTTGGCGAAGATTTTCGACAGCACCCCCATTTTGCCGCCGAGGCGGGGAGTGAGCTTGCCGGTGATACCGCGGATCCAGCCGCCTTGCCACTCCTCCTGGTCTTCCCAGTTTTTGGGGTAGCCGATGCCCGGCTTGGTCTCAACGTTGTTAAACCAGGCATACTCCATCCCTTCACGCCCGGTCCAGACGTTTTTGCAAGTGACCGAGCAGGTATGACAGCCAATACACTTATCAAGGTTCAGTACCATGCCAACCTGTGAGCGGATCTTCATTTTTTCGCCTCCTGTACCTGGTCCCGACCTTCACCATCCAGCCAGTTAATGTTTTTCATTTTGCGGATCATGATGAACTCATCGCGGTTCGACCCGACGGTGCCGTAGTAGTTAAAGCCGTAGGCCAACTGCGCGTAACCGCCGATCATGTGGGTCGGTTTCGGGCAGATGCGGGTGACAGAGTTATGAATACCGCCGCGTCGGCCAGTCACTTCCGAACCTGGAATGTTCAGAATGCGCTCCTGGGCGTGGTACATCATGGTCATGCCCGGCGGCACGCGCTGGCTCACTACGGCGCGAGCGGTGAGGGCGCCGTTGGCATTAAATGCCTCGATCCAGTCGTTATCCTCAATACCCAGCTCCCGGGCATCCGTTTCGCTTATCCAGACAATCGGACCACCGCGCGACAGGGTCTGCATCAGCAGGTTTTCGCTGTAGGTCGAGTGGATGCCCCATTTCTGGTGCGGCGTCAGGAAGTTCAGCGCTTTCTCCGGGAAGCCGTTCGGCGGAATGTCACGCATGTGCGTCACGCTACGGGTATCAATTGGCGGACGATAAACCACCAGACTTTCGCCGAAGGCGCGCATCCACAGGTGATCCTGGTAAAGCTGCTGACGGCCCGAGAGAGTGCGCCACGGAATTAACTCATGGACGTTGGTATAACCGGCGTTGTAAGAGACATGTTCGCTCTCGAGGCCGGACCAGGTGGGGCTGGAGATAATCTTGCGCGGCTGCGCCTGAATATCGCGGAAGCGGATTTTTTCATCCTCTTTATTCAGCGCCAGGTGGGTATGATCCCGTCCGGTCAGTTGCCCCAGGGCTTCCCAGGCTTTCACGGCAACCTGGCCGTTGGTTTCCGGGGCGAGGGCGAGGATCACCTCTGAAGCGTCGATGGCGGTTTCGATACGCGGGCGGCCTTTCGCCGGGCCATCAAGCTTGACGTAGTTCAGCTTGCCGAGGAAATCGATCTCTTTCTCGGTGTTCCACGAAATGCCTTTCCCGCCGTTGCCCAGTTTATCCAGCAGCGGTCCGAGGGCGGTGAAGCGCTCGTAGGTTTCCGGGTAGTTACGTTCCACCACCGCAATGGAGGGGGCAGTCTTGCCGGGAACCAGCTCACACTCGCCTTTGCGCCAGTCCTGAATATCAAAGGGCTGCGAGAGCTCCGCCGGGGAGTCGTGTTGCAGGGGTTGCAGCACCACATCGGTTTCGGTACCGAGATGGCCCACGCAGACTTCCGAGAAAACTTTAGCGAGCCCTTTGTAGATCTCCCAGTCGCTGCGGGACTCCCAGGCGGGGTCAACGGCGGCCGAAAGCGGGTGAATAAACGGATGCATATCCGAGGTATTCATGTCGTCCTTCTCGTACCAGGTGGCGGTCGGCAGGACAATATCCGAGAACAGGCAGGTGCTGGACATGCGGAAATCGAGGGTCACCAGCAGGTCAAGCTTCCCTTCGATGGCGGGGGTCTGCCACTCCACCTCTTCCGGTTTCACATCATCCGTCGAGCCCAGATCTTCGCCCTGAATCCCGCTCTCGGTCCCCAGCAGGTACTTCAGCATGTACTCGTGCCCTTTACCGGAGGAGCCCAGCAGGTTAGAGCGCCAGACGAACAGGTTACGCGGATGGTTTTTACCGTTATCCGGCTGCTCGCAGGCAAAGCGGACATCGCCCGATTTTAGCCCCTGCACGGTGTACTCCTGCGGCGTCATGCCGGCAGCATCGGCGCGGGCTTTAATATGCAGCGGATTGAGATTGAGCTGCGGGGCGGAGGGGAGCCAGCCCATACGCTCAGCGCGGACGTTGAAGTCGATCAGGTGCCCGGTGAACTGCCCCGGGTCCGCCAGCGGCGAGAGCAGCTCCTGCGCCGTCAGCTTTTCATAGCGCCACTGGCTGGCGTGGTTATAAAAATAGGAGGTGCTGTTCATCTGGCGCGGCGGCCGGTTCCAGTCCAGCGCAAAAGCCAGCGGCAGCCAGCCGGTTTGCGGACGCAGTTTCTCCTGGCCCACATAGTGCGACCAGCCGCCACCGCTCTGGCCTACGCAGCCGCAGAAGACCAGCATATTGATCATCCCCCGGTAGTTCATATCCATGTGATACCAGTGGTTCACCCCGGCGCCGAGAATGATCATCGAGCGGCCATGGGTTTTATTGGCGGTATCGGCAAATTCCCGGGCGATCTGTTCGATATGGTGGCGCGGCACGCCGGTGATCTGCTCGCCCCAGGCCGGGGTGTAAGCTTTGATCTCTGCGTAATCGGTGGCGGCGTTGCTGTCGTCCAGCCCACGGTCGAGGCCGTAGTTGGCCAGCACCAGGTCATAGACGCTGACCACCTGTCTGGTGGTGCCGTCTGCCAGAGTCAGCGTTTTTGCCGGGACTTTGCGCAGTAACACCGGCTCCTGCTTCACGCTGCGGAAATGGGGATTTTCGTTGCCGCCAAAGTAGGGGAACGCCACGTTAGCGACGCGATCGTGGGTGATCAGCAGCGAGAGCGTTAGCTCCGTCTCCTGGCCTGCCGCCAGCGGCTCAAGGTTCCATTTGCCTTTTTCTCCCCAGCGGAAGCCAATAGAGCCATTCGGCGCCACCAGTTCACCGGCCAGGGTAAAGGCAACGGTCTTCCACTCCGGATTATTGGCCTCTCCCAGCCCGTCGGCGAGATCCGAGGCGCGCAGCATCCGACCTGGCACATAGGTCCCGTCCTCACGCTCATCGAGCATCACCAGCATCGGCATGTCGGTGTAGCGACGGCAGTAGTTCAGGAAGTAGTCGCTGGGGTTATCGAGGTGGAACTCTTTCAGAATGACATGGCCCATCGCCATGGCCAGCGCGCTGTCGGTACCCTGTTTAGGGGCAAGCCACTGATCGCTAAGCTTTGCCACCTCTGAAAAATCGGGGGTGATGGCGATAGTTTTGGTGCCTTTGTAGCGCACTTCGGTAAAGAAGTGGGCGTCCGGGGTACGCGTCTGCGGCACGTTGGAACCCCAGGCGATGATGTAGCCGGAGTTGTACCAGTCGGCCGATTCCGGCACGTCGGTCTGCTCGCCCCAGGTCATCGGCGAAGCGGGAGGAAGGTCGCAATACCAGTCGTAGAAACTGAGACAGGTACCGCCCAGCAATGACAAATAGCGGGTGCCGGCGGCGTAGGAGACCATCGACATCGCCGGGATGGGCGAGAACCCCGCCACGCGGTCGGGGCCGAAGTTTTTGATGGTCCAGACGTTGGCGGCGGCAATCAGTTGATTGAGCTCCTTCCAGCCCGATCGAATAAATCCGCCTTTCCCACGTGCCTGTTTGTAGCGCTGGCATTTCACCGGGTCGCTCTGGATGGTATCCCAGGCCAGCACCGGGTCGCCATGCTGCGCCAGCGCTTCACGCCAGAGTTCAATCAGGGCGCGGCGCACCAGGGGGTACTTCAGGCGGTTTGCGCTGTAGAGATACCAGGAGTAGCTGGCACCGCGCGGGCAGCCTCGCGGCTCATGGTTAGGCAGGTCGGGGCGGGTGCGGGGATAGTCGGTCTGCTGGGTCTCCCAGGTCACCAGGCCATTTTTAACGTAAATTTTCCAGCTACAGGAGCCGGTACAGTTAACCCCGTGGGTGGATCGCACAATCTTATCGAACTGCCAGCGCTGACGATAGCTGTCCTCCCAGTCACGGTTGGTGTGGTACACCTGTCCGTGCCCATCGGCGAAACTGTCGCCTTTTTGTTTGAAGTAACGGAAGCGATCCAACAATTTACTCATGACGTCTCTCCTGACGGGGCGACTCCCGCCCCGTGGTTACACTGCTCATAACGTAATTAATGGCATGTTTATGATTTGATGTGCTTTTGACGGCGGCCATACACCAGCCAGGTGATGAATACACAGACGATGTAAAAGACGAGGAACACTTTCATCGCGCCTACCGGGGACCCGGTCATTGCCAGCGAGGTGCCGAAGGCCTTCGGAATGAAGAACCCGCCGACTGCGCCAATGGCGGAGATAAAGCCGAGCGCGGCAGCGGTGTCAGTCACGGCCTCTTGTTGCGCCTGCTGTTCACTACCGCCGCGCAATTTCACTTTATAAATCGTAATTTGCCGAAAGATGACGGCGATCATCTGGAAGGTCGATCCGCTGCCCAGCCCGGCGGTGAGGAACAGCCCCATAAAGACGATGTAGAAGGCGGTAAAGTTGCCGGAGCCTGAGCCCGGCAGGGTGAAGAACAGCAGGGCGGTGAAGATCGCCATCAGAACAAAGTTCACCAGCGTCACGCGCACGCCGCCCAGTTTGTCAGAGACCACGCCGCCGGCCGATCGCGCCAGCGCCCCAATTAGCGGACCGAAGAAGGCGAGGTGCAGAATATTCACATCCGGGAACTGCGTTTTAGAGAGCATCGCAAAACCGGCGGAAAAGCCGATAAACGAGCCGAAGGTTGCAAGATAGAGCAGGCTCAACAGCCAGAGGTGCGGCTGTTTCAGTACCGGTAACTGACTGGCAATCGAGGCCTTAGAACTGGCGATATCGTTCATGCCAAAAAAGGCAGCAAGGGTTGCCAGCACCAGCAGCGGTACCCATATCCAGGCCGCGTTGGCCAGCGACAGGAGAGAGCCGTCCTCCTGCGGCACGCCGTGCACGCCGAGGAAGGTAAACATCGGCAGGAATATCACGACCGGAGCGACCATTTGCATAACGCTCACGCCCAGATTACCCAGCCCGCCGTTGATACCCAACGCGCTGCCCTGTTTCGCTTTCGGGAAGAAGAAGCTGATGTTGCCCATGCTGGAGGCAAAGTTCGCCCCGGCGAAACCACACAGCAGCGCGATGATAATAAATACCCAGTACGGAGTAGCGTTATTCTGTACGGCGATGCCCAGCCAGACGCAGGGAACAATCAGTATTACGGTGCTTAATACCGTCCAGTAGCGACCACCAAAAATAGGCACCATAAAGGAGTAGGGGACGCGTAATATTGCGCCTGAAAGAGAAGGGAGGGCCGTTAACATAAAGAGTTGATCGGTGGTGAAATTAAAACCCACCTTATTCAGGTTTACGCTCACCGCGCTAAATAACATCCAGACGCAGAAGGCTAAAAGTAAACAACTGACGGAGATCCATAAATTACGACGGGCGATATGTTTGCCTTTATTTTCCCAGAAAGCGGGGTTCTCGGGTTTCCAGTTGTTTAATAGATAATGATTATTCTTCTCATTAAGTTGTGACATATCGCCCTCTTAAATGTCCATAAACAGCAGAAAAAGCACCGGGAATCAGGCAGTTGCCTGCAGGTTTGTTCTATTGAATTATCAGGAAATTTTGGGATATGTCTGAAAGGATAGATAAGAATGGGAATCCATGAGCAATGAAGGGTTAAGAAGCGTCTGCTTAAGTGTTACTAATTGTAAAATTATAATTTTGTAACGCGGTTTAATATAATTCCAGAGTAATGACTTTATGAAGATGCTTATTAAATGCAGCTTCATCCATACCGGCAATATTTAACATATATATTCCGTCTAAACCGCAAACCAGGCTTATCAATCGCCAGGCTATATTGTCTGGCGTGTCATGAAGATTAAAGACTTTTTCCTCTGCACCCGCTGCAATAATGGCTACCGTCTCCTTGTGCCACATCTCCATCGTCAGGACATAGGCACCTTTAATCTCTTCATCGCGGGCAGCAAGGATTTGTGCTTCGCGCCATAAGCGGATGTAGGGTTCAAAGTGGCGGTCGTCGCTACCCAGCATGGCGTGAAGCTTGTCGTGCCAGCTGGCATCGGCGGGCACCACCTCTGCATCCAGCAGGTCGCGGATAAGATGAATGAAAGCCTGTGATTTTAACTCACCAATGCTGGCGAAGTGGTGATGGACCTGGCCTGCGGCGACGTCGGCCTCGGCCGCGATACGTCGAACCGTCATGCTGGTTAATCCCTCACTTAATGCCACACGCATGGCGGCATGCAGGATCGCTTCCCGACGTTCATCCTTGTTTAAATAGGCCATTTTGTTCACCCTCAATCGCGACGCAACGAGTGTAACAAAAAGCTGGACAGTTGTTCAGCTTTCCGTAGGATCGCATTTCTGGACATGTGTCCAGGTTTGTAATGAAAAGGACATTTATGTTTCGTCAGTGGTTAGCGTTAGTGATAATCGTGCTGGTTTATATACCTGTGGCCATTGATGCCACGGTACTGCACGTGGCGGCGCCGACATTAAGCATGACGCTGGGCGCCAGCGGCAACGAACTGCTGTGGATCATCGATATTTATTCGTTGGTCATGGCGGGTATGGTGCTGCCAATGGGGGCCCTGGGCGATCGTATCGGATTTAAACGCCTGTTAATGCTGGGCAGCGTGCTCTTTGGTCTCTCTTCCCTGTGGGCGGCAGCGTCCAGCTCTGCCGGCTGGCTGATTGCCGCGCGTGCCAGCCTGGCGATAGGGGCGGCGATGATTATTCCGGCTACCCTCGCCGGGATCCGCACGCTCTTTACCGAGGCGCGTCAACGCAACATTGCCCTCGGCGTCTGGGCCGCGGTAGGGTCAGGCGGCGCAGCCTTCGGGCCGCTGATTGGTGGGGCATTGCTGGAGCACTTTTACTGGGGATCGGTCTTTCTCATTAACGTTCCTATCGTGGCGATTGTGGTGGTCCTGACGGCGCGTCTGGTGCCGCCGCAGCAGGGGCGCCCGGAGCAGCCGCTCAATATCAGCCACGCCATTATGTTGATAGTGGCAATCCTGTTGCTGGTGTTCAGTGCCAAAACCGCGCTGAAAGGGGCGCTCTCGCCCTGGCTGGTCGCCACTACGCTGTTTATCGGGGCGATGCTGCTGTTTATATTTGTCCGCATCCAGCTGCGCGCCGCGATCCCCATGATCGATATGCGTCTTTTCGGCCACCGCATCATCCTGAGCGGGGTGGTGATGGCCATGACGGCGATGATTGCGCTGGTGGGATTTGAGCTATTAATGGCGCAGGAACTTCAGTTCGTGCATGGCTTTACCCCCTTCGACGCAGGCATGTTTATGCTGCCGGTGATGGTGGCCAGCGGATTTAGTGGGCCGATTGCGGGTGTGCTGGTGAGTAAGCTTGGGCTACGTATCGTTGCGGCCGGGGGAATGGGACTGAGCGCGCTCAGCTTTATCGGCCTGTCGATGCTCGATTTCAGTACTCAGCAGTGGCTGGCCTGGGGCTTAATGGTATTGCTCGGGTTCAGCGCGGCCAGCGCCTTGCTGGCATCGACCTCGGCCATTATGGCCGCCGCACCGAAGGAGAAGGCAGCGGCCGCAGGCGCCATCGAGACCATGTCCTACGAACTGGGTGCCGGTCTGGGCATTGCTCTGTTTGGCTTGCTGCTTACCCGCAGTTTTTCCGCCGCGATTGCCTTACCGCAGGGGCTGGAGAGCAGGGTGGCAGAACAGGCCGCCTCGTCGATTGGCGAGGCGGTAAAAGTGGCGCAGGAGTTGCCACCGGCCCTGGCGGAGTCGGTCATCCAGGCGGCGAAAACGGCGTTTATCAGCTCCCATAGTGTGGCGCTGGGGAGTGCTGGCGGAATGTTGCTGTTACTTGCCATTGGCATCTGGTTTAGCCTGGCAAAGGTACCGCGTTCGGCATAACTTATTAGTTACAACATACTATTAGCTTTTGTTTTAATAAGGTTCCCCGGCCTGTGGCCGGGGAACGTGCAAAACTAACACTCCTGTGCCGCACTCAACAGGCTATGCAGCAACACATTGGCCCCTTTCTCAGACCACGCCGGTAAAATCCGCTCCTCCTCGTTATGACTAATGCCCTTAACGCAGGGGATAAAGATCATACTCGCCGGGGCGATTTTACTGATGTAACAGGTATCGTGACCGGCACCGGAAACCATTGGTTTTGCCGTATACCCCAGCGCTGTGACCGCCGCTTCACTGCGTGCCAGACAGTCGGCGTCAAACGTAATAGGGGCGTAGTCAAAAATGCGTTCTACATCAGCCTGCACGCCGCGGGCCGCCAGCCCCTCAGCGGCCTGACGCAGCGACGCTTCCATTGCCGCCAGTGCTTCGCTGTCGGGATGACGAAACTCCACGCTGCACACTACGCGGGAAGGGACCACGTTTCGGGAGTTAGGGGTGACTTGCGCCATGCCGATAGTCGCTCGTCCATCTGGCGCATGCTGATAGCCAATCGCCTCCACCTGCAGCGCCAGCTCCGCAAACGCGGTGAGGGCATCCCGACGGCTGTGCATCGGTGTCGTACCCGCATGTGCGGCAAAACCTTCGAGGGCGATCGTAAACCAGCGCTGACCCATCGCCGCGCGAACCAGCCCGATATCTATGCCTTCATCTTCCAGGATCGGTCCCTGCTCAATATGCAGCTCATAGCAGGCGTGAACCGGAAACGCGCGGGCGGGCAGTTCGCCCCGGTAACCGATAGCTTCCAGCGCCTCGCGGACGGTGATTTTTGCGCTGTCGCTCCGCGCGTAAGCGAACTCCTGCGTAAGTTGTCCGGACCAGACGCCAGAGGCCAGCATTGCCGGGGCAAAGCGGGCGCCTTCTTCATTGGTCCAGTTCACCAGTACGATATCGCGTTCCGTTTCAGTCTGGTTGTCATTCAGCGTACGTAGCACCTCCAGCCCGGCGAGAACGCCGTAAATGCCGTCGTAATTGCCTCCCAGCGGCTGTGAATCCACGTGCGAACCGGTCATCACCGGCGGGAGCGCGCGGTTTTTGCCCGCGCGGCGGATGAACATGTTGCCCATGCTGTCCACATCACAGCTGAATCCGGCCTCCAGAGCCCAGTCGCGCAGAAGGGTGCGCGCCATGCGATCCTCTTCGCTCAGGGCCAGACGGGTAACGCCGCCGGCAGGGGTTCCACCGATGTTTGCCATCGTTTCAAGCGTGGACCAGAGTCGCGCCGCATCGATGCGTATCATGCGTTGTCCTTTTTCTGGCTGCGGTAACGGAAGTCACAGCATTTGCCGCCCTGCATGATGGTGGTAGTGCGGGTCAGCTTCACGTCCGGTGCATAGCCGACGATGAATTTCTCATCGCGGGCGCACGACAGCAGATGACCAATCTCCCCCAGCCCCATCTCGTGATACATCTCAGCGTAGCGGCAGCGGGTGACGTCGTAGTTGTACTGCTGGTCATCGGCGTCGATGACTTTTACCTCCAGCGCATTATCTTTTTCCCAAAGATACTGCAGGGCGATAAAGCTCTTAACGTCCGCACCGTTCGGCTCTTTACTGGCAAACGACTTTCCCGCATCGATCGCGGCCTGCTCAATGGCCTCGCCGATCACCGCCTGTGCGCGCGTTTTGCCTATCTCACGCACCAGGATTTCGTAAATAGGTTTAATAATTTCTGCTTCAATTTTGCGGCGGGCGAGAATACCCAGCTCATTATTATTGCTCATCACATTGCCTCACTACGTTACTTCGTTTTAGCGCCACCCAGCACGGTTTGCGGTTGCCATTTCCCGTCCACCACTTTGTAAACGGTAAATGACGGCGCCTTCAGATTGCCCTGACCGTCAAAGGCGATCTGACCGGTGACGCCAGAATAGTTAATCGCGCGCAGGGCAGGCAGATAGTCAGCGGGATCGACAGAGTCGGCTTTTTCCATGGCAGCAACCAGCACGCGGGTAGCGTCATAGGCGAACGGGGCGTGGAGTTCGATATGGGTGTGATAGCGAGACTGATACGCCTGTTCAAAGGCTTTACCGCCAGGCATCTGATCAACAGGCAGGCCTGGCTCCAGGGCAACAACGCCGTCACCCTCTTTTTGCGCCAGCTGCAGGAAGGTCTGGCTAACAAAACCGCCGGCACCCATCAGGGTCGCTTTCATCCCGAGTTGTTTGATACGGCGCGCTAGCGGAGCGGCCTGGCTGTCGACGCCGCCAAAGAAGATCAGATCGGCGTTTTTACTGCGAATGGCGGTCAGCACGGCGCTGAAATCGACCGTTTTATCATCCACATACTGGCGATCGACAATTTTCACCCCCTGCGCCTCGAGCGATTTGATGAACTCATCGGCCAGCCCCTGGCCGAAGGCGGTACGGTCATCAATTACAGCGATGCGTTTTGCTTTCAGGGTATTTACCGCATACTCACCGGCAAACTGGCCGCCGTCATCGTCGTGACCCATCACGCGGAAGCTGGTGTCAAACCCCTGTTTGGTATAGGCGTGTCCGGTGGCAACCGGTGCGACCTGGGCGATGCCCGCATCGTGGTAGACCCGCGCCGCCGGGATGCTGGTACCGGTATTCCAGTGACCGACAACCCCGGCCACATCACTATCGACCAGACGCTGAGCGACGGCTACCGCGGTACGTGGGTCAGATTGATCGTCCTCAGACTGCAGCCTGAACGTGACTGCTTTGCCGCCGATGGTGGG
This sequence comes from Leclercia sp. UBA2479, assembly GCF_002341985.1. Taxonomy (NCBI): domain Bacteria; kingdom Pseudomonadati; phylum Pseudomonadota; class Gammaproteobacteria; order Enterobacterales; family Enterobacteriaceae; genus Leclercia; species Leclercia sp. UBA2479. The sequence goes on along the minus strand of NZ_DDPB01000009.1, from coordinate 248,213 downwards.
GTGCTGCTTATTGATGTCGTCAATGGCCAGCTGCGCCCCGTTTTCCAGATCTTTACCGATACGGGCAGAAGGGCCGGTTAACGGGCCAGCCAGTCCGATAACCACGGTCTCGCTTTCGGCAGCCCAGCTGGTAGCGGAGCCAAATCCGCCGAGCAACAGTGCTGCGCTCAGTGCGCTAATTTTAATTGTTTTCATTATATTTTCCCTGATGTTGGTGTATTAAACGGGCATTTCGCCCAAATAAATCTGTGCAATATGATCGTCGTCGAGCATCGCTTTTGACTCGCCGTGATGCACGATGCTGCCGCTGTCCATCACCCAGGCGCGATCGGTAACCTCCAGCGCCAGACGGGCATTTTGTTCAATCAGCAGTAACGCCACGCCGCGCTCCCGCAGTCCGGCGATCACCGCAAAAATGTTCTCAACCATCCGCGGTGCTAGCCCCATTGAGGGCTCATCCAGAATGAGCAGGCGCGGGCGGCTGAGCAGGGCGCGGTTTAGCGCCAGCAGCTGTTGTTCACCGCCAGAGAGCAAACCGGCGAGTTGATGCTGGCGCTCGCCAAGGCGTGGGAAGCGGTCAAAAATTTCTGTCATCTCTTGCCTGACGGTGACAGTGTCACGGCGAAGCCATGCCCCCATCTGCAAATTTTCCAGCACCGTCATACGGGCAAAGATCCCGCGTCCTTCCGGCACCATCACCAGTCCATCGCGCAGCAGCGCTTCGGCTTTATGTTTGCGTACCGATTTACCGTTAAAAGCAATGTGGCCGCTAAAATTCTCCAGCCCGGTAATGGCCCGCACCGTGGAGCTTTTACCGGCGCCGTTAGCGCCAATCAGCGTGGCCTGTTCACCTTCCTGGAGGGTGAAAGAGAGATCGCGCACGGCCTGAATACCGCCGTAATGCACATCCAGATGCTCGACTTTTAATAACTCAGACATGGACACTACCTCCAAGCCAGGCAGCAATGACCGCTGGGTCCCGACGGACGATATCCGGCGTGCCGCTTGCCAGAGTTTTACCGTAATCGAGTACCGTGAGACGGTCGCAAATCCCCATCACCAGCTTTACGTCGTGCTCAATCATTAACAGGGTTTTGCCATCGTCGCGAATGCGGGTAAGAAGCTCGCCTAACGCCATTTTTTCGACGGCATTCATCCCGGCGGCCGGTTCGTCAAGCGCCAGCAGCAGCGGGTCGGTTGCCAGCGCACGGGCAATCTCGAGTCGCCGTTGATGGCCATAGGCGAGGTCACAGGCGCGATAATGGGCATATTTGGCGATACCGGTGTACTCCAGCCAGTGCCATGCCATCTCACAGGTTTGCGCCTCTTCTTCCCGGGCGCGTTTATGGCGGCTCAGCGCGGCCCACAGCCCATTTCGGGTGCGGACATGGCGGCCTACCATCACGTTTTCCAGTACCGACATCTCGTTAAACAGCCGCACGTTCTGGAAGGTGCGGGCGATGCCGACGGCGGTCACTTTCTCAATCTGTTTCGGGTAATAGGGTTTATCGGCAATAGAAAATTCACCGCTGTCCGCCGGGTAAAGGCCGGTGATGAGGTTAAAACAGGTCGTTTTGCCCGCGCCGTTAGGGCCAATCAGCCCGTAAATCTCACCGCTATTAATCGATAGCGAAACATTATCGACCGCCGTCAGGCCGCCAAAACGTTTTGACATATTGCGCACCGTTAACAGACTCATGCCTTAACCTCCTTGTGGCGCATCGGCCAGATACCTGAAGGACGCACCAGCATTACACCGACCAGGGCCAGGCCGTAGAAGAGCTGGCGTAATATTTCCGGGTCAACCAGCACGGAACCAAACAGTGCCTGTTGCAGCGGGGCCGCCTGGCTGCGCAGCACTTCCGGCAGGGCGGTCAGCAGCACGGCCCCGAGGATCACGCCCGGGATATGACCCATCCCGCCCAGCACGACCATCGCCAGTACGGCAATGGATTCCTGCAGGGTGAAGGACTCTGGCGAAACAAAGCCCTGGAACGCGCCGAACAGCGCGCCCGCCACGCCACCAAACGAGGCGCCCATGGCGAAAGCCAGCAGCTTATAGTTGCGCACGTTAATTCCCATTGCCCGGGCCACGTCTTCATCTTCACGGATGGCGTGCCAGGCCCGGCCGATGCGCGAGTGTTGCAGGCGCAGGCAGACAAAAATAATGCCGACGATGACGACCATCAGCAGGTAATACCAGAGCCACAGCGCGGGAACCTTCATGCCAAACCAGTGATAGACCCCGCTAAACTTCAGGCCAAACAGATTCAGGGTATCGACGCCGGTAATGCCTTTTGCGCCGTTGGTGATGTTGACCGGACGGTCGAGGTTACGCATCAGAATGCGAATGATCTCGCCAAAACCGAGGGTGACAATCGCGAGGTAGTCTCCTCGTAGCTTTAAGGTCGGCGCCCCCAGCAGGATCCCGCATACCGCCGCCACCAGCGCGGCAACAGGGATAATCAGCAAGTAAGAGGTGTGCAGCCCGTCCGGGAACCAGACGGCGAGGATCGGGAAGACCTCCAGCAGATGCGGAGAGGCCAGCAGCGCGGCCAGGTAGGCGCCCACCGCGTAAAAGGCGATGAATCCCATATCCAGCAGGCCGGTATAGCCCACAACAATATTGAGCCCGAGCGCCAGCATGATATAGAGCAGCGCGAAGTCGATCACGCGCACCCAGTAGTTGCCGCCGAGCTGGGAGGCCACCACGGGGGCAACCAACAGGGCAATGATAAACAGCGTCATGCCGGACCAGAATCGGCGGGTAGAGGCGGGTGCCTGTATTTGTATGGTTGTCATAAATTCCTCTACGCCCTGTGCGCTACGCGCTCGCCCAGCAGACCTGCCGGACGGAAGACCAGCACCAGAATCAGCACAATGAAGGCAAATACATCCTGGTAATTACTGCCGAACACGCCATGGGTCAGATCGCCAAGGTAGCCCGCGCCGAGCGATTCGATAAGGCCGAGGAGGATCCCTCCTACCATCGCGCCGCGAATGTTACCGATGCCGCCTAATACCGCAGCGGTAAAGGCTTTAATCCCCGGCAAAAAGCCCATCGAGAAGCTGGCATTACCAAAATTGCTGGCCATCATCACCCCGGCCAGCGCGGCGAAGATGCCGCCAATGGCAAAGGTGAGGGTGATAATGGCGTTAGGGTTAACGCCCATTAAGGTGGCGACGCGCGGGTTTTCCGCCACTGCGCGCATCCCACGCCCGAGGCGGGTGTATTCCACCAGCAACCAGAGGCCGATCATCACCACCAGCGCCAGCGCAACCGTTACCATGCCGGTAACGGTGATAATTGCGGGAGGATGGGCGTCGCTACCGGCGGTAACGGCGATCGGATCCATGGGCAGGATCTGCGGGAACATCAGCGGATTGCGCGTCCAGACGATCATCGCCACCGTCTGCAGCAGTACGGAGACGCCGATACCGGAGATGAGCGGCGCCAGGCGCGGGGCATTACGCAGGCGGCGGTAGGCGAAACGTTCTACCGCCATCGCCAGCAGGGCACACACCGCCATTGCGATGATCAACGCAAAACCGAGCTGTAACAGCAGCGGCATTTCAGGGAAATGGTTATTCAGGGCGTTAATGGCAGAAAGCGTTGTGAGCGCGCCAACCATCAGAATATCGCCGTGGGCAAAGTTGATAATGCGCAAAATGCCATACACCATGGTATAGCCCAGCGCGATCAGGGCGTAGATGCTGCCAAGCATTACCCCATTGATCAGTTGTTGTATGAGAGTGTCCAACGTTCCTACCCGACAAATTGCTCTTTCAGCGGGTAACATCTGACAAATGAATTAAATTGTAAAATACGCATATATTATTTCTTATGATATTTAATGATTGATTTATCTGCATGATTTTAAACACAATAGCGCAATGGACCCTCAGGGCGATTTCTTCATTAAAATCAATATATGAATAAAACAGAACAATCAGTGATGCTTGCCTCTTACGCAGAGAGCCGTCTGGCAAACGATCCCCCTTTACGGGCGGTACGCGCTTTTGAGGCCATCGCCCGACTCGGCAGCGTCACGCTCGCGGCACAGGAGCTGGCAATCTCTCCTTCAGCGGTCAGTCATCAACTGCGGGTGCTGGAGGGATATTTGCAAATGCCGCTGACTGAACGGCAGGGGCGCAAGCTGGTACTCAGTCAGAATGGTCGCGACTATTACCGCTCGATACGGGCGGCCTTCAATGTGCTACGCCAGGCCACCGAGCACCTGGTGGAGCAGGCGCAGACCCGGCAGGTCACGATCAGCCTGATCCCGCTGTTTGGTATGGGGTGGTTTATTCCGCGCCTACCGACCTTTATGCGTGCCAATCCCCAGACCGAGATCAACGTGGTCTATGCCAATCACCGTAACTACCTTAGCGACGCGTCGGATATGTCTATCCGCTTTGGTAACGGTCAGTGGACGGGCTACCAGAGTGAAAAGCTGATCTCGGGCCAGATGGTGCCGGTCTGTAGCAGGGCGTTCTTGCGGCTCCATGGCCATATCGATACCCCGGAACAGCTGCTGCAAATGCCGCTTCTGCATGACGAAGAGCGTGCAACCTGGCAGATGTGGTTCACCCAGCAGGGGGTAAAACGTCCGGCGCGCCGCAGCGGGCCGATGTTTGAAGATGGCTTATTGACGCTGGCGGGGGTGCAGGCGGGGTTAGGGTGCGCCCTCATGCGCGAGCCGCTGATTGCACCCTATCTGGAGAGCGGTGAACTGGTGAAAATTTTTGATGCCCCTATCGATGACGGCCGCGATTATTACCTTTGTGTGCGCCAGGATTCTGAGATGACCCAGGATGGCAAACTGCTTCAATCGTGGCTGCGCCGAGCGGCGGGGGGCGGTGACGTTACGGCGTAAGCGAACAGTGATTATCCTGCGCTTCGATCTCGGTGCCGCTGAAGCGGGCATATTGCCCGGTCAAACGCCAGAAGGCGGGCTGCGTTTCGGTGTAAATTTCGGCGGCCAAGACCAGGCGGCGGCGTTCATCTTCGCTCAGTTCCAGCAGCGTCCAGGGAACAAAATAGCGTCCGACGGTGGTGAGTGTGGACCAGAGCGGACAGCCGCAGCCGGGGCAGAACCGGCGCTCCCCGCGTTCGGACGAGTGAAAATGAGAGGGGGCGATAGAGCCCTGTTCTACCTGCGGCTCGCCCTCAGTTTCAAGGTACATTGCCACCCCGCCAGACCATTTCTGACAGAGGGTGCAGTGGCACGCATAGACGTCGAAGTTCTTGATCGTAACGCTGAAGTGGCTCATCCCGCATAAACAGCGCCCGGTAAAACGTTGCATGGCATATTCCTTTATTACGCCCAATAAAAAGGCCAGCTCGGAGGCTGGCCTTAGACATGATATGTCGATTAGAACTGGTAGGTCAGACCCAGTGCAACGATGTTGTCGGTTGCAATACCGGCAGTATCGGTGAAGGTGCTGTCGTCCAGCAGGTTGATTTTGTAATCAACGTAGGTAGACATGTTTTTGTTGAAGTAGTAGGTTGCGCCCACTTCAATGTACTCAACCAGATCCTGGTCGCCGTAAGAACCGATGTCTTTACCTTTGGACTTCAGGTAAGAAACGGACGGACGCAGACCGAAGTCGAACTGGTACTGAGCAACCGCTTCAAAGTTCTGGGTTTTGTTCGCAATATAACCGTCACCGAAGCTGGTCATGTTGCGAGTTTCAGAATAGGTGGTTGCCAGGTACAGGTTGTTTGCGTCATATTTCAGACCCGCTGCCCATACGTCTGCGTCATCGCCGCCAGCGTTCAGTTCGTTAACTGCTGCACGAACCTGATCGTCGGTACGGTCAGATTTCGCGTAGGTTGCACCTACACCGAAACCGTCCATTTCATAGGTAGAGGAGAGACCCCAGCCATCGCCATTGGATTCGGCGATATCATCACGGTCGTTTTTACCCTGATACTGAACCGCGAAGTTCCAGCCTTCCACCAGACCGAAGAAGTCGGTGTTACGGTAGGTCGCTACGCCAGTAGTACGGCCAGTCATAAAGCCATCAGTCTGGGTCCAGGTATCGCCGCCGTATTCCGGCAGAACGTCGGTCCATGCGCCGATGTCATATGCAACACCATAGTTACGGCCGTAGTCGAAGGAGCCGAACTCGTTGAATTTCAGACCAGCAAAGGCCAGACGAGTTTTGTTACCGTCAGCGCCCTGGGACTCAGAACGGTTACCTTTGAATTCATATTCCCACTGACCAAAACCGGTCAGCTGATCGTTGATCTGAGTTTCACCTTTAAAGCCCAGACGAACATAAGTTTTGTCGCCGTCGTTATCGGTGTCGTCAGAGAAATAGTGCAGACCTGTCACTTTACCGTACAGATCCAGTTTGTTGCCGTCTTTGTTATAAACTTCGGCTGCGTTTACTGCGCCAGCCGCCAACAGGGTAGTCACTGCCACTGCAACTAATTTAAGTTTCATTGCTTGTAATCCTTATAATTTTCTTTTAAGCACACCCTCAACCCTTGATGAACGAGGCCGCTCGTCAATGGCACGCTATTTTTAAGATTCTTGCTGCATCGTTTCAATAATAAGTTTCAAATTATTAATCTTAATTTCAATTAGTGTGATCGCGATCGGTAAAATGAGCGCATATATTGCAAAATTCGCTTAGAAAATGTTCTGAAAATTATTTAGTGCCGTAATTTATTATTAATCTATTTATAGTTTTGGAGGGGTTTTGTTTCGAAGGGTAATTAGCGGGGCGGGTGAGCGAAATTTGATCGGCTCAAGACATTTAATTAGTCAAAAACAGAGGGTTAATGAGCGGTCAGGCTATATTTTATACATTTTTCTTTGAAATATTCAGAAACATACTATTGCACTTCGTGCTATATCGCACGTGAGTATTAGGAGTCAATTAATTACATCTGTTGTCAATAAATGTAAGTTCAATGAAATATTTATTTACGACGGAAACAAATATAAACAAACACACAACGTAGCGGCTAGTGTTTACCTAAATATTCTGAGGAGAGATCACATTTTATTTAACAACTGAGGCGCCCCTCCCCGCGGGAGGGAGCCAAACCGTTAATTGCGCGTGGCATACCAGCAGAGCAGCGACCCAGCGCAGACCAGTAATGCACCCTGCCAGAAGGTGAAAGAGAGAGGCGCGCTCAGTAGCGCGGCGGCAAGGGCGGCAGATAACACCGGTGTGAAATAGGAGACTGTCGCCAGCAGGGAAACATTTCCGTGCAGGATACCAATATTCCAGGACGCATAGCCGACACCCAGAGCCATGCCGCACAGAAGCAATTTGAAAACGATCGGCAGGCTAAAGGTCATCTCCGGCTGGTCGCTCAGCAGATATTTCATCCACAGCGTCAGGGCGGTGAGTAACACAAAGAGCGTAATGCCATTCTGACCCTTAGCATATTTGCAGGTAACGGTGCAGTAGGCCGCCCAGATAAACGCACCGGCAAAGGCGAGGCCATAGCTCAGAGGATTTGAGAGAATATTGCTGACTATTTCATCAACATGCAGACCCTGTTCACCTCCTAATACCCAACTTACGCCGAAGAGTGCGATGAGTAATCCGGGCACTACCCACAGGCTGCTTTTCTGCCCGTTGAAGAGAATAGCAAAAACAATGGTCAGACTTGGCCAGAGATAATTCACCATCCCCACTTCAATCGCCTGATGGCGAGTACTGGCATAACCGAGCGACAGCGCCAGACATATTTCGTAGCTGACGAATAGCACGCTACCAGCAATCAGGTAGCCTGGCGTAAAACGGTGAAGCGATGGAAGTCCAACAATTAGCCAACATAATAAGCCGCTCAGGGTATAAATCATTGCCGCACCACCCACCGGCCCCAATCCTTCGCTGACGCTCCGAATAAGTCCCACCATGGTGCTCCATAGCACAATGGCGAGCAGGCCGATCAGCGTGGCTTTTTTCTTGTCCATATCTCTCCCGGAGGTATTGAAATAAAGGGAAAAGTTTATAGCACCCTTTGAGCCGCTTTCGCGAATGAAACGTAAGCGAGCTAATACCAACGGGTTAAGCAAAACGGCTAATCGTGACAATTAAGAGGGCGAATTCAGGTGACTTTGATTTGACGCAATAAAAACAGGGGCTTTGCTGATAGTTTGCGGCGCGAAGAGTTATCAGAAAAAGAGGACAGCAATGGACGTCAGCCGCAGACAGTTCTTTAAAATCTGCGCGGGCGGTATGGCCGGGACTACAGCAGCAATGCTGGGATTTGCGCCCAAAATGGCGCTGGCTCAGGCACGCAACTACAAACTGTTGCGCGCTAAAGAGATCCGTAACACCTGCACATACTGCTCCGTTGGATGCGGGCTATTAATGTATAGCCTGGGTGATGGTGCGAAGAACACCAAAGAGGCGATTTATCATATTGAAGGGGATCCGGATCATCCGGTAAGCCGCGGGGCACTGTGCCCGAAAGGGGCGGGGCTGTTGGATTACGTTCACAGCGACAACCGTCTACGCTATCCGGAGTACCGCGCGCCAGGTTCCAATAAATGGCAGCGCATCTCCTGGGATGAGGCCTTCTCCCGAATTGCAAAATTAATGAAAGCCGACCGCGATGCCAACTTTATTGAAAAGAACGCGCAGGGCGTCACGGTTAACCGCTGGCTTTCCACCGGGATGCTTTGTGCATCCGCGGCAAGTAATGAAACCGGCATGCTGACGCAAAAGTTTGTGCGCTCCCTCGGCATGCTGGCGGTAGATAACCAGGCGCGCGTCTGACACGGACCAACGGTAGCAAGTCTTGCTCCAACATTTGGTCGCGGTGCGATGACCAACCACTGGGTTGATATCAAAAACGCGAATGTCGTGGTGGTGATGGGCGGTAACGCCGCTGAAGCCCATCCAGTGGGGTTCCGCTGGGCGATGGAAGCAAAAAACAACAACGACGCAACGCTTATCGTCGTCGATCCGCGCTTTACGCGTACGGCATCGGTGGCCGATATCTATGCGCCTATTCGCTCCGGTACGGACATTACGTTCCTCTCTGGTGTACTGCTGTATCTGATCGAAAATAACAAAATTAACGCGGAATACGTTAAGCACTACACCAACGCTAACCTGCTGGTGCGGGATGATTTTGCCTTCGAAGACGGGCTGTTCAGCGGCTATGACGCGGAAAAACGCCAGTACGATAAATCCTCCTGGAACTACCAGTTCGATGAAAACGGTTATGCGATGCGCGATGAAACACTAACGCATCCTCGCTGCGTGTGGAATTTGCTCAAACAGCATGTTTCCCGTTATACGCCGGACGTAGTGGAAAACATCTGTGGTACCCCGAAAGCGGACTTCCTGAAAGTGTGTGAAGTGCTGGCCTCAACCAGTGCAGCAGACAGAACCACCACCTTCCTGTATGCGCTGGGCTGGACACAGCATACCGTGGGTGCGCAGAACATCCGCACCATGGCGATGATCCAGCTGCTGCTTGGCAACATGGGGATGGCGGGCGGTGGGGTGAACGCGCTGCGCGGCCACTCCAACATTCAGGGGCTGACCGATCTTGGGCTGCTCTCCACCAGCCTGCCGGGATACCTGACGCTGCCGTCAGAAAAACAGACCGATCTGCAAAGCTATCTGGCAGCAAATACGCCAAAAGCGACGTTACCGGATCAGGTGAACTACTGGAGCAACTATCCGAAGTTCTACGTCAGCCTGATGAAATCTTTCTACGGCGATGCGGCGCAGAAAGAGAACGACTGGGGCTTTGACTGGCTGCCGAAGTGGGATCAGTCCTGGGACGTCATCAAGTATTTCAACCTGATGGATCAGGGCAAGGTGACGGGCTATATCTGCCAGGGCTTTAACCCTGTTGCCTCGTTCCCGGACAAAAACAAAGTGGTTCGCAGCCTGAGCAAGCTGAAGTACATGGTGGTTATCGATCCGCTGGTGACTGAAACCTCGACCTTCTGGCAGAACCACGGGGAGTCTAACGACGTCGATCCGGCCTCGATTCAGACCGAAGTGTTCCGCCTGCCGTCCACCTGCTTCGCTGAAGAGGATGGCTCTATTGCCAACTCTGGCCGCTGGCTGCAGTGGCACTGGAAAGGACAGGATGCGCCGGGTGAAGCACGTAACGATGGCGAAATTCTGGCGGGCATTTACCACCGTCTGCGCGACATGTATCGCACGGAAGGCGGCAAGGGCGTCGAACCGCTGCTGAAGATGAGCTGGAGTTATAAGCAGCCGGATCACCCCGAGTCAGAGGAAGTGGCCAAAGAGAACAACGGCATTGCGCTGGCGGATCTCTATGATGCTGACGGTAACCTGCTGGCGAAGAAAGGCCAGCTGCTGAACAGCTTCGCGCTGCTGCGTGATGACGGCACCACGGCCTCCTCGTGCTGGATTTATACCGGCAGCTGGACCGAGCAAGGTAACCAGATGGCCAACCGCGACAACGCAGACCCATCAGGTCTGGGCAATACGCTGGGCTGGGCATGGGCGTGGCCGCTTAACCGTCGCGTGCTCTACAACCGTGCGTCTGCGGACATCAACGGCAAGCCGTGGGATCCAAAACGGATGCTGATCGCGTGGAACGGATCGAAGTGGGCGGGGAACGATATCCCGGACTACAACACCGCCGCGCCGGGCAGCAACACCGGTCCGTTCATTATGCAGCCGGAAGGGCTGGGGCGTCTGTTTGCCCTCGACAAACTGGCGGAAGGGCCATTCCCGGAACACTACGAGCCGATGGAAACGCCGCTCGGCACCAACCCGCTGCACCCGAACGTGGTCTCCAGCCCGGTGGTGCGTATCTACGAAGACGACGTGCTGCGTTTAGGTAAGAAGGACAAGTTCCCGTACGTGGGGACCACCTACCGCCTGACCGAGCATTTCCACACCTGGACCAAGCACGCGCGGCTCAACGCCATCGCGCAGCCGGAACAGTTTGTGGAGATCAGCGAAAATCTGGCGAAAGCGAAGGGGATTGCCAACGGCGACCGCGTGAAGGTAAGCAGCAAGCGCGGCTTTATACGCGCTGTTGCGGTGGTGACCCGTCGTCTGCAGACCCTGAACGTACACGGTCAGCAGGTGGAAACCGTCGGTATTCCGCTGCACTGGGGCTTTGAAGGGGTGGCGCAGAAAGGCTATATCGCCAATACCCTGACGCCTAACGTCGGCGACGCCAACTCGCAAACGCCGGAGTACAAAGCGTTTCTGGTTAACATCGAGAAAGCGTAAGGAGCGATAAGATGGCGATGGAAACACAAGACATTATTAAACGCTCCGCGACCAATGGCATCACTCCCGCGCCCCGCGCGCGGGATTACAAGGCCGAAGTTGCCAAGCTTATCGATGTGTCATCGTGTGTAGGCTGCAAAGCCTGCCAGGTGGCGTGTTCAGAGTGGAATGATATCCGTGACGAAGTGGGCCATTGCGTCGGGGTCTACGATAACCCGGCGGATTTGAGCGCTAAATCCTGGACGGTGATGCGCTTTAGCGAAACCGACCAGAACGGCAAGCTGGAGTGGTTGATCCGCAAAGATGGCTGTATGCACTGCGAAGATCCGGGCTGCCTCAAGGCTTGCCCGTCTGCCGGCGCGATTATTCAGTACGCCAACGGCATCGTGGATTTTCAGCAGGACAACTGTATCGGCTGCGGTTACTGCATTGCGGGCTGTCCGTTTAACATCCCACGTCTTAATAAAGAGGATAACCGGGTCTATAAATGCACCCTGTGTGTGGATCGCGTCAGCGTTGGGCAAGAGCCGGCCTGCGTGAAGACCTGTCCGACGGGCGCCATTCACTTTGGGACCAAAAAAGAGATGCTGGAGGTGGCGCAGCAGCGCGTCGACAAGTTAAAAGCGCGCGGTTATGCCAACGCGGGGATCTACAATCCACAGGGAGTCGGGGGGACACACGTGATGTATGTGTTGCACCATAACGACCAGCCGGAGCTGTACCACAATCTGCCGAAAGACCCGGCGATCGATACTTCGATCAACCTGTGGAAAGGGGCGTTGAAACCCCTCTCTGCGGCGGGCTTTATCGCCACCTTTGCCGGGCTGATTTATCACTATATTGGCATTGGTCCGAACAAAGAGGTGGATGACGACGAGGAGGAGCATCATGAGTAAGTCAAAGATGATTGTGCGCACGAAATTTATCGACCGCGCCTGTCACTGGACGGTGGTGATCTGCTTCTTCCTGGTGGCGGTATCGGGAATTTCGTTCTTCTTCCCGACGCTACAGTGGCTGACCGAAACCTTCGGTACCCCGCAGATGGGGCGCATTCTGCATCCATTCTTCGGGGTGCTGATCTTCGTGGCACTGATGTTTATGTTCGTGCGCTTCGTACACCATAACATTCCGGACAAGCAGGATATTCCGTGGGTGAAGGGGATTGTTGAGGTCCTGAAAGGGAACGAACATAAAGTCGCAAAAGTAGGGAAATATAACGCCGGGCAAAAAATGATGTTCTGGACCATCATGAGCATGATTTTTGTGCTGCTGGTGACGGGCGTCATAATCTGGCGTCCTTATTTTGCCCACTTATTCCCGATTCAGCTGGTGCGTTATAGCCTGCTGATCCACGCGACGTCTGCCATTATTTTGATCCATGCCATTCTGATCCATATGTATATGGCTTTCTGGGTTAAAGGGTCGATTAAGGGGATGATTGAAGGGAAGGTGAGCCGCCGCTGGGCGAAGAAACACCATCCGCGCTGGTATCGGGATGTGGAACGTCTGGAAGCGAAGAAAGAGAGTGAAGAGGGGATAAACTAACCCGGCCGTGCGCCGTCGGCAGAGTCCGGCGGCGCTTTGCGGGTCATGTATTGGTGATTTAAGCATCAATGCTTGCGATAACACGACTTCGTGCACTCTTTAAATTACAGACATAGTTTTTCTTATTGAGCTTATTTTTATCTATATGAGTCATACCAAGTGTATTCAGGAACAACTTCTCGAATTCAATGTTAACCAGAGGAGCTGCAGAGTGAATATGGCTATTCAGATGAATACGATAACTTAATGGTATAATAAGCCTCGTTGATAAGTCGTCATACCAATCATGTTGAATGATCATAAAATAGGGTTGATACTCGCAAGTCCTGCCCGATGGGTTGCGGTAAATATCGAACTGATATCCCATCAAATCCCTCCGAAATAGGGATCATCTGACAATAGCCCCGCTTTTGCTGTAAACGCATTCATAGCTTTAATAAATTCTTTGTCGTGCTGGCCCGGCGGTAATTTATCATCTTTGTGCAAGGCGGGAAGCGGCATCGCTGGGCTTAGATGCTGCTGAGTACAGCGATTTTCTTTCTCGTTTGCTTTCATTTTTCACCTCCTGTGTTGGTGCGGTTATTATCAACCGCAGCCGACAAAAGACAATAGCACTTCCCCTGGCAAGAGTGATTCTTGCGAGGCGTCTTCCAGTAATTTTAGAAGCGCTCCGCAATATACCTGAACGGATATTTCGTCGGTTTTATCTTGCCTATTTTTCGCTTCGGTAAATCCATCGGCTTAATATGCAGATCTTTATACGGAATCTGTGACAGCAGATGCGAAATAATATTCAGGCGAACGCGCTTTTTATCTTCTGAACGCGCCACAAACCAGGGCGCCCAGGCGGTGTCGGTGGCTTCAAACATGGCGTCGCGGGCGGCGGTATATTCATCCCACATATTGAAGGATTTAATATCCATCGGGGAGAGCTTCCAGGTCTTGCGCCCGTCGTTAATACGATCGCGAAGCCGGCGCTCTTGCTCTTTCGGCGTAACCTCAAGCCAATACTTCAGCAAGATAATGCCTGCATCCACCATGGCCTTTTCCATTACCGGGGTGCCATCAAGAAATTTTTCTACTTGATCCTCGGTACAGAACCCCATCACTCGCTCTACACCGGCGCGGTTATACCAGCTGCGGTCAAAGATGACGATTTCGCCGGCAGAAGGCAGATGAGGCACATAGCGCTGCATGTAGAGTTGGCTTTTCTCTTTTTCGGTTGGGGCAGGGAGAGCCACCACCCGAAATACCCGTGGGCTGACGCGCTCGGTGATGGCTTTGATGGTACCGCCTTTACCGGCACCATCTCGCCCTTCAAAGACGATGCAGACTTTTAACCCTTTTGCGACCACCCACTGCTGCAATTTAACCAGCTCCACGTGCAGTCGGCGCAGCTCTTTTTCATACGCTTTGTTTTTAAGCGGTGCAGTGGGAGTGGCATCCGCGACGGCCTTGCTCTTTTTCTTCTCTGCCATGTTGCGATCCTCGATGGAGTTGCAGGTTCATTGCGTGCTAACACCTTGAAGTGTAATCGTGGCGTGGCAGGCTGGCGGAAAATATTCACACCCTACCCGAAATAATGGATGAAACGGTCAGCGGACAGTTTTGAACTGGCTCACACAGTAAGATTGGCCGATAATGCGCGTCGCAATCTATTAACAAGTGGTCGTGGTATGAAAAAAACCGTTTTTTCGTTGGCACTTGGCACCTTCGGCCTGGGTATGGCCGAATTTGGCATTATGGGTGTGTTAACTGAACTGGCGCAGGATACCGGGATCTCCATTCCCTCTGCGGGCAATATGATCTCGTTTTACGCTTTTGGCGTAGTGATTGGCGCGCCGATCATCGCGCTCTTCTCCAGTAAGTTTTCCCTGAAGAGCACGCTGCTCTTTCTGGTGGCGCTCTGCGTGGCAGGTAATGCCATTTTCACCTGCGCAAACTCCTATACCATGCTGGCGCTGGGCCGTCTGATCTCGGGTCTTCCGCATGGCGCTTTCTTTGGCGTCGGGGCCATTCTTCTTTCTAAAATTGCGCCGCCGGGTAAAGTCACGCTGGCCGTATCCGGAATGATTGCCGGCATGACGGTCGCCAATCTGATGGGCGTGCCGCTGGGCACCTGGATTGGCCAGACCTATCATTGGCGTTACACCTTCGCCCTGATTGCGCTTTTCGATGCGCTGGTGATTCTTTCCATACTCTTATGGGTGCCTAAGCTCTACGATAAAAGCGAAGCCCGCCTCACCGAGCAGTTCCATTTTTTGAAGAAACCTGAGCCCTGGCTGATCTTTGCCGCGACCATGTTTGGCAACGCAGGGGTGTTTGCCTGGTTTAGCTTCGTTAAACCCTTCATGGTTAACGTCTCTGGTTTCTCTGACCTGTTTATGACCTTCATCATGATGCTGATGGGGCTGGGGATGGTGCTCGGCAACCTGCTCAGCGGCAAGTTATCCGGACGTTTCAGTCCGCTGCGCATTGCCGCCACAACAGACCTGGTGATTGTCTTGTCCCTGTTGCTGCTGTTCACTTTCGGTGAGAACCAAACCGCCTCGCTGGTGATGGGCTTTATCTGCTGCGCCGGACTCTTTGCACTCTCTGCGCCGTTGCAGATTTTGTTACTGCAAAACGCCAAAGGCGGGGAATTGCTGGGGGCGGCAGGCGGCCAGGTGGCCTTTAACCTTGGCAGCGCAATTGGGGCCTGGTTCGGTGGATTGATGATTACGCTTGGCTACAGCTGGGACTATGTCACGCTGCCCGCAGCCCTGCTGTCGTTTGCCGCAATGTCCTGTTTATTGATGTACGGATATCGGAAATCTAAAGGGGCTCATTCCAGCGCCAGCGCGGTAGCCTGATGCTTTTCAGGCCCGTCTGGTTTCATGCAGAATGTAAAACAACCGCCCATGAGGGCGGTTGGCGGTATTAAACAAATTTTGCCAGCGGATCGCCGGCGGCAAAGGCAATTGCGCGGTTTGCCGCCGGTGGGTAGATGAGTTCGTGAGTAATGGCGATTTTGATTTTTTTCGCCTCCTCACGCACGCTCTTCACCGCCTGTTCCCAGCCCTCTGTGTAGACCGCGCCCCAGCCCCCGAGATCCAGACAGGTAACATAATTAACCTGACGATAAGGGTGAGGCGTGGCGTTCAGCAGGCTGGCCGCCGCATTATGACCAGCAAATTTTCCAAGCTGGATCGCATGCTGGCAGGTCATCAGCGCGGTATTACCGAGCTCGTCGGTTTTCGCATGTGCCGTATCGCCGGTGGCATAGACGTCGGGAAGAGCCGGGATTTGCAGTAAATCATTTACGCGCAGACGCCCCTGTGCATCGCGTTCAGCGCGGATCTGCTGGGTGAGGGGATGCGCCTCCACACCGGCGGTCCAGACCACGGTAGACGATTCAATATGTTCGCCGCCTTTTAGCGTTACGCCCGTCGCGTCGATGGACTCAACTTCGCTGTTCACGCGCCATTCAACGCCCAGCCCAATGCTGGCTTCCGCGATGACCTGACTCAGTGCCTCGCTGAAACGTCCGCCGATTTTATCACCGCGCTCAACTACGATAACTCTGGTCTGGGTATCATCACCAAGACGTGCACGCAGACGTGCCGGTAATTCGGTCGCCAGCTCAATGCCGGTAAAACCGCCACCGCAGACCACCACCGTATTTCGCGCAAGGCTCGCTGGCTGATTGACCAGTTCGTCGAGGTGTTTTTCAAAGATTTGCGCAGATTCCATCTGGTCGATATCAAAAGCATACTCAGCCAGGCCGTTAATGGCAGGACGACGGATTTGGCTACCGGTTGCCAGGATCACACGGTCATAGTTCCTGAGCGACGTGCCGCCATCCTGTGCGCGATACCAGACCGTTTTTTCAGTAGTATCAATGCGTTCTGCGTGACCTGCGATAAATTCGACATCAAGTTCGGCATAGAGGTCGCTTAATGGGGCACGTAGCCCGGCGACATTTTCCTCGTAAAAACGCGGACGCACGCGCAGCTCGGCGGCGGGGGCCAGCACGGCGATATGAAGGTCATCGCTGCTATTCAGTTCAGCTACACGCGCAGCACTGACCGCCGCCCACATTCCGGCAAAGCCGCTGCCCACAATCAAAAGTTGCTTCTTCATCTTCGTTCCTTAAACGCGTCAGGCTCTATGTCTGACCTGACTCCAACTATACTTGTCGTAGTTAACTGCGACAATAGTTTTCTGAGTTAAGCGCAAGCACGAATTTTGGATTGCAATAAATATTCTTTTTAAATAACAGGTTAGGCTTGCGATCTGGTTCGGACTAGTTTTCAGAAGGACGCTAACGCTATACTAACCAGGATTAATCATTACGGAGTTACGCATGGCCTTTTACAGTTCCGGTGTGGAATACGGTATTCACAGCCTGATGTGCATGGTGGATGCAAAGGGCAATGAGCGCGAAATGAGCGTGCGGGAAATGGCCGAACTGCAGGGCGTGCCTTATGACTACCTGGGCAAAATATTCACGCGCCTCTCCCGCGCCGGGCTGGTCATCAGCACCGAAGGTAAGGGCGGGGGGTTTAAGCTGGCGCGTGCGGCCGAGTTGATCACCGTGCTGGACGTGGCGCATGCCATCGATGGCCAGAAGAACATGTTCGAATGTCGCGAAGTGCGACAGCGGCTGGCGCTGTTTGATGAAGCCCCTCCCGCATGGGCCTGCGAAGGGCCGTGCGGCGTCCGTTCGGTGATGGACAGTGCGCAGCAGCGGATGGAAGAGGAGTTATCCCGGCATACCATTCTGGATCTGGCACGCAAGATGTTCCGTAAGGCGCCGGATACCTTTCAGATTGAAGTGCAGGAGTGGATTGCCGACAGGCGCAGTTCTAACTGAAAGCACCCTCGTCCTAAGACGAGGGTTAAGACTTACTGGCGGAAATCAATCACCATACGGCCACGGATCTGGCCCTGTTCCATCTCTTTGAAAATGGCGTTGATATCACCCAGCGGACGCAGAGCCACTTTCGGTACCACTTTTCCTTCCGCAGCAAACTGGAACGCTTCGGTCAGATCCTGACGCGTGCCCACCAGGGAGCCTACGACCTGGATGCCATCCAGGACCAGACGTGGAATGTCCAGGCTCATCGCTTCGGGTGGAAGGCCCACGGCAACCACGCGGCCACCGGCACGCACGGCATCCACCGCTGAGTTGAAGGCCGCTTTTGCTACTGCGGTCACCACGGCAGCATGGGCACCACCGGCCTTCTCCTGAACGATTTTAGCCGCATCTTCGGTGCGCGAGTTGATGGTGAGATCGGCCCCCATCTCCGCCGCCAGCTTCAGCTGTTCGTCATTGACATCAATGGCAATCACTTTGGCGTTAAAGACATTCTTAGCGTATTGCAGCGCCAGGTTCCCCAGGCCGCCCAGGCCATAAATAGCAATCCACTGGCCGGGTTTGATGTCTGAAATCTTCACTGCTTTGTAGGTAGTCACTCCGGCGCAGGTAATGCTGCTGGCTTCGGCCGACCCCAGACCGTCCGGCACCTTGACCGAGTAGTCGGCGGTAACGATGCACTCTTCCGCCATGCCTCCGTCCACTGAATAGCCGGCGTTCTTTACCGTGCGGCATAAGGTTTCGTTGCCCGAGTTACAGTATTCGCAATGACCACATCCCTCAAAGAACCAGGCGACGCTTGCACGGTCACCCACCTTAAGAGAGGTGACGCCCGGCCCAACTTCTTTCACGACCCCGATACCTTCATGCCCGAGAATCACCCCGGTTTTGTCACCAAAATCGCCATTTTTAACGTGAAGATCGGTATGGCACACGCCACAGCACTCCATCTTCAGCAGCGCTTCGCCATGCTTGAGTGCGCGAAGGGTTTTGTCGGTCACGTCCACATGATGGTCTTTTGTCACAACTGCAGCTTTCATATGTTTCTCCATGTTCATGATGAGATCTGCGAGGCAGGTCCGGCATATCGCACTAACGACATACCTCTTAAGGATTAATTCTTTCAATCAATCCGGCAAGGGCAGAGCAACATAATGTAATAATTTTGTCGGTATTTTGCCTGGTGGGAGGGGCTGAATGATTAATAACTATGATGAATGGTAGGCTATCGGTTTCGTCAACAAACCGTCATGTTTCTGACATTTTTGCTCCGTAAGGTGTTGTCTTCCTAATAACCAAAGAGTTAAAAGACAATGCACCTGGTCAAAAAAGTGCTCGCCGTGAGCCTGCTGTTATCTGCCTCCGTTCAGGCCCAAAATATTCTTGAGTTCCCGCAGCCGGAGAATAATCCGGAAGAGTTTTACGCGGTCACTGAAATCCCGGCTGGCGGGATTATTAAATACGAAACCGATGCCAAAACGGGCTTTATCATTGCCGATCGTTTCCAGTCTATGCCGGTGGCCTATCCGGCGAACTACGGGTCCCTGACCCAGTCGCTGGCAGGGGATGGTGATCCGCTGGACGTTATTTTTTATACCCGTGCGCCGATGGCGCCCGGCACCCTGATCAAACTGCGCGCCATTGGCGTGCTGAAGATGATCGATGGCGGTGAAAAAGATGACAAAATCGTGGCCGTACCGGCAAGCAAAATCGACCCGACCTACGATGACATTAAAGAGCTGAGCGATCTGCCGAAGATTGAGCAGCAACGTCTGGAAGCCTTTTTCCGCGTCTATAAGGAGTTGCCGGAAGGGCGCAAAAAAGTGGAGCTGAATGGCTTTAACGATGCCGCGACCGCGAAGCAGGAAATTAAACAGGCATGGGATGCCTGGAAAGCGAAACCTGCGCAATAACTGCTATGCAGCCCGGCGGCGCAAGGCCGCCGGGCTGTGGTTTATAGCTGTGCCGTTAGCCTGTCGATGGCCTCACGCCACTGCGCCTGCAGCAGGGGTTTCTGATGTTTAGGCTTGCGCGCCAGATCTTCTGCAAGCAGTGTCTCCAGCGCAATCAGCCGTTCCAGCAGATCCTCGTTTTCCTCGTGTTGAACGTCAAGTGAGTCGTCAGCTACCGCCGGAAGTTGGACGCTATGGCGCAGACGCTCAAACACCGCGTCAGCATCATGCCACTCGCTAAGCTTACCGTCCTCAATGAGCCAGAAGCGATTACAGCTCTGGCGTATTAACTGACGATCGTGGCTCACCAGCAGTACGCCGCCCTCGAACTGCTCGAGGGTCCAGGCCAGCGCCTCTTTGCCTTCCATGTCCAGGTGGTTGGTCGGTTCGTCCAGCATCAGCAAACTAAATCGCGCCAGCGTCAGCCCAACGAACAGTAGCCGCGAACGCTCGCCGCCGCTCAGGGTACTCACGGCCTGACCGTGCCGTACCCACGGGAAGCCAGCGCTAATCAGGGCCATTTTGCGACGCTGAGGATCGGCAGCGAAAGGCGCCAGTGCTTCCAGCAGGCTGGCGTCATCCGGCAGTTGATGCAGGGTCTGGTCGTAATAACCGAGCGTAACCCGCGGGTGGATATTCAGTGCCTCAGCGGCTTGCCCGGCGATAAATTGCTGCCAGATAAGCCTCATCAGCGATGATTTCCCACAGCCGTTACGCCCGACTATGGCTACCCGGTCGCCGCTTTTTAGCCGGGCGCTATCCAGCGTAAAGAGCGGGCTCAGGCCCGGCGCGGGCGGCACCGCAAGAGATGTCATCTCCAGAAGACGGTCAGCACGCAGGGCGTCGCCACGCAGGGTTAACGTCCAGGGTGAGCCTGCCGTCAGATCGGTCTGACTCTCTTTAAGCCGTTCGACCTGACGTTCCATCTGCTTCGCTTTGCGGGAGAGATCTTCGTTGTCATAGACCTTGCCCCAGGTTGCCAGCCGTTTGGCGCTGGCGGCGATCCGGTCAATCTCTTTTTGCTCGGCTTTGTGGCGAAGTGCATCGCTTTCGTCCCGCTCAGAGAGTGCGCGGCGCGCCTGGGTGCAGGGAAGGGCGAAGTAGTGCAGGCGCTGGTCGCGCAGGATCCAGCTGCCGTTGGTCACCGCATCCAGCAGTTGTCTGTCATGCGAGACCAGCACAAAGCTCCCCGTCCAGCGCTGTAAAAACGTCTCCAGCCAGAGCAGCGTAGGCAGATCGAGGTGGTTACTGGGTTCATCCAGCAGCAAGAGATCGGGCTCGCGAATCAGCGCTCGCGCCAGCAGCAGACGGGTATGCTGCCCGCCGCTGAGCGTCGCTGACGTTAACGCCAGATCCTGACTGGCAAAACCCATGCCGGCAAGTAACGTTTCTGCCCGCCAGCGCAGGCTGTCACGCTCGGGTGCAGGGAGTTGTGCCAGCACCGCGTCCAGCAACGACAACGGATAGAGCGCCTCCGGAAGGTGCTGTTCCACACGCGCCATCAGGCAGTGTCCGGCCAGCGTCACCGTGCCCGTAAGAGGGGAGTCGGTGCCGTCGAGGATCTTCAGAAGGGTACTTTTCCCGCAGCCGTTATCGCCCAACAGACCAATGCGGTCGCCTTTTTTCAGCGTAAAGGAGAGGTTGTCGAAAAGCGTGCCAAACGCCGTATCAACACGAAGGGATTGTGCAGTTAGTAATGTGCTCATTTGCTTACTCAAGAGTTACAGGCATGAAAATGCCTCGTCAAACAACGCTGACGATAACCCGGTAAGCCCGAGAGAAGGGTTTAGTGAATGGTATCTTCGCTCAAGCCGAAGTTATCGCAGCACGATATCGATAACGCTTGAGCAGGTGCGATCACCATAAGTACGTGAAAACAGAAAGATTTCACAGTACAGCATAATTAGCCTCCTTATATATTCATTAGATTAATGGGTGAAGGGAGTGTAGCGGGACGGAAGCGTTTTGGCTAGCGGTGAAAGGGCAAAGTAACGGGTAAGGCACAGAGCGTCAGCAAAAAAAACGGCAACCGAGGTTGTCATTGCCGATCGGTTAAGCACGGTGGAATTGTTCCGTTCACCGCAGAGGAAGCGGCATAATGCAGAGATGCCTTAGTGAACGGAACCTTTCCACTCTACTGTCTTAGCAACGCCGGATTGCTTAACTGACTGGCATGACAACCGACGTTACCGTTACGATCTTAAATCGATGTACGACGATAACTCCGGTACTCCGGCATCCAGAAATTATCATCAATCGCCTGCTGCAACGCATCGGCGGAGGTCTTCACCGCCACGCCTTGCTGTTGCGCCATCTTGCCCACGGCAAACGCAATTGCGCGGGAGACCACATGGATATCCTTCAGCTCAGGCAGGACCAGCCCCTCTCCGTTATTGACCAGAGGAGAGTGCTTGGCCAGGGTTTCACTGGCTGACATCAGCATCTCGTCAGTAATGCGCGAAGCACCAGAGGCAATGACCCCAAGGCCGATACCCGGGAAAATGTAAGAGTTATTGCACTGGGCAATCGGGTAGGTTTTATCCTTCCACACCACTGGCGCAAACGGGCTGCCGGTCGCGACCAGCGCGTTCCCTTCGGTCCAGGCGATAATGTCCTGCGGCGTCGCTTCCACACGAGATGTAGGGTTAGAGAGCGGCATCACGATCGGGCGAGCGCAATATTTGTGCATCTCGCGGATGATCTCTTCGGTGAAGAGACCCGTCTGGCCAGAGACGCCAATCAGGATATCCGGCTTAACATTACGCACCACGTCAAGCAGGGAGAGGACTTCGTTGTCGGTATCCCAGTTTTTGAGGTTGTCGCGCTTCTGCACCAGTTTGCTCTGGAACGGCAGCAGATTTGGCATCGCGTCGGTCAGCAGACCAAACCGATCCACCATAAAGACGCGTGAACGGGCCAGCTCTTCGCTTAATCCTTCCCGCTGGGTCTGGGCAATAATCTGCTCGGCGATACCACACCCGGCAGAGCCCGCGCCCAGGAAGACGATTTTCTGGTAACTCAGCTGACTGCCTGCCGCACGGCTGGCGGCGATCAGGGTACCCACCGTGACGGCAGCGGTTCCCTGGATGTCATCGTTGAAAGAGCAGATCTCATCGCGATAGCGGTTAAGCAGCGGCATGGCGTTCTTCTGGGCAAAATCTTCGAACTGCAACAGCACGTCCGGCCAGCGATGTTTAACCGCCTGGATGAAGTCGTCCACAAACTGATAATACTCTTCATCGGTAATACGCGGGTGACGCCAGCCCATATAGAGTGGGTCGTTGAGCAGCTGCGGATTATTGGTGCCCACATCCAGAACTACCGGCAGGGTATACGCCGGGCTGATGCCGCCACAGGCGGTGTAGAGCGACAGCTTGCCGATAGGGATCCCCATTCCGCCAATGCCCTGATCCCCCAGGCCGAGGATGCGCTCCCCGTCGGTGACCACAATGACTTTAATGTTGTGATTCGGCACGTTCTGCAGAATATCGTCCATGTTGTGACGATTCTGGTAAGAGATGAACACCCCGCGGGAACGACGATAAATTTCAGAGAAACGTTCGCAGGCGGCGCCAACGGTCGGGGTGTAGATGACCGGCATCATCTCTTCGAGGTGGTTTTGTACCAGGCGATAGAAGAGGGTTTCGTTGGTGTCCTGAATATTGCGCAGGTAGATGTGTTTATCAATTTCAGTCTTGAAGCCCTGGTACTGGATCCAGGCGCGTTCCGCCTGTTCTTCAATGGTTTCTACCACTTCGGGCAACAGGCCGAGCAGGTTGAAGTTGCTGCGCTCTTCCAGGCTAAAGGCGCTGCCCTTGTTCAGAAGCGGGAACTCCAGCAGGACAGGGCCGGCATAGGGGATGTAAAGGGAACGATGTTTTTTCAGTTTGTTGTCCATGTCACTCACTTAATTTTTGAATATCCGGTCCCTGGCATTGTCGTTTTTCAGCATCGATGGCCTGGCTTCAGGGCTGCGGTGGGGGGTAGTATAAATGAGGTGAATATTAATTTCCGCACTCTGGAAACAAAAACGCCACCGATAAAATCGATGGCGTTTCGCATCACAGTGTGTGCTTTATTTATCTGCGTGGCGCTTTCTGCCGGTCGCATGGGTGGTAACTGACTCCTGATTGTTTTCAATCACCACTTTTCTCTGGTTAGAGAGTTTGTAGTTCAGCCCCAGAATGTGACGTGCCTGACGGTTCGATTTCATCTTAACTCCTCAATCCTGTTGATAGTTTTAAGGACCAGTCTGCTTACGCAAACGAAATATAACCCTGAAGGTTGCCCATTGAGCTTAGCAGGCTTTTATAAAGCTGCGTGCTGACCGCTAACCACGTAGTTAATGGTCTGCTGGTAGATATCACTGAGGATGTCATTGTCTGACGCTTCGACCCATTTGGTCAGCTCCATCAAAATGTCATCTTCGGTGACAGCACCCATTTCGGCACGTAAACCCTGTGCAATGGCATTTACCAGTTCCGGCTGTGCGGAAGAGTTGGTCGCAGAATAATAATTAAACATGTTGCCTCCGTGTCGTTCTCTGTTTAATGGTACGGCTCGCAAAAACATAATACGCATTCAGAATGACAAATATTTTTACCGCTGTGTTTAAGATTCGCCCTGGAAATAAAAATATCATCAAACTGTATTTGAAGAATATATTATGGCTTCCAGCGACGCAGTTTCGTATATTTTTCATAAGGCATTGGCGAAGGCCACGAGATCAATTCAATCACGCTCCCCCATGGGGTTTTACCATAACAAAACGCATTACCTTCTCCTTTTTCAGCGGGAAAAGAGAGCGCTTTTGGTTCGGTAAATATCTCGCCGCCGGCTGCGGTAAAACGGCTGATTGCCTGCGAAAAATCATCGACATAGACAGCAAAGTGCTGCAGGCCAAAATCGCTGGGGCGGGCGGGGGACTGTTGGTGTGGGCCGTGCATTTCAAAGAGTTCGATACCGGGGCCGTGCGGCAACGCCAGCATGCGGATGGCGCGTATTTCCGTGCCGGGGAATAATCTCAACGTATGCTGCTGCGCCTCAGGGTCAATATTCTCGCTGCCGGGTTCGACAGAGCGATATAAAACGCGCGCGTCCAGTGCCTGTTCTAAAAATAACGTGGCTTGTTCAATATCAGGCACCGTAATACCTATGTGGTCAATACCTCTTACTGTCGTTTGCATCATTCCTCCTGCTATACGAATTATTCACTATAGCAGGAGGAGGTTAGCTTATTACCACTTCATTTCGCCGGTATTCACTTTGGCGCTTAACTCAAGCGAGCTAACTTCAGCCAGGTCAGGATAGGCTTTTTTCATGGTGTTAATCACATCCGCCGATGTTTTATGCTGCGCCAGGGCAGTTTCAAACTGGGCAAGATAATGCTGAGTAAAACGAATCGCCTCCGCTCCTGCAGGCGGCGTACCGAGGTAATGCCCCGGAATGACCCGCTCTGGCTGATGGGCCGCCATCGCCGCCAGCGTCTGTTGCCACTGCTGGCGGGATTCTTTGGTTTGCGTATCCGCCGTCCAGACGTGGATGCCCCAGGAAACGCCGGTTCCCCCCAGGATGGTTTTCGCGGACGGGATCCAGACGTAAGCCGCGTAATCGTCAGCATGCTCTATCGACACTTTTTCGCCGTCGATCATAAAAGTTGTGGAGGCCAGCACCTGCGGCACGTACAGAGTAGTCGGCGCACCGTCTTTCATCTGCGGTCCCCAGAATTGCAGTTTCGCCTCTTTGGTGGCGTTAATGTGATCCACTACCTGCCGGGTTGCCAGGATTTTGGCCTCCGGGAAGGCCTTGACCAGCGGCTGCAGACCAAAGTAGAAATCCGGGTCGCCGGAGGTGATCACAATTTTGTTCAGCTTCCTGCCGCTGCGACGAATTTTCTCGACCAGCGCTTCACCATCTTTCACGCTGAACTGCGCATCAAAAAGGACCGCCTCTTTCGCGCCATAAACCAGCGTTGAGGAGACGGCAAAAATCGCGTTCTCCTGCGGGTTATAGCTCTCTACGGTCAATGGGGCCGCAAAGGCGGCGGGGGTGATAAGGGTGCACAGTACGGCAAGGTGGGTAAGCTTCATCTTCGGGTCTCGGTTAGCAACAAAGCCGCTATTGTACCCCTCAGCGCATTTGCCAGAATTACTGAAACAAGACATGCTTAGTTTCATAAATCGAACAAATGGAGTTTTCATGGATCGCGTCATTGCCGCTCAGGTCTATAACCGCATATGTGAACTGGGGAGCCTGAGCGCGGCAGCCCGTGCGCTGGGCATTTCACGCCCGATGGTGAGCCGCTATCTGGAACAGATGGAGAAGTGGGCCGGAACCCGTCTGGTGAACCGTTCGACCCGCAAGCTCACGCTGACGGCGGCTGGGGAGAACGTGCTGCAGAAAACCCGTACGCTGGCGCAGCTGTCGCACGAGATCGAGGGCCATGCACCCCGCGATCTGCCCTCCGGTACGTTACGCGTCGCCTGCGCCCATTTTACCGCCCTCCATATGCTTGCCCCCATTTTGCCTGATTTTCTGGCGCGCTACCCGCAGGTGCGCGTCGAGCTGGATGTGAATAATCACCCGGTCAGCCTGGTGGGTGAACGGATTGATGTCGCTATTCGCATCACGGATAACCCGGAGCCGGGCATGATTGCCCGTAAGCTGGGGCGCTGTAGGTCAGTGCTCTGCGCCTCGCCGCACTATCTGGCTACCCATGGCACACCGCAGCACCCGCAGGCATTAGCTCAGCATAACTGTCTGCATTACAGCTTTTTTGCCGGGCAGTCCTGGCAATTTATCACCCCGGAGGGGGAGGGGCTGAGCGTAGCCGTCGGGGGTAATCTCAGCGCCAGTATCTCATCGCTCTTACTGGCTGCTGCGGTAGCCCACTGCGGAATTGCCATGCTGCCCGAGCAGGAGGCGCAGGCTGCGCTGGCGCAGGGTAAACTGGTGCCGGTATTGCCCGAACTCACGCCTAAGCCCTTGTCTATTTTCGGTATCTATCAGTCACGCGAATACCAGCCCGCCGCGCTGCGCCTTTTCCTTGACGCAGTTGAACAACATCTGCGCAATTAACAAGAATTATCCGTGTTTCGGGTCAGGCAAAAAGGGTGGTCTATACTTAACCCTTTGTATGTCAAAAGGAGAACAAGCATGACGATTCATAAACACGGTTCGGCACACTGGTCTGGTGACATCAAACGCGGTAAAGGGACGGTTTCTACCGAAAGCGGCGTGCTCAACCAGCAGCCCTACGGCTTCAATACTCGCTTTGAAGGGGCGGCCGGTACCAACCCGGAAGAACTGATCGGCGCGGCGCATGCAGCCTGTTTCTCAATGGCGCTTTCGCTGATGTTGGGCGAAGCGGGTTACACAGCCGATTCCATTGATACCAAAGCGGTAGTGTCACTGGATAAAACGGACAGCGGTTTTGCCATCAGCAAAATTGCCCTGGAGAGTAAAGTGACGGTGCCTGGCATTGATCCACAGCAGTTCGACGGCATTATTCAGAAGGCCAAAGCCGGTTGCCCGGTGTCGCAGGTGCTGAATGCTGAGATCACCCTGGACTATAAACTGAATTAATGGTCTGGCCGGGCCGCGCGCCCGGCTATCCATCAACGCCCCGGACCATTCAATCCCTCGGGGAAGATTGCCGTCAGCCAGTCGATAAATACCCGCAACCGATGCGTCACATGCCGGTTTTGTGGATAGACCACATAAAACGGATACCGCGGCGGCCGCCATTTCACCAAAATCTCAACCAGTTTCCCTTCCCGTATCAATTCACCAGCCGAATAGCGAAAAGTTTGCACAATACCCATACCTGCCACCGCCGCGGCCAGGTGAGCGTTGCTCTCATTGATGCCGATGGCATGGGGCATCACCATTTCCCGCACCTCATCCTCGTCGGTAAAACGAAAGGGAAAAGGACGGCCAGTGACCGGGGAGAGATAGCTCACCAGCCGGTGGCCATTGCGTAGCTCTTCGGGATAGGCGGGGGTGCCGTGGTGCTTCAGATAGGCGGGCGTGGCGCAGGTCACCATCTCCGCATTACCGATATGCCGCGCAATCAGTGACGAGTCTTCCAGCGCACCGCCGCGGATCACGCAATCCACGCTGCCGCGGATCAAATCAACCGGCCGGTCGGCCACGCCAAGCTCCAGACGGATGCCGGGATACTGGCGCATAAAATCTGGCAGCGCAGGGATGAGCACATCCCGCGCCGTTGAGCCACCCACGTCGATGCGCAGTTGCCCCTGAGGCTGCTGTTTTGCTGTATTAAAGGCGGTGTCGATATCTTCAATATCAATTAGCACTCGTGAGGCTTTCTCGTAATACTCGCGTCCTTCAGGCGTAGCGTTTACCCGACGGGTGGTGCGCTGTAATAGCTGTACGCCCAGATGCGCTTCCAGCGATTTCACCAGTTTGCTGAGGGTCGCATTCGGCATATTCAACGAGTCTGCCGCCCGGGTAAAACTCCCGCTCTCTACCACTCGCGCAAAAGCGCGCATTGCCAATAATTGATCCACCGCCAGCCCTCGATTATGCACACACAGAAAGAGTTATTTCCATTTTTGCTAATTTTTCTCTAATCCGGCAAGCGTTAGATTAGCCCCACAGACAGTTACTAACGCAACCACAAGGTAAATCACATGAACAACGCACTGATTGGAAAAATCGCACTCGTCACCGGCGGCACCAGCGGCATCGGTCTGGCAACGGCCAAAGAGTTAATTGCGCAGGGGGCGAAGGTGTACATCACCGGTCGTCGCGAAGCCGAGCTGGAGAAAGCGCTGACCGCGTTGGGCGATGCTGCCACCGGCATCCGCGCAGACGCATCGCAGCTTGCCGACCTCGATAAGGTTTATGGACAGATCGCAGAACAGGCCGGGCGGCTGGATATCCTCTTTGCCAACGCGGGCGGCGGCGACATGTTGCCGCTGGGGGAAATTACCGAAGAACATTTCGACCGTATTTTCGCCACTAACGTGCGCGGCGTGCTCTTTACCGTACAGAAGGCGCTGCCGCTGCTGTCGAATGGGTCTTCGGTGATCCTGACCGGCTCTACGGTCTCGGTGATGGGAACGGCTAATTTCAGTGTTTACAGCGCCAGCAAGGCGGCGGTACGTAATCTTGCCCGTTCCTGGGCGCTGGATTTACAGGGGCGCGGTGTGCGGATTAACGTGGTAAGCCCAGGCCCGATTAAAACCCCAGGACTTGGCGATCTGGTACCGGAAGAGCAGCGCCAGGGGTTGTTCGACGCGCTGGCCGCTCAGGTCCCGCTGCAACGCATTGGCGAACCGGAAGAGGTGGGTAAAGCCGTGGCTTTCCTGGCCTCCGATGCCGCCAGCTTTATCAATGCCACCGAACTGTTTGTCGATGGCGGTATGGCGCAGATCTAGGGCGCATAAATAAGCGTGAGATTGCCGCCGAGACGGCGGCTTTCAAGCGGTTGACGGGCGTCACGCAGGGCGCGCGTCGTGGCGTTACACCGGGTCAGATTGCACCAGGGCGCCAGCCACACCGGATCGGTTTCTCTCTGGCTCAGAACGTATCCCGCCAGCCGCCCCAGGGCACCATGATTCTCCTTCAGTAGATCCTGTCCGTTCGCTGCAGCAAAGCTGGCGATCATCACCAGCGGTTGCAGGGCGTAATTATGATAAGCCAGCGCGCGTGCACCGCGTTTTTGTTCGTTGGGTAGCTGCCCATCGGCGGCGATCTGCCCGGCGGCAAGGCGAAACACCTTTATTGACCAGTCGTAGAGATCCTGACGGTCGAGCGCAACCGCCGTGGCCATCACCGCCCAGGCCGCCCAATAGCTGTGATTATTGGTTTTTTGCAGCGCCAGACCGTCCCAGTCTGCCACCACCAGGTCCGCCAGTTCCCCGAGCCAGTGCGCAACCTGCGCGTCTTCAGGCTGCGGTTGTAGCGCCAGCCAGCCTGTAGCGAGAGTGGCCAGCGCCCATTTACGCATTGCCCGCCCGGTATGGTTGGTCTGGGTTGAGGTTAGTGCGCCCGCGCGGGCCCATACGCGGTAACCCTTCAGGAGACAGTTGAGCGTGGCGGGATCGCCGCTCTGTTTATAGCGCCAGACCATGGTCGAGATACCGCGTTCAAAGTCGACAATAGGTTGGGTCTGGGCGCGAAACGCGCGTTCCGCTGCAGGGTTCAGGGTGGCGCGCGCGCTGTCTGAACCTGCATATTTACTGGGAAAATCCAGCGCCCCGGTCCAGGGGGCAGGCAGATCGACACACTTTCCGGCCAGGGTGTGCGGCAGGGGGCGGGTAAACCCCGGCGGCGGCACCAGCGGTGCCGCCCAGAGCAGGGAGGGTAAAAAGGCCAAAACAAGTAATAAACGCATTACTCAAGCTTACGCCAACAGCGCACCGCACGGCCACCCGAAACCGTGGCAAGCGCCTGCGGCTGTTCGCAGCCTGCGGTGGCCAACGGACAGCGGTCGCGGAAATAGCAGCCCGTCGGCAGCTGACGATTGCCCGGCAGATCGGTTTTTCGTAATGCCAGGGCATCATCCAGCGGCGCGCCGGTTTTCGGTACCGAGTCCAGCAGCAGCTGGGTGTAAGGGTGGGACGGGCTATTCAGTACCTGCTGTGTCTCGCCCAGCTCAACGATCTGCCCCAGATACATCACCGCCACCCGGTCACTCATGTGCCGGACCACCGAGACATTATGGGAAATCAGCACATAGGTTAGCGTCCGCTCACGCTGTAAATTGACCAGCAGATTCAAAATCTGTGCCTGCACGGAAATATCCAGCGCGCTGGTAGGCTCATCCAGCACGATGATATCGGGGTCCGATGACAATGTCCTGGCAATGGCGATTCGCTGGCGCTGCCCGCCAGAAAAGGCATGCGGTAGACGATCGAGATATTCGGGGCGAATCCCCACCTGTTGCGCCAGCGCTTCGGCCAGACTGCGGCGGGCGCGTTCGTTACTGCGCGTTTTTATCCACACGGGTTCCGTGATGATCCGCCAGACCGGCAGGCGCGGATCGAGGGAGGAGAGCGGATCCTGAAACACCATCTGCATCCCGCTGCGGTCATGGTGGCAGCATTCGCCGGTGCTGGGCTTCAGCATGCCCATCAGCAGTTGGGCAAGGGTGCTTTTACCGCACCCCGACTCCCCGACCACCCCCAGGGTTTCACCGCGTTTTATCTGCAAATCGAGCCCGTTCAGGGCATGAACCTGTTCTGTCACCCGTCCCCGCCAGTTTTTCCGCGCCGGAAAATTCACATGCACGCGATTAAGCTCAAGTAATACTTCAGACATGACGAGTCTCCAGTTGCGGATACCAGCAGGCCGCGAGCTGGCCGGTGGCACCGTGCGGTGAGAGCGGCGGTATCTGGCTACATTGTGCCCCGGCGGCGAAGCAGCGTTCGCGAAACGCGCACCCCGTGGGCAAACGGGTCAGGTTGGGTACGGTGCCGGGGATCGCCGGCAGCATTTCGCGCGGTTCGCCATTTTCCGGGGCGCACTGCAACAGGCCGATAGAGTAGGGATGCACCGGATGGGCAATAAGGGCATCGGTCGCCCCCGTTTCGATCACGCTTCCGGCATACATGACATACAGTCGATCGCAGAGTTGCGAGACGACCGCCATATCGTGGCTAATGAACAGCACTGAGGTGCTGCTGGCGCGGGCTTTATGCTTCAGCAACCGCAGCACCTGCAGCTGGACGGTCACATCCAGCGCGGTGGTGGGTTCATCGGCGATAATCAGATCCGGCTCGCAGGAGAAGGCCAGGGCGATCATCACCCGCTGGCGCATCCCCCCTGAGAGTTCGAACGGGTAGCGATCCATCACCCGCGCCGCATCGGGGATCTGCATCTCCTCCAGCAGCGAAATGGCCTTTTGCTGCGCCTCGCGGCGGGAGAGCGGCTGGTGCTGGCGGATCACCTCCATCATCTGTCGGCCGATGCGCCGGGTCGGGTTAAGGGCGGTCATCGGCTCCTGAAAAATCATCGCCACCCGGGCGCCACGCCACTGGCGCAGCTGTTTTTCGTGGGCAGTGAGCATGTCCTCCCCGAGCAGCGTCACCTGACCGCTGTGAATGCGATAACTCCCCTCGGGCAGCAGGCGCATTGCCAGCATGGCGGTAACCGATTTACCGGAGCCCGATTCGCCTACCACCCCCACGATTTCGCCGCGCTTAACCTCCAGCGAGACGCGGTTCAGAGCATGCACTTCACCGCGAAAAACAGGAAAGCTCAGGTGTAAATTGTCGATGGCTAAGACTGCGTCTCCCATTACTGTTTTCCTCCCGATTTCGGATCAAGCAGGTCACGAATGCCGTCGCCGAACAGGTTAAAACCCACGGCGGTAATCAGAATGGCCGCACCCGGAAAGGCGCAATACCACCACTGATCGAGCACATAGTTGCGCCCAACGGCCACCATTGCCCCCCATTCAGCGGTGGGCTGCTGAGCCCCCAGCCCGATGAATCCTAGCGTGGCCGCCATCAGGATGGCGCTGCCGATATCCAGCGATGCCTGGACAATAAGCGGCGGCAGGGCATTGCGCAGAATATGCCAGCTGATCAAATGCCAGCGTGACGCGCCAAAGGTGCGCGCCGCCTGCACATAGGTGAACTGGCGTACCACCAGCGTCTGACCGCGCGCCAGGCGCACATAAAACGGAATACGGACGATCGCAATCGCCAGCATGGCATTGAACAGGCTTGGCCCCAGGGCTGCGGCCAGCGCCATGGTGAGGACCAGCGAGGGGATCGACAGCATAATGTCCATGACGCGCATAATGATGGCGTCGCCACGTCCGCCGATGACACCGGAGAAACAGCCCAGCAGTGAGCCAATGCCACCGGCTATTACCACCACCGCCAGCCCTGCGGCGATGGATTGTTGGCTACCCACCAGCACCCGGCTAAACAGATCGCGTCCGACCTCATCGGTACCAAACCAGTGGGTTGCCGACGGCGCCTGTAAACGCGCGGTGAGATCGAGCGCATTCGGGTCGTGCGGGACAATCCAGGGTGACAGGATCATTAACAGCAGCATCAAGAGCATGATCAGCCCGCCCACCAGCGTCAGCGGACTCTGGCGCAGCAGCCATATTATTTTTGCCCAGTCGATGCGGGGCGGCGTGGCCTTTACGGTCACTGGCGTTTCCTGGCTTAACATCATTCAGCACCTCCGCGCCCGATACGGGGGTCGATCCACAGATAGAGCAGATCCACCACCAGATTGACTATCACGTAGGCCAGCGACACCACCACTGCAAAGCCCATTACTGCCGGAAAATCCAGTGCCTGAATCGAGGTCACCACCCAGGCACCCATTCCCGGCCAGGCAAAGACGGTTTCGGTCAGCACCGCGCCATAGAGGAGGTCGCCCAGCGCCAGCCCCAGCACGGTGATGGACGGGATCATCGCGTTCGGCAAGGCATAGCGCATAATGATGTACCAGCCCGGCAGACCGCTGGCGCGGGCGGTACGAATGTAATCCTCGCTCAACTGTTCCAGCATCGCCGATCGGATCTGCCGCGCCACAATCCCCAGGTGGACAAAGGCCAGGGTCAGGGCGGGTAAAATCAGGTGCTGAAGCGCATTAAAGAAGACTTCGCCGTTGCCTTCGATCAGCGCATCTATCAGGTAGAAGCCGGTGAAATGAGCAGGAGGATCCAGCCAGTCGTCAAGCCTGCCGCCGCCGGGCAGAATTTGTAGCTGGCCGTAAAAGAGAACAATCACCCCCAGACCCAGCCAGAAAGCGGGGGTCGAAATACCGGTGATGGCCATCAGGCGCACCAGATGATCCAGCCAGCGGTTACGGTAAACAGCCGACAAAATCCCGAGCGGCACGCCAATGAGCAGCGCCAGCAACAGGGCGCAAAACGCCAGTTCGAGGGTCGCCGGGAAGAACGCCTTCAGCTCCTCCGCCACCGGGCGGCCAGTGCGTATCGACGTCCC
This sequence comes from Leclercia sp. UBA2479, assembly GCF_002341985.1. Taxonomy (NCBI): domain Bacteria; kingdom Pseudomonadati; phylum Pseudomonadota; class Gammaproteobacteria; order Enterobacterales; family Enterobacteriaceae; genus Leclercia; species Leclercia sp. UBA2479. Next base: position 214,704 of record NZ_DDPB01000009.1, on the reverse strand, counting down.
CAGATCGCCGTGTGCCAGCACATTCACGTAGTGGCCAAATTGCACATATAACGGCTGGTCGAGCCCCAGCTGTAGCCGAATATTTTGCACAATCTCCTCACTGGCGCGGTCGCCTGCCAGCAGACGCGCCGGATCGCCGGGGATCATGTGCGAAATAATAAAGGTGATGATACAGACGCCAGCCACGACCAGGATAAGCCCCCAGCAGCGCTGCCGCACAATGCTCCAGAATGTCATACGCCCCTCCTGCGGCGCCGGGCCCCCGGCGCCGGCTCACGCTTATTTGCTCATCGTGGCGATGTTGAACACCTGCTCAAGCATCGGGTTAAAGGTGAAACCTTTGACCTCTTTGTTCATCGCCAACTGGTAGTTTTTCTGGAACAGATAGACGTAGGCCGCTTCGTCGATCACGATCTTCTGCGCCTGCTGGTAATCTTTGGTCCGTTCGGCCTGGTCGGTGGTCTTCAGCGCACTTTGCAGCAGCGAATCGACCGTTTTGTTCTCATAGAAAGCGCGGTTACCCGGTAGCCCTTTTTTGTCCGATTCGAACCAGTAGTTCATAAACATGTACGGGTCGGCGAAATCCGGACTCCAGTTACCGATCGCCATGTCGTAATCGCCTTTGCCTACGCGATCCCGCATGGTGGCGTTCGCCAGTTTTTCCAGCTTGACGTTAATACCGAGCTTACCGAGGCTGGCCTGGGTAGAGAGGGCGATCGGCTCCCAGTTCGGATCGTTATCTGAGTAGAGGAAGGTGAGGCTGGCCGGTTTCTCTTTCACCTTTTCCAGCGCCGCTTTGGCCTTGGCTTCGTCCAGACTGTACTGCTGGGCCGTAGCGTCAAAGCCCCACATCCCCTCAGGAATGGGGCCGCGCATCTGCTTACCGTTGCCGCTCAGGATCCCTTTCACCATCCCCTGATAATCGGTAGACCAGGAGATGGCCCGACGCAGATCGACCTGGTTCAGTGGCGCTTTGCTGTTGTTCAGGTAGAGGTAGGTCACTCGCAGGGAGGGGTACTCGGCCACGGTCACTTTGCCCTCCTGCTTCAGGGCGGTGAGCTGATCCACCGGCAGGGCGTCGGCGATATCGATGTCACCCCGCGAAAGCTGCAGACGGCGAGATGCGCTCTCACCGATGATCTTCACCGATACGCGCTTAAACGCCGGTTTTTTCCCCGGCCAGTGCGGGTTGGGTACCAGGATTAACTGCTGGCCTTTCTGCCAGCTTTTCAACATAAAGGGACCGGATCCGGCCGTGTGTTGCGCCAGATATCCGCGCGCATCATCCGCCGCGTTAGCTTTCAGGACCGTCGGGTTAATAATCGAGGCCCCATCGTTGGCCAGCGTATAGAGGAATGGCGCAAACGGCTGGTTCAGAATGAATTTCACCGTGTGCGCATCCACCGCTTCGACCTGCAAATCTTTAGGGAAGGCCTCTGCCGGTCCCTGACCAATTTTCAGCAGGCGCTCAAACGAGGCCTTGACAGCCTCAGCGGTGACCGGGGTGCCATCGGCGAAACGGGCGTTGTCTTGCAGGGTGAAGGTCCAGGTTTTCTGGTCCTCGGATGCTTTCCAGCCGCTGGCAAGATCGCCTTCAATCTCCGTTGAGCCCGGCTTGTACTGCACCAGACGTTGATAAGAGGGGTAGGTCACCGTCCAGTCGTTATTATCGATGGTCACGGCTGGATCGAGGGTTTGCGGGTCGGCGGCTTTACCAATGACCAGCATATCTTTCGGCACCGCGGCCTGAGCGGCAGGGAGCGCCAGGGCGAGGGCCGCGGCAATCAGCGCGGGGCGAAACAGGTTAAGTGTGTTCATAGCAAGGCTCCAGCGAGTAAAAGGGGGTGCGTCAAAAACAGGCGAAACGGTCTTCAAGCAGCGGATAGCTGGCAGCAAGCGGCAGCTCGAAGTGCCACCACTCGGAACTGATGCCTACAAATCCCCCGCCGGCCATGATGCCGTTCAGCAGCAGACGGTTACGCTGCGCCTCGGGCGGAACGGAGGGGTGAAAGGCGTGAGAGCGGTCGTGCATTTCGTCAAAGCCCGCCCCCATATCCAGCACCGTCCCGCGGGCGTCCATCAGCGTGACGTCGATAGCCGTACCGCGGCTGTGGTTCGAGCCGGTAGAGACATCCACCACGTATTGCGGATCCGGGCATGCCTCCCACAGGCGAGCCTGAGCTGCCTGCGGACGATAGGCGTCATACACCAGCAGCTGTAAACCGGCGAGATCGGCAATACTTATCGCTTTCGCCAGCGCGGTAATGGCATCCGGATGCAGCAGACAGCGCGCCTCGCGGTAGACAGGGCGGCCGGTAATGTTGTCGGCCGTGGCATACTTCAGGTCGATATGCAGGGTAGGAAACGTCCTGGCGACGTCGACCAGTTGACACTCTTCGGGCATAGCTCCGCTCCTTAACGTTCGAATTGACCAAACTCTTGTTGTAATTGCCGGTTTGCCGCCAGGCGGGTGGGCAGGGCATCGCCCAGCGCCTGGACCACGCCCGACAGCAGCAGGTTAAACAGGCAGCTCACCGGGGCCAGAGAGTCCCAGAAGTGGCCGGTATCGGTTTTCACCTGCAGAAGATCGATGGGGTAATCCCGCGCCCAGGGGCACCAGATATCGGTGATCAGTACGGTACGGATCTGTCGCTCACAGGCTACCCGGCAAAACTGACGGGCCACCGAGGAGTAAGCGCGGGTATCGGTCAGTACCACGTAGGGGTGGCTAAAGCCGGAGTTGAGCGACTCAACCCAGCTGCCGGAGAGCCCTTCGCTATAAATGACGCGCGGGCGCAGATACTCCAGATGGCTGAAGAAGGCGTTAGCAATGCCGCGGGTGGACTGGATCCCCAGCACAAAAACCGCGTCAGCGGTGGCCAGATGGTGTACCACCCGTTGAAAACCCTCGCTTTGCGCCAACTGGTAGACATGCCCGATAGCATCCATTTCCAGCGCGAGAGAGCGCTGCGCCCGGTCAGGAAGCGTCTGCTGCTGGTGCCAGGAGTCGAGACGCTCTTTCATCCCCCAGGGCTGATAGGGGGCGGCAGGCCATTCGCGCAGACTTTTTTTGGCATCATCCAGATTGCGATAACCCAGTTTGCGTAAGTAACGTCCCACGGTGATACCGCTGGTGCCGGTGGCCTGCGCGATGCTCTCTGCCGTTTCAAACGGGATTTGCCCCGCATGGGCCAGCAGCCAGCTCGCAACCCGTTTTTCGGTAGGGGTGAGCTGGCTAAAACCGCCTTCTATACGCGCCAGAAATTCAGAGTGTGGAGTCATGCCGCCTCGCTGTTAACGGGTTGTCATCACCGGAAAAACTGTTACCTGATTAACAATGCAGGACGCGTGCCAATCCAGCCCATGCCAGAAATGGCGGGTTTCTCTGCAATATTCGATTAACTTATGAGTAACATTAGTGCAACCTAGCGCGCTTTTGGTGCAGCCAGGCCGCGTTGAAGGTATGAAATTAGTGAATACGTCACGGGCATCACATTTTTGTGGGCCGGGAGAAACGCGCTAAGATAGCGTCAATCCCATTCTGGAAAGGAAGCCCATGCGCGCCCAGCTGTTCTCCACCGTGAAAATTGTCGCTAAGGTACTGGGCGTCGTCCTGATCGTGCTGCTGGCCTTCCGGATTTATAAATCGCAGACCGGCCCCGCGCTGCACCCCTGGCACACCTGGACTGCGCCGGAGATGTCGGCGCGCGATATTGATCAGGCGACGTTTGCCGATTATCTGCGTCAGGAAGGGCTGATCTTCCAGGCATTACAGCGCGACGTGGTGGATAAGACAAAAGGTGACGAGCAGACGCCGGTGAACCGCTATTACCGCAACAGCCTGGTCTGGCCCGGACAGTTTTCGTTGCAGGGGAATCGCTCCCGGGTGCTGCTACCTGAGGGTACGCCACGCGGCGCGGTGGTGTTACTGCATGGACTAACTGACTCCCCCTACAGCGTGCAGCGCATCGCCGCCGACTATCAACAGCGTGGATTTGTGGCCGTCGTGCCGCGTTTGCCGGGCCACGGTACCGCACCAGGCGCGCTCAGTGATGTGGAGTGGGAGCAGTGGATGGCGGTGACCCGTCTGGCCGTGCGTGAAGCCCGTCGTCTTGGCGGGGCAAAGGTGCCGCTGCATCTGGTGGGCTACTCCAACGGCGGGGCGCTGGCGTTGAAATACGCTCTCGACGCCCTTGATGACAACCACCTGGCGAAACCCCAGCAGCTGATTTTGATCTCGCCGATGATTGGCGTCAGCGCCTTCGCCCGTTTTGCCGGGCTGGCGGGGCTGCCCGCGCTGCTTCCGCCCTTCGCCAAAGCGGCATGGCTGAATATCCAGCCGGAATACAATCCCTTTAAATACAACTCGTTCCCAGTGAACGGGGCGCGCCAGAGCTGGCAACTGACCCAGGCGTTGCAACAGCAGATCCGCCGTTATGCCGATAAGCAGAGCCTGACGGCGCTTCCTCCGGTACTGGCCTTCCAGTCTGTTATGGACAGCACCGTCAGCACCCGTGCGGTGGTGGATATGCTGTTTAATCTGCTTCCGTCTAACGGCAGCGAGCTGGTCATTTTTGACATCAACCAGGCCGCCAGTCTGCGCCCGTTTCTGCGTCCGGGGGCGTATCTTTCGGTTGATGCGCTGTTACCTCCGCCGCCGCGCCGCTATACGACGACGGTGGTGTCCAATGCCTCGGCGCAGACCCTGAAAACGGTCGCGCGCAGGCTGTCCGCCGGGGCAGTGGCGGCGCAAATTACGCCGCTCACCACCCCCTGGCCGGCAGATATCTATTCCCTCTCACACGTGGCGCTGCCGTTCCCGCCGCAGGACGATCTCTACGGTACCCGGCCAGTCGATCCGCAGCGGTTTGGCATAAATCTGGGTAATGCGGCCCTGCGTGGCGAAACGGGGGGATTGATCGCCGGCATGGACGCCATGATGCGACTTACCTCAAACCCTTTCTACGACTATATGTTACAGCGGATCGTGCAAACAGCGCCCAGTACGCCAGCGCCAGCCCGCTGATGAACGCGCCCGCAGCACAGACGGCGTGCCAGCCACCCCAGGCCCACAAATGGGTGGCGAGCCACGCGCCGCTGGCGCTACCCAGCGAATAGAAAGCCATATACACCGCAACCAGACGGCTGGTTGCCTGCGGGCGTTGCGCGAAGATCAGGCTCTGGCTCGTGACGTGCACCGCCTGTACGGCAAAATCCAGCAGAATGATGCCCAGCGTCAGAATGATAAGAGACCTTTCGCCGCAGGCCATCAGCCCCCAGCTCAGTAACAGCAGCAACAGTGCCCCGCCTGTGACCCGCTGCCCCTGGCCGCGATCCGCCAGGAGACCAGCCTGACGCGCCGCCAGCGCCCCGGCAATGCCCGCTATCCCGAACAGACCAATCTGGCCCGGGCTGAGGTCATGCGGCGCACCGCTTAACGGGAACACCAGCGAGGTCCAGAGCAGGCTAAAAGCCATAAAAATCAACAGAGCGAGGAGGGCGCGCACCTGCAGCACAGGCAGTTCCCGCCAGAGCGCAAACAGCGAGAGCAGCAGCTCGCTATAGGGGCGAGGCGGCTTCTGCGTTTCCTCCTGCGGCGCGGTGCGGATAAAAATCAGCGCCATGCCCAGCATCGCCAGGGCAGAAAAGAGAAGCACAATACGCCAGGAGCTCCACTCCCCAAGCAACCCGGCCACCACACGCGCCAGTAAGATCCCCAGCACCACGCCGCTCGTAACTCTCCCTGTCGCTTCGCCCCGGCGCGCACTCTCCGTCAGGCTGGCGGTATAGGCCACCACAATCTGGACCACCACCGCCAGCAGTCCCACCACGCCCATAAGGGTACTGAGCATCAGCAGTGACCCTGCCTGCGAGGCGAGCGCCAGCAGCAGGCTGCTCATTAGCATCAATGAGGCGATCAGCGTTTTACGATTCACTCTGTCGCCCAGCGGCACTAAAAACAGCAGCCCCAGCCCATAGCCCGTCTGGGTCGCGGTGATAATCCATCCCATGCTTGCGGTACGCGCGTGCAGGTCATGGGCAATCTGGTCGAGAAGGGGCTGGGTCATATAGACATTGGCTACCGCAAACGCGCAGAGCACGGCGAAGAGAAACAGCTGCCGGGAGGTGAGCAGCGGCGTGGCGCGTGACGATTCGGTCAGGCTCATTTGCATTACCCTCTAATCTGGTTTTAAATAAAAACCAGATTACTATCGCCTGGTCTGGTTTTTATTTGCAACCAGTTTTTACGTAGAGGGTACTTTATGACGCACGAAGAGACGTTTATCACCACCACCTGTCCGGTAGCCCGCAGCGTGAATGTGCTGGGGGATCGCTGGATATTGATGATTATCCGCGACGCGTTTGACGGAATTTCCCGCTTTAGTGATTTTCAAAAGAGTACCGGCGTAGCCAAAAATATCCTGGCCGCGCGGCTAAAAACTCTGACAGAGGCAGGCATCCTGATGCAGACCCCAGCCAGCGAAGGCGGGGCATATAAGGCTTATCATCTCACCGCGCGTGGTGAGGCGCTCTTCCCGCTGGTTGTCTGCCTGCGTCAATGGGGTGAGATGAACCTGTTTAACGAAGGCGAGGCGATGTCTCATCTGCAAACGGCCGATGGGCAACCCCTCGCGAAACTGGTGGTCACGGATAAGGATGGCACCCGGGTGGAGGCCCGAGAAACCCGCCGTGTGATCGCTCCTGACGGCAAGCATTCAAATTAGTTATATTCATGTCAGAATATGTATAATTCACAGGCCGCAACGATATCTTTAGTAGCACAATATGAAGTATGCTAAACAATAGCTTATAACAACATTTCACCGACCGGGACCCATTGCTGTGCTGACTACACTTATCTACCGAAGCCAGTTAAATTCCTCCTGCGAATTGTTATCTCTCACCGCTTTGATTGAAAAAGCGAAGCACAGCAATGTGAAGTTGGGTGTCACCGGTATTTTGCTCTTTAACGGTACGGAATTTTTGCAAATTCTCGAGGGGGCAGAAGAGACCGTCGATACGCTTTTCAAGACCATCCGGGACGACAGGCGGCACCATAGCGTGGTGGAGCTGATGCGCGATTATGGCCCGCGTCGTCGTTTTGAAAACGTGGGAATGTTGCTTTTCGATCTGCGCGTTGATATGCCGAAATCCATCCTGACCTCCGTGCTGAGCTACAGCAAAATAGAACGCTATCTGGCTTCGGAAGATCGGGTTTTCAAATTCATTCAGCAATTTATTAGCAAAACTCAGCGGCCAGAGCCTGCCGCGACCTCGTCTCCTGAACGGTGGACACTCACCCAGGAGCAGGCCCCCTTTGGCCCGCCGCGGGGTGAGCTGATCGATAACCAGATGTGCCAGTTCGCCCTGCAGCCGATTGTCGAGCCTGGTGAAGGAAAAATCTCCTCGCTGGAAGCCCTGATCCGCAGTAATGACGGAGGCAGCCCGGAGCGCTTTTTCAGCGCTATCGACAGCGATAAAGTTTACGAAGTGGATCTGCAAACCAAGGCGTATGCCTTCGCGCTGGCCGAAAAAATTGGTATTGGCGATCATAAAATCGCCATCAATCTGCTGCCGATGTCGCTGGTAAATGTGCCCGGCGCGGTGGAGTTTTTGATGGAGCAGATCCTGCGCCATGGTCTGGTGCCGGAGCAGGTGGTCATTGAGGTGACGGAGAACGAGATGATCTCCGGTTTCAATCAGTTTAATAGCGCGATCAAACAGCTGCGGGCCGCCGGTATCGGTCTGGCTATCGATGATTTTGGTTCGGGTTACGCGGGGCTGTCCCTGCTGACCCGTTTCCAGCCCGATAAAATCAAGATCGACCGCGAGATTGTCAGCAATATTCACCTCAGCGGCCCGAAACAGGCGATCGTGAAATCTATCGTCAGCTGCTGCGCCGACCTGGGCATCACCCTGGTGGCCGAAGGAATTGAGAAGATGGAAGAGTGGTGCTGGCTGGAAACGGCCGGGATTAAGCGCTTCCAGGGCTTCCTCTTCGCCCGCCCACAGCTTAACGGCGTGGGTACCATCAACTGGCCACACATCGCCTCCTGAACCCTTCCCCTGGCGGGGCCTCCCCGCCACCTGTTAATTGTTCGCACACCCGCCACAGCACAGCGCTAACCTGGTCTATAGTTTATCTTCGTGCGCTAAGCATTCACGTCATGTTACGGCTTTTCTCCTCCGCGTAACCATCCAGTTAAGCAGCCCAGGGGCAGTTCGGGTAAAACGAGGTGATCGTATGCAGTCAGAACAGGTATCAAAACAGTGGGGTGCCGTTCGTCTGGAAACAGGCGCGGTGCGTTTCAGGCTGTGGGCCAGCGGCCAACAGCAGATGACATTGCGGGTGGAAGGGCACGATTATCCCATGCAGACAGCGGGGGATGGATGGTTTGACATCACCCTGAACGACCTTCCTGCCGGGGCCAATTATCAGTATGTGCTTGCCGATGGCACTGCGTTGCCTGACCCGGCATCGCGTGCGCAGCAGGGGAATGTTCATGGCCCGTCACAGGTGGTCGATCCCCATAGCTACGTCTGGCAATACCCGGAGTGGCAAGGCCGCCCGTGGGAAGAGACGGTGGTCTACGAGCTTCATATCGGCACCTTTACGCCTCAGGGCACCTTTCGCAGTGCCATCAGTAAACTGCCATACCTGGCAGAGCTGGGGATCACTCAGATAGAGGTGATGCCGGTCTCCCAGACAGGGGGCAACCGCAACTGGGGCTACGATGGCGTCCTGCTTTACGCGCCGCACAGTGCGTACGGTACGCCGGACGATTTCAAAGCCTTTATCGACGCCGCTCACGGGCTGGGTTTATCCGTGGTGCTGGATATTGTGCTCAACCATTTTGGCCCTGAAGGCAACTACCTGCCGAGATTATCCCCGGACTTTTTCCACCCGGATCGCATGACGCCCTGGGGCAATGGTATCGCCTATGATCTGGACCCGGTCCGGGCGTTTATCATCGGCCTACCGCTCTACTGGCTAAGTGAATATCGCCTCGATGGGCTGCGCTTTGATGCCATCGACCATATCGAAGACAGTCGCCAGCCGCACGTGCTGGAAGAGATCGCGACACGTATTCGCGAAACCATTACCACCCGGCCGATCCATCTGACCACGGAAGATAGCCGCAACGGTATCGATCTGCATCCCCGGGATGAGCGCGGGCAACCGCCACTGTTTACCGCAGAATGGAATGATGATCTGCATAACGCCCTGCATGTCTTTGCGACCGGTGAAACTCACGCTTACTACGAAGATTTCGCCGATGCGCCAGAGGTGTGGCTTGCCCGCGCGCTGACCGAGGGGTTTGCCTATCAGGGAGAGGTGTCGCCGCACAGCGGGAAGCCGCGCGGAGTGAATAGCCGTAATCAGCCGCCGCTGGCCTTTGTCGATTTTATTCAGAACCACGATCAGGTAGGCAACCGTGCCCAGGGTGAGCGGTTAATTACGCTTGCGGGTGCGGAGCGCACCAGGGTGCTGCTGGCCATGTTGCTGCTCTCTCCACACATTCCGCTGCTGTTTATGGGGGAAGAGTACGGCGAAACCCATCCTTTCCTGTTCTTTACCGATTTCCATGGCGATCTGGCCCGGGCGGTGCGGGAAGGGCGGGCGAAAGAGTTTGCCGGCCATACGGGGCACGACGGGGAGGATGTTCCCGATCCTAACGCGCTGACCACCTTTACCGCTTCGCAGCTTGACTGGCAGAAACTGACCAGTGAGAGCGGTAAATCCTGGCTACGCTTTACCCGCCAGCTGCTGCTGTTGCGCCAGCAGGCGATTGTTCCTTTACTGACAGGCGCACAGGCGTGCCAGGGGAAAGTCCTGCACACCGCACCTGGCTATATCGCCGTCTGCTGGCACTTTGCGCAGGGCACGCTCTCCCTGGCGCTGAATGTCAGCGACCGCACGCTGCCCGCGCCTGAGCTGCCGGGTAACACGCTGTTTGTCTGGCCTGAAGGCGCCGGCGCGCTGACGCCAAATTCGATTATTGTCTGTTTTGCTGAGGGAGAAGCCTGCCGATGATTCCCGTATCGACCTGGCGTATTCAGTTTCGTAATGGCATGACTTTCGATCGTGCCGTCAGTCTGGTGCCTTATCTGCAGCAACTGGGTATCAGCCATCTCTATGCTTCACCAATTTTTACCGCCGCCAGCGGATCCACTCACGGCTATGACGTGACGGACGTGAACGAAATCGATCCGGCCATCGGTGGTCGGGCAGGGTTCGAGCGGCTGGTTAGCGCCCTGAAAGAGGCGGGTATTGGGCTGATTCTGGATATTGTGCCCAACCATATGTCCACCTCGCTGGAGAACCCCTGGTGGCGGGATGTGATTGAGTACGGCGAGCAGAGCCGTTACGCCCACCACTTCGATATCGACTGGTCGCGCCGCCTGACCCTGCCTTTCCTGGGGGATGATTTTGACAAGGTGGTGGCCCAGGGGGATATCACCATTCAGCGCGACCCCCATACTGGCCGCCCCGCGCTGGCCTATTTTGAAAACTTCTACCCCCTGACGCCTGCCAGCTGGGCAGGGCGCGAAGAGGAGGTTCTGAGCCTGACCGATCCCGGGGCCATTACCCGGCTTCATGAGCAGCAGCCCTGGCGGCTCAGCAGCTGGCGCGATGCGGCGTCAGATCTCTCCTGGCGGCGTTTCTTTGAAATTACCGGCCTGGTCGGCGTTCGGGTTGAAGATCCCGCCGTTTTTGATGACTGCCATGCGCTGATTCTGGCCCTGGTCCGCTCCGGCGCGGTGGACGGGCTGCGGGTGGATCATGTGGACGGTCTGGCCAATCCAAAAGGTTATCTGGAGCGTCTGCGCCAGGAGGCGGGGGCGGAGTGCTACATCACCGTCGAGAAGATCCTCGGCAAAGGGGAGCATCTGCCTGCCGACTGGCCCATCTCGGGCACGACAGGATATGAATTTATCGCCTCGCTGGCGGAAGTGCTGGTGGATGATGAAAAGATGGATACCCTGCGTCAGGCCTGGGACGAGGTAGTGGGTAAAACCTCCGATCCTCATGCCGAACTGCGCGCTGCCCGCCGGCTGATGGTGGATCGTAATTTTGCCGGCGAGTTTGCCACCCTGTTAGGGCTGGCTAACGTTATCGCCCGCGACGAGCCGCAGCAGCCCGACGAAGAGACGTTGCGCCATGCGCTGCGCGAGCTGCTGTTAGCCTTCCCGGTCTACCGCACCTACGGCACCGAAGCGGGGTTGCCCCCGGCGGATCTGCGCCTGTTGCAGCAGGTCATCGCTCAGGTCGATGCCGATGCGCAGGCGCTGGATCTGCTTACCCGAATCATGACCGGTGCGGTGGTGAATCAGGCCCAGGCGAACAGCTTCCGCACCCGCTTCCAGCAACTTACCGGGCCGTTAATGGCCAAATCAGTGGAAGATACTCTCTTTTTCCGCCAGAACATGGGGCTGGCGCTGAATGAAGTCGGCGCCGAACCGGTGCCGCGGGGCTTTTCGCTGACCCGTTTTCATCAGGAGATGGCGACCCGTCGTGAACGTCAACCCGATGCGCTCTCCGGCACCTCTACTCACGATACCAAGCGCGGGGAAGATGCCCGTGCTCGCCTCTATACTCTGACCGAAGCCCCCACTCAGTGGGCCGAAGGCGTGGCGCGCTGGCGGCAGATGAACCAGACGCATGTTCGTTTCTTGAATGACGGGACGGCGCCGAAAGCCGCCGATACCTGGATGCTCTATCAGGCGCTGGCCGGCGTCTGGCCGCCTGCGCTGAGGCCGGATGATCACGCCGGGCTGAAGGCGCTGGAGACGCGTTTCCTGGAGTTTGTGGAAAAAGCCCTGCGCGAAGCCAAGCTTCGTACCGACTGGGTGGATAGCAACGAAGCCTACGAAACGGTGGTGCTGGAGTATGCCCGCCATCTGCTCAGCGCCGAGAATCATACCTTCTTAACGGATTTCTGCGATTCACTGCAGCCCTTTATTCGCGCCGGGCTGGTCAACAGCCTGAGCCAGACGCTGATCAAACTTACCGCGCCAGGCGTACCGGACATCTACCAGGGCAGCGAAGCCCTTAATTTCAGCCTCGTCGACCCCGACAACCGCCGTGAGCCCGATTATCCCCGGCTGGCGCAGCAGCTACGCGACGCAGATCGGAACGTGTTTAACCAGGATGCCAGCTGGCGCAGCGGCCAGGTTAATCAGTTCGTAACCGCCACACTGTTACGTTTACGCCAGGACAAACCGGCGCTTTTCCGCCGGGGTGACTATGTGGCGCTGATTACCCACGGCGAACAGGCAGAGAAGGCCATCGCCTTTGCCCGCACCGACGGCAACGACGCGGTGATTGTTGTCGCCCCACGGCTGGTTTTTGCCGCCGCCAGCTATACCGGCGCCGCGTTATGGCCCGAGACTTCCGTCGCGTTGCCTGAGCCTCTGGCCGGACGCCGTTATCGGGATCTCTTCACAGAAGAGGTGTTCGCCCTCAACGACACCCTTGAATTAGCCTCTGCACAGTGGTGCTGGCGGGTACTGGTCGCCTGCGACTGAGCGTGTTACACATGGAGATAAGCATGCCAAACGGTAATCATTTCGACATTCAGGCAGGGTCCAGCCATCAGTTAGGGGCCAATTACGACGGAAAAGGGGTCAATTTTGCGATTTTTTCTGCACATGCCGAGCGCATTGAGCTCTGCCTGTACGATCCCAGTGGTAAAACGGAGATTGCCCGGCTGGAGCTACCCGAGTTCACCCACGAGGTGTGGCACGGCTATGTCCCGAACCTTCAGCCCGGTGCGCTGTATGGCTATCGCGTTTACGGTCCTTACGATCCTGAAAACGGGCACCGTTTTAATCCCAATAAACTCTTAATCGATCCCTATGCGCGGGAACTGGTGGGCGAGCTTCAGTGGGATCCGTCACACTTCGCCTATGAGATGGGGCATGACGATCTGGATCTGAGCTTCGATACCCGCGATAGCGCGCCGTTCACACCAAAATGTCGGGTGATCGACCCCAACGCCTTCGACTGGCAGGATAACAACCGTCCGGCGGTGCCCTGGCCCCATACGGTGTTGTACGAAACCCACGTGAAAGGCTTTACCCAGCTTAACCCGGCCATTCCTGAGGCGCTGCGTGGCACGTTTGAAGGGATGGGGCATCAGGCCTCGGTCGACTACATCAAAAGCCTGGGCATTACCTCCGTCGAGCTGATGCCGGTGCACTGGTTCCCCCACGATCAACATCTGCTTGATAAAGGGCTGAAGAATTTCTGGGGCTATAACACCCTGGGCTTCTTCGCCCTGACGCCGCACTATTACGGCCCACGGGGAATGCAGGGTTTTCGTGAGATGGTTCGTGCCTATCATGACGCGGGCATCGAGGTGATTCTGGATGTGGTTTATAACCATACCGCAGAGGGCAATGAACTGGGTCCAACGCTGTCGTTCAAGGGCATTGATAACTTCGCCTATTACCGCACGCTGCCGGATCAGCACCGCTATTACATTAATGACACCGGGACCGGTAATACCGTCAACACCTCGCACCCCCGGGTACTGCAGATGGTGATGGACTCCCTGCGCTACTGGGCGGACGCCATGCACATCGACGGTTTCCGTTTTGACCTGGGCACCATTCTGGGCCGCGAACCGCAGGGCTTTGACCCGCGTGGCGGCTTCTTTGACGCCATTATGCAGGATCCGCAGCTCTCTAAACTGAAGCTGATTGGTGAGCCCTGGGATATCGGCCCCGGCGGATATCAGGTTGGCGGCTTCCCGCCGGGCTGGGGAGAATGGAACGACAAATACCGCGATACGGTGCGTGAGTACTGGCGCGGGGATAATGTCTCTTCCGATTTTGCCGCACGGTTACTGGGCTCCGGCGATCTGTACGATCAGCATGGTCGCCGCCCGTGGGCCAGCATCAACTTTGTTACGGCGCACGACGGGTTTACCCTCAACGACCTGGTGTCGTACAACGACAAACACAACGAGGATAACGGCGAAGACAATAACGACGGCCATAACGATAACCGCTCCTGCAATTACGGTGCCGAAGGGCCGAGCGAAGACGAAGCCATTAATGCCGTACGCGAACAGCAAAAACGTAACTTCCTCACCTCGTTGTTTGTGTCGCATGGCACCCCGATGCTGCTGGCCGGGGATGAGTTTGGCCGCAGTCAGATGGGTAACAATAATGGTTACTGCCAGGACAGCGAGATCTCCTGGGTTCACTGGGAAAACCTGCCGCCGAGCGCCGATGCGTTGCGGGAATTTACCCGCAAGCTTATTCAGCTGCGCGCGGAGCAACCCTTATTACGCAGGGAAAACTGGCGCGACGGGCTGGAGATCCACTGGTTTAACCCGGACGGCGGGCCACAGCAAGATGAACACTGGGATGCCAGCGCCACGCTCGGTGTCGTCATCAGCCGTCCGGATCTGCAGCGCGAAGAGGGCGTGTGGCACGATGTATTGATGCTGTTTAATCCGTTAACAGAAGAGGTGACATTCCAGCTCCCGCGCCTCGACGACAACGACTGGATGCTGCAACTGTCGACTGCCGGTGAAAACCCGTCATCACCGACGCAGGAAGACCAGACGGTCTGGCAACTGGCCGCTCGCAGTATCACCCTCTTTAGCAAATCCTGAAGCCTCCTGAGAGCCAGTTAACGCTGGCTCTGCTTTTCATCTCATTGATTCCTTGACGTTATGCTTGCTTTGAGTAGCATTCTCACCATCAATCACACAGCAAAGCAGAAACTACAAAAATGAAAAGCATCCATTTTGCCCGTAACGATCAGGATCTTTATCCTCTATTGCAGCAAGCAAGTGACCAGGAGAAGGCATTTCTGGCCGAGGTGATAGCGAGTAAGCGATCCGCCGATATCAGTAAAGAAGAACGTGATCCGTTGAAACTGACCATTGAGCTGCAAAGCATGGGAGGCGATACGGTGATGAATCTGTTCCGTCGACGCGGGGTGAACTACCGTGAAATCGTCTGCGATGTTGCGGAGAAAGTCGGTGCCAAAGTCGATATGAAAAGCGACCTGATTAAAATCGAAGAGAAAATCGCCGAGAAAGTCATTGCCGATTATAAAGCCAAACTTTCAGATAGCGAACGTGAAGCCTTTGAACAGGTATTGCGGGAAAGCCTGGACGACCAGAAAATGTTAACCGACGCCAAAAACGCCGCCGCCCGAAGCCTGCTGAGTATGACCCCGGCGCTCATGGCTGTCGGCACCTTTATTTTGCGTCGCGGTGTGGTTGCTGCGATACCGGTCGCCGGACAGTTTATTGGCGTGCTCACCGGCGTGGCAGGGGTGCTGTTTGCCTTCACCGGCACCGCCTACAGCGTGACCATCCCGGCGGTACTAATTATTGGCAGTATTCGTTCACGTCTGGCTGCAGAAAACTATGCCAGTGAGATCGACCTATGATTTTTTCAGTGATTCTTGAACGTGCACTACCGCTGACGGCAGACATTATTGCCCGTATTGAATCCGGGGAGCTAAAAATTCATGGCGGCACTATTCGCGATGTTGCAGGTAAGATCGTTAAACATCTTATCTTCCCGCAAGAAGGGCAGCCTGGTCAAAAAAGTCCGCTGGAGCAGCTAGAGAAACAGCTGGGCCAGAATCATGCAGAGGTAATGGAACAGCTCGCCAGTCAGACGGCTTCGCTTTCAGCGATAAATATCATGTCTGCGCAGCAGACGACCGAGACCCTAGGTCAACAGCTGGAAGAGATCAGCGAAAAAATTGACGCGCTGGATCACAAGGCCGAGCAGCTGCTGGATGAAGCCCGTTTTAGTAAGTTAATCAAAATCAGTGAGATTAAAAGCAGCGCACTGGCGGCTATTGAAGAGGCACTCTATGCCAACCAGAAGCAGAGCGATCATCAGTTCATCCGCCTGCATATTACCCCGCTGCGCCGGGCGCTGAACGATCTCGATACCCTGCTTAGAAGCATGCTCGACGGGCTCGATAACAAAGCGTTTATCGAGAATGTTCACTTTGTGATGCTGGTGGCGGATCTCAAGAACAAAGCTACCTTTGTGCTCTGTCAAACCCATATTCGTCTTGAAGAGGACGATATCGCCCAGGGATATTTTGCGCGTAATGCGGACTCGAATGCGCTGCTTCGCCATCGTCTGCAAGAGCTGAAAAAAACCGGAGCCCTCAGCCCCCATGTGATCAGTCGCGAAGCGCTGGATATGCTGAAAACCGATGTCGTTAATTTTCGCCAGCTTGAAACACAGTCGGAGATGCTATCCAGTCAGAACACCCTGGCACTGGCGTTAAAAGTACCTCAATGCCAACTGCTGAATAATCCTTTTGACGCTATTCGTATGCTGGATCCGGTTCCGGTGGGGCAAAAGGTCGGCTAACCCATGACCACCCGCTTAACCTTTTCGTTTACCCACCGGCCGCTGGTGCCTTTTGCCCATGACTACGCCCACGGAGAGAGTGAGCCCTGGCATGAGCATGAGTGCGCCCAGCTGCTGCATATTCTGAGCGGGGTGGTGCGGGTAGACACACCGCTCGGCAGTTGGGTGGTGCCGCCTGGGCGGGGGGTCTGGCTACCGGCCGGCACGCGGCATTCGCTGCGGATCACCGGACAGGTGGCGGCGAGAACGCTGTTTATCGATCCGCTGGCGCGGGCAGATTTCCCCGCCAGCTGTCAGATTGTGCAGGTTACGGCGTTGCTGCGGGAGTTGATTGTGGCCTCGCTCGATCTGGCGGAAGCGTACGCACCCGGCAGCCGGGACGAGCGCATTTATGAACTTATTCTCGATGAAATACGCGGCATGTCGGTGCTGCCTTTTGGTCTGGCCGAACCGACCAGTGAGGTGTTGCGCCAGCTCTGCGCGTGTATGCGCGAGTCGCCTGCAGAAGACTGGAGCAGCAGCCGGGCAGCAAAACAGGTGAACATGAGTAAACGTACCCTGAACCGCCATTTCCAGCAGCAAACCCAGCTCACCTGGGGAGAGTGGGTGCGGCGGGCGAAACTGATGGAGGCATTGATACGGCTGGCGCAGGGGCAGGCGGTACTGACCGTCGCGCTGGAGCTGGGGTATGGCAGCCACAGCGCCTTTACGACCATGTTCCGCCGGGTGATGGGAATATCACCCAGCGACTATTTTCAGGATGGTTAATCGTCCAGCTGCGCTGCATTGAAGAACGCCTGCAGCGACGCGCGGGAGATGTCGCTATCAATCCCCACGCCCCAGCGGCTGCTGCCATCGGCAAACAGACAGCGGATATAGGCTACTGAGCGGCTGTCACTGCGTTCCCCCAGGGTGTGCTCGTGGTAATCCTTAATCACCACCGGCTGCCTGATGAGCCCCGAGACAGCCTGGGCTGCGGCAGAGAGCAGGCCGTTGCCATATCCTTCAATTTTGCGCTGCTCGCCGGCCACCTGCAGCGTAGCATTCAGCTTTAACTGACCATTCTGCTGGCTTTCGCTTTTATACTCCTTCAGCGCCAGCGGGGGCTGCGGCACCAGCCGGTAACGGGTACGGAACAGTTGCCAGAGGGCGTTGAGCGTCATCTCCCGGCCATGGGCGTCGGTTTCACGCTGTACGTGCTGGCTAAAATCCTGCTGCAATGCGCGCGGGAGCTTCAGACCGTGATTCTGCTCAATTAGCCAGGCGCTGCCGCTTTTCCCGGACTGGCTGTTCACACGGATCACCGCTTCATAGCTGCAGCCAATATCCTGGGGATCGACCGGCAGGTAGGGCATTGCCCAGGGCTCACCGGGCTTACGCGCATCGAAGCCTTTTTTGATCGCATCCTGATGCGAACCGGAAAACGCCGTATAAGCCAGGCTACCGGCCCACGGATGGCGAGGATGCACCGGCAACTGGTTGCATCGCTCTACGACCTCAACCACCTGTTTCATATCATCAAAGCGCAACCCTGGTGGGATACCCTGGCTATAGAGATTCATCGCCAGGGTCACCAGGCAGACATTGCCGGTGCGTTCGCCGTTGCCAAACAGGCAACCTTCCACGCGATCGGCTCCCGCCATAACCGCCAGCTCGGCGCAGGCGACGCCGGTTCCCCGGTCGTTATGCGGATGTACGCTAATGCAGACATCCTGGCGCCGGGAAAAATGGCGGCAGAAAAATTCAATCTGATCGGCGTAGACATTCGGGGTGCTCACTTCAACCGTCGCCGGCAGATTGATGATCATCGGGCGGTCGGACGATGGTTGCCAGATATCCGCCACCGCTTCACAAATCTCCAGCGCAAACTCCGGCTCGGTGAAGCAGAAGGTCTCAGGCGAGTATTCATATTGCCAGTGCGTTTCCGGGTGCTGTTCACACAATTGGCGGATCTGGCGGGTTGAGCGAGTAGCAAGGGCGATGATGTCCGCTTTCTCCAGGCCGAAGACCAGCTCACGAAACAGCGGGGCAGTGGCGTTATAAAGATGCACCGTGGCCCGTTTCACCCCGCGCAGAGAGTCGAAGGTGCGCAGAATCAAATCTTTCCGCGCCTGGGTTAACACCTGAATGGTGACATCGTCCGGAATCAGATCCTCTTCAATCAGCTCACGAACGAAGTTGAAGTCAGTTTGCGACGCTGAAGGGAAAGCCACCTCAATCTCTTTGAAGCCGCAGGCCAGCAGTAATTGCCAGAACTGGCGTTTGCGCTCGCTGTCCATGGGCTCAGCGAGTGCCTGGTTACCGTCGCGCAGATCCGTAGAGAGCCAGCGCGGGGCCTGGGTGATCTGCTGTGATGGCCAGCGGCGATCGGGCAGATTAAGAGGCGGGAAGGGGCGATATTTCTGTTGTGGGTGACTCAGCATGATCATCTCCTGTGGTTTTCATTCCATTGTGCGCAGGAGAAAAGGGCGCTGCTTTAGCGCCCTGGACAGAGGGTTATGAGAACTGGACAACCGAAGGGCTAACTGCCCCAGCGGCTGCGTAAATAGCTGACGGCCTGCTGGGCCTGCGGTTGATTGAGGTTGTTTTCGCGAAAGAGGATCGTGCCGCTGATGCCCGGCATCGTGTCGTTCAGATCAAGCTGTTTACGCAGCTCCGGTACGCCGCCGTTGACCGTCCAGTCGGGCTCGTTACGCGACGGTTCGCCCACTTTATAGAGCGCCACGCCGATATAGAGCCGGGTTTTGGTCGGTTTAACTACCTCGGCCCACCATTTTGCCAGCACGTCATAACGCGCGGCATCGCGGGAAAATGGCCAGTAGATCTGCGGGGCGATGTAATCCAGCAGCCCTTGCTGCACCCAGCGCCGCGTATCGGCAAAAGATTCATCATACGCGGCGGCTCCGCGCGTATCTGACCCGGCGGGATCGTGCGAACGGTTACGCCACACCCCGGCAGGGCTGACGCCGAACATCACGTTAGGGTTGATCTGCTTAATGGTACGCGACACCTGCGCAATCAGTTGCTGGGTGTTATCGCGGCGCCAGTCAGCTTTCGAGGCGAAGGCCTGGCCATATTGCTGCCAGGTTTGTGTATCGTTGAGGGTGGAGCTTTTGGTTTCAGTATAGAAGTAGTCATCGAATTGCACGCCGTCTACCGGATAGCGTTCCACCACTTCGGCCACGATGCTGGTGATCCAGTCCCGCGCTGCGGGTATGCCGGGGTCGAGCACCAGGCGGTCGCCGGAGGTGCGAACCCAGTCAGGATGCAGCACATACACGCTGGCCGGATTTTGCGGCAAGGTCCGGCTCAACGCCGTAATCGTGCCCGGTTTCGTATTGGTGGTAACCCGATACGGGTTGAACCACGCATGCACTTTGATTCCGCGCTTGTGCGCTTCCTCGATCATAAACTTCAGGGGATCATAGCCCGGATCCTGGCCAATGGTGCCCGTCAGCATATCTGACCACGGCAGAATTTGAGATGGCCACAGGGCGGTGCCGTCCGGTTTGACCTGGAAGAAGACGGTGTTGATGCCGAGGCTTTTGAGGTTGTCCAGCTTGGTGATTAATGCCTGCTGCTGCAGTCGAATGCGCAGCGCGGGGCTGCTGACATTTACCGAGTTTACCGGCGGCCAGTCGAGACGAGAGACCGTGGCCAGCCAGACGCCACGCATCGGCTGATTATCCTGCTGGCGTTGGTCTGGTACCGGCTGTTTGGCTACTGGCGGCAGCGGGGTGACCAACGATTTTGGCGGCTCAGAGGCACAGCTGGCTAACAAAAGGGCGCAGACGAGCAGCATGCCCGACCGTGTAACGTCTCGCATCATGGCGTGTCAGCTCTTTGTATGGCGATTATTGGACCAGGGGCTGGCGGTGGGCGCCGGCGCGGATTCCGGTGCGGGTTCGTCGAGGCTATCGAGATACAGGGCTTCAACCTCTGCACGCGCCCACGGTGTGCGGCGTAAAAATTTCAGGCTGGATTTCACGCTCGGGTCGCTGTTGAAACAATTAATCTTGATAAGCTGACCCAGCTTTTCCCAACCGTAGCGCGCCACCAGAGCGTTAATTTGCATCTCGAGGGTAACGCCGTGCAGAGGATCTTTCGAAATTTGTGCTGACATGCTGTGTCCGTTTGTTGTCATTTATCGCTAAGAAAGGTTACATCATTATCCGCCGGTTTTCTGCGTGTTTATCGCAGCCTGATAGCATGCCTGCATCTGATCCAGCGCCGCCTGGTTATCCAGCCCCCACTGATACATCTGCTCTATAGGTTCGGCAAAGGTTCGGCCCAGCGGGGTAAGGCGATAATCCACTTTGGGCGGGATAACGTCATAGACGTGTCGGCTAATGAGTCCGCGCTGCTCCAGCTCTTTAAGCGTCTGAAAAAGCATCTTTTTTGAGATCCCCTGCAGACTGCGCTGCAGCTCGCCCGTGCGGGCGCGATCGTCCGGCCAGTGGTAGAGGGCGTGCAGCACCATGGTGCTCCATTTGACCGAGAAGAGATCCATTAACCGGCGCGGCGGTGAATCGGCGTAAAAAAACAGTTTTCCGTCTACCCAGGCGGGCATGGCGTGCTCCTCATTTATGGTCACCAAATGGTAACTACTATCAATTGTGAACCTATTTACGTAAAGTCTGCCGCCTTCGATTGAGAAAAGCCAGTGCATTGCGAGGTGGCATGAAAGTTAAAGCGTTAGTTGCCCATGAGGCGACACAACCCCTGGTCTCCGGGAACATTACCCTGCGTCCCCTGCAAAAGCAGGACGTCAATATTGAAATCCTCTACTGCGGCGTCTGCCACTCCGACCTGCATATGGCGCGTAACGAGTGGGGTGTGAGCCGATATCCGCTGGTTCCGGGTCACGAAATTGTTGGCCGCGTGGTGGCGACCGGCAGCAATGTGGATCGCTTGCGTCCGGGAGACATTGTCGGCGTAGGCGTAATGGTTGACTCCTGCCGCGAGTGCCATTTCTGCCAACAGCAGGAGGAGCAATACTGCGAGGCTGGCTTCACCGCAACTTATAACGGTATCGACAAGGTGACCGGTGAGAGCACCTGGGGCGGCTATGCCCAGAATGTGATTGTCGATCAGCATTTCGTGGTCAAAGTGCCGCAGAACCTTCATCTGGCAGGGGTCGCGCCGCTGCTCTGCGCCGGCGTAACCGTCTGGTCTCCGCTGCGCCACTTCAATGTGAAGGCGGGCGATCGCGTAGGGGTGGTTGGTCTCGGCGGGCTGGGGCATATGGCGGTGAAACTGGCCAGCGCGCTGGGCGCGGAGGTCACGCTCTTCACCACCTCCCCGGAAAAGGGGGCGGATGCGACAAGGCTGGGTGCGAAGCGGGTGGTGGTATCCCGCGATGCGGCGCAAATGGCCGAGGTGCAGAGCTCGCTCGATATCATTATTGATTGCGTAGCGGCCCCACACGATCTGAATCCCTTGCTCGCAACGCTGAAAACTAACGGAAGACTGGTGCTGGTGGGCATTCCGGACAGTCCGCATCTCTCTCCGGATATCACGCCAATGGTTTTCCGACGCCTGAGCATCAGCGGCTCATCGATTGGCAGTATTAAAGAGACTCAGGAGATGCTCGATTTTTGCGGCACTCACAACATTACCGCCGATATCGAGTTGATTACCGGTAACGAAGTCGAACAGGCGTTTAGTCGCATGCTGAAAGGCGATGTACGCTACCGGTTTGTGATAGATATGCAGGGGACGCGCTGGTCAGCGAGTTAAGGACTCTACACAAAGCCAGCAGGCTCATGGTTTGCTGGCTTTTGTCATCTAAACCGTTAACGATTTTGCAGGGTAGCCATCTTCGCCAGCAGTCTGGCTTTGGCATTATCAATCGTATCGGCATTGGTTTTGGCTGATAGCGTAGCGCGCGCTTTCTTACCGAGGAAGTAACTGATGCGCTCGGCGTTCGCCCCGGACGGGTGAGGCAGGCCGTCAAGCAGTTGCTCCGGTTTGAGCAGCCCGCGTGCTTGCAAATGCAGAAACACTTCCGTCACTTTAGGGCCAAGAGGAACGTACAGACATTCAGGCCCCAGCAGCGCAATCTCCTCAGCCAGATGGGTTTCAATTTGCTGACGCATACTGGCGCGCTGCAACATGCCAGGCGAACCGCTGTAATTTTTCCCTTTGATAAACACCGGGTAGCGCAGCGCTGACGTGTAATGAACCAGGTGGCTGTGCGTTCCGAATAGCTGGGCGCAGCGCTCAATTTTCAGAATATCGGGCAGACCAATATGATCCAGCATAGCGGTAAGATTACTGCGCATTGGACCGGCGAAGCTGCCCGTCTCTTTTGCCGCTTTTCTCGCCTGCTCGACGGTGGCTCCCATCCGTAAATGGCGCTGCGCCTCTTCCAGCGCCCGGCTGGCCTGTTGTAAACCTGGCGTAATGCCGCACAAGACGATTTTTGCCTGGGTATTAATGTAGTCAAAGGGGGCATAAAAGGTGGTGATATCGCCTTCGGTCGTCAGCAACAGCTCCCCTGGCAGCGTTTTGGTGAAGTCATGCGTTAACGTGGTTAACAGACCGCTGAACTGCTCTAGTTTCATGATAGTGTTTCTTAATATACTGAGTGTGAGCGGAGCTTAGCGCGCGTACTTAGGAGATTAAAGAACAATTTACGCCATCAGATTGGCTATTTTTACGCGTCCGAAAACGCCATTCCATGCCTGAAATGTAGATCTGGGAGGGATAATATGGCGGGACATATCGATTTGGGCCATTAAACGGTTATCAAATTGTTGCGCATGTGATAATAAGTCTGAGATACATTAATAAATGGGTAAGGGAAGATGTCGCAGAACAAAATAGCAAAAAAGGTCCAGAATCTTCAGTCATCGGCAATCCGTGAGTTATTGAAGCACAGCAAAATGGAAGGGGTCATCTCTCTCGGCGGCGGCATTCCTAATCCGGAACTGTTCGATCGCGAAGGATTAGAGATGGCCATGGAGAAGGTGCTCTCCAGCGCCTGGAAAGAGGCCTTCCAGTATGGTCTGAGCGAAGGGAGCCCGGAATTGCGCGGCGCCATTTGCCAGTTGCTGGGGGAGCGCGCCATTCACTGCGATATCGATGATGTGGTGGTGACCTCTGGCTCTCAGCAGTCACTGGATCTACTGGCGCGTGCTCTGATCGATCCGGGTGATATCGTAGTGGTAGAACGCCCGACATACCTGGCGGCACTGCAGGTTATGCAGCTGGCCGAAGCAAACCTGATGTCTGTTGGAACCGACGGCGACGGGATGATTATCGACGAGCTGGAAGCGCTGGTGAAAACCACCCAAATCAAAGCCGTCTATATCGTTCCCACCTTTGGCAACCCGGGCGGGGTGACGCTGGCTGAGCATCGCCGTAAACAGCTGGTGGCACTGTCTAAACGCTATGATTTTGTGATTATTGAAGACGATCCCTACTGCGAGATTAACTTTACCGATAACACTTTCAAGCCTCTGAAAGCCTGGGCTGAAGAGATGGATAACAGCGATAACGTTATCTATACCTCTACCTTCTCAAAAATCCTCGCGCCTGGCGCACGGGTGGGTTGGCTGGTGGTGCCGGCCTGGATTAAACGGCAGGTGGTGAACCTGAAACAGGCGACGGATCTGCATACCAGTACCTTGTCCCAATCCCTCACTTATCATTATCTGGAAAGTGGTCGTCTGCCAGGGCAAATTGCGCTGATCCGCAAAGCCTATAAGCATAAATGCGAGACGCTGTGCCAGCTGGTTGAACGCGAGCTGGGCGATCATCTGACCTTCCATAAACCCATGGGCGGGATGTTCTTATGGGCGAAATTCAAATACGAGATGAATACCACGGAATGGCTGAAAACGACCCTCAACAACGGCGTGGTGTACGTGCCGGGCGAGTTCTTCTACTGTAATGAACCGGACCACAGTACCTTACGCATGTCTTATGTCAGCGTGACCGATGAAAACCTGCAGGAAGCGGTGCGTCGCCTGAAAGCCTCGCTGCCGGGTTAAGTTACCCATGAAATATGCCGCATACGCCTTAGCGCATGCGGCATTGCTCATTAAAGGGCAGGGCGATCAGCCCCGTATAAAGGCGAGAAGATCCTGATTGATGCTCTCCGCATGAGTGGTGTGCATACCGTGCGGATAGCCAGGATAAACTTTCAGCGTGCTGTCAGAGACAAGTTTCTCCTGAAGCAGGCTGGCGTTTTTATAGGGGACCACCTGATCGTCATCACCCTGAAGAATGAGAGTGGGTACGGTTATCGCCTTCAGATCTTCGGTCTGATCGGTTTCTGAAAACGCTTTAATGCCTTCATAGTGCGCTTTTGCGCTGCCCATCATTCCCTGACGCCACCAGTTCTGAATGGTGCCCTGCGAGATGTCGGCGCCGTCGCGGTTAAATCCGTAGAACGGACCCGATGCGACATCCAGGTAAAACTGCGCCCGGTTGGCTGCCAGCCCTTGCCGGAAACCATCGAAGACCTCCAGCGGTGTCCCGCCCGGATTATCTGGCGTTTGCACCATAAGAGGCGGAACCGCACTGATCAGCACGGCCTTTGCGACACGCCCCTGCGGCTGCCCATATTGTGCGACATAGCGCGCCACCTGGCCGCCACCGGTGGAGTGGCCGACATGCACCACATTGTGCAGATCCAGATGTTCAACCACCGCCGAGACATCCGCTGCATAGTGATCCATATCATGCCCGTCGCTGACCTGACTGGAACGCCCATGGCCACGACGGTCGGACGCGATCACGCGAAAGCCTTCGGATAAAAAGAAGAGCATTTGATTATCCCAGTCATCGGCGCTGAGTGGCCAACCGTGATGGAAAAAGATGGGCTGTGCATCTTTAGGACCCCAGTCTTTGAAGAAGATACTGACATTATCTTTTGTCGTCACAAATGACATGATTGACCTCTCGCGAAATGAATAAAAGTCGGGATGAATGTTGCGCTGGTGAACAGGCAATCGGATGGCGATAACATGCCGTGTTGAAGTGTAGTGTAGCGAAGCTGCGTCTGCATTCATGGGTGAGAAAGGGAAGGGGAATAATGTGGCAAATACCGTGCACTGTATATAAATACAGCACTGCGTAAAAATTCGCTGATGGCTTAGTTTTCTTATTGGGGATGAACGAGCAAACGCATGAAGAGGACGGGGATGAGGCCAGTTAATTGGAGAACAGAGGTCAGGGAATCTAAAGCTGAATACGTAATTATCCAATTTAACTTATGTTGAGTGAGAGCTCTGTTCATTAGAAATTAATTGTGTATATCATTGATTTAAATGATATTTTTCTTGGGGTAAGCTAAATGACTTCATGAACTAACAGGGTATTCATTTCCTATGAGCATGTTCTGGCAGCATACGCTTGTTCAGTGCATGGAACATTAGCTATGTTCGCCGTAGAATCACACACACCATGTTTAGGGGTTTTCTGATTGCCTTCTTGAAAAAATGTTTAGTTTCTGTAACATCTAGATGCACTAAGACTTATTCAGAATAACTAATTCTGAAAGCGGTAGCGTTGTCACTGCTGACTAGTTTTCCCGTTGAGTTTAAGCTCAACCCTGGTAGCAATCATTTCTAAAAAATGAAACTTTCATTGCATCCAAGTTATAACAATATTCTATGCAAACGGTGATAGGGCAATAAAACGCGACTATAATTATTAATAAACCAATCTAACAACACACAAAGAATCAAGCGAAATAGTATTGGTGAGGGGGGCTTCAAAAAAAAATTAATCACCCTGGCGCTTCAGGTGTCAACGTTAAGGAATAAGTAAATAAAATTAGTATCATGTAATACGGAAAGCCATATGTTTAATAAAACATCCGCTATTTCTAATGAATATTATTAATATAAAATGAGCTTATCTTCTCTCAACTGGTATCATCAATAATTTTGATTATCCTATTGAAATTTTGAATAAAATTAAATTATTGGTCAGTGGGAGTTAAATCCGAAACCGAGGGATAAAACGGAGTTAGCAATGACGGATCAAAATAACTACCTGGCGTCGCTCGAGACCTGTAGACGGATCGCCAAAGAAGAGTACACGACTGTTCAGCGCCACTTCGAACAATGCGATGCCATTATCGATGGGTTGAGTAAAGAATTGCAACGCGTGATTGAACATGGTAGCCGAACGCTTTCCAAAGATAAGATGGTTGTTGATGGTCTTACCGACATGCTGCATAACCTTGAGAGGGATTATGGAAAGCTACTCTCGAAACGAAACGCCAATCTTGCAAAGCAGCTAAGAAGTCTTGATTGCTTTAACGTCATGCTTTTTGGTCGCACAATGGCGGGTAAAAGTACGGTTCGCGAGGCGATTACCCGAGGAGATGGTCGGACCATTGGTAAAGGAGCACAAAGAACAACACGCGACGTTCAAGAGTACGAATGGAACAACTTAAGGATAGTCGACACTCCTGGCTTCGGAGCCTATAACGGCCTGGAGGACACGCAGGTTGCCCACGAGATCCTTGAACAGTCAGACGTCGTGCTGTTCATGCTGAATAGCGACAGTATTCAGGAATCAACTTTTGTTGAGCTCGAACATGTTCATAAGCTCAACAAACCCTTGATCTTCGTGTTGAACATGAAAAAAGATCTGGAGAATGAGGGAAATCGGCGACGGGCGCTGAATAATCCGGAAAAATATATTTTCAAAGAAGAAGATATTCAAGGGCATACTGAGCGCTTAAAAAAACTCGCTGGCCGTGTAGGCATTAATCCCGGCGCGGTTCGAATCATCCCCATTCATGCCCAAGCTGCCTTCCTGGCAACGACTATCACGGGTGAAGAAGGTACTCAATTGCATGAGCTGAGCCGAATCGATCACATTCTTAATGCGCTCATTGAAGAAGTCGAAGGCAATGGCCCGATCCGTAGAGTCCAGACGTTTCTAGATTCAAGCCTTCACCATATTGAGGAGCAGAGTTTACTGATTCTAAGACAAAGGGATCAACTTTCCATGCTTTTGCCACAGTATGAAAGCGGCCTCACACGTATTTCCCAATGGAAGATGAAGACGCTTCGCGATGCACCACGGTTCCTCTCAAGGGAGGTCGATCTGGCTTTTAAACCTCTCATTGACTCTGTGGCTGATTTTGTTGATGACAATATTGAGAGTGACAATGCGGCAGGCGCCTGGGATCGTCATTATAAAAGTTTAAATATTGTTAAAAATATTGAGAAATCGGTGCAGGATTTGGCTGAGCAGGTGATGGAGGAACTTCAGGATTTCAATCGTGAAATGAATGAGGGACTTGATATTACTCTGTCTTTTGAAGTTATCCACAATGGGAAGAACTTCAGCGAGTTCGACTTCAGGCGAATAAATGGCTGGGGTTCGGCGATAGCCGGGGCTATAAGTGCTATTGCATTCTTTAATGCCTGGAATCCTGTCGGTTGGGTGGCGGCTGGTATTGGTTTAGTATTCACCATATTCTCGTTATTCTCAGATAGTCGTGCTAAAAAACTTAAAGAGGCTAAGTCTAAACAGCGTCAGGTTTTGCTTGATGATATCGAGGGAAGTAAGAAAAAAATAAAGGCTAATCTAGTCGATTGGTTCGAAATGAATATCCATCGGGCCTGCATTATCCCGGCGGAAAACAACCTGTCTCTTCTTTGTCAAGCACTGAGTAAGTTTATAAGTGAAATGGATGTTGCCGACAGTCAACTCTGTACCTTGAAGCACGAGATTAACTTTAGGCTACTGAACAGAGTGGCTCATATCATCACTAAGCAACATTTTGTCCTGCCGAGGCCGATCAAGGTGGTGCGCATTCCTGGCTATGCATGTTATTTTCTTATTTCAGATTATTTCCGAAACACTGACCTTCTTATAGCTATGAGTAAATCCATGAGAGAAAAGATACTTGCAGTGTATAACACAAGCCTAGATAAAAAAATATCACATCTTTATAAAGGGCTCGTAGATAGGGTCGAACTGACCGGAGATAATAATGTTTCCGTATTCGTTCAGAAAAAAAATATAAGTAAAATTATTGGGAAAGACCACCGCCGCATAAAAATGGTGGCTGCGCTTTGTTCCTGTGAAATAGACCTCATCACTGTTTAAGGAAGAGTCATGACCGAAATTGGTTACAACACGCTCAAAGAAAAGGTGGAAAGCCTTTACCAACGTTCTCATGAGTTATGGTGCGCCGGTAACGTCAATGCATCGGAAGCAAATTTTGATATTAATTTAGCGCCGTTAAATCTTGTTTTTGCCGGACAGTATAGTGCTGGCAAGTCCTCTCTCATTAAAATGCTGACGGGTATCGAGAATATCAAAACTGGGTCCGGTGTTACTACAGATGCGGTTACTCAATATCAGCATAAGTCGTTAAACATCTGGGATACGCCTGGGATACTTGCGGGTGAATGCGAACAACATGATGCCAAAGCGCTTGAGGCGATATCGAAAGCAGATCTTCTGGTCTATGTCATTACCAATGAACTGTTTGATGATGTCGTTGGCGCGGCCTTCCGGGACCTGTGCTTTAAGCAAGGACGCGCCGGGGAGATAATGATCGTCATCAATAAGTTTGAAAGCGACTCGGCCGATAAAGAGACTAAGATTTCGGGTATCACGCAGGTGCTTGAGCCCAAAATTCCTGAGGACTTTCCCATCGTTTTTACTGACGCGCAGTCATTCTTCGACGCGTTGGATGAGGACGATGAGCAAGAGCGTCAAGAGCTGTTGGAGCTTTCCAACGCGGAAGGGCTCACCAAAGCCATTGATAGTTTTGTGGCGCAACGTGGTCTGTACGCCAGGCTGACAACGCCTCTCCAGCAGCTTCAAGTCAGGCTGGAATCAAAAATAGATGAGCTGACTATTTCTGACCCGCTGCAAAAAGGCTTGGTGAGCTTACTCACTCAAAACAAGCGCGTATTTATGGCTAACAGGCGTGATCTGATTAAAAAAGTCGGAGTGAATCTGGACACGCTGAATAGTCAGATCGTTGAGCAAGGCAACCAACTGGCCGATGCTTTAGGTGGAGAACAGGAAGCATTCGAAAAGATGCAGGACAGCGCGATTTACAAATGTGAGCGACTAATTAATTCGACTTTGGAAGCGCTGCGGGACACTGTAGACGAGTGTCTGTCAGATCTGGAGGCTGAGTTAGTCGAATTGGCGAATACCCCTGCCAGCGCGAAGATCAATGAAGCACTATTGACTGCAAAAAATTTCAACCCCGAAGCCGAACAAGGGAAAGTCGGCAGCGTCTCAAACGACGATCCCTTCAAGCTTAATAGTGCAATTAATCAGGGTATGGTGAAGTCTGCAGAGAAAGGGTTTTCCTTCCTGGCAAAAAGCGCTATAGGTGATGCCTCTAAAACGGGGCTGAAATCCATTTCTGGTAGCAGCCTGCACAGTGCTATTAAAGAAATTGGGGGCTTCTTTGGCTACAAGTTCAAAGCTTGGGAGGCGGTAAAAATAGCGGAAAAAATAGGGAAGGGCGCAAAATTTCTGGGTCCCGCCATGGCGATTTTTGGGGTGGGTATGCAGATTTATGATGACTATCAACAGTCTGAGCATGCAAAAAAGATTGTTCAAATTAAGCGGGACATTCGCAAAAACTTTAAAGAATACAGCGAAACCGTGCGTGAGAGTATGGATACTCAGCTCAAGAAGGTGCTTGAAATGGGCTTTGATCTGCCTATCACGAATATCGATGAGGCTCTGCATGAAATACGCTCACAGGTTGAAGGTAAATCCGATAGCGCTAATGCGCTGCGGGCACAACTGGATGAAATCAAAAATTTACGCGAAGAGATTCATGGTGCCTTTTAATATTTCAAGACATAATTATTTTGTATCTAGTGTTCTGCGCTAAATAGGTGTTCCAAAACTATACACTCTTGCCAGCCTGTTTTTACCAATTAAAAGATGGGCTGGCCTTTGTTGATTCTTAATTAGGATAATGTTTGGATTGTTGTCAACTTTAGAAGTTAATTTAGTAGGATGCTAAGATTAATCATTAAAGACCAATAGATAAACTTAATAAGGAAAGATATGACATTAGTCGCAGCTTGGGTTAGACATAATAATAATACCAAAGAACTGTATGTTTCTAGTGACTCACGCCTTAGTGGTGGTAGAGCGTGGGACATTGGTCCAAAAGTCTTAGACTTAGGCCGAGGAGATTCAGTTATAGCTTTTGCTGGAGATACAAACAATGCGTACCCTCTGATGTTGCAACTACAATCTGCAGTTCAAATGCATCCCAAAATGAGATCAAGAGCTTTCGATTTAACCATTCTTCGTGGGTATTTATTGTCTTTATTCAATGAGATGTGGAAGCAAATCACAGATCTTCCACGTGGGCAAAAATTACCCGATCCTGCCGAAGTGAAGTTCATATTAGCTGGGTATTCATGGAAAACTCAATCCTTCAAAATTTGGACTGTATATTTTGATAATAGAGAAAATGCATTCAAGTTTCGAAGTGCATCTACTCACAGAAAAAAAGGTGGTGGAAATAAATACTTTGCATTTATAGGAGATGATGCCAATCTGGCTAATGAAAGAGTTTATGCTCTTTTAAGAGAAAGGAACAGAATTGAAGATATCGGTATACATATGGAGCCATTTGAAGTTTTAAAAGAATTCATCTTTGATCGACAAAAACCATACATCGGGGGGGCACCTCAAATATTCAAAGTTTATAATCACTTAAATACGAAAGCCTTTAATGTTTACTGGCCTAACAAAGAGTCTAAAGAAATCACTTTTGGTGGTAGGGTATTGATGCATTTCGAAAGAAATGAATTGTTGGCTTTTGACCCAGATACTTTCGAAACTGAAAAAACAAATTGGCCTACTACCACGATAAACATTATTGAGTGAGTAATAGACTGGTCGATTGGGTAGATACGGGTTATCCCTGAATTGCTGTTGAACATGATGTGACGTCCATAATATTGTCCCTGATTTGAATAACCATTTGGCAGAGTAGATTTTTCCGACGCCGGTTATTGATCCCTACGCACGTAACTTAGTGGACTGATCGAAGAAACCCATTTTCTCTCGGGGCTGGCACTGAACTGGTATGTAAACGTGAAATTAGGCGCGGGAAAAAGTTCCATGATGATTTCCAGATAGTACCAACGATATCCTATCCGGGTGTACGTAATATTTCTGTACCACAACCTGTCTGACTTCGGCATAACGAACTGACACTTGAGCAAATTCGGCAGGCACGTATGTTTCTGACGGGTATGGTGGAGTGTTGTTTGATTCCGGGGAACATGAATGGCCTGCTAAACAGCTAAAACAATTTATTTGCACGATAACTGTATGGAGCGAGTATGCCTAACCTCACCGAATTGTTTCTTGATAGCGATAAACACTATATTTATATACTTCCCATAGTCGGACTAACCATCCCGGAGAGGTACAGTTTTGGTGATGTTTCTATACATCCAGCAAATACATTAGAATTCAATGATTTATTTAAAAATACATTTGATATATTCGAGGAAAGATCCAAAAAGAAGCGTGATTATTTATCCGCCATTCTATCCAGTACAACAATTGTTGTCCGTGATGACGCGTATGCCGAATTAATTTATAACGAAGGGTCTAACGCTGAAATATTGCGTAAAGCTATTAAAAAAGCCAGGCCTGTAGTGGATTTCATTCGTCTGAATTACGGTTCTATACTTGATAAAAGACTCATGACAGGAAGAGTAGGTCAACTTGAGAGTGGGAACACCGTAGCGCTAGTCACCAATCGGTTCGGTGGGTTTCCCAGAATTGCTTCAGCGGATATTTACGGTAATGTATTGCATGTTGTTCATGGGATTGAGCTTTTGTCTACTTCTGTTTTTGATCGATTTCCGATCTATAAACTAGATATTAATGAAACAGGGAATATAGCATTGCATGCGATGCATTTATATTCTGCTGCGCTGGAAGGTTCTGGTTCGACGGAAAAGTTTGTTGAATTCATGCGCATTTTTGAATTTATTGCTTTTCCAGATAGTTATGAAAAATTTCAAAAAGTTAGAGCGAAAATAACTCAGCACTTAGCCCGCAATAGTTACGATGAATCTAGACTGGAAACGGAGTTTCGTTCTTATACTGGAGGGACAGCAAACGATGGATTACGAACTAAAATCATACATATGGGTGTGCAATTAGATGATTTGCTCAATGTAGGGGATATTGACTCCTTATTGAGCAGATTGCAACTTTATACCACGTGCTGTATTAATGATTTGTTGCGATTTTATAATATGCCTTGGCAAGCTGTAGAGACGTTTAGGGACAATAACATGCAGGTGGCCAGAGCCAATAAAAATAATGCCCCCCTCTATTTGCCACCTCGTTCAGTCGTTTTTATTGACTTCGATTTTTTGGTAAAGGAATTCGAGGATACCTACCGTTTTTATGAGAATCTGTACCCAGATAAAACGTTGAGAAAACCTGGAATTGAGGAATTCATTTTGTCTTGCTATGCCAATTTACGTATTGATAATCCGGAAACATTACACGAGTTTATTATTTACACAGCAAATAATATTGCGAGGGTGACACCAGATGCCGAGCTGATTTTTGACATAGACACAAGACGTTTTATGGGAACAATAAAGGTGTTCACCAACACGCAAGATATGCATGATGAAATAAATGCTGATGCACAGCAAATCTTTACGTATACCAGTGAAAGTGGACCAGCAAAAATCCAGATTGGTTTTGTGATGAACGACGACGTACCTGATCAGCAACTTTCAGAGCTTATTATGTCAGGAAGACGTACAGTTAACTTCATAAAAAATCATGATCATAGCCACAAATTGCTGCCCAATTTCGTTTCGGTTTCGCAAGTCTTAGGAATACTAATTGGGGTGCCAGCAAGAGAATTATGAGGAACATGGCATTGTGTGGCCATCATTACCAGAACGCTTAAAGAAAAAAACTGGATGGGGTATGAAGAAAAAACACCTACTTCTTTTTTCGCTGATTTTTAGTGCACCGAAACATGTTTCTGAAGCCACTGTAGGGCAGTCTTTGTTAGAATAGCTGGAACAGCTGGATCGATTTAAAACCCTAACGGATGCCCAGCACCAGCCACTGCTCTCTGCCGGGCAAATATACCGAAGGCGTTGTCGTGGCGAGCAATATAGAAGCGCTATTCTGCATGGTGCCACCCAGCTTATTTCTTGCGTTGGGAATGACGAAAAAACACAAAAAGGCAGAACGCGCGCAGATGATGAGCGAGCGGGGGATAAGCGAGCTGGATGCGGCCATTCTGGTGGTGCGGGGGATCGATAATCTTAAAGGTCTGGCATAAAACCGTCTAAAAAGTGGTGTTATCATCCTGCCTATCAAACCCGTTCCGCGAAGGCACACGAGGAAATGACCAAACCAGCAGCTTGTTGCAACCGATCCGAGCCAGCCGCAACTGGATTCATTAGCAGCAGGCGTCGGATGGCGCTGGCAGAGTCTGCACCATCTTTCACCTGGACCATTCCGGGGTTTTCGGAGTTATGAAGATTTTGATCTAACCGCAAATGATGCGTATCCGCTCATCCGACACAAAAGAGGGTTCCTCTCTTTGTGGCCGGTAGAGTGTCGGCGGTGCAGGGAAGTCCTGTAACTGAACGATGAGCTGTTCGAACAGGCCAGGAAGATCCCGGGTATAAAACGCATGCTGTCCGTCGGCATCACCTCCGGTGGCGGCGAGCTGGACCAGACCGGCCAGCTTCCAGATCAGGGATTCTGGCGACAATAACGAAAAATTCAGTTGCTCTGCTTGCGCGATGCACCACGCGGCCGCATCAGCCACGGTGTCCCAGGCAGGGGGAAGTGCGGGATAGCGCTCAGCGGTTGACTGGGGCCAGATAAAACGGACATGTAGTTATCTTTACGACAGGCGAGTGGACAAAAAGAATAAAAGAGGGAGAGTCCCGTGGTCAGAGTTTGTAAAGTTGAAATCCAGAACTTCCGATCACTCAAAAAGCATCCAGGCGAAAAGCATGCTGACAAAAAATGATATTACACATAAAGTGACTGAACTTTTTGAAGGTAACGAAAGTGTAGCATTACACTGATGTAATGAACCAAGCAGGGCATTACAGTGGAAGACGCTCTCTCAGATAACAAACTCAAAAGAGGGAGCCATAAATATATGTTTATCAATACAACCAGCATTCTGCCGACAACCGGGAAGCTGTCGGCTAAATCTTCCATGTCAGAAATATGACTACTTATGTAGTTCCCGAATCATATGGTTGGCCAACAGGCTTTCCACCGGTATAACCGAATTGATTTTTACCGCTTTGACAATTTCTATCAACGAAAGGGTATTTTGCGCTAATTGGTCTCGCAATTCATTTACTTCAGCCTGCAACTGCTGGTTTCTGGCCAGCAAAGCCTGACGGGTTTTGCGATTGACGTATTGCTGTTTTTCTTTTGGGCGTAGATTCAATGGGCTAAGTTGCTGATCAACATAGGCAGCAATTAGGCGTTTACGCTCTAGGCTGCTCAGCGTACTTAAACCACCGTTAACGATACCTTTTGCCTTGAGCCTAATTCATCCCGATCGTCAAAAGTATGCAGGTTGGTTTTGATGGTATTGTCCAAAGTCATGTGTTCCGTGACCGCCAGTTGGCCGGTCCGTTTGACGATTTCCAGTGGCGTAGCAATGGAGGACGAAGAGGGCGCGGCAGTTAGTGCTGTCGATATTGGCTGCAAGGGCACCAACGAGGCGGATTTTCGCCGTTCTTATCATGGATATGAAGAGAATGTACTCTGTACCTAATGCAAGAAATGAGAGGGAGATCAGAAATCCTAACGTATTGATTTATCAGTCAGTGGGAGTGTCTTATGAACTTATTTACCACAGTAGGTGATTTAACATAATATACATTATGCGCACCAAAGGATTATAAGCTCAATTCTACGGTATTTGTGTGGCTGATTGCTGTGGCCGGCTTCGGCACACACATCTCATCTTTGACTCAGCTGCGTTGGTCTTTAGCACGAGTCTGTGTGGATGTTTCGATAACCGCCTCTTAGCGACGTTTTCCTTCTCATCACCGGCATTATCTTTTTGACGTATCCAGCCGACGTTCAAACCGTTTCGCCAACACTCTACTCTCTCAGTCACTCAGTCACTCAGTCACTCAGTCACTCAGTCACTCAGTACTCAGCGCCACACAGACATAAAAAAGCCGCAAGCGGTTTCCCACTTACGGCGCCGTTATTAGCGATGAGATACTCTGGCGATCAGGCTGCTTTCACTGCCCTGATTTTCTTACTGCCGGCCACATCAGACTCTGCGGTCTCATCTGGCGTTGCGCTTGCGGCATCATTTGATTCAGGGAGCTTACTGGTACGCAGAATATGCTGCACGGCCTCTTTCTGCTCGGCGAGATACAGACCCAGATTTTCAGCCTGTGTTTCATCCATCTGCATATCGCTTTGCAGCAGCCAGTCGGTGAACGCATCTGCCATATCAAGCAGTTTGTCGTAAGCGTCCGCCTCTTTCTTACTGGCAAATGTCATTTTCTCTTCACCTTTTCTTACGACTACAAATTTTGTTTCAACAGCCATTTCACGCCTCCTACTGTATTTATATACAGTATAACAGTTCCGGAATGGTGTTGCAGCCGGAATGTTGTTTATTTGTACTCCCCAGGCCAACCCCGCTGGCGCGCTATGCGCCATCAGCTTCTGGTGTCCCCTGGTGAAACCTTAGCTGCCATTGCCCATCATCACCGCATATCCAGCACGATGTACGAAGAGCGCGTCTGCTGCCATCGGGGCTGAAGGTTCGGTAATGCAATAGAGCGACATTCTCTTTTAAGGAGATCAGCTGGAAATCGCTACTTTGAATCAGCGTGGTGGCGTCTTCATGCGTCAGCGCTTCAATGGTTTCCGTGCGGCTAACCCATACACCAGAACGTGTAATCTCCCTGAACTCATGATGAAGGATCTTTTCCAGCCATTCGCCATCCTTTCGCCGGACGTTATGAAGTGAACATTCAAGCTCTATTAATTGTTCAAGAAGTGTCACTGCGGCCTACCTCGCAGACGGATTAATTCCTGGGCCTATTCAACCACATAAGAGGCCGCACCGCTACGCACGGCGGCCACGCGCCCAGTAAGCCAAAAAGCTGATCGTCTCTTTCGACACGTTGCGTTCACCAATAAGGTAACGTCGCAGATGTTTAACCGTCGTGGATTCTGCTGCTACCCAACCGTGGAAGCGGTTATCACTCTCGGCGCGATCCCACAGTAACTCGCCCTCTTCTTCTTCTTGCACTTCCTGGCAGCGGGTCAGCGCATAGTCAGGCAACATCACATGCTGTTTTACCGCCTGGAGTAGCGCCTCGCCGTAGCTGGCTCCGGTCAGTTCACGCGCTAACCAGTGCACTTCTGCAAAAGGCCAGGCGCTGAGATCGCTACAATCGCCCTGCTTCGGCACTTCAATAAATAGCTGAATCTGAGGCGGCGTATCGCGATGGGCCAACTGCTCCAGAATACCCTTCACTGCGGGCAACGCCGTTTCGTCCGCAATAATCAGTCCCCGTTCGGCCTCTGGATGGGGATTCCACTCATACCCACCGCTATCTTCTGGATAATCACGGTTTGGCGCCACCATCTGCAGCGCATCGCCCGGCTGTGCGCCCATCGCCCAGGCAGATGCCGGGCCATCAGTCCCGTGCATGACAAACTCGACCTCCGCTTCCCCGGCCTCAACATCGACGCGACGCAGCGTATAAGTGCGCAGTACAGGACGACGATCTTCAGGCAGTGCCTTCGTCTGTTCCCACCAGGAACCGTCGGACGTTAACGCCGCCGGGGTGCCATTCAGCGACGGGAAAAGTAGCTTAATACGCTGATCCGGCGCATCGATTTTCATATGACGCACCTCGTCACCCCTAAACACGCAGCGCAGCATCGAGGGGGAAAGCCTCTCTTTTCGCGCCAGCACAACGTTGAATAAGCGATAACTTTGAACAGCCGACATAACACCGCCTTACAGCCATAACGAACAGTTAGAGAGACCGATAGTAGCAAACGGAAATGATAATGAGAATGCTTATTACCGCCCCGAAACGGGTGAGGAAATTCAGGATCGAAAGACTATCCTTTAGGGAGGCATGACAAAAAAAGGCGTTCCTCTATGACGGATAAAGCTCAGAAGCTCGATGCTGGCGCATGGTTATCCCTGCCAGATCTTAAAAACGGCAATTTCGACGGTACGGTGTTTGGTACCCAGGTTTCTGTCCTGCGCTATACCCAGGAAGCGTATGGCGCAGGGCCATCACTGCACGTCCACACCTACCCGGAAATCTTCGTCATCCTTAGCGGAACAGCGCTGTTTAAAATCGGCGAAGAGGTTATTGAAGCGCAAAGCGGCGACGTACTCTTCGGCCCGGCCAACGTGCCGCATAAGTTCAAGAATACCGGTTCCGGCCCCCTTGAGACTCTGGATATTCATCTAAGTGAAAAGTGGACTCAGGAAGACTTGCCGGATGACGATCCCGACTGGTAGGTCTGTTGGCCTGCCGAAGCAGGCCCTGCGGCTTACTGTAAGGCGTCAAGAATGCGGTACGCGGCCCGAATACGCACAGGATTCGGGTAGTTTTTATTGGCCAGCATCACGATACCGATCTCCTTTTCCGGGATAAAGGCGATATAGCTACCAAATCCGCCGGTAGCCCCGGTTTTGTGCACCCAGGAGGCGCTCACGGGCGGTGTCGGCGGCGTGATTTTCTCTACGCTCTGCGGCGACAGCGCGTAGGTATTGGCGCTGCCCTCCTCCAGCGTGCATTCGCTGACCGGCCAGTCAAGCATCTCCCAGCCCAACCCCTGATACATTGCGCCTGCTTGCCAGTAGCGTGACTGGGCTAGCGTCATGCCTTGTTTAAGCGACTGCACTTTTATTTCAGCGGGCTGCATATTGGCCTGTAGCCATGCCGCCATATCGACAATGGTGGTTTTCACGCCGTAAGCCTCGGCATCCAGCATGCCCGGCGACACATGAACAGGTTTTCCGTCGCGATAGCCCCAGGCATAGTGCTGTTTTTCGCTCGGTGGAACCTGAAGCCAGGTATGATTTAACTGCAGAGGTTTAAGTACCCGGTCACCCAGCGCCTTCTCAAAACTTAAACGTGACGGTGTCACGGCAAGTGCACCGAAAAGGCCAATACTGCTGTTAGCATAGAGGCGTTTCGTACCCGGAGCCCACTGCGGTTGCCATTGCTGGTAAAAGCCTGCAAGCGATGTCCGATCGGTGACGTCGTCCGGCACCTGCAGGGGTAAGCCCCCTGCGGTATAGGTGGCCAGATGCAGCAGCGTGATCCCTTCCCACTGTTTGCCCGACAGTGCGGACCAATACCGGCTGGCGGGATCGTCCAGGGCTACCTCTCCCCGCGCCACTGCCTCGCCGCCCAGCACGCCGGTAAAGGTTTTGCTTACCGAACCCAGTTCAAACAGGGTTTGCCGATCGACCTCTTTGTTACCCGCGACATCGGCCAGCCCCCAGGTGAAATAGTAAGGTTTTCCCTGATAAATCACCGCAACGGCCATACCCGGTATCGCCTCTTCTTTCATCAGCGCGGTGATGACCGGCGTGACCACGTCGGCAATATTTGTGGCGCTGGTAGTAGCTGCCAGAGAGGAGCCAGACAGTAAAACCAACAGAGAACAGAGGGCGATTTTCTTCATTGCGGTTATCTTCTTCAGGGGCGATCGCTTCATCATCGCGTTAAGTAAAATGACTTCTGAATAAACAGAAATAGCACGGCAGAGAGAGATTTTTCATTTTCTGCCCCGCGAACTATAACTCTAAAATCAGGTACTTTCGTGCCACCAGCCCGGTAATGCTTCATACCTGAACAGATCTCTGCGGGTGAAGAGAATCTGAGGTTAACCTGCAGGCTTATCCCCGCTAAGGGATAATTCATTATTTATCCCCTGTAAGGGATAATCCATTTACCAGACGTTGATGCAGTCGCAGCACCCCGGCGGTAATGGTTTTAGCTACCCTGCTGGAGAAACCAGCCGGAAGCGCATCGTTCACACGACGCAGCGCATCAGGAACTTGTTGGGCGAAGGTTTGCATGATCCTCTCCATCTCGCTTTGTGCAAACCCCACTTCTTTTGCCAGCGCAAAAAAATGACGCGGATAAATACGATCGATAGCGTTCTTTCGCCCTCTGGAAGCCTTGAGCCCCATCGCCAGCTTCAGGTCGCTGATGTGCAGACCCGCCCCGCCGAGCAGCGGATAAGCTGAAAGTATGTCGTAAAACGGGGTTAGACGGTAACTGCCGCCAGGCTGGATGAACACCGAGAAGTTTTTGGCGTGCCCGTCCGTCGCGGCCAGAAGCCACTGAAAGAGCTGAAACTGCATAAAGTGATAGCGATCCTGCAGGGCTTCACTCGATCCCAGCAAAAACGACATAATCGGCAAAATACCGGGCCCGCCGTCGGATTCATACTTCACCGAAGAGGGTAAACCAAAGGCCTGACACATATCCTCCTGCGGCAATCGCAGCAACATAGTGCGATCGGCGTTCCAGCGGCGGTCAAAACGTTCCACCGCCAGCGCCCGAATCTGCCCGGCGGTAATAATGGTGGCGTCAGGAACCGACAGACCCAGCGCCCTGGCAAAGGCCAGACAGAAATATTCGTTATCCACGCTATCGCGAAGATCCAGGGTGGCATTGGGCTGTCTGATCTCCCCGATGGGCAGCTTAATAATATGGTTGGTGGGGGTTATCCCCTTCGGAATGCACCACGCGTCGTTAATCTGTAACAGCGCCGTCTTTTCCTGGGCGCCCGCCACCGAAATACGAAAATCGTTCTCGTCTTTAATCATGCCAAGCGGAATATCGGCCTGATAAGCAGAGAGCACCTTTTCGAGCCGGGGTTCATCCAGCGTCTCCCAGCGCATGATCGGGGCAGAGATGATCGCATCCGGGGGCAGCAGGGTCACGGCACCGACGCTGTCGCGGCCCACTTCCGCCAGCAGATCGAAGGGCTGTTTTGAGCGCGCCTGATAACGTTTAACAATGCGATCCCGCACCACAGCGCTATCCGGCAACAGGTTGTCAAAGAAATTGAAGACCGCATCAGAGTTGAGCGTGCCGGTCTGCAAGGGAAGCGACAGCGAGATGGGCCTGGCGTGGCGGTTATAGAGCCACTCACGATCATATTTAAAGGTATGCGCGCCGTTAGGAAGCTTGGTTAGTTCACCAACTCGCTCATTGTTCATCCACGTCACGAGCTTAGGCATTACCACTCTACATCCTGATGCTGAATAGAGGTGCTATCCTCGACCGTTTCACCCTTCTCATATAGCACCATCGTTAACTCCAGGGCCTGTAATAGCTTGAAGAAAGTGGTCAGGGTGATGTTGTCGGGGTTGTTTTCGAAATTCGACACCGTGGCTTGCTTGATACCAATCTTTCGGGCCAGTTCACTCTGGGTCCAGTTATTCTTCTGACGCGTTAATTTCAGGTAATTTGCCAGCTGCACGGGGCTGTAGATCATGGGTGGTTTCATATCACTCTCAGGGTGGCGGTGAATATCCCCTACAAGGGATACAGACAGGTTTATCCCTTATCGGGGATAAAGTCAAGCCACTGCTGGCCCGGAGGGGCCAGCGGAAGGTGAAAGCACATAGATGACGAGTTAAAACAGAACGGAGTAGTTCAGGCCGAAGGTTCTGCCACGCCCTTTATAGGTATAGAGGCCGGCATCGCCGTAGGTCGGGCTATAGAGGCCCGGCGCGCGCAGCCCCCACGTGGTGGTGTAATCTTTATCAAGCAGGTTTTCGACGCTGAAGCTCAGCTTACCCAGCGGAAGTTCGTAGCTGCCCAGTAAGTCGACCGTGTTATAGCCGTCGATCTTTTTACCGGCTTCGTCCGACACGTCAAACGTCTGTGTGCTCTGCACACGCAGGCTTAAGGGACCCGGCGCCCATGTAAGCCACGCGCTCACTTTCGACGGGCTGGCGCTATCGACGGTCAGCTTCTGCCACTGCCCATCCACCTGCGTTTCTGATTTGATGGCGTTGAAATTGGTACCGGTACTCCATGCGCTGTCCGGGAAGAAGTAGTCAACCTGCCCTTCAATGCCATAGATCCGGCGCTTGTCGTCCTCAATATTAATGGTCATATCCGTTTTATTAATATTGATCGTTTTGTCAGAGAGCGAGTAATAGGCCGCAATCTGCGTACGCAGGTTATCGCCGTTATAACGCCATCCCAGTTCGTAGGCGTTGACTTTAATACCATCGAGTCTGGAGTCGTTGACGTTCACGCTATCGATCAGACGATAGTGACCGTCCACCAGCTGATAACGGCCAGAGCCGTAGTACTTCGCCAGATCGGGAATTTCGAACCCCTGAGAGAAGTTGAACCACACCTGTTGGCGTTCCGTCACACGCCCCAGAATACCGGCGTTAAACAGCAGGTTGTTATAGCTGGTCTCTCCTCCAGGTACGGCATCGGCAGAGAGGGCATCCCCCCGGGCAATGGCCTGCTGTTGGTTATACCCCACAAAGTCATCGACTTTATTTTTTGTGTACTGATAGCGCACGCCGCCGCTGAGCGTAATGGCACGAATGTCGTAGCTGGATTGCAGGAACGGCGCCAGGTTGGTAATGCTGTAGCTCGGATAACGCCCCACCCGGTACGCATTCTGCAGATCCATCCCCCCACTCTGCGCGGCCTTCGTCAGGTCGAAGAACTGCTGATTAGCATCAAAAGTCTCATGGTCTGCGTCCACCCCATACGTCAGGGTCAGGTCGTCGACGGGTTGACTGTTGAGCGTCAGTTTGCCGCCCCAGTAATCAGTATTCTGCTGAGAGGCGCCAATGCTCCCCACGCTGCCGCCCGCAAGCGTCGGGAAAGGATAAAAGGTCAGTTTTTCGTCACGGTAGTAGATCTGCGCAACCAGATCCTGGCCCAGAAAATCGGTATTGGAGTACTGGAGGTTGATCAAATGCCGCTCGGTGCCTGGCAGACGATCGGCGTCGAGGTTGCCCGAGTTATAAGCTTTACCTTGCCCGGTAACGGCAGAGAAGTTCTCACCAAGATAGAGACCGTGTTTACCGTCCGACTCACTTTTGAAGTACTGGGTCGTGAGCTGAATCTGCTGATGGTCGTCAATATCCAGCGTACCGGTGCCCATCACGTCAAGACGATCTGAATACTGCAGCCCCGTCTGGGTATTATCAATAATAACTTCGTCACCGTGGCCATCGTACCAGCCACCATAGCGCTGATACGCCACAGAGAGTCGACCGGAAGCGCGGTCTGTGCCACCGCTTACCGCGGCCGCCACGTTTTCATCATGATCGTTATGGCTGTTAAATCCGCTTTTTATCCCCGTCTGCAATTCAACTTCTTTCTCCGACTGCCCTTTTTTCGTGACAATGTTAATCAGGCCGCCGGT
The DNA here is from genome assembly GCF_002341985.1 of Leclercia sp. UBA2479. NCBI lineage: Bacteria > Pseudomonadati > Pseudomonadota > Gammaproteobacteria > Enterobacterales > Enterobacteriaceae > Leclercia > Leclercia sp. UBA2479. Next base: position 171,906 of record NZ_DDPB01000009.1, on the reverse strand, counting down.
ACTTCCGCCGCCGTACAGCGCTGTGGCCCCCGAGATAACCTCAATACGTGAGACATTAAATGGATCGATCGCGTCAAGCTGTCGGCTGTCACTGCGCGAAGAGTTAAGCCGAACCCCGTCAACCATCACCATCATGGAACGACCGCGCATATTCATGCCGTAATTCGTTCGTCCCTGGCTACTGACATCCATACCGGGAATTAACTGGGCAAGAACCTCTTTCAGCTCTTTCCCGCCCTGTACCTGCTGCTCAATCTCAGACTGTTCAATTACCCAGGTGGTTTGTGCCATTTCCGCCACGCTACGGTGCGAACGGCTGGCCGAGACAACGAGCTCGTCCTCTTCGGCGGCTGCCGCCCAGGCTGGGGTGGATAAAAGTGCAAGCAGGCAAGGATTAAGAGCCCATAAAAAGTGACGCTGCATGGGTGTAACGTTTCCTGTAGGTGGAGGTTAAACGTAACGCAGGCCGTACAATGAAGCTTTATCGTGCAAAAACAGGGGGTAAGAATCGTATTCAGCCTGCGGGCTTTGTTCGAAACGATTCTCGTTATGATATTTATTTTTGTTACTTAAACAATGCGGAATGTAATAATTCATTAACAGGAAGGCAGTAAGTCTTTCTTTAACGGCTTGATTATTTGGAACAACATCCACTCCCTATCTTTTTTTGCCCATTCATTAAACAGGGTTAATCTCTGGCTGGAGAGGTTAATGACGATTTAAGGGTATCGATAAAGGTGGTCACTCGCAGCGGAAGGAAACGTGTGGTGGGCAGTACCGCCCAGATGGAGAGCGACTGCGGACGCACATCCGCCAGAACGATCTCGACCAGCGTGCCGTCGTTGAGCTCCTTTAATACATCCCAGCGGGTCAACTGTACCAACCCCAACCCCTGCACGCAGAGTTCGCGCACCCCTTCTACGTTATCGGAGCTGAAACGCCCTTCTACGGCGGCGCTGATGATCTCGCCATCACGCTCAAATACCCATTGCGGCACGCTGGTCAGACGTAAGCAGTTATGTTCCGCCAGGTCGGCCAGGGTTTGGGGATGACCGAAGGCGTGCAGATACGCCGGCGAGGCGCAGACAATGCGGGGGTTATCACAAATCTTACGTGCAATCAGGTTCGAGTCTTTCAGCGGAGCAATTCGGATCGCCACATCAATACCCCTGCCGACAATATCCACCACGTCTTCGCCGAGCTGCAGATCAATATTGAGCTTCGGATTCGCCGCAAGTAACCCGGGCACCAGCGGCAATATATTACGCCGACCAAAGCCGGTGGGCGCCGTGATCCGTAACAGTCCGGAAGCCCCCTGCGTGGTGGGTGAAAAGAGCGCTTTCGCCCCCGTTTCGGCATCCACCAGCGCCCGGGCATAGGGCAAAAACTCCATCCCTTCCTGGGTTAACGACACCGAGCGGGTTGTGCGTTGCAGCAGCCGGGTGCCCAGCTCCTGTTCCAGAGAGGCCAGCCTGCGTGAGACGGCCATCGGCGTGACATCCAACCGCTTCGCAGCCTGCGTCAGGCTACGGGTTTCGGTGATCGCCAGAAACAGCGAGACATCCTGAAGATTCATAACAACTCCAACATGGCGATTATAACGATAAATGATATACAGCCTTATCATTTTGCCCGGTTTATAGCGTATTCGTCAGTGATTATAGTGCGTAAAAGAGTTAAAACTGACAGGACTTTTATGAACAGCTCCCCCCTTCTTATCCCTGGCCGCATTGGGCATGTCGCGCTAAAAAACCGCCTGGTGGTGGCCCCCATGACACGCGTCACCGCAACCGTCGATGGGCATGCCACGGAAAGGATGAAGTCGTACTATCAGGATTTTGCGCGCGGCGGCTTCGGGCTGGTGATCTCCGAGGGGATCTATATCGATCGGGCATGGTCACAAACCTATGCCTTCCAGGCGGGGCTAACCAGCCCGCAGCAGGCGGCCGCCTGGCGTAGCGTCACCGACGCCGTGCACCGTCAGCAGGGTAAAATCTTCGCGCAGATCCAGCATGCGGGCGCCCTCTCACAGGGAAACCACTATCTGAGCGGTACCGTGGCCCCGTCGGCTATTCGCCCGGTCGGTCAACAGATGGCCTTCTACCGGGGGGAAGGTGAATACCCTGTTCCACGCGCACTCAATGAAGCCGAAATCGGCGCGATTATCGACAGCTTCTCAGATGCCGCCAGCTACGCCGTGAACGTTGCCGGATTTGATGGCGTGGAGATCCACGGCGCTAACGGGTATCTTCTCGATCAGTTCTTCACCGACTATACCAATACGCGTAACGACCGCTGGGGTGGCGATATCGCCGGACGGTTGCGTCTGAGCCTGGACGTGATCGCGTCGGTACGTGCTCGTGTAGGCGCAGATGTGGTTGTCGGCATACGTCTCTCTCAGGGCAAGGTTAACGACTTTTTCCATAAATGGGCTAATGGTGAAGAGGATGCGCGCACCGTATTTACGTTGCTGGCGCACTCGGGCATTGATTACCTGCATCTCACCGAGCACGAGGCCTGGCAGCCGGCCTTCCCGGACAACCCGCTCTCGCTGGTGGAACTGGCGCGTAAATACGCCCCACAGTTGACGCTAATGGCGAACGGCAGTTTGCATGATAAGGCGCGAGCGGAAGAAGTCATGGGAATGGGGGCTGATTTTATCTCCCTGGGCCGGGGTGCCCTGGCCAATCATGACTGGCCAAACCGTATTGCCGCGGGGACGACTCCGCGTGATTTTGATAACGCGATTCTTTCACCCATTGCGGATATTAAAGAGAGCGAGCTGGTGGTCTGATAACACCCCGCGCAGCCCGGATTCTGTCCGGGCTCAGATCTTCAGTTCGGGTACCAGCGCATCTTTGCGCTTCATGCACGCAGTCCAGGCATTGCCCGGCGTCCCGTTATCCAGCACCGGTGATGAACGGGAATCCACCGTACGCGGCGGCAATCCATCCCCCATATCATAATCCACGGTCGTTGCTATGCTGTCGGCCGTTTGCCCCTCGGTGGAGAGCTCCATCGTGTGTGCTTTCACCTCTTCCGAGCAGACGCGGGCCGCCTCTTTGATTTGCTGATACTTCTGCTCCTGCGGGGTCAGTGGGCTGCTGGAGCAGCCACCCAACAGCAGGCAAGCGAGCGACACAATACGTATTGTTTTGATCATCATGCACTCCAGTAACCCCAGTCATTACTCTCTGAATAATAGGCCATGGCGTGCCGATACGCCTGAAAGGCCCAAAACCCACCAAACTTCAGGGTTAATTCGCGCATTGCCTGGCGCCTGTGTCCGGTAGGATCACCGGACTGTAAGCCATAGAAAAGACTGGAAAATGAGTGACCTGAGCACCGATTTTTTGCAGCAGCTGGATTCTCTGCCGCCAGAGGCCGTTCCGGAAGTGAATTTCTTTACCGCAGGCGGTTCGGGATATCTGGAGAATCCCACCTCGGATCTGCTGGCATTGTTTATGGGGGAAAACGCGGGGGTACCGCCCTGGTTGTTAAACGCATTGCTACATTGCCTGAACATCGGCAACGAGGGCGACGCGCTGGATACCACGTCCCTTGAGGTCAGCCGGGAGGTCATAACAGAAGACGGCAAGTTTCTCGATCTGCTGATCTATCATCAGGATTTTATTATCGGCATTGAGCATAAAACCTTTTCCGCCATTAATAACCCTTTTGCAAGCTACCAGCAGTTGCTTGAAAGCTGTGTGGACAATGGGCAGCCAATCTATACCTGCATTGTGAAGCCAGACGCTAACCGCTGTCCGCCACAGGCAGGCTGGCCATTTATCAACTACTCCACGCTGGTAGACGCGGCCCGAAACCGTCTGGGACACGACCAGGCGCGCCTCCCTTTCAGCAAGTGGCATGTTTTCTACACCGAATTTTTAAACCATCTTTATGCGCTAAGTGGAAAGGAACCTGAGCAGATCATGAATAACGACAAGCAGACCTTCGTGACGGAAAACTTTCAGCAGTTACTGAAAGCCAACGCGTTATTAGCGGAGTTTGAGGCGGCGATGATTGAAACCGCTAAGCTGACGATGGCAGAGATCTTCCCCGATAAGAATTGTCGCCACCGGGTGAATAACTGGGAGGGCGATTACAAGGCGATTCATCTCTATCCGGAAGGCTGGGGAAATGAAACCAGCTGGGTGACGCTGGTCTACTATCCGGCGGAAAGTGGCCAGACCATGAAGTTCTACGTCAACGGAATAGTGAACGTGGCGGATTGTCCGGAGCTGGTCACCCTGCATCAGGCGATTGAGGAAAACAAACATTCGGCGCTGTTCCTGCCCGCCGCCAACAAAGACGATGCAGAGATCCTGTTGTCGCGCAGCGGCAAAGAGTTAACGATCTCCTTCGGCACGCCGAACGGTACGCTGGAGGAAGGCCGACAGCTATTGAAAGAGATGGCGCTGTTTATTGAGGGCGCGCTAAAAGAGAATGCGTTTGTCGTTGAACTGCCGCGCTAACCTTTTCCAGTAGAGTCAACGCAAAGCAGAAGTGACACCTTTTTGCCATTCAAAAGGTCATGCGTTAAATCGGGTTGCTGACAGAGTTAATTGCAGTGTCCAGGGTGAGCTTCGCGTAACGCCTGTATAGCGTTTGCTATACATCAGTGCTAAGCTGTGTATATCATTTGCTATACAAAGGAGGAAGTATGAAATCTGATGTTCAGCTTAATATCCGGGCAAAAGAAGCGCAGCGAGCCCTGATTGATGCTGCCGCTGAGATTCTCCATAAATCACGCACCGATTTTATCCTGGAGATGGCCTGCCAGGCAGCTGAGAACGTCATCCTTGACCGCCGGATGTTTAATCTTAACGATGAACAATATGCCGAATTTATCGATATGCTGGATGCCCCGGTGACAGCTAATCCGGCGATGGATAAACTCCTGGCGAGAAAACCGCAGTGGGAAAAGTAACGGCTCCAGTACCATTGAATTCGTCACATATTCTCGCTGAATTTCACTGTGGTGAAGCGGCACTGGACGAATGGATTAAGCACCGGGGGTTAAAAAATCAATCCATGGGAGCCGCAAGGACATTTGTGGTATGCCGGGGCAACGCGTCTCAGGTGGTTGGGTTCTATTCTCTCGCGACCGGTAGCGTCACCCATGCTGTTGCACCGGGAAGCCTGCGCAGGAATATGCCCGATCCGGTCCCCGTCATCATTCTGGCCCGGCTTGCCGTTGATGCGAGTTTTCACAGCAAAGGACTCGGCGCTGATTTACTTCATGACGCCGTCTTACGCTGCTGCCGGGTGGCTGAGAACATTGGCGTACGGGCCATTATGGTTCATGCTATTTCCGACCGCGCCAGGCAGTTTTACATCCATCACGGATTCATCCCTTCGCAAACGCAGGAGAGAACCTTATTCCTGCGATTGCCGATCATGACTTGAGTAATAAGGCTGTGAGCCTGGCTGACATTCGCCGGCCCCGCTTTTTTTGCTCTTCTCCGCGACTGATTAAGCACCTACAACGGTTATCCCTTTTGCGCGTATCGCCTTCACCCACGCGGCGTCGGTATCCGGCTCGACCACCAGGGTGTTGACCAGGGAGAGTGGACCGATCTGAAACGGCGAGGCGCTGTTAATCTTCTCTGGCGACGCCATCAACACCGTTTCGGCTGCTCTACCGGAAAATGCACGTTTGATACACGCTTCTTCGTAATCACCGGTTGTCAGTCCCGCCTCGGGGTGGATACCGGTAACCCCCATAAAGAAGAGATCCGCCTGAATACGTTCGATACCCTCGACGGTGGCCGCGCCGACGGTGACAATCGAATGCTTGAACAGCCGACCGCCAATCAGGATCACCTCAATCAGCGGATGTTCAACCAGCGCCAGTGCAATGCCAGGGCTGTGCGTCACCACGGTGATAGCCAGATCGTCCGGCAGACAGCGCACCAGTTCACCGGTGGTCGTCCCGCCATCAATGATCACCACCTGCCCGGCTGAAATCAGCGATGCCCCCTGCTGCGCCACCCGCTTTTTCGCATCGGTGCGCAACGTTTTTCGTTCAGCAAAATTGGCCACCGCGCCCGAAGCCGGCAACGCGCCGCCATGAACGCGTTGTAAGCGCCCTTCTGCCGCCAGTTCGCGCAGATCCCGGCGGATGGTGTCCTCAGAGACCGCGAATTCAAGACTTAACGCGCCCGATAATACCTGCCCTTCGGCGTTGAGTTTCTCAAGGATGCGTTGTTTACGTTGACTGGTGAGCATCGGGTTATTCCTGAAGTTGCACGTTTTAACTTGATCTTGCACGAATGTGCTGCTTATGATGGTCAGACTACCGAGGGAGAGTAAAACATGCAATCAAAACGTGCAGAAGTACGTATTATCGATACCACAATCCTGTCTGATGACTGGTATAGCCTGAAAAAGTACACCTTCGAACTGCAGCGTCATGACGGGGAGTGGCAACGGCAAAATCGCGAAGCTTACGATCGCGGTAACGGTGCCACCATCCTCCTTTATAACCGTGAAAAACGCACCCTAATCCTGACCCGACAGTTCCGCTTTCCTGTTTTTCTCAACGGGCATGACGGCTATCTCATCGAAACCGCCGCCGGTCTGCTGGACAACATGGACCCCGAAAGCCGCATCAAAGCCGAAGCCGAAGAAGAGACCGGCTATCGGGTCGCACGCCCACAAAAAGTGTTCGAAGCCTTTATGAGCCCGGGCTCGGTGACCGAAAAACTCTATTTCTATATTGCCGAATATCAGCCTCAGGATCGCACCGGCGACGGTGGGGGCATTAAAGACGAAGGCGAAGATATCGAGGTTCTGGAAATGCCGTTTGAGGCGGCGCTACGCGCCATTGATGACGGCCTGATTGTCGATGGCAAAACCATCATGCTGATTTACCATCTCGCCCTGAAGGGCATTTTGTGAGGAAATGATGTCTAAAAAATTGATTTTGATTGCCGGCCCCTATCGTAGCGGCACCGATGGCGACCCTGTCCGTATTGAGGCTAACCTGGCGAAACTGGAAGCCGCGGCGCTGGCGGTATGGGAGCGTGGGCACATACCGCTGATCGGCGAGTGGCTGGCGCTGCCGCTGGCAAAAGCCGCCGGTTCGCAGCAGCTGGGAGATGAGATAAGCGAAGCGATGCTCTATCCGGTGGCGCACCGGTTAATTACCCGCTGTGATGCCCTCTATCGTATCGCCGGCGCATCGCGAGGGGCGGATCTGGATATTGAGGTCGCCCGGGAGCACGGTCTGACCGTTTATACCGAGCTTGACGCGATCCCGCAGGCATAATAAGGCGGACAGAACAGGAGTTCTGTCCGGATCATCTACACTTGCTGTGTTCATAAAAACAGGAGGCGCTACGATGGATGACTGGAACCCCACCTTATATCTGCACTATGGCTCGGAGCGTACCCGCCCGGCCATCGATCTGCTTTCCCGCGTAAACGTCGAAGCCGCTGATCAGATTGTCGATCTCGGCTGTGGCCCGGGCAACAGCACCGCCCTGCTGCATCAGCGCTGGCCCACGGCCCATATCACCGGGGTCGATAGCTCATCCGCGATGATTGCAGAAGCCAGCCGCACCCTGCCCGACTGTCACTTTCTGCAGGAAGATATCCGTCACTACCGCCCGGATCGCCCCCTGGATCTGATCTTTGCTAACGCCTCGTTACAGTGGGTACCCGACCACTACGATCTGCTGCCGAAACTGGTCTCGCTGTTAAAAATGAACGGCGTGCTGGCAGTACAGATGCCGGATAACTGGCAAGAGCCGACCCACGTCCTGATGCGCGAAGTGGCCTGGGAACAAGGTTACCCGGATCGGGGACGGGAAGCGTTACCGGGGGTGCATGCTTATCATGATATTTTGAGCGAAGCGGGATGTGACGTGACATTGTGGCGAACCACCTATTACCATCAGATGGCGTCGCACCAGGCGATTATAGACTGGGTGAGCGCCACGGGCTTACGCCCATGGCTACAGGAGCTGAATGAGAGCGAACAGAAAAATTATCTGCTCCGCTATCATCAGCTACTGGAAGAGCACTATCCGCTACAGGAGAACGGCCAGATATTGCTTGCCTATCCGCGCCTGTTTATTGTTGCCAGACGCGAACCCTGAGGTGAATCAGAATTGATACACCACGCCGACGGCGACCACGTCGTCGGTATTAATACCAGCTTCACGGGTAAACCGATCTTCATCAACCAGGTTAACCATATAATCTACAAATACGTTAATATTTTTGTTGAAGTTATAGGTCGCACCAAAATCGACATATTTAATCAGATCTTCGTCACCGTAGGTATTTCCGGATACCGCCCTGCCGAGATTTTTACCTTTTAATACATCATAAGCGACGAAAGGTTGCAGCCCAAAATCGAACAGATAACCGGCGTAGAATTCCATAATCTGTGATTTATTGGCGTAACCATAGGCACTGTCACTGGAGCGAGAACCAAATCGGGAGGCATTATAGGCCTGGGTAAACATCGCCGCTAAATAGACATTATTAGCATCATACTTAATGGCACCAGAATACGCTTCGGCCCGTTTACCTCTACCCATAATACCGGCGGCGGTATTTTGTTCATTAGTACGGTCAGAACTCATCATCGAGCCCGCTACGCTAAAGCCCGCACCGATGTCGTACGTAACAGAGGCCCCGAAGCCGTCACCATTCTGGCGCAGTACGTCACGCACGCCCGGCTCCCCGCCGCCATCATTTTTACCCTGATACTGCAGCGCAACGTTGAGCCCATCAACCAGACCGAAGAAGTCGGTGTTGCGGTAGGTCAGCACACCATTGGTACGGCTGAAAAGGAACTGATCGGAACCGTAGGTCATGCCATCGAACTCTGGCTGCATGTCGGTATAGGCCAGCGAATCATAGACCACGCCCTTATTACGGCCGTAATCAATAGAGCCATAATCGGCGAATTTCAGCCCCGCAAACGCATAACGGGTACGCGGGTTATTGCTTTCGCCTTCGGATTTAGTAGCATCGATGTGCATCTGCCACTGGCCATACCCGGTAATCTGCTCGTTAACCTGAGTTTCACCGCGGAAACCCAGACGCATATAAGTCTGGTCGCCATCGTTATCACTGCTGTTAGAAAAATAATGCTCTGCGGAAACTAAACCATAAAGATCCAGTTTGTTGCCATCTTTATTATAAATCTCTGCTGCGTGTGCGGTTGTGCAGAGCATGGCTGCGCTAATCAGCATGCTCAGTTGATTAATTTTCATTTTTTTATACCCTGATAATCTGCCACTTGCCAAAATACAACCTGAATAAGGTTGCAGGGCATTATTGTTATCACTCCTGTAAATGTATGTAAAACAGTAAAAGCATTAGCGCACGGATCGTTAATTTTGCTTGAAATAAATTCACGCGAAAAGCGCACATATGGATAATGTGCGCCGTCATGATATAAAGCGGTAAAATAAAAATCAGGGGAATTTATTTAAACAATCAGGTTCTGGCCTCTTTAAGTAATTGCTGAATAACCTGCTCCTGTTTTGCATAATCTCCTTCACCAAACGCGGTGTAACGGAGTTGCCCTTTGGCATCAAAATAGTAGTGTGCGGGCCAGTATTGATTACCAAACGCCGTCCAGATTTTGTAGTTATTATCTGTAACGACGCGGTAAGGGATTTGCCACTTCGCTACCGCCTTTTTCACCGAGTCGAGCGGTTTTTCCCAGGGGTACTCCGGGGTATGTACGCCAATGACTACCAGCCCCTGGTCAGCATATTTTTTTGCCCACTCCCGGACATGCGGGAGCGTGTGCTGGCAGTTGATGCAGTCCCAGGTCCAGAAATCAATCAATACCACTTTGCCCTTTAACGACGCGGGCGTGACCGGCTCACCGTTAATCCATGCCGTGCCACCGCTGAGGGAAGGCATCGCGCTGGACGGGGCCGTATCTACCACCGGCTGTAACTTCGCCGGTCGTGTGATATCGGGAGCCCATTGTAACAGGCGCTGCTCGACCCGATCGGCCACGCCATTTGCCCCCTGTAACAAGCTGTTCATCCCGCTGGCGGTGAGTACTACGGTGCCCAGCATCATCACACCGGCGGTTTTGCGCAGCCCTTCCATCACTCCTCCGCTGGCTTTCAGGCGAGTTAACACCCGCTGACCACAAAAGGCCAACAGCGCCAGCATCACAGCGCAACCGCTGCCATAGGCTGCCAGAAGCGCTCCGTTGGTCAGGGCACTTTCACCCGCCAGCCCCAGACTGAGGATCGCCCCTAATATCGGCCCGGCGCAGGGTGACCACAGTAACCCTACCGCCATGCCTGCGAGCCCGGCGGAGACCAACCCGCGCGTTTTATGGCTCTGGTCATTAAGCACATTCCCCAGCTTCAACGCGGGGCCCGCCACGCGCAGGGCTACGCCCGGAAAAATCAGCGACACGGCGGCCATTGCCAGCACCGCAAGGGCCAGCCAGCGCCCCACCAGCGTGGCATCAATTACCCAGTCGCTGGCGACGGTGATAAGCCCGGCAACCAGGGTAAACATCATTACCATGCCAGCCAGCATGGCGGCTATCTGCCGGGGCTGGCCACGAAATCCGGCAAAGAGCAGCGGGATCACCGGCAGCGTGCAGGGGCTGAGCAGGCTTACCATGCCCCCAAAAAAAGCGATTAACAGCGTCATATCAACCTCACTAAGCAGTTATCTGCAACGGCGCAGTGGGGTTATTACAGCGGAGTGATGTGTGCGGGATATGTGTAGAAAAGCGAGATTTGTCAGCCTGGGTATCTACGACCCAGGCGGATACAAAAGACTACATTTGCGTAGCAGGTAAAGTCACGGTTACTGCCAGTCCTCCCTCCGGGCGGTTAACGAGCTGCAGTTTTCCGCCCATCTGGCCGGTGAGCTGGGCGGCAATCGCCAGCCCTAACCCCGTACCGCCCGTTTCGCGATTACGGGAAGATTCCACTCGATAAAAAGGTTGCAGCACGGCGGCCAGTTCATCCTGCGGGATCCCCGGTCCGTTATCAGCCACAACGATACTGACCTCACGAGGAGCAAAGTTGAGCGTCACGTCGGCGGCATCACCAAATTTCAGAGCATTATCCAGCAGGTTAGTCACTACCCGGCGCAAGGCTTGCGGGCGTGTCGTCAGCGGCTGTCCGACGCCGTTTGCACGAAATTGCACGTTTTTCCCAATGTCGAGATAGTCGCACACCAGGGTGTCAATAAAAGCGTGCAGATCCAGACGCCGGGGCGTCTCTTCAGACGATCCGGACGAGCGGGCAAAGGCGATCCCCTCCCGCACCAGTCGGGTCATATTATCCAGATCGGCGGTCAGCTTATCGCGCAGCTCTGGCTGATCGGCCATTTCGACACGCAGTTTCATACGGGTAATCGGGGTTTGCAAATCGTGAGAGATGGCGGCCAGGATCTGCGCCCTCTCCTGTAAATAAGCCTGGATTCGCTGCTGCATGGCGTTAAAGGCCCGCGCAGCCTGGCGCACCTCCAGCGGCCCCTGTTCGGCCAGCGTCAGGGGCTGGCTGGCTGGCTCCAGCGCATCCACCGCCCGGGTGAATCGGGTAAACGGACGCACCACTTGCCGGACCGCCAGCCAGGAGCAGAGCGCTACAAGCAATACCTGCAGGATAAACACCACCGGTAACCAGCGGGCCACCGGCGGCATGCGCGGGATCAGATCGATGGTAAGGGGCGCGCCGTCGCGCAGGGTGACATGAGCCTGAATGTGCGACACAGGCCCCGGTACGGCGGTAAAGCGCAGCGGGTAGCGGCCCGCAAGGGTGTCGGTAATGGTGCGGATGGCATCCCGGGATCGGGCGTCGTGCGGCGGGTTGCCGGGCTCCCCCTCGCCCAAAAGGTAGCGGTAATTGCCCCGCGCCAGCTGGGGCAGCCACTCCGCCCGCTCATCGGCAGGCAGCCTGTCGAGGATTGCCACGCTGGTGGCAACATCCTGCTCGAGGTTTCCCAACATCACGTTACGGACGCTGCTCATTCTTTCGATCATCACCAGCGTCAGGCTCAGGCCGTTGGCCAGCAGCAGTCCCAGCAGCACAATCAGCAGCAACCGATAGAGGAGCGAACGTGGCCAGAATTTCATTTTCGCGCCTCAACGATGCTGACCGGCATGGAGAAGACATAGCCTTCGCTGCGCACGGTTTTGATATAGGCCGGGGTACGGGCATCCTCGTTCAGGCGTTGTCGCACACGGCTCACCAGCAGGTCGATAGAGCGCTCGAACAGCTCGGCGTCTCGCCCCTGAGTGAAGTTGAGAAGCTGGTCGCGGGTTAACACGCGCTGGGGATGATCCAGAAACACCCGCAGGAGACGGTACTCCGCCCCGCTCAGCGCCACGATCGTCCCTGCGGCATCCAGCAGATGGCGGGCGCTGGTGTCCAGCTGCCACTCCCCAAAGGCAATGATCCGCCCGGCTTCTGTCACCTGCAAATTAGGTGGCAGGGTACGAAAACGACGCAGAATCGCTTTAATGCGCGCCAGCAACTCCCGGGCAACAAAGGGTTTCACCAGGTAGTCATCGGCCCCCATCTCCAGCCCAAGGATGCGGTCCATATCGTCGCTGCGGGCGGTGAGCATCAATACCGGTAGATCCTGGTGCTTATCGCTACGCAGCTGGCGGCAGAGCGTCAAACCGTCGTCGCCGGGCATCATGACATCCAGCACCACCAGATCGATATGTTGTTTATCAAGCACGGCGCGCATCTCTTTGCCGTTGGCCGCCCCGGTCGCGCGGTAGCCCGACTTATGCAGGTAATCAACGATCAGTTCACGAATATCCCTGTCGTCATCGACGACAAGGATATGGTCAGCTGCATCCACGGTAAGCTCCTGTTAATAAGGGATACGCAGAAATTAGCATAGTTTGCTTAAAGATGGTCCGCATCCACCACGGCCTGAACAAAATCGCGTGGATCTTCCTGCGGCGGGTTGTGCCCTATATTGCCCGTAAAGGTGCGGTGCTCATATTTGCCGGTAAATTTGGCGGCATAGGCGGCCGGCAGCGGATGCGGTGCGCCGTTATTATCCCCTTCGATGGTAATGGTAGGCACGGTGATAACAGGGGCCGCCGCCAGTTTTTGCTCGTAGTTGTCGTATTTTTTCTCGCCGCGCTCAAGACCCAGACGCCACCGGTAGTTGCTGATGGTGACCGCCACATGATCCGGGTTATCCAGCGCTTTAGCGCTGCGATTAAAGGTGGCATCACTAAATTTCCAGCCCGGTGAGGCCAGAGTCCAGATCAGCTTCGCAAAGTCGTGGGTGTTTGCGGCATAGCCCTTCTCGCCGCGTTCGGTAGCGAAGTAGAACTGATACCACCACTGTAATTCGGCCTGCGGCGGCAGCGGTTTTTTACCCGCCTGCTGGTTACCAATCAGATAACCGCTCACCGAAACCAACGATTTGACCCGCTCAGGCCACAGCGCCGCCACGATATCCGCCGTTCTGGCGCCCCAGTCGTAACCTGCGAAAACCGCCTGTTTGATGTTAAGCGCATCCATCAGATTAATGACATCTTTCGCCATGGCGGCAGGTTGCCCATTTCGCGGAGTTTTCGAGGAGAGAAAACGGGTGGTACCAAACCCGCGGTTATAAGGAACAATGACGCGATAACCTTTCGCCGCCAGCGCCGGGGCTATCTCGGCATAGCTGCTAATGTCGTAGGGCCAGCCGTGCAGCAAAATCACCGGTTCGCCATTTTTTGGGCCGATATCAACGTAACCGACGTTCAGGTCACCGGCGTTGATCTGATGCAGCCGATTAAATGCGGCACGGTAATCCGTCCCTGCCGCTTCGGCCTGACAGGCCATCACGGTTGAAAGAGAGAGGGCTGCGACCAGGGTTGAATAAGCCAGTTTGTTTTTCATTTGTCTGTCTCCGGGTTGTGTTTACCCGGACATAACAACATGCCAGTGTAAGGATAATGTGTGCACAAAGGGGCCGAACTGCATGCCTGCGTATCGGACCCGGCGCTATATACACTGTGATACAAACAAGGGAAAAATTTAGAGGGTGATGGCCATATTGACGCAGCGCAGCTCGGCGCGGGCCATTGCCGACGGGTGCATACTCTCACCCAGCCACTCAAACCCGTGGCGCAGGTAAAAATCGGCGGCATTCGGTGTCGCTTCGAGCGTCAGCCGGGCTATACCCCGCGCGATCGCCTCATCTTTAATAGCCGCAATAATTTGCGATGCCAGCCCTTTGCCGGTGTAGCCTGGCAGGGTAAAAATCGCTTCTACGCTCGCAGCATTCAGATCGAGATAACCGCTGGCGACCAGTACGCCCTGGGCATCGATAACATAAAACGGGTTATCGATAATCATCTTACGGTAATGTTCGGGCATGGCCTCTGGGGTCCAGTTACGGATAATCTCCGGGCTATAACTGCTGACACAACCGTGGCGGATCGCCAGATTGCGCAGACTCCACAACGCTTCGGCTTCATGCGCCTGCGCTTTTCTCAACTGCATCGTCTCTCCTTATTGTTGTTATTTTTTGATTATGAAACACAGGCGTTTGCGATGTGCGGTTTCAAATGAACACAGCGTGTTCCGCGTCGAGACGCGTAACAATGTTTTAACATGAAAAGGCGGCAGGATGTCAGAGCCAATATTCAGTGCCGGGCAAGAAATTGCGTAATGGCAGTGACCACCCCGGGCGCCAGCGGAAGCGAGGCATCGGAATAAGCCGCCATGTTTTCTTGCAGGCTATCGGAGCAAACCGACTTCAGTACATGATTGGTATCCGGGAGCAGGACCAGAGTGGCATTGGGGTTAGCCGCGCTGAGGCGCCGGGCCTCCTCCGGCTCTACCTGCAGGTCGCGCTCGCCCTGTAAAATCAGCAGCGGTTTGCGCACGGTAGCGATCATGGCCTGCGGATGGCGGGAAAAGAGATCGATAAGAAAGCCTTGAACAGCGGGATTAAAGAGGCTTTGCAACGCCGGATGGGCGTGTGCAACATCGACACGGCAACCCTGCTCGAGCCCGGCAATAATAGCGCTGCCCTCCTCCTGAAGCGCGGCGTTTGCCAGCTGCTGACGCAAGATTTCACCCAGCGGACGCGCTGGCGTTGCGACCAGCATGACCCCTTTTACCTCCTCTTCCTGCGCAGCGAGCGCCACGACGCCGCCTTCGCTGTGGCCCAGTAGCCAGACGGCGGCGGTAGGCACTTCGCGTTTTAGCACTGCTATCCAGGCACGAACATCATCAACGTAGTCCTGCACTGTTACGGCATTGGCATCAGGCACGGCGGATGCGCTGGCGAACATCCCGCGCTTATCAATACGGAGCGTAGCAATGCCGTACGCGGCCAGCGCCTGGGCCAAATGTCGATAGGTAGACGCACTCACGCCCAGCGGGTTATTGCCGTCCCGATCGGTGGGTCCGGATCCGGGAAGAATGAAAACGACCTGTTGAGGAGAAGGGACCGGCGAGAGTAACGTTCCCCTGAGCATACCGCAGGGGCCCTGGGCTTCCAGAAGCGTTTCGATAGTCGTGTCTGGCATAAGCGTGAAACCTGCAAAGGTTGCGAAGCTAAACAAAGAGATATCCCGTAAGAGATAAAAGGATATCCCTCTGTTTGTCATAGCACAACGAGCCGTTTTCAGCCGTGGACCGTCAATCCGACCAGACGGCTCACCACCGGACGGACCACGAGGATGCAGAAAAAGGCCGCCGGCATGGCAACCTGATAAGCATTCATCACATTTTCCATGTAATGCGGGCCGGCGCCGAATTCAGCCAGGGTAATAACCAGGCTCATCAGAAAGGCCATAATGGTCGCCATATAGAGTGCGAAAACGTAAGGCGAGGCGTGCTTTGGCAAGCGAATACGGGGAGTTCTGTTTGCGATGGTGTCGTTCATGAACCGTCCTTCTTGATTTTGTCAGGTGAAAACAGCCGCTAAACTAACAAGTTAAGCGTTCTCTCAGTAGAGCGGCTGTGCTTTAATCATTATTAAGAGAATGTGATGAATAGAACCTCGGAGACGCGATGGACGTGTTAGGGCTAATCAGCAATTTTATTCGGGTGGTCGAGAATGGAAGCATCGCTGCCGCGGCGCGGGCAAAAGGGATGAGCCCAGCGGCGGTAAGCCAGAGCTTATCCCGGCTGGAGTCGCATTTAGGGGTGCGTCTGATTTCGCGCACCACCCGGAGCATGACGTTAACCGAAAACGGAAAACGTTATTTCGAGAAAGTTCGACATATTCCTCAGGATATCGAGATCGCTTCGCAGGCCGCGGCCACGGAGAGTCGACCGCAGGGCCCGCTCTGCATAGCCACCACGGCCGCGTTTGGTCGCCATGTTATCGCCCCGCTCATGCCGGCTTTTAATCAGGCTTTTCCCGATATTGAGGTGGAACTGATCGCAACCGACCGTAACGTCGATCATCGCCTCGAAGGGGTGGATGTGAGTATCCGCATCGAGGCGCAACTTAACGATCAGCTTATCGCCCGTAAAATCGCCTCCCTCCCCTTTGTATTCTGCGCAGCACCGGCCTATCTGGCGCTAGCCGGAACTCCCAGCTCGCCGGATGAACTGAGCCATCACGCCTGTCTGGTATTTCGTTATCCCACAGATGGACGTTTCCTTCCCTGGACATTCGCCGTCAACGGCCAGCAGGTTAACGCCAAACTCAACCCAAAATTTATCAGTGATGATATTGATATTATTGCCAGAATTGCCGTCAACGGCGGCGGGATAGCGCGTCTGGCAAGCTTTGTCGCACAGCCTTTTATTGATAATGGACAGCTGGTCCCTCTGTTTTGTCACGATACGGAATCCGTGCCGATGACGATTTTCGCCTGTGTTCATGAACGATCGGCGCTGAATGCGAAGGTCAGAGCGTTTATCGAATTCCTGGAAGAGGCAATCCGGGAGTGAGTCATGGCCTGGAGGGCCGGTGAAACGTCATAGCCTTGTACTCATTTACCATTGTTATTAGCGCTTTACGCAGGGCTAAAAATGTTCAATGCTTTTCATGGCAGCATCTGACCATAAACTCCGGGAGAAGAGTGTGATAGTAGAAACGAAACGCCTGCAACTTCGGCCTGTCACAGAGACCAATGCACAAATGCTGTTCAGCATTTATGGTGACCCGGCGACCAATCAATTTAACCCCGCAGGCCCCTATCCCTCTCTCCAGCATGCAGAAGCGGTGCTTGAACGCTGGCTCATGCACTGGCGCGATAAGGGATTCGGCAACTGGGCGATCGCGTTACGCGAAAATCCTGAACAGATCATTGGCTTTGGGGGATTAAGCATCAGCCGTTATGCCGACATCACTATCAATAATCTCGGATATCGTTTTGCCACCGACGCCTGGGGTAAAGGACTGGCAACAGAGTTTTCTCTCTCTGCCGTGCATTACGGCTTTGAGACGCTCGGACTGAGTGAAATTTCTGCCGTGGTACGGGGTAACCATCTCGCATCGCAAAAGGTGCTGATGAAAACGGGGCTGACCTATAGCCGTGAAGTTGACGACGTGAAGAACGCGCCCCCGAGCCTGCTCTTTACTCTTTCACGAGACGATTGGCGCAAGCGGAGTCCACTGGCTATGCTCTGATCTTTTTAAATTTAAGGAGTTATGCGAGATGATAATCGTGTTTATCCCCGCGCTGGTGGCAAAAGAGAGAAGATCATGGAGCATAAATGTTGGCCGCAACGGGCCTTTTGACCGGATGGCAACTTTCATCCCTGGCTGCGCAGGCGGATAAGACACGATGAAAAACAGGCTGATTTCTCTGCTTTTATTCCTTTCGGGAGTGCTATGTATGACTGAGGCAATGGCTACATCACCAGAGCAGATGGTAGTGGCATTTCAGCATGATTATAAAATCTGGAACGATGAATCCTTCCAGAATCGTCGTCCAGATGATGTCAATGCGATGAAAACGGCGGAGCAAAATTATGCCGCACTGCTAAAAAAATATACCCAACCTGACTTTCACGGTGAGCCCGTCGCGTATGGTTCCGACGCTTCGCACGACCCGGCGCGGGAGAAAATTATCGGCAAAAACATTCAACAGCAGGAGGCGGTTATCACCACCCAGCTGTCGGCTGAGTATTATTCGCCCGTGTATGAGTACCATTTTAAGCAGGAGAAGCAAAAATGGTATTTAACCCAGATTTACCTGGTGGATGAGGATGGGAAATATCCCAGCCTGTGAGATAACTCGCCGGGAATCGCCTGGCGGGTTTTACATCAATTAAAAGCGCATCAACATAGCGACACGTCTGGCGGGATCGAACCCGCTGTTGATTTCATCGGTGATCCGATCCGCCAAATGACACGGCCTTGCGGACCCTTCGATTATTTCAAAACCCAGCGTCGCGTAAAAACGCGCATTAAACGCCGCCAGGCGATCGGTTGTCAGGGTTGCCCCAACAAGACCACGGGCTCGCCCGGTATCAAGTATCGCCCGCATCAACTGAGTCCCCACGCCCTGACGCTGCCAGTCAGGGTGCACATCCACTTCAGCAATATGAAGCCAGTTCTCTTCCATGCTGCCTGCTGCAAAACCGACCGGCACCGCCTCCGGCGTCAAAGCCGTCAGTAACACCCCTTCCTCGCGCAAGGCACCCAGTTCGTCCAGGCTTGCCGCAGAGGCCTCGCCGCTGACCGCACCGGCGAGCCGTAATGTATCAAATGCCGCCAATTCAATGGCGCGCAACGCGGCAAGCTGTTCAGGCTGCGCGGGCGTGATGGTGATATTCATGATTCCTTTCCAGATAGCGGACAGGATAACGACGCTACTGCAGGTTAGTCCTGCGCGCAAGGCCTGGCTGGCGGCCCGGTTACGTCTGCCGATGGGATAATAAACGTCGAGGCGTGCCAGGGTTGCCAACCGCCCCGAACCGTTTCAGGTTAACTGGTAGTACTTATCAGGCAGGATGCGCGGCGGGATCTCTTGCTCGTCGTTCATCTGCAGGAGGTCTCTTTCCATCGCATTACAAATAGCATCCAGCGGCAGGTCATTGTTTTCAGTGCCGAAGGGCTCTTCAAGCTCTTCTGCCAGCGCATCGAGAGAGATAAAGGTATAGGAGATCAACACCGAAACGAACGGCGTCATGTAATGCAGATCCCCCACCAGGGCGAAGGGCAACATGATGCAGAACAGATAGACCGTGCGATGCAAAATCAGCGTATAAGCGAACGGTACCGGTGTATTGGCAATACGCTCGCATCCGGCCAGCACCACAGACATATCATTCAGACGGTTATTGAGGCTGTGAAAGAGGATATCGGACAACTGCCCTTCCCGGCGCCGTACGGCCAGCCACTCCCCCATAATCAACAAAATGCGATTTGCCGGTGTACTGGAATCCATCGTGTGGCGCAGGTTTTCGGGTGACAGGTAGTTCGCCAGCTGGCTGGCCTGCGGTTGGCGGCGGAGCGACATACGCAGGCAATGGGCGAAGGCAATCTGCAGACGCACAAATTCACCCAGTGCCGGATCATCGGGTAGCGTGTTTTTCACCTCGCGGAACAGCGAGCGGGAAGCAATCATCAGTTGGCCCCAGAGTTGCCGCGCCTCGACATAGCGTGAGTAACAGGCGTTGTTACGAAACCCGAGGAAGATCGCTATCGCCACGCCAAGGATACTGAATGGCGCTACGGTCAGTTTGATGCCGAGTGAGGTATACCAGGGCAACAGGATAATGACGGCAATAGAGAGCAAAAAATTAAGAAACAGGCGGGAGGAAATTTTAACCAGCACCGAACCGTGCCAGACAAATATCATCCGCAGCCAGTGCTGTTGAGGACGAACGATCATAGTCAGCTTCTGAAGAATTAAGAGCGGCGACTATTAAACGTGATCGTTGTCACGGTTGCAAGTATGTTAAAGAAGTATTGCACCCTTGCCAGACCTCTGACAGTGCGCACGGTGCCCGACCTTAATCAAAAAAGCAAAATAGTATGTTGTAACTAATAGGATTACTGAAAAACCCGGCCGCAGCCGGGTACAGTTAAGGCAGAAGAATTAGCACAGCGGCTCCACCGCCGCACGCATCCCCTGGTGCAAAATCGCATCCAGATCCAGCGTCACCTGCTCGACCAGACCTTTCACCTGCGTCAGGTCCTGCTCCCAGTGTTCGCTCACGCTCAGAACCGCAGTGACCAGTTGGCTGGTTGCGATCTGCTTATCACGATGCTGAGCCCAGAGCTGCTGGAAACGGGTCAGCCAGTGGGCATCATCCTGCACCGGGTAGGATTCGCCGTTACGTTCACCACGGTAGAAGGCAATCAGCGCAGCCAGCGCAAAGGTCAGGCGCGCCGGGAGTTTACCGCTCGCCTGCTGCCCTGCCAGCAACTGCGGCAGAATACGGGTGCGATATTTGGTCATGCCGTTGAGCGCAATCGACAGCAGTTGATGCTTAATGTACGGATTGCGGAAACGCCCCGTCACCGCGCTGGCGAATGACTCCAGCTCGTCGCGCGGCAGATCCAGCACCGGGATAATCTCCTGGTAAATGGCTTTCTCAACAAAGGCGCAGATCTGCGCATCATTCATCGCTTCGCCAACGGTATCCAGCCCGGCCTGGAAGGCCACCGGCACCAGCGCGGTATGCGCCCCGTTCAGAATGGCTACTTTGCGCTCTTTATAGGGTTTGATGTCATCCACAATCAGCACATTAAGCGGCAACTGGTCGAGACGCAGCTCGGCGGCCAGAGATTTATGCCCCTGAATCACAAACAGGTAAAAGTGTTCGGCGGTGTCGAGGAAGGCGTCGTGATAACCCAGAGATTTCTCGAGCGCCGCCACTTCGTCACGCGGATAGCCCGTGACGATACGGTCAACCAGGGTGGAACAGAAGCTGTTGGCCTCGTTCAGCCATTGAGTAAAGGCCGCCGGCAGCGCCCACTCCTGGGCATAACGCAGCACCAGCTCACGCAGCGCCTCGCCGTTATAGTCAATCAGTTCACAAGGAATAATCACCCAGCCTTTATCGCTGGCGCCGTTAAAGTGGCTGAAACGCTCAAATAACAGACGGGTCAGTTTGGCCGGGTAGCTGACGGCAGGCGCGTCGTCGAAGCGATCTCCGGCGTGGTAACTGATCCCCGCTTCGGTGGTATTCGAGAAGACAAAGCGCATCTCCGGGTTGTGCGCCAGCTTCAGAAACTCATCGTACTGATCGTAGACGCTGATCTCGCGGTTAACAGAGCGGATAAGGCGCGCGTCGCTCACGGCTTCACCCTGCTCATTCAGACCGCGAATGATGGTGGTATACAGGCCGTCCTGAGTGCTGAGTGACGGGGGGAAATCACTTTTAATCGGACGCACAATCGCAATGCCGGCATTGAGGTCGGTATGCTCGTTTAGCTGGTCAATCTGCCAGTCGATAAACGCGCGCAGGAAGTTGCCCTCACCAAACTGGATGATACGTTCAGGGTAGAGGGCACCGGGGAAATCACGACGGTTGAGTGTGTTCACTAGGGGGTTCCTTTTATGATTAGTCATACAGCCTGATAAGATTGGTGTAATAACTTACCAAAACTTTACGACCACTAACCCCCGTTTTGATCAAAGCTTGTAGCAGTTTTGCTAAAGACTATAAAAATTTGTAGAACACCGAGGTCGCCGTCATTTCGCCGCCAGGCATCAGCGCATAGCGCGGGATCTCGCCCACTTTTTGCCAGCCGGTACGGGTATAGAAGGTTTCCGCCCCGCTACCGGTGGCGGTATCCAGCACCAGCACGCTTTTATTGTGGGAACGGGCGTGCTGCTCGAGCGCCTGCATCAGCTGTAGACCGGCCCCGAGACGACGCGCATTTTCATGGACCAGCAACTTGGCGACATCCGCGCGATGGGGTTGGTTTGGCGGCTGGTCGGTAATGAGCTGCACTGTACCGATCAGTTCGCCATCGGCGCGGGCCGCGGCCAGTACAACGCGTTCGCCACGCCCAACGCTATCGGCAACGCCGCGCCAAAAATCGCAGGCCTGATCCTGGGTAAACGGCAACATAAAGCTTACCGATGCGCCACCTTGTACGCAGTTGTGCAGAATGTCGGCTAAAGCGGGAAGATGCGTAAGGATTTGTTCACGCGAGAGAGATGAAATAGCGAGTGATGTGGTCATTATTTTCTCCATAATCAACCACATCAGCTTGCTCTTAACGTTTTATTAACACAAGAGGATTTACTTATGATACGCGCCCGGTACCGCGCTGCTGTTTCATGGAGTACATCTTCTCATCGGCGGTGCGTAACCAGCTATGCAGGTCATCGCGATCGTGATCAAACTCGCTCACCCCCCACGAGAAGGAGAGCGCCCACGGGTGCTGGGCGTGCTCATTCCAGACTGCCGCCTGTTCCGTTAGAAACTGCATTGCAATCCAGGCGCCCTTCTCATCACTGTTGGTAAAGAGAATGGCGAACTCATCTCCGCCATAGCGCGCCAGCACGTCGGCCTCCCGGAAGGTGGCTTTCAGCAAATCGGCCATGGCCTTCAGGGCCGCATCGCCATCCGCATGACCATAACGATCGTTAATCTGCTTAAAACGATCCAGATCGAGCCAGGCCAGCGTCAGGGGTTCGGCGCGACGACGGGCGTTATTGATACCCCAGGTCGCCATATGGTGGAAGCCCCGGCGGTTATAGAGCCCGGTCAGGTCGTCGGTGATGGCCGAACTGACGGCAGAAAACTCCACTTCTGCCAGCGCCGCCAGGTCACGCAGACTGGCGATATCCTGCTCGCTAAACTGTCGCGGCCGGTTGTCCAGCAGGCACAGAGCACCTACGACCGCCCCGTTCGGCAGGCTGAGAGGATAACCGGCATAAAAGCGGACCGGCGGGTCATCGGTTACCAGGGGGTTATCGAGGAAACGTTCATCTTTCAGGGTGTCGGGCACGATCAGCGCCGAGGATGAAAGAATGGTATGCCCGCAAAAAGAGATGTTCCGTGGCTGGGCAGCCTCGGACATGCCCACGGCCGACTTCACCAGGACGGTATGCTCGCTCACCAGATTCACCATCGCCATGGGCACATCAAATAACCGTTTCGCCAGCCTGGTCAATCGATCGCAGGTTGGGTGTAAATTGGCCTCAAGGAGACCTGAATCGCGCAGCGATGCAAGACGCTCCGCTTCGTTGGCAGGGAATATGGGTGGTTTCATGTCGTCTCCGGAGGGCGTCCTTTTTAAAAGCTTAGCGCATCTTGCAGTGAATCAATGGGCAAAAATGCGGTTTTTACCTTCCCGTTTCGCCTGATAGAGCGCGGTGTCTGCAGCCTGTAACCAGTCAGTAACACTCTTCATCTCTCTCGTGGCGCTGGCAATACCGATACTTACGGTACACAGCACCGGCTCATCGGCAACTTCATCAATAATAGCAGCGGCATCCATAATACGGGTAGCCACGCTCCGGGCCTCTTCGAGGGAGGTGTCAGGGAGTAAAATGACGAACTCATCCCCGCCCAGCCGCGCGGGAGTGTCGGTTGTCCGGGTAGCAACATGCAGAATATGTGACACTGTCACCAAAAGCATATCCCCTACCTTGTGGCCGAAACGGTCATTCACCTCTTTGAAGTTATCAATGTCGATAAACATCAGCGCCGATTCATGACAGCTTTTACGCAGCTTGTTCAGTTCATGATCGATGCGTGTTTCCAGCAGGCGGCGATTAGCGATATCCAGCAGCGGATCCATCATCGCGATGCGTTCCAGCTCACGGGATTTCAGGCGCAGGCGAATGGCAATGCTGTCGGTCAGCACGCTCAGCGCCAGGGAATAGACGGCAATCAGCGGCAGCGTGGCGTACATGGTACGTTGAGACACCTCAGCAACCAGTGCCATACCCTGAGTCAACCACGTCGCCAGAAATACGGCCACCATCAGCCCCAGCGCCTTTTTCATTAAGGGTACACCGCCTGCTGACAGGCGATCCGCCAGCAGGATGGTGGCAATGGTCACCGAAGGAAGCGGATTGGCGGCCATCATCGCAATCCAGAAACCGCCGGCCCCTGCATCGAGTATCAGGTTCTGGTGCTCGGTTTTAAGCGGCGTTGCGGAGTGACGTGAGCGCATCCAGGCGAGAGTTGGCCAGACAAAGGCATTCAGCGCCAACAGGCCAATTAGCCAGCCGGAGCGGTGTTGCTCTAACAAGACGGAGCAGATAGGGATAAAGCAAAGAAAGGTGCCAAGGATCCGCATCAAGTACATGCGTTTGACGAACCGACTTCCTGGTATGCGGGGGGGCTTACTGATTTGGTCAGTTCCGTTCATCACACGTTTTTTCCGATACAATCACCCTGTTATAGTATTGGCGTTAAAAATACGTAGCAAGATATTTATCTGTTAAACAAGGATATAAACCCCGCAGCCAGACTGGTCTGCGCGGTTATACCTGTTCACGCGCGGTAGTATTCCCGGCAGGCTGAACCCTTTCGTCCAGCCGACCACTGGTACGATTTCGTCCCGCTTTTTTCGAACGATAGAGATAATCATCCGCTTCGGTCAGCAGACGGTTAAAGACCTCGGTGAGTTGCCAGGATTCAGATTTACCGCTTCCCAGGCCAATGCTGACCGTGATGAAGAGCGTCTGCCCACGCCAGTGGAAGGGATGCTGCTCAATAGAGGCCCGGATGCGTTCGGCCAGCGCATAGCCCTGCTGTGCCGATGGAGAGTTGACGACCACCGCAAACTCTTCGCCCCCCATCCGCGCCACCAGACCATCCTCTCCCACGGTGGTTTGCACCTGTTCTGCGAACGCCTGGAGCACCCTGTCGCCGCACTCATGGCCATAGTTATCGTTGATACTTTTAAAGTAATCGATATCCAGCAACATCACTGTCAGGAAGCGAGGGTGCCGATGCGACTCCTCATGTTTGAGCGCTTCGTACAGTCCGGACCGGGAGTAAACACGGGTCAGGAAATCATAGTCCGCGCGCAGCGAGACCTGGCGGATGAGCGAGTTGATCGCCGCCACGCTCACTGCGACCATCACCGGACAAATCGCCATGGTAGCGACCCCCAGACGCGCCGAAAACATCATCGGCGTGGTAAGGGGCGACGTCACGGCGATATCAATAATCGAGTTGGCGATAAGCGTGATCTCTGTGGCACCGGTCACGAAGGTCAACAGACAGGTTGCCGGCACTGAATAGCGTACCGCGCACCAAATGAGCGCAGGCAGCGGGAAGGCAAGGCTCCCGGCACCACCGATCATGACAGAGGCGAAGACCGAGACGATCAGCGCTGCCACCGGCATCAAATTTTGCAGGCGAACCTGACGAGTCAGTTCAGGCCACCGGATGGTCAACAAACAGGGCACAATCAGCACCCCGGTAGAGAACTGTTCACTGAACCAGTCGGCCACCGACGGCCAGAAGGTCTGACTGGCAATACCCACAGCACCCGCTGCCCCGATTAACGCACAAAACAGCGCAGCCACAAGACAGTAGCCAAACAGACGCAGGGCGTTGAGCGGATCCGGCGTACCTTTATTGAGCCGTTTATCGCGGATCACCAGCAGCGCCAGGGTAACGATAAACGCCATATTCGAGAGGTTGATCACCAGCGAGGCGATACCCCAGTTGGTTGTGATGGCATCGTAACCCAGCATCGCCACGTATGAGATGGCGTAGTAGCGCAACCGGTTGAGGTAGATATAGCGGGCAAAAATCCCGGCCATCACGCCATTAAGCGGCCAGAAGACCGACAGCGCTTCGATCAGACGTAACTTCGCACCGATAAAGTAAAACAGCGTGGTTAACAAAAAGATCCACACCGCGTTACGTAACGGGTTGTTCTTAGCAAAGAAAGTAAATCTGAAGAAAGGAGAAGCTGACATTCAATCTCTATCCATATCACTGCTTGTGACAGACAATGATCTAGCGGCTGGCGGAAGTGTAAAAGATTAGCATCAATATATAACACAGAGGTAACACTGCGGTACCCATCAATGTTTTGCGTTCATTTCCTGCACCAGCCAGAAATGAATGACTTGCACAACATAGTGCTGCTGCGCGGCGGTCAGTGCAACCCCTTCCGGAATATTATGCCATTTGGCAAGACAGCCCCGACAGCAGGTCGCGGTAGCATGCTGTGCAATAAACACAGGGTGTCCACGCATCGGCGTCTGTTTGCCATCCTTCGCCGGGCGCGCCGGAGCTAACCGTTTGGCAATAAAATCGGCCGCGTGCTGATCGATAGTTTCTGGCCCTTTATCCCAGCAGTACTGTCGCTCTTTCACTCCCAGACGAAAACGGGAACGAAACGGCGAACGTGCCAGCCGGGTAAACAGCGGAGTGAAATCAGTCATTAGTATACAGAACGCCCCAGTCGGTGGGTGAGCTGCTCCAGTGCCGCCACCCCCGCCAGTGAATTACCCGTCTCGTCCAGTTCGGGGCTCCAGACGGCAATGGCCATCTCATGGGGAACAATCGCTACCACGCCGCCACCCACGCCCGATTTTGCCGGCAGCCCCACGCGCCAGGCAAACTCCCCGGCATTTTGATACATGCCGCTGGTCGCCATCAGGGCGTTAATCTGCCGTGCCTGTAGCGGTGACACCACCTCCTGCCCCAAATGGGGAGCCGAACCCTGGTGGGCCAGAAACAGGAAGGTGCGCGCCAGCTCTACGCAGTTCATCCGCAGCGCGCAGTAGTGGAAATAGTTTTGCAAAACGGTGGTCACGTCATTGTGGAAATTGCCAAACGACTTCATCAGCCAGGCAATGGCGGCATTGCGCGCCGCGTGTTCAAACTCCGAACGGGCCACGGTGGTGTCGTAGGTGATATCCGACTGGCCGCTGAGCTGGCGCACAATTTCCAGCATCCGCTGACGCGGCGCGCTGAGGCGGCTTTGCAGCATATCGCACACCACCAGCGCCCCGGCGTTAATGAAGGGATTGCGCGGTTTTCCCTGTTCCATCTCAAGCTGGAGTAGCGAGTTGAAGGGCTGTCCGGAGGGATCTTTTCCCACGCGCTGCCAGATCTCGTGCTCGTCGTACTGGCGCATGGCCGCTACGAGGCTTAGCACCTTGGAGATCGACTGGATTGAGAAGCGTTCGGTGGCATCCCCGGCCTGAAACTGCTGTCCGTCGAGGGTGCAGATGGCGATGCCGAGCTTATTGCCCTTTACCGAGGCCAGCGCCGGGATGTAATCAGCTACCTTACCCTGCCCCAGTAATGGGCGCACCTGCGCCAGAATCTCTTCCAGCATCTGATTGTCGATGACCGCAGCCACGTCTTACTCCTTGCTCACAGCCCAAAAACGGGCTGGGAGTATACCAGAGGCGAATGTGTTGCGTCAGGCTGGAAGTCGAAAACGCGAAACCGCCTGAATCAGCAAGCCCGACTCATCATGCAGGCGTTGAGACGCTTCGGTGGCGGTGTTCACCAGGAGATCGGTTTGCTGCGCCACGTTGTTCAACCCCTGCAACTGGCGGGTCATATGGTGAATGCTCTCTCCCTGGCTCAGGGTCGCCACCGAGATATCATTCAGCAGGCTGCAGAGATTCCCCACCAGGCTCATGACCTGCTGCAGGTTATCTTCCAGCCGGGTCACCGCCTGCGAACCGTCATCGATCCCCTGCAGGGAGCGGTTAATCAGCTCCTGGATGGTTTGGGTCGAGTGGCTGCTCTTACGGGCCAGCAGCCCGACTTCCCGCGCCACTACGGCAAATCCTCGCCCCTGATTGCCGGCGTGAGCCGCCTCTATCGCCGCATTGAGCGCCAGAATATTGGTCTGAAACGCGACGTTATCAATCATTGCTACGATGCCGCGCATTTCAGACGAGCGCTCGACGATGGCCGCCATCGAGGCATTAACGGTAGCCATCATGCGATCCCCGCCTGCCGCCACCTGGCGGGCCTCGTCGGCGCGGGAGCTGGCGAGCTTCGCATAGCCGGTATTGCCCTCCACGTGAGTTTCAAGGGTAGCGATATGGGCAGTGACCTCTTTCAGCTCTCGCGCCTGCAGGGTGGACTGGTGATATAACGCCCGGTTCCCCTCGGCCAGCGAGCCGATGTTCTCCACCATCGCCGTGGTGGCGTCGCTCACCTGTCTCACCAGCTGCTGCAGACCGCATTGCAAGGTATGAATGCTGTCATCCAGCTGCGAAATCTCCCGGTTGACCTGTTTTATCGCAGGCGGCGTACCTGAAAGATCCCCCGCGGCCAGCTGATTGATCCAGCCAATCAGGCCGCGCAGCGGTGTAATGACCCAGCGCGACATGCCAAACCAGACCAGTACGGCAATGGCCACCAGCAGTAGCGGAGCCAGCATAAACAGCGTCTGCAGATTCGACAGGCTACTGGTCAGACGCTGGCGCCCCTCGGCGGCAAGCTGGCTACTGGTCTGCTGATAGCGCGCATAGTTGTCGTTAAAATCGGCCTGGAATGCCTGAGCCGGTACGGCGAAGAAGGCATCAATGGACTGCGTTTTCACGAGCCCTTCCGCCTGCTCCTGAATCGCACCGAAGAAGAGTTGATAGCTGCTCACCAGCGCGTCGTCCTGTCGCGGCTGCATTGCCTGCCAGCTTGCCCAGGCCTTTCCCGAGACCGCGAGGGCGCTCCGTGCCTCGTCCATCAGGCTTTGCCAGCTCCCTTCAGAACCTGTCTCTTTGTCCTGCATAAAGTAGACCCCGGCACGGTTGAGCAGATCGCTTGCCGACAGCAGAGCGATACGCGCCTCGTCGAGCTTTTCCTGCTGGGTCAGGGCGAGTTGATTTCGTTGATCGTTGCGCTGGGCGTCGCTCAGCGAGAACGTAAGCAGCACGGAGGAGGAGATTTGCAGTGCGGAGAAAAGCGCAATAATACAGAAGATCCCCGCCAGCAGGCCAAACTGCCGTGGCCTGAGTCGCTGAACAAGGGGACGAAAAATTTGCGTTAGGTTCATATTTGTGTTCTGTAACAAGACGTTAGACGCCAGCGAGTCTACGGTTTATAAATGACAGAACTATTTCAGCAGCATGACAAAGGCCTGCGATCCGCAGGCCTTTACCGGGTTTTGTTACAGACGATCTCTCCACACTGTCTGCACGTTACAGAACTCATGCAGGCCAAAGTGGGACAGCTCGCGACCGAAACCGCTCTTTTTCACCCCACCGAACGCCACGCGGGCATCGCTGGCGCTAAAGCCGTTGATAAACACCCCGCCGCACTCCAGCCCATCCGCAAACTGCTGCGCGGTGGCATCGCTGGTGGTGAAGACCGTTGCCGACAAGCCAAAATCACTGTCGTTAGCCAGCGCCAGGGCATGGGCGGCATCGTTCGCCACGGTGATGGCCGCAACCGGCCCGAACAGCTCCTGGCGAAACGCGGTCATTGCAGGCGTAACGTTACCCAGTACGGTTGGCGCATAATAGTTGCCCTCGCCCGCTATTTTCTCGCCGCCCAGCAGCAACGTCGCCCCTTCGGCCAGGGAGGTCTGAACCTGCTGATGCAGTTCATCGCGCAGATCATAACGCGCCATCGGCCCGATAAAGGTCTCTTCCTGCTCCGGCGCGCCCATCTTCAGTGCGGCGGTGGCGGCGACGAAGCGCTCGGTAAAGGCCCCGGCAATGCCTGCTTCCACAATAAATCGTTTGGCGGCGGCGCAGACCTGCCCGGTGTTCTGATAACGCCCCGCGACCGCCGCTTTGACCGCCAGATCCAGATCGGCATCGTTAAGCACGATAAAGGGATCGGAACCGCCCAGCTCCAGCACGCATTTTTTCAGCGCCGCCCCGGCCTGGGCGCCAATGGCGGCCCCGGCGCGTACGCTACCGGTGACGGTCACGGCGGCGATACGCCGATCGTTAATCGCCTGGCTCACCCCTTCGTTGGTGGCGTTGATCTGGGCGAATACCCCCTGCGGGAAGCCGGCGGCGGTAAATATCCGGGCGATCAGATCCGCGCATCCCAGCACGTTGGGCGCATGTTTTAACAGATAGCTGTTACCGGCAAGAATAATCGGTACCGCGCCGCGTAATACCTGCCACAGCGGGAAGTTCCACGGCATCACCGCCAGAATCGGCCCCAGGGGACGGTACTCAATGACCGCTTTTTCCACCTGCGTGGCTTCCGGGCTCAGCATCGCCGGACCGTGATCGGCATACCAGTCGCAAAGGCTGGCGGATTTCGCCACTTCGCCCCGCGCCTGAACAAGAGGTTTGCCCATCTCACGGACAATGGTCTGGGCCATCTCTTCGCCGTGCTGGCGCAGTGCCGCGCCGAGATCCCGCAGAAGCTGCGCGCGATTGGCCAGCGGTACGGTACGCCACTGGCGGTAGCCCGCATCAGCATTGGCGATCGCCGTCTCAACATCAGACGCCGTGGCCCACGGCCAGCGGGCAAGGGTTTCACCGGTCGTCGGATTGACCGAAAAAGCATGCGTAGCTGAGGAGTAGTTCATCTTGTGCTCCAGTGAATAACAGTTGCCTAAGTGTGGCCTGGTCTGCTATTTCTGAAAAATGAATAATATTGACCACCTTTTTCACGAATCGAGAATGGTATGGATTTAACGCAGCTGGAAATGTTTAACGCCGTAGCTCAGACGGGGAGCATCACCCTGGCGGCGCAGAAGGTGCACCGCGTCCCTTCTAACCTCACCACCCGTATCAAACAGCTGGAGGCCGACCTGGGCGTGGCGCTCTTTATCCGCGAAAACCAGCGCCTGCGGCTTTCTCCTGCCGGGCATAATTTTTTACGTTACAGCAGGCAGATCCTCGCCATGGTGGATGAGGCGCGGATGGTGGTGGCCGGCGATGAACCTCAGGGACTTTTCTCTCTGGGGGCGCTGGAGAGTACCGCTGCGGTGCGCATTCCCGCCTCGCTGGCGCAATTCAACCAGCGCTATCCGCGCATACAATTCGCTCTTGCGACCGGTCCCTCCGGCACCATGATCGACGGCGTACTGGAGGGGACCCTCAGCGCGGCCTTCGTTGACGGGCCATTAACGCATCCGGAGCTGGAAGGGATGCCGGTCTACCGGGAAGAGATGATGCTGGTGGTGCCGGCGGGTCATGCGAAGGTGGCGCGCGCCGCCGAGGTAAGTGGTCAGGACGTTTACGCGTTTCGCGCAAACTGCTCTTATCGCCGTCATTTAGAAAGCTGGTTCCATGCCGACCGGGCCACGCCCGGTCGGATTCACGAGATGGAGTCTTATCACGGCATGCTGGCCTGCGTGATTGCCGGGGCGGGTATTGCCCTGATGCCGCGCTCGATGCTGGAAAGTATGCCCGGACATCATCAGGTCGAGGCCTGGCCGTTGGCCGAAAACTGGCGCTGGCTCACCACCTGGCTGGTTTGGCGCCGGGGAGCAATGACCCGGCAACTGGAGGCATTTATAGCGCTGCTAAACGAACATCAGCCACCAGCGCCTTCTCCATAAAATGGCTTAGCGGATCGGCGGCGTAGGGCGGGAAAGCCTCGCAGAGCTGATATCCCTGCTGGGCATAAAGACGAATGGCGGCATCCTGCTTAATGCCCGTCTCAAGGCGGATAGTATGGCAGCCGCGGCTCATGGCTTCATCCTCCAGCGCCGCCAGCAATCGGTTTCCCAGGTGCTGCCCGCGATGCGTCGGATCGATATAGACCCGTTTCATCTCGCCGGTACCGTCACCGTTCAGCACAATGGCGCCGCATCCCACGGCGCGTAGCTGCAGATCGCGGATCGCCATCATAATCAGGCTGTCGGCGGGCAGCGCCGTTAGATCGAGCAGGTGGTTACTTTCAGCCGGGTAGAGTTCGCCTTGATACCGGTCAAGCGCGGCAATCAGCGTAACGATGTCCGGATGAGCGGGTGATTCAGAGGTAATGGAATACATAGCAGGCTCCTTTTGTCGTTTTTCTCTACCCTACCCCTTCACTATGACGGGTTATTCATATTTTAAACTTATAGCTACCCGCGCCCGTTGCGCCGCCCGTTCCCGCGGCGTAACGTTGAAGGCAGTTAACGATTAAAACCTCAGGAAAAACAATGCACACCAAAGCCCGTAAAGTGATGATTATCGGCGCCGGTAATGTCGGCACCTCCGCCGCTTACGCCCTGTTAAACCAGAATATCTGCGAAGAGCTACTGCTGGTGGATCTTGATAAGGCGCGCAGCGAGGGGCACGCCTGGGATCTGGCCGACGCCGCGGCCTATATGCCGGGGATGATGACCATTTCCACCCGCGAAGTGAGCGACTGCGCGGATGTGGATATCGCGGTGATCACCGTTTCCGGCGGCGCGTTAAAGCCCGGCCAGACCCGCCTAGATGAGCTGACCGCGACGGCTAACATTGTCAAAAGTATTGTGCCGCAGATGATGGCGGGCGGCTTTAAGGGCATTTTCCTGATCGCCACTAATCCGTGCGACATCATCACCTGGCAGGTGTGGCAACTCTCCGGCCTGCCGCGCAGTCAGGTGATCGGCACTGGCGTCTGGCTGGACACCACCCGTTTGCGCCGCACCCTTGCGCAAGCGCTGGATATTGGCGCCCAGAGCATCGATGCCTTTATTCTGGGTGAACATGGGGATACCCAGTTCCCGGTGTGGTCGCACTCATCGGTCTACGGCTCACCTATCGCCGAAGTTTATCAACACCATACCGGCAATACCCTGGACTTCGACGCCCTGGCCGAACGCGTGCGCAAGCAAGGGTTTGAGATTTACGCCCGTAAAGGGTGCACCGAGTTCGGTATCGCCGGAACCATCGCTGAAATCTGCCGCAATATCTTTACTGGCAGCCACCGGGCGCTAGCGATCTCCTGCATTCTGCAGGGGGAATATGGCGTCGATGAGGTGGCGATTGGCGTACCGGCCGTACTGGCGCAGAGCGGGGTTCAGCAGATTATAGAACTGAAACTGGCGGAAGAGGAGCAACAAAAATTCCGCCAGTCGGTAGAGGTCATTAAAGCCAATATTGCTCGCCTGCCCTGACGCTCAGGGTGCCAGCGTCAGGGTGGCGTCGAGCTGACTTAGCGTCTGTTGCGCATCTTCATCCAGATGGCGGTCGGTCACGATATCGGTCAGCGAGTGAAGGTGCGCAACGTTAAACAGCGACCAGGCGCCATACTTTGAGCTGTCTGCCAGCAGTACACGACGGCGGGCGTTAGCAATCAGATCGCGCTTTAACGCCGCTTTTTCTTCCGTGGGCGAGGTTATGCCTCGCTCCACATCCCAGCCATTACAGCTGACAAACGCAATATCCGGCCAGATGTTTTGCAGCAGACGGCGGCCATGTTCGCCGATGCAGGATTGGCTGGAGTCATCGATGCGCCCACCAATAATGGTGACCTCAATCTGCTTAAACTCTGAAAGAAACAGCGCGATATGCAGATCGCTGGTAATGACGCGAAGCGGCAAATGCGTCAGCTGTCGCGCAAGTTCAATCATGGTGGTGCCGGCATCCAGCACCACCGCATCGCCGGCCTTAACGAAGCTTGCCGCCGCGCAGGCGATGGCATGTTTTTCAGCCAGGCTGCGCTGCATCTTTTCACTGGTGGTGGGCTGGGAAGGAATAAACCGGTTCAGTGTTACGCCGCCGTGGGTACGGCTGATAACCCCCTCCTGATCGAGCTTAATCAAATCCCGACGTATGGTCGCCGGGGAGGCGTCAGTCACGGCTACCAGCTGGTCAACCGTCACCAGATTGTGCCCCTTCAGGTAGTCCATTATCTGCTCTAACCGGTTATATCCCTTCATATTATTCCCGTGTGATTTGCATCGCTAACTGGATAGAAACCGTCATGCTCTCAGACTTCGCTTTACCTGTCCACGCAATGTCGAACGCAGTGCCATGGTCAGCGGAAGTGCGGATAAACGGCAGCCCGGCGGTGATGTTGACACCATCATAAAACCCAAGCAGTTTCAAGGGAATATGCCCCTGATCGTGATACATCGCCACCACCATGTCATACATACCTTCATGGCACTGCATAAAGACCGTGTCCGGCGGGCAGGGTCCAAAGACATTCAGCCCCTGCGCTTTCATCGCCTCGACGGCCGGGCCAACGATGGTGATCTCTTCATCGCCAAAAAGACCATTCTCTCCCGCGTGCGGGTTCACCCCCGCCACGGCGATGCGCGGGTTGGTGTAGCCTACGCGCTTAAGGAAGGTATCGGCAATGCCAATCACCGTTTTTACCCTTTCCGGGTTCAGGGTATCAAGGAATTTGCGCAACGCAATGTGGGTGGTGATGTGAATGACCTTAAGCTGATCGGTATAGAGCACCATCGCGTAGTCTTTACTGTCGGTCAGATGTGCCAGCAGCTCGGTGTGCCCCGGATAGAGATGGCCCGCCAGATGCAGCGCTTCTTTATTCAGCGGAGCGGTGGCAATGGCTTTTACCTCTCCGGCCATCGCCAGCTCGGTAGCGCGACGCACGCAGCGATAGGCCAGATCGCCGGCCTGAGCCTGTACCACGCCGGGCTGCAAGGCCTGCGGATCGGCCAGGGGTTCGTCGAGCACGTTGATGATAGCCGGGCCAAAGTGGGCATCGCTGACGCGGGTAATCATCCGTAATTCGGCCGCAGGCGTAATGCCCTTCTCCAGTACGCGCTGCAGCGTCACTGCGCATCCCACCACCACGATCGGTGCACCAGAGAGTTCCCCCCCGGTCAGGGATTTGATAATGATCTCCGGGCCGATGCCCGCCGGGTCGCCCATCGTTACAGCAATGATATTAGTCACTCATCTTCTCCTCGATAAAATGCAGAACCTCAAGCAGCGTGGTTTCACTACCAAAACCGCCCGCTTTGGTCATGACTGGCCCCTGCCAGCGACAACCTAAAAACCGACCGAAGGGTACGCAGCGCGCCACCTGCCCGGTGATTTCAAACCCTTCGGCGTGAAGCGCACTGGCTACCGCCATTGCCACATCCCCCCCGGAGACATATAACGCTGCCGGGTTACTGCTCTCCAGCACCTGGCTCGTGAGCGCGCCCAGAAATGTGCTGATTTGCTCACCCAGCTCCGCACGACTCAGCCCGTACTGTTGGCACAGCACGTCAATTTGATGACGCGCGGCGTGATCGGAACAGGTGTGCACCACGCAGTGTTCTCCAGCCGCCAGCGCCACACTAATCTGCTGCGCATAACCGCTTATTCCGTCGCGAAAGAGATCGGTGATGTCGATAAAGATCGAGCGGACGTTCTGCTGCTGGCGTACTCGCAGAATCTGCTTTTGCGCGATTTCACTCATCGAGCCAACCACCGCCAATAAAGGACGCGGACGCGCCAGGTGACGCGCCAGGGCATCACACAGTCCGGCGGAACCCACCAGCAACGGACGCGGGTCGCAGGCTGCGGCTACGGCCATGATCTGATCCAGATCGTCATCGCTCTGGGCATCCACAATCAGTAATCGGGTGTCGCCAGTCAGGGCTGCGGCCAGGGTCGACGCCGTAACCACCTGGCTTGACAGCGCCGTCTGCTCTGCCAGCACTGCGGCAATCTGCGCATGACGCACGGGCGTTTTGGGGTCGCTGGCGAATTCGGTTTCCGTCACCGGTAGGCCGAACACGCGACAGACACCCTGCTCGGTGGTACGCCCGGCCTGCGGAAACGCTGGCGCGATAATCGCCTGACGCTGGCCGGTCGCCTGCAGAAGCGCCTCCACTTCCGCCCCGGGATTACCCCGCAGGGTGGAGTCAATTTTTTTCACCTGCCACTGTGCCTGGCGCATTTCAGCACCATAGCCCGCCACCTTTTCAGCGGCCTCTGATGCCGTTAGCGCCCGGCTATCGCTATTAATAACCAGCGCGTCGGCATGACCGGTAAAGGGAGTCTGAAACGCCACACTGACTTTTTTACCGCGCAACGCCAGGCTCACCCCCGCATCGTTAGCGCCGGTAAAGTCATCGGCAATGACTACGACCTCTCTTTTGCTGTTCACTTTCATCCCCACTCCGGGTTTGCATTTCTTGTTAATGATTATATTCAATCATAATTGATTATATGTGAGCAAGATCAAGTTATTCAGTTTGTGAATAAATTATAAATTTAAGGACACGATGACTGTGATTGCCTTGTAATGAGCGAAATCAATCACAGACACAGCAACAGGAGATTCATGTGTTAACCATCAACAGTACGATCATCAGCGGCGCGGGCGCTATCCCCGCTATTGCCCCCTTGCTGGCAGGTAAAACGCATCTATTACTGGTCACCGACGGCAATATCGCCCGTCTCGACGCCGCCCGCGCCATCCGCAGCCTGCTGGAGGCCGATGGCCGCCAGCTCAGCGTGATTGACAGTGTGCCACCGGAGCCCACCAGCCACGACGTGCGCGCCCTGCTGGCAGAAACAAAAGAGACCGCCTTCGATCTGGTGGTCGGCGTAGGTGGCGGCAGCGTACTGGATGTGGCCAAACTGCTTTCGGTGCTGTGTCATCCCCACTCCCCTGGGCTGGATGCCCTGCTGGCAGGCGAAAAACCGCAGGTTCGCCTCCCCTCGTTGCTGATTCCGGCCAGCGCCGGCACCGGTTCGGAAGCAACGCCAAACGCGATTCTCGCGATTCCCGAGCAGAGCACCAAGGTTGGCATCATCTCTCCCGTGCTGCTGCCAGATTATGTCGCGCTGCTGCCGGAGTTAACGACCAGCATGCCGCCGCATATTGCCTCTTCAACGGGTATTGATGCCCTCTGCCATCTGATTGAGTGTTTCACCGCAACCGTGGCCAACCCGGTAAGCAATAACGCGGCGCTGACGGGGCTGCGCAAATTGTTGAACAACATTGAAACCGCCTGCGCCGAGCCGCACAACCTGGCCGCGAAGCTGGAGATGTTGTGGGCCTCTTACTACGGCGGCGTCGCCATTGCCCATGCGGGCACCCATCTGGTTCATGCCCTCTCTTATCCTCTGGGCGGGACGTACCATCTGCCCCATGGCGTGGCGAATGCCATTTTGCTGGCCCCCTGCATGCGCGTGGTTCGTCCGGATGCCGTTGAGAAATTTGCGCAAGTGTGGGATCTGGTGCCCGGCGCCGACACCTCTCTGTCGCTGGAAGAGAAGTCGCACGCGCTGGTGGACTACTTAGCCGCCCTGGTACGTCGCCTAGATTTACCCGACAACCTCGAAACGTTGGGGGTCCCGCGCGATGACATCGCCTCTCTGAGCGATGCCGCCCTGAACGTAAAACGTCTGATGAATAATGCCCCGCGCCAGGTCAGCCATGCCGAGGTCGCAGGTATTTATCAGACTCTGTTTCCAGCCAGTTAACTTCAAAGGAGTGTGTAATGCGTAACAACATTAAGGGCGTGCTGACGGCGATCGTCACCCCCTTCACCGACGACGGGGCGCTGCACCTGCCGGGACTAAAACGTCAGATCCAGCGTCAGCTGGCGGCGGGCAACGGCATCTTTTGTGGCGGTACTAACGGAGAGTTCTTTGTGCTGACCGAAGAGGAAAAAGTGGCCGTCACCCGCACCTGCGTGGAAGAGGTGGCCGGGCGCGCGCCGGTGGTGGCACATATTGGCGAAATTTCGACCCGGGCAACGATTCGTCTGGGTAAACAGGTCGAGGCGCTGGGGGTGGACGCGGTCTCCGTTATCACCCCGTGGTTCGTTCCACTCACCCAGGCTGAATTGATCGCCCACTACACCACTATTGCCGATGCGCTGAACGTACCGGTATTCCTCTACAACATCCCGGCGCGAACCGGCAACACCATCGCGCCTGAGACGGCCCGGGCGCTGGCCGCTCACCCCAATATTATCGGCATTAAAGACAGCGCGGGGAGCCATGAGAGCCTGAGCGGTTTTCTGAAAGCCGTTGAAGATATTGACGGTTTTGACGTGCTGAATGGCCCGGATTCGCTCATTCATCAGGGCTTTGTTGAGGGATGCTCCGCCTGTATTTCTGGCCTGGCGAACGTGGCGCCGAACGAGATCAATGCCATCTGGGCGCGTTTTCGTGCCGGGGATATCGCGGGCTCGCGGCAGGCCCAGGAGAGCGTGACCGATCTCCGTACCCGACTGTACAGCGTCGCTTTTTCGCCTGCGGCCGTGAAAAAAGCGCTGCAGGTCATGGGTGAAGAGGTGGGAGAGAGCCGCTACGCGGTGGCTTTCGATGCGCAACAAACAGACCAGATCCGCCAGATAGTGACGAAGTCACTGCAGTAACCGGCGTTTGCTTTCGTCCATAAGAATTCGGGTGCCCTCTGCGCCCAGGATTCATACGCCCTGAAGAGAGGCTAAGATGAACAACTTTACCGCTGAAGATACCCTCATCATCGTAGGCATTGTGATTGTCTACATTCTGTTTACTACCTGGCTGACGTTCCGGTTACGCAGTAAAAACACCGGTGATTTTATGGAAGGCTCGCGCGCGATGCCGGCGTTTATCGTCGGGATCCTGCTGATGTCGGAATACATTGGTGCGAAATCCACGATCGGTACCGCACAGGCGGCGTTTGAAGATGGCTTTGCCGCCTCCTGGTCAGTCATCGGCGCGGCTATCGGCTTCCCGCTGTTTGGGCTGCTGCTGGTGAAACGCATCTACAGCACCGGCAAGATCACCATCTCCGGGGCGATTGCCGAAAAATACGGCACCAGCACCAAAAACATTATCTCCATCATTATGATCTACGCCCTGCTGCTGGTGAACGTAGGTAACTACGTGAGCGGCGCGGCGGCGATTTCGACGGTACTGAAGGTGAACTTGCCTGTTGCCGCCTTTATCACCGCCATCGTCAGTACCTTCTATTTCGCTTTTGGCGGCATGAAGGGGGTGGCGTGGGTGACCCTGCTGCACAGCGCCCTGAAGTATTTCGGTATCCTGGTGATTATGGGCTTCGCCTTGTCTAAAACCGGCGGCTTTACCCCCATGATTGAACAGATGCCATCTTACTACTGGACCTGGGACGGCAATATCGGCGCCAGCACCATTGTCGCCTGGCTGATTGGCACCATCGGCTCCATTTTCTGTACCCAGTTCGTGATTCAGGCCATTTCCTCCACGAAAGATGTGAAGTCAGCTAAACGTTCCACCTGGATCGCCTTCTTCTTCTGCCTGCCCATCGCGCTGGCGATTGCGGTAATTGGCGTGGCGGCGAAGTACCTGCATCCGGAGATTAACAGCCTGTACGCAATGCCTATCTTCCTGCAGGACATGAATCCGTGGCTGGCGGGACTGGTGACAACGTCACTTGTTGCCTCCATCTTTGTCAGCGTCAGCACCGTGGCACTCGCTATCGCCTCGCTGGTGGTGAAAGATTTCTACGTGCCCTACCGCAACCCGACCCCGGAGCAGGAGTTTAAAGCGACCCGCTGGCTGTCGTTGTTGATTGGCTTCCTGCCGTTAATCTTTGTGCTGCTGGTCCCGGAAGTCCTGAAACTATCGTTCTTTACTCGCGCTATTCGTTTGTCGATTACGGTTGTGGCCATCATCGCCTTCTACGCCCCGTTCTTTAAGAGCGCCCGCGGGGCGAATGCCGGGCTGATTGGCGCCTGCGTAGTCACCTCGGTCTGGTATCTGCTGGGCGATCCGTTTGGGATTAACAATATGTATATTGCGCTGGTCACCCCGGCGGTGATTATGGTTCTCGACCGTTTGATCCCCAATAAAGCGGATCGCAAAGCGCCTGCCCCTGTTCAACATAATGGAGTCTGATATGTCTGTAACCGTAACCCGTGACGGGATTGTTCGCCCGCAGCCGCAGGATGCCCGCGTGGAAACGGCCATGCTGCCCTCTTCCTGTCCGCAGAACCATGCCGCCAACCTGCTGCCCCTGCCGGATGGCACGCTGATGTGCGTCTGGTTCGGCGGCACCCAGGAAGGGATTGCTGATATTTCTGTGTGGGGGTCTCGCCTGGCTCCCGGTAGCAACCAGTGGAGCGAGGCGGTAAAGCTTTCTGACGATGCCAGCCGCTCCGAGCAGAACCCGGTGCTGTTCCTCGCGCCGGACAACGTACTGTGGCTGCTGTGGACCGCGCAGATCTCCGGCAACCAGGATACCGCCATCGTACGTTACCGCCAGTCTCATGATCTTGGCCAAACCTGGGGTGAGATTGCTACTCTGCTGGATAAACCGGGTACCTTTATCCGCCAGCCCATCACCGTTCTCGAAAACGGTAACTGGCTGCTGCCGGTCTTCTATTGCCGCACCCGACCGGGCGAGAAATGGGTCGGAAACGATGATATTAGCGCGGTGAAAATCTCTGCCGATCGGGGGAAAAGCTGGCGCGATGTCGAGGTGCCGCAAAGCCTGGGCTGCGTCCATATGAACATTACGCCGCTGAAAAATGGGCATCTGGTGGCGCTCTACCGTAGCCGCTGGGCGGATCATATCTATATCAGCCAGTCGCAGGATCAGGGCGAAAGCTGGTCTGTACCGGAACCCACGGCGCTGCCGAACAACAACTCCTCTATCCAGGTCACCACCCTTGCCAGCGGTGAGCTGGCGCTGGTGTTCAACCACATGAGCGCAGCCGGAGCGCTGGAGCGTCGCGCCTCATTGTATGACGAGATCGACGATGGTGATGACCGTAAAGAGCCAGAAGCGACCGGAGAACGCACCGCCTTCTGGGGTGCCCCGCGCGCACCGATGACGGTAGCCATATCGGCCGACGGCGGAAAGAGCTGGGCGTGGCAGCGCAATCTTGATGAAGGCGATGGCTACTGCATGACGAATAACTCGCTGGAGAAGCTGAACCGCGAGTTCTCCTACCCCAGTATTAAACAGGGCGCCGACGGCACGCTACACATCGCTTACACCTATTTCCGCCAGGCGATCAAATATGTTCGTGTCTCGCCTGAATGGGTTAAGGAGTCATCACAGTGATTATCGGCCATCTGAACGCCCTGCCGCTGGCAGGGCTCCCCACCGCGCTGCTGTCCATCCTGACGCGCGCTGATTGCACCCTGGCGGCGCTAGCCGCCCGGGACGACGGCCGCTGGCAGCCGGAAGGTTGCGCATGGTTTTGCCATATCGGCCCGGCGCAGACCCAGCCGCAGACCCAGCGCCATACGGAGTATCATCACCAGTGGGCGGATATTCAGGTTATGCTGGCCGGCAGCGAGATGATCAACGCAGGTGTGCAGTCGCTGGCGCAGCCGCAGGATGAAGAGCGCAAACCGGATCTCTTTATCGCCACCGGCGCTGCGCTCCCGGTCAACATCAGGTTAACTCCCGGTGCTTTTGCAGTATTTCTGCCCGGCGAGCCGCATCAGGCGTTGTGCGCCTTAGACGAATCCATGACCGTGCGCAAAGCGGTATTCAAGGTGCCGCGCGCCCTGCTGGAGGTGTGACATGCCCAGTGCCATCGTAACGGGTGCAAGCTCAGGAATCGGCGAAGCCATTGTGCAGCGCCTGCTTGATGAAGGCTGGCAGGTTATCGGCCTGAGCCGGCGCGGTTTACCTTTAGACCATGCGAACTATCGCTGCGTGAGCGTGGATCTTAGCGACAGCGACGCGCTTGCCGCCGCACTCGCTACCCTGCCAGTACCTCAGGCGATTGTCCACGCCGCCGGGATGATGGCTGCCGCCCCGCTCGGCGAGCTGGATCCGGCCATCAGCGCCCGGCTCTGGAGCCTGCATGTTCATGCTGCCGAGCAACTTTTTAACCACTTTGTACCGCAAATGCGCCCCGGTGGACGGCTGGTTGCTATCGGCAGCCGGACCTCCCGGGGTGCCGCGGGCCGATCGCAGTATGTCGCCACCAAAGCCGCGCTGGTAGGGATGATTCGCAGCTGGGCGGCGGAACTGGCGCCACGGGGTATTACCGCCAACGTGGTCGCGCCCGGCGCGACCCAGACGCCGATGCTTAGCGACCCCGGACGCGTCTCTTCCCCACCCAGGGTTCCCCCCATGGGTCGCCTGATCCTTCCTCAGGAGGTGGCCGCTGCGGTGAATTTTCTACTGAGTGAGGAAGCGGCCCCGATCACCGGTCAGGAGTGGGTGCTCTGCGGTGGGGCGTCGCTGGGTTAAGATCATTAACAAGGTACGCGAACAGGCATGCTTAAAACTGCGAGGCGCTTTCCGGGAAAACGTTGGGAGGGGGCTTGGCTGCTTTTAACGCGGGCGGAATTTCACGCCGCCCGCGGGATGTTAGCGAAGAAACACCGTGCCTTTCAAATAAAGCGCCGCCTGGCCGCTCATCAGCACGCGGTCTCCCTTGAGTTCACAGCGCAGATCGCCGCCGCGGGCGGAAACCTGACGTGCGGTCATTTGGGTTTTGCCGAGTTGCTCACTCCACCAGGGGATCAGCATACTGTGCGCGGAGCCGGTGACCGGGTCTTCTGCCACCGATTCGCCCGGGCAGAAGAAGCGGCTAACGAAATCCACTTCATCGCCTGGCGCAGTAACGCACACCATTTTACCCAGCGGTTTCAGCGCCTCGATAGCCGGGGTCAGGGATTCAACCTGCTGCTGGTTTTCCAGCACGACCATATAATCACGCCCGACGCGCACCGCGCTGGACGCCGGAATGCCGAGCGCACTAAACAGCAGCGCGGGGGGATTGTCGACCGCGTCGCTGCTCCAGGCCGGGAAGTCCAGCGTGAGCCAGTCGCCGTTACGCGAGACCTTCAGGTCGCCAACAAAGCGGGTGGAAAAGAGGATCTCCGTTTCCGGGTAGTCGAGGTATTCAAAAATGACGTGCGCGCTGGCAAGCGTCGCATGGCCGCAGAGGTTAATCTCATCCTGGGTGGTAAACCAGCGCAGCTCGAAGCCTGCGTCCGTGCGGACAAAAAAGGCCGTCTCGGACTGGTTATGCTGCTGTGCCATCTTTAACAGAATGTCGTCCGGCAGCCAGCTTTCCAGCGGACAGACGGCAGCAGGGTTGCCACTAAAAGCGCGATCGCTAAACGCATCGACCAGATAAAATGCAATTTCTTTCATTGGGTTACCCCTTTGTTATTCACGAATAAACAGCTGCCCTTTCATATACAGCGACGCCTTCCCGCCCATCATGACGCGATCGCCGTTCAACTGACAACGTACCTCACCGCCCCGGGCTGAGACTTGTCGCGCCAGCAGAGTGGTCTTAGCCAACTTGTCCGCCCAGTAAGGGATAAGCATGGTATGCGCCGAGCCGGTGACCGGATCTTCCCAGAGTGCGACGCCCGGTGAAAAGAAACGGCTGACAAAGTCATACTCGCCCTCGCCCGGGGCGGTAATACACACTTTATGTTCACCGGGGATCATAGCGCTGATATTCGGAGTAACGGCTTCCACCTGCTGTCGATTTTCCAGCACCACTACCCAGGCACGGCCTTTACGAGCCTCGACGTAGCGCTCAATCCCCAGCGCGGCCAGCATTTGCGGAGGCGGCGTTTGCTTCTCTGTCGGACAGGCCGGGAAATCGAGCGTGAGCCAGTCGCCGTCGCGGGTCACCGTTAGCGTGCCGGAGGCGGTCTCAAAATGGAGGTGGGGATCGGGGTAACCCAGTTCATTAAACAGGACATATGCCGTCGCCAGCGTTGCATGGCCGCAAAGATTCACCTCCGTGGTGGTGGTAAACCAGCGCAGCGTGATGCCCTCTTTACGGCAGACGAAGAAGGCCGTCTCTGACTGATTGTGCTCTTGCGCCATCCTGAGGAGCGTATCGTCCGGCAGCCAGTCTGGCAGCGGACAGACCGCCGCAGGATTACCGCTAAATGGGCCGTCACTGAACGCATCTACCAGATAATAATCATATTTCTGCATCGCTTTTCCGGTTGTTAATATGATGTTGCATCCTATATTCATGGAAATTGTCCGATTTCACCACCCTTTCTCTAACGGTGATTTTGAGATCTACGTCACAAAATGATTGTCTTTTCACCAGCGATGGTTTTAAGATCGCCTCCTCTTCTTTACGTAACGATTCCCAGACAAAATTATGACAATCAACACTGATTCCCGCAGGGTCGCGTGGCTACGGGTGGTTACGCTTGCGATTGCTGCGTTTATATTTAACACCACTGAATTTGTGCCTGTTGGCCTGCTCTCCGACATTGCCAGCAGCTTTGGCATGGAAACCGCGCAGGTCGGGATCATGCTGACCATCTATGCGTGGGTGGTGGCAATGATGTCGTTACCCTTTATGTTGCTCACCAGTCAGGTGGAGCGGCGTAAATTGCTGATTGCACTTTTTGTGTTGTTCATTGCCAGTCACGTGCTGTCGTTTCTGGCGTGGAATTTCACCGTGCTGGTGGTGAGCCGCATCGGTATCGCCTTTGCTCATGCCATCTTCTGGTCGATCACCGCCTCGCTGGCCATTCGTCTGGCCCCGGCGGGCAAACGCGCTCAGGCGTTGAGCCTGCTGGCAACGGGCACCGCGTTGGCTATGGTGCTTGGGCTGCCGATTGGCCGCCTCGTAGGACAATATTTTGGCTGGCGCACCACGTTTTTTGTCATCGGGATGGGCGCGCTGATTACCCTGCTGTGTCTGATTAAATTACTGCCAAAACTGCCGAGCGAACACTCTGGCTCGCTGAAAAGCCTGCCCCTGCTTTTCCGTCGCCCGGCGCTGATGAGCATCTATTTGCTGACCGTTGTCGTGGTGACCGCCCACTACACGGCTTATAGCTACATCGAACCTTTTGTGCAGACGGTTGCCGGCTTTAGCGCCAGATTTGCCACCGTATTGCTGCTGATATTGGGTAGCGCGGGCATTGTCGGCAGTGTGTTGTTTGGCAAGCTGGGTAATCGCCACGCCTCGTTACTGGTTAGCGGCGCGATTGGCCTGCTGCTGGCGTGTCTGCTGTTGCTGCTACCGGCGTCGGGGAGCGAGTCGAACCTTGCCATTCTGAGCATCTTCTGGGGCGTGGCGATCATGATTATCGGCCTGGGCATGCAGGTTAAAGTGCTGGCGCTGGCGCCAGATGCCACCGACGTGGCGATGTCACTCTTCTCCGGC
Source organism: Leclercia sp. UBA2479 (assembly GCF_002341985.1). NCBI lineage: Bacteria > Pseudomonadati > Pseudomonadota > Gammaproteobacteria > Enterobacterales > Enterobacteriaceae > Leclercia > Leclercia sp. UBA2479. The sequence goes on along the minus strand of NZ_DDPB01000009.1, from coordinate 127,149 downwards.
ATTTTTAACATCGGCATTGGTGCGGGCGCGCTGGTTGGCAATCAGATCAGCCTGCATCTTTCGATGTCCGCTATCGGTTACCTGGGGGCGATACCGGCGCTGGTGGCGTTAATCTGGTCAGTGCTAGTGTTTCGTAAGTGGCCGGTTTCGCTGGAAGAGCGGCCGCAACACGGATAAAAAAAGGGTGGCTCAAGCCACCCTTTTTTATTAGTGATAGGTCTTAATAATTTCCAGCACCCCATTAATGATGAACTGCACGCCCATACAGACCAGCAGGAAGCCCATCAGCCGCGAGATAGCCTCGATCCCGCCCTTACCTACCCAGCGCATAATGGCGCCCGAACTGCGCAGGCTAGCCCATAAAATGACGCCTACCAGCGCAAAGATCAGCGGTGGGGCCACCATGATGACCCAGTCAGGAAAGGTTGTATTATCGCGCACGGTGGAGGCGGAACTGATGATCATCGCGATGGTACCCGGCCCGGCCGTACTGGGCATCGCCAGGGGAACAAAGGCGATATTCGCACCAGGTTTATCCTCCAGCTCTTCCGATTTGCTTCTTGCCTCCGGGCTGTCGTGCGCTTTCTGCGCCGGAAAGAGCATACGGAAACCGATAAAGGCCACAATCAGGCCCCCGGCGATACGCAGGCCAGGAATCGAGATCCCAAAGGTGTTCATCACCAGCTGTCCGGCGTAGTAAGCCACCATCATGATTGCAAAGACGTAAACCGAGGCCATCAGAGACTGTTGGTTACGTTCCGCGCTGTTCATGTCCCCCGCAAGACCGAGAAAGAGCGCCACGGTCGTTAACGGGTTTGCCAGCGGCAGCAGGACCACCAGCCCAAGACCGATGGCTTGTAAGAGCTCTACCATAGTGCGTGTCATCCTTTTCCATTCATCAACTCAGGAAGTATACGGTGTTAAAGCGGGTTTAGGCTACGGCGCGCCAATTCTGACTATTTACGCCCGGTGATAAATAATCTTCAGTTATGTAATTGATTTGAAAAAGCTAAAAAAAAGTTCATGAAACGTTTTAGCAAATCGTGGCATCGGGGAATACATTCAGTTGACTTATACTTGCCTGAGCAATAATATCTGCCGTGATTAAACTACTTGCCAGGGCAACCATTGTGAAAAGCACCAGTGATCTCTTCAACGAAATTATCCCACTGGGTCGCCTTATCTATATGGTTAACCAAAAAAAAGACCGCTTGCTCAATGACTATTTGTCGCCGCTGGACATCACTGCCACCCAGTTCAAAGTCCTTTGTTCTGTGCGTTGCGAAGGGTGTATCACGCCGGTTGAGCTCAAAAAGGTCTTATCCGTCGATCTTGGCGCCCTGACGCGCATGATGGATCGACTGGTCTGCAAAGGATGGATTGAGAGACGCCCTAACCCGAATGACAAACGCGGCGTACTGGTGCAGTTGACCAGCGACGGCGCAGCAATGTGTGAGCAATGTCATCAATTAGTAGGGCAAGAATTACACCAGGAACTAACAAAAAACTTAACGGCGGATGAAGTGGCAACTCTTGAGCATTTGCTTAAGAAAATCCTGCCGTAAACAGAAAGAGGTATGACGATGTCCAGACGCAATACTGACGCTATTACAATTCATAGCATTTTGGACTGGATCGAAGATAACCTGGAATCGCCGCTCTCACTTGAGAAGGTGTCTGAGCGTTCAGGTTATTCCAAGTGGCACCTGCAACGGATGTTTAAAAAAGAGACAGGCCATTCATTAGGTCAATACATCCGCAGCCGCAAGTTAACGGAAATCGCCCAGAAGCTGAAAGAGAGCAACGAGCCGATTTTGTATCTGGCGGAGCGTTATGGGTTTGAATCGCAACAGACCCTGACCCGCACGTTTAAAAACTATTTCGACGTGCCGCCGCACAAGTATCGCATCACCAATATGCACGGTGAATCTCGTTATTTGATGCCGCTAAACCACTGTAGTTGTTAATCGCCTTTCAAGACGTATCGAGGAAATCATGAAATTGTTTATCTCCGCCGCCCTCACCCTGTTGGTGCTGGTCTCCGGCCAGAGCTTTGCGGAGCAAACTCCCCGCGCTGTGCAGCAGAATAATCGCGATGCGATGATCCTACCTTCTGCACATGATCAGTCGCCGTTCGATTTTAACCATATGGGCGCTGGCAGCGATAAATCCGACGAATTAGGCGTGCCGTACTACAACCACGACCTGTAATTCGTATTTGCCCCGCGCTTGCGGGGCTTTTTTTTAGCCCCTTACCTGCGCCGCCCGGCGAAAGCGAAACCCAAAGACGTTGATGTAAAGCCCCGTCATAATCAGTACCGCCCCGAGCAGCTGCAGTGCACTCAGCTTCTCGTCCAGCAGCAGCGCCGCAGAGGCCAGCCCTACCACAGGAACCAGTAGCGACAGCGGTGCCACGCGCCAGGTCTCATAACGTCCCAGCAGCGTCCCCCAGATGCCGTATCCGACAATGGTGGCGACAAACGCCAAGTAGACCAGCGACAAAATGGTGGTGAGATCGATATTCACCAGACTTTGCAGCATCGCCTGTGGGCCATCCAGCAGCCAGGAGGCTGCCATAAAGGGCAGAATGGGGATCAGCGCACTCCATACCACCAGCGACATCACCGGCGGGCGCGACGCCAGCAGCATGATTTTTTTATTGAAAATGTTTCCGCAGGCCCAGCTAAAGGCGGCCGCCAGGGTGAGCATAAAGCCCAGTAACGCCACGTGCTGGCCATTCAGGCTGGACTCCACCAGTACCAGTACGCCAAAGACCGCGAGCGTGATCCCTGCCAGCTGTTTGCCCTGCAGCCGTTCGCCAAAAGTTATGGCCCCCAAAATGATGGTGAAGAAAGCCTGGGCCTGAAGGACCAGCGAGGCGAGTCCGGCTGGCATACCGAAGTTAATCGCGCAAAAGAGGAAGGCGAACTGTCCAAAGCTGATGGTCAGGCCGTAGCCCAACAGCAGACGAAACGGCACCTGCGGGCGGGCGACAAAAAAGAGCGCGGGAAAGGCCACCAGCAGAAAACGCAGCCCGGCCAGCATCAGGGGCGGCATATTGTGCAGCCCAACTTTGATGACCACAAAATTGAGCCCCCATACGACCACCACCAGTAACGCCAGTAGCCCGTCTTTACGCGTCATACTCTGCCCCTGTTTATTAAATTTTTGTAAAGAGAACCAAAGTAGCGAAAAAAAAGCGTGAAGAACAGATCATTAATTCTGGCAGTCAGGCGAAGCACTTAGGGATAAATTAGGTGCTATACAAGCCGCTTATGCCGTGTTAATCCTGATAAGACACAACAAAATAATCATAAGCAATTGTCGGGCAGGAATAATGAAACCATCACTCAGGCGCTCAACCGCAGCGCTGCTGGCTTCGTCATTGTTATTAACAATTGGACGCGGCGCGACCTTACCTTTCATGACCATCTACCTCACCCGCGTCTATGCGATGAGCGTGGAGAATATCGGTTATGCGCTGACGGTGGCCCTGACGATCGGCGTGGTGTTCAGTATGGGGTTTGGCATCCTCGCGGATAAGTTCGATAAAAAGCGCTATATGCTGGTCTCCATTACGGCATTTATCTTCGGCTTTATCGCCATTCCGCTGGTGGATAATGTCACCCTGGTGGTGCTCTTCTTTGCCCTGATTAACTGCGCCTACTCGGTCTTCGCCACCGTGCTAAAGGCCTGGTTTTCCGATGTGCTTACCCCAGGCCAAAAGGCGAAAATTTTCTCGCTCAATTACAGCTTTCTTAACATCGGCTGGACCATCGGCCCGCCGATTGGCACCCTGCTGGTGATGTACAGCCTGCAACTGCACTTCTGGCTGGCGGCGCTCTGCGCCGCGCTGCCACTGGTCTTTATCCAGCTATGGGTGCAGCGTGTCGAAGCCGCTACCAGCGAATCCGCGCCCGTCGCCTGGCAGCCTTCAATACTGCTGAAAGACCGGGCGCTGTTCTGGTATACCCTCTCTGGTCTGCTCGCCTCCTACGTGGGCGGCTCCTTCGCCAGCTGTATCTCTCAGTATGTCCTGGCCGCCGATTACGACAGCGACTTTGCCCAACAGGTGGTGGCGGTGGTCCTGCCGGTCAACGCGGCGATGGTGGTCTCTTTGCAATACCTGATTGGCCGTAAGCTGACGGGTAAAAATATCCGCCCGCTAATGACTCTGGGGACGCTCTTTTTCGTGCTGGGGCTGGCAGGCTTTATGGTGTCGGGCAATAACCTGATTTACTGGGGCGTGGCGGCGGCGATCTTTACCGTCGGCGAGATTATCTATGCCCCGGGGGAATATATGTTGATTGACAATATCGCGCCGCCGGGGTTGAAGGCCAGCTACTTTTCCGCACAGGCGCTGGGCTGGCTGGGCGCAGCCTTTAACCCCATGATCACCGGAATTATCCTCACCCATCTGCCGCACTGGTCGCTGTTTGCCATCATGATGGTGGCGATCGTTACTGCCTGGCTAATGATCCTGCGAGGGATGAACGTGAAGGCGTGGCAGGGTGACGTTCCTGAGACCATATAAAACAGAGGCGAGGATCCCCTCGCCTTGTAGAAATTAGTGGTGCAGCATCTCGTCAACCACCTGCTCTTTGTACATCTCGTTCGGATAGTAGGTTGGCCAGTTATCCATCTCTTTCAGCAGCGCTTCATGCGAGGTGTTGCCCATAAAGATATGGAAATGGGCTGACTGACGCGGGCCAATGGTGTGGTCACTGAACTGAACGAACTTCGGCGCCTTGCTGCTGGCATCCTTACACTCAAACAGATAACGCACTCCCTTCTTACCTGAAGCGTAGGTCAGGATTTTATAACCGTTAGAGACGTATTCACAGCGGCTCACGTTTTTACCGGTGTGGAACTCCATCACGTTATTTTCAATCCCGATGGTCTCTACGTCGGTGGCATAACCCGTGCGGTAATAGGCTTTAATCTCGTCAAAAGATTTGCTCTTCTCTTTTTCCGCTTTCTTTTTGAATACCGGGTCTAAATCACCGCTCAGCAGGAACGGATAGACCGACTGCCAGACGCCGTCCCAGTTGGAGAGCGGGCGCTCTTGCACATCTTTATCGTCAAATACGCCGTTCGCCGCTTTCTGTTCCGCTTCGGTCATCTGATGACCGTGCGAATGGGCCCAGGCCTGCCCACCCATTAACAGCGCCCCCAAAGTCATTGCAAGTTTACCAATCTTTCCAGCCACTCTTATGTCCTCACTCCGTTGTAAAGAGTGAGAATGTTATAATATAACATCACCAAGCGCAACGCCCTTTAAATGGCGACCAGACCGCGTACCCCCTCCTGCTCCATATTCTCGCCGCGGCCACGCTGAATGATGCTCCCCCGCGACATCAGCAGATAACTGTCCGCCAGGCCGGCGGCAAAATCATAAAACTGCTCGACCAGCAAAATGGCCATATCCCCCCGGTTCGCCAGCTCGCGGATCACCTGGCCAATCTCTTTGATCACCGAAGGCTGAATCCCCTCGGTGGGTTCATCCAGAATAAGTAACTGCGGCCGACTGGCCAGCGCCCGGCCAATGGCCAGCTGCTGCTGCTGCCCGCCGGAGAGATCGCCGCCGCGGCGGTGTTTCATCTCCTGCAGAACGGGGAAAAGCTGCCAGATATCGTCTGGCACCCGCTTCGCTTCACGCGCCGGAAAGCGCGATAACCCCAGCAGCAGGTTCTCTTCCACCGTGAGACGGGGGAAGATCTCCCGTCCCTGCGGCACATAGGCCACCCCGGCCTGTACCCGCTGGTGCGGCGAGGCTTTGGTGATCTTTTTACCCTGCCAGGTAACCTCGCCAGTGCGGGCGGGCACCAGCCCCATCAGGCATTTCAGCAAGGTGGTTTTCCCCACCCCGTTACGCCCCAGCAGGCAGGTCACCTCTCCGGTATGCGCCTCGAAGCTCACGCCGCGCAGGATATGACTACCGCCGTAATACTGATTCAGTTCGTTAACCTGTAGCATGGCTGGCTCCTTAGCGGCCAAGATAGACTTCAATCACCTGTTCGTTGGCCTGAACGTCACGCAGCGATCCTTCCGCCAGGACCCGCCCCTGATGTAACACCGTGACGTGATCGGCAATAGTTTCAACAAACCCCATATCATGCTCTACCACCATCAGAGAGTGTTTTCCCGCCAGGGTGCGAAACAGCTCGGCCGTGTATTCCGTTTCCGCATCAGTCATGCCGGCGGCAGGTTCGTCCAGCAAAAGGAGATGCGGATCCTGCACCAGCAACATGCCAATCTCCAGAAACTGTTTCTGCCCGTGCGAAAGGAGTCCTGCCAGACGATCCCGCTCGGCGCTCAGCCGCAGCAGAGTCAGCATCTCATTGATGCGGTCCCCCTGCTCGCTGCTCAGACGCGCCCGCAGGCTGGCCCAGACCGTTTTATCGCCCTTCATCGCCAGCTCAAGGTTTTGCCAGACGGTAAGTGCCTCGAAGACCGTCGGTTTTTGAAACTTACGCCCGATCCCCTGACGGGCAATCATCATCGGCTCCAGGGTGGTGAGATCGGTCGATTGATCGTAAATGGCCCGCCCGCTCTGGGGGCGCGTTTTGCCGGTAATCACATCCATCAGCGTGGTTTTGCCCGCCCCGTTGGGACCGATTACGCAGCGCAGCTCGCCCACGCCAATATTGAGCGAGAGATCGCTCAGGGCTTTAAAGCCATCGAAGCTGACGGTAATGTTTTCCAGCTGCAGAACCGGGTCGGTCTGGTCGCGGAAGCGATCCCCCGGCAGCTGGCGGGTGAAGAGGGTTTCGGCGGGCTGCATTATTTTTCTCCCTTACGCAACAGGCCAATCACGCCGCGCGGCAAGAATAGCGTGACGGCGATGAAAATCAGGCCGAGGAACAGCTGCCAGTATTCCGGCATTGCCACGGTAAAGACGCTTTTGGCCCCGTTGACCAGCGCCGCCCCGATCACCGGGCCAATGAGCGTGCCGCGCCCGCCCAGCGCCACCCAGATGGCGGCCTCAATGGAGTTTGTGGGCGACATTTCGCTGGGGTTGATGATGCCCACCTGCGGCACATATAGCGCACCTGCCAGCCCGCAGAGGACGGCCGAGAGGGTCCAGACCAGCAGCTTAAAGCCGCGCGGATCGTAACCGCAGAAGGTAAGGCGGTTTTCCGCGTCGCGTACCGCCGTCAAAATGCGGCCAAACTTGCTTTTCGCCAGCGCATAGCCAATAGCCAGCGAGGCGGCCAGCAGCAGCACGGTGGCAAGAAACAGCGTAATGCGCGTCGAGATGGCGGTAACCGGGAAGCCCAGCAGCGTGGTAAAACCGGTGAAGCCGTTGTTGCCGCCAAAGCCGGTCTCATTGCGAAAGAAGAGCAGCATTCCGGCAAAGGTGAGCGCCTGAGTCATGATCGAGAAATAGACCCCTTTGATCTTTGACCGGAAGGCAAACCAGCCGAATACCAGCGCCAGCAGACCGGGAGCCAGAACAATCAGCGCCAGCGCCCACGCAAAGTGCTGCGTCCCCCACCAGAACCAGGGTAAATCGTTCCATGAAAGAAACGACATAAAGGCGGGCAACGCATCGCCCGAGGCCTGACGCATCAGGTACATACCCATGGCATACCCGCCGAGGGCGAAGAAGATCCCGTGCCCCAGTGACAACATGCCCGCGTAACCCCAGACCAGATCGAGGGCCACCGCTACGATGGCGTAGCAGAGAATTTTGCCAACCAGGGTCAACATCCAGGTCGATACTGCCAGCGGATGGGTGGCCGGCAAAAGCGCCAGATAGGGCAGCACCAGAAGCGCCGCCAATAGCAGACTGCCGACAATCGGTGCGGTACGTGGCGCTTTGCGCGCCAGGGTTAATGTCAGTGGCTGGCTCATTAGTCAATTACCCTCCCTTTCAGTGCAAACAGACCCTGCGGGCGTTTCTGGATAAACAGAATAATCGCCACCAGGATGAGTATTTTGCCCAGCACGGCGCCCATCTGCGGCTCCAGAATTTTATTGAAGATACCCAGCCCGAACGCGGCCGCGACGCTACCTGCCAGCTGTCCGACGCCCCCGAGTACAACCACCAGGAAGGAGTCGATGATATAGCCCTGACCCAATTCAGGACCGACGTTGCCCAGTTGCGAAAGCGCCACGCCGCCCAGCCCGGCAATGCCGGATCCGAGGCCAAACGCCAGCATATCGACCCGCCCGGTGGGCACCCCGCAGCAGGCGGCCATATTGCGGTTTTGCGTGACTGCCCGGACGTTGAGCCCGAGACGCGTTTTGTTTAGCACCAGCCAGGTGAAGAACAGCACCATCATGACAAACACCAACACGACAATGCGGTTCCACGGCAATATGAGGTTGGCAAAAACCTGTACCCCGCCGGAGAGCCAGCCGGGGTTTGCGACTTCGAGGTTTTGCGCCCCAAAACCCATACGCACCAGCTGGATCAGCATCAGGCTGATGCCCCAGGTGGCGAGCAGCGTCTCCAGCGGACGGCCATACAGATGGCGGATCACCGTGCGCTCCAGCGCCATTCCAATCCCGGCAGTTAGCAGAAAGGCGACCGGCAGCGCCACCAGCGGATAGAGCCCCAGCCACTGAGGCGTGAATTGCGCCATCGCCTGCTGCACAATCCAGGTGGCGTACGCGCCCAGCATCAGCATTTCGCCATGCGCCATATTGATCACCCCCAGCAGGCCATAGGTGATCGCCAGCCCGAGCGCCGCCAGCAGTAAAATGGAGCCGAGTGACAGCCCCATAAAGGCCTGGCCCAGAAGATCGCCTATCATCAGCCGACGCTCAATCTGCTTCAGACTGTGGCTTGCCGCCGCGCGTACGCTGGCATCGGGTTCGGTTTGCGCCTGCGTGTAGGGCGTAAGCAGCGCCTGCGCCCCGGCGTCGTCCGCCTCACCCAGCGCGGTCACGGCCTGGCGGCGCACCTCTGCCTGCGGGCTGGACAGTTGCAGGCGGGCAATCGCCAGGTTGAGCGCCTGGCGTATCGCCTCGTTTTGCTCCGCGTTCAGCCGCTGCTGCATAAAACCCAGCATCGCGGGCTGGGCATCCCGCTGCAGCAGCTTTGCCGCAGCAAGACGATCCGTGACGTTGTCACTGATAAGCTGATGGGTTGCCAGCGCGGTGGCGGCGGCAATACGTAGACGATTAGTTAGCCGCACCGCCTTAGGCTGTCCCTGCGGCGTCGCGGCGCTGCTCAGGGTGTCATAGCGCCCGTTGTGGCGGGTAAAGGCGTGTTTCTTTGCATCGACGTAAAGATTCTCCTGTTGCAGTGCCTGTAACAGCGGCAGCCTGGCCGGGTCCGGCGTCGTCGCCCACTCCCCGAGCAGTACCGCCTGCTGGCTGCGGCTGGCGGCAACAAAGGTATCGGCGTCCGTTGCCTGCGCCATCCCTGGCACCAGCCCGGCAAGCCACATGATGGCGATGAGTAAGCGCAGCATGCTCATGGCTGATCTCCCTGAACTTAGTTACTGGCGGTTTTGATAGGGGTGTCGGGTTTTTTATCGTTACCGGCGATAAACGGGCTCCATGGCTGAGCGCGCACCGTGGCATCGGTCTGCCAGACCACGTTGAACTGACCGTTATCTTCGATTTCACCGATCATCACTGGCTTATGCAGGTGGTGGTTGGTTTCATCCATGGTCAGGGTGAAGCCAGACGGCGCTTTAAAGGACTGGCCCGCCATGGCGGCACGCACTTTATCCACGTCGGTGGTACCGGCCTTCTCAACCGCCTGAGCCCACATATGGATCCCCACATAGGTGGCTTCCATCGGGTCATTGGTCACCACGGTATCGGCGTTCGGCAGCTTATGCGCTTTGGCGTAGGCTTTATACGCGGCCACAAACTGCTGGTTGTCAGCGTTATCGACCGATTCGAAATAGTTCCAGGCGGCCAGATTCCCCACCAGCGGTTTGGTGTCGATACCGCGCAGCTCTTCTTCCCCAACCGAGAAGGCGACGACCGGCACGTCGGTGGCTTTTACCCCCTGGTTCGCCAGCTCTTTATAGAAGGGAACGTTAGAGTCGCCGTTAATGGTAGAGACCACTGCGGTTTTACCGCCAGCGGCAAATTTTTTGATACTGGAGACGATGGTCTGGTAGTCGCTGTGACCAAAGGGCGTATAGACCTCTTCAATATCTTTATCCTGAACTCCTTTCGAGTGCAGATAAGCGCGCAGGATTTTGTTAGTGGTGCGTGGATAGACGTAGTCGGTGCCCAGCAGGAAGAAGCGCTTCGCGCTGCCGCCATCTTCACCCAACAGATACTCCACCGCCGGGATCGCCTGCTGGTTAGGTGCAGCGCCGGTGTAGAAGACGTTCGGCGACATCTCTTCCCCTTCGTACTGGACCGGATAGAAAAGCAGGCCGTTCAGCTCTTCAAACACCGGCAAAACCGATTTACGCGAGACCGAGGTCCAGCAGCCGAACACCGCGGCAACCTTATCCTGGCTCAGCAGCTGGCGCGCTTTTTCAGCAAACAGCGGCCAGTTCGAGGCGGGATCCACCACCACCGGCTCCAGCTTTTTGCCCAGTACGCCCCCTTTGGCGTTAATTTCATCAATAGTCATTAACGCCACGTCTTTCAGCGGCGTTTCAGAAATAGCCATTGTGCCGGAGAGCGAGTGCATGATGCCGACTTTGATCGTTTCAGCGGCCTGAACGCTGAAACTCATCCCCATGGCCACCACAGAGGCGGACAGAGCAAAAGCTTTTATTAAGGTACGACGGTGCATATTTTCACTCCTGAAAAGAAAGCTGTGCGAAATCGTCCGCGACGACAGGACGTAGAAAGAGCAAAACATCATTTCAGAAGTGAATGAGCAAAAAGGATGCCAGGTTGACAGCGGACGGGTTTAGCGAGGTTTAACGGATGGAGATGGTGCAGCGGCACAGCGTTGCATTAAATAAGTGCAACGCTGTGCCTCATTTTTTACCAGACTTCGTTGGCGATGCGGGTGACCAGGCGAACCTTGTCCCACTGTTGTGCTTCGGTCAGGCTATTGCCCTCTTCCGTTGAAGCAAACCCGCACTGCGGGCTGAGGCAGATCTGCTCTTTAGCCACATACTGGCTCGCCTCTTCCAGACGCGCTTTCACCCCTTCTGGGTTCTCCAGCTCGCCGTTTTTGGTCGTGATCAGACCCAGCACAACCTGCTGCTTGCCCGGACGGACGAAACGAAGGGGGGCAAAATCGCCGCTGCGATCGTTATCGTACTCCAGGAAGAAAGCGTCAACGTTCACCGTGCCAAACAGAACTTCGGCCACCGGCTCGTAGCCGCCCTCCGAGATCCAGGTTGAACGGAAGTTACCGCGACAAACGTGCAGGCCGATGGTGAGGTCGTCGGGCTTGCCCTCCAGCGCTTTGTTCAGAACACGCGCATAGGTGCGGGCCAGCTGCTCGGGATCGTCACCGCGCTCGATGATCTGCCGACGCTGGTCGTCGGAGCAGAGATAGGCCCAGACGGTGTCGTCCAGTTGCAGATAGCGGCAGCCTGCCTCATAGAAGGCGTGGATCGCATCGCGCCAGGTGGTGGCCAGATCGTCAAAATAGGCATCCAGTTCAGGATAGACGGTGGCATCAATATCTTTGCGACCGCCGCGGAAGTGCAGCACACTCGGGCTGGGGATGGTCATTTTTGGCTGCGCTTCACCGCTAATGCTTTTCAGGTAGCGGAAATCTTCCAGCATAGGGTGCGCGCCAAAGCCCAGTTTGCCGGTAACCCGCACGCCGTGGGCTTTAGTCTGCACGCCGTTGAACTGAATACCCTGGCTGGAATCGTAACGCTCCACACCCTGCAGACCGTCGAAGAAATCGAAGTGCCACCAGGCGCGACGGAATTCACCATCCGTCACCACGTGCAGGCCGCAGGCACACTGCTGCTCAACAACATGGCGGATGGCGTCATTCTCAATGGCACGCAGCGCGCTGGCATCAATCTCACCGTTGGCAAATTTCACCCGCGCTTCTTTAATGGCGTCAGGGCGTAAGAAACTGCCAACTACGTCGGCGCGGTATGGGGCGTTATGTCGCTGCATGCTTTTCTCCTTTATCTGTCGGCAGATGATTGCCGACAGTGATAATTCATCTTATGAATCTTTAGACTTCTGGATGTCTAAATGTCCAAAAAAGATGTCACATGCAACCCGCCACGGCAAACGAGAAAAATTCATGTGTGTTGAATAAAATTCATGTTGCACTCAGTCACCGCTGGCGAAGGCGAAATTTTCATCCTCCCAGCCGGTGATCCCCCCCAGCATGATCTTTACCGGCAGTCCCAGCCGGGCGAGTTTCAGCGCCGCGCGATCGGCTCCGTTACAATGCGGCCCGGCACAGTAAACGACGAACAGCGTACCCTCCGGCCACTGAGCCATCTTCTCGGCGGTGATTTGCGACCAGGGTAAATGGATGGCACCCGGCAGGTGGCGATGGGCAAAATGAGCCGCCTGCCCGACGACGTGCAGTAACACGAAATCCTGCTGACCACTGCTCAGGGCATGGTGCACATCCGCGCAGTCGGTCTCTACGCTCAGGCGACGCAGAAAATGGGCGACCGCTTCTTGCGGCTCGGCGACGGGGAACTCGGTAACATAACTCATGGCTTTCTCCTGTGTGTCTGTGTTAACACTAGAGTAACGAGAGACGATGCCTGTGAATGCCAGCACCTATGCCAGAAAACAGCAAAAAGATGACAAACTTAAGACATATCGCGCGCCCGCGTGTGGTGGCACTGGCCTATGACGGCCTCTGTACTTTTGAGTTTGGCGTGGCGGTGGAGATCTTCGGCCTGCCGCGCCCGGAAATGGGCGAGAACTGGTATCGCTTTGCCGTGGCATCTGTGGATGGCGGCGAGCTACGGGCTACGGGCGGGATCCGCATGGTCGCCGATGGTGACCTGTCGCTGCTGCAGGAGGCGGATTTGATTGTCGTTCCTGGCTGGCGTGGCGTAGAGAGCCCGGTGCCGTCAGCGCTGTGCGAAGCCCTGCAACAGGCGCAGCAGCGAGGCTGTCATCTGCTCTCTATTTGCTCAGGCGTCTTTGTGCTGGCCGCTGCGGGGCTACTGAATGGCCAGCGCGCAACCACGCACTGGCGCTATACCCAAACCCTGAAGAGCCGCTTTCCGCGCATTAACGTGGTGGAAGATGTGCTGTATCAGGACGAGGGGCAACTGCTGACTTCCGCGGGGAGCGCTGCGGGTATTGATCTGTGCCTGCACGTGGTACGACGTGATTATGGCATGGAGGCAGCTAATCAGGTCGCGCGCCGCCTGGTGATCCCGCCCCATCGCGATGGTTCTCAGACCCAGCAGCTCAGCCGCCCGGTGGCACAACTGCGTGAAAGCCAACGGCTGGGGCAGTTATTCGATTACCTGCATCAACATCTGACCCTGGGGCATACGGTGGGCTCCCTCGCCCAGCGCGTGGGGATGAGCCAGCGTACGTTTCTGCGACGTTTTCAGGAGGCGACCGGTACCACCCCTGCCCGCTGGCTGCTGAACGAACGCCTGACCCGCGCCAAAGAGTTTCTGGAGAACAGCCGCCTCAGTATTGACCGTATCGCCGAACAGACCGGCTTCGGTAATACCGCTACGTTGCGCCATCACTTCCGACAGCACTTTGCCCTGTCGCCTGCCCAGTACCGCAAACAGTTCTGCTCGTGAAAGCAGGCAAAAAAAAACCGCCAGAGACTGGCGGTAAATGCTTGCATGGATAGATTTTGTGTTTTGGTATCTACGTTCCCGGTATTCCGTGCCGGGTTGCGGATCGTTTAATACGCTATCATGGAGAAAGTAAATGAGAGGTAAACGGCGCACAAAGAGCGGAGCTGCCCCGGCGTGATGGCTAACAGAGTGAGAATCTGCCATTTTCTACCCGGGGCTGAGTAACAACAGAGTACTGGCGAAAACACCTAACCTTGAAGGAGGTTTCTATGTGTGGACGTTTTGCACAAGCCCAAACCCGGGAAGCGTACCTGGCGTTTCTTGCCGACGAAGCCGAGCGTGATATTGCGTACGATCCGGCTCCAATCGGCCGTTATAACGTGGCACCGGGAACGAAAGTCTTGTTACTCAGCGAACGCGATTCACAATTACACCTCGATTCCGTTTTCTGGGGTTACCTAAAACATCAGCGTTGTTTTCCTGCTTTTGAAGTCCGGGTATGCCAATACCTACGAACACCGCGTCAATCTGGGTATTACTCAGTGCGCGGGTCCAGGGAGCAACTTTTGTCAGCGATACGCCAATGCTGGACTCGTTTTCTACAGCAGGAAATCCGGGGATCGGCGTTTGGGTCTACGTGCCAGGGCGAAATTCCCACGAGACGTTTTCAAAGTTCATCGTCCCGTCAGGATTGCCCAGCGGGGTACCATCAAGGAAGATTCGCGAAGCGTCGAGGCCGCCAGCGAACTCCCCCTCACCAAGCGCCAGCAGCATACGGCAGCGCGCCATAGACTGCGCGAAATCGGGTTGCTCCACTGGGGTATGCTGCTTCTGGCTGCCACCCTTCGCGCCGATAATCGTTTCCATATTGCGTCCATAAAATAACCCGCCGAAGCGGGTTTAAGTTGATTGGTTGTACGGCTTATTTGACACGCCACATTCTGTATTGCCCCCAGAATCCAACCTCAGTGAGGTATTCCTGGTCTTGACCATTAGCGTCAATATCGAGCGCTTTGCGCAAGCCCATACCATTCGTTACTTACGCGGAGCTTATGGGGTCCATTAGCCAGATAAGCTGTTACGAACTGATTCTGGCGTAACTTAGCAATATCGTCTACATCAATCTGTACGAGGAATTTACATGTGCCTCCACTTACTCCACCGATGAATTGTTTCGGGTAACTGTGACCTTTGTTTGTTCTACACCCGGTTTTGGCTCTACGATCTGCTTATTAATAATTGTCTCAGCTGGTCCGTATGAACGAGCACAGCCTGAGAGCAAAACTGCCCCAATCAGAGGAAATTAAAATTTTCTTCACTATCATCATTTTAATTGCTATGTGCCGTCACATAGTAGGCATAAGGCAAATAAATTCAATGACTAAGGATAAAATAGACATTAAATGTCTTCCGCGACGCCCGCTGCTCAGGCGTCATCCTGAAGCGCGTGGGCTTACCTTCTTTGTCGGTGATCGAATAGAGATTGTTCAGCCGCCAGTCTTTATCAGCCAGCAGATTAAGGTGCTCAGATTTCATTACGCCCCCCTGAGATAGCGAATCCATCAGGTCGGACAGTGCGTCAACGACCTTATCTTTTTCGCCTTCGTCCATGCTGTAGGCCTGCCGTTCGAGGCCAATAAGATTCTTCAGCGTCTCGCTCAGGGCCTTCATCGACTTAACACGCTCAGGCATGCTGATGATGGCATGATAAAGCTCGTTCAGCCGGTCCCGCCCGTTATCGTCTGGATCCAGCATTAGTTCGCCCAGCTTACGCAGAGACTCAACATCTGCACACTCGGCCTCAAGCTCATCAAACAGGGCGTTCGCCAGGGTTCTCGCCCGGCGGATGTCGCCACGATGTCCCTTACGAACCGTGGCAATCACCTCGGCAGTGGCCTCAATCAGTACGCGTTCAGACAGTGCCGTTTCGCAGCGTACCTGTTTGCGTACCTCAGCTTTGCGTACCAGATCGTCAGCGCATTCTTTCACCTTTGCATTCAGGTCGCGTGACCATTCATCACGCTTGACACGCTTACGGATAGCGCCTTCGCTGATGCCATGTTGAGATGCGATTTCACGGAGGGACATCACTCCGACCCGGTAAGCCGTTTCGATGGCCTCCCAGTCGGGTTTTGCCATAACACCCTCTATCCTTTGTTCTAATTAAGAATAATAATGTTGTAAAATTTTGAGTAACTCACCCCAGTCGTCTTTCTAATTGTTGTGAGTAAATGAAGTTTTAATGCTGGAGGAAGGCCATGAGCAAAGAACAAGATTTGATGGATGTTTTCATCTCAAGACCCAATTGGTTGCCGGAGCATTTAAGACCAGCGCTGAGTAAGTTTGACGACATGCTTCCAGACTTAATGATGTACGGAAACACTATTGGAATCAGCCAGCCATGTTTGCAAACGCCTTTTGAAGATATCGTTGAACTTATGACTCGGTGTGATTGTGTGATCATATTTGCCCTACCACAAATATTCATCGACAAAGGCTCCATCAAAGGTAATGACGCTAATGGCATTATTCTACCTACGGAATGGAATCAGATAGAAACAGCTATCGCTCTAACATTAAAAAAACCAACACTCGTCTTACTCCACGAAAAAGTTTCAGCAAGAGGGTTGTTGGAGAGAGGGGCGGCAAACGTGTTTATTCACAATGTCGATACGACCAATGACGGCTGGCTGAGTAGCATCAAACCTGCACTGGAGCATTTGAAAGAGAAAGCTTACATACAAAAAATGAATGTAACCGCCCAAGGATAGAACACAAAGTAAGTCTGTTGTGCTAACTCCGGGATAAATGAGCTCTTCATGATGCTGACTCCTCAGTTTCTGCCGGTGCTTCCTCTGTTGGTACTGGCGTGAACTGCACGCGCTTCACATCGGCAGGGGCAAAATACAGCCACTCGCCCGTCTCGGTCGCCAGCGGCACAAAGCCGTTAACCAGCTCGGGCTGGCTACGAGTCATCTTGCCTCTGAAGGTTTCGCCTGTTTGTGTGGTTAGTGTGATTTGGTAGATGTCGGACATTGAGAGCCTCTTTATCCGCTTTCGGGGATATGTGAGTGATTATCTGCAACTGAGGATAGAAATGAAAAAAGCCACTCAAGGGTGGCCTGTGTACTAACTATTACGCAAATAACGCACTAATACATATTATCGTTTGGCCATTTCAATCGCGGCCTCGAAGAGGCGTTCAAGGATCAAATCTTGAAATATTAGCTTTTCGGATGGGATGAGCAGTTCGTGGGATTTTCCATCCCACTCCCACCGATAAAGATGACCAGAGGGTCCTGTAGTTAGCGTTGTTTTTGCCCCGGGGTTAGCATAACTAGCGGCATCAAGGGTATTGAAGTTGGTGTCTTTTGGATCGTTTACCATACAACCTCCTTTTCAATGAGGTGGCATTCTATCATGTAAAACAGTCGTATATTTACGCTGTTCATCACCATTATCGAAGCCCCTCTGTGAAGGGCTTCTGTAATGGCTAACAGTCAGCGTCACTTCGGCCAGCTGATAAAGAACATAAAGCCGATGAATGCGAACAATAGAACAGCAGCGCCTGCAATAACTATAAGGGACCAGACGAGGATGGTCCCGATAGTAGCAATCATCTCATGATCCTTGCCGTTGATGGGCCAGTGTCGCGACGCTTCACAGCGTGGCTAACCGTGTTGTGCAGAATGGAGAACATCATCAGACGCTCTACTTTAAAAGAGCTTTGAGATAAGCACTGCCGTAACGTACTGAAACAGGTAGTTGATTTGATCTGTTGATATAGCTGATGATTTGTTAGCTCAAGGTCAATGGATGATATTTATGTTTAACACCCCCAAAATTTTTGGCTTATGGCTATATTTTTCTTCGATTTTTACATGCCTTGCTCTGGGCGATATCATTGGTGATAAATTTTTCGAGGGGTCAAGCATTCCCTGGTACATTGGACTTATAGCGTCAGTCATCATTAACTGGAAAAGTGTCGCTCATATAAAGAAACTGGGTGGCCCTACTTAACAGCTCTGTACCAGGCCTGCCAGCGAAATATGTAAAGCCTCAGTTGCCGCAAGCTTTTCATTTTTTTATCTCAGGCACTGAGTGTTGATGTAGTCCTGCAGATACCCGACTTGCTTCGTCACTGTGACGATTCGCTCTCTGAGGGTGAAATAATCCCGTTGAGCGGAGTCTGTAAGTCGGGGGCTGGAAGCATCGCCCATGCCGCCGGTGCTGGACGTTCCGTTCGCGGGACATTTGGCGTTGACGTGCAGCCCACACTTACCAGCGCTAACGCAACGCTGCAGATCATCAAGCTGCTTTTTCGCATCGGCTAAATCCTTCGTGTATTTGGCATCCAGTAGGGCCACATCACGCTGGCGCACCTTCATGTCGTCAATGGTATCGTTCGCAAGGCTGAGATTCTCAGTTGCCTTGTCGCGCTGCTCTTTGTAGGTGATGGCGTTGTCGCGATAGTGGCTGATGGCCCATCCCATCGCACTGACAACTATGATGATTACAGCGCAGGTGATACCTGCGAATCGGCTCACTTGTCTATCCCCCAACAAGTTAACGCGCTCTCTTGATAGCGCCTCTCAACCTGCCCGTAACAGCCGTTCTTTTGGCCCTTCGTTAATCGGCAGTCTTTGCCGCCGTCACGAATCCACCAGCGGATTGCTTCACATGCCCCTTTACGGTCACCAGCATTGATGCGCTGGTAAAACGTAGAGGGGAAGCACTTACCCGGCCCGATGTTGTAGGGGCAGAACGAGGCGATCCCGGCCTTCTGTGGTTCAGTCAGCTGCACGTGGATATTACGATCTACCCAGGCCAGCGCTTTATTACGCTCAGCTGCATTTACCTGGTCACATTTGGCCTGGGTAAGTTTTAAACCCTGCCGAACCGGTTTACCATCCACCAGCGTGGCGCCACGGCAAATAGTCCAGATGCCGGAGCCGTCACGGTAGGCGTTCAGGCTATTGCCTTCCTTCTCGTCCAGGAACTGATCGAGGATTGCGGAAGCTGACGCACCAGCGAGGACCAGCCCCAGTACCGCGGCGCTTAGCTTTGATCTGTCTGCCACTATTCCCCCCTGGCGGCTTTGCGCCGGTCCTCTTTGATTTTGAAGTACAAATTCGTCAGATAAGTCAGCAGCCCGAAGACCAGGCTGCCGAGTACACCAATGGCCGCCCACTGCGATGGTAATACCTGATCGAGCAGCTGGAGACTCCAGTAACCGGCGTTGGTTGCTGATGCTCCGTAGGCGATACCAGTGGTTAATTTTTCCATGCGTAACATGCTCTCACCTCCGATTGGTTTCGGGGTGCTGTGTGCTATAAATAGGGACGCCCGATAAAAGCCGGGTCGCGGGGAGTTTTAATACGTAATTATGGAGAGATAAAAACGATGCAAAGGATAACGAGTCTCAGCCTGGTTTGTTGTATTGGCTTAACCGGTTGTGTTGTCGCAGATATGGACTCAAGTAATTACACGTCCTTTCCATATGTTCAGACATTCCAAAAGCCACAGACTATGGGTCACACAAATGTGCAGACTCGCCGTAACGATTTATACGAGTGCGGCGTTGACAGGAAATTTTCGCTTAATTCATGGGATAAAAAATTTTGTCGCAACTGCCTGAAGCCCGGCGAGACGATAGAGCAGCTCACTGCCAGAACTAAAAAGGTAGAGAACTGCATGAAGTCAAAAGGATACGTAATGCAGGATTTCGGAGAATGCGGACCCCTTAAAAAACCAAGCGGCTTGTGTAACTGACAACCTGGCATTAGGAATAAAAAAACCCGCTCAATGGCGGGCTTCTTTTAAGTTTGCTGCTCAGTTCGCTTTAACGTCCCGAGCCTATCACAATTCAATCACCAGATGGCTCACTTTGCAAGGAAAATCTATCACCATTTGTGCCGAAAGTGTCACACATTGGCCTGTAAAGCATCGATTCGGCCAGACTTAACCACATATCGATCCGGCGGCGACACGTCATATAACTCCAGTCCGGGTGCTGTTCCTTCAACTCCTCAGCCATCTGCCGTTTGCTCTTCCGCCAGCGGTAGCGCTGCGCCAGAATGCCGAATAGGCCAGCATAGCCCGGGTTGACCAGCACAGCGCCGATCACACCATCAATTTTCAGCCCCTCCTCATCAGAGCAAAATGCCAAACCGCTTTTGTTTTTGCCACTGAGCATTTCACGGAGGAACTCTTCCAGCTCCGGCTTAGATATACCGGCCTTCTTCATGCGCCGCAGGGCTTCATTGATTGCGGTCTTGCTTACCGTTTTGCTGGTCAGCAGCTGATTGAACATATTCCCGGCACTACCTCCGCCGATATAGGACCATCGCCCCCACATGCGCAGCTTTCCCTGGATCCAGACGCTCTCCAGCGTGCGCAGGCGCGCATGCTCCCCTGCTTTGCCAACTTCTTATGCGTGAATCATGCTGCGGCTCCTACCATCAGGTAAATGCGAATGAAATTGCGTAAAATTCTGTAGTCCACCAGCACCGTACCCGGGCGGCGATAAATGCGGAGGAGCAGCCAGCGCATGCGAAGCGATTCGATCAGTTCTGGTTTCATGCTGCCACCTGCTTTTTCAGTGAACGTAAGTCTGCCAGAGCGGTGAGCCTGATTTCTTTCAGTTCATCCACCGTCCAGCGATGTGGGGTGTTGTTGTTCTCCAGGCTCATTACAACTTCTTCGCCGTATAGCTCCACCAGCGCAGCGCGATATTTTTCGATGTTTCCCGATTTATGGACATTGCAAACATCGCACTGCAGATGGATGTTGATACGCGTGAAGCGCAAGTGTCCGGCAGCAGCCGTCGTCCGGTAATGACCAGCATGCCAGGCAAAGGCGGTTTTGGTGCCACAGGAAATGCAGCCCCTACCTTCTGACAGTTCAGTTTCACGACAAATGTCATTAACAGCGCGCTGGGTCAGGTCCACCCAGTGTTTGAGCGGTTTTACTGATGCCTTACGCTGGCGCCAGGCCGCACGCTCGGTTTTCTCATGGGCCCGCACCTGCTGAGCCTCTTTGCGTTTTTCGGCGGCCCGGTTTTTTGCTGTCTGCTCTTTACCAACAACAGTGGCGCACTCATAAGAGCAGACCACCTGGCCGTTACGAACCGGGTGGAACCACTCGCGGCAGTTCTGGTTTGCGCACTTACGGCGGGGTTTCTTAGCCATGATCACCCCCAGCCCTTTTGGCGAAATGTCCGCGGCGTGCGTTCTTGCCGCCTGGCTTCCGGCAACCGGGCGCTCACAGTCCAGGTGATGCAATCGGGATTCAGGCTGCGCTCAACTTCCACGCCGCGGCGCCGGTAATCCGCTAGCAGCTGTTCGGCCTGCGCAGTGGTGCATTCGGTATGCTGGAACCATGATTCCTTCATCGCCATCACCCCGCGAAGCTCATGAGCTGCGCAGCGGCGTTCTCGGCCTCGCGCTGGTCTCTGAATGCCCTGGACAATATCCAGCGCCAGAGAACATCGAGTGCGGCCTTATACAGCTGCTGGAACTCGGTTTCGTCCATGTTGGCGAAGGCAATGCTGCGGGGATGCTTGCGAAGGGTGCCATCTGGCAGTTGTATGGCGTCGTAATGGCCGGATTCGATTGCTACCCAGGCGCGATAAGCGTCGAAGGACTTACAGGCGCTGATGCTCCCGGTGCGCTTGTCGGCGATGCGATCGAGATACTGTTCAGCCGCATCCAGCAGCGCGGTTTCGTTCCCGCCGAAGGATGCCAGGAATTTGGCGTAGCCGGTCACCAGCTTACGTTCGTTGGATGAGATGGCCCCGCCGGTTGGCTCCCAGTATTCGAAGCCCAGATTCAGAAGCGCGAAGAAGCGACGGTGAAAAGCCGCGTTACGGACCTGTTTGAATTCGGCAACCAGTACGGCGCCAAGCTTGATTTTTGATTGCAGTAATTCGCTGGTCTCCGGCGTTGCGGGGATCAGGATTCCTGAGGACTGCTTGATTAGTTGTAACTGCGCCATGGGAGTTGTCTCCGTGGCGCATCGTGGTCAGGTTATCGGTTGTTCAGGCCGATAGGAACATTATGCTATTCAGGCACTAAAAAGGTCAATTGCGGGCCGATAACTCCTTCACAATTTCGACAAGTGTGTCACGGGCAACGATGCGCTCGTCCGTCTGGAGATGTTTATGCCCTACCTCAACGCCGTCACTGCTTAACAGCACTCGGTCACCGGTCCGGAGCTTAAAAGAACCGGCTGAAACGCCGTCTGAACGCCTCACGAGATCGTAATATTCACCTCCATCGGAACACACCTCAGCCACATCTACCCCCTTTTTGCTATCAACAAATTTATCTCTGCCGGCGGGGAAAGCTCCCCTTACGAAACCAAGATAACAAATGGCTTTAATTTCCTAATAGGTTGGCCGACAAAGAATTCAAAAATCTTACCGCAGCGATCAAACCATACATCAAAATACTGTACGGATAAACAGTGTTTGTTCATTCGGCTTAAGTATGCACGCGAAATATATGTTTCCGCAAGTTCATTTATCTGCATGATTTAGAAAATTTTTTACGCTACGTGCGTGTAAAAATTGCTCGTTATTTTTTACACCTCAGGCAGCCAAAAATTCCGGAGTAAATGACTGATAAGAAAACTTCAGGCGTCTCGAGTCAGCGCCGCCCCGGCGGCTAAATATAATTATCGGGAGTGACACTATTTGTCAGGTTGGTATTTTGTTGCCGCGCTGTGTCTATTCCTTAATCGACTCTGACACAAAGTAGGCCACCCCGGTTGCGACCATTAATATGCCGATCTCTCTGCGTACCATAGTCGTCAGGTTGCTCATACGCCAAACCTAACAAGCTCATTCAACCCTCTCATATAGGGTGTAAAGTGTTCACGCCTACCCTAATTGATAATGATTCTTGTTATTGACAACAAAAAATCAGCGATGTACGATTAATTGACTGTACAAATATACAGTCAATTAAGTACCTAAGCGCTGATGTGTTAAGGGATTAACCGGATCAGGATGCCTGTGGTTTAAGGATGAGCAGCAGGCATTGACTTACGACAAGGAAGTTTCATCAATAAAATCAAGGTTATCTTTCTTGACCGCCATTGCAGTGTTTCTGCCTGCATGTCATGCAAACTATAACCATGAAATATAGGGACAGACGGACTTTCCCTCATCAGCACTTGAAATATCAAGTATCAGAGAAATAATCGAAATTAATTAAAAGGAATTTCTATGCCTAAAGATCATAACCTCAACGTCAATTACGATGTCTTTAACTGTGATGAAGGTGTTCCGCCTGAGCCAGGCTTGTCATGGAACATGATGACAGGAACATGGGAATGGGATAGTTTGAAAATTAGCGCAAATTCAATTCCTGATAAACTCCCACAGGAAATCAAAGATGCACTGGAAAACAATATCTGTGTTGTCTGTGGCAAAAAGAACTGCCCTTATATTACTCAAGACCAAGATTATAAAAAGCTTACAGATGCTCTTAAAAAAGGGGATAAGACTCTAGCTAATAGTATTTATCGAATTAAATTTGCACAGTTTCATAACGGGAAAGAGGCTCGTATCAATGAGACAATGAAAAAGATTCGCTCTAACAAAGCTGGAGGCGGTGTTTTTTGTCAGCCCCGAACTTCCTACAATGGCCCATTTGAATCCCGCCGTGTAATTGCAGTTCCGGGAGCTTGGAGTGAATGGGTTGAACTAGAAGGTTTCAATGGGAGTTTACAGCATCCACAACCTTCAACTATCAATTTCAGTCCTTCATCTAACACAGAATCATCATTCGATGTTGAGGTTAAATATCCTGAGTATAACCAGATTAAAACCATCAGAACCATGGGGCCGGGGTCATTTTCGTTAACAGCAACAGGAGCCGGGAACTCTTATGCAAGGGTCAGATCTCACTCTGTTCCTGTGACGGTAACTTTGGATTTTCCTAAACGCTAATGTGAAGTGAAAATCATGGCCATAACATTAAGCGGTGGCCATAATTTTTAAATTGGTAGTTTTAATTGCTCTTGTTGTAATAAAGAACGATATCCTTTCCTATTTGTTCATTTTCCACAGGCATTTTGAAACCCTTTTCCGTAGATAGCGCGCTAGCGATGTAACTGTCCATTAATAGCTTAGAGTTAAAATATGTTCGCAAGCGCCCCCCTACGTTATTTTTTACTATGGCGTTTAGCTTTTGGGCACAGCCCTTAGTGTTTTTTAATCTTATACTCGTTGAGTAGAAAACTTTAGAATCGAAAACCCCATCGTAAAATCTCACTTCTGAAACACATTCCTTTGTCAAAACGAAGGTTTCATTGTTTGATTTGTATACAAGCCCACTGGTCGCACTGGATGCAAGTGAAGAGGACGTAATAAAAAGCAATCCGAGTGCTAGCTTTTCAAAGGATTTCATTTATACCGCTCCGTAGTTGTGAATGTTCATAACCCATCAATTAAAATGATGCCTATTTTTACAGAGCTCACATTCTTCCATTTTATTGTTTTGTAAGCGTATCACGTTTTGATTGGGCGGTGGGGTTAAAAAATCTAATCACGGATAGGCTTTTCTCAATTGCCGCCTGGTTTAATTTCTCAGGCTGAGCCATAATTCTGGGCCGGATTACTGCATAAAGCACAGTCTGACAGAATTCGGAAGCGCCTTTCTTTGATGGCTCTATAGTTCAATAGGTATAATATCTTCTGTTCGCGTTATGCAGCGATTGCATTAAAAAGCCGCGTTTAAGCGGCTTCACTTTAATCGATTATGCAGCTTACTTAGTTCTGCACAGCTCGGGTAGGTTTGCCCTTACCAGTGCTCCAGCATACGACGGTGGGACTGCATTCCCACACCGGGCCACCAGCTCATCCTTCGTGTACTTCAGTCCGCGATAGTCCCGGTCGATGACGTACCAGTCCGGGAATCCCTGCGCCCGGTACAGTTCGTGTGGCTGGAGCATGCGCATCCCAATATCAACGATCCGATACAGCACGCCATCCACTATAACTGAGCCGTCGGAGTCCTCGCTGCAATACTCGCGAAGGAACTCGAGTACTTGCCGGGCGCGTTCTTCGTTGTAGCCTTCGACAGCAAGCGTGGTCTTCACTTCCCCGACATGAGTGCCGCCAGCTGTTAAACCCGGTGCTGGAGCATCCACTACCCGGCTATCCTGACAGGTACCACGCAGCATCACCAGGTGCGATGTGACCAGGCCATGGTGATCCGTGGTAGTAACCGTATGGGCCGGTTCATCCAGAGGCACACCTGCGCCCTGGTAGTTACCGCCAAAGTGTTTAACCAAATTAGCTGCTACCAGCCCAAATTTGCCGCCGCCAGCAACAACCGTTCCCAGCGGCTTATCCAGTCCAGTACTCACGGCGCTTGTCCAGGGCGTTCGCCATAACCCATTTGAATCAGGGTGGGCATCACCAACTGCGATTTGCCACCACCACCAGCGGTGACCGTTGCGCTCGGCTCATCCACTCGATGCCCGGTTTTGTTTCCAGCCTGAAAAAGTCCTTACGAACTTAATCCGCGATTTACCAGCATTGGTTCAATCTGCGGATCCTGCCCACGCCACGCGCGATAAAGTTCAGCTAAATCAGTGCTATTCCCTCGGGACAAAATTGCTTCGCGGAATCTCTGTCCGTTCTCGCGGTTCAATCCGCCCTGCTCAACAAACCACTGGTAGCCGTCGTCGGCCAGCATTTGCGTCCAGAGGTAGGCGTAATAACCCGCCGCGTAACCGCCGCCGAAAATATGGGCAAAATAGCTGCTACGATAGCGTGGCGGTATGGCCGGGAGATTGAGTTGCTCTTTCTCGAGGGCTGCGGCTTCGAAGGAGTCGACATCCTGCGGTGCTTTATCGGCGCTGATACTGTGCCAGTTCATATCCAGCAGCGCGGCACTCAGCAGTTCGGTCATGTCATAGCCTTTATTAAACTGGGTGGCGCTGAGCATTTTCTCACGCAGCGCGTCCGGCATTGGCTCTCCGGTCTCGAAATGACGAGCGTAGTGGGCAAAAACCTGCGGATGGCTGGCCCAGTGTTCGTTGATCTGCGAAGGAAATTCCACAAAATCGCGCGGTGTATTGGTCCCTGAAAGCGTGGCGTAACGCTGGCTGGCAAAAAGCCCATGCAGAGTATGGCCAAATTCATGGAACAAGGTGATGACATCGTCCCAGGAGATCAGCGTAGGCTGGCCATTGGCCGGTTTCTGGTAGTTACAGACGTTGTAAATTACCGGCCGCGTGGCGAACTCATGAGATTGCTCGACGAAGTTGCCCATCCACGCGCCTCCGCCTTTCGAATCACGGGCAAAGAAATCGCCATAGAATAGCGCCAGCCCGTCATCGTTATCATCGAAGATCTCCCAGACGCGGACATCCGGGTGATAAACCGGGATATCGCTACGCTCAACAAAGCGAACGCCAAAGAGCTGGCTTGCCGCCCAAAAAACGCCGTCGGTGAGCACCGTATTGAGTTCAAAGAAAGGTTTGACCTGACTCTCATCCAGCGCATATTTCGCCAGCCGCACGCGCTCGGCATAGAGAGACCAGTCCCAGGCCTGAGCCGTAAAGCCGCCTTGCTCAGCGTCAATCACATGCTGAATGTCCGCCAGCTCTTTTAGCGCGCGCCCTCGCGCCGCCGGGACAATGCCGCGCATAAACTCCAGCGCCGCCTGCGGCGTTTGCGCCATCTGGTCGGCCAGCTTCCAGTTGGCAAAACTCTCGAAGTTGAGCAGTTCAGCCTGCCGGGCACGCAGCGCGGCCAGGCGACAGACGATGGCGCGGGTATCGTTTTGATCGCCCTTCTGCGTGCGCAGCCAACTGGCCTGAAAAAGATTTTCACGGGTTTGCCTGTCACGAAGCTGTTGCAACGCGGGCTGTTGGGTGGTGTTAAGCAGCGGAATCAACCAGCGATCCTGGAGCCCCTTTTCCTCTGCGGCCTGCGCGGCGGCGGCTACCTCTGCCGGGCTGAGACCATCAAGCTGATGGCGATAATCGAGCACCAGCCCACCCGCTTTATCCGCAGCCAGAAGCCGCTGATTGAACTGACTGGTCAGCGTCGCCGACTCGGTATTTAACGCTTTTAGCTCTTCCTTACCCGCGGCATCCAGCCGCGCGCCGGCCAGAATAAAACGCTGATAAAGCTCTTCAGTCAGGCGCAGGGATTCAGCATCCGGGGCCTGGTCATGCCGCTGGTTATAGACAGCTTCAACGCGGTCAAAAAGGGCATCGTTAAGCCAGATATCATTAGAGAGCGCCGCCAGTTCGGTTGAAACCGCCTCCTCCAGCGCCTGCAGAGAGTCGTTGGTATGTGCTGAGGTCATGGCGAAAAAAACACTACTGACGCGCGACAGCAGCGCCCCGCTCTTTTCCAGCGCTAAAATCGTGTTGTCAAAATCAGGCGGCAGGGGCTGGCTAATGATGGCGTCAATCTCTTCACGCTTCTGGCGGATCGCTTCGTCAAAGGCCGGACGATAATCGTCGTCGTTGATACGGTCAAAAGGCGGAGCCTGGTAAGGTAACGCGCTGATTTCAAAAAAAGGATTGTGCTGCGACATGACGAACTCCTGAATAGGGTGAATCTCACCAGAGTAGGCCAGCGCGCCACTCCCTGCAATCCTGGTATCCTGTTAATAATTGCAGGTATAATCGTGGAAAATGTTTAACGGGTTCAGAGAAGACGATGACAAAACTCACCTTACAAGAGCAAATGCTCAAAGCTGGCCTAGTCACCAGCAAGAAAATGGCCAAAGTCCAGAGAACCGCTAAGAAGTCGCGCGTTCAGGCCCGTGAGGCGCGTGAAGCCGTAGAAGAGAATAAAAAGGCGCAGCAAGAGCGGGATAAGCAGCTGAGCGAACAGCAGAAGCAGGCAGTGCTCTCTAAAGAGTTCAAAGCACAGGTGAAGCAGCTCATTGAAATGAACCGCATTCCCCTCTCTAAAGGCAATATTACCTTTAACTTTACCGACAATAACGTCATTAAAAAGCTGGAAGTGGATAAGACCACCCAGGCCCAGTTGATTAACGGACGTCTCGCCATTGCGCGTCTGGCCGTTGATAACAAACCGGAAGGCGAATACGCCATCATCCCGGCGAGCGTTGCCGAGAAAATTGCCCAGCGTGATGCCGGCAGTATTGTGTTACACAGTGCGCTGAGTCAGGAGGAGCAAGATCAGGACGATCCTTACGCCGATTTCAAGATCCCTGATGACCTGATGTGGTAAACCGCGTCAGAACGGGCTGGCATGATGTATATCTATCACCGCATGGCTGACCGGATGGACAAAATGCAGCTCGCTGGCATGCAGCATCAACCGCAACGTCTGTTCCGTGCCCGGCTGCAGACGCCCGCCGTAGAGATCGCAGCCTAATATCGGGTGGCCCAGGTGCTGGCAATGAATGCGCAGTTGATGGGTTCGCCCGGTCTCGGGGGTAAGTGCCACCCGGCTTACTGGCAGACCGTCGCGATAAAAACGCTCCAGAGTCCGATAGCGAGAGCGTGCTGGCTTACCCTTGATAGCGCAAATCGACATCAACGGAAACAACGCAGGATCTCTAGCAATGGGCGCATCAATTACCCCTTCATCATGGCGAAGATGGCCACAGAGCAGCGCGCTGTAGCCTTTTTTTACGCTGCGCTGGCTGAACTGCTGGCAAAGCGCCGCGTTAATGGGTTTAGTGCGAGCAACCACCATCAGCCCGGATGTGCCAAAATCGAGACGATGCACCAGCGCGCATCCGGGGAATCGCTGGACCAGGCGGTAATGCACCGAATCAAGATTCTGCGGGTTTTTACCCGACAGACTGAGCAAGCCGGCAGGTTTGTTGATCAGCACCAAATGTTCGTCCTCATAAAGGATCTCTATTTCGTCATGGCACGGTGGTGCAATAAAGGTATCAACAATGGTAGACATCAGGTCGCCTGCTGTAAGAAAGGGGGCGAATAATATCCCATTCTTTACCGCTACGCGAATTGCCACGCTGCAGAGTGAATGTTACGCGCCCGCTCTGACGATGCAAGGCAAGCGCCCTCGCCCTCTTAACTGGCGGCGCGGCAGAATGTTCTCTTTTTCCTTTTTTGATTACGCAAAGCAAGCGGGGATTACACGTCTGTGAGAGCGGGAATATTAATAACAGGGTTGATAATAAAAAACGTTTACGCCCGCCATGCTTATTAGCTCCAGCTAATAGAATCGAGCAGACCTGAAATATCCTCCCGAATTTCCATCCCGGAATCTGCTAAATCAACAATAGAAAGAATACTTTCATTGCCCAGTTGAATATTGACCTGCTCTACCACCAGCGCCAGATGCGTCATTACCGCCTGGAGCCCGTGAATTTCAACATTAACTTGATCGAGGCTGAGATAGCAGACGCCCCTCGCTGTGATCGCAAAACTTGCGCACCGGTTAGTGTAGTGTTGGTGAAAAGCCGTAATCCACTCGGCCGTTGGGCAATAATAAGGCTTTATTTGGATGCAGAGCCGTTCAACGATACCCTTATTAATAATGCACGCTGCTTTATCAAAGTCCGTCAGAGTGACAGCATGTGTCATAAAAATTGAGGCAGGCTTTTTCATCAGGATAGTTCTTATTTATGAGAGAGATATATTTCATGCTATAATACCAATACCCTGTCTTCAACCGTCACTTTTTATGCCGCAACTTATCTGGTGTCTCGATAACTATTTCGAAGAGAAGAAAAAAGATTGTTATTTCGTGGTCTTCGGCCGCAAATTTCCCATAAAGCATGATGATAATTTTAAAAAGAGTGAAAATCCGCCGGGTAGAGCAGCGTTATTAAGCTGGTTTAAAGCACACTATCCCCACATAGCGATCGAGCCGGTATGGCCGCACAGCAGCACCAGTCTGTCGCTCTTCTTTGATCGGGAATACGATGGTTCTGTCACGATTGAGTTTGACGACGAGAGCCTGCGTGCGTTCTGCGAAGAGTGGGAAGATGAAGACCAGAACGGGTGTTCCAGAGACGGGACGTTCACCTGTTATCACCTGCCTTATGCGTCTTACCTGGAAAATCGATCATGAAATGAATGTCGAACACCATAAATACAAAACCTTCTTTTCTAATTGATAGAGGAAAGGGGTTGTTTAGTTTTAAGGCGAAATGGCACCGGTATAAACAGTGAAGCTCTGCTTAAAAATGCCGATAGTGTTACTCGTAATTTATCCTGACAATCAAGGAAGCTGAACTGTGATGGATTTATCCAAATATGCAAAATCATTAAATATGGCGCAATCCTATGTTTACGCCTTTTATGATCTCGAGGATGAGACGAAGAGACCTTTTTACATTGGCAAGGGCAAAGGTGTACGCTGTATTGACCATATTAAACGCCCCGATGAATCACCCAAATCAACACAAATTAAAGCGCTTATGGCCAGAAATAGCCTGGGCATCGACATCCTTCGTCACGGCATGGAGGAATCGGCTGCGAAACTGGTAGAAGCGACCTGTATCGATCTACTAGGCGTAGATACGCTTACCAATAAAGTCCGTGGGAGTAGTTCATTAATGGGCCGCATCACGCTCGATGAACTGCACCAATTACTGCTTAAAGAAGAGACAACAATAGCGCCGGAACACGCCGGGCTGGCGTTCTTATTAAATAGCACCTACAAATCAGGCATGAGCGATCTCGCATTATATGAGGCGACGCGCGGCGTTTGGGCGAGAGTTCCGAAAGATGACAACCTCAAATTTGCCTATGCCACCTACGGTGGGCTTGTGATGGAGGTATATCAAATTGAGTGCTGGATTAAAGCAGGTTCACAACAATACTTTACCCGTGAGCTAACTCTCAAACCGGAAACCAAACGTATGGAGTTTGTGGGAAGAGTGGCCTCACAGGAGGTTCGGGATTTATATGTTGGTAAACTCATCAGTAAAAGACCAGGCTATGGCAGTCCCTTTGTTAAGGTCGGTACTGGCAATTAACCCCTAATTTATGCCCGAGGTGGCTGTTTTGCAGTGAAGAACGCGGGCACATATTCTTTTTCCTCACTTCCCGCAAACCTGAAGAGTGCCAGGCTGAGCCATTACAATGCTATTATCTCTCACAGCCAACCCAATCCCCGGCACTCTTTCGGAGAAAACAATGAACCACGACATTCCCCTCAAGTTTTACGACATCGTTGACGAGTACGCCACTGAAACAGACATTGCCGTTAACGACGCCGAGCGCGACACGCTGGCGCACTATTTTCAGTTGCTGATCACCCGTTTAATGAATAACGAAGAGATCAGTGAAGAAGCCCAGCAAGAGATGGCCGCCGAGGCCGGTATTAACCCGCTGCGCATTGATGACGTTGCCAACTTCCTCAATCAGTGGGGCAATGAGTAGCCCACATTAAGGCCATGCAGAGGCCCTTACCCTGTGTCAGATCACATGCTATGGTAGTACAACACAAAAAGCGTTGAGGAACAGTGAGATGATTATTTTAGTAACTGGAGCGACCGCAGGTTTTGGTGAAAGTATTACCCGTCGTTTTGTGGCCAACGGTCACAAAGTGATTGCCACGGGCCGCCGTCAGGAGCGTTTGCAAGAGCTGAAGGATGAGCTGGGTGACAGCATTCTGACCGCGCAGCTGGACGTGCGTAACCGCGCCGCCATTGAAGAGATGATCGCAAACCTCCCTGCCGAGTGGCGTGAAATTGATGTGCTGGTTAACAACGCCGGTCTGGCGCTGGGCATGGAGCCTGCGCATAAAGCCAGCGTTGAAGACTGGGAAACGATGATCGACACCAACAACAAAGGACTGGTCTACATGACCCGTGCCGTGCTGCCGGGTATGGTTGAGCGTAACCGCGGCCATGTCATTAATATTGGCTCTACTGCGGGCAGCTGGCCTTATGCAGGGGGTAACGTTTATGGCGCCACGAAAGCTTTTGTTCGTCAATTCAGCCTCAACCTGCGTACCGATCTGCACGGCACCGCTCTTCGCGTGACCGATATCGAGCCAGGTCTGGTGGGCGGAACCGAGTTCTCTAACGTGCGCTTCAAAGGCGACGACGATAAAGCCGGTAAAACCTACGAGAATACCCAGGCCCTGACCCCAGAAGATGTCACCGAGACGGTCTGGTGGGTCGCGACCCTGCCGAAACATGTCAATATCAACACCGTAGAGATGATGCCGGTCAGCCAGAGCTTTGCTGGCCTGAGCGTCCATCGCGGCTGATCTTCCTCTCCCGGCCTGCGGGCCGGGTATGGGATGACCGGCAAAAGAATGGTAGTATTTACCGCTTAATTCTTCGAGAAATCACAACGCATGGCCGCAGAATCGCAACTTAATCCTACACAGCCCGTCAACCAGCAAATCTACCGCATTTTGCGCCGCGATATTGTGCGTTGCCTGATTCCGCCGGGAACGCCGCTGTCGGAAAAAGAGGTCTCCGTGCGCTTTGACGTCTCCCGTCAGCCAGTGCGTGAAGCTTTTATCAAACTGGCTGAAAATGGACTCATCCAGATCCGTCCGCAGCGTGGTAGCTATGTTAATAAAATCTCGCTTAATCAGGTGCGTAATGGCTGCTTCGTGCGCCAGGCCATTGAGTGTGCGGTGGTCCGTCGCGCCGCCAGCCAGGTAAACGACAATCAGTGTTATTTGCTGGAACAAAATCTGCACCAGCAGCGTATAGCTATTGAGCGCAAGCAACTTAATGACTTTTTCCAGCTCGACGACGAATTCCACCAGAAGCTGGCGCAAATCGCCGACTGCCAGCTGGCCTGGGATACGGTTGAAAACATTAAGGCGACTATCGATCGGGTGCGTTATATGAGCCTTGACCATGTCTCCCCGCCCGAGATGCTGTTACGCCAACACTACGATATTTTCAGCGCGCTGGAAAAACGCGATGGGGATGCGGTGGAAAAGGCGATGACGCTGCATCTGCAGGAGATTGGCGAGTCCGTGCAGTTAATTCGCCAAGAAAATAGCGACTGGTTTAGCGAAGAATAATGCTGACGCATCCTGTTATATTACCAGGATGCGGCAAAATAATTAGCGAACCACTAATACCGGAATTTTGGCATAGCGTAAGACGGATTCGGCGTTTGAACCTAACAGATGGGTGGTGACGCCCGGTTTTTTTGAGCCAATAACAATCACGTCATATTCACCGTCAGCACTCATGGCAATGATTTCGTCACGCACATTACCGAATCGTACCCGCGTCTGAATATTTTCCGGCGCAATATCGAATAGCCGCTTCAACTCATTCATCTTCTTCTCTGACTCTTGCGTCATATAGTTTTCAAACTTTTTAATGTCTGACGAGAAACCTCGTAACATGGCGCGTCCGCTGACCGGCAGAATGTTTAATAGCGTGATGGTGGCATTATCAGCCTTAGCGAGAAAAGAAGCATGGCGCACCGCTTTATCGCTTAAATCCATTTCAAAGACATCGACAGGCATCAATATTCTTTTGTACATCGTCTCTCTCCTTATTGCGCTAGCCAGTTTGCTTACCGTTATTAAGAGTGACACGATGAAATCAAACCATTCCTAAACAGTCCCGTCAGGAAATTACCTTAAGAGGTAAAGAAATGTCGGCCTGAGTTATTCTTGCTGTGAGATAAAAAAGTGTGAGTTTGATCAAAAACAAAAAAACGGCTGCGCTACAGGCGTATTAATACTATCCCGTGAGCGGCAAGAACCATCACGTCGCTTCGGTTAGCATTAGAGGAGAAATATGATGATGACTTACGACCGCAACCGTAACGCAATTTCCACCGGCAGCCGGGTAATGATTAATAGCACCGGCACTACAGGCACCATCCGCGCGATTCATAGCGAAGGGCTGAGCGCCGCTCAGGTACGCCGCAGCAAAACGGTAGAAGTCGAGGGCGTAGAAGGCCGATTCGAACCGGTTGAACTCATCCGCCTCGGTTTGCATTAAGAGGCCGAATCATGCCGCCGCGCACGGCGGCATCTCCTGACTCAGCGGGAAGCGGCGTACTGCGCCACCGTCGCCTTCGCCCCCAGCTTCAACAGCGTGAGATAAGCCTGTTTCACCGCCTCAACAAAGATTTCATCCTGCGGTAATTCATTGCCGAAAATCGCTTCAATACCCATCAGCGCCGTGACCCGACTCACCCCTTCTTCACTGTGCTGTACCGCCGCCTGAATAACCGGCAGCAGCGGGTCGCACACCTCGATAGGTTGTCCCTGCTCATCTACTCCGCTCACATAGCGCATCCAGCCCGCCACGCCCAGCGCCAACAGCGGGAAGCTACGTTGATGTGCCCGATGCCAGCGCACGGAATCGAGCATTCGCTGCGGCAGTTTCTGGCTACCGTCCATGGCTATCTGCCAGGTGCGGTGACGCAACGCCGGATTGCTGTAGCGGGCAATTAACAGTTCAGCATAACGGTGAAGGTCTACCCCTTTCACCTTCAACGTGGGCGCCTGCTCCTGAAGCATCAGCGCCTGCGCTGCGTGGCGGTAGTTCGTATCTTCCATGCAGTCATTGATATGCTGATAACCCGCCAGATAGCCCAGATAGGCGAGGAAGGAGTGGCTGCCGTTTAACATACGCAGCTTCATCTCTTCGAAGGGGACAACGTCTGAAACCAGCTCCGCCCCTGCCTTTTCCCACGCCGGTCGCCCTGCTACAAAGTTATCCTCGACTACCCACTGGCGGAAGGGTTCACAGGCAACCCCGGCAGGGTCGCGTACGCCGGTGATGTGCGCGATTTTATCCAGCGTATCGGCGGTAACGGCAGGCACAATACGATCCACCATGGTGGACGGGAAGGTGACGTTCGCCTCAATCCATTCCGCCAGCTCGCTTTCTACCGCCCGGGCGTAAGCACAAATAACATTTCGGGTAACGTGACCATTTTCAGGCATGTTGTCGCACGACATCACGGTAAAGGCCGGCAGCCCTCGCTGTTTACGACGAGATAGCGCCTCGA
Organism: Leclercia sp. UBA2479; assembly: GCF_002341985.1. Taxonomy (NCBI): domain Bacteria; kingdom Pseudomonadati; phylum Pseudomonadota; class Gammaproteobacteria; order Enterobacterales; family Enterobacteriaceae; genus Leclercia; species Leclercia sp. UBA2479. The sequence goes on along the minus strand of NZ_DDPB01000009.1, from coordinate 92,569 downwards.
CCACCACGCCGGGAGCAGATTTTGGCTGATGGGGTTCCGCAGGTCTGCCACGATAAACGGATGATCGAGCATCAGTTCCCCGCTGGCAGGTGCATGGCAATAACCTTTTTCCGTAATGGTCAGCGAAACGATGGCGATTTGCGGGTCGCACATGGCTGCCAGCACGGTTTCCAGGCCGTCCACATCCACATGCAGCGCTTTTGTGACCACCCCAACAATGCGTGCAGTCCAGGCATCGGCAGACATTTCCGCTACGGTATAGAGGTTATCCTGCGCGCGAAGATCGGCAATTTGCTGCTCACCGCCGATCAAATTAACCTCGCAGTATCCCCAGTCGCTGCCCTGCTCTGCCGCCAGGATATCGGTGTAGACTGCCTGATGCGCACGGTGGAATGCACCAAAACCGAGATGAACAATGCGCGTTTGCAGGGTGTTTCGATCGTAGCGCGGGAGCGTCGCGTTTGCCTTTAATAACGGATTTTCCATAATTGACTCTTTTAGCGAAGATTTATCTCAGGCGCGTCGCCGCGTCCCAGAGGAGTCGCGGCGGCACCGGCTTACTAAACTAACTAGAATGGTAGAAGCTATAAAAAAGAGAGCTGCCATCTACCATACTGATTGTTGAAGCCGGGTTATTGATTTACGTTAACTTTTAGGCAAGTGGTGTGACAGCTATTGAAAGCTGTGTGACAACATTCGCCATCAGGATAAAGCGCCCTGTTTAGCGCGCGCGCCATCCCGCGCAGGCTTTGCTTCGGCTGCATCTTCCAGGGCGCTCAGATCACGGTCACGCACTTCGGGCATCAGCACCGCAGAGACCAGACCAATCACCGAGTAGACCACCACCATGACCGCGATCGGCCACCAGGCACCGGTCATATTGCAGAAAATTCCTGCCAGCACCGGACCGAAGCCCACCGCCACCAGCCCCCCCGCCTCTTTCGAGATCGCCATGCGGGTAAAGCGATTACGCGAGCCAAACATCTCCGCCATGGTAATGTTTTCCAGTGCAAACAGCCCCAGCACCGCGACGTTGTGGATGATGATAATGGACGCCATGATCACCCCTGGCGCGTTGGCTTTGTCGACGATAATCGACAGCATCGGCCAGGCCAGAAGAATGGCCGAAATATTGAGGATAATATAGGGTAAGCGACGGCCAAACTTATCTGAGAGCCAGCCCAGCAGTGGAATCGAGATAAAGCCCAGGAACGAACTGATCATCAGCGCATCGGTAGGGATGCTCTTATTAAACAGCAGCGTCTGCACCAGATAGCCCGCCAGGAACGTCTGAATCAACCCGGAATTACCCGCCTGACCAAAGCGCAAGCCGGTCGCCAGCCAGAAGGATTTGCTTTTAAACATCGCCCCCAGAGTGCTCTCCTGCGGTGCAGTCACGGCTGGCGCCTCTTCGGCATTCACCTTTTCAAAGACCGGGCTCTCTTTCAGGTTCATACGCAACCAGATAGCAAAGATCATGACCACCACGCTTGCAAGGAACGGGATACGCCAGCCCCATGCCACCAACTCTTCCCGGTCGAGGGCAAAGAACATAATCGCCCAGATCGCAGTGGCGCTCAGGGTGCCGCAGTTGGTGCCCATCGCCACCAGTGAAGAGATGATCCCGCGTTTACCTTTCGGCGCATACTCCGCCAGCATGGTGCCTGCCCCGGAGATTTCCGCCCCGGCGCCCAGCCCCTGGATGATACGCAGCGTGACCAGCAACACCGGCGCAAAAATCCCGATCTGCGCATAAGTAGGCAGCACGCCGATCAGGGTGGTGCAGATCCCCATCATGGTAATGGTGATAAACAGCACTTTTTTACGGCCAATGCTGTCGCCCATTTTCCCGAAGATAAAAGCCCCCACGATACGGGCGATATACCCCGCGCCGTAGGTACCCATCGCCAGGATCAGGGCCATTGCGGCAGACTGTTCCGGGAAGAAAATCTCGTGAAAGACCAGCGCGGCGCCCAGCGAGTAGAGCTGAAAATCCATGAATTCGAGTGCAGTCCCAAGCCAGCCCGAGACTGCGGCTTTGACGAGATCAGAGGTGCTTCTTTCATGTTGTACTTGAGTCATATTGGCTATCTCAACAGGGTAAGATGCGTACTACCAAACCGCATTCGTCGTAATTAAGAGAACGTCAGTAATACCTTGCAGCAGTGCCGCTGGTCTTTTTCAAAGCGTTCAATGGCGTCTTTAACATCGTGATAATCAAAGGTATGGGTAATAAGTTTGTCAGGGTCGATAAGTCCCTGCTCGAGCCAGCTAATCACCACCGGGAACTTATTGGCATTCAGTCGCGACGAGAAGATCGACAACTCTTTGCCGGTGATCCCCTGCTGGACAACCTGGCTTGGCTCGCTGGAAAAGCCCATCAGCACAATACGTGCCGCAGGGGATGCCACCGTAACGGCTTCCTGCAAAATCGACGGATGACAGGCCGCGTCGATGATTAACGTCGGTTTGATCCCTTTTGCTTCCAGCTCTGCCTGCAGTGAACGATTGCCGTTGTTAATCACCCAGTCCGCACCGCTGCGTTGCGCCATCTCCAGACGCTCGTCGATACGATCGACCACGATGACCTGACTGACGTTGTACACCTCTTTCAGCGCCTGAGTGGTAACCAGGCCCATGGGGCCCGCCCCATAAATCAAGGCCACATCCTGTTCTAGAGGGCTGGCATGTCCGGTGACGTTCGCGGCAATCGTGAAGGGCTCCACCATGACCGCATGTCTGTCGCTGATGGTATCCGGGATGGGCCAGGCATTTTTTTCTGGCACCACGGCATACTCGCTAAAGCCGCCGTCACGGTGCACCCCCAGCACCACCAGTGAGGTACAGACATTGGGCTTACCCACCGAACAGGGATAGCAGTGGCCGCAGCTGATCACCGGGTCGACAGAGACTCGCTGCCCTATGCGCGCGTGGTCAACCCCCTCGCCCACGGCATCAATCACACCAAAGAATTCATGACCGATGACCCGTGGATATTTGGCGAAGGGGTTATGGCCACGATAGATATGGCTATCGGAACCACAAATTCCCGCCAGCTTCACCTTAACCCGCACCTCCCCGGCTGCGGGCTCTGCCCGCGGTCGCTCTTCAATGACCAGCTCTTCAGGTTTCTGGATGACGATACTTTTCATCTTCTGCTCCTTTACCAGTTCCACAGGGTGCCATCTTCCAGACGGGCAACCGGCAGATAGGCGGGATCGTAGGGATATTTTGCGGCCAGTTTTTCATCAAACTCGATGCCGAGTCCGGGCTTGTCGCCTGGGTGCATGTAGCCGTTGTCGAAACGCCAGCTATGCGGGAAGACTTCCAGCATCTGTTCGGAATAGCCCATATACTCCTGTACGCCAAAGTTCGGCACCCACAGGTCAAAATGAAGAGCCGCCGCGTGGCAGATCGGCGACAGATCCGACGGCCCGTGCGAGCCGGTACGTACCTGGTAGAGCGAGGCGAAATCGGCGATACGACGCATGCCGGTGATCCCCCCCGCGTGGGTAATGGTAGTGCGGATATAGTCGATCAGCTGTTCTTCAATCAGCTGTTTGCAGTCCCAGATGCTATTAAAGACTTCGCCTACCGCAATCGGGGTTACGGTATGCTGACGAATTAAACGGAAGCACGCCTGGTTCTCTGCCGGCGTAGGATCTTCCATCCAGAACATGCGGAACGCCTCGATGCTCTTACCGAAACGCGCAGCTTCAATTGGCGTCAGACGGTGGTGCATGTCGTGCAGCAAATGCTCGTTAAAACCAAATTTATTCCGCACGGCATCGAACAGCTTCGGTGTGAAATCGAGATATTTTTCGGTTGACCAGAGCTGCTCTTCCGGCCAGTTGCCTTTGGTGGCAGGCTCGTAGGCCAGCCCTTTGCCCTTCGACATGCCGTAGGTGGTTTTCATACCCGGCACACCGCACTGCACACGAATCGCCTTAAAGCCCATCTCTTTGTGGCGGGCGTAATCTTCCAGCACATCATCAATGCTATGGCCGGTGGTGTGGCAGTAAACCATCACCCCTTCACGGGAGGCGCCGCCCAACAGCTGATAGAGCGGCATGTTTGCAGCTTTAGCCTTAATGTCCCACAGCGCCATATCCACGGCCGAAAGAGCAGACATAGTCACCGGGCCGCGACGCCAGTAAGCGCCTTTATAGAAGAACTGCCAGATATCCTCGATGCGATGCGCATCGCGGCCAATCAGTTGCGGACAGAGGTGATCTTTCAGGTAGGAGGCGACAGAAAGCTCGCGACCATTCAGGGTGGCATCGCCGAGCCCGACGATACCGTCGTCAGTGGTAATTTTCAGCGTGACAAAATTACGTCCCGGGCAGGTAACAAATACTTCAGCCCCAACAATCTTCATGTTCCGGTTCCTTACATCTTGCGTTGTGATGCAGGAAATTTATGCAATAAGCCTACTACCATACAAGTATTGCGATCAAAAAATCCTCACCGGATCACAAAAAGAGGCGCTCAGGGGCGCCCCCATCCTGCCACGATAATCAGCATGCCGCAGAGCGCTATCGCCGCGCCTGCCCAGTCATACGAGCTCAGTTTCATCCCATCCACGACCCGTAACCAGAGGAGAGCCGTACAGACATAGACACCACCGTAGGCGGCATAGACCCTGCCGCTGGCCGCCGGATGCAGAGTCAATAACCAGACAAACAGCGCCAGCGCTACCGCCGCAGGCAGCAACAGAAACACCGAACCACCCCGCTTCAGCCAGAGCCAGGGCAGGAAACAGCCCAAAATTTCACAAACTGCAGTGGCGAAAAAGAGTAAAGTTGTTTTAATCATATTTAACGTACTTTGAAGGGGGTTGAGTTATTATACCCAACTCTATAAGGAAGCGTTCCACACAGCTGATGTGGTTTTGCCCTCAAAATGGACTGTTGTAGAATCGACGGCGTCATTTTCGAATCTTCGCCGTTCGGGAGAAAATCACCATGAATACAATGAGTACACGTCTCGGATTGGTTGCCCTGCTGGCGGCGATGTTTATCGCTCCAGTCTCTGCCAATACCAGCAAGTTGATTATCGAATCCGGGGATAGCGCGCAAAGCCGTCAGAACGCTGCAATGGATAAAGAGCAGTGGAACGACACCCGCAGCCTGCGCCATAAAGTTAATACCCGCGCAGAGAAAGAGTGGGATAAAGAGGACGTGGCCTTTGATGCGCGCGATAAGTGCCAGCAAAGCGCGAACGTTAATGCCTACTGGGAACCCAATACCCTGCGCTGCCTTGACCGCCGCACCGGCCGCAGCCTGGCACCCTAATCGCCCTGCACTTCACCGCGCAGATCCCTGCGCGGTTTCTCAATAGTAATCAATTGTGTTTTTGATGGTGTATTTGTGTTCCTGCGCCGGTTTTACGCTCTGATCCACAATCAGGAGCTCGCAGGTCACGGGGTTGTCATGGCGATCGTAATCGCAACTCTGTTTAACGTTACCCAGCGTCTTGTCGTTCAGCATGCTGACGGCGGTATAATCCAGCCGCTTGCGAAGATCCGCAGTAGGTTTGGATGCCACCGACAGCCGTTGTTCCCCTGAAACGCTCGTCTTGCCCAACGGATATCCATCCACATCGTAACGATAGCTAACATCGTTCTCTTTCCCGTGCGCGCTGACAATAAACCCGGCGTCATTGGTCTCCCATGAAGTGCCTGAAGCAACCATCTCTGCCAGCTGACATTTACCCTGTAAACGCAACTTTTTCTGCATCGTCTGCGCGTCGAGGTAGTAGTTAGCATTAAGTACCAGCGCCACCCCCGAATTCGATTCGATGTCGTGGATCTCCAGGGTATCGAAACACCCTTCGGTGGATAACGAACCGCTGACCCGTTTCGCCACTTCCCCTTTCTCATTCATCAGAGTCTGACTGAACTCTTTTACCGGTCCGCGCAGGGGATCAAAGTCAAATTCATTAGAAAAGCTTGCCATTTCAGGCGTAAACGAAAGCGGTGCTGAGGCGTTATCACATCCCGCCAACAGTGTCGTCAGGGCTAAACTGGCTGCAATTTTCTTCACGTAACTCACCAAATCTGGAGATAATTCTCAATCATATTAGCAAATACAGACGTTTACACTAAGCCTGCTAAAATTAACCTGATGCCAAACTAAAGGAGGCGGTTATGAAACAGTTACCTTTGATTACTGCACTGCTGCTGGCTGGCGTGGCTCCGGCTGCCCTGGCGGCACCCGATTCCTGCGAACGGGTTAAAAGCGATATACAGCAGCGAATTATCAATAATGGCGTACCCGAGTCGGGTTTTACCCTCAACATTGTGCCGAACGACCAAAGCGATCAACCCGATACTCAGGTTGTTGGTCACTGTGCTAATGACAGTTATAAAATTCTCTATACCCGCACCAGCAGCGGCAATTACCCGGTAAGCGGTGCCGCCACGCAAGACAATGCTCCCACCGAGCCCCAGTAACTTTCCCCCGCCCTGGCGGGGGAAATGCCCTCTTCATTGATAAGGATTAATATTTTCTACCTCTAAACAGGTAACACTCCCTTCGTCATTAGCCTGGTAATCATCAGGCATGAAATTGTTTGCACAACAATAACGATGGAGTGAGCTATGTCCGATCATCAGCACTGGGGGGCGATCAGTCGCCGAAGCCTCGTCAAATCCACCGCTATCGGTTCCCTCGCTCTTGCAGCGGGCGGGATTTCCTTGCCTTTTGGGTTACGTAGCGCGGCTGCGGCAGTTCAGCAAGCCACGCAGCCTGCAGAAGATAAAGTCGTCTGGGGCGCCTGTTCTGTTAACTGTGGCAGCCGCTGCGCGCTGCGTCTGCACGTTCGCGATGACGAAGTGTGGCGGGTCGAAACCGATAACACCGGCGAAGATATCTACGGCAATCACCAGGTTCGCGCCTGCCTGCGCGGCCGCTCTATCCGCCGGCGTATGAATCACCCGGATCGCCTTAACTATCCGATGAAACGGGTGGGCAAACGCGGCGAAGGAAAATTTGAACGTATCAGCTGGGATGAAGCCCTGAACCTGCTGACCGACAGCCTGAAAAAGGTGGTAAGCCAGTACGGTAACGAAGCGGTCTACATCAACTACTCCTCTGGCATCGTTGGCGGCAACGTGACCCGTTCGTCCCCGTATGCCTCGCTGGTGGCACGCCTGATGAACTGTTACGGCGGCTTCCTCAGCCATTATGGTACTTACAGTACCGCACAGATAGCCTGTGCCATGCCCTACACCTACGGCAGCAACGAGGGTAACAGCACCTCCGACATCGAGAACAGCCAACTGGTCGTCATGTTTGGCAACAACCCGGCGGAGACGCGCATGAGCGGCGGGGGTATTACCTACTACCTCGAACAGGCGCGGGAGCGCTCAAACGCCCGAATGATCGTCATCGATCCGCGCTATACCGACACCGCGGCCGGACGTGAAGATGAATGGATACCCATCCGTCCCGGCACCGACGCCGCACTGGTGAGCGCCCTGGCCTGGGTATTGATTACCGAAAATCGGGTTGATCAAGCCTTTCTTGATACCTACTGCGTGGGATACGACGAAAAAACCCTGCCAGATGGTGCCCCGGCCAACGGGCATTACAAAGCCTGGATTCTGGGGGACGGCGAGGACGGTCTCGCCAAAACACCTGAATGGGCGGCCAAAATTACCGGTATTCCTGCCGAACGTATTGTGAAGCTGGCGCGCGAAATCGGCAGCGCTAAACCGGCCTATATCAGCCAGGGGTGGGGTCCACAGCGTCATGCCAACGGCGAGCTGAGTGCGCGCGCCATCGCAATGCTGCCAATCCTTACCGGCAACGTCGGCACCCATGGTGGCAACAGTGGCGCGCGGGAATCTACCTATACCATCACTATCGAGCGCATGCCGGTGCTGGAAAATCCGGTCAAAACGCAAATCTCCTGTTTTAGCTGGACGGATGCCATCGCCCGCGGACCGGAAATGACCGCTACCCGCGATGGCGTACGCGGTAAAGAGAAGCTGGATGTCCCCATCAAATTTATCTGGAACTATGCCGGAAACTGCATCACTAACCAGCACTCGGATATCAACAAAACCCACGCCATTCTGCAGGACGAGAGTCAATGCGAGATGATTGTGGTGATCGACAACTTTATGACCTCCTCGGCGAAGTACGCCGACCTGCTGCTGCCCGATTTAATGACCGTAGAGCAGGAAGATATCATCCCTAACGACTACGCCGGGAATATGGGATATCTCATCTTCCTGCAACCGGCGACCTCGCCCAAATTTGAGCGCAAACCTATCTACTGGATAATGAGTGAGGTGGCTAAACGTCTCGGCAAGGATGTCTACGATAAATTTACAGAGGGGCGCACGCAGTCAGAATGGCTGCAATACCTTTATGCGAAGATGGTGGCCCGGGATCCGCTTTTACCCGCTTATGATGAGCTGAAGAAAATGGGCATCTATAAGCGACGCGATCCTGCCGGGCACTTTGTGGCGTACAAGAAATTCCGCGAAGACCCTCTTAACAACCCGCTGAAAACGCCCTCCGGCAAAATTGAAATCTACTCCAGCAAGCTTGCAGATATCGCCCATCGCTGGGAGCTTGCGCCAGACGAGACCATCAGCCCCCTGCCCATCTATGCTCACACCTTTGAAGGCTGGGATGATCCGGCGCGTGACCGCTATCCGCTTCAGCTTTTTGGTTTCCACTTCAAGGGACGCACCCACTCAACCTACGGCAACATCGACGTGCTGGAGGCCGCCTGTCGCCAGGAGGTGTGGATCAATCCGCTCGATGCCGCGTCGCGTGGGATTAAAAACGGCGATCTGGTCCGGGTGTTTAACGGCCGCGGCGAACTGCGTATTGCCGCAAAAGTCACGCCGCGCATCATGCCCGGCGTCAGCGCGATGGGCCAGGGCGCCTGGCATAACGCCGACATGAATGGCGATCGCGTCGATCACGGTGCCTGCGTTAACACCCTCACCACGCATCGCCCCTCACCGCTGGCGAAGGGGAACCCTCAGCACACCAACCTGGTGCAAATTGAGAAGGCATAAGGAGTAGTCGATGACCACCCAGTATGGATTTTATATTGACTCCAGCCGCTGCACCGGGTGCAAAACCTGCGAGCTGGCCTGTAAAGATTACAAAGATCTGACCCCGGACGTGAGCTTCCGCCGCATTTATGAATACGCAGGGGGCGACTGGCAGGAGGATAACGGTGTCTGGCAGCAGAACGTCTTTGCCTACTATCTGTCGATTGCCTGTAACCACTGCGAAGACCCGGCCTGCACCAAAGTCTGCCCGAGCGGCGCCATGCACAAGCGGGAAGACGGCTTTGTGGTGGTTAACGAAGAAGTCTGCATTGGCTGCCGCTATTGCCATATGGCCTGCCCGTACGGCGCGCCACAGTACAACGCAGCCAAAGGCCACATGACCAAATGCGATGGCTGTTACGATCGCGTGGCAGAGGGCAAAAAGCCGGTCTGCGTGGAGTCCTGCCCGCTGCGTGCACTGGACTTCGGCCCGATCGACGAGCTGCGGCAGAAACACGGCAAGCTGGCAGCCGTTGCGCCGCTGCCGTCGGCGCACTTTACGAAACCAAGTATTGTCATTAAACCCAATGCCAACAGCCGACCAACGGGTGATACCACCGGCTATCTGGCCAATCCGAAGGAGGTGTGAGATGGGAAGCGGATGGCATGAATGGCCTCTGGTCATTTTTACGGTATTTGGGCAGTGTGCCGTGGGGGCAATACTGGTGATGGGTTTTGTCCTGATGCGGGAAAGCGAGGGTCCGGCACGGGAGCGGATCCTGCGCATGATGTTCTTCGTCTGGCTGGTGATGGGGGCGGGCTTTATTGCCTCGGTGCTGCATCTGGGCTCGCCGCTGCGGGCCTTTAACTCCCTGAACCGCATCGGGGACTCTGCCCTCAGTAACGAAATCGCCAGTGGTTCGCTCTTCTTTGCCGTAGGCGGCCTCGGCTGGTTGCTGGCGATGTTGAAGAAACTGCCGGATGCGCTCTACACCGCCTGGCTGGTGATCACCCAAATTCTGGGGATCGGTTTTGTCTGGGCAATGACCCGCGTCTATCAGATCGATACCGTCCCCACCTGGCATAATGGATATACCACCCTGGGCTTCTTCCTGACGGTGCTGTTGGGCGGCCCGATTTTTGCTGCGCTGTTATTGCAGGCGGCAAAAGTGAAGGTCCATAGCCAGGCGGCGGCATTAAGCGTCCTGGCGCTGCTGGTCGCTGTGGCAGTGGTGGTGCTGCAAAGCAACATGCTCGCCACTGTTCACAGCTCCGTGCAGCAGGCCAGTACCCTGCTACCGGAGTATGGTTCGCTGCAGGTGTGGCGTATCATACTGCTTGCTGCCGGGCTGGGATGCTGGCTGTGCCCACTGCTGCGACGCCAGTCGCCGAAAACCTGGGGGCTTGCTGCGGGGCTTGTTCTGGTCGTCGTGGGTGAGTTAATCGGCCGTGGCCTTTTTTATGGTCTGCATATGACAACCGGCGTGGCTATCGCCGGATAAACCGGCGCGGGTTTGCCCCGCGCCACTGCAAGGGATGTTGGCATGAATTCTGTTTTACATCGCGAATCTTTCGCTTTTAGCGCCCGGGTTCTGGGCGCCCTGTTCTGGTACGCACCGGATAGCGCCGAGGCGGCACCGCTGGTAACGGCCCTCTCCACAACGGACTGGGCCGCCGACTGGCCTCTTTCATCGGAACAGCTGCAACCTGTGGTTGAGATCCTGCAAGCGCCGGCCGATGAACCGTTACCTGAAGCCTGGCAGCGGCTCTTTATCGGCCCCTATGCGCTACCTGCTCCGCCATGGGGTTCGGTTTGGCTGGATCGTGAATCGGTGCTATTTGGTGACTCGACGCTCGCGCTGCGCCAGTGGATGCGTGATAACGCCATAACCGTTGAGGCTCAGCAAAATGAGCCCGAAGATCATTTCGGTACCCTGTTGATGCTCGCCGCCTGGCTAAGTGAAAACGGGCGTGACGATGCCCGCGATGCGCTACTGGCAGAACATCTGCTGCCCTGGAGTCAGCGTTTTCTCTCCGTGCTGGAACAGGAGGCAAAGCATCCATTCTATTGCGCGCTCGCCCAACTGGCCCGCCTGACGCTGGAGTCGTGGCGAACGGCGCTGCCCGTCCCGGTCGCGAAAAAGCCGCTCTATCGTTGATAAACCTGCCCTTCGGGGCAGGTTTACGCCTCTGGCTTTTCACCCATCCGTGTTAAAAATCGCTGCTGGAGCTTCAGCAGGTCGCGCAGCGACAGGCGCTGGTAATCCAGCCCTTCTTCACGCGCTATGGCCTCAATCACCTGACTTAAATCGTGATAATGACGATGATTCCAGTGCGGAAAGAGATGATGGGTCAGATGAAGATTCAGCCCGCCCAGCCAGTAGCCCAGCCATGCCGGACGGGTAGACCAGTCAAAGGTGGTAGTGAAGACATGGGCCAGCCTGCCCTCACTCATCTTGCCGTTTTCAGGAGGTAACTGCGCATGGCCTTTCGCCCAGTGGGTACCGATGACCAGCATCACGAAGAAGAGCGACGAGGTCATCTGGCTCGCCAGATAGACACCCGCTACTGTTCCGGTGCTAAAACTGTCTGCCATCACCCAGCAAGGTAACAGCAGCGAGAACGCGATGTGTGCCCCCTTACCGCAGAGAAAAACCCACCAGCCGTCGAATCCACGCTTCTCGAGGTGGGGAGTGACCGGCGTCAGCCCGCCTCTGTCGAGCCAGTCCATCACCCAGATATACCAGGGAAAGGTCAATGCGGCCACCAGCGGCCAGTAGTAGCGCTGCGCCTGCATTATGGGCCGCCAGCGCTGCCAGGGGCTCTGGCGCAGCAGACCGTTTTCGGCGGTATCAGGATCGTAGCATTCGATATGGGTATAACTGTGGTGAAAACGTACGTGACGCACCCGCCAGCAGTCCGGATCCATGCCCAGCGGTACCGTGATGAGCCGGTTTAGCCACCGGTTCGCCCTCCTGCCGCGCAGAAAGGCATTGTGGGAGGCGTCATGCATAACATTCACCGCCAGTAACATTGCGCAGACTATCATCAGCAGATACCAGACAAAAAAGGGCAACAGGTGCTGCTGGATTAGCGCCACGCCATAACAGAGCAGACACAGCGCCAGCAGAGCTAGCGCTTTACCGACAGTGCGCGCATCGGCGTAGCGGTGATCATTATTTTTTGCCAATAACGCCCGTGACTCACGCTGTAACGCCCTAACCAGGCGTGGATCGTCTGCAGGAAAACGAATCGATTTTTGCGGATTAAACAGGTTCACGCTGTGCCTCGTTCACCCTGCGCCCTTGACCCGCCAACAGCGCAATGGCGTGCACAACGAGCCCGGCCATCACCCCCAGCCAGTAAGGCTGGCGCCAGTCCCAGATGCCGATAAACAGCAGCGGCAACCCCAGCGTCACCAGCAGCCAGAGCACCACTCCCCACCGCTGCCCATCGCTGATCCCGCCCAGCGCGATAGACCCTGCGGCCAGTAATAAAAACAGCGCGGTCTGCTGCGTGGTGACCCGCTCAATGTCGTAGCCGTAAAGCTGGATATAACCCAGCACCAGGCCAAACAGTAAGAGCGCGCCGGCGATCACGATCGTAGCTGAGGCGTTAAACCGCCGGGGCGGTTGAGCACGCGTTTTTCGCACCCCAAGCATGCGCAGGAAAGGCACATTGCTCTCTCGCAAAGGATTAGAGGAAGGACGTTCACCCTGCACACCGTAACCGGGCTCGACGGGTGGCGTGACGTGACAAAAAGTACCAAATAACTTGTCCCAAAAGATAAAGGTACCGCCGTAATTGGAATCGGCAAAGCGGCGCGCCTTGTAATGGTGTACCCGATGATGTGACGGTGTAACAAACAGATATTCTAGCCAACCCAACTTTGGTGTTAAGGCATTGTGGTTAAAGAACTGCACGCTGTAATGCAGCACGGAGACGACTAAAATAACGCTTAACGGGACGCCGAGCACCGCTAACACCAGAAAGAACGGGATCCCCGTTAATGAGGAGTACCATGAGTTCCTCACCCCCAGTGAAAGATTGAAATGCTCGCCCTGATGGTGCACCACATGTACCGCCCAAAGAGGGCGCAGCGTGTGGTGAAGGCGATGGAGCCAATAAAAACCAAAATCCCACGCCAGAAGGGTGAACAACCACAGCCAGACCGGTGATACGCCATCAAAAAGGTGCAGACTGAAGCGGCTGAAGACCAGCCCGTAACAGAGCACCTCGGTGCATCTAAACAACCACAGGACGATATGCCCGGAGTTGATGTTAAAGACAACGTCGTGCCAGTCGATTTTTTGTCGCCCGGTCAGGTGTAAAATGCCCGCTTCGCCAAACACCAGAACCAGCATAACAATAATCGGAACCAGTAAATCACTCATTAATACGCTCCCTGTGTAATGTCCGACGCCTCTCCAGGCGTAACGCCAGCCAGCCGCATCCCCAGGCCAGCATGCCGCCGCCCAGCAGATCGATAAACAGATGCCTGCGCAGCTGCAGGATCGAATATCCAATGGCAAGCGCCCAGACCAGGCTTGCCACCGTCAATACGCCCTGCCGTCTGGCGGCAATAGCCCAGACGGAAAGCAGGGTTAACGCCGCATGCAGCGATGGAAAACAGTTTTGTGGTGAATCGACGCTAATAAGCCAGGTCAGAAGTTGCGACGCGCTGCCGTCGGAAGAATAAGTGGGATAATGAAGCGTGGTCGGCCAGAGCAGGTAAATCACGCCTGCACCCAGCGCCGACAGCTGCATGGCGCATGTCAGCCAGCGCAAGCGATCGCGCGGAACCAGCAAATACCCAAGCGGCACCAGCAGGAAAAACGACAAATAGAGCCAGATTGCCGAGGGCGAGAAAGGAATACTGGAATCGATAGCCATCGGTGTCAGATGATATCCCTTCCCCTGCAGACGATCGCTGAGTGCGTAGGCCACCCCCACCGCCCCCCAGCCGAGAAGCATGTGCCACAGACGGGGTTTTATCGCATTCATGCTTCCCCCTGGCGACGGACGATACGCCGTCTTTTATGGGCAAAGTGCGCCGGTAACGGCCGGGAAATTAAGGACCAGTCCAGCGACGCGGGGGCGATCCCCTGGCGGGTGAAGAGCTCGCTGAGAGCCGAGCGACACTGCTCAAGGATCGCCTTGTCGCAATCCGCTATTAATGTCAGGCTCGCCGCTCCGTTCTGCTCCAGACGGTAGTCCGCCGTCAGAGGCAATGTCTGGGCCAGCACGCGGCTACAGGCATCAGCAAACACCACCTGTGGCTTACCCGCCCGATCGGGAAGTTGCAGTTGATCGTCCCGGCGCCCTTCGATGCGCTCGATGGCGCGGGCGGCGTTGCCGCAGGGGCATGGTGTCGTGCGCGCAACCAGCACATCGTCAAGCCGATAGCGCACAATGGGCTGAGTGGTGCGCGTAAAATCGGTAATCAACGGAATAAAGCGGCGATCGTCCAGCCACTGGGGCTCAATATGCACAAACTCTTCATTAAGATGCAGCGTGCCATGAGCACAGGTTGACGCCAGAAAACCTTCCGTTGCCTGATAGATTTCCCCCACTGAACCAAAAGTCTGTTTGAGCAAGGCTTTGTCCTGTTCGTCCAGCACCTCTGCTACCGAGATGACCTTTTTCACCGATAAGCTCAGCTCGCCGGCCTGTACCGCCAGCGCCAGGGCGCGCAGCACCTGCGCCGGGGCAACGATCAGGGTCGGAGATTGTTGTGCAAGACGGGAAAGCCCGGCAGAAAACGGTGCCAGTAGATCGTAAAACTCGAGGCTCAGCCAGCGGTTATTGACGCTCTGATAGAGGTTGTTATCCGCACGCAAAAAAAGCGCCACGCGCTCGCCGGCGAACAGGCCATCCGGCAACGCTTTCGCCAGTACCCCGGCGGCCCAGACCTGCTGCTCATACGGGCTGACCACAAACAACCCGCGTCGCCCGGAGGTCCCCGACGAGAGCCCCACGCTATAGCGCCCTGTCGTTGGACGAAAATCCCGACTCTGCTCGCTATGCAGCGCACAGGCCATCAGCGCGTCGCGCTTCAGCCCGGCGGTGTTCATTTCATCGAACTTTTCCATCATCAGCGCCTTATCCATGGTGGGCCACTGGCTGAGCGGTAACCTGAGATAACGGCGAAACCATGGGCTTCGGGACAGCACCCGTTTTTTAAACCTTTCCAGGCGCCGGGTCTGCCACGCTTCCAGCGCCTCGCGGTCGGTAAAACGCAGATGGCGGGTGCGATAATAGCGCCATAGCAGCCGAAGCGGGATCATAAGTCTCCCTCATGGCAAAGACGGATATCCACCTGCCCTTGTTGCCAGAGCTGGTTGAGATTTTCCAGCGTGCGATAAAACGCCGCCGGGTCAGACATTACCAGGTTCGCCAGACGCGACGGCCCTTTCAGCTCCCGGTAACTGGTGGGAGACCAGGCGGCATCTGCCGCCAGTAGGGTCCATCCCGCATCGGTAAGCACAAAGGCGCCAAAATGCCCTGCGGCATGGCCTGGCAACGGCACCAGCAGAATTTCGTCATTGCTACCGGGCAATAGATACCCACGATCAAAGGGCATCAGCGCCGCAGGTAACGCCACGCATTCGAAGCGTTCAAAAAAAGTGAGTGACGATTCAAACTCAGCGGGAAATAGCCCGGGGACAAAGGCCTGCCGCAGCGCGGCAAAGCCACGCAAATGTCTCACCTGCTGCCAGCCTTCCCCCGAGCAGAGGCAGGCTACGCCAGGAAAATCGCGTAACCCGGCAACATGGTCGGCGTGGAAATGCGACAGAATAATGCCGTCGATATCCCCGCCGGTGATGCCGCGCGCGAGCAGCTGTTGGGCCAGCGACGCCTGCGGGTCAAAGTAGACGGGCGTCATCTGGCGATAAATGCGAAAAACGCCTTCGCGGGTATATTGCTCAAACCACGAGGCATAACCCGTATCCCATAGCCATCGCTTGCCCCCTGCCTCCAGCAGCCACGCGCGGGAAGGAAATTTGCAAACGCGAAAGCCGGCGCCTTTCAGCGCCATGCAGCCAATATGGGTACAGTAGCCCACTTCAAAGGCGGTAATCGTTGCCATGCGTTCTTAGCCACTCCCCGGTACGTGCGATGCCATCATCCATTGTAAACACCGGGTGATACCCCAGTTCATCAATGGCCCTTTGTTGACTTAAGGTCATATCGAAACAGACCGTGCCCGCACTATAGCGGGTAATGCGTGGTTCCTTGCCGCTGCAATGGCCCACTAGCTCCATACCGCGAGCCACCAGCGACATTAGCGGCCAGGGCAGCGCCTGGATGCGATAGTTCAGGCCAAGCTGCTGGTGCAGCAGCGCGTTGAGCATCGTTTTAAGCTGCTGCGGCTGATGGTTAGTGATGTTATAGACGCTGCCGGAGCGCAGCCCGGCCTCGCCGGTGGCGAGGGTCATGGCGTGCACCACGTTTTCGACATAGGTCAGATCGAGAAGCGCCTCTCCGCCGCGTGGCAAGCGCAGCACGCCGCCGTCGCGGTGCAGTTGCTGCAATAGCCGCGGTACGATCACCCTGTCGTGAGGGCCGAACAGGCCGCGCGGGCGCAGAAGCACAAAGGTGGTGGCCGGGAAGCGCGCAACCGCAGCCTGAATCCGCTCTTCAGCGGCGTATTTGCTGCTGGCGTAATGGCTGGAAAAATGGCGCGCCCGGTCACTCTCTTGTACATCGTAGCGATGCTGAAAGTCGAAATAGATGGCTGGAGTCGAAATATGAATAAAGCGGGGGATTTCCAGCTCCCCAGCGGCCTGCGCCAGGCGGCGGGTGGACTCGACATTGGCCTGCCAGAAGGCGGCGCGCCCGCCCCAGGGCGACGATTTCGCGGCACAGTGCCATACTGCGTCGCAGCCGTTCATCAACTGGCGGCACTCCGCCTCGCTGGCAGTCGTTAACTCGAGCGGAATAAAGTGCGCCCCCGCCTGCATTAAAGCGTTGCCTTCCGACCGATTGCGACCGGTGGCGACCACCTGATGCCCTTGCGCCAGTAATTGCGAAACCGCATTGCGACCCAGTCCGCTGGTCGCGCCTGTGACCAGGATTTTCATGGGATCAGCACCATTCCTGCAAGGGTCAACCCCGCTGCCGTCCCAATCAGCATGACGGGTTTACCCGGCTGGAAACGCCCGGAGATGACCGCTTCATGTAACGCAGTCGGAATTGAGGCCGCCACCTGATTACCGTAGTAGCGATAGATGTCGACCAGTACCGCTTCCGGCACCTTGAGGCGCTTACGCATATGCTCAAGCGAAAGATGGCTGGCCTGATGGGGTACCACGGTAGCAATCTCATCAAGGGCAATACCGCTTTTTTGCAGCAAACGTGCAAAATAGTCCTCAATCAGCGATGCGGCGAAGCGGAACAGGCGTTTGCCCTGCATGTGGAACAGGAAATCGCTATCGGTCATGCCCGTGCGCGGGTTACGTCGCGTGCCACCGGCGCGGATTTCACACAGCTCGCTGCCATCAGGATACATTTCAATCAGACTGGCGACGATACCGCTGGCCCCGTCTCCTCGTTCAACGATAGCGCAGGCCGCGCCGTCGCCAAAGATCAGCGAAGACTCTTCATGCGCCCAGTCGATACCCCGCGAAGCGATATCCGCCGAGACAATAGCAATACGCCGATAAGCGCCGCTATTGAGCAGGCCGGCCGCCACTTCCAGTGCAGAGATGAAGCTCACGCAGCTGCTGTTAATGTCAAATCCGGCTACGCCTGCGGGCATATTCGCCGCCTGCAAAATATGGATCGCGCTGCAGGGTAGCGCCTGAACGGCAATGGCCGAGGCGCAAATCAGCAGGTCGATGGACGAGGGGGCGAGCGACGCCGAGGCCAGTGCGTTATGCAGCGCCTCTGCCGCCAGAGCCGCCTGGCTGGCCTCTGCCGTGGCATGATAGCGCCAGAGAATATTTGAGCGTCGCTCAACATAGCCTTCGGGCTTACCGAGCTGGCGGTCCAGCGTTGCGGATACGATTTTTTCTCCCGGTAACGCAATGCCCGTGGCAATAATTTTTAGCGCTGTCGTGGGTGCGCCAGTCACCCCTGTTTTTCCCTGCAACACACTCACTTCCCTCTGCAGAATTTGTGATAGTTCTTTTTATGCTGGCTCAGGTCACCACGTAAGAGACGCTGAACGGTAACGCGAAGAGTACAGGCGAACAGACCAGGCTGCCAGACCCGCGTTTTCAGGGTTGACAGCCGCCACCATAGTGACGTTGTCACTTGTAGCATCGCGGTTTAAGACTATTCTGCTCGGCCCTGTGCCATACGTTATGCCATAAGGCGTAACACCCTGTTTTCCCTCTAAACCTTGCGCAACACTTTTTGTCATTAACTGGCACCTTTGCCGGCTCGTTGCTATAGCTGAAAAAGACCCTGCCGGAACATGGCATAACAACAGGCGACCAACAGGTTGCTATAACGCATGCACAACAGGGAGACACACCGCAATGCACGCATCGTTTTTCACACGCGCACTGTTATTTATCGCCGCCATCGCCGTGGTACTCGGGCTGCTTACCTGGGGAATTGGCCTTGAGACGATAAAAGCGCGCCAGGTTGACCTGATCTATCTCGGCCAGCAGCATCTCATCCTGGTCTTTTCCTCCATGTTTTTTGCTTTGTTGATTGGCATTCCCAGCGGTATTGCCCTCAGCCGTCCCGCCGCACGCGGTATTGCCGAATATGTAATGCAGATCTTTAACGTCGGTAATACATTGCCACCGCTGGCCGTACTGGCGCTGGCGATGGTGGTGATTGGCATCGGTGACACTCCGGCCATCATCGCCCTTTTCCTTGCTTCGCTGCTGCCCATTGTGCGTAACACCTACGCCGGGCTCTGTTCAGTTCCCTCTTCCTTACTGGAGGCGGCAAATGGCATCGGCATGACCAAATGGCAACGCCTGTGTCAGGTCGAGCTGCCCAATGCCTGGCCGGTAATCTTATCGGGGATCCGCATCGCAACCGCCATTAACGTGGGCACCGCGCCACTGGCGTTTCTGATCGGGGCCAGCAGCTATGGCGAGCTGATCTTCCCGGGCATCTACCTGAACGACTTCCCGACGCTGATTCTGGGTGCTGCCGCCACGGCGCTGTTTGCCCTGATTCTGGATACGTTGCTGGCCGTGCTGGGCCGTCTTCTGAGCCCGCACACCGCCTGATAATTATAATAAGGAGCCACCATGACACTCTTTTCCCGCCTGGCAGGGCTGTGTGCTGCCACGCTCTTAGTCGCGCAAGCGCAGGCCGCGCCACTGATTCTGGCGACCAAAAGCTTCACCGAGCAACATATCCTCTCCGCCATGACCGTGCAGTATCTGCAAAAAAAAGGCTTTGAGGTTCAGCCAAAGACCAACATCGCGACGGTGATCTCCCGTAATGCCATGATCAACAAGCAGATTGACATGACCTGGGAGTACACAGGCACCTCGCTGATTATCTTTAACCATATCAATAAGCGCATGTCGCCCGAAGAGTCTTACGAGACGGTAAAACGCCTGGATGCGAAGCACGGTCTGGTGTGGCTTAAACCGGCCGATATGAACAATACCTACGCCTTCGCCATGCAGCGCAAGCGGGCCGAAGCGGAGCACATTAATACCATGTCGGAGATGGTGGAAAGAATTGAAAAAATCCGTAAAACCGATCCGGACAATAACTGGCTGCTGGGGTTGGATCTGGAGTTTTCCGGGCGCAGCGATGGCATGAAACCTCTGCAGGCTGCCTACCAGCTGGAGCTTGACCGCCCACAGATCCGCCAGATGGATCCGGGTCTGGTCTATAACGCCATTCGTGACGGTTTCGTCGATGCCGGCCTGATCTACACCACCGATGGTCGGGTAAAAGGCTTCGACCTGAAGGTGCTGGAAGATGACAAAGGCTTCTTCCCCAGCTATGCGGTTACGCCGGTGGTGCGCCAGGATACGCTGAAAGCGAACCCGGGACTGGAGGAGGCGCTGAACACGCTCTCTGACCAGTTAAATAATGAGGTGATCACCGAGCTGAATAAAAAAGTGGATATCGATCATCAGTCACCCCAGCAGGTCGCTCGCGACTTCCTGCGAAGCAAAAATCTGCTGTAAGGAGGAGAGATGGAGACGATTCACTACATCATAGACAACTGGGGTTATCTGATGACCCTCACCTTCCAGCACCTGTGGCTGGTCGCGCTGGCGGTAGGGCTGGCGATAATCATCGGCGTTCCACTCGGGATTCTGATTGTCCGCCATAAATGGCTGGCCACGCCGATACTTGGCCTGACCACCATCCTGCTGACCATACCGTCGATTGCGCTGTTCGGGCTGATGATTCCGCTCTTTTCGCTGATCGGTCATGGCATTGGCGCCCTGCCTGCCATCACCGCCGTGTTTCTCTACTCACTGCTGCCCATTGTACGTAACACCCATACCGCCCTCGACAGCCTTCCGTCCGGTCTGCAGGAGGCGGGGCGCGGTATCGGCATGACCTTCTGGCAGCGCCTGCGCTGGGTTGAGATCCCGATGGCACTGCCGGTCATCTTTGGCGGCATTCGTACCGCCGTAGTGATGAATATCGGGGTGATGGCAATCGCCGCCGTGATTGGCGCGGGCGGTCTGGGGCTGCTGTTACTGAACGGCATCGGCGGCAGTGATATCCGTATGCTGATTGCCGGCGCCGTAATGATTTGTCTGTTAGCCATTGTGCTGGACTGGCTGCTGCACCGTTTGCAGCGCGTTCTGACTCCAAAGGGGATTCGATAATGATAAAACTGGAAAACCTCACCAAACAATTTGCCCAGAAAAATGGTCAGGGCGTGAAAGCGGTAGATAACGTTAATCTGAACGTGCCCGAGGGCGAAATGTGTGTGCTGCTGGGCCCTTCCGGCTGCGGTAAAACCACTACGCTGAAGATGATCAACCGCTTGATTGCCCCCAGCAGCGGCAAAATTTTGATTAACGGTGAAGATACCACCGGCATGGATACCGTAACCCTGCGTCGTAGCATCGGGTATGTGATTCAGCAGATCGGTCTTTTCCCGAATATGACCATCGAAGAGAACATCACCGTGGTCCCCCGCATGCTGGGCTGGGACAAGAAACGTTGTAAAGAACGCGCCACAGAGTTGATGGACATGGTGGCGATGGATCCGCACAAGTTCCTGAACCGCTATCCGCGCGAAATGTCCGGCGGTCAGCAGCAGCGTATCGGCGTGATTCGCGCCCTGGCGGCGGATCCGCCGGTACTGTTGATGGATGAGCCCTTCGGCGCCGTCGACCCCATCAACCGCGAAGTGATTCAGAATCAGTTCCTGGAGATGCAGCGTAAGCTGAAAAAGACGGTGATGCTGGTGAGCCACGACATCGACGAAGCGCTCAAGCTGGGGGATCGTATTGCCGTCTTCCGCCAGGGGCGTATTGTACAGTGCGCCAGCCCTGACGAGCTGTTGGCAAAACCGGCGAACGACTTTGTCGGCTCTTTTGTCGGCCAGGACCGCACCCTGAAGCGTCTGCTGCTGGTATCAGCGGGTGATGTCACCGACCAACAGCCGACCCTTACCGTGCGCCCAGATACGGCTTTAATGGAAGCCTTCGCGCTCATGGACGATAACGATATTCGCGCCGTCACCGTGGTCGATGGTCAGGGCAAGCCGCTTGGATTTGTTAAGCGTCGGGAAGCCCGAAATGCTACGGGGGCCTGTGGCGATATTATCCATCCGTTCCGCATCACCGGCAAAGCCGAGGACAACCTGCGCGTTGTGCTGTCGCGCCTTTACGAGAGCAATACCAGCTGGATGCCCATCGTCGATGAAGAGGGACGCTATAACGGCGAAATATCCCAGGACTATATTGCCGAATACCTCAGCTCCGGTCGTACCCGCCGGGCGCTGAATATTCATAGCGACACTTAATCCCATCCGGCCCGGCTTCTGTCGGGCCGAATACGGCTTTCCTGACCGTCGATTTTCCCTCACAATTACCCCACTCTACCTTTTCTATTGCCGAGCTATGCAGCGTCTTCATGCTTATCGCGATATCCGGGCGATGTTTCGTCGGTTACTGATTGCCACCCTGACGGGCGTGCTGGCGGCACTGGCCGTGGCCGTCTTTCGCCATGCGATGTACCTGCTCGAAGTGGCATTTTTAAGTAATGACAGCGGTAGTCTGGTGAACGCGGCCGCCAGTCTGGCCCCCTGGCGGCGCGCCATCACCCCGGCGCTCGGGGGACTGGCGGCGGGTCTGCTGCTGTGGGGCTGGCAACGCTATACGCGCCAGCGCCCGCATGCCCCCACCGACTATATGGAGGCGATTGAAACCGGTGACGGGCAGTTCGATTATCCCGGCAGTCTGGTGAAATCCCTCGCCTCGTTGCTGGTGGTGGCGAGCGGCAGCGCCATTGGCCGCGAAGGGGCAATGATCCTGCTGGCGGCGCTGGCGGCCTCGTGGTTTGCCAGGCGCTTTACCCCACAGCGCGAGTGGAAACTGTGGATAGCCTGCGGTGCGGCAGCCGGTATGGCCAGCGCTTATCATGCTCCACTGGCAGGCAGTTTATTTATCGCCGAAATCCTGTTTGGCACCCTGATGCTCGCCTCGCTCGGCCCGGTGGTGGTTGCCGCTGTGGTGGCGCTGCTGACCACTCAGCTTCTCAGCCCGGGCGTGACGCAGCTGTATCAGGTGCACCTGAGCGGCTTACCCGACGGCGTCGATTATGCGCTGATGATCGCCATGGGGCTGCTGGCAGGGCTTGGCGGCCCCCTCTTAATGTGGTTGATGGACCAAAGCCACGCCCTCTTCGTGCGGCTAAAGCTCTCTCCCCCGCTGCAGCTGGCGCTGGGCGGATTGATTGTCGGGTTACTGTCGCTGTTAACGCCCCGGGTCTGGGGCAACGGCTATAGCGTGGTTCAGGCGGATCTGCTAGCCCCGCCGCTGCTTGCGGTCGTAGGCGGCGTGTTGATCTGCAAATTGCTGGCGGTATTAGCCAGTAGCGGTTCAGGCGCCCCCGGTGGAGTATTTACACCGACGCTGTTTATCGGTATGGCGCTGGGAATGGTCTTCGCCCGGATAGCCGGCGTAGCGATCCCCCAGCCGGAGATGGCGATATTGTTGGGGTTAACGGGGATGGCCACGCTGCTGGCGGCCACCACCCATGCGCCGATTATGGCGACGTTGATGGTCTGTGAAATGACCGGGCAGTATGCGCTGCTGCCCGGCTTACTGATTGCCTGCGTGCTGGCGTCGGTACTGTCGCGAACCTTACGCCAGAACGCGATCTACGGCCAGCGCGCGGCCGAACATGGTTAGATCGATATACTGCGACAGCTCTCGCTGCTCTGCCCGCGGCAGGTAAGGCAACTCGCCCACCAGAGGGCCCGGCAGTTTTTTGCTCAGCACCTCGATGATTTCGGCGTAGTGGGCCAGCCCCGGATTGATGCGGTTCGCCACCCAGCCCACCAGCGGCAGACCGTCGTTGGCGATGGCCTGGGCGGTAAGAAGGGCATGGTTAATGCAGCCCTCCTGAATACCCACCACCATCAGTACCGGCAATTGCTCCTGGACTACCCATTCAGAGAGCGGACGCAGGTCGTTCATCAGACTCCGCCAGCCACCGGTGCCTTCAACCACCACGTGATCGACCTTGTCACTTAAGTTCGCCAGGCCGTTCGACAGCAAGGTGTAATCGACACGCCCGCTGTGCGCTACGCTGCTCTCATCTTCGCTGAGGGCAATAGGGTTAATCGCCTCATAGGGCAGCGCCAGGGAAGAGACGCTTTGCAGCACCAGCGCGTCTTTATTACGCAATCCTTCTGGCGTCTCTTTACTGCCTTTTGCGACTGGCTTGTATCCTGCCACGCACTTACCGCTCGCAGCCAGGGCCTGCAGTAAGGCGCGGGAGACCACTGTTTTGCCGACAGAGGTATCCGTACCCGTAACAAAGAAACGCTTAAGCATCACTTACTCCACCGTTATGCCGTGAAAATATAAACCAACGAAATAATTCAGTGGAGGAAGTCTAAGGTATGCGTGATATCACCGGCTTGAGATAGCGCAATATTTGGTAACTCTATCGGAAATCAATTAACCCTGGAGTAAGCGAATCAGTAAGGAGCCGTTATACATCGCATCTTTGACCAGCGCCGCTCCGGCCATGGTGCCCTGATTGGTGAACTGGGTGCTTTCAACGGCAATGTGTTTGCTGTAGGCGGGCAAGGATTGCTGGCGGATGCAGTCGGCAATAGCCGGGAAGAGGACATCGTGCGCCTGGCTCAGGGGAGAGCCAATCAGAATTTTTTGCGGGTTGAACAGGTTAACCATAATGGCGAGAATGCGCCCAACGTTATTACCCACCCCGGTAATAATATCTTTCGCCAGCAAATCGCCCTGCTGCGCGGCGGCACAGAGCGACTCGACGGTGAGTGGCTGGCCGTGCAACATTGAGCTCATTGACTGGCTCAGGCGCAGTTGGGCCAGCTCCATAATACTTTCGATACTGGCGATGGTCTCCAGGCAGCCGTGGTTACCGCAATAACAGCGTTTACCATAGGGATCGACCTGAGTATGACCAATCTCGACCAGGCTGCTGCTGCCCGCATGCAGGAGACGACCATCGGTAATGACGCCGGCGCCGACGTTATGATCGATGACCACCTGAATAACGTCCCGCGCCCCGCGCGATGCACCAAACAGGGCTTCGGCCATGGTCCAGGCGCTGATATCATGCTGGATGTACACCGGCACGCCGGTATGCTTCTCCAGCACTTCGCCCAGGGCCATCTCTTTCACATCCTCGTAAAAAGGCATGCGGTGGACCACGCCGTTTTCGGTATCAATAATGCCTGGCAGCGTGATAGCGATAGCGGTCAGGCGTTCCAGTTTTTGCTGATGATTGATAAAGAACTGATCGATAAGCGCAGTAATGCGCTGCAGCAGCGGCTGCGCCGCCGTGAGAGGTAACGGCAAGCGGTCTTCTACCACTAACTTACTGCTGAGATCCCGCAGGGCGAGCATAATCTCACCGCGGCTGATACGCAGCGACAGGTAGTGCCAGGCTTCGGTTTCTACCACCAGCCCCACTGCCGGACGACCACGGCTGCCCGGCTCCTGAATCTCAGTCTCTTGCACCAGGTGGGCTTCGAGCATTTCGCGGACAATTTTTGTAATACTGGCGGGGGCCAGTTGAGCAAGACGGGAGAGGTCAATACGCGAAACCGGACCAAGCTGATCAATCAGGCGATATACTGCTCCTGCATTGGTCTGTTTGATCTGATCAATATGCCCAGGCTGACTATCAGCAACCACCACGTACTCCCTTATTTTCGCGCTTCGAAATAAACTTTCGGCTATGGTGAAACACTTCACCGTCGGTCGTCAAATATTTACGTAGCCTTGTGATTAACAGCACGTTTTTAACCCTATTTTGGCGATTTTAGCGCCCCGGCGCGGCAGTAATCAGCTGCGTTTTGAAACGCTGTGCCGCTGCGCTCAGTTCGTGGTGCCTGGGCCAGACCAGCCACATTTCGGAAACGGCATCCGGTTCGGCAAGGGGGACCCAGCGCATTTCGTTGAGTTGCACCCGCTTAAACGAGGCGGGCAGAATAGATACCCCCAGCCCGGCCGCCACCAGCCCAATAATCGTCATCGCTTCACCCACCTCCTGGGCCATCACTGGCGCCAGCCCATAACGGCGCATTATCCCGAGAATATCGTCATAAAGCCCGGTGCCCACATGTGGATCAAAAAAGACAAACGGCTCTCGCGCCAGCTCGGCCAGCGTCACCGTCGGCTTTGCCGCTAACGGATGATCTTTGGGGATCATCGCCATCAGGGGTTCTCGCAGAATAGGTTGCCAGGCCAGGCTTTCCGGGAGTTGGGTGTTGCGCATTAACCCCAGATCCAGCGACCCTTCGTTCAGGGGAGCGATCTGCTCACGGGTGTTAATCTCTCGCGTCTGAATATGCACGTCGGGATAGTGACGGCGAAACGATGACAACGTCGTCGAGACGGCCGTGATAAAGGGGGCGGAAGAGGTAAAACCGATGCGCAACTCTCCGGTTTCACCCAGGTGAAGCCGTGCCGCACGGGCGGCGGCCTCGTCTACGGTACCGAGGATCTGGCGGCTGTCGGCAAGAAACTGTTTACCCGCCGCCGTAAGCGCAACGCTTCGGTTGGTTCGCGCCAGCAGACGCGCCCCGACCTGCTGCTCGAGTATTTGAATTTGTTGACTCAGCGGGGGTTGCGAGATGTTGAGCCTGGCCGCCGCGCGGCCAAAGTGCAGCTCTTCAGCTACGGCAATAAAGTAGCGAAAATGTCGCAGTTCAATATTCATATATTTAAAGTATCATTTGAGATTATTAATATATTAGACAGAATATTTACAATTTCCTACCCTGATCCTTGTGGGCATACCCATTACCCGTCGTCACGGAAACCTAAACCAAGGAAACAGAGTGAGCCGTACAACTACCGCCGATATCGCGCCGGCAAGCGACATCGACGTCAAACCCGCCCGACCGCTGCCGGTACAATTCATTAAGCGCGGTACGCCGCAATTTATGCGCGTCACCCTCGCGCTCTTTTCCGCCGGACTGGCGACCTTTGCCCTGCTCTACTGCGTACAGCCGATATTGCCGGTACTCTCCAGCGAGTTTGGCGTTTCACCAGCCAGCAGCAGTATCTCCCTTTCGATTTCCACCGGCATGCTGGCTATTGGACTGCTCTTTACCGGCCCGCTCTCCGATGCCATAGGGCGTAAACCGGTGATGGTTACCGCCCTGCTGTTGGCTTCGATCTGTACCCTGCTATCGACTTTGATGACCAGCTGGCACGGTATTTTGCTGATGCGCGCGCTGATAGGCTTATCGCTGAGCGGCGTAGCGGCAGTAGGGATGACCTATCTTAGCGAGGAGATCCACCCCAGTTTTGTTGCATTTTCGATGGGGCTCTATATCAGCGGAAACTCGATTGGCGGCATGAGCGGACGCCTGCTAAGCGGCGTGTTTACCGACTTCTTTAGCTGGCGGATTGCGCTGGCGGCCATTGGCTGTTTTGCGCTGGCCGCAGCGCTGATGTTCTGGCGTATATTGCCGGCATCACGCCATTTTCGCCCCACTTCACTGCGTCCGAAAACGCTGTTTATCAACTTTCGCCTCCACTGGCGGGATAAAGGGCTCCCGCGCCTGTTCCTGATGGGCTTTTTGCTGATGGGCGCCTTTGTGACCCTCTTTAACTATATCGGTTACCGGTTGATGCTCTCCCCCTGGCATCTGAGCCAGGCGCTGGTGGGCCTGCTGTCGGTGGCTTACCTGACCGGCACCTGGAGTTCGCCGAAAGCGGGCGCCATGACGGCCCGCTATGGCCGCGGCCCGGTCATGGTGGCCTCGACGGGGATAATGTTAAGCGGACTTCTGCTGACACTGTTCTCTCCACTGTGGGTGATTTTTGCCGGGATGCTGCTCTTCTCGGCGGGCTTCTTTGCTGCCCATTCGGTGGCCAGTAGCTGGATTGGCCCCCGTGCGCGCCGCGCAAAAGGCCAGGCCTCTTCTCTCTACCTTTTCAGCTACTATCTCGGATCCAGTCTTGCCGGGACGCTGGGGGGCGTGTTCTGGCACCACTACGGCTGGAACGGCGTGGGGGCTTTTATCGCGCTGATGCTCTGTGCCGCGCTGTTGGTGGGGGCCAGCCTGCATAAACGGCTGCATTAACAAAACCCGGCCTCGTGTTTACGCCAGCCTGATGCTAACGTGGGGCATTGGCTTGTTCAGACACGAGGTCTTAATGGAAAACAATAACTACCAACAACTCACCCGCACTTTCCAGCGTCTCTCCCGCTTCTCTCACCTCTCCTCCATCGCCAACTGGGACATGTTTACCATGATGCCGCCAGGCGGGAGTGCGGCACGTGGCGAAGCCCTGGCAGAGCTGAGCGTGTTGCAACACCAGATCCTCACCGATAAAAAAGTGGGCGAATGGCTGGATGCGGCTCAGAGTGAGAATTTGAACGACGTCGAACAGGCCAACCTGCGAGAAATGCAGCGACATTATCAACAGGCGTCTCTCCTGCCTGAAGCCCTGGTCGAAGCGAAATCGCTGGCGGGCAGCAAATGTGAACATGCCTGGCGTACCCAGCGCCCTGCAAATGACTGGCAAGGCTTTTCGGCCAACCTGAAAGAGGTGGTCAAACTCAGTCGTGAAGAGGCCCGCCTGCGCGCGGAGGCGAAAGGCTGCACCCCGTACGATGCGCTGCTGGATATTTTCGAACCGGACATGACCAGCGCCCGGCTGGATGTACTCTTTGCTGATCTGAAATCCTGGCTGCCGCAACTGCTGGCGCAGGTTGTCGAAAAGCAGGCCCAGCAGTCGTTCGTGCCGCCTCAGGGGCCGTTCCCGATTGCCACTCAGCGTGAGCTGGGGCTTGAGACGATGACGATGCTCGGCTTTGATTTTAACGGCGGACGCCTGGACGTGAGCGCGCACCCCTTCTGCGGCGGCGTACCGGAAGATGTGCGAATCACGACCCGCTACGACGAAGAAGATCTGCTCAGCGCCCTGTTTGGCGTGGTGCATGAAACCGGCCACGCGCGTTACGAGCAGAACCTGCCGCGCACCTGGCAAGGTCAGCCGGTTGCGCTGGCGCGCTCGACGGCCATTCATGAATCTCAAAGCCTGTTTTTTGAGATGCAGCTCGGGCGCAGCAACGCCTTTCTGAAAAAGCTGCTTCCTGCCGTTCATCAACGTTTCGGCAGCCAGGCGGCGTTTTCTGAAGAGAACTTTATCGCCTGGAACCAGCGCGTTAAGCCGGGGTATATCCGCGTAGATGCGGACGAAGTGAGCTACCCGGCACACGTGGTTCTGCGCTACGAAATCGAGCGTGCGCTGATTAACGGCGATATCGAAGTGGACGATATTCCAGCCCTGTGGGATGAAAAAATGCAAGCCTGGCTCGGATTATCGACGAAAGATAACTACCGTAACGGCTGTATGCAGGATATTCACTGGACCGACGGTGGTTTTGGCTACTTCCCGTCTTATACGCTGGGCGCGATGTATGCCGCACAGCTCTTCCATGCGGCCAGAAACGCGCTGCCGGGACTGGACAGCGCCATCGCCGAAGGCGATTTCAGCGCCCTGTTCGACTGGCTACGCCAGAATATTTGGCAGCACGGGAGTCGCTTCAGCACCTCGCAGCTCATTCAGCAGGCCACCGGCGAAGATCTGAATAGTGCGTACTTCCGCCAGCACCTCACCTCACGTTACCTCTGACCTCTCGCGCCGGGCGCTCCGCCCGGCGATTTCCCGCTTGCTATTTTTGACTGCGCCAGTTTAAATACTGGATATAAAAACAGTGCAAGGATTAACCGATGTTTGTGGAACTCATTTACGACAAGCGCAATGTGGCGGGTCTGCCTGGCGCACAAGAGATCATCCTTAATGAATTAACCCGCCGGGTTAACCGCATCTTCCCGGAAGCGGTAGTTAAGGTAAAGCCGATGCAGGCCAACAGTCTCAACAGCGATGCCAGCAAAAGCGATCGTGAAAAACTGAACCGCATGCTGGAAGAGATGTTTGATGAGGCCGATATGTGGCTGGTCGCTGAATAAACCGCTACTCGCACAGGTTGTACATATCGTTACACGCCGATACCAATCACTCACGGAAGCCTCGGATTTACAGGGATATAGTCTCTTCAACGGCCCCGCAGTGGGGTTAAATGAAAAACCAATTCGAGGACAGAACGATGAAAAAAGTATTAGCTCTGGTTGTTGCCGCTGCTATGGGTCTCTCTTCTGCTGCATTCGCTGCAGATGCTGCCACCACCGCGGCACCTGCCGCCACTGCAACCACCAGCGCGGCGCCAGCGGCGAAAACTGTGCACCATAAAAAACACAAGAAAGCCGCAGTGCAGAAAGCGCAGGCTGCGAAAAAACACCATAAAAAAGCGGTGAAAAAACAGGAAGCTGCGCCGGTTGCACAGAAAGCCCAGGCTGCGAAAAAACATCACAAGAAAGCGGTAAAACACGACGCGGCTAAACCGGCTGCCCAGCCCGCTGCATAAGGTCATGCGTGCCTGAGGGCACATCAGTATCCCGGTGCCGGAGCGCAATCTGTTCCGGCACCGTTTTTATTTCCGGAGGGCGTTATGCTGCGTCGCTATCGGTTTGAGCTGATTCTTATCACCCTAATTTTGTGCGCGCTGATTTCCGGTAGTTTTTTCCTTTCCTGAATGTAGCACGCTGATTTTGCTCCCACTTTCTTGCGGTCCCGTCTATAGTTATTTAACAGGGTTTACTTTAATAATCATAATTACCCCTTTCAGAGTGAGCTATGCATAGATCTGCAGCGATTTTACTGGGAACGTTAAGTCTCTTATCAGGTTTTTCTTATGCCGACGACGGCAGCGATGACGCGGCGAATGCCGATGAAATTCAGACGCTGTTCTTTGGTCATGATGACCGTACGCGCGTCAGCGATCCCACCCAGGCCCCCTGGGATGCGATCGGACAGCTTGAAACCGCCAGCGGAAACCTCTGCACCGCCACCCTCATTACCCCACGCCTGGCCCTGACCGCCGGGCACTGCCTGCTTACCCCGCCGAAAGGGAAAGAAGATAAAGCGCTCGCCCTGCGCTTTGTGTCGCAAAAAGGGTTATGGCGTTATGAAATACACGGTATCGAAGGGCGGGTGGATGCCTCTCTAGGCAAACGGCTGAAGGCCGATGGCGACGGCTGGATTGTTCCCCCTGCCGCGGCTTCATGGGACTTTGGGCTGGTGGTGTTGCGTTATCCGCCGTCCGGGATCACCCCTCTACCACTGTTTAGCGGCGATAAGGACGCGCTCACCGCCGCGTTGAAAGCAGCCGATCGCAAAGTGACGCAGGCAGGTTACCCGGAAGATCATCTGGACAGGCTCTTTACGCACCAGGACTGCGTCGTCACCGGCTGGGCGCAAAACAGTGTTCTTTCGCACCAGTGCGACACCCTGCCGGGTGACAGCGGTTCACCTCTGATGTTGAAAACCGCCAGCGGCTGGCAGTTGATTGGGGTACAAAGCTCGGCGCCGGCGGCGAAAGATCGCTGGCGGGCAGATAACCGCGCGCTCTCCGTCACCGGCTTTCGCGACAAATTACAGGCTCTGGCGCAAGAGTAATGCACCCCAGCTGCAATATACGTTACTGCCTGGTGTCGTCAACAGGCACCGGCCTGCTGTACCAGATGCGCTGCCGGCTGACTAAGTTAGCTCTTCAATGCCCCTCTTGAACACCTAATTTTCAGCAAACACAGGTGGCAAATTTCGCTGCCCGCTCTCGCAGGCAGCAGAACAGTCAGGCCAGTTTTATCATCACCATTCCGGCAATCAGTAACACTAATCCGACCCAGCCTTTAGGATTGAGGCGCTGACCAAATAAGATCCAGCCCGCGGCTAAGGTCGCTGCGATGCCGAAACCGCCCCACAGAGCATAGGCCACCGACAGATCGATCCCCTTGACCGCCTGAGACAAGGCGCTAAAGGCCCCCAGCACGGCGGCGATAGAGAGGAGGCCCTGAAGTTTTCGGCGAAAACCGTCAGAGAACTTCAGGAAAATATTCGCGACGATCTCCAGCACGATGGCGAGCGCCAGCCAGGCGGCGTGGATCCATTCAAACTGCTGCATGGGTCACCTCGTTTTTCTGTTTTTTGCTTTTACGGGTGCCCGATTTAATCAGCACAATGCCTGCGACCAGGGTCGTCAGACCGGCGATTTTCATCGTTGAAAGGGTTTCGTCAAACAGCATCACGCTGAAAAGGGTAATTATTAAAATACCTATTCCTTCCCAGAGTGCGTAGGCGACACCCAGCGCGATTTTTTTTACCGCAAATGAGAGAAATATATAAGAGAGCGTAATCATCGCCAGCATTAAAATAAATCCGGCATGTCCACCACTGGTTGCTGCCCATTTCATCGACAGCGTGCCGGTTATTTCAGCGATAATGGCCAGAGCTAATAAGATCCAGTAAAACATGGTTTTCTCCTGCTTGAGAATAGAGTCCTTCGCGGCTCGCTGTGAACAGCAAACCTAAAAAAAAGAAATAGTAATAGAAAGCTAAACGCGTAGCGTCAGCTCAGGCAGAGAGAGGGATCTATAGCGCGTTGCGCCAGTGTTGCT
Organism: Leclercia sp. UBA2479; assembly: GCF_002341985.1. NCBI lineage: Bacteria > Pseudomonadati > Pseudomonadota > Gammaproteobacteria > Enterobacterales > Enterobacteriaceae > Leclercia > Leclercia sp. UBA2479. The sequence continues at coordinate 60,401 of NZ_DDPB01000009.1, read as the reverse complement.
CACCAGCAAGCGGAGAGAAAGAGGGGGAAAAACCAAATGTAAATGCTGTCAAATGCGTCCTGAACAGATTGTCCATAAAATTACAATTATCTGCGGTGTTGCTTCTCGTCATTGCAGATGAAAATTGTCTCCGGTAGTTAAACACAGCTGATTTTTATCACAGGGCAAATATTTACTCAATACCTTTTCAATTCTTTACCCTTGTCGTTTGATATTGGTTAATTTATTTCTCTGTGCCTCGCGATTATTATTAACAAAAAACGCAGGAGCTCGTATGGCAAAACCTATCATCACGCTCAACGGATTAAAAATAGTCATCATGCTGGGCATGCTGGTCATCGTGCTGGCCGGGATCCGTTTTGCTGCCGATATTATCGTTCCCTTTATTCTGGCGCTGTTTATTGCCGTGGTACTCAATCCGCTGGTGCAGCGGATGGTGCGCCTGCGCGTGCCGCGCGTGCTGGCTATCTCGCTCCTGATTGGCGTGATTATTCTTGGCATGGTCCTGCTGCTGGCATATCTGGGCAGTTCACTGAACGAGCTGGCGCGCACCCTGCCCGTTTACCGCGACTCGTTGCTGGCGCCGTTACAACGGCTCGATCCCTGGCTCCACCGCGTGGGTATCGATGTGTCGATCGAACAATTACAAACATTTATCGATCCCAACGCCGCCATGACCCTGGTGACCAACCTGCTGACGCAGCTTTCGAATGCTATGACCTCGATTTTCCTGCTGCTTCTGACGGTAGTGTTTATGTTGATTGAAGTGCCGCAACTACCGGCGAAACTTCAGCCGCTCATGGCACGTCCCGCTGAAGGGATGGGCGCTATCCAGCGTGCACTCGACAGCGTAACCCACTACCTGGTGCTGAAAACGGCGATCAGCGTCGTGACCGGGCTGGTGGTCTGGGGCATGCTCACCCTGCTGGAGGTCCGCTTCGCGTTCGTCTGGGGATTGTTGGCCTTTGCGTTGAACTACATTCCTAATATCGGCTCGGTATTGGCCGCTATTCCCCCCATTGTTCAGGTGCTGGCGTTTAGCGGTTTTTACGATGCGCTGATTGTGCTGTCGGGCTATCTGCTGATTAACCTCTTGTTTGGCAATATCCTTGAGCCGCGCATGATGGGGCGCGGGCTGGGACTTTCTACGCTGGTGGTCTTTTTATCACTGATTTTCTGGGGCTGGCTGCTGGGGCCGGTGGGCATGCTGCTCTCTGTGCCGTTGACGATTATGGTCAAGATCGCCCTTGAGCAGACCGCAGGGGGACAGAGCATTGCGGTGCTGCTCAGCGATGTACAGCCATCGCGCTAACCTTTACGCACCCGTCAGCTTAAGTAGCGGTTTCCCCACTCTCCCCGGCTGGCGATAATGCGTCAGCGCATCGCGCCAGTCGGCAAAGGGCCAGACCACCGCGTCGCTAGAGTGGCTGGAGATCAACCGTGGCCACAGGGCCTGAAATTCGGCCTGCCACTGCTCGGTAGTCAGGGTGGCAAAGGTATTGCGCACATGAAACCAGTGCACCTGCGGGTAGTGGTGTCTCAGGGTAAAGGGCTGTCCGCTGAGCAGTCCATAGCTCACAAAGGTTCCCTTTTTCGGCATTCGTTCCAGCAACCTTTGCGCCAGTGCGCCTCCTGTCGCATCGAATACCCCCTCGCTAGTGGCGGCGACGTGGCAAACCGCCCCGGCATCCTCCTGCGCCACAGGAATGATGCCCAGTGTGGCGAGTCGTTCGGCATGTGCTGGCGAACGGTGGATGCCATAGACAGCCCGGGCGCCGCTACCTAGCGCCCACTGGCCCAGTAACAGGGCACAATCTGATCCCGCGGCGGTGAGCAGCACCTGTTTGCCCGTTACAGGATAAAGTTTCAGCATCAATTGTGCCGCCAGCGGATTGATAAACGCTCGTGCGGCCAGCGTATCACCGACCTCATCCGGCACCGGGATCGCCAGCGCAGCCGGGCAGTCCACTCGCTGCTGCCAGGTGCCCTCTCCCCGCAGAGGCAGCACGCGGCGCCCCAGCAGATGACCAAAAGCAGCCGGCGCGGCTATTACCCTGCCCACTCCTTCATAGCCCGCCACGGCAGGCAGGGAGATGCGATGGCGATAGGCTCCCGTAATGGGAATTAAATCGGATGCGTTCACCGGGGCGTAGAGCATCTCTACCCGAAGTGCATCTGCCGCACGCGCCCCTTTATTTTCGCTCTGCAGCCTGAGCACGGCATCGGGTTCGCCAAAACGCTGATAGGTTAACGCGTTATTGTTCATCGCAGCACTCCGGTACGCAGGTCAGAAGATAGTGACGCAGCGTCGCGATCTCTTTCTGGCGCGGACTGTCTTCCGGCCAGACCAGATAGTAGCCATCGCCCGTCACCACCTGGCGGGTAAACGGCAGCGCCAGCACCCCCTTCTCCAGCGCATGGCGACTCAAGGTCAGGTCGGCCACCGACACGCCATGCCCGGCGATGGCGGCCTGGTTCCCCTGCTCCAGCGTATCGAAGAGATGGCCGCGGCTGATATCCACCTGCTGTTCCAGCGGGGTGTCTTTCAGCCAACGACGCCAGTCCCGGCGGTCTGCCGAGGGATGTATTAGATCGCAACCCGGAAGATTGCGCTGCGCCTGCGCCACCAGCGAGGGTGCGCAGACAGGGGCAAGACGCTCCGCAAACAGCCGCAGGGCGTGGGTCTGCTCGCCGAACTGCCCGTTCCCCAGCAGAATGGCGCAATCGAAAGCCTCACGATGAAAATCGATCCGGTCTACATCCATCCAGACGCTGGAGACCTGTACCTCCGGTACGCTATGGCGTTCATGAAAGCCTTTCAGCGCCTGAAGCAACCAGTTAACCGTCAGGGTGGTGGGTGCCTTCAGGCGCAGGAACTGAGGGGGAGTACGAAAGGCGTCACAAGCGCTTTCAAGCGCGACAAATCCGGTACGCAACTGGCTGGCCAGCGTTCGTCCCGCATCGGTTAACTCTACGCGGGGCCCTTTACGCAGGAATAGCTGGCAACGGAAATGCGCCTCCAGGGTGCGGATGTGGCGACTGATGGCGCCAGGGGTAACGTGCAACGCCTCGGCGGCACGGGTGTAAGAGCCATGCAGCGCGGCGATATCAAAGGCGCGCAGCGCATATAAGGGCGGAAGGGGTGAGGACATCGCGATCTTCCATGATGAGTTTTACTCACATTTAATCGCAGGATTTTCCGTTTTTCAATTCCCCGGCTTTTGCCGACACTCCCCACTCACTTTGTTTACCCGGAGGCAGTGATGGTTATCAGCTTGTTCGCGACGTATCTCTTTTCGGTGGTGCTGTTATTGATTACGCCGGGTCCGGTCGTGGCGCTTGTCACCCATACGGCGCTTCGTCAGGGTTACCGCCCGGCTTTTATCACCGTTGCGGGGAGTAATCTTGCGTCGCTCATGTTGATTGTCGGGGCGGTAGTGATGCTGAGCGGAGCGGTGCGCATTCATCCGCTCTCGCTTCCGCTGGCGGGCGTGGCGGGTTCTCTCTATCTCGGTTGGCTGGCGGCGGATCTGTGGCGGGAAGGTGGCACAGAGGCCCATGACGAGCCTCGCCGCGGGGGATTTAGGGTGGGGTTTTTCGCCGCTATCGCCAATCCCAAAGATATCCTTTTCTTTGCCGCCTTTTTCCCACAGTTTATTCGCGTAACACCCGATTTTGCGCTGAGCGTAACCCTGCTTACGCTGGGCTGGGTGATTCTGGATCTGCTGATTCTGTCGCTCTGGATCCTGAGCGTCCGCCGCTGTTTATCTGCCCGCTCCCTCCCGGTGGTGAATCGGCTGACGGCGCTGTTTTTAACGGGCGTGGCCCTTTCAGGCCTGGTGCTAAACAGTCAGGCCGCGTTCAATGTGCTTTAGCGGCTCCGTTTGGCATGACGTTCGCGGGTGTCGAGTTTGGCTTCGCTGGACTTGCGCAATGCGACATAGCAGGCTCCGCTGCCGCCATGATGAGGCTGCGCGGGGCAGAAAGCCTGAACCGCATCGAATTCCGTCAGCCAGCGAGCAAGATAGCTGCGCACGATGTTGGCGTGAGAATCTGCCTCACGGCCTTTACCGTGCACGATGATAAGGTTACGAAGCCCCTCCCGCTCGGCCTGACAGATGAAGCTAAACAGCCGCTGACGGCACTGCTCTACAGGGGTGCGCAACAGCGAAAGGCTGGCCTGGCGCGGATATTTCCCCAGACGTAGCTTCTCGACTACGCCCTGCTGGATGCCTTCGCGCTGATAGGCAAGCGGCTCTGCAAGCGGAAGAATATCGAGATAGCCAGTGGTCAAAAAGTTATCGAGCTGTTCCAGATCGAGCGACTGTTTGTCACGCGCTTTTGGGGCGGGCTGCCAGTGGATATCGGTGCAGCGTTTCAGAGGCTGGACGTCCTGCATCGCATCAAGGAAAAGCGATCTATCATCGGGTTTCATGGCAATCCTCCTGCTTCTACTGACCCCTTACTATACCTGGGTAGTATAGATGGCTCAATGGGCAGGGGTAAGCCGAATATAACGCTGCCGTGAAATAAAAATAAAAGTTAAATAAGTAAATTAACCGACCCCTTAATCGCCACTTAAGTCAAATTTAATAATAGTTAATAATGGGTCCAAATATAAAAATTGTGACACTGAATGCGTTATTTTCTTTATTTATTCCGGGATAACAGTTATAAATGCATCCATCTGCACAAGGAATGATTAAGCAGTGTATGCATGTGGAGCATTGCTGTGGGTACTGTAGAGTCTGTTGGATGTCGACAGGCTCTATTTTTTTATCCTTCGTCCGCCATACTATTTATCTGCCTTGCATGCCGGCGGAACTGCGTGATCAACGATGTCGTCAGCGGCGTCTGGCGCGTGTCACGGCGCTGGATGAGGTAGTAGGTCGCCTTCGGCAGCGTCTCTTTGACCGGGAGCATCACCAGCCGGTTTGCCAGCAGCGGGTCACACCCCAACTCCTGCGGTAATATGCTCAAAAAATCACTTTGCGCCACCAGACTAATACTGGATGAGAATGTTTCGCATACAACGCCGATATTTGGGAATTGTTCTCGATTAATAAAAACTTCTTCCAACTGTTTATAATAACTGCCTCGCGGTGTGGGCATCGTCCAGCTGTATTTTAACAATTCGCTTATCGATGTTGCGCCCAACGCCGGATGCCCCGCCCGGCAGAATATTGCAAAAGGCTTCTCAAAAAGTTTTTCAAAACTAAATTCGTGATCGTAAGGCCCCCGGTAATAGGTATTGATAGTAAAATCCAGTTCACCCTGCCTTAATTCATTGATCATCGACACCAGTTGGCCTTCCATGATGCGCACCTTCACCTGCGGGTGTTGCTGATGAAAGCGACTAATCACCCCGGGCATCAGCAGACGTGCCACGCTGGCCCCCATGCCGATGTTAATCTGCCCCGCGAGTTTCCCCTGACGTTGCAAAATGTCCTCTTGCGCCGAACGCAACTCCTCCAGAATGAGACTGGCATGGTGATAAAAGCTCTCGCCACATTCGGTCAGCGCCACCCCTTTACTGCGGCGGATAAAAAGCTGGGCGGCAATCCCCTCTTCAAGCTCTTTGATTGATTTCGTCAGCGCCGGTTGCGACAGATTCAATACCCGGCTGGCGCCGCGGATGCTTCCCTGACGCGCCACTTCCACAAAAGCCCGAATTTGATGAAATTTTACCTGGAATGTCATAGCTGCACCGATAACCGTTGTTTATCAGAGAAAAGAAACTGTCATCTACTTTAATGGAAATGATTGTGTCAGGGTAATTCCCGAAAGGTTAAATCTGTGAAAAAGCGGTGAGTGATAAGTAAAAACTATCACACCGTGAGGGAGTTCACATAATCTAATGATGACAGGAAACACGATGCAGGCATTAGCGCACTACCTTGAGACGTTATCTCCGCAACTTACCGCATGGCGGCGCGATTTCCACCACTATGCCGAATCCGGCTGGGTGGAGTTTCGTACCGCCGCAAAAGTGGCTGAAATTCTTGATCGGCTAGGATATGAACTGGCCCTGGGCCGTGACGTTGTGGACGCCGACAGCCGGATGGGCCTGCCGGATGAAGCAACCCTTGCCCGTGAATTTGCGCGTGCGCGTGCGCAGGGGGCGCCGGAAAAATGGCTGAGCGCCTTCGAAGGCGGTTTTAGCGGGATCGTGGCTACCCTCCAGACTGGCCGTCCTGGCCCGACGCTTGCCTACCGGGTAGATATGGATGCGCTGGATCTCGACGAAGCCCTGCATGAGGATCACCGCCCTTACCGGGAAGGTTTTGCCTCTTGTAACGCGGGCATGATGCACGCCTGCGGACACGACGGCCACACCACTATCGGTCTCGGTCTGGCCCATCTCCTGAAAGAGAACGAGGCGCAGCTTAACGGCACCATTAAGCTGATCTTCCAGCCTGCGGAAGAAGGTACGCGCGGGGCCCGGGCGATGGTTGCCGCCGGCGCGCTGGACGGTGTGGATTACTTTACCGCCATCCATATCGGCACGGGCGTGCCGGCGGGCACGGTGATTTGCGGTAGCGATAACTTTATGGCCACCACCAAATTCGACGTGCGCTTTACCGGCGTGGCGGCGCACGCCGGCGGCAAACCGGAAGAGGGTCGCAATGCCCTGCTCGCCGCCGCGCAGGCCGCCCTGGGTCTGCACGCTATTGCGCCGCACAGCGAAGGGGCTTCCCGGGTGAATGTTGGCGTGATGCAGGCAGGTACCGGTCGCAACGTGGTGCCCGCCACCGCCCTGCTGAAGGTGGAGACCCGCGGCGAGACCGAGGCCATTAACCAGTATGTTTTTGAACGGGCAAAGTCAGTTATCGACGGCGCAACGGCGATGTATGGCGTACAGAGCGAGATGCGCCTGATGGGCGCCGCCACCTCCAGTTCGCCATCCCCCGCATGGGTCGACTACCTGCGAGAGCAAACCTCACAGGTAGCTGGCGTTGAACAGGTGCTTGATAAGGTGGCTGCGCCGGCGGGCTCAGAAGATGCCACCCTGATGATGGCCCGGGTACAGCAGAACGGCGGTCTGGCATCTTATATGGTCTTTGGCACCTCCCTCAGCGCCGGACATCACAACGAAAAGTTCGATTTCGATGAGCAGATCATGCAGATCGCGGTCGAAACCCTGGCGCGTACTGCGCTCAATTTTCCGTGGGCGCGAGGTGTGTGATGGAGGCGATTTACCGCTTTATCGACGATGCGATCGAAACACGCGCTCAGCAATTTACCGACATGGCTGACGATATCTGGGATCATCCGGAAACGCGTTTTGAAGAGTTCTGGTCGGCCGAACGGCTGGCCACGGCGCTGCAGGAGGCGGGGTTTAGCGTAACCCGCACCCCCGGCGATATTCCCAATGCCTTTATTGCCAGCTTCGGCAGCGGTAAACCGGTTATCGCGCTGCTGGGGGAGTATGATGCGCTGGCAGGCCTTAGCCAGCGCGCGGGTTGTGCCACTCAGCAGAGTGACACCCCCGGCGCGAACGGCCACGGGTGCGGCCATAATTTGCTCGGCACTGCCGCCCTGGCGGGTGCCGTTGCGGTGAAAAGCTGGCTCGAGCAACACGGCGGCAGCGGTACCGTGCGCTTCTACGGCTGCCCTGGCGAAGAGGGTGGCTCCGGCAAAACCTTTATGGTACGAGAAGGGCTGTTCGATGATGTGGATGCCGCCGTCACCTGGCATCCGGAGGCTTTTGCTGGCATGTTCAACGTCAGCACCCTGGCAAATATCCAGGCCGCCTGGCGCTTCCAGGGTACAGCGGCGCATGCCGCCAACTCGCCTCATCTGGGTCGCAGCGCCCTTGATGCCGTGACGCTGATGACCACCGGCACAAACTTCCTTAATGAACACATTATCGAAAAAGCCCGCGTCCATTACGCTATTACCGATACCGGGGGTATCTCGCCGAACGTGGTACAGGCGCAGGCCGAAGTGCTCTATCTCATTCGCGCGCCGGAGATGGCCGATGCGCAGCAGATCTACCAGCGTATCGAGAAGATTGCGCAAGGCGCGGCGCTGATGACCGAAACCACCGTCGAGCAGCGCTTCGACAAAGCCTGCTCCAGCTACTTGCCTAATCGCACGCTGGAGGCCGCGATGTATTCTGCTCTCACCCATTACGGTACGCCCCAGTGGAGTGATGAAGAGCGGGCCTTCGCAGCGGAGATCCGCGCCACCCTTACCGATAACGATCTGCACAACAGTCTGAAAAATATAGCCGCCACCGGGGGTGAGGCCGGTAAAACCTTTGCCCGTCGACAGCAGCAGACCCTGCTGGTAGACGAGGTGGCCCCCTATGCCGTTACCGACAACGTCCTGGCGGGCTCGACCGATGTGGGCGACGTGAGCTGGAAGATGCCGGTGGCGCAGTGCTTCAGCCCCTGCTTTACCGTAGGCACCCCGTTGCACACCTGGCAGCTGGTGGCCCAGGGGCGCACCTCGATGGCACATAAGGGGATGCTGCTGGCTGCGAAAGTCATGGGTGCGACCGCGCTCTCCCTGTTGCAGGATCGTTCCCTGCTGCAGGCGTGCCGTGAGGAGTTCGAAAAAATGGTGGCCGACACACCGTATGTCTGCCCGATCCCACGCGGCGTGACACCGTCACCTTTAAAATAATAAACACAACACAACATCCAATACGTTCGAGGAACGCCCATGAGTATGTCTTCCATACCTTCGCATTCCCCATCCGGTAAGCTCTATGGTTGGGTCGAAAGAGTCGGCAACAAAGTGCCGCACCCTTTCCTGCTGTTCATCTACTTGATTGTGATTTTGATGGTGGCCACTGCCGCACTCTCCGCCTTTGGCGTCAGTGCCCGCAACCCGGCCGATGGCAGCATGGTGGCCGTAAAAAACCTGCTGAGCGTAGAGGGGCTGCACTGGTTTTTGCCCAATGTGATTAAAAACTTCAGCGGCTTTGCCCCGCTGGGGGCGATTCTGGCGCTGGTGCTGGGGGCCGGGCTGGCAGAGCGATCGGGGCTGCTGCCAGCGCTGATGGTAAAAATGGCGTCGCACGTCAGTGCACGTTACGCCAGCTATATGGTGTTGTTTATCGCCTTCTTTAGCCATATTTCCTCGGATGCCGCGCTGGTAATCATGCCGCCGATGGGGGCGCTGATCTTCCTGGCCGTCGGCCGTCATCCGGTGGCGGGGTTGCTGGCGGCTATCGCCGGCGTGGGCTGTGGCTTTACGGCTAATCTCTTGATCGTGACCACCGACGTCCTGCTCTCGGGCATCAGTACTGAAGCGGCCAAAACCCTGGACGCATCACTCCACGTCAGCGTGATCGACAACTGGTACTTTATGGCCAGCTCCGTCATCCTCCTTACCCTCGTGGGTGGGCTGATCACCGATAAAATTGTGGAGCCGCGCCTCGGTGAGTGGCAAGGCAGCAGCGAGGAGAAACTTGATACCTTATCGCCCGCGCAGCGTTTTGGTCTGCGGGTAGCTGGCGTAGTCTCACTGCTGTTTATTGGCCTGATTGCCCTGATGGTGGTACCCGAAAACGGCATTCTGCGTGACCCGGTACAGCATACCGTCCTGCCCTCACCCTTCATTAAGGGCATCGTGCCGCTGATCATTCTCTTCTTCTTTGTGGTCTCGCTGGCGTATGGCATTGCGGTGGGCAAAATCCGCCGTCAGGCCGACCTGCCGCAGTTGATGATCGAGCCCATGAAAGAGATGGCCGGTTTTATCGTGATGGTCTTCCCGCTGGCCCAGTTCGTTGCCATGTTCAACTGGAGCAACATGGGCAAATTTATGGCGGTAGGCCTGACCGATATTCTTGAATCCGCCGGTCTGAGCGGCGTCCCTGCCTTTGTCGGGCTGGCGCTTTTATCCTCTCTGCTCTGCATGTTTATCGCCAGCGGTTCGGCAATCTGGTCGATTCTGGCACCGATTTTTGTCCCGATGTTTATGCTGCTGGGCTTCCATCCGGCGTTTGCGCAGATTCTCTTCCGCGTGGCAGATTCGTCGGTGATCCCGCTGGCGCCTGTTTCACCCTTCGTGCCGCTGTTTTTAGGCTTCCTGCAACGGTATAAACCTGAGGCGAAATTGGGTACCTACTATTCGCTGGTATTACCCTATCCGCTTATCTTTTTAGGGGTATGGTTGCTGATGCTGGTGGCATGGTATCTTGTCGGCCTGCCCATTGGGCCGGGGGTTTACCCACGTCTGAACTAAGGAAAACAGGATGCTGAGATTACTCGAAGACAAAATTGCGACCCCGCTGGGGCCTCTGTGGATTCTGGCGGACGAGCAGGGTTGTCTTCGCGCCGTAGAGTGGGAAGAACACAGCGACCGCATGGTCGAACTGCTCAATATCCACTATCGCTCGCAAGGCTACGAGCGTATCGGCGCCAGCAATCCGGGCGGCCTGAGCGATAAGCTCACCGCCTGGTTTGAGGGTGAGCTCAGCATCATTGATGACCTGCCTACCGCCACTGCGGGTACGCCGTTCCAGCGCGAAGTCTGGAAAGCGCTACGGCAGATCCCCTGTGGCCAGGTAATGCATTATGGTCAGCTTGCTGCGCTGCTTGGACGCCCAGGCGCCGCCCGTGCGGTTGGCGCGGCCAACGGTTCAAACCCGGTCAGTATTGTGGTGCCGTGTCATCGCGTTATTGGGCGTAACGGCACCCTGACTGGCTATGCTGGCGGGGTGCAACGTAAGGAGTGGTTATTGCGCCATGAGGGTTACTTGCTGTTGTAAATACCAGGCTTTTAGTGCTTAAATTTCCTCGTCTTAGGGGGCATCTCCTCAATCATTCTGTGGAATTTCAAGAAGATGCCTCTGCATGCCCTTTTCTTGCCTTTATTGATGGTTTACCAGGCTTACGCCAGCCCCAAAAAGATGTTAAAATTGACCAATATCAATTAAGGCTTGAGCATACCTATGATCCCGGAAAAGCGAATTATTCGACGCATTCAGTCTGGCGGTTGTGCTATTCACTGTCAGGATTGCAGCATCAGCCAGCTCTGTATCCCTTTTACGCTGAATGAGCATGAACTCGACCAGCTTGATAATATTATCGAGCGTAAAAAGCCGATTCAGAAAGGTCAGACGCTGTTCAAAGCCGGCGACGAACTCAAATCCCTCTACGCTATCCGCTCTGGCACCATCAAGAGCTACACCATTACCGAACAGGGCGACGAGCAGATCACCGGCTTCCACCTGGCAGGCGATTTGGTTGGATTTGATGCTATCGGTACGGGCCATCACCCAAGCTTTGCGCAGGCGCTGGAAACCTCAATGGTGTGTGAAATCCCGTTCGAGACTCTGGATGACCTGTCAGGCAAAATGCCGAGCCTGCGTCAGCAAATGATGCGTTTGATGAGCGGCGAAATCAAAGGCGATCAGGATATGATCCTGCTGCTGTCCAAGAAGAATGCCGAAGAGCGCCTGGCGGCCTTTATCTATAACCTCTCTCGCCGTTTTGCCGAGCGAGGATTCTCACCACGCGAGTTCCGTCTGACTATGACGCGTGGCGATATCGGTAACTACTTGGGGCTCACCGTAGAGACTATCTCCCGTCTGCTGGGTCGTTTCCAGAAAAGCGGCATGCTGGCGGTGAAAGGTAAATATATCACCATCGAAAACGGTGAAGCGCTGGCGGTACTGGCCGGCCATACGCGTAACGTCGCGTAACGCCTGTTTAAACGTTATACCCGATCGGTAATGCGATATTATCGGTCGGGCTCTCCTTTTATTCCCTCCTCCCCTTTACTTCACCCAGCAAAAAACCGCCCGAAGGCGGTTTAGATGCGAGCCGATCAGAGTGGTTTGTTCACACCATCCGGATCTTCAGGCGCCAGCGGGTCATTCACATCTGGCACATCAGGCACATCATCACCAGGAACGGTGTCATCTTCTGGTAAAGGATCAATTAAATCAGGACGATCAGCCATTACGCCTCCGTCAGACAGGATAGCTTGAGCTATTTACTTTTGCTCGGTTGTTGTTTGTTGCCCTGTTTATCATCAGGCATCTTTTGCGGCTGTTTAGGCTGCTCTTTATTTACGCTAGAGAGTATGGATTTCATTTGAAACTCCAGTAGGGTTTACAGCTTGTGCTGCATTGAAAGTATAAGTTCTGCTTACTATATATTCGAGCGAATCGGCAGCCACATAATTTCATCTTATTGAAATTCTAGCGTTTAAAGATATATAAACATTTCCTTTGCAATAATTCCCTCATAGTATCGTTTACACTTTTTTATTTTTCACTCTTCTCGTGTGCCATACATGAATACCCGAACGAGCTATGGACATCACAAAACCAGGTAAAGACGAAAAAAGTTGTACAACACCACTGTACAGATTTGCGCGACTAGTTTAGATTTAGGTTATTCCAACTCTGGGCTAATAACTAACTGGCGGATTAAATGCGTCACAATCGCGCAAGATCAGCAGCTGAAGCTGCTCTGGTAGTCTATTTCAATAAAAAAATGCTCCCAACGCCGGAAGAGACGTTGGGTGCGATCGTCAGTGAGATTTTAAAAGAACGTGTACAACTTAGTCGTATGACTATTTGCTCGAAGCTGCTTGGCAAAATTGAGATGGCGACTGATGAAGATGAAATCGCGCATTACAACAGTCTCATCGCCCTGTTTTTTGATCGTTAAGAGAGAATTCCATGAATAATGTCAGCACTCAGCACACTTACCTTTTTGATGCCCTTCATGACCGCGGACTGGCTCAACATTTTAGTACGGCGGGGGGGTCACTGCAGGATGAAGCTGCGGTTCTTGGTGCCGCCATTCGCTGCATGATGGTGTGTGGAGAGAGCCTGTCTAATAAAGAGCTAATCTTGCAACTGATACATGCGCTTGATGTGACCACGGATCCTAAAGCCTGCGATATCATTCGTAATACGCTTGAAATCGTTGTCGGGTATACCCGCGATGATATCTAGGAACCCAGGAAAAACGTCTGAAAATAAAAACGGCAAAAAGCCCCATCCAGTGGGCTTTTTCTCTTTTGGGTGAACGGCTAAAACCATTAAAGCCCGTGATATCACAGGGAAACCGGCGTGGAAGTAAAATTTCCTGATTTATTGATCTGACGAAAACTTCCCCCCTGTTTCATTCCACATATATGGGTTACTCTTTGAATTACAGACTGTGGTGACAGTTGTAAGGAGACCTGTATGGCAAAGTATCAAAACATGCTGGTGGCCATCGATCCTAATCAGGACGATCAACCAGCGTTACGAAGAGCTGTCTATTTACATCAACGGATTGGTGGCAAAATCAAAGCGTTTTTGCCGATCTATGACTTCTCTTACGAAATGACCACCCTTCTGTCGCCTGACGAGCGCACCGCTATGCGTCAGGGAGTGATCAGTCAACGAACCGCGTGGATCCGCGAGCAGGCAAAATATTATCTTGAAGCCGGCGTGCCTATCGATATCAAAGTGGTCTGGCATAACCGTCCATTCGAGGCCATTATTCAGGAAGTCATTGCGGGCGAGCATGATTTACTGCTGAAAATGGCCCACCAGCATGACAAACTTGAAGCCGTGATCTTCACCCCGACCGACTGGCACTTGTTGCGTAAATGCCCTTGCCCGGTGTGGATGGTAAAAGATCAGCCGTGGCCAGAAGGCGGCAAAGCCGTAGTCGCCGTGAATCTCGCCAGTGAAGAGGACTATCACAACTCTCTGAACGAGAAACTGCTTAAAGAGACCATCCAACTCGCCGAGCAGGTTAACCATACCGAAGTGCATCTGGTCGGTGCTTATCCCGTTACTCCTATCAATATCGCCATCGAATTACCGGAATTTGATCCCAGCGTTTATAACGATGCTATTCGTGGACAGCACTTGCTGGCCATGAAGGCCCTACGGCAGAAATTTGGTATTGATGAAAAGCTCACCCATGTAGAGAAAGGATTGCCGGAAGAGGTGATTCCGGATCTGGCAGAACATCTCCAGGCGGGGATTGTGGTTTTAGGTACCGTGGGTCGCACCGGTATCTCCGCAGCCTTCCTCGGTAACACGGCGGAACAGGTAATTGACCATCTGCGCTGCGACCTGTTGGTCATTAAACCGGATCAGTATCAGACGCCGGTTGAGCTGGATGACGAAGAGGACGACTAGAGATGAAAAAGCCCGCCGCAATGGCGGGCTTTTTTTTAGCTTTCTGCTGCCCTCTGCTGAGGCGCAGTTTGTTGTCTGTTCTCGCCTTTCTGCATCCAGGGGGCGTGCAGCACCATACTGGGCAGAGCAAGCTTAACGCCGGCTTCATTCAGGCTTTCAAGAATCCGGATATTGATCTCCTGCTGAATATCCATGTACTTGTTGTAATCCGCCGTGTTCACGATATGCACCACCTCAAAGGTGAGCCTGTCAGTATCAAATCCCAGCAGATGGGCACGGTCAAACCGGGTTTCACCGACATCGGTGATAATGTTTTTCACGTTATCGCCAATCACGCGTAATTTTTCTGGCGGCGTGTCGCTGGCCACCCCAAACGTAAAGACGATACGGCGCGTCTGCATGCGCTTATAGTTATGCAGCGTTTGCTGGAGCAGAATCGCGTTCCCGCAAACAATCTGTTCGCCGCTCAGGCTGCGAATACGGGTCGTTTTCAGGCCAATATGTTCCACCGTCCCGGCGACATCGTTAAACACCACAAAATCGCCGATTTCAAAGGGTTTATCAAAACCAATGGAGAGCGACGCAAAGACATCGCTAAGAATCGTTTGCACCGCCAGCGCAATGGCGATACCCCCTACCCCCAGGCTGGCCACCAGCGCAGTGATATTGACGCCCGCATTGGCAAGAATAGAGAGCAGCATGACCGACCAGACCACCGCCCGCAGAATCAACCCGGTGATCACCAGGGTAACGGGGTTCTTGTGGCTTCCCGGCGCCAGCATGATGTGACGCAGCCAGGAGACCACTCCCTGATCCAGCCACAAGGCCACCTGAATGGCAAAGACCAGGAACCAGGCATGGCTCAGCGTCCCGGAGAGATGGGACGGCAAATCAACAAATCGTAGGCTGACCAGCAGCGCCACCACAAACAGCAGGAAACGGCTGGTTCTGTTCAGCATCTCCATCAGTACAAAGCGCATCCGGTTTGTGGTGGGATGCTTGTCGCCCCAGGTGGTGATCCCTTTTTTGATAAACCCTATCAGGCGCGTAAGCAGCCAGTAGACCAACAGCGTCACGATGATAACGGTGGCGACGCCAATCCAGAAAGTGGGTCTCATCATCAGGTCAATGATGTCGAAGCGGGACAGAAATTGCATTACACCTCCTCGTCTTGCGCAAAGCTAAAAGTATAGACAGACGAGAAAGGCTGACCGCAGAAATAAGAAAACCGCCCCGAAGAGCGGTTTGTCATTACGGCCAATGGTTGCGTTACAACGCTTTCAGAATCGCGTCCACGCTGGCTTTGGCATCACCAAACAGCATGTGGGTGTTCTCTTTGAAGAACAATGGATTCTGAACGCCTGCATAGCCCGTATTCATAGAGCGTTTGAAGACGATAACATTCTGCGCTTTCCATACTTCCAGCACCGGCATGCCGGCGATAGGACTCTTTGGATCGTCCTGCGCCGCCGGGTTGACGGTATCGTTCGCGCCGATAACCAGCACGGTGTCGGTATCGGCGAAATCATCGTTGATCTCATCCATCTCCAGCACGATATCGTAAGGGACTTTCGCCTCTGCCAGCAGCACGTTCATATGGCCAGGAAGACGCCCGGCAACCGGGTGAATACCGAAGCGCACCTTGATGCCACGCGCCCGCAGCTTCTCGGTAATTTCCGCCACCGGATACTGCGCTTGCGCAACCGCCATGCCGTAGCCCGGAGTGATGATCACCGAATGGGCATTTTTCAGCATTTCTGCGGTCTCCTCGGCGGAAATCTCACGATGCTCGCCCACTTCGTCTTCAGACCCCGTAGAAGAACCGTCGGTACCGAAGCCGCCGGCGATGACGCTGATAAACGAGCGGTTCATCGCTTTACACATGATGTAGGAGAGGATCGCACCGGAAGAGCCCACCAGCGCACCGGTGACGATCAGCAGGTCGTTGCTCAGCATAAAGCCCGCTGCTGCCGCTGCCCAGCCCGAGTAGGAGTTCAGCATTGAGACCACGACTGGCATATCTGCCCCGCCGATGGAAGCCACCAGATGCCAGCCAAACGCCAGCGCGATCATGGTCATCACCAGCAGCGCCAGTACCTGCATCCCTACGCTTTCGGTACGCACGAAGATCAACAGCAGTACAAAGGATACCACCAGCGCCGCCAGGTTCAGCTTGTGGCGATTAGGCAGCATCAGCGGTTTTGACGAAATTTTGCCGCGCAGTTTGCCGAAGGCCACGATTGAACCGGTGAAGGTCACCGCACCGATAAAGATGCCCAGGAACACTTCCGTCAGGTGAATATTCACCAGAATCGGCTCCATGCCGGGTTCGTGATACAGGTAGCTGTTGAAGCCTACCAGCACCGCCGCCAGTCCGACAAAGCTGTGCAAAATTGCCACCAGCTCCGGCATCTCGGTCATCTCAACGCGCTTCGCCAGACGAATCCCGATTGCGCCACCGATGATCATTGCCACCAGAATCCACGCCACGTTGCCTGTATCCGGCCCAAAGATGGTGGCAATCAGCGCAATCGCCATCCCGGCGATACCAAAATTGTTCCCCTGCTGGGAGGTCTCGTGCTTTGAGAGCCCCGCCAGGCTGAAAATAAACAGGATCGCAGCAACAATGTATGCGGCTGTCACTAATCCTCCAGACATATGCTACCCCTTAGCCTTTACGAAACATTTTCAGCATGCGCTGAGTCACGGTGAAACCACCGAAGATATTGATACTGGCGATCAGCACCGCGATAAAGCTCAGGAAGCTGACCCAGCCACCGTGGCCAATCTGCAGCAGTGCACCGACGACGATGATCCCGGAGATGGCGTTGGTTACCGACATCAGCGGTGTGTGCAACGCGTGAGAAACGTTCCAGACGACGTAGTAGCCCACCACGCAGGAGAGTGCGAAGACGGTGAAATGTCCGAGGAACTCTTTTGGCGCCACGTCGGCCAGCCAGCCAAACAGAATGATACCCAGCGCCATAAAGGCGTATTTGCGCCATGGCGATGCCGGTTTTTCAGGCTCTTTCGGCTCCGGTGCAGCTTTCGCCGCCGCCTGAGGCTGAGCAGACACCTGAATTGGCGGGGCCGGCCAGGTGATTTCACCCTCGCGTACGACGGTCACGCCACGCACCACAACATCTTCAAAATCGACGGTGATGTTGCCATCTTTCTCTTTGCAGAGCAGTTTCAGCAGGTTAACGAGGTTGGTGCCATACAACTGAGAAGACTGCGTTGGCAGACGACCCGGCAGATCGGTATAGCCGATGACCTTAACGCCGTTATCGGTGGTGGTCACCACGCCAGGCACGGTGTATTCACAGTTGCCGCCGTTTTGCGACGCCAGGTCAACGATGACGCTTCCGGGTTTCATGGCGTCGACCATTTCGCGGGTGATCAGCTTCGGTGCAGGTTTGCCTGGGATCAGCGCGGTGGTGACGATAATGTCCACCTCTTTCGCCTGCGCCGCGAACAGCGCCATCTCGGCTTTAATAAAGGCCTCTGACATCACCTTCGCATAGCCATCGCCGCTGCCCGCTTCTTCTTTGAAGTCCAGCTCCAGGAACTCGGCGCCCATACTCTGCACCTGCTCTTTCACTTCCGGACGGGTATCAAAAGCCCGGACAATAGCGCCCAGACTGTTAGCCGCACCAATCGCAGCGAGACCGGCGACACCCGCACCAATGACCATCACCTTGGCAGGTGGCACTTTACCGGCTGCGGTGATCTGTCCGGTGAAGAAACGGCCGAACTCGTGGGCCGCTTCGACAATGGCGCGGTAACCGGCGATGTTCGCCATTGAGCTCAGCGCATCCAGTGACTGGGCGCGCGAGATGCGCGGCACGGAGTCCATCGCCATCACGGTGACGCCGCGCGCAGCGAGTTTTTCCATCAGCTCCGGGTTTTGCGCTGGCCAGACAAAGCTCACCAGCGTCGTACCCGCGTTAAGCAGGCCAATTTCACTCTCTTCCGGTGCGTTAACCTTCAGAATGACGGGTGACTGCCACACTTCCGCGCCGTCTACAATTTCTGCACCAGCCTGAATAAACGCTTCATCGTCGAAGCTAGCCAGCTTGCCGGCGCCGCTTTCAATCGCGACGGTAAAACCCAGTTTAAGCAGTTGCTCCACCGTTTTTGGTGTTGCTGCAACGCGGGTTTCATTGGCCGACCGTTCTTTTGGTACCCCAATACGCATAGTTTTCCCTTCCATCGGTTTGTGATGATGGTTTGTTGGTCGCTTCTACGGGCGCCATCGCCGCTGAGAGCGCTCAGCGGTAACCACAAATTACCCGCAGAAAATTAAACAGTAACAAACTTTCTATAACCTACTGAAAATAACGCCTGTGATCCACCGTCAGAAAAGAGTATTTCTTTTTATATCGGTCAAAAATAGGTGATCCGGGTCGCTGACAGAGATATTTGCCTTAAATTCTTCTCGAGAGCCGATAAATACTCAGGCGAAGCGGGAAAAACACGATATAGCCCCAGCGTAGATCAACTTATTAACATTAATTTTACTTGTGAAAGTTATAGGCTTCATCAGTTTTGCTGGTCTAACGCCTGTTTTTTCAACATATCACTAAATGTTATAGAAACTGGATTGCAGGGTAGCACCCGGTGTGAAAAATGGCGCAGACAGCGACTGGGATTAAATGCAATAATCATCAACGTTTTCAAATTAACAACAACACCAGTACCTGGTTTGCGTAAGGCGAAGGATTATTTTTATGAAGCTTAAGAACACTCTCCTGGCGTCCGCACTCCTTTCTGCGACCGCCCTGTCCGCGAATGCCGCGACAGAGTTAACGCCGGAGCAAGCGGCAGCGTTAAAACCCTTTGATCGTATTACTATCGTAGGACGTTTTAATTCCATCGGCGATGGGGTAGACGCCGCTTCCCGCCGCGCGGATAAAGAAGGTGCCGCATCATTTTATGTAGTGGACTCCGCAGATTATGGCAACAGCGGCAACCAGCGCGTCATTGCCGATCTCTATAAAGAAGATGCGCCAAAAGCTGAAACCAAAGGCAATCGCGTCATTAATGGCGTAATGGAATTGCCAAAAGATCAGGCCATCTTACTAGAGCCGTACGACACCGTGACCGTTCAGGGCTTCTACCGTAGCCAGCCTGACGTGAACGACGCCATTACCAAAGCGGCCAAAAACAAAGGCGCGGACTCTTTCTACATTGTGCGTCAGATCGATGCCAACTCGGGTGGTAACCAGCGTATTACCGCTTTCATCTATAAAAAAGATGCGAAGAAACGCGTACTGCAGAGTCCTGACGTGATTCCGGCAGATTCTGACGCAGGCCGTGCGGCGATCGCTGCAGGCGGCGCAGCGGCGAAAAACGTTGAAATTCCGGGCGTCGCGACGACTGCCACCCCAAGTTCTGACGTTGGCCGTTTCTTCGAAACCCAGACCACCAAAGGTGGCCGTTACAGCGTCACGCTGCCGGATGGGACGAAAGTAGAAGAGCTGAACAACGCCACCGCAGCGCAGATGGTTCCGTTCGACAGCATTAAGTTCACGGGTAACTACCCGAACATGACCGAGATCTCCTACCAGGTCGCGAAGCGTGCAGCCAAAAAAGGGGCTAAGTATTACCACATCACCCGCCAGTGGCAGGAGCGTGGTAATAACATGACCATCAGTGCTGACCTGTATAAGTAATTATCCAGGTTGATTAAGGCGGCGCGTAGCCGCCTTTTTTTATGCTTTTTATGCACTTTTAGAGCGTTGCGCATTGCATGACTTCCTGACACTCCGTAAAATCCCGCGCCTTAGTGTGATCCACCATTTTTATGCGCCATAGCGAAATAATTATTCTGGATTCGGTCCGTTTTTTAACAGGAAGCCAATGGAAAAGAAACTTGGCCTGAGTGCATTAACTGCGCTCGTATTAAGCTCCATGCTCGGGGCAGGCGTATTCAGCCTGCCGCAAAACATGGCCGCCGTCGCCAGCCCTGCCGCCCTGCTGATTGGCTGGGGCATAACCGGTGCGGGTATTCTGCTGCTGGCCTTCGCCATGTTGTTGCTCACGCGGCTTCGCCCGGATCTTGACGGCGGCATTTTCACCTACGCCCGTGAAGGCTTTGGCGAGCTCATTGGCTTCTGCTCGGCGTGGGGGTACTGGCTCTGTGCGGTGATCGCCAATGTCTCCTATCTGGTCATCGTCTTCTCTGCCCTCAGTTTCTTCACTGATACGCCGGAGCTGAAGCTCTTTGGCGACGGCAACACCTGGCAATCTATTGTGGGATCCTCGGTCCTGCTGTGGTTTGTCCACTGGTTAGTGCTGCGTGGCGTGCAGACGGCGGCCAGCATCAACCTGGTCGCTACGCTGGCGAAGCTGGTGCCGCTGGGTTTGTTTGTTGTGCTGGCCTTTATTGGCTTTCGCCTCGATGTCTTCAGTATGGATTTTTCCGGCCTGGCGCTGGGCGTGCCCGTCTGGGAGCAGGTCAAAAACACTATGCTCATCACCCTGTGGGTGTTTATTGGCGTAGAGGGGGCTGTGGTGGTTTCTGCCCGTGCCCGTAACAAGCGTGACGTCGGCCGCGCCACGCTGCTTGCCGTACTGGCGGCGCTGGGGGTCTACCTGCTGGTCACTCTGCTGTCGCTGGGGGTGGTAGCCCGTCCTGAGCTGGCTGGTATGCGTAACCCGTCGATGGCCGGTCTGATGGTCAAAATGATGGGCAACTGGGGCGAAGTGGTGATTGCCGCAGGGCTGATTATCTCGGTATGCGGAGCCTACCTGAGCTGGACAATTATGGCGGCGGAAGTGCCCTTCCTGGCCGCAACGCATAAAGCGTTCCCCCGCCTGTTTGCCCGCCAGAATAAAAATAATGCCCCGGCGGCCTCGCTGTGGCTGACCAATATCAGCGTACAAGCGTGTCTGGTACTGATCTGGCTCACAGGTTCTGACTATAACACCTTGTTAACCATCGCCTCAGAGATGATTCTGGTACCGTATTTCCTGGTAGGCGCATATCTGTTAAAAATAGCCACCAGACCCCTGCATCAGGCGGTGGGGATCGGCGCCTGCCTTTACGGGCTATGGCTGCTGTATGCCTCCGGTCCGATGCACTTGCTGCTCTCTGTAGTGCTCTATGCCCCTGGCCTGCTGGTGTTTATCTACGCCCGCAGAACACATGAGATTGAAAGTTCGCTGCAGCGCAAAGAAATATGGTTAATAGGTTTGTTACTGGTTGCCGCTGTGCCGGCAACGTGGATGCTGATGGGCTAACTTGTCGTTACCCATCGTCTTACGGTTAAGGAGAAAACGATGGGAAACGCGCAACCGCTCCCGATTCTGATCACCGGTGGAGGCCGTCGTATCGGCCTCGCTCTGGCTCACCATTTTTTAAATCTACGCCAGCCCGTAATCGTCAGTTATCGTACGGAATATCCCACCATTGATACCCTGCGCAAGGCTGGCGCGGTCTGCGTTCAGGCCGACTTCTCCACCGACGAGGGTATTCTGGCCTTTGCCGATAAAGTGAAAGCCGATAATCGCGGCCTGCGCGGAATTATTCATAATGCCAGCGACTGGCGCGCTGAAAAACCGGGCACCTCGCTGAGCGAGACACTCTCCTGCATGCTGCAGATCCACGTTCACGCCCCCTATCTTCTTAACCATGCTTTGCAGGATCTGCTGCGCGGGCACGGGCATGCAGCGAGCGATATTATTCATTTCACCGATTATGTCGTGGAGCGCGGCAGCGATAAGCACATCGCTTATGCTGCCAGTAAAGCGGCGCTGGATAATATGACGCGTTCATTTGCGCGCAAGCTGGCACCGGAAGTGAAAGTGAACGCCATCGCCCCCTCTCTCATTCTGTTTAACGACCACGACGACGCGGATTACCGTCGTGAGGCGCTGAATAAATCGCTGATGAAGATCGCGCCGGGCGAGAAAGAGGTGATCGATCTTATCGATTATATCTTTACCAGCTGCTACGTAACGGGTCGCACGTTTGGCGTCGACGGCGGACGCCCGCTGCGTTAGTGGAAACGGCTCCAGAAGAAGATGAGTACCCAGGCGCTGAGGCTCCAGCAGACCACGGCCCCGCCCAGCGCCAGGGGCAAACGCAGAAAACCGGTGAAGTACCACAATGACAGTAGATAAAGAAAATAGGGAATGATCGACCACATGCCAAAGACAATCGTTGCCCGTAAGGCTTCGATTCCCCGTTCTGACGCAACGATATAGTGGGCAATCAGGGCGAAGGTCGGAAAGAGCGGAATGAGCCCCGCGATATAGTAATTTTTGGTTTTGGCCAATACCCCTATCAGTACGACCACCAACGCACCCAGCGCGGCTTTAATGAGCAATCCCATCACTCTTCCCTGCAACAATTTATTCACAATAATGAGCAGCATAACGGAACGGCTGCAATTTGCGAAAGATTAATGGAAGGTTAAGGGAGTGCGGTGTATGTTGGCTTTTTTCGCCATCTCAGACGTTGTATGAATAAGATTGTATATGTAGAAGATGAACCGGAAGTGGGCCAGCTGATTGCAGCCTACCTGGGAAAACATGATTTCGAGGTCATCGTTGAACCTCGCGGCGATCGCGCCGAGGAGGTGGTGGCCCAGCAAAAACCGGATCTGGTGCTGCTGGACATCATGTTGCCCGGCAAAGACGGCATGACCCTGTGCCGGGATCTGCGTTCACAATATAGCGGCCCCATCGTTTTACTCACCTCGCTTGATAGCGACATGAACCACATTTTGTCGCTGGAGATGGGGGCAAATGACTATATTCTGAAGACGACACCGCCCGCCGTCTTGTTAGCGCGGTTGCGTCTGCATTTACGCCAGCGCGTGGGTGCCCCGGCGGATGCCCCGGGTCTAACGCCCCATAAAATGCTGCGCTTCGGTACGCTTTCCATCGACCCGGTTAATCGCCAGGTGATGCTCTCGGGCGATGAGGTTGCGCTCTCAACTGCCGATTTTGATCTGTTATGGGAGCTGGCCACCCACGCGGGGCAGATAATGGATCGGGATGCGTTACTGAAAAACCTGCGCGGCGTCAGTTATGACGGCCTGGATCGCAGCGTTGACGTGGCTATTTCGCGCCTGCGTAAGAAGCTGCTCGATAATGCCACCGAGCCGTTCCGTATTAAAACCGTGCGTAACAAAGGCTATCTCTTTGCACCCCATGCCT
The DNA here is from genome assembly GCF_002341985.1 of Leclercia sp. UBA2479. Taxonomy (NCBI): domain Bacteria; kingdom Pseudomonadati; phylum Pseudomonadota; class Gammaproteobacteria; order Enterobacterales; family Enterobacteriaceae; genus Leclercia; species Leclercia sp. UBA2479. The sequence continues at coordinate 37,123 of NZ_DDPB01000009.1, read as the reverse complement.
GGGAGATGTAAAACCCATCACCTGGACGCAAAGCATCATTTTGCGCCAGGTTTCCTCTCCCCTTAAAAAAATCCTCTTCTATACTCATTTACGTTCAGAGAATTCTGTGGTCGTTATTCCCAGCACCTTGATTTATTTATGGTTGCTTTCAGGGTCCCGGCCGCAGTGTTTCCGATAACAACATAGTGATGATTTGTTCTTTTTTTTGATAGGGGGAGTTCCTGGTATGTTGCAATCTCAACCTTCGCGCGTCGGCAGCCTGTTGCTGCTGCTGGCCGCGGTCATTGGCTTCGCCGTGGCGTTATACGCCTGGCTGACGCCGCTAACCGGCGTCACCGGCACTATCGGCGCGCTGGGCGTGGCTATCGCCTGCGTGGTGCTGGCGGTACTTACCCTGATGTTACGGGCCGCCTCCCGTCGCGGTTCCCGCATTTTCCTGATTATTATCACCCTTGTGGTACTGGTGGGTATTGGCTTTGCGGCCGCGCTGCTGCACCAGTACATCATCACGGCAGCGATGGTGGTCGGCCTGATTGGTCTGATTGCGTTGAGCAGCAATTCCGTTCGTCACAATCACCACGTCAACGTCTGAGGAGCCACCCGTGCATAACGATAAACACTATCCCTTCATGAAGGTCAGCCTGACGGCGATAGCGCTGCTGGTTGCTCCGCTCTCGCTGCAGGCGCAGGATAAAGCCGCTGAGGCCTCCCAGGGGACCCAGGAAGAGCTCAATGTGGACGCGGCCGATCAACAACAGCCGGGCACCACTAAAACTACCGATGAAGCCTCCACTGGTAAACGCGAGGGGCAAAAAGTCGCCTCGGCCAACCAGCCGGCTACGCCGCTGGTGCCCTCTACGGCCACCTGGGACAGCTTCCACGGGCAGCTAAACGCGCAGAAATACAGCCCGCTGAAGCAGATTACGGCAGAGAACGTGGGCAAGTTAACCAAGGTGTGGGAGTTTCATACGGGCGACGTGTCGGATGGTAAAGGCGACACGCCCGCTACCGTCTGGTCAGCGACGCCTATTTTTGCCAATGACACCCTTTATATTGGTACCCCCTTCGATCGCCTGATTGCGCTGGATCCGGGTACCGGCAAAGAGAAGTGGCACTATGACACCAAATCACCGCGCAAGGCGTTGACCCAGCCGGTGCTGAAGAACCGCGGCGTCTCTTACTGGCAGGCCAAAAATCCGGTTGCCGGCGAAGCCTGCCAGAAGATCGTCTATATGGGCACGGTCGATGGCAAGCTCTACGCGATAGACGCTGACTCCGGCAAGCCATGCAGCAACTTTGCAGATAACGGCATGCTGGACGTTAACCAGTGGAATACAGTGAATGCCAAATTCCCGCTCTCTATCCTGCAGCCGCCAACCGTGGTGGGTGATCACCTGATCGTAGGCTGGGCCGGTAAGGACTGGGCCTATGCGGAAGCGCCTCCGGGCAGCGTGTTCTCAATTAATGCACGTACTGGCGAGCGCGAGTGGACCTTTGATGCAATACCGGCCGACATCCGGAAACGCACCGGTACGGCCAACGTCTGGACGCATATGTCTGCCGACGAGGCTCATGGCCTGGTCTATCTGCCGGTCTCCTCCCCGTCACCTAACTACTGGGGTGGTAACCGCACCAAGCCTATCCCTCTTGGCACCTCCACCACCGCGCTGGATATCAACACCGGTAAAGTGGTCTGGTCCCGTCAGTGGGTGCACCATGACGTGTGGGATTACGATATCAACTCTGCGCCAACCCTGATGGATATCACCGTCGACGGCAAGCAGATCCCGGCGCTGATTCAGGCCACTAAACAGGGCTTCCTGTTTGTGGTTAACCGCCTGACCGGGGAAGATGTCTGGCCTATCGAAGAGCGTCCGGTACCACAGGGTGATGGCTCGGTGCAGGGGGAAGTCCTCTCGCCTACGCAGCCGTTCCCGACCAAACCCGCGCCGCTGCTCGATCAGTCGAAAAAGCCCGCTATCTGGAAACTGGCGGATATTGTCGGCGCCGGGCAGTGTAGCCGCCTGTGGGACAATTTGACCTACGAGGGGATGTATACCCCGCCCACCACGAAAGGTGAAGGTGCATTAACCTATCCGGACAGCGCCGGTGGCGTTCAGTGGGGCGGCGTGGCCTTTGATCCGCATAAGCAGATTGCTATCGTTAACACCTCACATATCGTGCAGTACGTGAAGCTTTATAGCCGCGAAGATTACGATAAGGCGGACAAAAGTGCTGGCAATGAGAGCGGCTTTGCGCCACAGGAAGGGGCACCTTACGGCCTGCGTCTGATGGTCGCCAATAACTGGCTGGGCATGCCGTGCTGGGAACCGCCATTCGGCGAGATTGTCGCGCTGGATATGCACACCGGGGATGTCAAATGGCGTCGTCCGGTTGGCGCATCGCAGCAGTATGGCTTCTTTATGCCGGAAAGCTGGGGCTCGCCGACCATTGGCGGGCCGGCTGTAACGGCGGGAGGCGTGGTCTTCATCGGTGCCTCAATGGATGCCAAAGTGCGCGCCTACTCGGTGGAGAGTGGCGATGAGCTATGGTCCGATCAGGTTGAAGCGCCTGCGGTGGCCAACCCCTCCGTGTATGAGTACAAAGGCCGCCAGTACGTGGCGTTCGTTGCCGGGGGGAACACTATCCTGAAGGATCAGGTGGGCGACCAGGTAGTGGTTTACGCGCTGCCTGAGTAAAGTGCCAGTCAACAGCAAGGGGCCCGAAGGCCCCTTTTTTTATGGCTACGTTTTACGTGTTCGCGTGTACAGAGGCGGTCGATCGCTGCATCTCCTGAATTATCCACTCCCGAAGCAGCACCACCTCCGGCCGCCCGGCACTCTCGTTCATCGTCACCAGATAATAATTGGCACCCGGTAACGAGCAATTAAACGGCGTCGTCAGCATGTTGCGCGTAATCAGATCTTCCGCCAACAGACTGCTGGCAATGACGACCCCCTGTCCCGCCACGGCTGCCTGCAGCGCGTGAGTTTCATCGCTAAAATAGAGCCCCTTACTGGCGTTGAGCGTTTCCGGCCCGTAACGCCTTTTCCAGTGCTGCCAGTCCGGGGATTCAGCCGGTACGTGCCGGTTCTCCACATGGAAAAGCGTGGCATTAAGCAGATCCTCCGGGTTTTGCAACCTGAGTGCCGGGCTGGCCGCCACGACAAACTTGTCCTCATACAGCAGCGTGTTGTGCAGCCCCTCCTCAGGGGTTTCGCGATAGCGGATCGCCACATCAACGGTACGCTGTGTTAAATCCACTTTTTCAACGCTGGTGTGCAGGTGCAAATCTATCTGCGGAAATTGCGCCTTGAAATCCGCCAGACGCGGCACCAGCCAGTTCGTTAAAAAATTGGAGGTGGTAGTGATCGTCAGCGCAGGCGGATGTCTGGCCCGCTCTATCTGCTTAACCGCCGATGATAACGCGGTAAACGCGCTGGAGGTTCCCGCATAAAGCAGCTCCCCGGCCAGGGTCATCTTTACCCCCTGGGCATTACGTTCGAATACCCGGCACGCCAGCGTCGATTCGATGAGCCGGATCTGATGGCTGACAGCGGTCGCACTCACGTTAAGCTGCTTAGCAGCCTCTTTAAAGCTCAGCGCGATGGCAACGGCATGAAAAGCGCGTAGCGCGCCGAGCGGCGGTAAACGGGATAATTTCATGATGAATTAATCTCATCTATGGCTGAAAACAATGACTTTGATTCACTGATAACGCAGGCAATAAGCTTATTACACATCTCTTAATGGATGAATTTTATTTTCGCTTACCCTGAGGTTTTTATGTCACTGTCCACTTTACACAACACAGGTCGCCTCCCGGCAGAGGCGCGAAACATCGCCTCCTGTATGCTATTCAGTCTGCTGGGCGCTGAGCTGACGCTGTTTTTCACGGCTGAAACCAGTCTCAGCCTCATAGATGCCGCAGTCTGGCTGATGGCCTTCTTGTGCAGCTACCGGCTGACAAAGAGAGGCATGATGTCCCCCCTGCCGACGTTACGTCGTCTATGCTATGGATTTGTCGCCACTGCTGGCGGACTGATACTGATACGCTTTGCTACGCATCATTACCTTCAGGAGTATGGGCAGCTTGTCGGCATGGTCTGCGTTGGGGCTGGGCAGGGAGTAGCGAGCAGAGCAGTGCAATGCCAGTGGCAGGGCGAACGTCCCGGACGTTTACTGCGCCTTGTCATTGTACTCTTTGTCATCCTGAGCAGCCTGCTGATCCTGAACGTCTCTGCGCTGTTGGGCGTAACCCCTGCGGTCGCCCTGCTGGTCGATCTGGCTCTACTGGGAGCGCTCTACTGTAAAATCGTGCAGCAAGCCCCCTGACCTGCATTGCCAGTCACCGCGCCTTTAGGGCACAAATGCGTAACCGGATTAGAAATAAGTATCAGTAAGGTAGAGAATCTTTACGTTAAAGCTGGAGCGATAAGCATGTCTAAACCGAAATTGTTTACACCGTTACGTATTCGTAATCTGGAAATTGAAAACCGTATCGTCATCGCCCCGATGTGTCAGTATTCCGCCGAAGAGGGCTGCATGACTGACTGGCACACGCTCCATCTGGGGCAGCTGGCCCTCTCCGGTGCTGGCTTGCTGACGATTGAGGCGGCGTCCGTCTCCCCGGAAGGGAGGATCACCTGGGCGGACGTCGGGCTATATGATGATAAAACCGAAGCGGCAATGGGCCGGGTGCTGGAAACCATTCGCAAGTGGTCCCCTATCCCTGTTGCCATTCAGCTGGCGCATGCAGGCCGTAAAGCCTCCACCCACAGACCCTGGGAGAAGCCGGGACAAATCGCACCCGACCAGCAGGGTGGCTGGCAGACGCTGGCCCCCTCTCCGCTCCCCTACAGCGAAGGCTATACCGTTCCCACCGCCCTTGACCGGGAGGGTCTAGCCGAAATCCGCGAGCAGTTCGCCAGCGCTGCTAAACGCGCCGCCCGGCTGGGTATTGACCTGATCCAGATCCATGCCGCACATGGCTATTTGCTGCATCAGTTCCTCTCTCCACTTTCTAACCAGCGCACAGATGAATACGGCGGTTCCCTGGAAAACCGTGCCCGATTCCCGCTGGAAATTTTCGACGTGGTACGCGAAGCCTTCCCGGCAGAGAGAGCAATCAGCGTGCGAATTTCGGCAACGGACTGGGTGGAAGGCGGCTTTGACCTGGAAGAGGCCGTCGCCTTTTCTAAAATGCTGGAAGCGCGTGGGGTGGATGTGATTCACGTCTCCAGCGGCGGCCTGCATCCGGATCAAAAGATTGAGGTCTATCCCGGCTACCAGGTTCCACTGGCCAGAGCGGTGAAAGCGGCCGTTAACATTCCGGTGGTGGCGGTCGGACTCATCACCGAGCCTGAACATGCGGAATCGATCGTGGCCAGCGGCGACGCCGACTTCATCGGCATTGCCCGTGGCGCGCTGTATAACCCGCGCTGGCCATGGCACGCCGCCGCTGCGCTGGGAGCCCAGGTGCATGCCCCGGATCAGTATCTGCGTTGCCAGCCCCATACGCTGAAAAACCTGTTTAAATCCTGACGAATGGGCGCGATCCCGGCAACGCGGTCGCGCCCTCATTTGGCTGGCATTTTCTCTTTCAGAGAGAAACACCTACCTGAAAAGCCCTCTTTTTCCTCCGCCGCCTTCGTCTTAACGTGTTCCTGAATTCAACGCGACAGTGCCACCGCGTTGTCGAAATCATTCAGAAAACAGGAGACACAATGAGTCATTTACAGTCACTGCAACAATCTCCTGCGGACTGAATCTATGCAGGTGCCCTTCTACGCTTGCTGGGCATCTGCCAGGCTCTCGATGTCATTACACAGCGCTTGCAACTCGTTATACAGTCTTGCCAGATGGAAGCCATCGCACACGGAATGGTGCACCTGAACGGCGAGCGGCAAGACCATTTTTTCCTCTTTTTGATGATATTTACCAAGCGTAAACATCGGAGAAAAAAAGTTCTGCATGTTCGCGACGTTGACATTGAAACTGGTAAAGGTGACCCAGGGAATAGCCGAGACGAAAAAGACATTTTCCAGCGACTGTTCTTTAGGCCAATAGGCTAAATTATCCCCATAGCGTGCCACATCTTCTGAATAGACCTGCTGAAAATGGTGAATATTGCCATCGTAATGGCTCCATAATGATGAAAAGGTCTCCGTTTCATTATGGAAAATAGTGTATTGCGGATGTATTTCATCCCAGATGACAAGCTCGTTATCTTTTATAGCCATGCGGAACTCCGCATGGCTATTAACGATTTTCGAAATAAGAAAAATTATCGTCGGGTAAAACTTCCAGCCAACGTTTTTGATATGTTTGTGCAGCGCGTTAATATCCAGTTCTACGGTCTGGTTGATTGTACTTTGCGCAAAGGACTGAAATACCTCAAAGTGCTCTTTTCTGGGCCAACGAGATAAATCGACAGGCGTATATCCAGGCGTTATTTTTTTCATTCTCTAACCTTTGATGACAATTACCTATAAATGTCAGGCCACCTGCTTTGATGAATTAAGCAAGTACACAGATTCCATATCGCATTGAGTGCAAACGCATTTATCAGAGTAGCGCATCTTTATACGGCAGGGAAGAGAAGGCTCTTAAGCCGATAAGCCTGACATTAATTCTGGTTGTGCTAGCCAGGGGTGTTTATCGCCAGGGAATCGCCTACAGAGCAGCGCCAGGCGGGTCGTTAACCTTGATTTCAGAGAATTAACGTTTTGGCCTGCTTCGCTAGCGAGTCTCACAACCGACCCGCCAGCGTGGATAAAGATTCAGCGTTATTGCGCAGCGCCAGGGATACGGGCAATAACCTTAATTTCAAAATCAAACCCAGCAAGCCAGGTTACGCCAACTGCGGTCCAGTTTGGATAAGGGGGCTGCTGAAATATTGCGTTTTTAACCTGCATAATGACAGGAAACTGGTTTTCTGGATCGGTATGAAAGGTCGTGACATCAATAAGATCATCAAATGTGCAGCCGGCCGCCGAAAGCGTCGCTTCCAGGTTATCGAAGGCTAACTGAACCTGGGCGGCAAAATCCGGTTCGGGTGTGCCATCATCGCGACTTCCGACCTGGCCTGAAACAAAAAGCAAATCGCCTGAACGAATTGCCGCAGAATAACCGTGCGCATCATAAAGCGCATGGCGGTTTGGGGGAAAAACAGGTTCGCGTTGGATCACAGGGATTCCTCTTTTTGTTCCAGGGTAGAATTCGATAAGCTAGAGAGCTGCAGTTGGTTTAACATACGCTATGTATGTTAAATAGATATCACATACGCGATGTATGTCAAGTGAGATACACAGCGTATGTCAAAAGGAGAGTGCTATGGCTGCGAAACGCCGCGTCGAGATGATGGAAGAAAACCGCGCAAAAATGATTGCCGCAGCGCGTAAGGCGTTTGCTGAAAAAGGCTTTGCCGAGGTTTCAATGGATGAGTTGACCGCAAGCGTAGGTCTCACCCGCGGGGCGCTCTACCACACCTTTGGCGATAAAAAAGGGTTACTCGCCGCGGTTGTTGCGCAGGTGGATGGTGAAATGGCGCAACGTGCTAAAGCGGCCGCCGTGACGGCCCGCGACGACTGGGAGAGGATACTGGCAGAAGGCATTGCCTACATAAAAATGGCCCTGGATCCTGAAGTCAGGCGCATCGTGCTGCTTGATGGCCCCGCTTTTTTGGGCGATCCCTCCCAATGGCCAAGCCAGAATAGCTGTCTGGAAGCCACCCGCCAGACTGTTTCTGAGCTAATCGAGCGCAACATTCTCAAAGAGGTAGACGCGAAAGCCGCGGCTCACCTGTTGAACAGCGCTGCGCTGAATGCGGCACTTTTGATCGCCGCCAGCGATGCTCCGCAACAGACGCTGCCAAAAGTGATTGAGGTATTTACCCTACTTGCAGGCGGCTTACGTAATACATGAAACGAAACCGCCTGACGGTTGTGCAGGGCTCAAAGGCGGACGCAGAGTGCATACAGCACCACCCGTGTTCGGCCATAGCCGATACCCGGAAGCCCGCCCTCATACCTGAGCATACCTGCGGGATCCGATGACGCAGAGGATCACCCCCAGCGTAACCAATAGCATTAGTGGGCTGACTGTTTCGGAGAGCAGTGTTGCCGAGAGGCCCAGGCCGAAGAAGGGCTGCAGCAACTGGAGCTGCCCTACCGCGGCAATGCCGCCAGCCGCCAGTCCCCGGTACCAGAAAATAAAACCGATCAGCATACTGAACAGGGAGACATACCCCAGCGCGGCCCACCCTTGCAGGCTTATCACCGCCATGTTTTCTGGCATTGTCGCATAAGTAGCGAGCAGCATCAGCGGCAGGGAGAGGATCAACGCCCAGCAGATCACCTGCAAGCCTCCCAGTTCACGTGAGAGCACTGCGCCTTCAGCATAGCCAAGACCACAGACAACCACGGCGGCCAGCATCAGCAGATCGCCCGTGAAGGAGACGGTGGATCCCTGCGACAGCGCAAAACCCATCACCAGCAGGCTGCCAATCGCAGAAAATAGCCAGAAAGCCAGCCGGGGCCTCTCCCCCCCTCGGACAACGCCAAACGTAGCGGTCGCCATTGGCAACAGCCCCAAAAATACAATGGAGTGAGCGGAGGTCACATGCTGCAGCGCCATGGCAGTCAGCAAAGGAAAACCCACCACTACGCCCAGGGCGACAATAATCAGCGACAGGCATTGTTGAGCCCTGGGGCGTTGTTGTCGGCAAAACAAGACCAATGCTAAGGCCAGCCCACCGGCAAGGGAGGCGCGCAGAAATGTCAGAAAAAAGGGATCGATTTCCTGAACCGCTATCCGGGTTGCGGGGAGCGAACCACTGAAAATAACCACTCCAATCAGGCCGCTTAGCCAGCCAGATCTTCCCCCTGGGCGCGTTTCACTGACTTCGTTTGTTCCCACTTTAGACCTCTCAAAGTTAGGACACTACTTCAGCGACTTAAGTTGACGCCCGCTATGCTAAGGCCCACCATTTATGACAATCAAATAATCGTCATGGATACAATCTATGAAAGCGCGGTATAAATCCATCGTGGATGCGTTTGCCTCCGCCATCCGCAGCGGCACGCTTGCTCCGGGCACACGTCTTCCTACCCACCGGGCACTTGCTGCTGAGAAACATATTTCGCTGGCCACCGCTACCCGCGTTTACGCTGAGCTGGAAGCCATGGGTCTGGTGAGTGGAGAAACCGGCAGAGGAACGTTCGTCAGAGAAATTTCCCTGCCCGCGGGGTTGGGCATTGATCAGTACGCGGTAGCCTCGGATATTCTGGACCTCAACTTCAACTACCCCTCTCTGCCGGATCAGGCGGAACAGTTACGCGAAGCCATGCGGCAACTGGCCACCTCAGGCGATCTGGCTTCCCTGCTGCGTTATCAGCCGCACGCCGGAAGACAAAACGACAGGGAAACCATTGCATCATGGCTTAGTTCGGCCGGTATTCAGCGTTCTGCAGATGACGTTCTGATCGTGAATGGTGCCCAGCACGGTCTGACGGTTACGGTGATGGGGTTACTGAATCCGGGGGATGTGGTGGCTGTTGATGCGCTGATCTATCCCGGTTTTATCGCGCTGGCCCGTCTGTATCATCTGGAGCTTGTCGCCATACCTGTTGAAGCTACCGGCCCCGATCTGAACGCGCTCAGGGAGCTGTGCCAGCGCAGACGCATTCGCGCGATATATACGATGCCCACGCTACATAATCCGCTTGGCTGGGTTCTGAACGACGCCCAACGACGCGAACTCGCGCTGATCGCCAGAACCTACAATCTGCTCATCATTGAAGATGCAGCCTATGCTTTTCTTGTTCAGCGCCCCCTGCCCCCGCTTGCCGCCTACGCGCCCGAACGGACGGTTTACGTAACCGGATTCGCGAAAAACGTGGCGACCGGCTTACGCGTCGGCGTCGTCGTTTGCCCTGTGATGATGCGGGGGGCGCTGGAACGGGCTATCAGAGCAACGACATGGAATGCTCCTTCCCTGATGGTCTCCATCGTTTGCGGCTGGATTAAAGATGGCACGATTAAACGCTTCGAATCACTCAAAAGACGGGATGCACGTCAACGCCAGGCGCTGGCCCGAAAAATACTCTCTAACTATGCCTGCGTAAGCCATCCCAACGCTTACTTTCTCTGGTTACCGCTTCCGCAGGAGGTTCGGGCTGACCGGCTAGTTCAGCAGTTAGCCCAGCAACAGATTTCGGTCTCAACGGCAGAACCGTTCTGCACCTCAACGCATGTGCCGCACGCCATTCGCCTCGCCCTTGGTTCAGTCAGCATGCCGCAGTTAAAGGATGCCCTGACTGCAGTGGACGCGGCCATTGTCTGGGAGACCGATCGTTAAGCGAACCCTGGAATGGCCGGCGCCCGGGGCTTAATCGCCAAACAGTTCAGACTGCAAAGAGAGAATGTTCGCCCTGAGGTAATCGCCAAGCGGCTTTTGGCACGCTTCGCACAGCCAGTCATCGACTGCGAGGCGCATCGCGCCTGTGGCTGCCATGGCCGCCATTTTTAGCGCCGGCGCGCCTTGTGGTGCAGGCCAGAGCGCGCAAAGTGCGGCATAAGCGGCCTCTTCCATTCTGAGAAACTTCATCTGATTACCCATGCGCAGTTGTTCGTTCGACTGCGTCAGTCGGGCAATCAGTGCGGCAATATCCGGATCCATGCTGATAGTCATGGCCAGCAGCGCTTCACTGACCACGCCGAACGGCGTCGTGCTGTTGCCACGGCTGACTATTTCTGCATACAAAGATTCGGGCAGGCCGTTCTGCCATGCGAGGATAATCTCTTCTTTGGAGCTGAAATAGTGGAAAAAGGTCCGGCGTGCAATGCCCGCCGCACTGGCAATGTCATCCAGCGTTGTACCCTCAAACCCTTTCTGCGCAAACAGAGTTAACCCCCTTTCGGTGAGCTTTCGATGCGTTTCCCGTCGCTTTCTTTCACGGGTACCTTCTGCTTTTTTTAATCCGTCCGACACGTTACTTTTCCGTCACCATTGAAATATTGCACTCAGTGCAATATATTTATTTGCACCCGGTGCAATATTAGCCCGGCAAACCCGGCCTCTACAAGCGCTCCACCGGCCTTCTTTCTCCCATTCCAGGATAATTTCATGATCAATCACATGCCTAAAACGTACACCCCCGCCGGCACCCGGCTTAATCTGGGCCGGATGGGTTATGGCACCATGCAGTTACCCGGCCCACATGTATGGGGTCCCCCACCAGATAAAGAGGCGGCCCTTTCGGTACTGCGCGAGGCTGTTGCGCTCGGTGTAAATCATCTGGATACGGCGCAGTTTTATGGCCCTGACGTTTCCAACCAGCTGATACGCGAAGCGCTCTGGCCCTATCCTGAAAACCTGACGCTGGTCACCAAGGTGGGCTACGTGCGCGGCGCTGACGCCTCATGGCGGCCTGAGATCAGCCCGGACGGACTTGAACGTGCCGTGCATGAAAACCTGGAGACGCTGGGCCTGCAGGCGCTGGATGTGGTTAACCTGAGGCTTGGCGGGGTAAACGGGCCCGAAGCGGGATCGCTTGCAGCCCCTCTGGAGGCGCTGGTCAGGCTGCAGGAACAGGGTCTTATTCGCCATCTGGGATTGAGCAACATCACGCCTGCCCAGTTCGCCGAGGCTAAAGCCATCACGGACATTGTTTGTGTACAGAATCAATACAATATCGTCAGCCGAAACGATGACGCATTTATCGACTCACTTGCCGGGCTGGGCGTTGCTTACGTCCCCTTCTTCCCGTTAGGCGGCTTCACACCGCTACAGTCGTCGCTGCTCAATCAGATTGCCGATGAGGCGGACGCCACGCCGAAGCAGATAGCCCTTGCGTGGCTACTCCATCGCTCGCCAAATATTCTGCTTATCCCCGGCACCTCTTCGGTGGCGCATCTGCGGGAAAATCTGGCGGCAGCGGAGGTGCTGCTCTCACCGGAGCAGATGAACCGGCTCAACAGGCTTAGCGCCAGTGGCGGCCACGGTTAGCCTGACGAATAAGGTAACTGAAGCAGCCCGGTTCAGAAGCAGTGCAATTAGCGATACACTAGCGCCTTCGTACGACTCTGCTGCAATACTGCAAGGTTAAATCGTTGTTTTGGTGGTGATCCGTGAAAAAACTGTTTGTGCAGTTTTATCTCCTGCTGTTCGTCTGCTTTCTGGTGATGACTATCCTGGTCGGGCTGGTCTATAAATTTACCGCCGAGCGCGCGGGCCGACAGTCGCTGGATGATTTAATGAAAAGCTCGCTCTACCTGATGCGCAGCGAGCTGCGCGAGATCCCGCCGCGCGACTGGGCGCAGACGTTGAAAGAGTTGGATCTGAACCTCTCCTTCGATTTGCGCATCGAGCCGCTGAACCATTACCGGCTGGATGCTGCCACCGCTCAGCGCCTTCGCGACGGCGATATCGTCGCGCTGGATGATGAATACACCTTCATCCAGCGCATCCCCCGCAGCCATTACGTGCTGGCAGTCGGCCCTGTGCCCTATCTCTATTTCTTACATCAGATGCGGTTGCTGGATATTGGCCTGCTGGCTTTTATCGCCATCTCTCTCGCCTTTCCGGTCTTTATCTGGATGCGCCCTCACTGGCAAGAGATGCTGCGGCTGGAGGCCGCCGCCCAGCGTTTTGGTGAGGGGCACCTGACCGAGCGCATCCATTTTGACAGCGCCTCCAGCTTCGAACGGCTCGGCGTCGCGTTCAACCAGATGGCGGACAATATCAATGCCCTGATTGCCAGCAAAAAACAGCTTATCGATGGGATTGCCCATGAGCTGCGTACGCCGCTGGTACGCCTGCGTTATCGCCTGGAGATGAGCGAAAACCTCACCGCCGGGGAGTCGCAGGCGCTGAACCGGGATATCGGACAGCTTGAGGCACTGATTGAGGAGCTTCTGACTTACGCCCGCCTCGATCGCCCGCAAAATGAGCTGCAGCTCAGCACCCCTGACCTCCCTGCCTGGATCCGCAGCTATGTGGATGACGTCCAGAGCGTCACCCCCACGCGCACGCTGGTCCTGAGCCAGGTGACCGCCGGGGAGTACGGCGCGCTGGATATGCGCCTGATGGAGCGCGTGCTGGATAATCTGGTGAATAACGCGCTGCGTTACAGCAACCAGACGTTGCACATCGTGCTGGAACTGACGGGAAGCCGGGCAAGCCTGACGGTGGAAGACGATGGCCCCGGCATCGCTCCGGAATCACGCCAGCGGGTCTTCGAGCCCTTTGTCCGTCTTGACCCAAGCCGCGACCGTGCTACCGGCGGGTGCGGCCTGGGGCTGGCGATTGTTCACTCAATCGCGCAGGCCATGGGCGGCGATGTACAGTGCGATGAGAGCACGCTGGGCGGCGCCCGTTTTTGCTTTAGCTGGCCGGTTTACCACGCCATTACCCTCCCCACCCCTGCCTGACCCCACGCGCACGCTGGCCTGACCCGGCGTGCTGTGCTATACAGTAAGTATGTTGTAACTAATGAGACTGACTATGGCGACTTACGATCTTATCGAGCGGCTTAACGGAACCTTCCGGGAGATGGAGCAGGCTCTGGCCTCACTAACCGAAGATCTTCAGCAGTGCCGCCTGCTGGCCGCCCGGGTGTTTTCCCTGCCGGAGGTGGTGAAAGGGGCCGAACAGGATCCGCTGAATACGATTGAGGTAAAACAACATCTTGGGCAAGAGGCGCTCTCGATGGCCTTGCAGCACTACCGGCACCTGTTTATTCAGCAGCAATCCGAACGGCGCAGCAGCAAAGCCGCCGTCAGGCTGCCAGGGGTGATCTGCCTGCAGTTAGAGAGCAAACGGCGGGAAACGGTTGAAAACCGCATTACGCAGATTAATGAGCTGAAAGCGGCGTTCGAGAAGATCGTCGTTGAGGAGTCGGGCCTCGCCCCCGCCGCCCGCTTTGAATGGGTGCACCGCCACCTGCCCGGCTTGATCACGCTTAATGCCTACCGTACCCTCACGGTGCTGCGCCACCCGGCTACGCTGCGCTTCGGCTGGGCGAATAAACACATCATTAAGAACTTTACCCGCAACGAGGTGCTGGAGATGCTGGAAAAGAGCATTAAAGCACCCCGCACCGTCGCCCCCTGGTCACGGGAACAGTGGCTGGAGCGTCTGGAGGCGGAATACACGGCCATCGCCGCATTGCCGGCCGATGCGCGGCTGAAAATAAAACGTCCGGTGAAGGTGCAGCCTATCGCCCGCGTCTGGTATGCCGGGCAGCAGAAGCAGGTACAGTACGCCTGCCCCACGCCGTTGATTGCGCTGTACGATGCGGATCAGGGGGCGGTGATGCCGGATATCGGGGAACTGCTCAATTACGATGCTGAAAATATTCAGCATCGCTATAAGCCCGAGGCGCAGCCGCTGCATCTGATTATTCCGCGGCTGCACCTCTATGTGGCGACCTGATTATTTCATGCTGCCGACCATCTCTTCCGGACGGACCCAGCTGTCGAACTCGGCTTCGCTAAGATAGCCCAGCGCCAGGGCTGCTCCCTTCAGGGTCAGCCCCTCTTTATGGGCTTTTTTGGCGATTTCTGCCGCCTTATCGTAGCCGATATGGGTATTGAGCGCGGTCACCAGCATAAGAGACTCATTCAGCAGCTGGCTGATGCGTTCCCGGTTCGGTTCAATGCCCACCGCACAATGTTCGTTGAAGCTCTCCATTCCGTCCGCCAGCAGTCGCACCGACTGCAGGAAGTTATGGATCACCATGGGACGATAGACGTTCAGCTCAAAGTTACCGGATGCACCACCCATATTGACCGCCACGTCGTTGCCCATCACCTGACAGCAGAGCATGGTCATGGCTTCGCACTGGGTAGGGTTGACCTTACCCGGCATGATGGAGCTGCCCGGTTCGTTCTCTGGAATGCTGATTTCGCCGATGCCGCAGCGCGGGCCCGAGGCGAGCCAGCGGACATCGTTGGCAATTTTCATCAGCGAGGCGGCCAGCCCTTTCAGGGCGCCGTGAGCGTGAACCAGCGCATCGCAGGTGCCCAGCGCTTCAAATTTGTTTGGTGCGGTTACAAACGGCTGGCCGGTGATGGCCGCCAACTCTTCAGCCACCCGCACGGCATATTCCGGATGGGTGTTCAGACCCGTGCCTACCGCCGTGCCGCCGAGCGCCAGCTCCGCCAGGTGCGGCAGGCTGTGTTCGATATGGCGCAGGTTGTGCTCCAGCATCGCCACCCAGCCTGAGATCTCCTGACCCAGCGTCAGTGGGGTGGCATCCTGCAGGTGAGTACGACCAATCTTGACGATATCGCTGAACGCCTGGGATTTCGCCGCCAGCGTTTGCTTTAACACATTCAGTTGCGGGATAAGTTGCTCACGCAGAGCGATCACCGCCGCCACGTGCATCGCCGTCGGGAAGACGTCGTTAGAACTCTGGCTTTTGTTGACGTCATCGTTCGGGTGAACCTTGCGCTCCATCCCACGCACACCGCCCAGCAGTTCGCTCGCCCGGTTAGCCAGCACTTCGTTCATATTCATGTTGCTTTGGGTGCCAGAGCCGGTTTGCCAGATGGCGAGGGGAAACTCGTCGGGATGTTGACCTGCCAGCACTTCATCGGCGGCGCTGATAATGGCGGTGGATTTCTCGGCCACCAGCAGGCCAAGATCCTGGTTTACTTTCGCCGCGGCGCGTTTGGTCAGCGCCAGGGCCTGAATCAGCGAGACGGGCATCTTTTCAGTCGAGATGCGGAAGTGCTCCAGCGAGCGCTGCGTTTGCGCGCCCCAGAGCTTATCCGCCGGGACGTCGATGGCGCCCATGGAATCTTTCTCACTGCGTAACGTTGTCATTACTTTCTCCTTGATAAACAAATGGGATTGCTCACGTGCTTAAGGAATAAGTATTGATGGCTTCAAAGAAAACGCATGGCGCTTTGTGCGCTCTTATTAAGACCGGGTAGCCCAGGGCTACCCGGCAGAAACATCTTTATTTCACGCAAGCCGCGCACTGAGAGGACTGGATCTGTTTGAAGAAGTCGTTGCCTTTGTCATCCACCAGGATAAACGCCGGGAAATCTTCTACTTCAATTTTCCAGATGGCTTCCATCCCCAGCTCAGGGTATTCAACGCACTCCAGGCTCTTAATACTGCCCTGCGCCAGCACCGCTGCCGGGCCGCCAATGCTCCCCAGATAGAAACCGCCGTGCTTATGGCACGCATCGGTCACCTGTTGGCTACGGTTACCCTTCGCCAGCATGATCATACTGCCGCCGTTGGCCTGTAGCTGATCGACGTAAGAGTCCATACGCCCTGCGGTGGTCGGCCCCAGGGAGCCAGACGCATAGCCCTCTGGCGTTTTGGCCGGGCCGGCGTAATAGATCGGGTGATCTTTAATGTACTGCGGCAGCCCTTCACCGTTATCCAGACGCTCTTTCAGCTTCGCGTGGGCGATATCGCGCCCCACGATAATGGTGCCGTTAAGCGACAGACGGGTAGAGACCGGGTACTGAGAGAGCTGCGCCAGAATGTCACTCATCGGGCGGTTCAGATCTACACGCACCGCTTCACCCTCTCCCGCTCTGCGAAGCTCGGCCGGAATGTATTTACCCGGATTGTTCTCCAGCTTCTCGATCCAGATGCCGTCGCGGTTGATCTTAGCTTTAATGTTACGGTCCGCAGAGCACGACACGCCCATCCCCACCGGGCAAGAAGCCCCGTGACGCGGCAGGCGAATCACGCGAATATCGTGCGCAAAGTATTTGCCGCCAAACTGTGCCCCCAGGCCCAGATTCTGCGCTTCAGTCAGCAGCTCTTGCTCCAGCTGGATATCGCGGAACGCCTGACCGTGTTCGTTACCTTCCGTTGGCAGCCCATCGTAATATTTTGTGGAGGCCAGCTTAACGGTTTTCAGGGTGCTCTCGGCGGAGGTACCGCCAATCACAAAGGCGATGTGGTACGGCGGACAGGCCGCGGTGCCCAGGGTACGCATCTTCTCCACCAGATAGTTTTTCAACTTACCGGGGCTTAGCAGCGCTTTGGTCTCCTGGTAGAGATAGGTTTTGTTCGCGGAGCCGCCGCCCTTGGCGATACAGAGGAATTTATACTCATCGCCATCCACGCTGTAGAGGTCGATCTGCGCGGGCAGATTCGTGCCGGTGTTGACCTCTTTATACATATCCAGCGCCGCGTTTTGCGAGTAGCGCAGGTTGTCTTCGATATAGGTGTTATACACGCCGCGAGCCAGAGCGGCTTCGTCACCGCCGCCGGTCCAGACACGCTGACCTTTTTTCCCGGAGATGATCGCGGTGCCGGTATCCTGGCAGGTAGGCAGAATGCCCTTGGCGGCGATATCGGAGTTACGCAGGAACTGCAAGGCTACGTACTTATCATTTTCGCTGGCCTGCGGGTCGCTGAGGATATCCGCTACTTGCTGCTGGTGCGCCGGGCGCAGCATAAAGGACGCATCGTGGAAGGCCTGCTGCGCCAGTAGCGTCAGGGCCTGCGGATCCACTTTCAGGATCTCCTGGCCTTCAAATTCAGTGACGGAAACGTGGTCGCGGGTTAACAGGTAATATTCGGTTTGATCCTTCGCAAGAGGGAAAGGATCTTGATAATGAAAGGGTTTGTTCGACATTGTGCTCTCACTTACGACATTGCAGATTATGGTTCGGGCAATTTTCCGTTGCCCTCTATAAAAGCGAGTTAGCTTATCCTACACAATTTTTTAACAAAAACTGAGACTAGTACGACTTTTTGCGCCCGCAGGTTACTTCCGGGCGGTTTATTGCTTTAATACGGGCAGTTAATTCTACTTATGAAACAGGGCTTGATAATGCAAAAACTCATCAACTCAGTGCAGAACTATGCCTGGGGAAGTAAAACTGCGTTAACGGAACTCTACGGTATCGCCAACCCAGACCAGCAGCCCATGGCCGAGCTGTGGATGGGTGCCCACCCGAAGAGCAGCTCAAAGATTGACGTTCACGGCGAAGTGAAATCCTTGCGTGACGTGATTGACGGTGACAAAGCCGCATGGCTTGGCAACGCCGTTAACCAACGTTTTGGCGAACTGCCCTTCCTGTTTAAAGTGCTCTGCGCCGCACAGCCTCTTTCCATTCAAGTGCATCCGAATAAACAGGCGTCTGAAATCGGCTTTGCCAAAGAGAACGCGGCGGGTATCCCGATTGATGCCGCCGAGCGGAATTACAAAGACCCGAACCATAAGCCGGAGCTGGTCTTTGCCCTTACCCCCTTCCTGGCGATGAATGCGTTCCGCGAGTTTTCGGAAATCGTCTCGTTGCTGCAGCCGGTAGCCGGGGCCCATACCGCTATCGCCCATTTCCTGGAAAATCCCAACGCCGAAGGGCTAAGCCAGCTGTTCGCCAGTCTGCTGAACATGCAGGGCGAGGAGAAAGCCCATGCGCTGGCCGTGCTGGCCGCTGCGCTGAACAGCCAGCAGGGTGAGCCGTGGGAGACCATCCGTCTGATTGCGCAGTTCTATCCGGACGACAGCGGCCTCTTCTCTCCGCTGCTGCTGAACGTGGTGAAGCTGAATCCAGGGGAAGCGATGTTCCTCTTTGCCGAGACGCCGCATGCGTATCTGCAGGGTGTCGCGCTGGAGGTGATGGCCAACTCCGATAACGTGCTGCGCGCAGGCCTGACGCCGAAGTACATCGATATCGCGGAGCTGGTGGCCAACGTCAAGTTCGAGGCTAAACCGGCGGCAGAGCTGTTAACCCAGCCGGTGAAAAACGGTGCGGAACTGGACTTCCCTATCCCGGTTGATGATTTTGCCTTTGCTCTGCACGACCTGAGCCACAACGAAACGGCGATTGCCCAGCAAAGCGCGGCAATTCTCTTCTGCGTAGAAGGGGAAGCGGTACTCAGCCAGGGCGAGCAGCGTCTGGTGCTCAAACCTGGCGAATCGGCCATTATCAGCGCCAGTGAGCCGCCGGTCAGCGTTAGCGGCGTGGGTCGACTGGCCCGGGTTTTCAATAAGCTATAGTCACTTACTGAATTTTTTAACAACTCTTGCTAAGCTAGTGAGAGCCTTTTCCATCACCAGGCGGTATTTACCGCCTGGTTTCATTTTAGGGATAATCAGAATGAAAAAATCGGTCGTAGCGGTTGGCGTTATTGTTGCATTAGGCGTGATCTGGACGGGTGCGTCCTGGTACACCGGAAAACAGCTGGAAAGCCGTCTGGCCGAGATGGTGGCGCAGGCGAACAACGAAATTAAGCGCACCGCCCCGGAAGCCGGGCTGGCGCTGAGCTATCAGGATTATCAGCGCGGGCTGTTTAGCAGCAAAATGCAGCTAGTGGTTAAGCCAGTTGCAGGCAGCCAGGAGAGCTGGCTGAAGCCAGGCCAGAGCGTGGTGCTGGATGAGGTGGTCGATCATGGTCCCTTCCCTGCGGCGCAGCTAAAACATTTCAACCTCATCCCCTCGATGGCGTCGGTGAAAACCACGCTGGTGAATAACGAAGCGACAAAGCCGCTGTTTGATCTGGCGAAGAACCAGTCCCCGTTTGAGGTCAATACGCGCATCAGTTACGGCGGTGACACCTCCTCTGACATCGACCTGAAGGCGCTGAACTATGAACAAGGCGACGAAAAAGTGGCCTTTAGCGGCGGTCACTTCAAGCTGGATGCCGATCGCGAGGGCAACGTCTTCTCGCTGACCGGTGACGCCGCCAGCGGGCTGGTGAACGCGGTTAACGAATATGGCCAGAAGGTTCAGTTGACCTTCAACAACCTGAAAACCGATGGCAACAGCCGACTGACCTCCTTTGACGAACGCATCGGCGATCAGAAACTGACCCTGGATAAGCTGGCCATCGCCGTGGAAGGGAAAGAGATGGCGGTGCTGGAGGGTATGGATCTGGACGGCAAGTCCGAGGTCTCTAAAGATGGCAAGAGCATCGATAGCCAGCTGGATTACACCCTGAAGAGCCTGAAAGTGCAGAATCAGGATCTGGGCAGCGGCAAGCTGGCCCTCAAAATTGGCAATATTGATGGCCAGGCATGGCACCAGTTTAGCCAGCAGTATCGCGCCCAGAGCCAGGCGGCGCTGGCGGACAAAGCGCTGATGGAAAGCAACCCGGCGCTGTACCAGCAGAAAGTGATGGACGCATTCTATGGCAACCTGCCGCTGCTGCTGAAAGGCGAACCGGTGATCACCATTGCGCCGCTGAGCTGGAAAAACAGTAAAGGCGAAACGAACTTCAACCTGTCGCTGTTCTTGAAAGATCCGGCCACCGCGACCGGCGAAGCCCAGACCCTGACCCAGGAAGTGGATCGCAGCGTGAAATCGCTCGAGAGCAAACTGACGGTGCCGGTGGATATGGCGACCGAGCTGATGACCCAGATTGCGAAGCTGGAAGGGTATAAGGACGAGGATGCCGGCAAGCTGGCGAATCAACAGGTGAAAGGCGTTGCGGCGATGGGCCAGATGTTCCGCATCACTACCCTGCAAGATAACGTGATTGGCGCCAGCCTGCAGTACGCTAACGGCCAGGTCACCCTGAACGGACAGAAGATGTCGCTGGAAGAGTTTATCGGTATGTTCGGTATGCCAACGCTGGGTCTGCCGACACCGGCAGCACCTGCTGCTCCTGCGGCGCCTGCTGTTCCTCAGCAGTAAGTCTGAACCTGAAAAGCCCCGCCAGTGCGGGGCTTTTTTTTATATCTGGCTTCAGGATTTATTCAAATCGATACGCAAAATGCGCTCTTTTGCCCCTTTCACAAACACGTCCGGATCCCAGTCGCGGTTAAAGCCCTCTTTGATGCCGACAAAGAGCGTATCCATATCCGCTGAGAGCGCCATCTGGTTCGGGTAGACCGGTACCACAAATTCTCTGGTCACCTTATAGTTTTTCGCATCGATAACGCTAAGGGTACCGCTGGTAAAATTCGTGACGTAAAGCTCGTTATACTTCGGGTTGTATTTTACCGCATTGGCGCCCGCCCCGGTGTGCACGAAGCCGAGCTGTTTGCCATCGCGCAGATCGAAAATATAAAGGCCGTCATCGGGGCCGCTGCGATCTTCATGGTTAAAGACCACCACAAACGCGCGCTGCGAAGCCGAATCCACGGCCAGATTCTGCACGCTGCTGATCTGCGGCTTAACATTCTTCAGGGCGAGGGTGCGTTGTACCTTCTGCGTCTTCGCATCGATCTCATTGATATAATCCCGGCCGCCCACGTAGATTTTCTGTGTCTTATCATCCAGCGTCAGGCCATAGGCGGTGCCGCTATAGGCCCCCTCCACTTCACCCTTCAGCGCCAGGGTTGCCCCATCCAGCATCAACAATTTATGCACTGGCTGCATTCCTTCCCCGCTTTTCAGCATATTGCTGTAACTGACGAAAAGCGTGTCAGAGGCCGGGCTGTAAACCATATGACGCAGATGTTCGAAGCGCGCATCGGCCGCGTTGGCGAGATTGAAACTCAGCTTGTCGCTGGTGTTGAGCAGTTTACCCGTTTCGCTGTCCAGCAGGCTGATACGCAGCGAAGCCGACTGGGTATGGCCCACATAAAGCCGATGCCGCGTCGGGGCGAGCGCCAGAGAGAAGGCGCGGTATGGCATCTCAAGACGCTGCTCTACCGCCAGCGTTTCCGGGTTAAAGGCATAGAGAAAGCCCTTATTGGCCGCCCGGTTCATGCGGTCTGTCACCGCGACGAAAAGATGGTGGCCGCTGTTGTCGTAGGCCAGCTCGTAAAGACCTTCGTTGGCATCCTCAAGATAGTTCGTTGAGAGCGCAAAGCGAGTCAGTTCGCGCGCGGGTGGATCGATGGCCAGCGCCAGGGTGGGGATGAGCGTGGCCAGACAGAGCCCGGCAAGTTGTAGTGATAAACGAGAACGGTTCATAAATTTTCCTGATCAGTGTACAAAAAGTTGATGCTCAGAACTGAATTTCGCCGCCGAAGACGTAAGTCCGCCCGCGCGCGGTGGTGTTCACGCTGGCGCCCTCCTGGGCGTAATCGAGACTCTGGTTCATGCGATTGAGGGCTTCGGCGTAATCGCGGTTCGTCACGTTCTGTACGCTAAAGCGCAGCAGGACGCTGTCGGTCATCTGCCAACTGCTATAGAGGTCGATCACCGTCGGGATATTGGGCATCTTCTCTTTAGGAACGCTGTTGGTGTCGGAGCTTATCCCTTCAGTGCTCAGGCGTTTGGATTTACCGGTAAATTTCACCAGGCTGCCAAGGGTGACTTTTTGATCGAACAGACGCCCGCCAATATCCAGCGTGGCGTAGCTCTCGGGAAGATCACTCATATCGCTGTAGGCGAAGCTGTAAACGGTGCTGGCAATAGAAGTGGGCTGGTCGGTCTGCTGTTTGCTCCACGCGAGGTTGGCATAAGCGAAGCCCACATCGTAGCCCGCCTCGATCTCATACCCTTTGGTGGTGACAGGTGACGTGGTGTTGACGTAGACGTTCGCGTTGAAGCCACCAAAGGAGTTCTCAAGGTCATGACAGAGCTGGCCGCTGTAGCAGAGCATAAAGGATTCACTGGTGATGTAATCTTTTATCCGGGTGTGATAAGCCAGCGCCTTCAGGTGGAAACTGTCCTGCTCCAGCAGCAAGCCTTTCTTGTTCACGTTAAAACCGGCCTCCCAGGTCTCGGCCTTCTCGGGCTTAAGGAAGGGGTTCATCGAGGCGCCGCCCTCGTTAGCGAAGAAGACCTCCTGCACGTTTGGCGCGCGTGACGAGTGACTCCAGCTCACGAAAGGTTGCAGCCACGGGGTGACCTGTGCAGAGAGCGTGGCCGACGGGTTAAAGGCCGTGTCATCCAGCCGGAGCGTGGTGGCCCCCTGTGGGAAACATTTCTCGTTATCGGCACAGGCGGGTTTATGCCCCTCGACCTGGCTGCGGGTATAATTGAGGTTGAGATCCAGCTGGTAGATATCTTTATTCAGCGTCAGTCCTGTATAGAGGGCGGAAATCTTCTGTTTTCCTGCCGGGGCAAAGGCGTTGCGATCGGTTTCCGTACTCTGCACAAAACGGCGACTGTAACGCGTGTCCATCACCTTGCCGCCTACCTGAAATTCGGCATACAGATCCTCTGCCAGCGTAAACCGGCTGGTGTTATTCAGATCGACAGCATTGGATTTATTGGTGGTGGACGAGCGGTTAAAATTATAGAGCGACTCGGGCTTATAAGATTGATTCCCGCGGCTGGTGCTGGCCAGCAGATTAAAATCGATCAGCTCATTCAGCGGTGTATAGTTATAACGCACAGCGTAATCGTCGCTGGTAATATCCCTGCGGGTAAAGGTATTACTGTAATTTCTGCCGGAGAGTTCGATTTTATTAAATTCGTCCGGATTGAAATTCAGTTTATAGATTTCTGAATGCGGCTCCTGGCGCAGGTATTTATTATCTTCGCCGATAAAATCTTTACTGCTGCGCCCCCCGCCGTTTTTATAGGTGGCATAGGTCCGCGTGCCGCTAATGCCGACCATTGCCCCGAGTCCGCCACCGTTGGCAAAGGGATCCGTTTTCCCGGCAACCGCCACCATGCCGGTGCGCCCCAGGCCGTTATCACCAACCTTAAAGCGTGAAAGCACCCCGATCTGTCGCCCCGCCATCAGCACATCATCAACGCCCAGGGTACGCATATTGGCGCTTCCGGCCAGAGCGTTAACTCCCTGAGAACCGGCGCTATTTCCACGTGTGACATCAACCTCGGCCAGGAAGTTAGGATCGAGCGGCACGCCTGCCGCGGTGTTGGCACCGCCGTGATAGTTCGCCGGAGCCATCCCAAAGAAGGTCTGGGTAACGCCATCCACCATCGTATTGACGCGACCCAGCCCGTTCATCCCGCGGATATTTACGCTCACCGTTCCCTGTAAAGGATCGATTTGGGTATAGGTCCCCGCCATGCTGCGAAGCGAAGCATCCAGACTCTGCAAATTTTTATTCAGCGTCCTTGAGCTGTAAGCGCCCGGCCGGGTATAGCTCTCGACAGAAGAGCCAACCTGTTGTTTCTCCTCCAGCGGATTATCGGTAATGGTCAGCGGTGAAAAGACCGATTCCCCCTCCTGTTCCGCCGCAAAGGCATGACCGTGCACAATAAGCAGCCCGGTCAGCAGCCCCTTAACCATGTGTGACTTTTCCATAATCAATTCCTGATATTTTTATTTTCAAGGAAAAATGAGCAGCCGCGCCCCTCCTTCTTATTTCGAAGGATGACAGCGCATTGCTCAGAGCAAAAAAATCCGCAGAGCGCGTGTTAGTTAATTAGCGCCCCTGCATGTAATGAAATCGACTTCGCGAAAATGAATTACGTGGATCTGTTTTTTATTAGATATTTGTTAAACCAAATTCCACCGGCAATGTGACTATTTGCATGCCGCTTTTGACAATCTCCTTTGGCGGCGGTGGGAGCGGGCTCGCCTTCTCCAGCGCCATGAGTGCCGCTCTGTCCAGTGACAGCGTGCCGGACGAGGAGACCAGCTGTGAGCTCAGCACATCGCCCCGCTCATTGACGCGAAACATAATCACGGCCGTACCGGAGCGTTTACGCCGACGAGCATCTTGTGGATAGTTGCGCATTTTGTTGATCTTGCCTTTAACAAGCGATTCCCAGCCGATTTTACGCTGGCTGATATGCGCCGAATCGGTATCCAGCGGGGCGGCGGTACGCTGCGTCTGCACCGTCTGAACTGGCGGGGCAGCCAGACTGGTCATGCTTGCGTTGCCCTTCTCCTCTTTTTGCTCTCGCTGGGCTTTTTTCTTTATTTCCCTCTTTTTTTTACTTTCGGGATTCGGGCTGGCAGCGGCCAGTTTAACCTCAGCGTCGTCGCGTTCAGGCAGCACTGGCGCTTCCTTTTGCCGCGCGGTCTCCTGTTCACTCATTGCCTCCAGGCTACGCTGCTGACTAATACCGGGCGGTGAATCGGGATGGATCAGCGAAACCTCAAACTCTGTAGATTGTTCCATCATTACGGCGGCAGGCATCGGCGCGTCCTGCTCCCGCGTGAAGTGAAGAAGAAAAGGCATGGCCAGTGCAAAATGAAAGAGGACGCTTGCAGCACCGCTTCTGAGCCATGAAGCGCGCGGTAGGACCGTTATCTGAGCGTTCATCGGGAAACGGGCACCGACCAGACAAAATCAGCCTGTTTTGCCGATACCGTGGTGCCGTCCGTGGTAAGCATGACCACTATCGGCGCCTCCGCGTGTAAATCCGCCATGTGCAGCGGCACGCCAATGTCTTTCGCTGCATGGTAGCCTCCTGCAATTAATAAAGCCGGGCGCGGCGCCTTGCGCAGCTGTTCCGCCATAAAGCGATCTCGCTGTTGCTGGATGGCGATCATCGCGCGCATCTGGTCGTCTTCGATCTTCCCGTCGTGCATCAGCCAGATGATGGCCGACAGGGCTTCATGCACCTTCGGCTGCGAGGCATGCTCCCCCGCAGGGAAAACCGGGTGCGTGTAAAGTTCGCTGACCTGCTGGCGGCTGATATTTGCGGCGAGCAGCGGATAAGGTCCTTCCAATGCCGTCATAACCAGTTCACCATATAGCGTCCACGGCCAGCCTGGATCCCAGCGTAAGGCATGCGCCGCGCGGTTACTGCTTACCGTCGTGCCAGATTGCGTCGCCTCCTTCACCCGATTGACCGCCTGCTGCTGGCTGCTGTTGATCATCTCCAGCAACACGCTCCCCTGCGGACGACGCTTATTCAGGTTTTGCAGTAGCGCATTTTCAATACGGTGATGTTCCACATTGGTATGCTCTTCGCCAACAATCACCATGGGGGCGGTCGCCAGGCGGGCAAACAGTTGCTCCGGGGTCAACGTCTCGCCAGTTGCGGTATCGCGTATCGAGGCGCGCGCTGTGTCGATAGAGGAGAGTGGCTGCTTTTCGGTCGGCAGACTGTGACAGCCGCCAAGCAGCAATGCGCTGCAGAGCAAGAACGAAGTAAAAGCGTATTCCATACGTAATCCCAGTTTCAGACGCCATTTTTTAGCATTATTTTTATATGCTATTAATTTGCGCAGAATTATATTCAGTAATGATAATAATTATCAAGATCATTCGCATTCACATAATTAGTGGGGAGATTTGCATCAAGGGGGCGGTTCCCGCGAAACGCGTCGCCGGGAACCGGAATGAAGAGAACGACTTAGCTGGTTGCAACCAGGCGTGCAGGGAAAATGTGATGCCCCATCGGCAATTCGGTTTTTTCGATACGCTGCATAATACGGTCTGCCAGCTGATAACCCATTTCACGGGCAGGCGTGGTCGCCCAGACAATGGGCAGATCGTCCAATGCGTTTTCTGCGACGTCAGCGAAGGCTCCCAACCCGATCTGCTGATCAAAGAAGGTCCCCACCCCGCTCTCCCCGCTCTGCCGCCCGGCGCGAATCAGGCCAAACCACGCCCCCATGGCAATGGTTTCGTTGTAGCAGATCACCGCGCTCAGGGTCGGATTGTGGCGCAGCAGTGTGCCCATCGCTTCGGCCGCTTTTTTCTGACTGGATTCACACTCCACCACCCACTCGCTATGGAAAGGCAGGCCATATTTCAGCAGGGTGGCGCAGTATCCGCCGACGCGCTCGGCGCGGGTCAGAGAAGAACTTTTACCGCCGAGCCAGGCGATGCGCTGATGACCGCGGCGAATAAGATGTTCGGTCAGCATTTGTGCGGCCTGCATATTGTCCGGGCGTAGCGTATCGGCTTCATCGAGATAACTTGCCCGCGAGGCAAACACCAGCGGGATGCCCTTTTCGGCCGCGCGTTCACACAGCTCGCTACTCACTCCCGAAGCACCGGCAATGATCACCCCGTCTACACCCTGAGTTAATAACATTTCGAGACGCTGCACTAACTGCCCGGCCTCACGCCCGCCATGCAGCAGAAAGACCATCCGCCCCTGCGCCTCCAGCGCTTCGGTCAGCCCCGCGGTCAGTTCAGCGTAAAAGGGAGAGGTCAGGTCGCGCACGATAAGCCCAATCACCCCGCTCTGCCCGCCGCGCAGCGATGCCGCCTGGCGATTACGCACAAAACCCAACTGCTCCACG
Source organism: Leclercia sp. UBA2479 (assembly GCF_002341985.1). Classification (NCBI taxonomy): domain Bacteria; kingdom Pseudomonadati; phylum Pseudomonadota; class Gammaproteobacteria; order Enterobacterales; family Enterobacteriaceae; genus Leclercia; species Leclercia sp. UBA2479. Next base: position 10,116 of record NZ_DDPB01000009.1, on the reverse strand, counting down.
GCGTCGTTAACGCGCTGGCCGGTCGCGGGAGAGATTCGCCCTTTGCCGCTCAGAACCAGCGATACCGTGCTGACAGAGACCCCCGCCGCCAGCGCGACATCGTTAATCGTGATTTTTTTTGCTACTGCCATACGCTCCCGCCACCCTTGTGTTCCATTCCGGTAAAACGTTTTATCAATAGGTTATATTTATACTGCCTGTCAAAGCCTGAGAATGTGATTTACACCGCACTAAATCTTGATAAAACGTTTTATCTTTTCGCAGCATCGAAGCCGCTACACTGATTTTAACAATAAAGGAGTCGTTTGATGACGACGAAAACAACACAAAAAGTCTCGCTATGGGAATTTTTCCAGCAGTTAGGAAAGACCTTCATGCTGCCCGTTGCCCTGCTCTCCTTCTGTGGGATTATGCTCGGTATCGGCAGTTCATTAAGCAGTCACGACGTAATCAGTCTGATCCCGGTGCTGGGCAACCCGGTGCTGAAGGCCATTTTCGTCTGGATGAGCAAGGTCGGTTCTTTTGCGTTTAGCTTCCTGCCCGTCATGTTTTGTATCGCTATCCCGCTGGGCCTGGCGCGCGAAAATAAAGGCGTGGCCGCGTTTGCCGGTTTCGTTGGTTATGCGGTGATGAACCTCGCTGTCAACTTCTGGCTGACGGCGAAAGGTATCCTGCCAACGACCGATGCCGCCATCCTGAAGGCCAACAATATCCAGAACGTGATCGGCATTCAGTCCATTGATACCGGTATCCTCGGGGCGGTGATCGCAGGGGTCATTATCTGGTTACTGCATGAGCGTTTCCACAATATCCGCCTCCCCGATGCGCTGGCTTTCTTCGGCGGCACCCGTTTTGTCCCCATCATCACTACCCTGGTGATGGGGCTGTTTGGTCTGGTGATCCCGTTGATCTGGCCCGTATTTGCGCTGGGTATTACCGGCATTGGTCACATCATCAACAGCGCGGGCGACTTTGGACCGATGATTTTCGGTACCGGCGAGCGTCTGCTACTGCCCTTTGGTTTACAGCATATACTGGTGGCGCTCATCCGCTTCACCGAAGCCGGCGGCACCATGGACGTATGTGGCAACTCCGTAAGCGGGGCGCTGACCATCTTCCAGGCGCAGCTGAGCTGCCCGACCACCCACGGCTTCTCTGAAAGCGCCACCCGTTTCTTGTCGCAGGGCAAAATGCCCGCTTTCCTCGGCGGCCTGCCGGGTGCTGCGCTGGCGATGTACCACTGCGCTCGCCCTGAGAACCGACATAAAATTAAGGGCTTGCTGATCTCCGGCGTAATTGCCTGCGTAGTCGGCGGCACTACCGAGCCAATCGAATTCCTGTTCCTGTTCGTCGCCCCGGTGCTTTACCTTATCCACGCCGTACTGACCGGGATTGGTTTTACTACCATGGCGGTGCTGGGCGTGACTATCGGCAATACCGACGGCAACGTTATCGATTTTGTGGTGTTTGGAATCCTGCATGGTCTGTCGACCAAATGGTATCTGGTGCCGGTGGTGGCCGCGATCTGGTTTGTGGTCTATTACGCCATTTTCCGCTTCGCCATCACCCGCTTTAACCTGAAGACGCCGGGCCGCGATATCGATACCGCGGCTGCCGTTGAGCAGGCCGTGGCCGGCGTGACCGGTAAATCGGGCTATAATACCCCGGCTATTCTGGCGGCGCTGGGCGGCGCTGATAACATTACTTCGCTGGATAACTGCATTACCCGCCTGCGTCTGTCGGTTAAGGATATGTCCCTGGTAGACACCAACGCCCTGAAGGCAAACCGCGCCATCGGCGTCGTGCAGCTGAATCAGCACAACCTTCAGGTAGTCATTGGCCCACAGGTACAGTCAGTAAAAGATGAGCTGGCGACGCTGATGCGAACGGTAGAAGCCTGACGTCTCGCCCCCTTCTGCAGAAGGGGGCTTTTTCATTAAGGACGAAAAATGTTTGATTTTTCCACCGTCGTGGATCGCCACGGCACCTGGTGTACCCAGTGGGATTATGTGGCAGACCGCTTCGGTGCTGCCGATCTGCTGCCGTTTACCATCTCCGATATGGATTTCGCCACCGCCCCCTGCATTATCGACGCGCTGCATCAGCGAATTGACCACGCCGTATTTGGCTATAGCCGCTGGAAGAATGATGCGTTTCTTGCCGCCGTGGCCCACTGGTTCCGCCAGCGTTTTCACTGCGCAATCGACACCGAGGCCCTGGTTTATGGCCCGTCGGTTATCTATATGGTCTCGGAACTGATTCGCCAGTGGTCGCAGCCCGGCGACGGCATCGTGGTTCATACCCCCGCATACGATGCGTTTTACAAAGCAATTGAAGGAAATGGACGCCAGGTTGTCGCCCTCCCCCTGCACAGGGATGCTGAGGGCTGGCAGTGCGATATGACGGCTCTGGAGCATGCTCTTGCGCAACAGCAGAACAAAATTTTACTGCTGTGCAGCCCGCAAAACCCGACGGGGAAAGTCTGGTCCCGGGAAGAACTGACCCGGATGGCCCAGCTCTGCGCACGCCACAACGTGGCAGTAATTAGCGACGAAATTCATATGGATATGGTCTGGAGCGGCCATCAACATACTCCCTGGAGCGCAGTGGCGCAGGGGCCATGGGCGTTACTCACCTCGGGCTCCAAGAGCTTTAATATTCCGGCGCTCACGGGGGCGTATGGTCTGATTGGGGATGAGGCGACCCGGGCGGCTTATCTGGATGCGCTCAAAGGCCGGGATGGATTGTCATCACCGTCGGTGCTGGCGCTGGTTGCCCACATCGCCGCCTATCAGCAGGGCGAACCCTGGCTGGATGCCCTTCGCCACTATCTTGAAGAGAATCTGCGCTTCGTCGCCACGACGCTTAACCACGCTTTCCCGCAGTTGAACTGGCAACCGCCGCAAGCGTCTTACCTCGCTTGGATCGATCTTCGCCCGCTCGGTATTGACGACAAAGCGCTGCAGAAAGTGCTGATTGAGCAACAAAAGGTAGCGATAATGCCCGGCTATACCTATGGCCAGGAGGGGGTTGGCTTTGTGCGCCTTAATGCGGGTTGTCCACGCAGCAAACTGGAACAAGGGGTGGCGCGCTTAATTGCCGGTATTCATGCCTTAAACGAGTGATACCCTACCTGAGCCGCGCCCTGGTCGTAACCGGGGCGCTTGCTTTTTTGTCGCACCGCGTCGATATTTGTTCATTACATCAATGAGTTAAGGATATTATTGTGATAATAGCCAGTCTTTCCGCTTAACGGCGGCGGTTCGCGAGTGGCTCATGGAGTGTTAGTGACCCTGCGTGTTTATAGCGGGTATACGCTGCGCTGCCGGTCCGCTGGATAGCGAAAGAAACTGCTCCTGCGGTAAGCTTCCCCCGCAGCAACCTTTTTACCTGCGGGTTAACGCAGCATTTTAAATACATTATTGACCTGTTGTATAATGACCTGCACTTCACCTAAATAAGAGTGCGTCCATGATTGATACCCGCCTGCCTTTAACCGACATCCATCGTCACCTTGATGGCAATATTCGCGCCCAGACTATCCTCGACCTTGGTCGCCAGTTTAATTTGACCCTGCCCGCCCAGTCGCTTGAGGCGCTAATTCCGCACGTTCAGGTGACTAAAAACGAACCGGATTTGGTGAGTTTCCTTAGCAAACTGGACTGGGGGGTGAAAGTGCTCGCCTCGCTGGACGCCTGTCGCCGTGTAGCATTTGAAAATATTGAAGATGCCGCGCGCAATGGTCTGCATTATGTGGAGCTGCGATTCTCGCCGGGGTATATGGCTATGACCCACCAGCTGCCGGTAGCCGGTGTGGTAGAAGCGGTTATCGCCGGGGTACGTGAAGGCTGTAACGCGTTTCCGGTAGAGGCGCGTTTAATTGGCATTATGAGCCGCACCTTTGGTGAGTCCGCCTGCCTGCAAGAGCTGGAAGCGCTGCTGGCCCATCGCGATCAGATCACGGCAATCGATCTTGCCGGTGACGAGCTGGGCTTCCCGGGTAGCCTCTTCCTGTCCCACTTTAACCGGGCGCGTGATGCGGGCTGGCACATTACCGTTCATGCGGGCGAAGCCGCAGGCCCTGAAAGTATCTGGCAAGCGATTCGTGAGCTGGGCGCTGAGCGTATCGGTCACGGGGTGAAAGCCGTAGAAGACCCCGCGCTGATGGCGTTCCTTGCCGAGCAGCGCATCGGCATCGAATCCTGCCTGACCTCCAATATCCAGACCAGCACCGTGCCGTCTTTGGCACAGCATCCGCTGAAAAACTTCCTGGAACAGGGCGTACTGGCCTCGATTAACACTGACGACCCGGCTGTTCAGGGCGTGGATATCATTCATGAGTACAACGTAGCGGCACCGCAAGCGGGGCTTAGCCGAGAGCAGATCCGCCAGGCGCAGATTAACGGACTGGATATTGCGTTCCTCAGCCAGGCAGAAAAAACGGCGCTGATTGCCCGCGTGCAGAACGGCTGAGTGATTCCCCGCCGCCTGGCGGGGTTTAGCGTTGTTGTCCCTGGCGGCATAGCCACCGCCAGGGAACAGGCTATCAGGTGAGATTCAATGCTGCGCGATGCTTCGCCGACTCGATACCGAGCTCGATCAGCTCCATAATCTGAATCGCCTGGCTGGCCGGTACCGGGTTTTCGCCGTCGCCGTTCAGGGCATCGCGGATCCCCGCGTAGTACGCAGGGTAGTTCCCCGGCAGCGTCAGCCAGGTCTCTTCGACGCGTTCTTCACCTTCCACGCGGGTTAGCACGCCATCACGCATGTCATAACCCCAGTCTTCCTGCGGCAGACGCTCACCATTCTTCAGGCGATCTTCCTGCGGGTCGAGGCCGTATTTCACATAGCTACCCCGGGTACCGTGCACGATATAGCGCGCCGATTCCGCCGCCGCCAGCATGGTGCCGTGCAGTACAACGCGACGCTGGGGATAGCTCAGAACCGCATGGAAATAGTCCGTCGCCTGCGCGCCAGGGCGCAACTGGGCCAGGTCCACCGACAAGCTGACCGGCAGGCCAAACAGGTTGACCGCCTGATCCAGCAGATGGGGAGCCAAATCGTACCAAATGCCGCTGCCCGGCCCTGCCTGTTCACGCCAGCGGTCGCGCACTTGCGGACGGAAGCGGTCAAAATGTGATTCAAAGAAAGCGACTTCGCCCAGCGCACCCTCGGCAATCAACGCTTTTACCGTCAGGAAATCGCTATCCCAGCGACGGTTGTGAAATACCGACAGTAAACGTCCCAGGCTTTTCGCCAGCGCGTCCAGCTCGCGGGCCTGTGACAACGTCACGGTAAACGGTTTATCGACCACGACATGTTTGCCCGCTTCGAGTGCCGCTTTCGCCAGGGGGAAGTGTGTATCATTCGGGGTAGGTATAACGATTAAATCGATATTGGGGTCGTTGAAGAGTTGCTTCGGCTCAGAAACCACCGGGACGGTTGGCCAGTCCGCATGAACTTTCGTGGCATCACTACTTGATATTGCCGCCAGCTCCATTCCTGCCGTTCCCGCAATCAGGGGGGCGTGGAATGTTTTACTGGCGTAACCATAACCTATTAATCCAACGCGGATTTTATCGCTCATGACGTTGCCTCTCATCTTATGACCCTTCTATTTCACACGATCTCTCCTGCCCTCACAATAAATTAATACCGAAGGGGAGGCAGCCCCGGCGCGCCTTAAATAAGTAAAATCTTATATCAAATTATAACCTACTGTTTACCATCACAAACCCAGTCCGCAAAGCGCTTGCCGCCACGCGTACTGCGCTGTAAAATTTAGCCCCTGTATTTATGGATAAAACAAATATCAACGATGATGACGTCAATTATTAATCGAATTATTGAGTTAACGGGATGGATTGTCCTGGGGGTCTCTGTGATCCTGCTGGGTGTCGCCAGCCATATTGATAACTATCAGCCTCCCGTCCCCGTAACCAGCGAGGCGCCGCATAAGTAACGCCCTCCTAAAAAAGGGTGACATATGATGTCAGTTGCTTATTGCCAGCGATGATGAACAGCGCTAATCTTCTTCCCCAGGCGTCGGTCGACGCCTGACTTCATCGGCAAAGAAAACTCTTAATTGTGCATGGTGCGCTGTGCAATTTGTTTACCTCTTTTTTTATCCGTTTATTATTCGAACGAATTACCCTGCTGGTATTACTAACTCTTAAATGGAAACTTATTAAAATGACAGTTCAGGACTATTTATTAAAATTTCGTAAGATCAATTCTCTTGAAAGTCTGGAAAAATTGTTTGATCACCTGAACTACACCCTTACAGATAATCAGGATATTATTAGTATGTACCGCGCCGCCGATCACCGCCGCGCAGAACTGGTCTCCGGTGGGCGTTTGTTTAATATCGGCGAGGTGCCCAAGTCCGTCTGGCGCTTCGTACAATAAGAAAGTAGCCATTAGCGCGAAATGTTATATAATCTTGCCCCGGCTATTCTGCCTACGATTTCGCGCTAACTTTCGGGAGATACCATGACCACAACCGCTGGAGAAAGAATTGGAGGCTGGTTACTTGCCCCTCTGGCCTGGTTGCTGGTGGCACTATTAAGCGCATCGCTGGCGCTGGTGCTTTATTCAACCGCTTTAATTACGCCGCATGCTCTCGAGACCCTCAGTGCGCAAAATACCAGTAATAAAGTGATGTGGTTTATTTCCTTCGGTTTCGCCATCGCCATGTGGTACTACACCCTGTGGCTGACTATCGCCTTCTTTAAGCGACGTCAATGCGTACCAAAACACTATATTATCTGGCTGCTGGTTGCGGTGTTATTAGCGGTGAAAGCCTTCGCTTTCTCGCCGGTTTCTGATGCGCTGGCCGTTCGTCAACTGCTCTTCCCGCTACTGGTTACGGCGCTCTTCGTTCCCTACTTTAAGCGCTCTGTACGCGTGAAGCAGACCTTTGTGAACCCGTAATAACCTTACAGTTATCCTGTTGTCGCTTACCGGGCTTTGTCCGATAATAGGCGGCTTTTTTATTTCAGGCTGAATAATGACTGACTACTTACTGCTTTTTGTCGGCACAGTGCTGGTGAATAACTTCGTCCTGGTGAAGTTTCTCGGCCTGTGCCCGTTTATGGGCGTTTCCAAAAAGCTCGAAACCGCGATGGGAATGGGGCTGGCAACCACCTTCGTCATGACCCTCGCCTCTATCTGCGCCTGGTGGATCGATAACTGGATCCTGATTCCTCTGGGTCTGACCTATCTTCGCACCCTGGCGTTTATCCTGGTCATTGCCGTCGTGGTGCAGTTCACCGAAATGGTAGTGCGTAAAACCAGCCCGGCGCTCTATCGCCTGCTCGGCATCTTCCTGCCCTTGATCACCACTAACTGTGCGGTGCTTGGCGTGGCGCTGCTCAATATCAATCTTGGGCATAATTTTATGCAGTCCGCGCTGTATGGTTTTTCTGCAGCGGTTGGCTTCTCGCTGGTGATGGTACTGTTTGCCGCCATCCGTGAACGCATGGTTGCAGCCGATGTTCCGGCGCCGTTTCGTGGTAACGCCATCGCGCTGGTGACCGCAGGACTGATGTCTCTGGCCTTTATGGGCTTCAGTGGTCTGGTGAAGTTGTAATGAATGCAATCTGGATCGCCATCGCCTCGCTCAGCGTGCTGGGTCTGGTGTTTGGCCTCATTCTTGGATATGCCTCCCGCCGCTTTGCGGTCGAGGATGATCCCGTTGTTGAAAAAATTGATGAACTACTGCCGCAGAGCCAGTGTGGGCAGTGTGGCTACCCCGGCTGCCGCCCTTATGCCGAAGCGGTCGGTAACGGCGGAGAGAAAATAAACCGTTGCGCCCCTGGCGGCGAAGCGGTAATGCTCAAAATCGCTGAGCTGCTTAACGTCGATCCGCAGCCGACCGACGGCGAAGAGGCCGCTGAGCCCGTGCGTATGCTGGCGGTTATTGATGAGCCAAACTGCATCGGCTGCACCAAATGTATTCAGGCCTGTCCGGTAGATGCCATCATCGGTGCCACCCGCGCCATGCACACCGTGGTTGAAGATCTGTGCACCGGCTGTAATCTCTGCGTTGCGCCGTGTCCAACGCAATGTATTGAGCTGCGTCCGGTCAGCCCTACGACTGACAGCTGGAAATGGGATCTTCAAACCATTCCGGTTCGTATTATTCCTGTGGAACACCATGCTTAAGTTATTTTCTGCCTTCAGAAAAGAGAAGATCTGGGATTTCGATGGCGGTATTCATCCGCCGGAGATGAAAAACCAGTCCAGCGGTACGCCGCTGCGTCAGATTCCGCTGGCAACGCGTTTTATCATCCCGCTTAAACAGCACATTGGTGCTGAGGGTGAACTGTGCGTGAAGCCGGGTGATACTGTACTGCGCGGCCAGCCGCTGACCTTTGGTCGTGGCCGGATGTTGCCGGTACATGCGCCAACGTCAGGTCAGGTGGTGGCCATCGCGCCTCATACCGTCCCCCACCCTTCCGCCTTATCTGAACTGTGCGTCGTGATTGAAGCCGATGGTGAGGATCGCTGGTGTGAGCGCGAGGGCTGGAGTGATTATCGCAGCCAAAGCCGCGAGGCGCTGATTGAGCGTATCCACCAGTTCGGCGTGGCTGGCCTTGGCGGGGCGGGTTTCCCTACTGGCACCAAACTGCGTGGCGGTGGCGATAAGATTGAAACCTTAATTATCAATGCCGCCGAGTGCGAGCCTTATATCACCGCCGATGACCGTCTGATGCAGGACTGCGCAGCGCAGGTTGTGGAAGGTATCCGCATTCTGGCGCACGTGTTACAGCCACGCGAAGTGCTGATTGGCATTGAAGATAATAAACCGCAGGCCATCTCCATGCTGCGTGCGGTGCTGGCGGGCAGCCATGATATCAGCCTGCGGGTGATCCCCACGAAATACCCCTCTGGCGGTGCGAAGCAGCTCACCCAGATTTTAACCGGCAAGCAGGTTCCTCACGGCGGTCGTTCGTCGGATATCGGCGTGCTGATGCAAAACGTCGGTACCGCCTATGCGGTTAAACGCGCGGTGATTGACGGCGAGCCGCTGACCGAACGTGTCGTGACCCTGACTGGTGAATCCGTTTCACGTCCGGGTAACGTCTGGGCGCGCCTGGGTACCCCAATTCGCCATCTGCTTGAGCAGGCAGGTTTCTGTCCAGGCCCTGAGCAGATGGTGATTATGGGTGGCCCGCTGATGGGCTTTACCCTGCCCTGGCTGGACGTCCCGGTCGTAAAAATTACGAACTGCCTGCTGGCTCCCTCGGCCAGCGAGATGGGCGAGGAGCAGGAAGAGAAAGGCTGCATCCGTTGTAGCGCCTGTGCCGATGCTTGTCCGGCGGATCTGCTGCCCCAGCAGCTCTACTGGTACAGCAAAGGTCAATTGCACGATAAAGCCAAAGCGCACAATCTGGCCGACTGCATTGAGTGCGGCGCGTGCGCCTGGGTCTGCCCAAGTAATATTCCGCTGGTGCAGTATTTCCGCGTCGAGAAGGCTGAAATTTATGCCATTTCGATGGAAGAGAAACGTGCTGCAGAAGCAAAAGCCCGTTTTGAAGCCCGTCAGGCTCGTCTTGAGCGTGAAAAAGAGGCGCGACAGGCACGTCACAAGCAGGCTGCGGTGCAGCCTGCAGCGAAAGATCAGGATGCTATCAAGGCGGCGCTGGCGCGCGTACGTGAGAAAAATGCCAACGCCACCGAAGAGGTGGTGATTCAGTCCGGCACCCGTCCGGATAACAGCGAAGCGATTGCCGCACGGGAAGCGCGTAAAGCCCAGGCCCGCGCGCGTCAGGCTGAGAAAACCGCCGAGCTTCACGATCCGAAAATTGATCCCTCCGTCGAGGCGGTCGAAGAAGCGATTGCGCAGGCGGAGATGCGTAAAGCGGAAGATCATGATGAGGTCTCCTCAGCAACCGTGGATCCGCGTAAAGCTGCCGTAGAGGCGGCTATAGCTCGCGCTAAAGCCCGTAAAGCACAGGCCGAGGAAACTCCGGTTGACGCCCCGGCAGAGCCGGTCGACCCGCGCAAAGCCGCCGTTGGGGCCGCCATCGCCCGAGCCAAGGCCCGTAAAGCCGGGGCGCAGGAAGTCATCCCGGCGGAGCCCGTAGATCCACGCAAAGCCGCCGTTGAGGC